>NZ_KE387020.1:0-164430 GCF_000430025.1 Flavobacterium suncheonense GH29-5 = DSM 17707
CCTCCACCCAATGTCATCGTAATAGCTGTCATGGCACTGTTCATACAAACTGTTTGATCAGAGCCTGCTGTAATAGTATGTACTGGATTAACAACTACAGTGTTAGTAATTGCCAAAGGTGTTGTACATCCCACAGGAATATAAGTATACTGCACTCCATCTACCCAAACAATACCTCCTGTCCTTGTGATGACAATTGTATTTGTAGCAACTGTAGTTGTAACTGTTATATATTGAAGTACATCATTAGTACCTGAATTAAAAGTTCCAATTGTTGCCGTACCATCTGAAATATTAACTGCACCTGGATTCGTATCTTTTGCTATACTCACAGTTATATTAGTACCAGCCGGAACAGTATGTTGCAGTGTAATTGTTAAAGTTGTTGCCGAACCGTCAACAAAAGCACAATTAGTTGCATTAGCCGCAGCTCCAGAAGCAGATATTGCACCTGTTGCATTAGCAGGCGTATTACCTCCTGTGGCCGAAAGCCCTAAACCGATTAAAGGGGTTCCACTTGATGCTACCGAAGTACCATTAAATGTTGTATTAGCAACTACAGACGGAACAGTCACTGTTGCTGTACCTGCAGCACTCAATACAACTGTTTGAGCAGCTCCTCCGTTGATATTATATGTCACTGTGGCATTAGGAGTTCCAGTTACATTGAATACAGCATTATTTCCCGAACATATTGGCGTAGTCGATGTTACCGAGGCCGTTGGAGTCGCAGAAATTGTAACTGAAGTAGTTGCATTAATAACCGGACACCCTCCGCCTGGAGTTAAACTGTAGGTAACAGTATATGTCCCCGGTGTACTCGCACCTGTATTAATTGCCCCTGTAGTAGTATTTATAGATAATCCCGCAGGAGTAGCACTATAAGTACCACCCGTATAACTTCCAACGCCGGTAAGTGTTACTGCTTGAGAACCAGCAACATTACAGAACGGTGAGCCGGTATAGCTAATAGATGCTGACGGACAAGGACAGGTAACATTAATCGTTACATTTCTTCTGTACTGACAGCCAAATTCATCCGTTACAGTAAAGGAATATACATATGATCCAGCCGTCGGGAAAGGTCCGATTGTAACATTATTCGCCAAACTGTTACCAACACATGGTCCTGGTGGCGGACATGTTGGTCCCGGATTGTTAACAACAGTACTTGTAGTCGTTTGTGCAGGAACCGCTGGCCCTGAACCGGTAGTTGACCATGTAGCAGTAGTTAAATCTGGTGTAGCCGATTGTAAACTGCCATAACATGAGGCCGGAAAAGTTAAAGACCAGTTCGACAAAACACCATCATCTAAAGTTAAATTATCTTTCACCTGTAACGTCCAGACACCATTCATTGTAGCTCCATTAAAAGCAGAAAACGGATTTGTGGAGTTGTATGTTTGAGAAATATAATAATTTCCCGTTTCGCATGCTCCTCCATAAGTACCACACGTTGAAGTTGCCGTGGTTGTTACTCCTGCAGCAGTCCATGCAACACCTCCTGAATTTACAACGGTATACGTCGCAACACAGCCCGGAACACCGTTATCTGCGGCGTTGGCACAAGTACCAAAATGAGTTCCTCCACCATGCTGGTCGTATACCATCACCGATTGACCGGACGGAGCTATTAAAGTAATCTCCAAATCTCCCGAATAAGAATGTTCCAAATTAAAAGTTAAAGTCGGATAACACCCTGCTGTCACAGTCGAACCAGCTGGAAACAATCCCGAAAAATCAAGACTTGATGTATAACTGGACCCTGATCCGTCTGGTAATGATACCGGACTTGAAACGATCGAAGGTGTTGCCTGTACAATTGTCTGCGAAAGCGCCAATCCGTTTAAGGTAACCGAATCTCCACAGTTTACCGGAATTGGGCCGGTGGTAGTTCCGGCAAAACTTGGTTCCGGCATCACCCTGACGACTCTTGTGACCGAATTGGTACTCAAACAGCCTAACGGATCAGTTGTGGTTATATTATTTCTTACCTTCAATCTAACAATGTAGTATCCACCAGTACTAGGAAAGGTATGTGTAGTGTTAGGGCCTGCCGTAATACTTGATGTTCCATCACCCCAATCCCATTCGTAACGAACAATACTTCCGGATGCAGTTGTTGAATTTGAAGCATTAAACGGAACCGTAAAGGAACCCGGCGACAAAGACGTAGAAGGACATAGGTCTACAGTTGCTGTACTCACCATTGCAGCAACCGGAGGTGTACAAGGTGTCACACATGAAATAGTTGCTGACCATCCTGAATATTGAATTAAAGAATCTGAGGTAAAACGAAATGTTAAACAGCCGTCAGGACTTGACGAGGTTACAACAAACGCTCCCAAAGTTCCCATAAAAGTATCGGCTGCAGCTCCAGAAACTGTATTTCCGTTCCATACCTCTAAATAGTCATATCCATCTTCAGTATCAAAAGAAGTAAATGAAACCCGGATTAAACTTCCCGGAGTTGAAGGACAAAACGTAATTGTACTGGATTGATTGCTGGCATAGTTACCATTTCCGCCTCCGTCTTTAAAAGTTCCGGAACACGTACTAATTGTACCGTTAGCACCGCTAGCCATATTATAAGTCTGTCCAAAACTTATGCAGCTAATCAAAAAGAATACAAAACTTAAAAAGTAGTTATTTCTCATAATTACTTATTTTATAGTTGTTAGTTTATTTTTCAACTTCTGATCAAATGCATATATGTACCACAATTCCTCTTTCGAGTATATGGATTTGACTTTGGATGACAGCGAATTAATAAAATCGGTTCCTTTTTTGTAGTAGTTGTAATAGTCCGGAGCCTGATCTTTATATTTTTCCAACTCTTCATCTGAAATCCTTTTTAAGAATTTCAAATCCTCTGAGGTATACTTTTCTTCCGAAAGTTTACCGGTAAGTTTATGGGACAAATCATAAACCTTCATTTTCAAAGGCATGCGATACCCAGGAGGTAGATTAAATTTACCACTATCACTGTTCAAATCTTGCGTTTGCGCAAAAACGACAGAAGAAAATGAAGTAAACAACAAAGCCAGCAAAAAGTACAAATGCTTCATAAAATTTATTTTAAAAAATTGAGAAAAATATTAATAGCCAAAAAACCGCTTCGAGAATGATTTGAAGCGTTAAGAAGAAATATCGGAAAAGGAATAACTGCCAACATAATTATCCCTTTGTAAAATCAGTTAGAAATGTAACACAAATGTAATGTTGAGCCATACGTTTCGGAAATATTAAAATTATGTTAATTAACAAATATGCAAAAATTTATAAAAAACACAAAAAAATATTTACTTATTTCAAAACAACAAACAACAAAAACAATACAAAGCCAGCAAATACAAGGATTCTGACAAATACAATAGTTATTAACAATATAACAAATTAACCTCATTTTATTAAAAACAAAGCTGTTTCACGGCTGTATTTGTCGTTAAAAGATTTCATTTCACCGACAGAACGATGTATAATTTTTATTAATTATCTTTGCTACAATTATTTCATAAATCAAAACCTTTATAATGATTCATAACGACGATTTGAACGATCAATTAGGAGACGACCATATTGCCACAAGTGCCGAAACTCCTTTGCGTTCTGATGCTTTTGAAATGTCTGATGAAGAGAAAATCAACTCTATCAAAAAAGATGTCGAAAACATACTAAATACACTTGGTTTAGACCTTACAGACGACAGCTTAAAAGGCACACCAAACCGAGTGGCCAAAATGTTTGTAAAAGAAATTTTCGGCGGTTTGCATCCTCATAAAAAACCGGGTTCTTCCACTTTCGAAAACAAATACAAATACGGTGAAATGCTGGTGGAAAAAAACATCACGGTTTATTCTACCTGCGAGCACCACTTACTCCCTATAGTTGGTCGCGCCCATGTGGCATACATTTCCAACGGAACGGTTGTAGGTTTATCCAAGATGAACCGAATTGTCGATTATTATGCCAAACGACCTCAGGTTCAGGAACGTCTGACCATTCAGATTGTTCAGGAATTACAGCGTGTTTTAAACACCGAAGATGTGGCGTGTGTAATCGATGCCAAACACCTTTGCGTCAATTCAAGAGGTATCCGCGATATCGAAAGCAGTACGGTAACGGCAGAATTCGGCGGAAAATTCAAAGAAGACAAAGTACGTCGCGAATTTTTGGATTACATTAAACTGGACACTACCTTTTAAATGACAGAGATTTTGAAGTTTTAATTTTTTTTTAATCTTTCAATCTTTAAATTTTTCAATAATTTTCTATGCAACTATATCAAAATCAACCGTTAAAGATTTACAATTCGCTTTCCGGAGAAAAAGAACTTTTCAAACCCATCCATGAAGGACACGTGGGAATGTACGTCTGTGGACCAACAGTTTACAGCAATGTTCACTTGGGAAACTGCAGGACTTTTATTTCGTTTGATTTGGTATACCGCTACCTGAAACATTTGGGGTACAAAGTGCGCTATGTGCGTAACATTACCGATGTAGGTCATATTGTGGATGACGAAGACGAAGGCGAAGACAAAATCGCCAAAAAAGCACGCGTAGAGCAGATTGAACCGATGGAAGTCGTACAGAAATATTCGGTCGATTTCCATCAGATTATGGAACTGTTCAACAATTATCCGCCAAGCATTGAACCCACAGCAACCGGACATATTATCGAACAGATTGAAATCATCAAGCAAATTATCGATAACGGTTTTGCTTACGTTTCGAACGGTTCGGTATATTTTGATGTGGCAAAGTTTAACGAAGCGCACAATTACGGGAAGTTGAGCGGACGCAACATCGAAGACATGATTTCCAACACCCGGGATTTAGACGGTCAATCCGATAAACTAAACTCGTTGGATTTCGCTTTGTGGAAAAATGCCGAACCGCAGCACATCATGCGTTGGCCTTCTCCGTGGGGCGACGGTTTTCCGGGCTGGCACTTGGAATGTACCGCTATGAGTACCAAGTACTTAGGCAAGCATTTCGACATTCACGGTGGCGGTATGGATTTAAAATTCCCGCACCACGAATGTGAAATCGCCCAAAACGAAGCCTGTACAGGCGAAACTCCGGTAAATTACTGGATGCACGCCAACATGCTCACGCTTAACGGAAAGAAAATGGCGAAATCGACCGGAAACAACATTCTTCCGAGAGAACTTTTTACCGGAAACAATTCGGTTCTGAGTAAAGCCTTTTCGCCTTCTGTGGCCCGTTTTTTTATTTTACAGGCGCACTATCGCAGCATTTTGGATTTTTCCGATGAGGCAATTTTAGCTTCCGAGAAAGGTTTCAACCGATTGATGGAAGCTATTGACAGTTTGGATAATGTTGAAGCTTCAGCAAGTTCTTCCCTAAACATTTCCGACTGGAAACAGTCGTGTTATGATGCCATGAACGACGATTTTAACAGTCCGATTTTAATTGCGCAGTTATTTGAAGGCGTTCGTTATATCAACCTGCTGAGAGAAGGAAAAGAAACCTTAACCGCAAGCGATTTGGAACTTTTCAGAAAGAGTCTTCACACCTTTGTATTTGATGTTTTAGGTTTGCAAAGTGAAAAAGAAACCGCAGCCAACAGCAACAAACTCGAAGGCGTGGTAAACATGCTTATCGGGATGCGTGACGAAGCCCGGGCGAACAAAGACTGGAGTTTGTCCGACGAAATACGCGACAAGCTTTTAGCGTTGGGCATTCAGCTGAAGGACGGAAAAGAAGGTACTTCGTTTACAATTCAGTAAATCATTTACATAACAATAATTTTTACAAAATGATGGAGTACCTTTACTTCATCATTTTTTTTGAAACATGCTGAAACAGATTCTTATTTTTCCGTTTATCGTACTCGTACGGTTTTATCAGGTGGCGATTTCTCCCTTCACTCCGGGCGTTTGCCGCTACTCGCCTACCTGTTCGCATTATACGGTGGAAGCGCTGAAAAAACACGGTTTGTTTAAGGGCGGATGGCTGGCCGTGAAGCGAATCAGCAGTTGTCATCCCTGGGGCGGAAGCGGTTACGACCCTGTTCCGTAAAATTTCTGATTAAATTAACCCTTTTTAGTCGTTGTACTATTTTTCATTTCTTATTTTTACCGAAATAAAGCTTACATTTTTAATATGACACAACCGCTATACTTTGTATGGAATCCTTCTGAGGGAATCGATTTAGGATTTTTCATGATTCGTTTTTACAGTTTAATGTTTATTGTCGCTTTTGGTTTAGGGTGGTACATCATGAAACACATTTACCAGAGAGAAGGCGAATCACTTGAAAAATTAGACTCCTTATTCATTTACACGGTCTTTGCAACGCTTTTAGGTGCACGATTGGGGCATGTTTTCTTTTACGACTGGGATTATTTTAAAGATCATAAACTTGAAATTTTGCTGCCGTTCCGGTTCAGTCCGGAATTTGAATTTACCGGGTTTGCCGGATTAGCCAGTCACGGCGCTGCAATTGCCATTATTCTGGTGATGTTTTATTACAGCAAAAAGATTATCCACCGCCCTATTTTATGGATTTTGGACCGTATTGTGATTCCGGTTTCCAGCGGTGCGATTTTTGTGCGTTTGGGTAATTTTTTCAACTCTGAGATTGTGGGTAAAGAGACCACTTCTTCATTAGGAATCAAGTTTATCCGCGACCAATATAACGCGAGAGAAGCCGTTGAAAAAACAGGCATTTCCGATCCTAAAGCCGCTTACAAAGCCATAGAATCTGATCCGCAGTATGTTAACCTGCTGAATGATGTGGTCGTAAAACATCCTGCACAACTTTACGAAGCGTTTGGCTACGTAATCGTGTTTGCGATTTTATTCTATTTGTACTGGAAAACCAACGCCCGGGAAAAACAGGGTTACCTTTTTGGTCTGTTTCTGGTAATGCTTTGGACTATTCGTTTCCTTGTGGAGTTTGTAAAAGAGAGTCAGGGTGGTTTTGAGAGCGCCTTAGGGCTTTTCTCTACCGGACAATGGCTAAGTTTACCTTTTATTGCAATTGGCGCTTATTTGGTCTCCAGAGCTTTAAAAACAACTACAAAATAAATTACAATTGTTTGTATATTATGAAAGCCGGTCTTGTACCGGCTTTTTTATGGCTTACTTTTTATGACTGATTACTCAAAAGTATCATGAAAAAAAAATTCCTTCAGCTTCCGCACAGAATACCCTGCTGGTAAGAAAATGGCTTCCTACTACTCCTGAAAGCAGAGGAAATCCTTTTCAGGGCTTGTTTGCCTGCAAATAAGCCCTGAAAAGATTGCAACGTATGGCAGAATTACCATTCCAAAAAAGCCCAAACAATACTGTACTGAAAACAAAAAAGCCACCCATTACTGAGTGGCTTTTCTTTATCATTAAAGCAATTATGCGTTTGCTTCTTCATGAAGTCTTTCTACTTCATCCTTGTCTGATTTTGGCATTGAATCTACCAACACCGGTGTCGCTAAGAATAAAGAAGAGTAAGTACCTACTGCAATACCGATTAACATCGCAAAGATAAAGCCTCGGATTGATTCCCCGCCGAATATGAACATGATTAACAATACGATAATCATTGTTAAGGAAGTATTGATGGTTCTTGACAATGTTGTATTAACAGAGTCGTTTACAATCTTGTTGAAATCTCCTTTGGTGTTCCCTGCAATAAACTCACGGATACGGTCGAATACGATTACAGTATCATTCATCGAGTAACCGATAACGGTAAGAATCGCAGCAATGAAGTGCTGGTCCATTTCCATGTGGAACGGCATATACTTGTAAAGCAATGAATAAGTACCCAATACAAAGATAACGTCGTGCGCAACCGCAGCAATCGCTCCTAAAGAGTACTGCCATTTGCGGAAGGATACCGCCAAATACAAGCCTACTACCAGCATGGCACCGATAACCGCCCAAAACGAGTTGGTTTTGATATCGTCGGATACTGTAGCACTTACTTTTGATGAAGACACCACGCCCAGTGTTTTTCCTTCAGCAGTATTGATGAAATCCTCATAAGAAATATTGCTGGCTGTATAGTGTTTTTTCAAACCGTTGTACAATTTCTCGTTCACTTCTTTGTCTACACCAACTCCGTCTTCCAATACTTTGTACTTCGTAATGATACGCATTTGGCTTGAATTACCAAATTCTTTTACCTCTACGTTTACTCCAAACTCTTTGGAAAGTTCTTCTGAAATTTCAGATGGCACAACCGGTTTTTCGAATTTCACCTGGAAGGTTCTACCACCGACAAAATCAACCCCCTGATCCAAACCATTCACAAAGAAGGAAACACAACTTACAATTACAACTAAAGAAGAGATCATATACGTCCATTTTTTAGCTTTCAAAAAGTCGAAATGGAAGTTTGTAAACCAGTTTTTAGTAATGTTAGTAGCAAACATTAGCGATCTTCCGGCTGCAATATCTCTGTCGATAAAGATTCTCGCAATAAAAATTGCCGTGAACAAGGAGGTAAAAATACCTATTAACAAAGTAGTGGCGAAACCTTTAATCGGTCCTGTTCCAAAAATGAATAGAATCAAACCGGTTAAGATGTGCGTTACGTTCGCATCAATAATAGAACGCATTGCTCCATGCCAGCTATATGAAGCCACAACGGAATCCGCTAAGGATTTACCATGGCGCAATTCTTCTTTGGCACGCTCATAGATAATGATGTTCGCGTCTACCGCAGTACCCATTGTCAATACGATACCTGCAATACCCGGCAACGTTAATACAGCTCCTAAGCTTGCTAAAATTCCGAATAAGAACAATAAGTTAACAATCAAAGCAACATTGGCATACCAACCAGCTCTTCCGTAATAGAATACCATCCACAAACATACCAGTGCCAATCCTACTAATGATGACATGATACCGTTATCAATAGCCTGTTGTCCTAATGACGGACCTACTACTTCTTTTTGTACAATTTCCGCAGATGCAGGTAATTTACCGGCTCTTAAGATATTGGCTAAGTCTTTAGTTTCAGAAATCTCAAAAGAACCTGAGATTTCACAACTTCCGCCAGGAATTGGTTTTTCAACACGTGGTGCAGAGTGAACCGTGTTGTCTAAAACGATAGCAATAAAACCTACTGTTTTAGCAACTTCTCCTGTGAAATCTTCCCATTTTCTCGCTCCCGCTGCATTAAACTGAATTGTTACACATGGTTTACCTAACTGGTTGAAATCGTCTTTAGCGTTGGTTACCACACCACCACCTACCGGAGGCACACCGTCACGAGTAGTTTTTAAAGCGAAAAGCTCTACCACATCAGGAGTTTTTGGATTTACTTTACCCCACGCAAAACGGGCAAAACGCTGTTCTGCAGGCAATAAAGCTCTGATATCTTCTCTTTTTAAATAACTGTTAACTTTCGCCGTATCTTTTGGACTGAAATAAGCCAAAACCGGACCACCTTGTTGTCCGCCGCCTTTTACCAATCCTAATAACGGGTTATTTGCAGCAGCTGCAGCAGTTGTAGTATCTTTTGCTGTTGATCCTGTTAATAAGGAATCAATTTGTGAAGTTTTCGGTGCTTCTTTTACGGCAACCGGTTTCTCAGTTTTCTTCAAAGCATCGTTAGCCGCCAAAAGGAAACTCCCGATTTCCTCCATTTTATAGGTTTGCCAGAACTCCAATTGAGCTGTACTCTGAAGTAATTTTGTGATACGGTCTACATCTTTCGCACCCGGTAATTCCACTAAAATTCTTCCGGATTCTCCAATCTTCTGGATGTTTGGCTGTGTAACTCCGAATTTATCGATACGCTCTCTCAATACGTTAAAAGCACTTTCAACAGACTCTTTTACTTTTTGCTTGATAATTGGTTTTACCTGAGCATCGGTCATTTTGGAAGTAATCTCGGTAAGATTTCTGTTGGCAAAAATCTCCGGAGATGATAACTTAGTGGTACCGTTGGAAACTTTATCAAAAGCAATGAAGAACGCATCCAGATAATCCTGATTTCCTTCTCTGTTTTTGGTAGCTTCCGATAATGCCTGGTTGAAAACCGGGTTTTTCGAATTATTCGCTAATCCTTTTAAAACGTCTTTAACCGAAATCTGAAGGGTAACATTAATACCTCCTTCAAGGTCAAGACCTTTGTTAATTTGTTTTTCTCTTACTTCATTAAAAGTATGACCTAAAAACACTTTCTCTCTGCCAATTGAATCCAAATAGGCCAACTCTTTTTTGGAATCGCCACCGGAAGCCGCTTTCGCTTTGCTCTCGATATTATTGGTAACAACTGTGAAGGAAAGCTGGTAAATACTTACCAACGCAAACAAAATTGCAAAAAATTTAATGAGTCCTTTATTCTGCATTATTACTAAAAATTAATTATTTTTTTCAAAAACGAGCAAATATATACTTTACAATACTATTTACCAATTTATTTCTTAATTATATCAAAAAAAAGACTGCATGGAGCAGTCTTCCTTATTATTATGTGATTTGGATTACACCAAAACTGATTTCAAATCACCGTTCATCGCGCGGACTGCATCGGCACTTTTTGCAAATAAGGCTTTTTCGGCATCGTTTAATTTGACATCTACTATAGATTCGATTCCGTTTTTCCCAATGATGCACGGCACGCCTAAACAAATATCATTCTGACCGTATTCGCCTTCCAAAAGCACCGAGCAAGGAATCATTTTACGCTGATCGTTTAAGATACTGTCTACTAGATAGGCTACAGATGCACCCGGAGCATACCATGCTGAAGTCCCCAACAATCCTGTTAAAGTCGCACCGCCTACCATCGTATCGGCAGCCACTTTATCCATTTCTTCCTGAGACAAATAGGTTGAAACCGGAGTTCCACAATATGAAGCCAAACGGGTTAAAGGAATCATGGTTGTATCGCCGTGACCTCCGATTACCATACCATCCACATCGTTAGAAGGCTTGTTTAATGCTTTAGACAAGTAATATTTAAAACGCGAACTGTCTAACGCACCACCCATTCCGATGATACGGTTTTTAGGCAATCCGGTTGCTTTTAACGTTAAATAGGTCATGGTATCCATTGGGTTGGAAACCACAACAATAATAGCATCTGGAGAATGTTTCAGCACATTTTCCGCCACACCTTTCACAATTCCGGCATTGATTCCGATTAATTCTTCACGTGTCATGCCCGGTTTTCTCGGAATACCTGAAGTAATCACTACCACATCGCTTCCTGCCGTTTTAGTATAATCATTTGTTGACCCTACTACACGGGTATTAAATCCTGTGGTAGTGGCGCATTGTGAAATATCCATCGCTTTACCTTCGGCAAAACCTTCTTTGATATCCAACAATACAACTTCGCTTGCAATTCCTCTGTAAGAGATAACATCTGCACAAGTGGCCCCTACATTTCCGGCGCCAACTATTGTTACTTTCATGATTAATATATTTTTTTGGGTTGGTTAATTCGGTTCTAAATATAGGAATTAAAATTCATACTGCACAGAAAAATTGGCATTAACAAATTTCCCAAAGGCAACCACCGGCTGCAGGTAAAATTTCTTAATCTGATAACGGCCTGAAATTTCCCCCATTACATTGGTTTTGGTTTTGTAGATTTCCTCCAGTTTCTTGTTCAGGATTTGCTGTAACGGAATTATATTCTCGATTTCACCCCTTTCCCCTCCTACTTTGTATTTAAAGTTACTGGTATTTACAATAATTCCGGCCATCAGTTCAAAGTTTCCGAATTCTTTCGAACCGTTAACCTGAAACTGCCACGTATCCACTAAACCGTTTAGCCGATTGATTCCAAGACTTCCGTATTGTGTTGGGATACTGATAAAATCAAAACTGATATCCTCTTTAGAATACACCGCCAAAGCAGCCAAATTGACTTTTTTAGCTTCAAGTGATTTAAAATACTGACTGAAATTGTGTTTCAGACCGAAACCGTACACCTGATAATCCCCTCTTTTCAATTTGGTTTTAGTCGAATATTTGGCAATAATTTCGATACCGTAAGGCAAAGCGACGGAACCCTGAAGATACGGGTAAAAAATCGTTTCCTGATTAACCCCTTCGGGTGATTTCAGACGGATTTCTTCCCCATCCAAATCTCCGGCAAGATAGATTTGCGAATCATTACCTAAAGCCGTAGGAACCGTAGCTGAAGTTGCACCTTCAATCTGAAAAAACTGAAAATCGGCATTGTTAACTTTAAAACTCCTATCCCGTTTCGGAACAAAAAAAACATTGGAATGAATCCCCAACGTCACATCCCACAACTTCCTTTTTTTAGGTGATGTCATCCAACCTGAGGCTGCCTGATATACTGCCGCATCCGTTGCAGGCGTGATGTACTGATCCGAAAAGAAAAGGGCATCGTTTAACAGATACCCTAAATCTTCAAATGTTTGTGACGATTGTGCCTGTAACCTGTTTCCAAAAAAAAGACAAGTCAGCAACAATCCCGATATTTTAAACACGTTATGCATCGATTTTTGCATACGCCGCGTTTTTCTCGATAAATTCTCTTCGTGGCGGCACTTCATCTCCCATTAACATGGAGAAAATTCTATCCGCTTCCGCAAGGCTATCGATGGATACCTGACGTAAGGTTCTAAACTCAGGATTCATGGTGGTTTCCCACAACTGTTCCGCGTTCATCTCTCCCAAACCTTTGTAACGCTGGATAGACACTCCGCCCCCCATTCGCTCGGAAATCTCGTCACGCTGTACATCGTTCCAGGCGTACTCTTTTTTGTTTCCTTTCTTCACCATATATAAAGGCGGGGTAGCGATATAAACATAACCGTTTTCAATCAGTTCTTTCATGTAACGGAAAAAGAACGTCAAGATTAAGGTAGAAATGTGACTACCATCGACGTCGGCATCACACATGATTACAACCTTATGATAACGTAGTTTTTCAAGATTTAAAGCTTTACTGTCTTCCTCGGTTCCGATGGTAACACCTAGTGCCGTGAAAATATTGCGGATTTCTTCGTTTTCGAATACTTTGTGATGCATCGCTTTTTCCACATTCAGAATCTTACCACGCAAAGGCATAATCGCCTGGAAATTACGATCACGACCTTGTTTTGCCGTTCCGCCCGCGGAGTCTCCCTCAACAAGGAATACTTCACATTTTGCCGGATCCTGCTCGGAACAATCTGACAATTTACCCGGTAAACCTCCGCCCCCCATAACGGTTTTGCGTTGTACCATTTCACGGGCTTTTTTCGCTGCGTGACGTGCCTGAGCCGCTAAGATTACTTTCTGAACAATGATTTTCGCATCGTTTGGATTTTCTTCCAAATAGTTTTCCAACATCTCGGCAACTGCCTGAGAAACCGGTGAAACCACCTCTCTGTTTCCTAATTTGGTTTTGGTCTGTCCTTCGAATTGCGGTTCAGCCACTTTTACGGAAATAATGGCCGTCAAACCTTCACGGAAGTCGTCTCCGGAGATTTCGAATTTCAGTTTATCCAACAATCCGGAAGCATCGGCATACTTTTTAAGGGTACGGGTTAATCCCATACGGAAACCTTGCAAATGCGTCCCTCCTTCATGAGTGTTGATATTATTTACGTAAGAGAAAATGTTTTCCGAGTAACTGTCGTTGTAAATTAACGCCACTTCTACCGGAATTTCCCCTTTTTCGTTTTCCATGCTGATTACGTGACCGATGATTGGCACACGGTTTCCGTCCAGGAATTTAACGAACTCTTTCAATCCTTCTTTGGAATGAAAGGTTTCACCGAGGAAATTTCCGTCTTTGTCCGTTTCTCTTCGGTCGGTTAAAGTGATGGTGATTCCTTTATTCAGGAACGCTAACTCACGCATACGTGCCGCTAACGTATCATACGAATACTCTAGTGTTTGGGTAAAAATCGTCCCGTCAGGTTTGAACCAAACAGTTGTTCCGCGCTTGTCGGTTTCTCCAACCTGCTTTACCGGATACATCGCTTTTCCTCTTTCGTACTCTTGCTCGTATACTTTGCCTTCTCTGAAAACCGTAGCTTTTAAGTGGTCGGACAAAGCGTTAACACACGATACCCCAACCCCGTGCAAACCTCCGGAAACTTTATAGGAATCTTTGTCGAATTTACCTCCGGCACCGATTTTAGTCATTACAACCTCCAGTGCGGAAACGCCTTCTTTCTTGTGAATATCTACCGGAATTCCACGCCCGTTGTCTTCAACCGTAATGGAATTGTCTTCATTTATCGTTACAAAAATAGTATCACAGTGTCCGGCCAACGCTTCGTCGATGGAGTTGTCCACTACCTCGTAAACCAAGTGGTGAAGCCCTCGCACTCCTGTATCACCAATGTACATTGAAGGACGCATCCTTACGTGCTCCATTCCTTCAAGCGCCTGAATACTGTCTGCCGAATAACTGCTCTTTTTTACTTCTTCGCTCATAATTTATTCTTCTGAATGTATAATTTTTGTCTAACGAGCAAATATATGAAATTGAAGCTGATTTACCATCAAACACAACCCTGATTAGGCGGTAAGTTATCAACAAAATGCTAATGTTTTCCACAAAAAAAGCGCCGGTTGACACCGACGCTTTGAACAAACAAACTAATCACATTGTAAATTATGCGACTGCTTTTTCTGCGGAAACCGCTATGCTGGTATCGGCCTGTACGTGTGCTGCATTGGCACGGCCACTCGGATCTTGATTAACCTGCCATTTCGGAATCCATTTTCGAACGGTTTTCGCAGCGCTTTCCTGAGGGAAATGCTTATGAAAGATCGTTCTGTAGAAAAAGGCTTCTTTGGTGGCCGGTGTGTTGTACGGAAACAGAATTTCCGCTTTGGCAAATTCATCATCGGAAACCTGTGACGCACAATGTTCGATTAAGGCATCAATCCAGTGGTAGCCTACGCCATCGGAAAACTGTTCTTTCTGACGCCATAAGATATGTTCCGGTAAATACGGCTGTTCCAGTGTGTCAAAGGCCTTTCTGAGGATGTATTTTTCGATTCCGTCGTAGGTTTTCGGCATTTTCTCTTTCGGCTGGATTTTGATGGCTAATTCCAAAAAGGCTTTGTCTAAAAATGGCACTCTTGCCTCTAAACCATGCGCCATTGTTGACTTATCCGCACGCAACAAATCAGCGGTGGAAAGGAGTTGGACGCGTTCGATGGTTTCTTTCTGAAAATCGGCTACACTTGGCGCGTTTCGGAAGTACAGATATCCGCCGAAAATCTCATCGGAACCTTCGCCGGAAAGCACTACTTTGATGCCCCTGTCGGTAATCGCCTTGGAAAGGAAATACATCGGAGTGCTCGCACGGATGGACGTTACATCATAGGTTTCCAGATGCCAGATCAATTTTTCCAGAATCTGAATACCCTCTTCTATCGTGAAATGTATTTCGTGGTGTTCAGTGCCCAAGAACTTCGCCACTTCCCGTGCCGCGATAGCGTCCGGAGCAGCGGCATCCAAACCGATGGAAAACGAATGCAGTGGTTCTGCTCCCGTTTCTTTTATCAGGCGTGATGCTATGGAGGAAATCAGAGAAGAATCCAGTCCTCCGGAAAGCAAGACACCAATTGGCACATCGCTCATTAGACGTTTGCGGACGGCTTCAGTTAAGGTTTCCCGAATGACTTGTAAATCCAGTTTTTCAACGGCTAAAGTTTCGTCTTCCCATTTGGGCTGATAGTATTTTACAAAACCGGTTTTCGGCGTGTAATAGTGTCCGGGCGGAAAAGCTTCAAAGGTTTCGCATTGGTCTGCAATGGCTTTCATTTCGGATGCAAAATACAGGCGTCCTGCTGCGTCTTTTCCGTAATACAATGGTTTTACTCCCAGCGGATCACGTCCTGCAATAAAATCATCGCCGTCGATGACCATGAAGGCAAAAATTCCGTCTAACCTACCGCAGAAATCATAACCAAATTCTTCGTAAAGGCGCACAATAACTTCAGAATCGGAAGTGGTGCGGAAAGTATGATGTTTTAAAACGGTTTCCCGCAGTTGTTTATGGTTGTAGATTTCGCCGTTGTGTACCATCCAGGCCGAGGACGTTCCCTGAATGGGTTGTTTGCCGCTTTTTAAATCGACGATGGATAAACGTTCGTGGCTTAGGACATGGCCTTTTTCCGTGAAGTGTAAATCGCTTTCGTCGGGTCCGCGGTGGGACATTCTTTTGGATAGTTGTTGGACTAAAGTCGTATCTAGTTTTTGTTCTGTTTCAAGGATTGCTAAAATTCCGCACATAATCGTTTCATTTGAAGTTTTATTATGAAACAAAATTGCGTTTTAAAGTTTTATATTGAAATCTTAAAATTTATTTTAATTACAATTTTAAATTAATAAATCGCTTTATATGATAACAATGCAATTTCAAAGTAATGTATTTATGGTTTTGGATTACAGATTGTAATTTTCAGCTAAAAACTTTACAAAAAACAACATGGTTTCTCCCTAGCCCTGATAGCAGCGGCACGAAGTAAAGCGGATAGCAGGAAAACGGTATCCAAAGAAGCCTGAACCTTTCGCTCCAAAAAACCCCAAACTTTGACTTGGTGTAATTATTATTTCACTTGTTTGCCTTTTATGAACGTATTGACCGGTTTCACATACGGCACGGCATCAATATCCATAGTCATGATATCCACGTCAAAAATCGTGAAATCGGCCCATTTTCCGGGCTCCAGACTTCCTTTTTCGGTTTCTTCAAAATTGGAATAAGCCGCCCAAATCGTCATCCCTTTGAGTGTTTCTTCGCGCGTTAAGGCATTTTCAGGCTGAAAACCGCCTTCCGGATAGTTTTTCAGATCTTTTCGGGCTACAGCCGCGTAAAAGGTGTACATCGGGTTGACTTCTTCGATAGGGAAATCGGTTCCTAAAGCAATCAGGCCGGCGTGGTTCAGTATTTTTTTATAGGCGTAGGCATTTTTGATGCGCTCCTTTCCTACCCGATCCTGCGCCCAATACATATCCGAAGTCGCGTGTGTGGGCTGAACCGAAGGTATAATACCCAATTTGAAATATTCAAAATCCTGTTCCTGCATGATTTGAGCATGTTCGATTTTCCAACGGCGGTTGGGTTTATCGGCTAAAACGTCTTTGTAAATTTTCAGTAAAACAGAATTTGTCGAATCGCCGATGGCATGAGTGTTCATCTGAAAGTCGGAATCGGCGATTTGCCGTGCGATGACACGAATGTCTTTTATAGGGGAAAGTAACGCTCCGAAGTGTTTGGGCTTATCGGAATAGGGCTGATGCAGACACGCGCCACGCGAACCTAAAGCGCCGTCTCCCATGAATTTGAAGGAACGGACATTCAGCTTATCGGTTTTGTAAATGCCTAATTGCGTGTAATAATCGACGTTTTCTTTGGACGCCATCACCATGGCGTAGATGTTGATGTCCAGCTTGTTTTCTTCCTGAAGCTCATTAATTAAATCAATCGTTTCGCGCTCCAGTCCCGCTTCGTTGATGGTGGTTAAACCGTAATCGAACATTACTTTTTCGGCATCCTGCAGGGCTTTTATCTGCGCTTCTTTGGAGGGTTTCGGAATGCTGTTATACACGAGTTCCATTGGGTTGTCGATAAGAATTCCTGTCAGCTGACCGTTTTTGACTTCCACTACACCGCCTTCCACTTTGGTTTTTACCGTGATTCCGGCCAGCTGCAAAGCTTTGGAATTCGCTAACAACGCATGACCGTCTATTCGGGTGATGGCAACCGGGGTGTTGGGAAAAAGTTTGTCGAGTTGTTCCTTATTCGGAAATTCTTTTACCGTCCAGTCGTTTTGGTCCCAACCTCTTCCCTGGATGTAGTCGAGATTGTTTTCTTTTTGGAAAGCTACAATTTTAGCGATAACTTCATCGAAACTTTTGGTGCCGCGCAAATCGACGCGCTGAAGATTTAAACCGTAGCTGTAAAAATGCGCATGGGCATCAAAAAAACCGGGGTAAATGTATTTTCCGGTGGCATTTATGGTTTTAGGTGATGAAAAGCGTTTTAGAATTACGGAATTTGTTCCGACTTCTAAAATTTTACCGTCCTTTACCGCAAGGGCTTGTGTTACTTCAAAATCTTTATTGACCGTATAGATTTTGGCATTGGTCACGATTAAATCTGCCGGTATTTTCTTTTGAATTTTCTGGGCAAAAGCCGAAGTGGTCAGTAAAACTAAAAGATATATTTTAAAATTCATCGCGTTGGTTTTGAAACGCTAAAGTAGTAATTTACTGAATATCTTCAACGGTAAATTTTGAACCGTTTACTTCCACCACGGCGCCGGTTTCTTTTCCGACTAATTGCGAACCCAAAGGTGATTGCGGGGAAAGTGCCAAAACGGAAATGCCGTCGAGGGTAACTTTCGGAAGCGCTGCGCTGATGAACAGGTGCAAACCGTTGGCTTTTACCAAACTGCCTAATACTATTTTTTTGCTTTCGGCAGTGACATCAATTTTCCCCAAAACTTCTTTCAGATGAATGGCTTCCTGTAATTTGGCACTGAGTTTTTCCTGTTCCAGATGCATCATAGACAAAGCCGTTTCATGTTTGTCTCCAGCTGAACTTTTGGCGTCGTTTTGGGCATCATCGGCCAGACCGGAAATCATATCACGGTAGACATCAATTTTGTCCTGCAATAGGGTTAAATGATAGTGCAGTATTTTCTGTTTGAAAGTCATGTTATAAATAAAAGCGCGAAAGAGTTTCTTCCGCGCTTCAAATTTAGTTTTTATAAATCGATTTAGAAATCAAATTTGTAATTCGCTCCGATTAAAAACTGGAAGCCCTGCACCGGATAATTTAACCAACGCTCGTATTGTTGGTTGGCAATATTGTTCAGCTTTAAGAAACCGGTTAGTCTTTCGTTGTGTTTGTAGCCTAAATGGGCGTTTAAATCGAAATAGCTGTCCAGAGTTACTTTATGTGTAGTGAATGTTGGCGGAAATACTGCTGTTGCGTCCTGAATAATCATTCGGTCTTTACGTTCCCCAACAAAGAAAATATTGGTTCCCGCATACCATTTTTTGGTAATATTCACATCCAGATTCGCGCCAACTTTCATGGACGGTAAATTCCAGGCTTCGTCCTGATCGGTGGTATAAGAATTGAACGTTCCGTTGATTCCGAAGGTTGCGTTTTTTGAAAAATCCATTTTCAGTTCGCCGAAAACGCTGATAGTTGTCAGGTTATCGTAAATCACATCGAATGAGTTTCCGTAGGCATAGCCTTCTTCATTAGTGGTTACTGCTAAAGGATTAGCCGCAAAAAAGACTCTGTCGTCTTCCGCCATATACGAACCTCTTACGTTAAAAGTAACCGTATTGGCTAATTTCCCTTTCAGTCCCACATAAATATCATATTGCTGGTTGGTTGGCGCAATGGCTAAGGTTGGGGAAATGAATTTGTTTTCGTCGACAAAATCGGCAAAGGTGTTTTGTTTTAAGGTTCCTTCGGCTCCGGCGTAGGCAATCATGATGTCGCCCACTAACTTGTACGATGCTTTTACCTGCGGAAAAATGTAAAACTTGTTATCACTTCCTTCGTTGTATTTCCCTACACTGTAGAAAAAACCTGCTCCGGCCTGTACCGATAAATCGTCCTGCTGCAGTAAGATAGCCGGTTGTGCTCCGAAATTCAGGTAAGAATATGAAATATCCCCAGTGTCAAAATAATTTTTCTCGAAACTTCCGCCCACGTAATCCACTACAAAACCGGTTTTGAATTTGAAATTGTCCACCTCAAAATTAATGGCCGGTTTTACGAAAAATCGGTTTTCCTGAGAACCATGCGAATCCCAAAAACGTTTGAACTGTAAAGATGTATCGTCCAAAACACTTTCTTTCATGCCTAATTTTGCACCTAAGGTAAGGGTTTGATACGTCTGTTGTTCATCGATTAACTTTATGGCATCGTCTGTAAAAGTTACGAATTCCGTTGGCAAGCCGTACCAGTTGTACATTTGATGCTTGTAACCCAAATCAGCATTCCAGTCCATGTCGCGGGTTCGGCTTCCGTAGGTTAAATCTAAGGACGTATTGTAATATTTATCGTCTAATTTTACGTCATTGATTCCGCCTTGTGACGACAGATGGCGCAACATTCCGCCCACATAATCGGTACTGCTTAAATTTTCGGTGATGAACAATTCGCCGTTGATGGTTCCGTAGTTTCCAACACCTAAAGTGGCATAATTTTTAAAGATTCGCTCTTTGGCTTCTTTATCCACAGCCGCAGCACGGCCTTTTGCGGGTGTAAAGGTCGAAGCTACCGGAAAAGAGAAAATATTGTACTTGATTTCCTCTTTATCGGTATTGGTTTCGTCTTCAATTACCGGGGTTTCTTTTACTTTAAAGGCATCGGAAATCGTTGGCGTATACGGTTTTACCACATTTACTACTTCGGTTCCTATGTTTTCGTCTCTCTTTTGTGCAAAGTTTTTCACTCCTGCAAAAAGCAACGTCATTACGGTTATATATCTGAAAGTCTTACTCATACTTATTTGTTTAGTAAAAAGGGATAAGGGATAAGTAAAAAGTCCCATTCTGTTATTTACCTGTTCTCTTTTATGATTTCTAATTGGTTATCGAGGAATTGCGTTTCGCTTCTTCTCCTTTGATGAAATCCAGTTCGGTTTGTGCTTCGGCTACTACATCTTCAAACTGCGTGAAATTTTTAATTACACTTTCCAGAATGTACGTGGCCTGGAAGCTGTCTTTCAGTCCGTAGAAATTCTTCGCCATGACGATTAAGCCTTTGGCACCGAAATATTTATAACCGGAATAATCTTTGGCTAACTTCTGAACCACCGTGTTGGACGCTTCGAATTTGCCTTCTTTGTTTTTGAAATAGGCGTCGTAATACAGAGCCTCGGCGGCTAATTCGCCTTTGGCTATTTTCTGCAGTTGGGTGTAGGCTTCTTTCGCTTTTACTTCATCGTTGGTTTTAATCGCGGATCGGGCTACGATGATTTGCGCGTCACTCTTTACTTTGTCATCCGTTTTGGAATTGGCTAATACTTTATCGGCGTAAATTACCGCATTCGGATAATCCTGACCTTCGTAGTAGCACTTCATTAAATTCGATTGGGCAAAGGTTACGTTTTGCGGAAAATCGGCTTCGGTTTCCAGACGTTTCAGCACCGGAATTGCTTTGTCGTAGGTTTTGTTTTTCAGATGGATTTCACTCAAACGCGCCAACGACTGTTCGGTATATTCGCTTCTCGATTTGCTGATTACATATTCGTAATTCGGAATCGCGTTGTTGGCCAAACCGTCTGCAAAATATAACTGTGCCAAGTAGAAATTGGCTTTCAGCGCGTGCAATCCATTCGGAAAATTGGCTAAATAACCGCTGAAACCGGAAATGGCCTGTTTGGCATTGTTCTGCAGATATTGTTTTTCGGCTGCGTTGTAGGTATCGTTATCCAAATCGGCATTAGAAACCTCAACAAAATCGAGTGTTTTTACCCAAGCGGCGTATTCGTCCACTTTGTTTTCATCCATGTAGATTAAACGCGCGGTCGCCACGGCTTCATTGGCTTCTTCCGTTCTCGGATATTTCGCCACCACTTCTTTGAATTTCGTAAGCGCTGAAGCATTGTTATCATTGTTGTAATACACCAATCCCTGACGCAAAATTGCTTTCGAAACATACGAACTCGACTTGTATTCGTTTTTCAGGCGGTCGTAGGTTTCAACAGCTTTGCTTACGTTGTTCTGTGTTACATAAGTGTTTCCTAATTCGTATAAAGCATCGTCTGCATATTGGGATTTCGCGTGCAGTTTCATAAACGAATTCAGGTCTTCGATTTTTTTGTCGTTTTTGCCTACGAAGCCGTACGAAATGGCTTTCTGGAAATGCGCGTAATCGGCATCCACGCTTCTTAATTCAATGGCTTTGTTGTAGGCGTCCATTGCCGGCCAGTATTTGGTGGATACAAAATAACTGTCCGCCATTCTTAAATAAGCATCGGTTAAACGGACATTGTCGTCTTTCGTTGCTGTTACATAATCCAGAAAATGTTTCGCCGCACTTTCGTATTCTTTTAATTTAAAATAAGTATATGCGATGTTGTAATCCGCATTTTTCGCTTCGGGAACGTTTTTCGCTTCTGCGGAACCGGCAAATTGCTTGAAACTGATTAAGGCTTCATTAAACTGATCTAAATTGTATTCGGTTTCGCCTTTCCAGAACGTGGCTCGGGCGGTGAATTTCGCATCTCTCGGCTCGGCGATTGATTTTTTGAACAAGGCTAAGGCTTCCTGATAATTGCCGTCTGTGTACAACTCCAAACCTCTGTAAAAAGCCACTTTCTGATACGCCTGACGGTTTTGCGGATTTTTGTTTTTCTCCAACAACGACAACGCTTCTTTATAGTTTTTAGAAGTGATGTACGAATTAATCAACAGGTTTTCGATTTCCTGTTTGTACGGTGTGTTCGGGTATTTGTTCAGGTAGCCCATCAGCACTTCCGGCACACTTTGGTACGGATTTCCGATTTCGTAGCTCAGTTTGGCGTAATTCAGATAGGCGTCTTCCTGGATTTTGGCTTCAAATTCCATTTCGGAGGCATTTTTGAAGGCATTCAGGGCCTCCTGTTTTTTGTTCAGTTTCAGGTAACTTTCTCCCAAATGGTAATAGGCGTTTTGTGCCACACCATCCTGACCGCCAATGATTTTATTGAATTCACCGATGGCATTTTCATAATCCCCGGCTTTGTAATACGCATAGCCCAACTGATAAAAATCGGTGTTGTTCCACTTCCCTTTTTTACCACGATATTCTTTCAGATACGGCAGCGCTTTGTCGTATTGTTTCAGGTTGAAATAACTCTCCCCGATGATTTTGTTCAGCTCGGATTTTTCTTCGGCGTTGGATTTGGACAATTGCGGAACACCTAAATCGATGGCTTTCTGGAAATTGCCCAATTTGAAATTCATATCCGCCTGAAAATAGGACATTTTCTCTTTATACTTATCCTGATCCTGCACCTGATCGAAATATTGGGTGGCTTCTTTATAATTGTCGGTTTCGTATGCCATGTAACCCAAATAGTATTTGGCCTGTGAACCGTATTCTTTTGAGTTCACCACCTTATTGAAGTATTTATCGGCTTCTTTCTTGTTTTTAGCCGAAAAGAAGCAATATCCTTTCTGAAAATTGAACTTTTCTCTTTCGTCGTTGCTCATTGAGCCTTCATCGACTCTGTCAAAATATTTCAACGCCTGCGGATAGTTTCCCTGATCAAAATAGTAATGGGCTACTTCGATGAACGCTTGGTTTTGTTTTGACGATGTCGGATATTTTTCCACGAAATCCTCCATCATGGCATCGGCTCCGGACTGTTCCAGACGAATGGCACAATTGGCGCTGTAATAAGCGCAATCGGATTTTACCTCATCGCTCGAAGCACTGCTTTTTACCTTATCAAACAAAATCTGAGCGGCCTGATACTGCCTGTCTTTATAGAGTGACACCGCCTTATCAAAGTCTGTAAGTTCGTGCGTATAGATGTTAGATTGTTGTGCGGAAAGATTTATAGCACTCAAAATGAGTGATGTACAAAGAAACCTGTTCAGTTTTCGCATAATTTTGGCTTTTAAACTTTCAAATATATCAAATTCCCGTGGTTAATAACGCGCTGTTTTTGGGGTTTATTATATATGTTTTCAACAAATTTCAGGCCAGAAACGGAAAATTCCAAATAACCATGTTAATCCTTTAAGGAAGAATCTTTCAATCTTTTCAAAACAAAAATAATTTTATTTGAAAAAGTTCGTTGTACTTCTTACTTTTACCAAAATTAAAAGCTACAGTATGTCACAAACGATTCTTTCTCTTAAAGATGTAACGATATTTCAGGAAGGTAACGCCATTTTATCCAATGTTAATCTGGATGTTAAACACGGTGATTTTCTGTACATTATTGGTAAAACCGGTTCCGGAAAGAGTAGTTTGATGAAAACACTGTATGCTGATTTGGATTTAAACAACGGCGAAGGTACCATTGTCGATTACGATTTAAGAACCCTGAAAGAGAAAGATATTCCGTATCTGAGACGTAAATTAGGTATTGTTTTCCAAGATTTTAAATTACTGCCGGACCGCAACGTACACGACAATTTAGAGTTCGTATTAAGAGCTACGGGCTGGTCTGAAAAGGAAGAAATTCAGGTAAAAATCGAAGAAGTTTTAGACAAAGTAGGCATGAAATCGATGACGGGAAAAATGCCGCATCAACTGTCCGGAGGAGAACAACAACGCGTTGCCATCGCCAGAGCTCTACTGAACGACCCGGAATTAATTTTAGCCGACGAACCAACAGGAAATTTAGACCCACAAACCAGCGTGGAGGTTATGGAAGTGCTGAAAAGTATCAACCAGAACGGTAAAACCATCATTATGGCGACGCATGATTATGCTTTAATCATGAAATATCCCGCTAAAACACTGAAATGTGAGAACGGGCAGTTGTTTGAGGTGGTGCAGCGTACGGTGTAATGCTTTCCATTCTGATTCCGACATACAATTACAATGTTTATCCGCTGGTTGAAGAATTAAAAAAACAGGCGGATGCACTACAGATAATGTATGAAATTCTGGTTCAGGATGACCACAGTACTTTATTTTTAAAAGAAAATTCCGAAATCAATACTTTAGTAAATTGTTATTATACATTAAACACTAAAAATCTTGGTAGAGGAAACAATATCAATGCATTACAGTTAAAAGCTAAATTTGAGTATGTTTTAATTCTGGAAGCCGATGCACTTCCTAAAGACGGGAATTACTTAGCAAATTTTATAAAGAACATTTTCCCTACTACGGAAGTGATTTTCGGAGGGGTTGTCTATCCTGAAACAAAGCCCCAGCCTAATCAATTATTGCGATGGAAATACGGTTGTAAACGAGAAAGTATCGCCTTACAAACACGTTTGAAAAAACCATTTCATTTTGTTTTCACCTGGAATTTACTTCTTAAAAAGGAGATTTTAAACCAGAATCCGTTTCCAAACTCAGTCCGGGAATACGGCTATGAAGATGTGGTTTTTCTTAAAAAACTGAAAGAAAAGAAAGTTCACATTCAGCATATTGATAATCCATTGATTCATTATAATCAGGAATCTAATCTTGTTTTTATAAATAAAACAGAAACTGCTATCCGTACATTAAAACAACTCATGGAAAACAAAGAACTAGATAGTGATGATACACGAATAGGGAAAACATTTTTTTTACTGAAACAACTGGGTTTTGATACAATTTTAAGGTTTTTATTTCTAAAATTTCATAATAGAATTCTGTCTAATCTTACTTCGACAAATCCTAGTTTACTTCTACTTGATTTGTATAAATTAGGATATTTGTGTAATCTTGATAATCCGCTTCAATCCAAAAAAAAATAACTGTGAAGGTTTTATTAATAAATAATTTTAGTATTGAAAACAATCCGGGAGGAGTGGAAAACTATCTTTTGGAATTGACTGATTATGCGCAAAGAAGTAACACAGATATCACTTTTAAATGGTTCGGAAAAGGGAATAAGAAAACCCATTGGTTCCAAAAATTGCATAACCGGGAGGTTACAAAAGAAATCATAGCCGAAATCGACTCATTTCAGCCCGATTTGATTCATTGTTTCAGTATTGGAGCACCAATTACTCCTCATTTCATGAATTATGCCAAATCAAAGTCAATTCCTGTTCTTCAATCGTTTCGGGATTATTATTACATCTGCCCCAAAAACTATATGTTAACAGATTCAGGTAAAATTATTGAACGACACGAAAATGCTTTGGAATGTATATTTTATCATCACCCTAGAAGAAACATAGTTTTTGACAGTTTGCTGTATTTAAAACAACAATATCATAAGAGAATCATTAATAAAAACATCTGCTATTTCTTATCTCCTTCTGATAATTTAACCCAATTCATCAGAAAGCATTTTAATGTTCCGGGAAGGACTTTACCTAATCCGGTGCTATTATCCAATCCATCGTTGGAAACAGCCTCCGATTACTTACTTTATGTAGGTCGATTGGATAGGGAGAAAGGCGTATTAACCCTTTTAAAAGCTTTTCAAAATGTTGTTTTAAGATTTCCAAACGAAAAATTGCTAATTGCAGGTTCAGGAGCAGAAAAAGATGTACTTCTGAACTATGTTGAGACGAACAAAATCCCTAATGTTCGTTTCTTAGGAGCACAGAATCGTGACCAACTTAAAAAGTTGTATGCTAAAGCAAAATTCACATTGGTACCCAGTGAGTTTTTAGAATCATATGGCAATGTTATCCTGGAAAGTTTTGCATTTCATAAGACAGTGATTATTAGTTCGCTTTTAGGTTTAGTCGATGAAGTAGCATCCAATCATTGTGGGTTGATTTTTCCCTATGGTGATGACACAGAACTGGCAAAAAAAATGGAACTATTACTGGTCGATAAAACACTGAGGTTTGAACTGGAAACTAATGCCTATTCGTATGTTCAGAACAAATCCTTCAGCAATCATTTTAAGGAACTCAGAGCTATTTATATCCAAATACTAAAAGATAATCAACCAACAGTTTCAATAAATTCTTCAAAATCACGGATGTAGTCCGATTCATCAAAAACATCGGAAGCTACCACCAAACAAACAGCTCCAGAAGAAAAATTTTTGAGCTCCCTCCAGATTCCATTGGGTATAAGCAGGCCTTCAAAAGGTTTATTCAAAACAATTTTTTTTTCTTCTTTACCATCGTTAACAATTACATCAAAACTACCGGAAAGTGCCACTAAGAACTCATGCTGCTCTTTATGGGAATGCCCTCCTCGTTCTGCTCCACCTGGCACATCGTATAAATAATACACCCGTTTCATTGCAAAAGGCAGAATGTCTTTTTCGATGACCGAAAGATTACCTCTCGGATCTTCAATTTTGGGTATTTTTATAATCTTAGTTTTCATTTTTCTAATAATTCCAACCATTGTTGGGCTACTTCATTTTTTTCAAACCGGCTTACACTGCTTTTAGCCTTCTCACAACAACTCTGGTATAGGATTTGGTTTTGAGCAAAGGTATTCATTTTGGAAGTCAAAGCTTCAAAATTTTGATTTTCAACCAAAAATCCGTTTTCACCGTCAATTACCATTTCACTAGGACCTGTTGGACAATTAAAAGCAATTACCGGTTTGCCGAAACTTAACGATTCTAAAATAACTAATGGAAATCCTTCATACTGGCTTGATAGGACCAAAAATTTAGCATTCTTAATATAGAAATAAGCATTCTCTTTAAATCCTAATAAATGAACAAATCCTTCAAGATTATTCTCTTTAATCTGCTTATGTAATTTATGTTCCTTTTCCCCTTTTCCTAAAATCACCAAATGAATCCCCTTTTCCGGTAAAAGCGATTTTTGGTAACTTTCAATCAATTTATCAAACTGTTTGAGTTCGGTCAATCTACCGACAGCAATGCAATATTCAAAAGGAAGCGATAATTCATTGTGATTAAAGTTTACATTTAAAACATCAATAAAATTTGGGATTACTATTGCTTTTTCAAAATGATACTTGGTTTTCAGCTTTTCATACAAACCTTTGGAAACCACAACAACGCTATGGGCTTTTCTGAGCAAAAAGTTTGCAACCCACACTTTATCAGTCAGATAAGTTTCCAGGCGACTACTATGAATCGTGTAGATGAATTTCGTCCGAAAGTAAATAAAAAAAACAAATACCAGTTCCATAAACGGATTTATACGATGGCGAAAATCTACTACGTAGTCAAATTTCTCCTGACTAACATACTTTCGCAGACGAAAATATTTCCGGTATTTTGGATAATGTCCAAGGTTAACCAACTTCCCTTTAAAACTATAGGTGACATTATCTTCCAGTACAATAAGGTGAACGTCAAAATTCAGTGACTGAAACATTGCTGATGTCAAACCCAACATCCTTTCTAAACCGCCTTCGGCCAACTTATATCCTACAAGTGCGATTTTAAGATTCTTTTTTTGGGGGATTACCATTCCGTTCTGACTAGGATTCTTATTTTAGCATAAAAATAGATTTAAAATCCTAATATGCAAAATTTCCCACTGGTTAGTGTCATATGTTTAGCATACAATCACGAAGCGTATGTAGAGGAAGCTCTGGAATCGGTACTTAATCAAAATTATCCTAATATTGAACTTTTAATTGCAGACGATAACAGCCAGGATCGTACAGTTTTCGTTATTGAAAAATGGCTACATAAGCATCCAGAAATCCCATTTTTTCGCAATACTGAAAATTTGGGCAACACCAGAACGTTCAATGCTGTGGCAAAACATGCCAAAGGTGAATTTATTATTGATTTAGCGGCGGATGATGTTTTGTTTTCAGATTGTGTTTCCCGTCAGATTAACACCTTTCAGAACACAACATACACAAATTTAGGGGTTGTGTACGGAAATCTTATACAGATGGATGAAAACGGAACCTATTTAAACGATTATTATACAGAAAAGGACAATCCGGAAAGTGGAAACATTTATAAGATGGTCATCGGCCGTACCACTAAAATCTGTTCCGTTTCTTCCATGGTTAAGAAATCTGTTTTTGACACTGTTGGCTATTATGACGAAGATCTGGCTTATGAAGATCTGGATTTTTGGATTCGGGCTTCGCGAATTTTTGATTTCGAATATATCCCGGAGATTTTAGTCAAAAAAAGAGAACTTACCAGTTCTTTAAGCGCCCATTTTACCAGGAAAAACAATCAAAAGTCCAGACATCTTAACGAATCTTCTTACCTGATTTTAAAAAAAGCAGTCCAATTCAACAAAAACAAAGAGGAGCACAAACTATTATTAAACCGTATTCGGTTTGAACTGTACAAATCCATTGCCACTAGAAACTTTGCATTAGCTGCAAAACTAGTTTTACTGCATTTAAAAGTGAGGTTAAAAAGTTTGTAGATGATATACTTTACCCTATTTTATATTTTTTCGAACGGTTAATTGTTGCTAAGGAAAAGTTTGCGAAAAAACAACAACACCACTATAAGAGAAAGAAAATTTGCTATAAAGTATGCTTTTACTACACCTTCAACCTGTTGTGTTTGCATAAGGAAGTACGATAATACTAAATACGATAGATTGAAAACAACTTCTACCGCAATATATTTTTTTGTCATGGTTTTAACCAAAATCTGATACCCGAAAGCCAAAGTTATCATTCTCAAAAAGTCTCCTGTCAGCTGCCAAATCATTAGAGAGTTCACTTCCTTAAACTCATTAGTTAGCGCAACGCTGATAATAAAATCTTTCAACAAATACACCAAAATCAGCACCACCGTAAAAAGTGGAATTAGAGTTTTAAAATAATACCTGAGTTCTTCTCTGAATTCGGCATCGGTTTTAAGTTCCGCCAATTTTGGCATGTAATACAAAGACAATCCTGAAGTAAAAAACATCATGTAAAATCCTGATATTCTATTGATTGCCTCCCAAATTCCTGCTTTTTCCACCGATTGAAAATCTATAATCAAATTCCGGATCAAGATTAAGGTAACAGGTACAATAACTGCGCTCAAAAGCGCCATTTTGGAAAATTCTCCAATTACGGATAAATACGGTTTACTTATGGTTTTTTCTAATTGGAAGCTGAAATCGGATTTATTCCTGTAAACAAAAAGTGCCGTAATAATAAACATTATCAAATCACAAACGGCAATAGAAATCAAGGCTCCCGTCAACTTGCCATAGTAAATCAGGCTTACCGTCAATACAAAAACGATTACCGAGGACATCATCTGAATAATCACTATGTTTTTAAAACACTGCAATCCGTTGTAAATAGCAATCCAAAATGCATTTAAAACGAATAACGGGAGTAAAAGCCCAAATAATTGTACTGCAAAACTGTACTCAGAAGTTGAAAAAAGATAATTGCTTATCGGATTTGAAAACAATAAAATCATTACTCCTACAAAGACTGAGACCAAAGTCAAAAGCCAGAAAAATGTAGAATAAATTTTCGTAAGGGCTTGCTTATCCTCTTTGTTTTCCACAAATAGACGTACAACCGATGCGTTAATTCCTAAAGATGAAAACGATTTGGATAACGCTGTAAAATTCCGGAAACTTCCCATGAGCGCCATTCCGGAAGGTCCAAGAAGTTGAGCAACAATGTTCACTGAAACCAACCCCAAAATAAAATTAAGACCTACTGAAAGCGAATTCAGTGACAAAACTTTGACTAATTTATTTTGAAAAAGTAATTTCAACTTAAAGATTTCGGATTACTTTAGCAGGATTACCGGCAGCCACAACATTCTCAGGAATCGAACCGGTGACAACTGAATTACTGCCAATCACAGAATTTTCGCCTATTACGGCTCCTTTGAGTATTGTTACATTGTTCCCAATAAAAACATTATTCCCAATACTAACCGGACTTGACGGAGGGTTATGAGCTAATCGTTTATCTAGTTCCAAATAATGAAAATCACTGTCTGCTACTGAAAAATGCAACCCTATTAACACATTGTCCCCAATTGTAATGCTCTTATTTGAAACTATAGAAAAACCATTATTCATACGAACATTGTTTCCAAAAACGATTTTACTGTCTGACGTTCTGGCTTCGATGTAACCATAACCAGAGTAAAAATCCGGAGACAATTCCACTCCAATTCGGACTTCGTCACCAAAAACAATGGTACCTTTTCCTTTTAACAAAGTCGGATAAATAAAAAAAGGTTTTCCTGTAATTCGTACATCGGACAACAAGCGGTATTTAAGAATCCGCATCCGAACTAAAATAAAATGATATAACTTACCTATCATAATTTATACGAATTAACAACTTTGATGATGTGATTCAACTCTTCCTCCGTTAAAGCCGAACTCATCGGCAAACTTAGTACCTCCTGGTGTATTTTTTCCGTAACCGGTAACGCTAAATGATGAAAAGCTTTCATGGCTTCCTGTTTATGCGGAGCCACCGGATAATGAATCTGGGTCTGAATGCCGTTATCGGCTAAATACTTTTGAAGAGCTTCCCGGTTTTCGGTACGGATAACAAACAAATGAAACACGTGATCAGCTGAGCAAACAGGCAATGTTATTTTCTCATTCTTAATTTCAGAAAGATAACGCTTGGCAACTGCTTTTCGCTTTTCGTTTTCCAGATTCAAATACGGCAATTTCACCCGTAAAAAAGCCGCCTGAAGTTCGTCTAATCGGGAATTGAAACCCAAATAACCGTTATAATACTTTTGCTGTGAACCGTAATTGGAAAGCGATTTGATGGTTTGGGCCAATTTTTCATCGTTGGTTACCACCGCTCCTGCATCGCCTAAAGCGCCTAAATTTTTTCCGGGATAGAAGCTAAACGTTCGGGTATGACTTCCTTTGAAAGACAACCCGTGTGCCTGTGCCGCGTCTTCCACAATCAGTAAATTATATTTGTAAGCGATGTTCATAACCGCATCCATATCCGCCAGTTGACCGTACAAATGAACCACCATAATTCCTTTGGTTTTTGCTGTGATTTTTGCCTCAATAAGCTTTGGATTGATGTTGAAAGTGTTGGCGTCCGGTTCAACCAAAACGGGTATCAGTCCGGCATGAATGATGCCTAAAATGGAGGCTATGTAAGTATTGGCCGGAACAATGATTTCATCACCTATCTGAAGATTGCCCATTTCAATATAGGCCTTAAACGTTAAAGTGATGGCATCCAAACCATTTCCTACACCAACACAATATTTTGAACCACAATAAACTGCAAATTCTTCTTCAAAAGCTTTGACTTCATCGCCCAAAATGTACCAGCCTTTTTCAAGAAACAGGTCCATTTTTTCACGAAAGGCCTCCTCATAAGGCTTGTTGATGGCTTTTATGTCTAAAAAAGGAATCATAGCAATACGTTTTCCAATAAAGTATAATTTGACGTTTCCACTTCGTAAAAATCCTGAGTGACCATACCGCATCCGAAACTTTCTTTCCAGTAGGACAATCCTGAATTTACATTTTTTCCCTGATTTTCGTTGGAAATTCCGAAATCAAAATACTTTTTACCGGCAAAAACCTCTGAAATCAACTTATAGTGAAGAAAGTCCAGACTTCCCAATTCATTTTTATCCGAATTGGATGAAATATACTGGGAATGAGCCACATAATCGGTTTCAAAAATAGTGGTTCCTGCCACAATTTTCCCCTGATGGTAAACATTAAACTGACGAATGTCTTCTGGAAATTTTGATTTCAGAAAAGTGATTTCCTCCAAACTGTGCACTGGTGAAACTTTATGTTTCTGGGACAAATTCGGAATAAGGATTTCATTCCAGAATTCTGTAAAATCGTGAGTCTCCTGTACCTCAAGATTATTTTTCACGCCTCGTTTGACTCCTTCTTCACGGTTTTTTGACAGTTTCAGCTCTTGTGACAAATCCAAAACAGCAAACAAATCTCTTCGATACAATTTTGAATTGGCAGCAAAAAGCAGGTATTTTAATTCATCTGACAGCTTCCCGGTATAAAAAAAAGGCAATTCTTTAATGTGTAGCTTTTGTATTCCGGCCTGATTCAAAAACATCAAAATTTCTTTCAGTGCGGCAAGTGTTTCTTTAAATTTTACTTTTCCAGAAGTCACAAGGCTTCCGTATGTAAGGCCCTGATGGGAAAAAACAGTTTTTTCATTTCGGTTGGCCGGCAAGACCGCGATGAGCGAATCTTCATCAAAAACCAATAGGGAAAAATCTTCAAACCGGTCTTTATGATACTCCATAAAATCGCGATGAAACAGAAAAGTAGCATTCTTGGCCTGACCTATAAAATCATTCCAAAACGTATAATCGGAGGGTTGGTATTTTCGAACGGTGTATTTTTTCACAAGGCCTTGATAAACTTCGGAAAAGTACTAATTTTTATTGAAAAGCGAGCAATTATTTGCACACGGCAGTCGGTTTATAATCAAATATTTGCTATTTTTAGCCAAACAAACTACCTGTGAAATCAAAATTACTTTGTTTTTTCTGTCTTTTTCTGCTGTTTTTTTCCGGGGAATCAGCAGCTCAGAATGTTGCTTTATACGAGCAGTTTGCAGGGCGTTATGATTTTACATTTGTGGGAAATACTTTGAATCCGGCTGAAAATGGTGTCGAATGGCCAACCTATATTTTAACCAGTTCTTCCGCTGATTTAAACCTAAATCCTGGCGATAGTGTTTTACGTGCTTATTTATATTGGGCAGGTTCCGGAACCGGAGATTTTGACATCAAATTAAACGGTGTCGATATTACCGCACAACGTACTTTCAGCACACAACAATTAAGTAGTGAAAAATTTTTTTTCAGTGCCTTTTGTGATGTAACAGACCTGGTTCTTGCTACCGGAAATGGTATTTATACCGTATCTGATTTTGATCTGAATCATCTGGTAAATGAATACAACGATAACGGGACCAACTTTGCCGGATGGGCTATTTTAATTGTGTACGAAAACAGCAATCTTCCTTTAAATCAGGTTAGTATTTATGATGGGTTACAAAACGTTCCGACCAGTTTAGAAATCAACCTGACGAACTTATATGTTCTGGACAACCAAAATTCAAAAGCAGGCTTTATCGCTTGGGAAGGCGATGCAGGTTTACCAACTGAAACGTTTATAATCAATGACATATACACATTAAGCAATACGCTTAATCCTGCAGATAATGTTTTTAACGGCACCAACAGTGTAACCAATTCTAGTGATCTTTACAATATGGATTTGGACATTTATCCTCTTGATCCATACATTCAGATTGGCGACACCAGCATGAATTTCAAATTAACTTCCTATCAGGATTTTATTATGATTAACACGGTGGTTATTAAGCTTAACAACCAACTTCCCGATGCCACCGTTTCCATCGACAATTTTACTTTAGAATGCAATTCCCGCGAAATTCCAATCGAATACACCGTTTACAACGTAAACAGCACCGATCCTTTACCGGCCGGAACGCAAATCGGGATTTATGCGGATGGCGAACTGATCGCGACGAATCAAACACCAACTATATTACAAATCGGTGAAAGTGTAACCTTATCGCAAATCGTTACAATTCCAGACAGCATTCCAATCGACTTTACTTTAATGATAATGGCCGATTACGATACTGCCGTTACCGAATTAGTAGAAACCAACAATACAGACACGGAAGCTATTAGTTTGTGGGTTTCACCTGCGTTTAACCAGCCACAGGATATCATTAATTGTAATTTAGGACTAACTGCAGCTTATTTCGACTTTTCGGCTTATGAAGAAAGCATCAAAACCGATGCAACACAATTGGTTTCGTTCCATGAAAGTCAATCGGATGCGGAACTTAATCTGAACCCTATTACAAACGCGTTTAACTATTACGCTGCCACAACACCGCATCAGATTTTTGTCCGCATTGAAGGAGAACACGGGTGTTATTCGGTAACGTCTTTCTTTTTGCGTACGCGAAACTGTCCGCCAATCATTTACAATGCCGTTTCTTCCAATGGTGACGGTTTGAATGACACTTTTTTCATTGAAGGCTTGCGCGATATTTTCGTAAACTTCGAATTGTTCGTATACAACCGCTGGGGACGCTTAATCTGGACCGGAAACAACTCTAAACCCGATTGGGACGGTTATGTAAAAGACGGTATCGGCAATAATCTGGCTCCGGATGGTACTTATTTTTATGTACTAAAACTGAATGATGCCGATTATCCGGATGCGCTAACCGGTTATTTATACCTGAATCATTAACTATTTGCGTTCCAGAGCCGGCAACGACCAGTGAAAAATAACTGCCATTAAACGGATACCGATTATCAGTACAGAGGTTAGCAGGTACAAAATATCTTTCGGAACATTCAACCCTTTCATCGCAAAAAAGAAAATCCCGCCCACTATGCAAATGGTGGCATAAATCTCCTTTCGGAAAATCACCGGAATTTCATTGCAGAGAATATCGCGGATTACCCCGCCGAAACAGGCCGTCATCGTTCCTAAAGCGATACAGATTACCGGGTGAAGACTGGTTTCCATGCCTTTTTCCAGTCCGATTAAAGTAAAAACACCCAATCCGATAGTATCAAACAAAAACATCGAGGTGCGGAAACGATCCAATTTTTTTCGGAAAACAACTGCAAGAAAATAGCCCAGAATGATAACGTAAACGTAGTTGAGATTGAGCATCCACCCTACCGGCGTTCTTCCGATGAGAATATCCCGCAACGTTCCGCCGCCAACCGAGGTTACAAAAGCAATGATAAAAACGCCAAAAGGATCCAGTTTTTTGTTCATGGCCGTAAGCGCGCCGGAAACCGCAAACGCCATAGTACCCAATATGTCGAGCAATTCATACATTACATGTTACGGGTATAGTAGTTATAATCTTTTAAAACAGTTCGGATAAAATCCGTGTCATTTCCGGATTGGTTTTTGATGCCGGTTACCGATTCTATTTTCTCCCGAAGTTTGAAAACCAGCTTGTAATCTTTGTTCTTCACGGCCGCTTCAAAAGTTTCCTTGATGATGCGCGCATCGTTATCGGAAAGTTTAATCACCAGCGGATAAGTAGGCACATAATCATCGTTAACTTCCTGAAGAATCGTATGATTGATGCTGATATCGTTTTTGAGTGAAATCACAGCCGTTCCTGCTGCCATATCGCCCAAACGCTGGTTTTTACTGCTTACCACCATCGCTATGAGTCCGACAATTCCGTTTCCGATACTGATTTCAATAAGGCGGAACAACCAGCGAATCAGATAGTCACCAAATCCGGCCTGATAACCGTCCAATTTGATTACTTTAATTTTCGTGAGTTTCTTGCCGAACGTTTGTCCTTCCCACAAACTCTCCTGAACAAGCGAATAAAAAATCACCGGCAGTCCGAACAGCATGATAACAGCCATGACCGACCACTGATCGGCGTCTTTCATATAATCATTAAGGCCTATCCAGTAGAAAAAAAGGAAGTACACGACAATCAGGTAGGCTATTTTTACCAATAAATCAACAAGTTGCGCCACCAATCGCTCGCCTACCGAAGCAGCCTTGAAATTAATGTTCACATTTTGAGTGGTTGTTATTGATAATTCTGACATATTTTATATTTTAGCCTCTTTATGAGAGAAGTTGCGTTTATAAGACAAAATAAAGAAAAATGGCTTGAATTTGAACGAGCTATTTTTGGCAAAGCTAAAAAAAATCCCGATGAATTGGCGAGTTTGTACATTCATTTGGTGAATGATTTGTCGTATGCGCAAACCTACTACCCTAAAAGCAAAACCACGGTTTATTTAAACTATCTGGCCTCTCAGATTTACCAGAAGATTTACAAAACCAAACGCGAAGAAACCAACCGTATTGTTCATTTCTTTAAAACCGAAGTTCCTTTATTGCTTTTTGAATACCGAAGATATTTGCTTTACGCTTTCATCCTGGCCTTTCTGTGTACCGGAATCGGAGTGCTTTCCGCGCATAACGATGCTACTTTTGTGCGCCTGATTATGGGTGATGAATACGTAAACATGACTTTGGAAAACATCGAAAAAGGAAATCCGGTGGCGGTTTACAAAAGCGGCAGCAATTGGGGAAGTTTTATCGGTATTACCCTGAATAACCTTATTGTTGGAGCCAAATGTTACATCTACGGAATTTTTGCCGGAATAGGAACCTTTCTGGTGATGATTCAGAACTTTATCATGTTGGGATCGTTTCAGTACTTTTTTTACAAGGAAAATGTGTTTTGGGAAAGCGTTCGCGGTATCTGGATTCACGGTGCGATGGAGATTTTCGGTATTGTGATTGAATCGGCGGCGGGTTTTGTGCTGGGTGCCAGCATTTTGTTTCCGAAAACCTATTCCCGCATGCATTCCTTTAAAATCGGATTTAAAAACAGTCTGAAAATATTTTTGAGTACAGTTCCTTTTACCATTGCTGCCGGCTTTCTGGAAGGTTTCATCACCCGTTATTCCATCGATATGCCGCGTGTTTTGAACGTTGCCATTATTTTGGGAACTTTAGCACTCATTTCCTATTACTATCTGGTTTATCCGTTTATTGTTAACCGAAAATTTAAAAAGAATCATGTTCCAACTCTATAAAAAAAGAAACTTCAGCGACTTTGTTGGCGATACGTTTGCGTTTTTCAAAACCTACGGAAAACATTATTACCGCAATTATTTCATCATCAACGGAGGATTTCTGTTGGTGCTTTTGGTGCTGATGTACTTTTTGGGAAAAATATTTTATGAAGGGATTTTTTCTAATCTTTCAGGTGGTGCAAACTACAATACCGACAATTCAGCCGATGTATTCATTAACGAGAATCTGCCTATAATTATCGGACTGGGAATATTTGCAGCTATTGCAGCCCTATTTTTAAGTATTTTGAGTTACGCGTATCCGGTTGCCTATTTGAAATTAATCGAAAAGAAAACGGATTTCACTACCGAAGAAATCATAACTGCTATCAAAAGCAAAGTGGGGAAAATCATTGTTTTCTTTCTAGCATCCATTTTCATCATGTTCCCGATTATGGCTATTGTAATGGGATTGAGTTTCTTATTGGTTTTTATCATCATTGGAATTCCGTTGCTGTTTATCGTGATTCCGGCTTTAATGTGCTGGTTTTCCTTAGCCTTTTACGATTATATATCAACAGATAAAGGTTATTTTGATGCCTTAGGCGGCGGTTTTTCCTTATTAAAACAAAAATTCTGGCCTTGTGTGGGTTCTACGGCTGTAATGTACATGATTATGCAGATTGTGGTGGGTTTTGTTTCGATGATTCCTTATCTGATTGGGATTTTTTCCATGTTCACCACTTTGGAAAATCCTGAAAATGCAGGCAATCTTAATAACGAAGGATATTCTTTTTTCCTGATTATGATGGGGGTAACCATGGTTTTATCGCTGTTGCTGAATTTTATTTTTCAGAACTTCCTCCTTATAAATCAAGGGATTATGTATTACAGCATCCGTGAAGAGAATGAAAACAATACATCAAAAAGCGAAATCGATTTAATCGGTACCCAAGGTGAATAAACTTCTTGTTTCCATAGTATTTTTCTTTACGACAACGGTTTTCGGTCAGGCCGATACGCTTGTTGCGGAACCTCCTGCAGCAGAAAATTTTGAGGTTTATGCAGAGGAAGACGATTTTGTATCAAGGTCGTTCCGTGAAAACTTTCAGAAAGACTACACGTCGGAAGATTTCATCTACGAAACCATCGCGCCGAAAGAAACCTCAAAATGGGACAATTTTAAAGCCTGGCTGCAACATTGGTTAGACCGTATTTTTTCGTTTGGCGGCGAAGGCAATGCAACAGCTTTTGAAATCATTCTGAAAACCTTAGCCGTTCTGGTGGTGCTTTTTGTGGTCTATCTTATTGTGAAAGCAATCATCAACAAGGAAGGCGGCTGGATTTTCGGAAAATCGTCTAAAAAGAAAATCAAAATCGCGGAATTTCAGGAAGAAGACATTCACAACATCGACTTCAAAACTATCATCGAAAAAAGCAAATCGGCGAACAATTACCGCCTTTCCATCCGTTATTATTATTTGTGGTTGCTCAAACGGATGTCCGACAGTCATATCATCGAATGGGATATTGAAAAAACGAATTCCGATTATTTGTATGAGATTCAGCGCAATAGCTTAAAAGAAGAGTTCCAGTACCTTTCCTATATCTACGATTACAGTTGGTATGGCGAATTTACCATCGATGAGGCCTTGTTTCAGAAAGCCGAAAAAGCCTTTATTAAAACCATCAATTCCGTATAATGAACAAAACACTGAAAATATACATTGCTATTTTGGTGCTGATCATCGTCGGAATTATCTTCCTTGATGCCAATCGCCCGAAACCCATTAACTGGACGCCAACCTACGCCGTGCAGGACAAAATTCCTTTCGGCATGTATGTATTGGACAAGGAGATGAAACATCTCTTTCCGGGTGAGAAAATCGAGCGGTTCGGCACCACGCCTTACGAATACTTTCTCGACAAATACAACTACGAAGATTCCACCTATACCGTAAAAGGAAATGTGCTGATTATATCCGAAACCAATCAGCTGGATAAAAGTTCACTGGACGAACTCATTTGGTTTACACAGCACGGAAACTCGGTTTTTCTGAGCATGAAGGATTTTCCGCAGGCATTACAGGACTCATTGGGATTTGAGTTTTCCAATCAGTTTTACATGGGTGACAGCATGCATTTTACGTTAACCGACAAAGCGTTGAAAGGTAAAAAATACGTTTTTGAAAAAGGCTACAGTCTTTCCTATTTCAACAAAATCGATACGCTTACGACTACTGTTTTGGGTCATCAGGAAATGGATACAGTAAAGAATGTAAACTTCATAAAAGTACCTTACGGAAGAGGCCATTTTTATCTGCACACCCAACCGGCCGCTTTTTCCAACTATTATCTGCTGAAGAAAAACAATCCGGAATATGCCGCTAATCTTTTGTCGTACATTCCGAAAGGAAACTTATTCTGGCAGGCTAAAAGTTACAGCGACGACAACATTTCCGGCTCGCCGATGCGTTACATTTTGAGCCAGCCTGCTTTAAAATGGGCTTGGTATCTGTCGCTGATTGCCTTATTTGTTTTCATGATTTTCAACGCCAAACGTCGACAGCGTATTATTCCGGTAAAAGTTCCGTTACAAAACACAACCGTCGATTTCACCAAAACCATTGGAAATTTATACCTTCAGGAAGGCAATCATCATACCATCATCGATAAAAAAATCATTTACTTTCTGGAAAAAATACGAACCGATTATTTAATCGATACCTTTAACTTAGACGAAACTTTCGTGAATCGTCTGCATCAGAAAACCGGAAAGGACAAAACCGATATCGAAAATGTCGTCCGCCTGATCAAACGCCACCGGAACCATCTGGATAGTTCTGAAAAAGACGTCATTGAAATCAGTAAAGCAATAGAAAAAATCGCTCAGAAATAAACAAAGTACTATGGAGACTTTTGACAATAACCACACCCCGGAAACGGAAAACGTAAATTTTGAAACGCGCATCGATTTAGCACCGCTGTTGCAAAGTGTAAACGAAATTAAAGCCGAATTGAGCACCGTAATCGTAGGACAGCAAAAAATGATCGACCAGCTTCTGGTGGCTGTTTTATCCAACGGACACGTCCTTTTGGAAGGAGTTCCCGGTGTCGCCAAAACGATTACCGCCAAATTATTATCCAAAACGCTGGCTTTAGACTTCAGCCGGATTCAGTTTACCCCGGATTTGATGCCGTCTGATATCATCGGAACTTCTATCTTTGATTTGGCAAAATCGAAATTTGAATTTAAAAAAGGACCGGTTTTCTCCAATTTTGTCCTGATTGATGAAATCAACCGTGCTCCGGCCAAAACGCAGGCCGCGCTTTTCGAAGTGATGGAAGAACGCCAGATTACCGTGGACGGTCAGGCTTATAAAATGGATACACCGTATTTGGTAATCGCTACACAAAACCCGATTGAACAAGAAGGAACGTACCGTTTACCGGAAGCGCAGTTAGACCGTTTTCTGTTCAAAATCAGCATCGATTATCCTAATCTGGAAGAGGAAATTCATATTTTGCAGAAGGAAAATGCGTTGCAGGATCGTAACAAGCTGGACAACATCCGACAGATTTTATCGAAAAGCGAAATCGGCACCTACCAAAATCTGGTAAAGCAAATCAAAATCGAGCAGCATTTGGTGGAATACATCGCCAAAATTGTGATGAATACCCGTGAAAATGCTTTCTTGTATTTGGGCGCTTCGCCTCGTGCTTCCATCGCGATTTTAAATGCGGCTAAAGGATTTGCAGCTCTTCGCGGTCGTGATTTCGTTACGCCGGAAGACATTAAAGACGCAGCCGTTCCGGTATTACAGCACCGCGTTATGGTTACTCCGGAGCGTGAAATGGAAGGTATTACGTCTTCCGAAATCATCCGTCAGATTATTGATACCGTTGAAATTCCGCGCTAATGCAGTTTTTTAAGAAATTATACCTGAACAACTTCTTTTTCTATGTGCTCATGGGCATCATAGCAGGCTTTGTTCTGGCTTATTTTTTCCCGAGTTTGTATCGTGTCTGCTGGCTTTTGGTAATCATTTTGATTGCTTTTCTGTCGATTGACATCTTATTGTTGTTCGGAACGAAACAATATGTGAAAGCCAGTCGCCAAATGCCGGAAAAACTGTCTAATGGCGACGAAAACCCGATTACGATAAAAATCAAAAATCATTATTCGTTTACCGTTTTTGCCAAAGTTATTGATGAGATTCCGTTTCAGTTTCAGCTGCGGAATTTTGAGATTCACCGCAAATTGGACGCCAACGGAAAAGACCAGTTTGTCTACCACTTACGGCCAACCGAAAGAGGCGAATACAGTTTCGGAAATCTGAACGTTTACATCGCCTCGCCTTTGCGTTTGGTGTCGCGTCGTTTTAAATTTGCCGAAAGTCAGATGGTGCCCACCTACCCGTCTTACATTCAGTTGCGCAAATACGATTTGATGGCGTTTTCCAATAATTTGATGCAATACGGGTTGAAAAGAATCCGCCGCATCGGGCATACCATGGAATTTGAGCAGATTAAAGAGTATGTTCAGGGCGACGACATCCGTACCTTGAACTGGAAAGCTACTGCCAAACGCAATCAGTTGATGGTAAATCAGTTTCAGGACGAAAAATCGCAAACGGTGTACATGCTGATCGACAAAGGCCGTGTGATGAAAATGCCGTTTAACGGACTGAGTTTACTGGATTATGCTATTAATGCCAGTCTGGTTTTATCGAACGTTATTCTGAAAAAAGGCGATAAAGCCGGAATGCTTTCCTTCTCGAAAAAAGTGGAAAACCGGGTGATGGCCGAACGCCGCCAGTCGCAGATGAACCTGATTCTGGAAAATTTATACAACATCAAAACCGATTTTTTCGAAAGTGATTACAGCCGTTTGTATGTGGATGTAAAGAAAAACATCAACCACCGCAGTCTGATTTTGCTGTACACAAATTTCGAAACACTTGACGGATTGCACAGACAATTGCCTTACCTGAAAGGAATCGCCAAAAACCATTTGCTGGTAGTCGTTTTCTTCAACAATACGGAACTGAACGATTTAATCCACAAAAAAGCAACCACCATTCAGGATATTTACGACCAGACCATCGCCGAAAAATTTGCTTTCGAAAAACGTCTGATTGTAAACGAATTGCGCAAATACGGTATTTATTCTGTCTTGACACAACCGGAAAACCTTACATTGGATACCATCAATAAGTATTTGGAGATTAAAGCGAGAGGAATTTTGTAATCGTTTTCAAATTTTACGTGTAATTTTGCTAGATGAAACAAATCACTTCCGTACAGAATCCGTATATAAAATCGTTGGTACAGCTTCAGGAAAAAGCGAAAACCCGAAAACAAACCGGTACGTTCCTCATTGAAGGACAACGCGAAATCATGCTGGCGCAAAAAGGCGGATATGAACTGGAAACGATTTTGTTCTTACCTGATTTAATATCGGAAACCGAAATCCGTCAGCTCACCCGACAAAACGTTGAGTTAATTGAGATTTCAAAAGAAGTATACCAAAAGTTAGCGTACCGTGATACCACGGAAGGAATTCTCGCCGTTGCCAAAACGAAATCGCTGCAATTATCCGATTTACAGCTTTCGGGAAATCCTTTAATTTTAGTAGCCGAAGCAACCGAAAAACCGGGCAATATCGGCGCCATTTTACGCACGGCCGATGCCGCCAATTTGGACGCGGTGATTATCGCCAATCCGAAAAGCGACCTGTACAACCCAAATATTGTGCGTTCCAGCGTGGGCTGTTTGTTTACCCGACAAATCGCAGTCGGTTCAACCGATGACGTAATCGCCTATCTGAAAGAAAAAAATATTGCGATTTACTGTGCCACCTTACAGGATTCGACGTTGTATCACACCCAGAATTATACTACGCCAACCGCATTAGTCGTTGGAACGGAAGCCACCGGTTTAACCGAAGCCTGGAGAACGGCCAGTTCGCAAAACATCATTATCCCAATGCAGGGCGAAATTGATTCGATGAACGTTTCCGTAGCCGCGGCCATTCTGATTTTTGAAGCCAAAAGACAGCGCGGGTTTTAACCATTATAATTTTTTGAATTATGAATTTTAAATTGTTCCTTCTGGCATTTTTAACCTCTTCCGGTTTATATGCGCAAATGACTGCCAATGAAATTGATGCTTTGGTGGAAAAAACCATGAAAACGTTTGATGTACCGGGCATTGCTGTGGCTGTTGTTAAAGACGGAAAAGTGATTCATTCAAAAGGGTATGGCGTTAAATCGATACTTACCAAACAGAAAGTTGATGAAAATACGTTATTTGGCATTGCTTCTAACAGTAAAGCTTTTACCACCGCCGCTTTAGCAATTTTAGTGGATGAGGGTAAATTAGACTGGGACGACCGCGTTAAAAAACACATTCCCGAATTCAAAATGTACAACGAATATGTAACCGATGAATTCACCATCCGAGATTTACTGACCCACCGCAGCGGTTTAGGTTTAGGCGCCGGCGATTTAATGATTTGGCCCGACGGACACGACTTCACGCCGAAAGACATCATCAACAACATTCATTACCTAAAACCGGTTTCGGATTTCAGAACCAAATACGATTACGACAATCTGCTCTATGTTATTGCCGGCGAAGTCATTGAACGTGTAAGCGGAAAATCGTGGGCCGAATTTGTGGAAACCCGTATAATGAAACCGTTGGAAATGCACAACAGCGTAGGAACTTGGTCGCGTTTAAAAGACACCGCCAACACCATTGTTCCACACGTTCCGATTGACGGCAAACTGAAAGTCATCACCCGTTACAAAAGCCGCATTATGGATGCTGCGGGCGGGATTTATTCCAGCGTGAACGATTTGAGTAAATGGATGATTGTTCAGATGAACAAAGGAAAATACGGCAACAGTCAGCAACTTTTCAGCACCAAACAACACGCCGAAATGTGGTCGCCGCAAACCATTCTGCCGAACCGCACTTCACCGCCATACAATACACTTTTTAAAGCCTACGGATTGGGCTGGCAGTTGCAGGACATCAAAGGAAAATTACAGGTTTCCCACACCGGAGGTTTGGAAGGTATTGTAACCCAAACGATTATGATTCCGGAACTACAACTGGGCATTGTCGTTTTAACCAACCAACAGTCCGGGGCGGCTTTCAACGCGATTTCCAATACAATTAAAGACAGTTATTTAGGCATTGCAAACGAAGATTGGGTAACGAAATATGCCAAACTAATGCAGGCCAACGTTTCCGAAGCAGATAAAGTAACCGGAGAAGTCTGGGCAACGGTAGCCAAAAACAAACAGGACAAAAAATTAAAAATCGACTTCGATAAGCTAACCGGTACTTTCAAAGACAACTGGTTGGGCGAAATTACCATTACCGAAAAGAAAGGCAAGCTGATTTTCACTTCCAAACGTTCTCCAAAACTGACCGGGGAAATCTTCTTTTACAAAGACAATACGTTTGCCGTAAAGTGGTTTAACCGTTATTTTGATGCCGATGCTTTTATGTTCATCACCTACGACAATCTTGGCTATGCAACGAATATCAAAATGAAACCGATTTCGCCGATGACAGATTTCAGTTACGACTTTCAGGATTTGGATTTTAACAGAGCCCGTTAGGTGATTTGATTGTTTGGTGATTTGGTTATTCGATTATTTGGTTATTCGATTATTTGGTGATTTGGTTATTCGATTATTTGGTCATTTGGTCATTTGGTTATTTGGATTTTTGGAAGATTATATTTTAAACGGTTACGAACTTCTATGACTTATATGGTTTCTTTAATAAATAACAATCGCTGTCTTTAAATCTTAATTTCATAACTAACTATTTGGAGATTCACTCAATTTCGCTTATTTTTAGGTACTGAATGAATTACCATGACAGAAATCGATTTAGAAGCTGAAAACAAAGCTATTGCCAAAGAATACAAAGAACTGCTCCGCATCAGTTACCAAACACTTTCCGAAGACGATAAAAAGCTAATCCGAAAAGCTTTTGATGTGGCCGTTGATGCTCATAAAGATCAGCGCCGCAAATCTGGGGAAGCGTATATTTTCCATCCGATTGCCGTAGCCAAAATTGTGGCTTCTGAAATTGGTTTGGGCGCCACTTCCATTGCTGCAGCTTTAATGCACGATGTGGTGGAAGATACCGACATTACGGTGGAAGACATCGAACGAATGTTCAATCCTAAAATCGCGAAAATTGTCGATGGATTGACCAAAATGGCCAAGGTAAAAACCGATCAGGAGATTTCGATGCAGGCGGAAAACTTTCGTAAAATGCTTTTAACCCTGAATGACGATGTCCGCGTAATCCTGATTAAAATTGCCGACCGTCTGCACAACATGCAAACCATGGAAAGCATGGTCGACTACAAACAGGCGAAAATAGCTTCGGAAACGCTTTATATTTATGCGCCGCTCGCCCATCGTTTAGGACTTTACAACATCAAAACCCAACTTGAAGATTTAGGCTTAAAATACACCGAACCTGCTGTTTACAACGATATTGTAAGCAAAATGAAGGAAAGTAAGGAAGAACAGCAGGCGTATATCAAGTCTATCGCGGATGTCCTTAAAAAATCGCTTGATGAGGAAGGTATCGAGTATACCATGAAAGGCCGGCCAAAATCAGTGTATTCCATCCGCAGAAAAATGCTGGCTCAAGGCGTTACTTTCGATGAAGTATACGACAAATTTGCCTTGCGCATCATTTACAAATCCGACGATCCCCACGAAGAAAAATTTCTGGCCTGGAAGATTTATTCGATTGTAACCGATCATTACCGCCCTTCGCCGAGTCGCTTGCGCGATTGGATTTCATCACCAAAATCGACGGGTTATGAAGCATTGCACATTACCGTTATGGGACCGAAAGGACGTTGGGTGGAAATTCAGGTTCGCAGTGAACGCATGGATGAAATTGCCGAAAAAGGATACGCAGCCCACTACAAATACAAACAAGGTGCTACGGAAGAAAACAGTTTAGACGTTTGGTTAAACCAATTAAAAGAAGCCCTGGAAAATGCCGAAAGCAACGCGGTTGATTTTGTGGAAGATTTTAAACTGAACCTGTATTCGAAAGAAATTTACGTTTTCACTCCGAAAGGAGAAATCAAATCGTTGCCGAAAGGCGCGACTACCTTGGATTTTGCCTTCAGTATTCACTCGGAAATAGGCGTAAAAACCAGAGGAACAAGAGTTAATGGTAAATTAGTGCCGCTTAACCACGTTTTGAACAGCGGTGATCAGGTGGAAATTATTACTTCGGCCAATCAAAAACCAACGGCACACTGGCTGGATTATGTTACCACTGCACGGGCCAAAAATAAAATCAAAAACGTTCTCAACGAAAGTACCAAAAAAATTGCCGAAGACGGAAAAGAAATCCTCACCCGAAAACTGCGTCATTTAAAAATAACGCTGAACGAACAAACGGTAAATGAATTGGTTAACTATTTCAAATTACAAACCAGTTTAGACTTATTTTACCGTGCCGGTTTAGGAACCATCGACAACCAGAAACTTAAAGATTTCGCCGCGCAAAAAAGCAATACGCTGGTTAATTTCTTCAAAAAAACTATCAAACGTTCGCCAAGCGCACATCCGGAGCACATCCATAAGGAGGAAATCAGCAAGAATTACGATTTACTGGTTTTCGGTGCCGAGCAGGACAAACTGGATTACAAACTTTCCACCTGCTGTAACCCAATTCCCGGAGACGATGTATTTGGTTTTGTAACGATTAACGAAGGAATTAAGGTGCACCGAAAAGACTGTCCGAACGCCATCAGTTTACAGTCCAACTTTGCGTATCGCATCATTCAGGCGAAATGGATTGACTCGTCTCAGGAAGAATTCAAAGCCACACTAAAAATCACCGGAATGGATACTTTAGGCCTTACCAACGAACTCACTAAAGTGATTTCGAACCAAATGAACGTGAACATCCAGAGTATTTCCCTGAGTGGTGAAGCCGGATTGTTTAACGGTCAGGTTACGGTTATCGTTCAGAACAATGTCATCCTTAAAAAACTGATAGATAATATCAAAAAAATAGACGGAGTCGATAAAGTAATTCGCGTGAATAATTCATAATCTCAATGAAAAAAACATTTACACTGTTAAACATCCTTTTAATAACCCTAACGATTCAAGGCCAAAAAAGAGACGTAAAATACAAATTAGACCCTTTTGGTAAAAAAACCAATAAAAGTTTTATGAGTCTTGCTTCTCAGTATCCGGATAATGCCATGGCTTTCAGAATAACTGCCGATAGCGGCCGGGTGTATCAATTTAATGCTCCAAAGTATGCCGCTTATAAAGTTAATTATGTCAATTTCAGAGAAAAGTTGGAGGATATTACCGGAAGAAAGTTATCCGATTCAACAATTTTCATTATCAATTACAAATATAAAGATGATGTATGCTCTGACTCCTATTCAAATGTTTTAACTGATGAAATGATTGCTTCTAAAAAAAACTATTTCGATATTCATAAAACATTTATCGAAAAAACATATAAAAACACAATGTTTATTTGCTTGTTTGAAACCGGCATAACACTTTCCAAAAAAGGCCACACGGAAGAGGAATATTTTTTTACTGATTTAAACCATTTTTTCAGAAAAAACATCTTTTTAAACACAATTGTTTGCGGTTCTGATGCTATTATCAGACCCGAAGGCTTGGTTTTGGTTCACAATGGAGAAAGCAGACCGGATTGGATAGCTAATCACTTAAATTCAGATATTTGGAATTCTTTGTTTCAAACAAACTAAATAAACTTTCACCTCAAAAAAAATAACCTTATCTTTGCCGGTCTTTCATAGCAAACCTCAATGGAAAATAGTAAGAATCAGGAAATTGTAAAAAACGTATTCACCAAATACCTTGAAGAAAAAGGGCATCGGAAAACACCGGAACGCTACGCCATTCTTCAGGAGATTTATGAAAGTCAGGAGCATTTTGACATTGAATCGTTGTACATTAAAATGAAAAACAAAAACTATCGTGTGAGCCGTGCCACGCTTTACAACACGATAGAATTGCTATTGGAATGCGGTTTGGTGCGTCGTCATCAGTTTGGTCAGAATCAGGCACATTACGAGAAATCGTATTTCGACAAACAACACGACCACATCATTATGAGCGACACCGGCGAAGTAATCGAATTTTGTGACCCGAGAATCCAGACGATTAAACAAACCATCGAAGAAATTTTCGGTATTGAAATCCACAACCATTCGCTTTATTTCTACGCCACCAAAAAACAGGAGTAAACAAAGCCGGTTTTTCGGCTCAACAATAACAACAACTAAAACAACAACAACACAATGACAGTAGACTTACTGCTAGGCCTACAATGGGGCGATGAAGGAAAAGGGAAAATCGTAGACGTTCTAACCTCAAAATACGACATTATTGCTCGTTTTCAGGGCGGACCAAACGCCGGACACACTTTGGAATTTGACGGAATCAAACACGTTTTAAGAACGATTCCTTCCGGTATTTTCCACAAAAATTCCATCAACATCATCGGAAACGGCGTGGTAATTGATCCGGTGGTTTTCCAGAAAGAACTGGAAGGTTTAGAGAAATTCAACATGGATTTAAAATCCAAATTACTGATTTCCAGAAAAGCACACTTAATTTTACCGACACACCGCCTGTTAGACGCCGCTTCGGAAGCTTCTAAAGGAAAAGCGAAAATCGGTTCCACTTTAAAAGGAATCGGGCCAACGTATATGGATAAAACCGGAAGAAACGGAATCCGTGTGGGCGATATCGAATTGACCGATTTCAAAGAACGATACCGAAACCTGGCCGACAAACACGAAGCCATGATTGCCTTCTACGACATAGATTTGCAGTACAACTTAAAAGAAATGGAAGACGAGTTTTTCGCGGCTGTGGAAGTACTGAAAACCCTGAAATTCATTGACAGCGAAGAATATCTGAACAACGCCTTAAAAGAAGGAAAATCCATTTTAGCGGAAGGTGCCCAAGGTTCGTTATTAGACATCGACTTCGGAACGTATCCGTTTGTGACTTCTTCCAACACAACGGCTGCCGGAGCTTGTACCGGATTAGGAATCGCGCCGAACCGTGTAAAAGAAGTTTTCGGAATTTTCAAAGCATATACTACCCGCGTTGGAAGCGGCCCATTCCCTACCGAATTGTTTGACGAAACCGGACAAACCATCGCCAGAGTAGGAAACGAATTCGGTTCGGTAACCGGACGTGCGCGTCGTTGCGGATGGTTGGATTTAGTAGCTTTGAAATATGCCGTCCAGGTAAATGGTGTTACCGAATTGTACATGATGAAAGGCGATGTACTTTCCGGATTCGACACCTTGAAAGTTTGTACCGGCTATAACTATAAAGGTCAAATCATCAACCACTTACCGTATAACATTGAGGAAGAAAATGTTACTCCGGTATATGTGGAGAAAAAAGGCTGGAAAGCCGATTTAACAGGTATGACCAAATACGAAGAACTTCCTGTTGAAATGAAAGAATACGTGGAATTCATCGAAAGCGAAGTGGGTGTGCCAATCCGAATTGTATCGGTTGGACCGGACCGGACACAAACGATTGTAAAATAAATTTTAAAACGCTTTCTTCGGAAGGCGTTTTTTTGTGTATCAGCGAATTATAAATAATTCTTAACAAAAATCATCATTCGCGGATTTTAGTTAAATTTGGGCAAAATTTCAAGCATTGAAGAATCGTATCCTCTTTATATTTTTCACACTTTTCATCAGTTTGTCGTTAACGGCACAGGAAAAGAAAATTATCAAAATTCTCCACTCGGATTTCATCGACATGGACCAAACGGAAATTCCGGGTGCGATTTTGTTTACCGGAAATGTTCAGGTGGAGCACGACGGTGTTTTAATCAGCTGCAACAAGGCGTATCACTTTAAAGATGAAAATTACGTGAAAGCGTTCGGAAACGTGCGTTTAAACCAAGGCGACACCATCACGATGTCAAGTAAATACGCCGAATACAACGGAAATCAAAAATTTGCCTTTGCAACAGGCGATGTGGTTTTGCGTTCACCGGAATCGACTTTAACTACCGACACCATCAACTTCGACCGAGGCATTCAGCAGGCTTATTACAATACTTACGGAACCATCATCAACAAGGAAAATACGCTTCGAAGCAAATCGGGACGTTACTTTGTCAACGAAAAAAAATATCAGTTTACGACTGCCGTAACGGTTACCAATCCGGAATCCACCATTAAAACCAATCATTTGGATTATTATGAAGATTCGGGTCACGCCTATGTTTTCGGGCCATCCACCATCAACAACAAAGGCAACGTAATTTATACGGAAAACGGATTTTACGACACCAAGAACCAAACTTCAAATCTGTCGAAAAACTCCACCATTTACTATCAGAACCGGAAAATTAAAGGCGAAAAAATTTATTATGACGGCAAGCGGAATTTCTCGTCTGCCACCAATAATGTAAAAATCACGGATTCCATCAACCGCATGGTTGTGACCGGTCATTATGCGGAAATGCATCGGGCGAAAGATTCGATGTTTATCACCAAAAAAGCGCTGATTGCGAGTTTTGTGGAAAACGATTCGGTTTACATTCACGCGGAAAAACTGCTGGTAACTGGAAAACAGGGCGAACGCGTGATTCGCGGATTCAAAAATGCCCGGATTTTTAAATCGGACATGAGCGGAAAGTGTGATTCCATTCATTCCGACCAGACCAAAGGCCTGACCCAATTAATCGGAAGACCGGTTTTATGGAGCCAGAAAAGCCAGCTTTCCGGTGATGTGATGCATCTTATCGGAAATAACACCACCGAAAAGCTGGATTCCCTGAAAGTACTGAACAACGCGTTTATCATTCAGAAAGATACTATCGGGAATGGTTTTAATCAGGTTAAGGGCGTGAATCTGTACGGAAAATTTCGGGACAACAAACTTTATGAAGTCGATTTGGTCAAAAACACCGAAATGATTTACTACATGTACGACGATAAAAATGAGTTGGTGGGAATCGACAAAGGAGTGGCCAGCTCCATTCATCTGGAATTGAAAAATAATCAGATACAAACGGTTACCAAATTCGTAAATCCGGAAGGACAGATTTATCCGGAGAATGAATTTCCGGAAAACGCCCGAAAACTAAGAGGATTTATCTGGCGCGGCGATGAAGAAATAAAACGACTGGAAGATATTTTCCCTAAAGAAGAACTAGCGCTGGACGAAAAGGCCCAAATAGAAGCCAAAAAAGACGCTGTTGAAGCCGAAAAGCCAATGGAAATCAAGAAAGAAACCTTGGAATACGGAAAACCTAAGAAAGCCGAAAGTCAAAAGTCGAAAGTCAAAAATCGAAAGTAGAACGTTATTGGCTATTGATATTCTTTTCAGTATCCCGAATAACCAAACATCAAATCCACGAATAACCTACAAAATGCTTAAAGATTTCTATAAATACCAGGCGCAAACCTCCCCTTACCCATTAGGCATGGAAGTGTCTCACGCCAAAGGATCTTATATTTACGACACCAACGGAAAAGCTTATCTGGATTTTGTGGCCGGAGTTTCCGCTTGTACACTTGGTCATCAGCATCCGCGAGTGCGTGAAGCTATTGTAAACCAATTAGACAAGTATGCTCACGTGATGGTGTACGGCGAATACGCACAAGATCCCGCTGTGGAATTGTGTAAACTTTTAGCCGAAAACACACCCGCTCCCTTAGACAAAGTCTATTTGGTTAACTCCGGAACAGAAGCTACAGAAGGTGCTTTAAAATTAGCCCGACGTGTAACCGGAAGGAGCCAATTGATTTCGTGTTATAACGCTTATCACGGCAACACCATGGGCTCAATGAGCGTAATGGGCTTTGAAGAGCGCAAACAGATTTTCAGACCGTTAATTCCCGATGTGGATTTCATCACCTTTAATAATGAAGAGGATTTACTGAAGATTACCGAAAAAACAGCCGGAATCATCATGGAAACGATTCAGGGAGGTGCCGGATTTATCCAACCTCAGAATGATTTCCTTAAAAAAGTTCGCCAGCGTTGTGATGAAGTAGGTGCTTTACTGATATTAGACGAAATTCAGCCCGGATTTGGGCGTACCGGAAAACTGTTCGGTTTCCAAAACTACGACATCGTTCCGGATGTGGTGGTTATGGGAAAAGGCATGGGAGGCGGAATGCCGGTTGGTGCCTTTATGGCAAAATCCGAATACATGGATTTGTTGAGCCATGATCCGAAATTGGGACACATTACCACTTTCGGTGGTCATCCTGTAATCGCAGCAGCCTGTTTAGCCACACTGAAAGAATTGTTAGAAACCGATTTAATGGCTCAGGCTCTGGAAAAAGAACAGTTAATCCGCAAACTGTTAGTGCATCCGCTAATCAAGGAAATTCGCGGCGAAGGCTTAATGCTGGCGCCCATGACAGAAAGTCCTGAAATCACCAACAAGGTCATTTTCAAATGTCAGGAAAAAGGACTGATTCTGTTCTGGCTGCTCTTTGAAGGCTGTGCCATCCGCATTACACCACCTCTAACCCTTTCCAACAAAGAAATCGAAAAAGGTTGTGGCATCATTCTTGAAGCTATGAATGAAGTGATGGAAGAGTTGAAAGCTAACAGCTAAAAGCCGACAGTTGGAATCAATTGTTAATTAAATTGTTTACAACCTACAAACGTTCATCATAAAAAGGCTGTAAAGTCTTAGTAATTTTAATAAGGATAATTTAAACAAAAGGAGTATGTATTTGAGTAACGAGGAAGAGGAAAACAGTTTATCCTTATCAAAGTTCGAATCTATGTTGAAAACCAACAAGGTATTCTTCTTTGACTCCGAAGAGTTTGAAGACATCATTCTTCATTATCTTGACACGGGGCGAATAAACTTAGCCAAAAAGGCTCTGAAATTAGGTTTAGAACAACATCCCAAATCTACCGGTTTGAAGTTGGTTCAGATTGAACTGTTAGTGTTTGAAGACAAACTCGACATGGCCGACCGACTGTGCAACGAGCTATTTGCCATCGAACCGACCAATGAAGAAGTGTACATCCAAAAAGCGAATATCCACTCTAAACGGGACGAGCACGAAAAAGCAATAGAAATGCTGAAAATTGCTTTACGCTATACCGATGATTATGCCGATGTGTATAATCTGATTGGCATGGAATACCTGTTCATGGACGAATTGGAACTGGCGAAAGAGAATTTCATCAAATGTCTGGAGGAAGATGTTGAAGATCATTCCGCACTTTACAATGTCGTGTATTGCTTTGATTTCTTAGACCAGAACAACGAAGCCATTTTGTTTTTGAACAGTTTTATTGACAGAAATCCGTACAGCGAAGTGGCATGGCATCAGTTAGGACGTCAATATTATGCTGTTAAGGATTATGATCAGGCCGTAAGAGCATTCGATTATGCCACGCTTATCGATGAAAATTTCTTAGGCGCCTATCTGGAAAAAGCAAAATCTCTGGAAAAACTGAAAAAATATCAGGAAGCCATCGATTGCTATACTATTACCATGGAATTGGATGATGCTACTTCCTTCGCTTTATTACGCGTGGGGAAATGCCATGAACGATTAGGCAATGCCGAATTGGCGCTGCAGTTTTATCAGAAGACGGTTCATGAAGACCCATTGTTGGACAAAGCCTGGATTGCGATTACCGATTTTTACATCCGTCAGAAGAATTTTCAGAAGGCGTTGTATTATGCTAACAAAGCCATCAGTATCGACAACGAGAACAAGCTGTACTGGAAGCGTTATGCAACCATCAACAAAGCCTTAAACTTTTTCGAAGAAGCCGAATACGGGTATCGAAAAGCGGTGGAATACGGAGATTACGAATTAGACACCTGGCTGTTCTGGACAGACATTTTACAGTTTTTAGGGGAATTTGAAAGTGCGGTACAAACCCTTTTACAAGCGGCAGAGTACTTTCCGGAAGAATACGAAGTTGAATACCGTTTGGCCGGCCTGTATTTTATGCTTCAGGACGACATCAAAGGGAAATTTCATTTGGCCAACGGATTGCGCCTGAACTTTGAAAACAGAACCCTTCTAGAGGAATTGTTTCCTGTAATCTGGAACCGAAAAACCGTGCAGGATTTCATTAAAAAACATAAAAAAGCAGACGAATAGTAAACCAAATACCACGATTTACTAGTATCTTTATGGTCGGTTATTTAACGTAACTGACCATATTTTTTTTTATGAGGAAGCAGAAAAAGAAAAAATTCGGGTTGCTGGGGAAAAATATCAGTTATTCTTTCTCCCGAAAATACTTCACGGAGAAATTTGAAAAAATTGGCGCCGATCGTTTTTCCTATAAAAATTTCGATGTGGAAACGGTAGAAGATTTTAAAAAAATTGTTGCCAAAACCAAGAACCTCAAAGGAATGAACGTAACCATTCCGTATAAAGAAGCCGTTATTCCCTATCTGGACAAGCTTTCCAAAAACGCTGAAAAAATCGGAGCGGTTAACACGATTTCCGTTTCCAAAAAAGGAAAATTAAAAGGCTACAATACAGACTTTTACGGTTTTAAAAAATCACTGAAACCTTTATTACAGCAACACCACCGCAAAGCGTTAATTTTAGGAACCGGTGGCGCCAGTAAAGCCGTGGCATTTGCCCTGCGGAAGCTTAAAATGGAGTATGATTTTGTTTCCCGAAACCCATCGGAATACCAATATTCCTACGACGAACTGAATCAGGAAATTTTCAGCGAATACCAGATTATCATTAACACTACTCCTGTTGGTACATATCCGAATACTGAGGACTGTCCGCCGCTGGACTATTCACTTTTCACAGACAAACACATCGCCTACGATTTAATATACAATCCGGAAGAAACAAAATTCCTGAGATTAGCAAAAGAAAGAAGAGCAATTACAAAAAACGGGTACGACATGCTCGTTTTTCAGGCCGAAAAAGCCTGGGAAATCTGGAACAGATAAACCACTTGCTTTACATTTCATTCCTCTGGCTCACATTTTAACAAATGGCGATTTTTGAGAACGCAATTTTTTCAACAAAAAACAATGTGTATTTAAACAGAAAAAACCGTTTATTTAACCGAATTTCTTTTGATTTTACAGGCTGCTTCACTATCTTTCGGCTCAAATTTGTTAAACTTAAGCATTTATCGCAATGTTAGAAGAAAAGAATGATAACCTGCCTCAGGCAGACGGACAGGAAGAAATTATCCAGGAAGAAACTGTTCAGGACGAAAATCAGTCGGCTGTAGAAGCGATTGAAAACTCGAATGCGGAAGAAAGTGAAGACGACTCCATAGGAGAAGCGCACAATATTCCGATGAAAAATTACGAAGCTATGTCGATGGACGAGCTTACGGACGAACTGAACCGCCTGGTTTCTCAGGAAAAAGCCATGGCCATTCGCAATCACGTGGAAGAAATCCGCAAGGAATTCATGGCAAAATACCATCATTTTATTGATGAAAAGCGCGACGAATACAGTCATGAAAACAACGGCGACACCACCGGTTTTGACTATCATTTTCCGCTGAAAAACAAATTCGATTCCATTTACAACGAATACAGAGATCATAAAAACCAATATTTCAAACAGCTTCAAAACAACTTAAACGCGAATTTAAAAACCCGACTTTCGCTTATTGAAGAGCTGAAAAATCTGGTGGACAACTCGGATGAAACCATTCAGGATGCTTTAAAACACGTAAACGATATCCGTGAGCGCTGGAAAAAAGCCGGTGCCATTCCGCGGGACAAGTACAACCATGTCTGGAACAATTTCCATTTTCACATTGAACGTTTTTACGATCATCTGCATTTAGACCGTGAAGCCCGCGATTTAGACTTCAAACACAATTACGAGCAAAAACAGAAAATTATTGCCCGTGTGGAAGAACTGGTTAACGAAGCGGACGTTTCCAAGGCTTTCCGTGAATTGCAGTCGTTACATAAAATCTGGAAAGAAGAAATCGGACCGGTTTCCAAAGAACACCGCGAAGAGTTATGGAACCGTTTCAGTGAACTGACAAGACAGTTACACGACAAACGCGAAGCCTTATTTGTCAAAGCAAAAGAGTTGGAAGTTGCCAATTTGGCCAAGAAAAAAGAAATTATTGCCCAAATTGATGCCGTATCGCACGAAGAAGTAACGTCACACAGCCAATGGCAGGGGCAAATCGAGAAAATTGAAGCCTTACGCAACGCTTTCTTCCAGGCAGGAAAAGTGCCGATTGAAGTAAACGAAGAAATCTGGGCTGCTTTTAAAGAAGCTGTCCGCAACTTTAACGCGCAGAAAAATGCGTTTTACAAAGACATCAAAAAAGACCAACAGGAAAACCTGAATAAAAAACTTGCTTTAGTGGAAAAAGCCAAATCGCTTATGAACAATGAGGATTTTAATGCCACCACGCCAATCATGAAGCAGATTCAGGAAGACTGGAAGAAAATCGGTCATGTGCCGCGAAAGTATTCTGATGCTGTCTGGAAAGATTTCAAGGAAGCCTGCAACCACTATTTTGACCGATTGCACGCGAAACGCAACGAATCCAGTGCCGAAGAAAACGAAACTTTTGAAAAGAAAAAAGGCTATCTGGAATCCTTAAAAGAGTTTCAGTTGGTTGGTGAGCACAAAACCGATCTGGACGCCATTAAAAAGCACATCGAAACCTGGAAATCTTTCGGAAAAGTGCCGCACAACAAACGTCATATCGAAGGAAAGTTCAACAAGATTTTAGATGCGTTGTTCGATAAATTGAGCTTGTCTAAAAAAGATGCTGAAATGGCGAAATTCTCCAACCGTTTAGGACAATTGGCCGAAGGTGACGAACGTCAGTTGCAAAACGAGCAGTTGTTCATCATGCGTAAAATTGACGAAGTGCAGAATGAAATCTTCCAGTTGGAAAACAACATTCAGTTCATTTCCAATGCCAAAGCCGATAATCCTCTGGTTAAAGAGGTCAACAAAAGTATCGACCGTCACAAAGACGAATTAAAATTGTGGAAAGAAAAACTGAAACAAATCAGAAGTCTGAAACAGGAATAAAAATAAAGCAAAGCAAAAGCCGTAATTTTAATCAAATTACGGCTTTTTTATCCTTTAAATTTAGGTATCATGACAGGTGAAGAATTAAAAAAAATACAAACTCCGTTAAAAGAAAAATACACCAACGACGGTGCTTCCGCTTTGATAACCTTAAAAGCAAAAGGGCGCATTGGAGAAAATGTTTCCTGTAAAATAGAAACCGGATTACAAATTTCAGAAGCAGGACTTCATCCGGCAACAGGTGGAACCGGTCTGCAATTATGCTCCGGAGATATGCTTTTAGAAGCCCTTGTAGCCTGCGCAGGTGTAACCCTAAGTGCCGTGGCAACTTCCTTAGAAATCCCATTAGAGGAATGCATTATCAAAGCTGAAGGCGATTTGGATTTCCGGGGAACTCTGGGTATTTCAAAAGAAGTTCCGGTTGGTTTCAGACAAATACGTTTAATTTTTGAAATCAAATCAAACGAAACCGATGAAAAGATTCAGACGCTGTTGAAACTAACAGAGCGCTATTGTGTCGTTTATCAAACCCTGATTAATGCAACTCCGGTGGACGCTAAAATTATCAATTTATAAACGTTACTTTCTCGTATAATCAAAAATAGCCGGAAATGTTCTCGTAGTAATTGCGGGTTCCGACACGATTTTCTTTTCGTATTTCGGCATAATCTGCACATCGGTATACGTTTCTGTTTTGTATTTTTTATGCTCTACAATGGCCGATATTTTCACGTTTACGTCAATAGCCTGCACATAGTTATCATTTTTCAGCATCACGAAATACTTGCCCTGCAACAAATTGGGCTCGGTAAATCGTTTGTAAGCGGCTATGCCTTTTCCAAAATCATAAGACTTCACAGGTTTACTTTCTAAAAAAAGCTTCTTGTTTTCTTCGTTTACCAAAGCGTATTCCACATCTTCCCCATTTGACGGCAACGCCAAATTGGTTATGGCTCCGGCAGCAATTCCTCCCAACGGTGTGGTAAAATAAGATGCCACGCCCTGCACCGCACCCACAATCATTTTGCGGTTTTGATTCCAGTATTCGTTGCTTTCTTTACCAACACCAATCCAATATGCCCAAGCGATTACTTTCTTGGTTTCGGCTTCGGAGATTTCATTCTTCGGCAAAGTGAAAAATACGCTCGTTGTACTGGAATCGAAAGTGGTTTTGGCATTCACGCGTTGGCTTTTATCCAACACCATTTCTTCGTATTTCTTTTCGTAATAGGCCACTTTTCGGGTTTTCTGTACTTTCAGCGTGTCATAACCCACTACAACCTCTTTCGTTGCGGAATTCCAAACGGTGTCCTGTTCTGTTACCCATTTTACCGAAGTATTGAAAGCAGACAGGTTTTCACTTGCCGGGATACGCTGAATCAGCAAATTCCCTGTTAACGGTTCGTCATGGTCATTTTTGAACTGAAATTTATAAACCGATTTATGAGACACATCAATTGCTTCTTTCTTCACTCTCTTAACGTCCAGAACCTTGAATCTGGTTACATCCGGAAATTCCGAAACCGAAACTTCGCTGATTTTCTTTCCGTTTTCTTCTGTGAAAGTGAATACGATTTTATCACCTTCGTTAAATCCAAACAACAATTCTTCAGTAGTATTTGGCTTTATTCTTAAAGTTTGCTCGGTTACTTTAACGGTTTTTTGGGCAATGATACTGTTTGCAAATAGCAGGAACAGTAGTATGAATTGTTTCATTCTTATTTAATTATTTCGTAAAATCATAATCGCGTTCCACTTTAGCGATGCGCACTTTGAACGCTTTGTACCAATCACTTCGGCCGGTTTCGCGGGCAATCGTGTGTTCCGCATTCATTTTCCAGTTTTTGATGGCTTCCAAATCCTGCCAATAGGAAACGGTTATCCCGATGTCATTCCGGGCCGATTCAACGCCTAAAAAACCGGGTTGTCCGGCAGCTAATTCCACCATTCTTTCTGCGGTTTGCGAATATCCGGCTTCCACTTCCGTTCTTACAGATGTAAAAATCACGGCATAGTAAGGCGTTTCCGGTGTTTTAGCTATCATACTTATCCCTTTTTACTTATCCCTTACAACTTCTTCGCTTCTTCCCAAAACACATCCATTTCCGCTAAAGTCATGTCCGACAACGGTTTTCCGATTTCATTCGCCTTGCTTTCCAGATACATGAATCGTTTCATAAACTTCTTGTTGGTGCGTTCCAGAGCGTCTTCCGGATTCACCTTCAAAAACCGTGCATAATTAATCATCGAGAACAAAACATCGCCAAATTCGGCTTCTATTTTATCCTGATTGGCGGTTGCTACTTCGTGTTGCAGTTCGGACAGTTCTTCCTGTACTTTTTCCCAAACCTGATGCGGTTCTTCCCAGTCGAAACCCACGCCTTTCACTTTGTCCTGAATGCGGCTTGCCTTTACCATGGCCGGCAAACTCTTCGGCACGCCTTCCAGAACGGATTTTTTGCCTTCCTTCAGCTTTAGTTTCTCCCAGTTTTGTTTCACTTCTTCTTCATTTGCCACTACTACATCGCCGTAAATGTGCGGATGACGGTCAATCAGCTTGTCGCAGATCGAATTCGCCACATCGGCTATATCAAATGCCTTTTTCTCGCTTCCGATTTTGGAATAAAAAACGATATGCAGCAACACATCGCCTAACTCTTTTTTGATTTCGTCTAAATCGTTGTCCAGAATCGCATCGCCCAATTCGTACACTTCCTCGATGGTTAAATGGCGTAAACTTTCCAGGGTTTGTTTTTTATCCCACGGACATTTTTCGCGCAAATCGTCCATGATGTCGAGCAGGCGGCTGAATGCGTCTAATTGTTGCTGGCGTGTGTTCATAGTTTCAGAATTTGTGTAAAAATAAGAAATCCCGCCCGAAGGCAGGATTATATTCGAGTTTCTTTTAAAAGAATTACTCTTCTGTATTTTCAACTTCAGCAGCAGCCGGAGCGTCTTTGGAAACCATTCCTTTTGCCTGAAGCATGTTGTACCAGTTTAATACTTTTTTGATATCGGAAGCATAAACTCTGTCCTGGTCATAATCCGGCAACACTTCAGCAAAATACGCTTCTAACTTAGCGTTATCTTCTTTGTGAGAAATAGCAGGACCGTTGTTTTCTTTTTCGGCAATTCTTCTGAAAACTTCAGACAAACGTACTTCACCACTGTTGGTATAAATGGAAATTTCAGATAACAAACTCACGTTACTTCTCATACCTACGGTGATTTTCTTACCGTCAATCAAAGATTCCGCAACGAAACCGGTTCTGGTTTGTAATTTTAAATCGTATAATCCCGGTTTACCTGAAATCGCTAATATTCTTTCTATGCTCATTGTGTGTATTTTTTAAAAGGTAGCAAATATCTAATCTTTCCCTTGAAAAACAAAAATTATCGGCCTTTTTTGGCGGCAAATTTCATTTTATAATCCGGACGGGCTTTCCCTTCCATGATGTTTTGCAATTTCTTGGAGATTAAACGTTTTTTCAGCGAAGATATTCTGTCGGTAAACAAAATGCCTTCGATATGATCGTATTCGTGCTGTATCACTCTGGCAATCAAGCCATCATACACTTCGGTATGTTTGTTGAAATCCTCATCGTAATATTCAATGGTGATTTGCTCATGACGGAACACATCTTCACGCACATCCGGAATGCTCAGACAGCCTTCGTTGAAACCCCACTCTTCGCCTTCTTCTTTTAAAATTTTAGCGTTAATAAACGTTTTCTTAAACGTTTTTAATTGTTCGGCCTCTTCTTTCGACAAATCGTCGCTATCACTGAACGGTTCACAATCGACAATAAAAAGACGAATGGCCAAGCCTACCTGTGGAGCTGCCAAGCCTACACCATGCGCATGATACATGGTTTCATACATGTCGGCAATCACTTGTTTAAGGTTCGGATAATCTTTGGAAACTTCTTCCCCAACCTTACGCAATACCGGATCGCCATATCCTATAATCGGTAAAATCATTTTGTACTTAATTATGCCGCAAAAGTAATCAAAAAACAAACAAATAGACAGCCTTTCAACGGTTTTGACTTTTTTTAAACATAATATGTGAAATGATTCTTAAATTTATAGTTGCTTTTCTTACAAGCCCCTACCTTTGCAGCCGTAAATTTATGTTGTACAAAATCAGAAAATACACGGATAACACCAATTTTGCCAATGCTTTTAAAGCTACTTTTTCCTGTGTTTTGCCGTTACTTATTTTAGCACAGCTTGGTTATTTCCAGGAAGGTTTTGTGGTGGCTCTGGGAGCTTTACTTACCTTTCCGAGCGATGTTCCGGGCAACTTGAATCACAAAATTAAAGGGATACTGATTGCCGTTTTTTTAATCACAGGAACGAATCTTTTATTAGGGCTTATTCAGAATTTCACTTTTATCGTTTATCCGGTTTTACTGCTGCTGGTTTTCTTTTTCTCGATGCTTTCCGTTTACGGACACCGGGCCAATATGATTTCGTTTGTCTGCCTGATTTCGGTTACGCTGGTGTTCAGCCATTCGTATACCGGAATTGAACTTTTGAAACATTGCGGTTACATCCTAACCGGCGGATTGTTTTACCTCTTTGTTTCGCTGTTGTTTTACTTTTTACGACCCCATCGTTACATCGATTTGCAATTGGCCGATTGTTTACGACTGACTTCCAAATACTTAAAACTTCGAGGCGATTTATGGAATATCGATGCCGATCGCGCCAAAATAACCGAAAAGCAACTCGAACTTCAGGTGGAAATCAATGCCATTCACGAGAACATTCGGGAATATCTTATCCGGAATGCCGTCAACTCCAACAATTCCAATCAGAACAGACGGAAACTGATTGTGTTTACCAATTTAGTGGAAATTCTCGAAATCGCGCTGTCGTTTGCCTTCAACCATGAAAACCTTCACCGGAAATTCGACCAACATCCCGATGTCCTGAAAACCTATCAGCATCTGGCGTACACGATCGCTTCAACGCTTAAAAAATTATCCCTGAGTCTGGAAACCGACACGGAATATGTTCCTAACAACGTTTTATTCGACGCGCTGGAAAATCTTGAAAAAGTGATTCGGCAGTATCAGGAGAAAACCGGTAAAAATCAGGAAGCGGAAGGCGTTTTGATGCTCAAAAACATGCAGCACTACGCGCAAAAACAAATCGAAAAAATAAAAGTAATCGAACAGGCACTGACCGGCTCAATGAATCCCGAAGTGCTGAAACGCAAAAACAAAGAAATCGAAAAATTCCTGACACCGCAAAATTACCGCATCGGCACCTTGCTGGAAAACCTCAGCTTTTCGTCTACCACTTTCAGACATTCGCTGCGCTTGTCGATTACGATTTTGATTGGGTTTATCATTGGGAAACTGCTTCCGTTTCAAAACGGTTACTGGATTTTACTGACGATTGTGGTGATTATGCGGCCGGGTTACGGTCTTACCAAACAACGTTCTTTCGAGCGTATCTACGGAACACTTTTAGGCGGAGCGATTGCCTTCGGAGTGATGTATTTCACACAGAATCATTACGTTTTGGGGATATTATCTGTCGTTGCCATGATTTTGGGATACGCTTATTCACAAACCAACTACAAAGTCGGAGCGACCTTTGTGACCGTTTACGTGATTTTTATTTACGGAATGCTTACGCCGAATGTGCTGGAAGTAATCCAATATCGGGTGATTGATACTGTTTTGGGTGCCGCTCTGGCCTTTTTGGCGAATTACTTTTTATGGCCTTCGTGGGAATTTCTCAACCTCAACAAATACCTTGAAAAATCCATAGCTGCCAACCGGGATTACGTGAAGGAAATTACGGTTTATTACAATAAAAAAGGCGAAGTGACCACCGCTTACAAACTGGCGCGAAAACAGGCTTTTATTGAAATCGGGAATTTGATGGCTTCGTTTCAGCGCATGAAGCAGGAACCGAAATCGAAACAAAAAAACATGGCGGAAGTGTACAAACTGGTCGTGCTCAACCATACGTTGCTTTCCTCGGCGGCTTCTTTAGGCACTTATGTCCAGTCGCACAAAACCACAAAAGCTTCGGAAGCGTTTAATATTGTGGCCAATTCCGTGGTTCGGAATCTTAATCTGGTGATTCAGTCGCTTAACAGTAAACACCATTTTTCTTTATCCGAAGACGAAAAAGAACGTCTGGATTTAAGTTTCACCGAGCTGAAAAACATCCGCGCCAGCGAGCTGAAAAACGACGGATTGGAAGACGATGATTTCCGTCAGAAAATGGAAGAAGCCCAACTCGTAATTGATCAGCTGATCTGGCTCATCAATTTATCGGAAAACCTGCTGAAAGTTTCCAAAACACTACAGAAAGAAGCATAAAAAAAAGCACCAAATATGATGCGTTTTCTATCTATTGCAATATGGTTTTGTTTATACGGTCGCTACGTCGCGCAGTTTTAAAACGGTTCCTGTTCTGTATCGGATTTCGTCGGCTAATTGCGGATTGGCGTTTAACGATTGTCCGTACGACGGAATCATTTCTTTCAGTTTTGCCTGCCATTCCGGAGTGGCCAATTCGTCTTTAAAACAACGGCTTAGCAAATCCAACATGATGGAAACCGCTGTAGACGCGCCCGGAGAAGCTCCTAAAAGCACTGCTAACGAACCGTCGGCACAGTTTACCACTTCGGTTCCGAATTCCAAAACGCCTTTTCCGTTTTTGTCTTTTTTGATGACCTGAACGCGTTGTCCGGCATTTTCCAGTGTCCAGTCTTCCGGTTTGGCGTCCGGTAAATATTCTCTTAACGCTTTCATTCGGTCTTCCGACGATTGGAAAACCTGCTCAATCAGATATTTGGTAAGCGGAATATTGTTGATTCCGGCAGAAAGCATCGGTTTAATGTTGTCCAGCTGAATGGATTTCGCCAAATCCAAGTACGAACCGTTCTTTAAGAATTTCGTCGAAAATCCTGCATAAGGCCCGAACAACAAGGCTTTTTTACCGTCAATCATACGGGTATCGATGTGCGGAACTGACATGGGCGGCGCACCCACAGCGGCTTTTCCGTACACTTTTACCTGGTGTTTTGCAATCAATTCTTCATTGGTACATTTCAACCATTGGCCGCTTACCGGGAAACCTCCGTAGCCTTCGCCTTCAGGGATACCTGCTTTTTCCAGCAATAATAACGAACCGCCTCCGGCTCCGATAAATACGAATTTTGTTTTCACGCGTTTTTTTCCTCCGGTTTCCAGATCTTTTACGCGTACGCGCCAGGTGCCATCATCATAGCGGCGAAGTTTTTTCACCTCATGGTTGAAATGCAGCGTTACACCATCCAACGTTTCCAGATACTTGAAAATGCTGCGGGTTAAGGCTCCGAAATTTACATCAGTTCCATATTTCATGGTAGTTGCGGCTACTTTTTTTGCGCCTTTTCTTCCTTCCATGATTAGCGGCGCCCATTCTTTGATGGTTTGCGGATCTTCAGAATATTCCATTTCCTTGAACAAATGGAACTGTTGCAAGGCATCGTAACGCTTTTTAAGGTATTTGGTGTTTTTTTCACCCCATACAAAACTCATGTGCGGCACGTGTTTGATGAAACTTTCCGGATTTTTAAGCAATCCTTTTTCCACCAAATAGGCCCAAAACTGACGGGAAACTTCAAAAGCTTCCACAATTTTCACCGCTTTGGTAGTGTCGATGGAACCGTCTGGTTTTTCAGGCGTGTAGTTCAACTCACAAAACGCGGCGTGACCGGTTCCGGCATTATTCCAGGCATCAGAACTTTCTGCGGCGGCAACGTCCAGACGTTCAAATATTTCGATTTTTAAATTGGGTTGTAGTTCTTTCAGCAGTAATCCTAAGGTGGCACTCATGATACCGGCACCAATCAAAACTACATCTGCTTCAGATTTTTGTGTTGTTGTTTTTGTTGTCATTGCAATGGATTTGAAAGCACAAATTTACGGCTTCCATTGCAAAAATTATCTTAATTTTCAGGGGTTTAGATGCCTTAAAAGCATTTTTAGGGAATTGAAAACGATTTTTAAAACATTTTTCGGGATAGATAATCCTGCAGCATAATTGTTGCGGAAATCTCATCAATCAGCGCTTTATTTTGACGTTGTTTCTTTTTGAGACCACTGTCTATCATGGTCTGGAAAGCCATTTTGGAGGTAAAACGCTCGTCGACACGTTCCATGGGCATATCCGGAAAAGTCTGTTTGAATTTTGCCACGAAAACTTCAATTATCGGTGCGCTTTCCGAAGGCTCGCCGTTCATCTGTTTGGGTTCGCCAATCAGCACTTTTCCGACTTTTTCTTTGCTGAAATACTCCATTAAAAAAGACAAAACGGTTTCCGAAGGAATGGTGGTTAAACCCGAAGCAATAATCTGCATTTCGTCGGTTACGGCGATTCCGGTGCGTTTTAGTCCGTAGTCTATGGCGAGAATTCTTGGCATTTTTTATAAGGTACTAAGTTACAAAGATACTAAGTCGCTAAGGTTTTAAGTAGCAAAAGCCTGTTTTTTTCTTCTTTTTACGAACTTTCCAGACAAACCAGCCCCTTACCCTTTAGCCCCGATGGGAGCGGCACCTTGTAGAGCGGACAGCGGGAACAGGGTTTTTAAACACACCCGAACCCTTCGCTCCAAATGCTTCAACAGGCTCAACCTTATCCCTTATCCCTTATCCCTTATCCCTTATCCCTTTTAACTTATCCCTTTTAACTTCTCCGCAAATCCTTTATCTTTGTGCAAAATCAAATTTTATGAACGCTTTACAAACCATTATTGAACAGGCCTGGGAAAACAGAGCTTTATTACAGGAAGAGAACACGCAAAAAACCATCCGTGAAGTCATTGAGCTTTTAGATGCCGGAAAATTACGTGTAGCCGAACCTAATGAAGGCGGCTGGCAGGTAAACGAATGGGTAAAGAAAGCCGTGGTGATGTATTTCCCGATTCAGAAAATGGAAACTTTGGAAGCGGGGATTTTTGAATACCACGACAAAATGCCTTTAAAACGCAATTATGCCGAAAAAGGAATTCGCGTCGTGCCAAATGCTGTGGCGCGTCACGGTGCTTACATTTCCAGCGGTGTAATTTTGATGCCGAGTTATGTAAACATCGGCGCGTATGTGGATGAAGGAACGATGGTGGACACTTGGGCAACCGTGGGAAGCTGTGCGCAGATTGGCAAAAACGTTCACTTGAGCGGTGGTGTCGGAATTGGCGGGGTTTTAGAACCGTTACAGGCAGCTCCGGTGATTATCGAAGACGGCGCGTTCATCGGTTCGCGTTGCATTGTGGTGGAAGGTGTTCGTGTGGAAACGGAAGCGGTTTTAGGCGCCAACGTTTGTTTGACGGCTTCGACTAAAATTATTGACGTTACCGGTGACACTCCTGTGGAAATGAAAGGTGTGGTTCCGGCGCGTTCGGTGGTGATTCCGGGAAGTTATACGAAGAAGTTTGCCGCGGGAGAATATCAGGTGCCTTGTGCATTGATTATCGGGAAGCGCAAGCCTTCTACGGATTTGAAAACGTCTTTGAATAACGCGTTACGTGAGTACGATGTAGCCGTTTAATAGCTTTTCGATGAAAGTATTGGTGATTCAGCAAAAGATGATTGGGGATGTCCTGGCAAGTACGGTAATTTGTCAGGCCATTAAAGAAATACATCCGGATTGGGAAGTGCATTACATGATTCACTCCAATACCAAACCCGTGGTGGAAAACAATCCTTTCATTGATAAAATTGTCCTTTTTGATTCTCCCAAAAAAAATGCTTTAACGGCATTGATTCGATTTGGAAAACAGTTAAAAAAAGAACATTACGACGCGGTTATCGATGCCTACGGAAAATGGGAAAGTATTTTGCCTGCTTTTTTTTCCGGTGCAAAAATCCGAATCGGTAATAAAAAATGGTACACGAAAATTTTATTTACCCAAACTGTTGTACCGCGTAAAAACATTGAAGGTTCGGCCATTGCACACCGTTTGCAGCTGGCCGAAGCTTTACTGAACACAAAAAGCACGGTTACTTTTCCGAAAATTTTTCTTGCTGAAGAAGAAATTTTTACTGCCCAAAAAAGCATAGAGGAACGACTTTCTCCGGCAATTCCTAAAATTATGATCAGTGTTTTGGGAAGCGGTGCCGACAAAAGTCTTCCTTCAAAGCAAATGGCACAAACATTGGACATTATAGCCCGACAAGGTGAAATGGAATTGCTGTTCAACTTTATGCCTAATCAGGAACATGAGGCCAAAGCAATCTACGATTTGTGTTTGCCGGAAACCCGACAGAAAATTGTTTTCGATTTTTACACCAAAGGCTTGAGAACGTTTCTGGCGGTTTTATCGCAGTGTGATGCTTTAATCGGAAACGAAGGAGGTGCCGTAAATATGGCTAAAGCGTTGAACATTCCAACTTTTACTATTTTTTCGCCCTGGATTAACAAATCTTCCTGGAACATGCTGAGCGATGATCAAAATCATGTTGCCGTACACTTAAACGATTACAATCCGGAGATTTACAATGGAGAACACCCGAAAAAATTTAAAAGTCAGGCTTTGGAATTGTACAAAAAAATAACGCCCGATTTGTATCAGGCGCCTTTAATTTCTTTTGTAAAACGTATTATTTCGTAAATTTTTCGATATACCATTTTACCTGTTCCTCAAGACCCTGCTTAAGGGTTACTTTCGGTTCGTATCCTAACAACCGTCTTGCTTTATCGATTACTGCGGCTGTTTTCTGCTGATCACCTTTTCTGGCCGGCTGATGGTCTATTATCAGCTTTTTGTTCATGATTTCTTCTACGGTTTTAATCCCTTCAGCGGTGGTGTTAACTTCATCTGTGCCTAAATTGATGATTTCACCGTTAACAATAGCTTCCTTTCCGATGATGGCTGCAAGTCCGTCTACAATATCGCCTACATAGGTAAAACTTCTTTCGTGTTTTATACTTCCTTCAAAAAGCGGAAAGGGCTTGTCGTAATATAAATTCTCTATCAGTTTGGTATACAGTTTCTCCGGACGTTCCCTTGGACCAAAAACCGAGTACAGCCTTATGGAACAGGCATTGAGTTTACCCAATCGCTGCATTCCCAAAACCAATTGTTCTCCTGCTAACTTGGTTGTGCCGTAAAAGGATACGGGTTTTGCCGGAGTGTCCTCTCCTACCGTGGCTTCCAAACCGTAAACCGATGAAGTGGCTATATTGACAAAGGATTTAATGCTTTTGTTATACTTAAGTACCGCATCCAGCAAATTCTGGGTGGCATAAATATTATTGTCTACGTATTCCGTTAAAGACGTTGTTGCAGAAATACCCGGCTGGGCTGCTAAGTGAAAAACATAGTCAAATTCCGCTTTAAACACACCGGCTAAATCAGCATTTAAATCGACTGCGTGAATGGCAATTCCTTTTTCGGCCAAATCTTCTGCATTCATTTTCTTTAACGCCACACTGTAATAATCGTTGAAATTATCAATCCCTATTACTTCATGACCCAAAGAAAATAGCTTTTCACACAAATGTGAAGCGATAAATCCGGCAGCTCCAGTTACTAAAATCCTCATCTAATTAGGCTGTTCTTGCTTTTTTATGCCAAAAGGCGTCCATTTAATTTTTTGATCTCTCACTTGTTTTCGAATCGCAAGATTCGCTGCCAGAGATTCCGGCGTTTTATAACCCCGGGCATGATCAAGATGCAAAACAATTGCTTTGTGTCTTATCTGCTTCCCTTTTACACCGTAATTTTCCAGTCGTTCTCCGAATTCCCTGTCGGGGCCGCCGTATTTCATCCGCTCATCATAGCCGTTAATGGCAATCATATCGTCCCGGAAACCAGACGAATTACAATTGTTAAAAGAAGGGGTTGTCGGTGAAATCAAATCCAGCAGTGTGGAGAATTTTTTCTTGGATCCGATTTTCAGAATGTTTGAAAACCCAAGGGAATCAATACTTTTCAACCACTTAACATCAAAACATCTTTCAGTCAGAATGTCTTCTTTCGTGATATGCTTGCTGGTTTTCATCGTAAGTTTACAGTATCCTCCGGATAAAAAATAGCCTCTTTGAGCCTGTTGTGCATGAACTTCCACAAAATCTTTTCTCGGAATGCAGTCGCCGTCCGTCATGATGATGTATTCGTGGGCAGCCTCCACAATGGCAACATTAAGAATTTCCTGTCTTCGGTATCCCAAATCTTCGTGCCATAAATGACGAATCGGAACCGGAAAATTTGCAGCATATCTGTCGATGAGTTCTTTCGTTGATGCTCTGGAACCGTCATCAGCAATGATTAATTCAAAATCTTTATAGGTTTGAATACTGTATCCTATAAGCACTTTTTCCAACCATTCTTCAGCATTGTATGTACTGACAATTACAGATATTTTCATTATTTTGACTGAAAAGTTTTAAATTTCAAAAATAACGCTTTTTTTACAGCCCTGCAATGTATTTGGACTTTATAAAATAATTTTGAAAAATTTCACAACAATTGTGTTTAATCCTTTATTTATTTTACTTTTGTTTTCAGCATAAAATGTAGCGAACCAATAAACCCTGAATGAATTCTTCTTCTGAAAATAAAATTAGTGGACTTGTCATAACACTCAACGAAGAGAAAAATATACAGCCTTTAATTGATAATTTAAGTTTTGCAGACGAAATTATTATTGTTGACTCATTCAGTTCCGACAAAACTGCTGAAATAGCGAAATCCAATCCTTCGGTAAAATTCATTGAAAACAAATTCGAGAATTATTCTGCACAACGGAATTTTGCCATGAGCCTCGCCTCCTATCCCTGGATACTATTCCTTGATGCCGACGAACGGATTCCCGATAATCTGAAAGAAGAAATTATTGCAACGGTAAAAAAACCGGACAGTAAGGACGCGTATTTTTTTTACAGAAAATTTATGTTTAAAAATTCCCCACTTTTGTTCAGCGGCTGGCAAACGGACAAAAACATAAGGCTCTTTAAAAAAGACAAAGCCAATTATGTTCCGGACCGACTGGTACACGAAAAACTGGAAGTAAGGGGTTCGGTCGGAAAGCTAAAAAACCAGTTAATTCATTATTCCTATACGGATTACGAATCGTATAAAGCCAAGATGACGAGCTACGGAAAATTAAAAGCCCAGGAGTTGTTCAGTAAAAACATGAAACCTAATTTCTTTCATTATTATATCAAACCTGCCTACAAATTTTTCCACAGTTATGTAATCCGGTTGGGAATTCTGGACGGAAAAAAAGGACTGACTATCAGCTATCTGAATGCCTACAGTATTTTTGTACGATTCAAAGAGCTGGATAAGCTGTACCGCAAATAATCCTTTACAGGTTGAATCTGGCCTTAAGTTGCCTTTTTCTGTTTATTTTTCGGTTAAAATCCTGTGTTTTATCCCACAGTTCATTAAAAACTTCGTCATACGGTATCCCGTATAATTTTGAGTATTCGTCACTTATCACTTCAATCATTTCTTTTTTTGGTGTTAAATGACTGAGATTCTGCAAGCGTTTTTTTAAATCCAACGATTCGTGGAATTTCATGCGGTTTAAGTCTACCAGATAAAAATGATATTCGCCTTCACCTTCTTTTTTTATCAGTGTGTTTCCCGGAGAATGATCCAAAAATTCCACTCCGTTTTCATGAAGAGAATGGCAAAATCGGGTGAACTGTCTTAATATCAGTTCGTGATTTTCATAATCCGGACAGGTTATTAATTCCCGGAAGGTCAAATCGTACTGAAGATGTTCACTTATATAATAACTTTCACACAACCCCAAATAACTGTAACTCTCATAAAATGCTACAGGCTGCGGTGTTTTTATTCCTTTTTGCAGAAGCAGATTTGCATATTCAAAAGACCTTCTTGCTTTTGACTTTCTGAAATAACGGTAAACCACCTTATTCAGAAATCTAGGCGTTTTAAACGATTTGATATTGAATTCCGATTTCCCTAAACTAAAAACCTTTATAATATTTCTCTTACAATCACCAAACAATCTGCCGGAACCTTTAAAATCTTTGGTTAGTTTAAAGATTTCATTCTTGTAAGCATTGTATTTCTGATGAATGATAAAATTCATGTATTTCGATTTTTTACAAAATAAATCTTTTTTTTAAAAAATAACTAATTAGATTTGCATCCCATAAAAGATTGCAAACTTAACTATTTGATAATGACAGACAAAGCCAATAAATTCACGAAAGAAATCTATCTTGTTTTCCTATTCAATTTGGCTATTATTTTCTTTATTGCGAAACGCTACATGGATTTTCTGGAAAACACTGAAGGTCTTTACACCAAATTGTTTTTGGTTTGCAATACTTTTAGTCATTTTTTCCTGATGGCGCTATTGCCATTTTTGCTGAGCCTATTGGTTTTTAAAGTTTCCAAATCGGTAGCTGCAACCAAGATTACCAATATTACATTGTCAACCCTGCTCATCATTTTTTTAAAAGTTGACACCATCGTTTTCAGTCAATTCCGATACCATTTGTCGCCTATTGTTTTTAAAATGTTTTTCGGAAAAAAATCCGGCGATATTTTTCAGTTTTCACAAAAGAATATCCTGATGGCAGTGCTATTTGTTCTGTTAATTATCGGGGGGCAGATTGCATTATACGCTTTGGCCAGAAAAATTAATTCCGTGCATTTTATCCTGAAGCCAAAACTAGTCTTTCCGGCTTTTCTTATCACACTATTATTCAGTCATTTTTCGTATGCATGGTCCAGCCCTAACCACTACAGACCTGTTACCCAGTTTCGCAATATCTTTCCGGTATATTTTCCGCTGACAGCCGACAGTTTGCTTTCAAGCTGGAATCTGATTGATGAAAATGCCAGCGTAAAAGATTATGGCTTTAAAATTGACAGTGAAAATGCTACGGTTACTTATCCGCTGTCTTCAATTAAAACCGCGAACCAGAATCCCTCAAAAAACATCCTTTTTATTGTGGTAGATTCTTGGCAGTATTCCTGTTTTAATGAAAAAGTTACGCCATTTCTGTATGATTTTTCCAAACAGTGTCAGGTTTTTACCAACCATATGAGCGGATCCAATCGTACAACAGGCGGTATTTTCTCTTTGTTTTATGGAATTCCGGCGACTTATTACGATACGTTTACAGGACAAAAAATAGCTCCAGTTTTATTGGATGAATTGCAAAAAAATAATTACGATTTAGGCATTTACTCCAGTTCTACTTTAGAAAACCCGCCTTTCAATCAAAATGTTTTTTCGAATATAAAAAACCTGCGGTTGTCTTCAAAAGGAGATTCACCATCGGAAAGAGACGGTAACATTACGGAAGAATGGCTTGACAGAATCGACAGAAGAAACCCGGCAAAACCTTTCTTTGGCTTTTTATTTTATGATGCAGCCCATGGCTTTGATCATCCGAATACCTACAATTCTCCGTTTCAGCCTGAATTGAAAACGGTGGATTATTTGGCCATGGACAAAGATTACAACCCCGATCAATTAATAAATCGGTATAAAAATTCGTTGCATTTTGTCGACAGCCAAATCCAGAAAGTGCTGCAACAGTTAAAAGACAAAAACTTACTGGAGTCGACACTCATCGTTATTACGGCAGATCATGGTCAGGAATTCAATGAAAACAAAAAAGGATACTGGCAACACGGCGGAAATTTCTCAAAATATCAGGTTCAGGTACCGATGATGATTTTTGATGCTTCCAAGACTCCTAAAGTTCACGGACACAAAACCCTTCACTATGACATCTCTGCCACTTTGCTTTCGTCTGTTTTTCAGGTTCAAAATCCGCTTTCTGATTACAGTTTCGGCCGCAACATCTATGAAACAAGCAACAGACCTTACTTTATATGTGGTTTTAATGAAAAATATGCAGTAATTGAAGATTCGAAAATTACCACTATTGAACCTTCTGGTATATTTGAAGTTACAGACCACAAATTGAATCCTTTGGATCAGAAACACATCGATTACCGTGCCGTAAGTAACGCATTAACAGAGATGAGTGTGTTTTATTCCAAGCGATAACTTCGGGTTAGTAGTTCTTCCAAAATTTAAGTTTGCGCTTTAACCGCCGCTTTCTTTCAAACTTATCCCAAAGCTTATCTGCTTCTTTTTGAAGTAAGCCGCAAAACAAGGTTTCATCTACCTGATACAGCTTAGCATAAGCAGTTCCCAAAACCGAATTGATCTGTTTATCTGTAGTCAGTTTGGCCAAGTTCTTCGCTCTTTGTTCCAGGGATATGGATTCGTGAAACTTCATTCTGTTCAAATCCACCAAGAAAAAATCGTATTCCCCGTCTGCCCTTTTCCTGAAGAGAGTATTTCCTCCCGTATTATCCATAAATTCAATACCTTCATTGTGAATTTTAAAGTAAAACGCAGCCGACTGACGGATAATTTCTTCTCGGTCAGGAAACTCGGGCTCAAATCGCAAGGTTTGAAACATTCCGTCGATATCCTGTTGCTGTGAAAAATAATAACTTCGCTGTAACCCCAGAGTTTTTTTTTCCAGATAATACGCGAAAGGTTGTGGCGTTCCTATTCCTTTGTTCAGTAAGAGATTGGCGTATTCAAACGATCGCTGTGCTTTGGATTTTCTGAAAAAACCATAAACAATTCCGTTGATAAAGTTAGGGCTTTTAAAAGACTTTACATTTACCTTTAAACCGGCTGCATCAAATGCCCGGATGGCATTTCGCTTTCCGAAACCCACTTGTTCACCGGAAGTTTCAAAATCCTTTAAAATGCTGTCAAACCGGTCTTCAAAGTGCTTATACTCCGGATTAAATACTTTTTCCATTAAATAACGCCAATTACAACTGCAAAAGTAAGTTATTTTATCTATTTCACTTATTTTTACAAAAAAATAAGCCATGTTTAATCACTACCTAATTACACGTTTTAATCTGAAAAATCCCGAATGGGACCGCACTAAGAACAATGAGACTTTATTAGATAACGCGTGGATGAATGAACGTTTACATCTGTTTGAAACGTATTGTTTGCCTTCTGTTACGGGACAAACCAATCAGAATTTTGAATGGCTTCTTTTTTTTGACAGTTCCACCAGTCAGGAGTTCAGAAACCGAATACTGGCTACAACTGAAAAACATACAAATATTAAACTGTTTTTCATTGACGGAATGCCGGAATTTAAAGACAGCATACTGAACTATGTCGTTGAAAACAACAGAAAAGATTATTTAATTACTTCCCGTATAGACAATGATGACTGCATTCACAAAAACTATATTGATGAAATTCAGAAAATGTTCCGCAAACAGGAGTTTTTAGCCATCGATGTTATAAATGGTTACACACTGCAGGTGGAACCTGATTTTATTTTGGGCAAAAAAGATCATATTTTCAATCCGTTCATGAGTTTGATTGAACGCAATGAAAATCCTAAAACCGTTTGGCATTACAGTCATAATATGTGGAAAAAGGAACCCCGGATTATTCATCACAAAGGGGAACGGTTGTGGCTTTCCATCATACACGGGAAAAACAAAGTCAATGAATTTGACGGATACGGGAACATCTGCTGGAATTCAATCCGCGAAAATTTTATTATTGATGAAGCGGTGAGTACACAAATTAGCAACACGCAATTAACGTTCGGGAAATGGTGGTTTTTGAGTCTGCGGAATTTTCTTTATGTAAAAATGGTGCTGCTGAGCAAGCAATTCAAGAAAGCAATAGGACTCTACAAAGTAAAATAGAGTCCTGTTAAAGCTGTTTATTTAAAAAGAAATTTAAACCACTGCCCGAAGTTCTTGAAAAACAAATACATTTTGCCCAGTTTCAGTTTTTCAGAGGCTTGGGTATATTTTTTAACCTCTTCTATATTTCTCGTCGGGAAATAATCTAAGGTTTTCCAACGGTCCGGTTCTATATAGTAGAAATCCTTAAAGTCTTTATAATTCGTTTCGTTTACCTTTAACCATTTGTCCATAAAACTGTCGTTAACATGGGTATTGTGGCTCCAGTTTTTCAGTTTAAAACGCAATTCTTCTTCGGTACGGGAAACCGATTCATGTAATACCAGACTGTCTAAATAAATCACACGCTCGTTGGTTCTGCGAAAAGCTTTATAATTCGGGTAATTGGTCGCGAAAATGGATTTCATCGGTTTGTCTACATACAAAATTCCGTTTTCGGTGTATTTGTAAATAATCAGCCAAAAAGCGGCAATCTGAATTTTATGTTTTTCAGGATTGTCCAGATAATGGTCGTACTTTCTGAGCTGTTTAACAAAACCCTCAAAATCAATAAAATATTCGTCACTGTCCACTTGAATCAGCCAGTTTCCGATTCCCATTTTATCCGAAAGCATTTTGCGCTCCCGGGTATCCATCTGGGTTGTCGTTAAGGACGGTACGTAAAAATTGTCGTAGTAAAGTTCAATTTTATTATCGGTGTCAAATTCCTTTAACCATACATAAAAAGAAGGATCTACGGTAAATTTATTTCCGGACCAAGTCATGGAATTTTCATCAATTGCAATAAAAATTCTGTCTGAAGCTTTGTAAACCGGCGGAATGGCCAGTTTTAAAAGTTCGTAATCGTATGATAATAAAAACCCTACGTGTATTTTTTTCATCTTTCGCGTTTAAAATTTAAACAATCTCTTAATTTTCCGCAACAGGAAATTTCCTTTAACAGCTTTTCCTCTGTAAATCCCTTTATTAAAACCTAAGGCTTTGTAATAATGATGGTCCAATCCGAAAGTTTCGTTCCAATGCCCGTATTTGATTGGTTCTTCCGGAGGGATTACCGGAAAAACATAGTCCTTGTCTGTTAAAATCCGAATCAGATCTTCGTGATTTTCGGGAACCACAAAACAGCTAAGATTTTCATATGCCGCTTTGCCCAACAACACCACATTTTTATTAGCAAATGCTGCTTCAACACCAACTGTAGAACCAAAAACAACGATGATGTCACTGGCGCGGATTAGTGCATAAGTGTCTACCTTATCTTCGGCAGCGATTATTTCCACAGAGGGGATTTTGGCAATTTCGCTATTCAGAAACCGTATCTGTGTGTTATCCTGATTTCTTAAATTCGGATGTACTCTTAAATAAAGTTTTACGTCCGGATGTGCGGTCAAATCTTCACAAATCCGTTTAATTCCTTCATTGTCATCCGGATAAAAATACGGCCCAAACCCTTCAAGCCCTTCGTATTCATCCAATGACGAATTAAAAATAGTGATTACTTTTTTCCCGTTCAGTTCCTTAAAACTTGCCGGTAACCGTCCCTCCTGCTGTTCTTTTGTAAAAGAATGCCAGGCGTCTTCAACACCTTTAATTTTATTGGTAAAGAAACTTGTCCCTTTTTCGTATTTGTCTTCCGCACCGTTTGCCCATAATTCTTCCATTTCGGCACTGATGGTTTCAATGGAATGCGGGATGGACTTATAGCGGAACAAAAACGTATTCAGCTTTCCGCCTTTTTCATGGGTTGCATAGTCAATATTCATTTGCTGACAGGCGCGTAAAAGCGGTCGGTTCTCGATAAATCTTCCGTTGAAAAACACAACAAGGTCGGGTTTTATACGGGATAAGATGGTGGTAAAAACATCGTACAGATAAGCGCCGGTGATTAAGCCTCTTTCCACGAAATTGTGGTAACGCTCCAAATCAGGCTCGTGATCGCGGGTATACGAAACCAGCGATGAAACCGTTGCCAAGCCTAAATCGTACTCTTTATAATGATATTGTTTTAATTCTTTAACCGAAGAAAAATGCAGTCCTTCAAAGGGCTTTTTACTTTTAAACTCTTCAACATCAGCAAATTCCTTATATTTAAGCAGATGAAGGTTTTTGGCATTCACATTGTGTTTTTTCACCACTTTTGCCCCTTTGGAAACGCGGGAATAACAAACCTTACAATGCATTTTCTTATGCAGCGGATTGTAATAGCAAGCCTGAAAGTCGCCTTCACACTGAATCCAGTAAACCGTATTGTTTTGCTCTAACAGCCGTTCAATAATCTCCATTTCCGTCTCTAAATGAGGGGAAGTGTGGTTGGAGGTTTGCACCAAAATTACGGAATTACTTATTTCTAAAAATTTACTCATTATAATTGTTTGACTTAAAAAGACTTAACTTATATTACTGTATGAATACGAATACTCATTTAACTGATTTTGATACTCTTCGTTGATAAGACTCAAATTCGTAGGCGAAGATGTTTGTCCGAACAAACTGTTGCTGAACTGAATCTGAAACAATAATCGCTTGCCTTTTAACAATTCTTTCCCTTTGTGGAATCCTCTTGTATCGACTGCGATGATGCTTCCTTTCTTCCCGGTTATTTCAATAAGATTCTCTTTTCCGTAGATGCTTTCTATCTCTTTGTCTTCAAACCTGCCGTCTCTGTTGACTTCTTTCGGCAAATCGGTATGAGATCCTTTTACATAACAGTGCGGTCCCGTATCAGTGTCTACATCGGTAATATAAAAAAAGAATTTGATAAACTTGATTCGGTCCAAATCGAAATGATACATTTGGGCAGCACCATTCTTCCCTATTCCGTTGAAAGGCGCACTCCACCAAAAAGCAACCAAATCCAAAATAGGTTTGCAGCCAAGGTATTCCTGAGCAAATTTCAATAAAGAGAAATCAAAGATTAACTTTTGCAACGGTTTACATTGTAAAATTTCACTGTTGCTAAACTGATATCTCGGAGAAATTGGGTTAGCACTGTCAAAAATTACTTTCTCGGAAGAATAATCCTGAGCATTTGTTTTCGTATCCAGATATGAAACCGGTGTTTTGGCGGCATATTCATAAATTTCTGCAAGAGCATCTTCATCCAGACAGGCATCAAAAACGTAATAACCGTCTTTTCTGAACTGTTCTAAAGCAGCCTCTCCAGAGTTTTTCAAAATCCCCGATTGAGGAATATTGGCATATTTCCCGATTTTTTCCGCAATTTGTTCGGACAATTCATCGTTACTCCTGCCGTGCGTTAAGACAAATATTTTACGGAAAGCTTTATATCCTTTCCCGCTGAACTTATTACTTTTCTGAAATTCAGCATATTCTTTATCGAAGATACTTTGGTATTTTCTTTTTTTAAAAAATGTGGTAACACTCTTAAGCATAATTTCTCAGTATTAATTCACCGTTATTCAAAATACTCCAATTTCATGGGCATTCCTTTCTCTAAATCCAACTTGGCGGTTTTCCCGATAATCTGATGATAATACTTCGGATGCAACCCAAATCCCGGACGCACGGAACGCAAATTCTTTTCCGTAAACACTTCACCGGCTTTAATAGCTTCGGCAATGTACAGCGAACGGCTGAAATCTTTCCCTTTTGCCTGTTTTTCCGTTAGCGTGTAATCTACCACACCGATGGCTTTTTCCGCTTCGCGAACCGCTTTTACCATTGCGGTAAATTCTTCTTCATTCATCGAAAACGAAGCATCCGGACCGCCAATGGAACGATCTAAAATAAAATGTTTCTCAATGATTTTCGCACCGAAAGCGGTTGCTACTACCGGAACAGTTGCTCCCATGGTATGATCCGACAAACCGCTGATGACGTTATATCGCTCGGCTAAATCTTTTACCATAATCATGTTGGCTTCTTCAATCGGGGCCGGATAACTTGAGGTGCATTTCAGCAAAGCGATATCGTTGTTTCCCATTCGTTTACAAGCGTCCAGAGCCAATTCAATGTCTTCTTTTTCGGCGATTCCGGTGGAAATTATGATGGGTTTTCCTTTGGAAGCAACGTATTCAATTAACGGAATATCGGTAATTTCAAAAGAAGCAATTTTATAGGCCGGACTGTTCAGCGATTCCAAAAAGTCGACCGCTGTTTTGTCAAAAGGAGACGAAAAACAAATCAGGCCTTCTTCTTTGGCTGTCTTATAGATTTCCGCGTGCCATTCCCAGGGTGTATAGGCTTCCTGATATAATGAATGTAGTTTCTTACCGTCCCAAATCGTGCCTTTAATCACAAAATCTTCTTTGTCGGAATCCAGCGTGATGGTATCCGCCGTATACGTTTGCAGTTTTATACAATCAGCACCGGCTCTTTTAGCCGCTCTTACGGTTTCCAACGCGGTTTCAAGACTTCCGTTATGATTGGCCGAAAGTTCTGCTATGATAAAAACGGGCGATGAATCTCCGATGGTGAAATTATCTATTTTCATAACTTTTGATGTAGTGGAAACTGGCAACATTTTCATAATCAACCGTTTCCTTTAACTGATATCCTGCTTTTTCAAAGGCTTTGGCCGAAGCCGGATTATCCAATTTAATATAAGCACTGATGCAAATTTCAGGATTTTTAACCAAAAATGCAGCAGAAGCCTGTGCGATCATTTTAGCGGCATAACCTTTTCCTCTGTGTTTTTCATCTGTTGAAATGCCTATTATTGCTGAAGCCGTAGCTGTTTTCTGAATCCGGACCTGACCTATATTTACATTGTCGTGGTTCTGAAAAACCACCATAAAGCAATTTTCGTCCTTCAGTTTCGAGGCAAACCATTTCACATGATTTTCATACGGAATCGTTTCCGAACTATAGGAGTTACTTCTTACTGTCGGATCATTAGCCCAAGTATAATACAACGCCACATCGGTGTCCAAAGCCTTTCGAAACCAGACATTTGTGTTTATTTTGGAGTGAATGAGTACATCCAGATATTTTCCGTCAAAAAAACAATGTTCGGGCAATCGTGCCTCTTCCCGAAAACCGGATTCGAGCAACACCGGATACAAATGCGGGCGCAAATCGAAAGCGTAGGTGAAAATTTTGTGAAACTTCAGTTCCTCAAACGCTACTTTTTCTATCAGTTTAAGGTAATTGGACCAAAACCCGGCAAAATGTTCTTTTTCAAGTTCGGTTTTCATGATAAAGGAAATCTCCGCATGTTTATCAACCCAATTGATGTGCACCAAACCACCATATCCGACAAACTGATTGTCCTGAAAGAACGAAAACAGAAGCTGTCCCGGTCTCTCCGTTTCAAACAAAGCGGAAACCACAGTGGCAAAATACTGCTCCTGTTTTTCTGCGGTTAACGGTTCCGACTGGCGCAAATGGTACAATTGCTCGTTTCTGATGTTTAAAATAGCATACTTATCTTCATCCCGTATCGGTTCGATATGGAACGTATTCTCCTTGAAAATATTAGTATGCAGACATTTGTACTCGCGCATCGGAAACTAAAATTATAAGGTTCTTCTGAAAACAGGTTTGGCCGGCTCTCCAACTAAGAATTTCTCGTAGCCTGTCTCTAGCGCTTCCTGATAAACTTTCAACGATTCACCGAAAGCTTTGGCAAAGTAATACACATCTTCCTCCGTATGTGAAAAACACGGTACAAAAGCGCCCTGAAACAGCACGCCGCGTTTAATCATTTCCTGCATGAACAAAGTTCTGAAACCTTGACTTACGGCTCCGGATTTGTCTTTAAACACAAAAAACGGCATCCATTCGGCGGCTACCACTTCGATGTAAGCCGATAAATTGCTTTCGGTTACCAGCTGCTGGCACAATTCGGCTAATTTTCTTCCGATTTGATGGTTGTGCGCAATTACATTTTTGTTCTGATATTCTTTTATGGTTGCAATCGCAGCAGCCAATCCGTGGGTTTCCCCGCCGTGCGTAGTGGAAATTAAGAATACTTTTTCTTCGCCTGTATTTCTGATGCCGCCCATTTCCATGATGTCTTTGGTTCCGGTTAAGGCGCAAAACGAAAAACCGTTGGCAATGCCTTTTCCCCAGGTAGCCATGTCCGGTGTGATTCCGTATTTGGTGATGGAACCCGGGAATTCGGTTTTGAAACCGGTTACCATTTCATCGGCTATGAACAACGCACCATTTTCGTGGCACAGCTCAATAGCCTGTTTCAAAAAGTCAGCAACGTTAAAATCGGCAGGAAGATGCGGATAATTGCCTTTTTCAGGCTCTGTAATCACACAGGCAACCTGTCCGGGATGTTTCGCAAAAAGTTCGCGCAACGAATCAATGTTAAACGACTGAAAAGTTACCGACAAATCGCTGATGGCTTCCGGAACTCCTTTGTTACAGGCTGTTTTCCCGATAAACCAATCGTCGTAACTGTAAAAAGGATGATCGACCGGAAAAGCAACCAAATCCCGACCAGTTTTGGCTCGGGCCAATTTCACGGCTGCAGTGGTTACAATCGAACCGTTTTTGGAAAATTTCACCATATCGTGTCCGGGCACTAATGCTAAAAAGGTTTCCGCCATTTCTTTTTCCAAGGCTGACGGACGCTGAAAGTTCACCCCATTCTCCAGTTCATTGCGAACTGCGTCCAAAACCGGCTCGTAAGCGTGACCTAAACTCACACTGGTAAGTCCCATGGAACAATCCAGGTATTCGTTACCGTCTACGTCCCAAATGTGAGAGCCTTTTCCGCGTACGATGGCTGCCGGAGACAAAATCGGGAACTGGTCATCGCCTTTCGAATAAGTGTGACTTCCGCCCGGAATCAGGTTGTGAATCGCATTTCGGTATTCGTCTGATGCTTTGAAATTTGTGATGTTTCGCAGCTGTATTTCGTTAAATTTACTTTTCATATAACCTTCGTTTCTGAGTATAGAATCGTTTATTTTTCTGATTTCACTATTATTGAGCAGATAATCTGCATAAGTAATCCATTTTTCCTGACTGCCTAAGGTAGTAATTAAATGGCTAATTACCTTTAAATCATTGGGTTCATCTACCGTAATTCGCAATGAAGCGTATCTTGCATCCAGCGATAAGGGCTGAATTTTCTGTTTGGCATTTCGTCTGATGTAAGGCGTTACATGTTCTCTGTCGGCGGTCAATTCCGCTTTTTCCCATGCCTGCTGCAGCATTTCAAAACTGAAAACCTCAACATCCAAACCGTCCGGATAACTTTCCTGGGATTGATTGGAATGGTACTCCAGCTGATTTTCAATACAGAAGGCAATCGTCTGGTCGATTAATTCGGCATCGATTAACGGACAATCGGAAGTAATCCGAACCACATACTGCGGTAGCTCCTCACGAACCGCCTGATAAAAACGGTCTAAAACGTCTTCAAGACTGCCTTTGTAACTTGTTACACCATGCGCTTTGGCAATGGCTACAATTAAGTCGGAATCCGTTTCGTTAGTCGTCGCTACTTTCCATTTCCCGACAAGTTTAGATTGCAAAGCGCGCTCTAAATGGTAATCCAAAAGCGTTTTACCCAAAACCGTTTGCAATACTTTTCGGGGCAATCGGGTAGAACCGATTCGGGCTTGTGTTACTCCTACTATTTTCACCAGTTTGCCGGATTTAAAAGGTTTTTATCTTCTATTTCAAGGGCTTCCAGAGCCGAAATCAAATCCGGAACCGGTTGCCAGTTTTTTATACTTGTACAATTATCGCGTAACTGCGATGCATTTTCAACTCCTATCACAACCTCATCGATATAGGGATTCGTTACGGCGTAATTGAGCGCTGCATCTCCCACTGTGCAATTAGCTTCCTTACAAAGCGCCTGCAATTGCGTTAAAGATGGTGACAATGAACGTAATTTTTCAGGTAGCGATTGCGGATTCATAAAATACAATCCCTGCAAAAAGACTGAACGCACATGAATTTCTGTGCCCAATGCTTTCAACTGAGGTAAATATTCCTGAAACTTCCGATCCAGTATACTAAACGGCAATTGCACCATATCCGGAACACATTGCAGATCCAATAATTGCTCCAATTGTTCAGGCTGGTATAATGAATATCCGATTTTAGCAACTTTCCCGTCGGCTTTAAATTCCTGAAGCACAGTCCATAAATCAGGATTTTGAAGTAATACATCTGCGTTATGAGCCAAATAGCCGTAAATACTGTTTTGTTGCAATCGCGATAACGAATCTTCAAAACTTGTCCGCAAAGCATCTGAAGTGGTTAAAATTGGAAATTTAGTGATGATTTCAAATCGGTTTTCGGCTAAAAATCCCAAACGCTCTTCTGCATTTCCGTAAGCGTAAGCGATATCTAATTTGGTAATACCCTGCACCTGAGCCTCCTGCAAAATCTCCTTCAACGCTAAATCTGAAGGAATTCCGCTGGTATTTGAAATTCCGTACTGAATTCCAAACTGAACCGTTCCTAGTGTGAGTTTCAAATTATTATTGGAAATAAGAATTAACTTTATCGATAACAAATTGCTGCTCCTGATCCGTCAAAGTCGGATACATCGGTAAGCTGATACAATGTTTGTAATACGCTTCGGCTTTAGGCATATCGTTTTCATTCCAGCCCAATGCTTTGTAATACGGCATCAAATGACAAGGAATGTAGTGAATCTGTGCAAAAATTTTATGTTCACGAAGATAATTGTACAAGCCCATACGGTCCTCAACTTCAATCACATACAAATGGTACGCATGGCCTTCCACAAAACCGGACTGCCCTTTGATGAAATTTTTTCCCGAAAACGAATCGTTGTATTTTGCCGCTATTTCTTTACGTCTTGCAATACCTTTATCGGCTCTTGAAAGCTGACTGATTCCCAAAGCTGCCTGAAAATCGGTAAAGCGGTAATTATAGCCTAAAGTCTGCATTTCCATATACCAACCCGGATAGGTTGCCGCGGCGTTAACTTCCTGACCCACCGCAAATTCAACGGTATTTTTAAAACTGGCTGTATCCCTTGTAATACCGTGAGTACGAAGTTCTAAAAGTTTTTTATAAAGTTTTTCATCGTTGGTGGTAATCATTCCGCCTTCTCCTGTGGCAATATGTTTTACCGGATGAAATGAAAAAATGGCTAAATCCGCAAAGTTTCCGTTACCGCAGTTTTGCTTTTGGTTCTGACTATCCACAAAATAACCTCCCGGCGCATGACACGCGTCTTCGATGATCCACAAACCGTATTCGTCTGCTAATCTTCTAAACGCCTCCAAATTGACTGCTCTTCCGGCAAAATCAACCGGAATGATGCCTTTGTAGGTTCCTTTAGGAGAAGCTTTCAACAACTCCTCAACAGCTTTAACATCCAGCAGATAAGTATCCGGATCAATATCCGAAAAAACCACTTCTCCACCGCAATAACGAACACAATTCGCCGATGCTGCAAATGTAATCGGAGTGGTAATGACTTTATCGCCTTCTTTTACGTCTAAAGCCAGAGCGGATAAATGCAAAGCAGCAGTTCCGTTAGAAACCGCCACTGAATATTTACAGCCTATATATTCGGAAAATGCTTTCTCAAATTCTAAAATGGTTGGGCCTTGGGTCAGAAAATCTCCTTTGAGGGCTTTGGCAACCGCCTGGATGTCTTCTTCTGTAATATTTTGTTTTCCGTAAGGTATCATGTAAAATTATTTTGGTTCAAAATCAGGGTAAAGGTGCTCTTTAATCTGTTCTCTCATACTGGCAACCGTTTCCCATTCTGTATTTTCTCCTGATGTATAGCTGAACCCCTGCGGAACTATCTTTGCATTAAAATGCTTCTTGTAATCCTCCAGATTCCAGTTGGTAACCTGTGGCAGAATCACATAGTATTTTCCTAAATCGTAAGTAGTGAAGGAATCTGAAGAAGTGATCATCTCTTCGTGCACTTTTTCTCCCGGACGAATTCCAACCACCCTGTGCTCACAATTTGGTGCGATTGCCTGAGCTACATCCAAAATGCGGTATGACGGAATCTTAGGCACAAACAATTCGCCTCCCCAGGCTGTGTCCAACGCATGAAGTACCATATCGACACCACCTTGCAAAGAAATATTGAAGCGGGTCATGTTGACATCGGTAATTGGCAATACGCCTTCTTCTCTCTTTTTCATAAAGAACGGAATTACCGATCCGTTAGAACCCATAACGTTTCCGTAGCGGACAACCGAAAATTTAATATCCTGTTTCCCTTTGATGTTATTGGCCGCAATGAATAATTTATCGGATGTAAGTTTCGTAGCCCCATACAAATTGATGGGAGCACAAGCTTTGTCGGTTGACAATGCTACCACTTTGGTTACACCGGAAGACAGACATGCCTTAATAACGTTTTCCGCACCTCCGATATTGGTTTTCACGCACTCATCCGGATTGTACTCTGCAATATGCACGTGTTTCATTGCTGCAGCGTGAATAACATAGTCTATCCCGTTGAAAGCTCTTTTCAGACGCTCCAAATCCCTAACATCACCGATAAAATAGCGTATTGCCGGATATTCAGACTCAGGAAACTCCTGTGCCATCTGAAACTGTTTCTGCTCGTCACGGGAATAAATCACAAGTCGGCTTACATTGGGCCATTTCTTTAAAATCGTCTTGGTCAATTCTTTGCCTAACGAGCCTGTTCCGCCTGTAATTAATATAGATTTATTATTCAGCATTTTTTATAATTTTTAGTCTACAAATATATAAATTTAAGATTTAGTTGTTAGCCTTAACAGAAGACATCTTTAACATTAAACCGCAGATTTTTCTACAGAACCAATAGTTAAGTATATTTGTAAAAAATATTAAAAATGGATCTTAACACCGAAGTTCACAACGCCTACGAAGTCATTAAAAACGGTGGCATCATTCTCTATCCCACCGACACCGTTTGGGGAATCGGCTGTGACGCTACCAATCCGGAGGCAATTAAAAAGATTTATGCTTTGAAACAGCGCGAAGAAAGCAAAAGCATGATTGTTCTGATGAATTCCGACCGCATGATGTACAACGTGTTCAAAGACATTCCGGAAGTCGCCTGGCAGATTCTGGATTTATCCGAAAAACCAACCACGTTAATCCTAGACAATCCGCGAAATGTAGCCGAAAATATTATTGCCGAAGACAAAACACTCGGGGTTCGCCTGGTTAAAGAACCGTTCTGCTTCAAACTGATGGAGCGTATGAAAAAGCCGTTGGTTTCCACTTCCGCAAATATTTCCGGACAGCCTACACCGAAATCGTTTAAAGAAATCAGTCCTGAAATTTTAAAAGGTGTGGACTATGTGGTAAATTTGCAGCACGATAAAGTTTGCGACAAACCTTCCACGATTATTAAACTAACGTCTGACAGTCAGGTGAAGATTATCCGAAAATAGTGTAGCATCGCAGTCTCAGATTACAGTCAGGACTTTAAACTTCAGCATGAATTACAAAGAAGCATTACAAGATAAAATATTCAAAATCACCACACAGGCAGCCCAAGAACTGAACGTGGAAAGCTACGTCATTGGCGGTTTCGTTCGTGATTTGCTTTTACAACGCAATCACAAAAAAGACATCGACATCGTAGCGGTGGGCAGCGGCATCGAACTCGCTTTAAAAGTATCCGAATTACTGCCGAACAAACCCAAAGTTCAGGTTTTCAAAACCTACGGAACGGCTATGTTGCGCTATCACGACATGGATATTGAGTTTGTGGGTGCCCGAAAAGAAAGTTATCAGTTTGAAAGCCGGAATCCGGTGGTGGAAAACGGGACTTTGGAAGACGATCAGAACCGACGCGATTTCACCATTAATGCCTTGGCGCTTTCGCTGAACGAAAAGAATTTCGGCGATTTGGTCGATCCGTTCAACGGATTGCAGGATTTGGAAAACAAAATCATCCGAACGCCTTTAAATCCTGATATTACGTATTCCGACGACCCGTTACGCATGATGCGTGCAATTCGTTTTGCTTCCCAACTGCATTTTGAAATCGAAGCCGAATCGTTGGAAGCCATTTCCCGAAACAAAGACCGCATTAACATCATTACCGGCGAGCGAATCGTGGATGAACTGAACAAAATACTGATGTCAGACAAACCATCGGTCGGATTTTTACTGTTGTATAAAACCGGTTTGTTAGACATCATTCTGCCGGAACTGACCGCTTTGAACAATGTGGAAGAAGTGGAAGGTCATACGCATAAAAACAATTTCTATCATACTTTAGAAGTAGTCGATAACATCTGTCCGAATACCGATGACGTTTGGCTGCGCTGGGCGGCTTTATTGCACGATATCGGCAAAGCACCAACGAAGAAATACAACAAAAAACAGGGCTGGACGTTTCACGGACATGAATTTCTGGGTGGAAAAATGGCGAAGAAAATCTTTGTCCGTTTGCACATGCCGTTAAACCAAAAGCTGAAATTTGTACAGAAAATGGTAACCATGAGTTCCCGACCTATTGTATTGGCTCAGGAAATCGTGACCGATTCAGCAGTACGTCGTTTGGTTTTTGATGCCGGCGAAGATGTGGAAAGCCTGATGACTTTATGTGAAGCCGACATCACCACTAAAAATCCGAAGAAATTCCAGAAATACCACAACAATTTTAAAATCGTTCGTGAGAAAATTGTAGAAGTGGAAGAACGCGACAGAGTCCGTGTGTTTCAGCCGCCGATTACCGGTGAGGAAATCATGGAATTGTTCAATTTGAAGCCTTCACGGGAAATCGGAATGTTGAAAGAAGCGGTGAAAGAAGCGATTTTAGAAGGGGAAATTCCGAACGAATATCAGGCGGCTTACGATTTTGTTTTAAGAAAAGCAGAAAAAATGGGCCTAAAAAAAGCAACATAAAAACACCTAAGTTTAACTTTTATCCCATTGCTTTTTGACGGTGATAACGGTAACTTTGCGGCAAATACCACGATTTCAAATGAAAAAAGAAAACAAATCTGTAATTATCTGGTTGTTATCCGGTTGTGTATTATTATTCATCATGGTGATGGTTGGCGGTATCACCCGATTGACCAACTCCGGTTTATCGATGACAGATTGGCATTTAATTACCGACACCTTCCCTCCAATGACCGAAGAAAAATGGACACAAGCCTTCGAAGAATACAAAAAATTTCCCGAATATCAGCTTATTAACATTCACAATGATTTTGATCTGGACGATTACAAATTCATCTACTTCTGGGAGTGGTTTCATCGTTTCATTGGTCGTATTATCGGAGTAGTGTTTATAATTCCTTTTGTTTATTTCCTGATCAAAAAACGCTTGTCTTCTGAAACCATCAAAAAATGCATTGTGCTTTTGGGAATGGGTGCATTTCAGGGATTCTTGGGTTGGTTCATGGTAAAAAGCGGTTTAATCGACATGCCGGATGTGAGTCATTTCCGCCTGTCGCTACATCTGACCTTTGCATTTATTACTTTCGCCTACACCCTTTGGGTTGCTTTAGATCTGATGTATCCTGACAGAAATAAAATTATCAAACCGTTGCGAACCATCGCCCGAATTGCCTTAATCGTACTCATCATTCAAATTATTTACGGTGGTTTTGTGGCCGGTTTAAATGCCGGTTTAATTCACAACCATTGGCCGTTAATGAGTGACGGACAGTTTTTCCATGAAAGCATTGCCCTTGAAAAAGATTCGTGGTTGTTACGATTTACAGAAGGAAAAAGCGGGGTTCAGTTCGTACACAGAACTTTCGCCTATGCAGTGGTGGGCACGATCCTGTATCTGTATTTCCGTTCCAAAAAGTATGAACTTAACGAGACACAGAAAAAAGGAATCAATGTCTTAGTGGTGATAGTCTTCATGCAGTTTGCTTTAGGAGTTTTCACTTTGCTGTACCATGTACCGCTTTGGTTGGGATTGGCGCATCAGCTGGTGGCTTTTATGCTGCTTTCGGCCATGGTGTTTAGCTTGCACCGATTGAGTAAATAAATTGTAACAGGACTAAATCAAAACCCTTTCGAAAAGCCAAAATACCGAAACAAGTTCCTGCCGGATTTCAGTAATACCTAAACAATCCTATATTTTCCCTATATTTGAGAGAACTCCAACAGTTTTGTTATGGATTTACTCTGGAAATACCTGAAACCTTACCAATGGTGGGTTGTTTTAACTTTGGTTCTGGCCGGAATTGCTCAAATTTTAGCCCTATATGATCCGATTATTTTTGGGAAGATTATCGACGATTATGCCCTGAATCCGAAACAACAGCATAACGACCAACTGGTAAACGGTGTTTTAAAATTACTCGCCTTAGCCATTGGCATTGCCCTTGCTTCCCGCTTGGTTTCTGCGTTTAAGGATTATGTGTTGCGGATGATTGTACAAAAATTCGGGATGCAGATTTTTAACGACGGACTACGCCAGACCCTGCGATTGCCCTATCAGGAATTTGAAGACCAAAGCAGTGGCGAAATCTTATCCATACTGCAAAAAGTACGTGCCGATACGGAGAAATTTTTATCTTCATTTATCAATATTCTGTTCTCATCGTTGGTGGGTATTGGCTTTTTAATGTGGTATGCCGTCACCAAACATTGGGCACTGATTCCCGTTTTTTTAATTGGCGTTGTGCTTTTAGGTGGATTGACCAGCATTTTAAGCCGTTCCATCAAAACCCTGCAGCGTTCCCTCATTCGGCAAAACCGTCAGATGAGCGGCACCATTACGGAAAGTTTGCGCAACATCGAACTCGTAAAAAGCCTGGGCTTAACCTATCCGGAAATTCGCCGTTTGCGACTGCACACACAGGAAATTTACGACCTGGAGATGGAAAAAGTAAAAAAAATGCGAACCCTCACCTTTCTTCAGGGAAGCATTTTAACCTTGCTGAAACAATCCATCCTGTTTATTTTGCTGTGGTTGATTTTTAAAGACGTTTTATCCGCCGGAGAATTAATTTCCATGCAATTTATTTCTACCGGAATCATTGGTCCTTTGCAGGATTTGGGAAGCATCATTCTTTCGTATCGGGAAGCCGAAACCGCTTTGCACCTTTTCAACGATTTAATGCAGAAAAAACCCGAATTCAGCCCGGAAGAGCCTGTTGATGTGGGCGAAATTGAAAATTTACATTTTAACAACATCGTTTTCCGTCATAAAAATGCCACTCAAAATGCTATTCAGAACATCTCGTTTCAGGCGAAATTAGGCGACACCATAGCCTTTGTCGGCCCGTCCGGTTCTGGGAAATCGACTTTGGTGAAATTGCTGGTGGGTTTGTATCGTCCGGTGGAAGGCGATATTTTGTATGACGGTGTGTCCATCAACGAATTGCGGTACAACAGAATCCGGCGTCAATTGGGTTTTGTAACGCAGGATACGCAATTGTTTTCCGGAACCATACGCGAAAATCTGTTGTTCGTAAAACCCGATGCCACCGAAGAAGAACTGTTAGAATCGATTCGGAAAGCATCTGCCACAAACATAATCAACAACAGCAAAAAAGGACTCGATACGGTTTTAGGCGAAGGCGGAAAAAAATTGTCCGGTGGTGAAAAACAACGTCTTTCCATCGCACGGGCATTACTTCGAAAACCCCGGCTGCTTATTTTTGATGAAGCCACTTCAGCCTTAGATTCCCTTACCGAAGAACAAATTACCAAAACAGTTAAAGAGATTTCCGCCAACAAACAGCAAATCACCATTCTGATTGCGCACCGTCTGTCTACGATTATGCATGCCGACACGATTTTTGTACTGGAAAAAGGCCAAATCTCCGAACAGGGTTCACATACCGAGCTGCTGGATAAAAAAGGTCTGTATTATGCGATGTGGCGTCAGCAAATCGGGGAACGCGAAAAGAGAACCGGCGAAACTATCCTATCCAGTCTTTAAAATCGTTTACTCTTTCCCGGGCGACGATAACCTCATCTTCATGATAGGTTGGTAAAATTACTTTCAGACGGGAGTTGCTGTGGAGCTGGATTTCCCTGATGGCTTTCATCGGCACTATGAATTTTCGGCTTACGCGGTAAAAATCCTTTGGATTGAGTTCGGTTTCGAGTTGTTCTAAGGTTCCGTCCAACAGGTAATTGCGATTGTCTACCGTGTGCAGATACGTACCTTTGTTTTCGCTGTAAAAACATTCCACTTCTTCTACATTGATCAGTTTTAACTGCTGACCGATTTTTACCGTGAATCGTTTTTTATAGTTTTTATCAATCGGATTGACGAGCATCTTCTTAATCATTTCAAAATCCAACGATAAATTCTGCGGCTGACTGCGGGCTTTGAATTTGTTGACCGCGGCTTCCAGATCGTCTTCGTCAATCGGTTTTAAGAGATAATCGATGCTGTTCAGTTTGAAAGCGCGTAAGGCATATTCATCGTATGCGGTTGTAAAAATCACAGCGCTTTTGATGTCTATTTTCTCAAAAATTTCAAACGACAAACCGTCGGACAATTGTATGTCCAGAAAAATCAAATCCGGATGCGGATGGTGCTGAAACCAGTCCAGCGCTTCTTCTACCGAATGCAGCATGGTGTTTACCGTCAATCCTAATTTTTCCACTTTGCGCTGCAACAGACGGGCGGCCGGTTTTTCGTCTTCGATGATGATGATGTTCATTTTTTAAGAGGCTAAGGTACTAAGGTTACGAAATAAATTAGTATTGAAAACTGAAACTACTACTGAAAACTGTAACTAAAATTACTCCCATCTGTCCTGCTGCTGACGTTCCTTCTCCATGAATTCTTTGATTTTCTTTTCTTCCCAGTCTTTGCCGAAAATTAGGTGATGCCCGAAAACGCTGACCGCATGCGCCAACAAACCGATTCCCCAAAAGAAAGCCGTAAAGAAGTTTTCAAACTGAAAATAACTTTCGCCCGGTTTTAAATTGCTGATGTTCAGAAATACTATCATGATGTTTACCAATACATAAGCCATCAGATGGGAATAAAAACCTTTTAATCGTTTTACCCTTTTCTTGGCGTCTTCATAGCGCTCGTCGAAATGGTCGTTATAGTTTTCCATGATCTTCATTTTTAAATTTTTCTTTCTGGCGTTCTTCTTCCTCCAGGAATTCTTTCAGTTTGCGTTCTTCCCAATCCTTGCCGAAAAAAGGCATATAATTGAAAACCCGCAATCCGTGCATGGCTACCCCGATTCCCCATCCCAGCATCGGCCAAAAAAACCATAAGTGTTCCGGTGAGGTGAGCAGGTTAATCACCAGAAAAAATATATTGACTAAGATATAAACCGTTAAGTGTCCGTAGAATCCTTTGATTTCGTCCACTCTTTTTTTCGCTCTTTCAAATTGCTCGCGATTATTTGGTTTTGCTTCCATGTTTTTAGTGTTTACCTCCAGTTTTGTTTCGTTTTGTCTTTGTTGAGTATTTCCCGGATTTTGCGTTCTTCCCATCTCGATCCGTAGCTGAAAACTCCGAAACCGTGCATAAAAAGTCCCATTCCCCAGCCTATCATCGGAAACCAGAACCACTGAAATTTAGGCGAAAAGTTAAGGTTAATAAAAATCAAAACCGGAATGACCACGCAATAGGAAATCAGACTTCCGTAAAAACCCTTTATGGCTTCCACCCTTTTCTTCGCTCTGTAATAAGCCGAATCGTCAGCTGTTTTATGTGCTGTATGCATGATGCCTACCTGCTTGGTTAATAGTGGTAAAGCTACCATGAATTCGGTTTCGGTTTGCTGAATACTTACTTTCCGCTCGGTAAGAATCGCGTACCGGTTGATAATATTCTGTAAACCAACTCCTTGCCGATCTTTTAAAACTTCTTTTTTCTGCAAATCGTTTTGAACCACCAGACAGTTGTTCCGTTCAAAAATCCTTATTCTTAGTGGTTTTTTTTCGCTTACCACATTGTGCTTCACCGTATTTTCCAAAAGCAGTTGCAACGACAACGGTACTACTTTCGCTTCCGGATTGTTTACGGTTTCGGGCAATTCGTAAAAAATACTGTTCTCGAACCGCATCTTTAAAAGGTTCATGTACGTTTTGGCGAAAGCGAGTTCTTCTTCAATGCTTACCAGTTCTTTGTCGCGCTGTTCCAACACATACCGGTAAATTTTAGACAGGGATGACGTGAATTTCTGCGCGCTGTCCGGATTTTCTTCAATCAGAGAACTTAACACATTCAGGCTGTTGAACAAAAAATGCGGATCAATCTGGTTTTTTAAACTTTCAAATTTAGCCGAAGCGGTTCCTGCAATGATTTTCTGCTCTTTAACCCTGTTTTCCTGATACGAACGATAGAAATACGCCGCATGAACAAACAGACTGACAATAATCGTTATAATTGCTGATACAATGTAATTCGAAGCGTGTTCATGCTGTAAAAACACATCGATGCTTTTCGCGTTTACGATTACTTCTTCGAAAAACCTCAACAGGAAAATCACGCAAACGGTTACAACGAGCGAGAGGGAAAAACTCAGCGCAATCCGTTTTACGGAAAACCGGTTTTTTATGAATATTTTATCTAAAAAGACAAACAAAAAGGCATTCACCAGGTACAAACTTACCGTATACAACAAGGTATACTGAAGGTTTAACAGTAAATTGTTGTCCCATTGAATGCTTCCTCCCGTGAGCCATCTTAAAAAAAGTAAGACGAAGAAAATACCCAACCCAAGGGTGACAGAACGCAGAAAGTGTCTTAAAAATATATTCATAAAAATTAATTATACTTTGACTCTTGCAATAGCGGATGCAATAAAGCCAACTCCCATTCCCACAAGGGTTCCAACAGCAGTGTTCTGCACATACATTCCGATTCCGATTCCTACAAACATACAGCCGATGAAAATCGCACCGGCAATTTTGTTTCTATTCTGATTTTGTGTTTCCATTTTTATCGTTTTTTAGTGATTCCTGAATTATTTTCCGCAAGTAGCCAAAACTTCTTTAGCTCTGTCTAATCCCCAATTCGGGTGAAACGGTGTTTCTGGTTTAAATTTAGCAAAAAGTTCGATAGAACGTTCAATTTCCTTACACATTGGTTTGGTATCCGTTCCCCAGTATTTGGCGCCTCCGATTTCAAACTCGGCTTTCGAGAACACCACACGCGGGTTTTCTGGCGCTATGACTTGTGCTTTGTAATACTGTTCCATGGCTTTTGAGGAATACTTCATCCCGTTGGCCATCGGATCCTGAACAATCCAGGCGGTATAAATTAACGCCTGAACCACCATTAATTCCGGATTGTTCGGGCTGATGGCCGTTGCATCGTCTAAAGCAATTTGCGCCTTATCCAAATACGCAGGGTTTTTGGTTTTATCCTGAGATTTGAACGCTTCAATAGTATTTACCAGTGCCACATAGTAATTCGGCAGCCAATTGTCTTTTTCCACCGAAGCAATTCTTTCAAAAATAGCAGTGGCTTCAGCTACTTTATTTTCTTTCCATAACCCTAAGGCTTTCTCCATTCCCTGTTCGTACTTTGACGGACCTTGTGCGAAAGCTAATCCGCAGATGAATACTACTAATGATGTGATAACTTTTGTCATGATAATTCGTTTTTAAGTTGATTACTATTTGCTTTACGATTGATTTTTAACTGATGATTGAAATTTCTTTTAATTTATACTCCAAAGATATTTCAGTTGGTGCACCTTATAAATTAATGTTTACTGAACTGTTGAATTTTTAGGATGAACCGTATTACAAATTATCCAGCTGATTTTTAGACTTATCCTTGCTTATCGTCCAGAAAAAACCGATGAAGAAGAAACGGTCGGCCGGCTGTGTGATGGCCTGGCGCTGGAATTGTCCGCTTAAATCAGGAGAATTGGCGTATTGGTAACCGAAAACATTGTCGCTTCCCAAAACATTTGATACCGAAAAATACAAGATTTTCTGCGGGGACAACAAATACGCCCAACTGAGGCTCAAACTGTTGTACTCTTTTGTTTTTCCGTTCATAAAAGCGGTTTCGTTCGGATTGTTGTACGGACGACCCGTGGCAAAACTGTTGGTCACGCTCAATTGTGATTTCCATTTGTCAATCCAGTATTTTCCAACTACCGAAAGCGTGTGGCTGGCTACAAAATTCGGTGTTACTTCGGCTTTGTAATTTTTATAATCCCTTTTGCTGTCGATGTACGAATACGACACCCAGTAATCTAAATTTTTCACCGATTTGCTGTCGCGCCAAAACACATCCAAACCTTTGGCAAAACCGTAACCGTTATTGTTGTAAATACTGTTAAACATGGCCATTTCGGAATCGTATTTCACCAAATCCGAATACTTTTTATAGAACAATTCGGTGCGTAAAGTCTTGCCGTTGCTGCCATACATATAGTTTAAAATATAGTGTGACGTTTTTTCATAATCGAAATCGGAATGATACTTCAGGTACTCCAGTTTCGGATTCTGATGAAAATCGCCATAGGCTAACGAAACCTGTCCGTTTTTGCTGGTTTTATACGCCAGTGAAATCCTCGGATCAATGGAGCTTTTGTTGATTAAATCGCTGTTCATGGCTCTTACGCCCACTTTTGCCGCAAAATTTTTGGAAAAGAAGATGTCCGATTCTGCATAGGCTGCTCCGATGTTGTTCCGGAAACCGCTTTGGTAAACTCCGATGTTGTATTCATTATAGTTTTCGTCAAAATCTGTGATGAAATAATCGCCGCCAAAAGTCAAATGAACGCGGCTTGAGAACTTTTTGGTCAGTTTCAGTTTCAGGTGCGATGCATTTTCGCGGTTGTGAAGTTTGTCCAATTCCAAACCGATTTTGTTCTGACTGTAGCCAAAGCTGATTCCCGTCTGAACGCTCCAACCTGACCCAAAATTTCCTTTGTAGGACGAATTCAGATAAAAATTATTGTTTTGCGTGTCAACCCGAATTGGTTCCGGAGCATTAATATCTTTTTGGTTCAAATCGAAAGCTGCATAATCAAAGGCCGCATACAATTTGAACAATCCATTCTCAAAATGCCTTCTGAAAACCGTTTCGCCGGATAGGGACTGATACGGTTTGTTCCAGTCTACATGCTGCTTGATGATTTTCTGATACGGTTCTAAATTGATATACGACAAATTAAAAGTTAAGGAACTTTTCTCCCATTTTTGCGTATTGCCCAAACCTAATCCAACGGTCATGAACGACAGGTCGGTTTGCTCCTGTTCGGCTTCGTTGATGGTATTCAGCAGCAAAACACTCGAAAGCGCATCGCCAAATTCTGCCGAATAACCGCCTGTGGAAAATGTCATTCCGCTAAACAGAAAAGGGGAAAAACGGCCGCGTGTAGGCAAATTGTTCGCGGTTGCGCCGTACGGTTGTGCCACGCGAATCCCGTCGATATAGGTTTGCGTTTCATCGGATTCCCCGCCACGGACGAACAATCTTCCGCTTTCACCGACAATCTGTGCGCCCGGCAACGTCTGCAAAGCACCTACAATATCCCCGGCGGCTCCGGCTGTCGTTACGATGTCCAGAGGTTTTAACGCGGCAGCTTTTGAATTATCGCCTGCTTTAAAATTTCCGGCTGTAATTACTACCGCATCGAGTGTGTTGACACTTTCTTTCAGCTTCCATTCCTGTGGCTGGTACGTTTCAATTTCGATGGGAATTCGGGTGGTTTCAAAACTCAGGTAGGTGATTACCAAAGTCTGGTGGCCTTTCTCTGTTGTGGTAAAGGAAAAATCGCCGTTACTATCAGAAGTTGCTCCGTCGTAGGCGCCTTCAATAAAGACATTCGCACCTTCAATCGGCTTGCCTTTATGAGTGATTACTTTTCCGGAAATTGTAGTTTGTGCTACCGCAACGGTTCCGCATAAGACTACTAAAAATGTAAATAACTTGTTCATTTGGGTTGCATTTGATGGAGCAAATTTCCACCAGAATTATTTCTGAAAATAATAAAGCATACCGAACCGTAGATTTTAAAGGATGAACTGTGAGCCATTAAAACAATGGATAACTCATGAAACCTATTTTTGTATATTTGAACTTCTTAAAATATTTCCTTATGAAAAAACTAGCATTCCTTCTGCTGTTGAGTGTGTCAGCTTTTGCTCAAGAAAATCAAACAACATACGATGAAAAACTTGCTAAGGAAGTAGGTGCCGATCAGTACGGTATGAAGACCTATGTTTTCTGTATTTTGAAAACAGGCAGCAACACCACAGCTACCAAAGAAGAACGCAACAAGTATTTTGAAGGTCATATGGAAAACATCAACCGTTTGGCTAAAGAAGGGAAATTAGTGGTAGCCGGACCGTTTATGAAAAACGACCGAAACTATCGGGGGATTTTCATTTTTAACTGCTCTACCGTGGAAGAAGCGCAAAAATTAGTGGCAACCGATCCGGCTGTGGCAGCCAAAATCTTTGAAGCCGAACTTACACCTTGGTACTGCAGTGCGGCCCTGATGAAAGTTTCCGAAATACACGACAAAATTTCCAAAACCAAGATTTAATGAACATTGAAGAACTTCAGCGCTTGTGCAAAGCACTTCCCCATGCAACGGAAGACATCAAATGGGGCAATGATTTGTGTTTCTGCATCGGAGAAAAAATGTTCTGCGTTATCGGACTGAACCAATCGCCCACTTCAGCCTCATTTAAAGTTACTGACGAAGAATTTGAGGAACTTTCCGCGAGACAAGGATTCCAGCCTGCGCCTTATGTTGCGCGTTACAAGTGGGTTTTGGTGCACGATACCAATACGTTGTCTGCTAAAGAATGGCAGCATTACGTAACGCAATCGTACACGCTGGTAAAAGCCAAACTCCCGGCCAAAGTAAGGAAAGAAATCGACGGCGAAAAAAAATAAATTACTTCCCGAATTTGGAATTTTAACATTTTTTGACCACTTTTTGGTTTTGCAGCAGTTATTTTTGTACCTCATCTGAATTACAATTCCATGTCTAAAACTGCATTAATTCGCAAAAACTATAAACTGATTAAATTTCAAAAACTAAGCATTGTTTCGGCATTGATTGGTTTTTTATGTGCTTTCATGTCGGTATCCTTAAAACGGCTGACTGAACATTACGAAGAAATTCTGTTTCACAAAGCCAGTTTAAATTGGGTGTTTTTCCTGATTTTCCCGCTGGTTGGTTTATCGGTAATTTACTTTTTGCGTTCGTATTTGTTTAAAAAGAAAGAAAACAAAGGCATAAAGGAAATTTTTGAAGCCCGCGATTCGAAAGCCAAAAAGCTTCCGGTTTACAAAATTCCTTCACATTTTTTCAACGGATTGCTTACGGTAGCTTTTGGCGGTTCTACCGGAATTGAAGTGTCAACCGTTGTGGCATCTGCTGCGATTGGTTCGGTGGCACAACAGAAAGAAAACCTGTTCAAACGACACAAAACCGAACTAATCTGTGCCGGGATTGCTGCCGGAATAACCGCGCTGTTCAGCAGTCCGGTTGCCGGGATTTTGTTTTCCTTCGAAGTGATTTCCCGAAAAGTAACCAAAACTTTTGCGTTAACGACTGTTTTGGCGGTTGCGGTTGCGTATAGCTTTATTTTGGTTTTGGATGAACAACCACTGTTTCAGGTTTCCGTTTCAAACTGGCATTTGTATGCGCTTCCTTATTTTCTGCTGTTGGGTGTTTTAGCCGGTGTGAATTCTGTCTATCTGACCAAGGCCGTTATTTACATTAAAAAGAAGTTTGCAGCCATTGAAAAACATTCCGTAAAAATTATTACCGGTTCGGTTATTATCAGTACTTCGCTTTTAGTTTTGCCACAATTATACGGGGAAGGTTATCACGCCGTAAAAACGATTTTCACGAATCCGGATTCGATTGTTTTGACCACTTCTTTTACAATAACGATGTTGGGGATTTTGTTTTTAAAACCCATCATTACATCGGTTACTTTAGCATCCGGAGGCGATGGCGGCGTTTTTGCGCCGAGCATGTTTATCGGGGCATTTTTAGGTTTGCTTACCGCTTTGGTACTGAATACGTTTTTCGAGGCCAATGTCATCCCGCTCAATTTCATGATTATCGGAATGGCCGCCATGTTGAGCGCGAGTATTCACGCACCTTTTACCGCATTATTCCTCATCTGCGGACTGGTTAACGATTATACTTTGTTTTTCCCAATTCTTGTGGTTTGTCTGGTTTCCAAAACGACCGCAAAATTAATTTATCCGTATACTGTTTACACTTTTCAGCCCAACACCGTAAAGTAACATGCCAACCAAAAAAATAAAACGCGGTTATCGCACCACCCGATACATTCTTTACAAAGAAACCCTTGTTGATTTTAAAGAACATTTCTGGGCTTTTGTGGGCGCTTTTGTGGGGATGGGGATTATCGCTTATTTGCAGTACAACGCCTTTCCGAAGGAAGATTTTGTTTTTCTGATTGGATCGTTCGGAGCGTCGTGTGTTTTGGTGTATGGCGTGATTCAAAGCCCTTTGGCACAACCGCGAAACCTTATCGGCGGGCATTGCATCTCGGCATTAGCCGGAGTGACTGCGGTAAAATTATTTCCGGAAACTATCTGGTTAGCTTCCGCGATTGCTGTAGCCTCTGCCATTGTATTGATGCAGATTACCAAAACGCTTCATCCGCCCGGTGGTGCAACAGCTTTAATTGCCGTAACAGGATCTCCCGCCATTTTAAAACTTGGCTATTGGTACGTTTTAACTCCTGTTTTGAGTGGTGCGCTGATTCTTTTTGTAGTAGCCCTGATTTTCAACAACATCACCACAAACAGACAATATCCGACCAATAAAAAATTTACGAAATTCAAAACAAAATTTTTAAAACAGATTACATTCGACAAAAAGAATTCCATCTGATTTTCATAAATTGCGGTTCATTTAAAACACACAACTAAACTTCATGCGAAAATCAAAAGCCTTTTGGACGGGCACATTGGGAGTAGCGCTTTTTGTTTTTACAACTTTCTTAGGCGGTCTGTTAGATCCGAAATACAGCCATACTTCACAATTTATCAGTGAATTGTATGCCGATAATGCGGGCCACGCAGATTTTTTACGCTTCTTTGGTTATATCCCAAGCGGAATTCTGTTCTCCCTTTTTTCTGTTTTTGCCATTATGGAAACCCCAAAGTCTACTTTAAGAACAGTTGGTTTTTTAGGCATTGGGATTGGTTATGGAGTGGGCACCATTATTTGCGGCTTTTTCAATTGTGATACAGACTGCAACCCTTATTTCATCAACCCGAGTTCGTCGCAAATCATTCATAATTTTGTAGGTTTCATCACGTATACGATTTGTCCTCCGGCTATTTTTCTGCTTGGCTTTTCTGCCCGAAAATGGCGCAAAGGGAATATGCTTTCCAATATTAGTTTTGCCCTTTCACTGCTGAGTTTTTGTTTTTTCGGATTGCTGAATGCCAATTTACACTCACCCTACAAAGGACTGATTCAACGGGTACTTGAAGGCAGCATTCTGCTGTGGATTTTGTATTGTTCCTATTATCTTTTAAAACTCAAACGAACGCCGTAATGCTGTCTATCAATAAAATACACCACATTGCCATTATCACTTCCGATTACGAAAAATCGAAACACTTCTACACACAGATTTTAGGGCTGGAAATTGTTCGGGAAGTGTATCGGGAAGCGCGGCAATCGTATAAACTCGACTTGGCTTTAAACGGCGTTTACGTTATCGAACTGTTTTCTTTTCCCAATCCTCCGAAACGGGTTTCCAGACCGGAAGCAGCCGGATTGCGTCATTTGGCCTTTGAAGTAAACGACATCGAAAAGACAAGAGCTTTCATCCTGTCCAACGGAATCGAAGCCGAAGCCATCCGCACCGACGAATACACCGGAAAAGCGTTTTTCTTCCTTGCCGATCCGGACGGTTTGCCTATCGAATTCTATGCGAGCTGATTAAAATCTTATCAACAATTCGCAAATCCGGAGTCGAAATTCACAATTAAATTTTACCTTTGACCTTTCCAAAAATTACAGAATCATGGTTTATAAATTTAGAGTGATTTTAGATGCTGAAGAAGATATTTTCCGCGACATTGCCATCCTTGAAGACGATACTTTAGAAGATTTGCACAACGCCATCGTAAACGCGTTTGGTTTTGACGGAACGGAAATGGCTTCGTTTTACACCTGTGATGATGCCTGGACACAAGAGGATGAAATTCCGATGTTCGATACGGGCGATGTTCCCGGTGAACTGAAAACCATGGCCGATTATCCGCTTTCTTCTATTCTGGATGAAAATGCGACCAAGATTATTTACGTATACGATTTCTTCAACATGTGGACGTTTTTCGTGGAATTAGCCGCTGTAGAAGCTGAAGAACCCGGAGTTTCCTATCCGGAATTGCTGTTTGCCCACGGTGAATTACCGGCCGATGCCCCAACCAAAGATTTCAATTCCCCAATTGTATCCAAAGACGATATGTACGGAGAATTTGAAGACGATTTCGACGACGAAGACTTCGACATGTTTGACGGAGACGACTCGTTTGAGGATTTTGGCTATGAGGATAATAACTGGAATTAATTTGAAGTAGCAAGGGACAAGAAATACTCGACAACAACTTGGAGCCAAGATTTAAGAATGTTCTTTTTTCTTGGTTCTTTTATCTAAAAATACTGCAAAAAAATGATTAATCTATTCAACACCCACATCGACAACTTATCCATCCACCGCGTTGGAAACAAAAGCCGTAACGAAGCGATTTTCCTTTCGGAGCAACCGTATGGTCTTAACGATGAGATCATGCCGCTTTTAAAGGAGTTTTTCTTTAAACCGTTCCGTGACAAAGAGGAAAACTATTATCAGTTTGCCCACGATGTGGATTTGGATTACAACGAAATGTACAATTTTGCCAACGAGATTTTTGCGAATCCGGGCAGTGTACATGAAGTTTCAAAGAAAATAACCAAACACCTGTTTGAGCAGTCCAATCATCCGCACATTAAAAACGGAGAGGTTTATGTGACGTATTTGACTAACGTTTCCATCGACAATAATGTGGTAGATGCTATCGGGGTTTTCAAAAGCGAATTGAAGGCTGATTTTCTGCAGTTTGAAGAGAAAGATGCCAACCTGGAAATGATTCTGCAACAGGGAATTAATCTTAACAAACTGGACAAAGGCTGTTTAATCTTCAACTACAAAAAAGAAGAAGGTTATAAAATTCTGACGGTGGACAGCAACCGTTACGATGCCCGTTACTGGTTAGAGCATTTCCTATCTGTGGATGCGTTTCAGGATGAGAATTTCATCACTAAAAAGTATTTGAAATTCTGTCAGGACTTTGCCAAAGAAGTGGTGTTGCCGGCTGAAGACAAAAAAGAAGAAGTAATGTTCATGAACCGCGCGGTAAATCACTTCGCGAAAAACGACAACTTCGAAGAATCGTTGTTTTTAAACGAAGTAATTGACAATCCGGACTTGATTTCCGAATTCAAAAATTATAAAGTAGACAAAGGCGAAAAATACAGCATTGAAGATTTAACCACCTTCCCTATTGCCAACGCTGCCGTTTCCGATGCCCGCAAAAAAATGAAAAACGTTATTGAACTGGACACCAACATTCAGATCAAACTGGATTTCATCAACCCGGAAAGTGCTGAAAAATTTGTGGAAAAAGGCTGGGACGAAGAAAAACAGATGTATTACTATCTGGTGTATTTCAACAAAGAAAACAAGTCATAATGCTGATTTTCAACAAAATAACCAATCCCCAAACAGCAATGTCTGGGGATTTTTTCTTAACTTTAACGGTTTATTTCAATAATTGATACCAACCAAAATCCTAATACTTCAACTTTGCCCCATATCACATCAGTGAAGCCGGACTCACTTTAAAAACGGGGCAAAACCGAAAAGCCTTACGAGTAGGACTAATTTAATTTTCAGTATTATGCCTAAATATGTAATTGAAAGAGAAATTCCCGGAGCCGGAAACCTTACTCCCGAACAGTTGAAAGGTATTTCTGAGACTTCCTGTAATGTATTGCGTAAAATGGGTTCGGAAATCCAATGGCAACACAGTTACGTAACCGGAGACAAAATTTACTGCGTGTACATTGCCCCAAACGAAGAAATGATTCGGGAACATGCCCGACAAGGTGGTTTCCCGGCCAACTCGGTTAGCAAAGTAGCAACCGTTATCGATCCCACAACCTCGGAATGATTTAAAAACGTATTATTCACAAGGTCTTCGGACCTTTTTTATTTGCCGTTTACAACAATATCCTCTAAATTACGTTTCATTTCCATTCAGTGCCCGATTATGCCGAAACGTTTACTTTTTTTATCGCTGATTTTCTTTTTTATCGGTCAGACTACTGTCGGTCAGGTAACCCGAATTCCCAGAGATACCACAAAGGTTTACAGTTATATCGAGAGGTATTCCAAAAAGAGGAAATTTACCCAATTCATTCACCGTTTAATTTTCAAACCTACGCAGAAAACAACGGCGAAACGTAAAAAACAAACGCGTCCGCAAACCAACGAATTTGCCAGTTTTGAGTGTAAAATCATCCGAAACATCGAAATCGAAACGTTAGATCCTTTTGGCTATGCCGTCGATAACCCAAATAAAAAACCCAAAAACTGGGCGGAACGAACCGGTAACAACCTCCATATCAAAACCCGGAAATGGACCGTCCGGAATTACCTGCTGTTTAAAAAAAATGACGAACTGGACTCGCTGTTGGTAAAAGAATCCGAACGTTTACTGCAGCAACAGCGTTATATCCGCAACGTTACCATCAAACCGGTTGCCGTAAAAGGGAGCAAAGATTCTGTAGATATTTCCATAAAAGTATTGGATTCCTGGAGTTTGATTCCCACCGGTTCTATTTCCGATACAAAGGGCAATCTGGAAATAACGGAACGCAATTTTCTGGGAATAGGCCATGAGTTTGAAAACAACTTTAAGCAGCGTTTTACCGACAGCGAAAATGCTTACGGCATGCGTTATACCATTCCAAACTTTAAAAACACCTTCATTTCTTCCACGTTTTTATATGATATTGATTTTGACGACAACTACCTGAAAGGCATAAGCGTAGACCGTTCATTTTTCTCACCCTATACGCGATGGGCCGCCGGAATTGGCTTCCAACAACGCTTTTACAGGGATTCTCTTTCTGACAATCTCGGCAACAAACAACTGGCTAATTTGAAATTCGAAACGCAGGATTATTGGGCCGGACATTCGTTTCGCATCTTTAAAGGAAGAACGGAAGACAACCGCATTTCCAACTTGGTGACCACATTTCGGTTTGCCGACGTTCGCTTTCTGGAAAAACCCGAGCCGGAATTGGATCCGATTCAGTATTTTTCCGGTAACAAACTGTATCTGACAAGCATTGGGATTACCTCACGGAAGTATGTCGAAACCAAATACCTTTTTAACAACGGCATTCCGGAATACGTTCAAATCGGTAAAAATTACTCTGTAACCAGTGGATTCAGAGATAAAAACGATGTCAAAAAAATGTATCTGGGCGGACGCTTTTCCTTTGGAGGTTTTTACTCATGGGGCTATTTTGGCAGCGGTATCGAAATGGGAAGTTTCTTCAGTGCGGGAAAATCCGAACAAACCGCTATCCGACTGGAAGCCAATTACTTTACAGACCTGTTCGAATTGGGAAGATGGAAGTTCCGACAGTTTGTGATGCCACAACTGGTTATTGGCCACAACCGCCTGCCGATAAAAAACGATTTGCTCAATCTTAGTGAAACCAATGGTATTCAGGGTTTTAACGAAACGCAAACCGGAACCAGAAAGTTATTAATTGGACTCCAGACCCAAACTTATGTGCCCGGTCAGCTGTACGGCTTTCGTATGAGTCCTTTTTTGAATACAACCTTTGGAATGTTAGGGGATGACACAACACCGCTTTTATCCAGTCGTTTGTATTCCAAATTCGGAATCGGAGTGTTAATCAGTAACGATTATCTGGTATTTAACAGCTTTCAGATTTCGTTTGCCTATTATCCGACCATACCCGGAAGCGGCGATAACCTGTTCAAAACCAATACGTTCAAAAACAGTGACATTCAACTTCCGGACTTTCAGATCGGAAAACCTTACGTAGTTCCGTTTCAGTAAGTAACAAAACCTGAAGTCGTTCGTCCTATTAGTATCAATCAAAAACAAAAGCCCTTGGAAACCATTTTAAAAATCGACAATCTTAATAAAGAGTTCGGAAAAGTACACGCGGTAAAAAACGTGTCCTTCGAAATCAAAAAAGGCAATGTTTACGGGATTTTAGGCCCTAACGGAAGCGGAAAATCGACCACTCTGGGCATTATACTGAATGTGGTAAACCGGACTTCGGGAAACTATCAGTGGTTTGACGGCCAAATGGACACGCACCATGCCCTGAAAAAAGTAGGCGCCATCATCGAAAGACCCAACTTCTACCCTTACATGACCGCGGAAGAAAACCTGCAACTGGTGTGCAACATCAAAGGCATTCATTACGACAAAGTAGAGGAAAAACTGGCTGTTGTGGGATTACTGGAACGAAAAGGCAGCAAATTCCGGACGTTTTCGCTTGGGATGAAACAGCGTTTAGCCATTGCTTCGGCACTTTTAAACGACCCTGAAATTCTCATTTTAGACGAACCCACCAACGGTCTGGATCCGCAGGGCATCCGTCAAATCCGCGACATTATCAAACATATTGCTTCTTTGGGAACCACGATTTTGCTGGCTTCCCATTTATTGGATGAAGTGGAAAAAGTTTGTTCGCATGTGGTTGTTTTGCGCAAGGGTGAAATGCTTTACTCCGGAACCGTAGACGGGATGATTGCCAACGAAGGATTCTTCGAACTGCAGGCCGACAACAATGCTGAATTGCGAAGCCTCCTTTCCAATCATAACGCTGTAGAAAAAATAGAGGAAGAAGACGGCAAATTGTTCGTTTATCTGAAATCGCCGTGGGAAGCCGCCGAAGTAAATCGTTATCTTTTTCAGCATAACATTTGCCTAAATCACCTGGTTAAACGCAAACACAGCCTTGAAGAGCAGTTTTTACAGTTGACCAATCATCAATAATCATCAATCAATCCACACTAACCAACATGAAACGTCTTTTAACTATAGAACTGCAAAAACTCTGGAAAAACCGATCCAGTAAAGTGTTAATCATCGCTTATTTTGTTTTGCTTTCTTTCATCGCTTTAATTGCCTCGATAAAATTTGAATTCGGCACGTTCAAACTTCATATTGCAGAACAGGGAATTTTTAACTTCCCGTTCATTTGGCATTTCAACACGTACATTGCGGCGCTTTTAAAACTGTTTTTAGCCATAGTAATTGTATCGATGATGGCCAACGAATACAGCTACGGCACCCTGAAACAAAACCTAATCGACGGGTTAAGCAAGAAAGAATTTATTAAATCGAAATTCCTGACCGTTATTTTATTTGCTTTAGGTTCGACGGTTTTCGTTTTTATCATGTCGCTGATTTTGGGGTACAGTTTTTCCTCGTATGATGAAATTGGCATTGTTTTTTCGGATCTGGAATACCTCTTGGCTTATTTCGTGAAACTAACGGCTTTCTTCTCTTTCTGCTTATTCCTTGGGATTTTGGTGAAACGTTCGGCTTTTGCCCTTGGGTTCCTTTTTGTCTGGAACATTTTTGAAGCGATAGTAATCGGACTGTTCCGCTGGAAATTTGACGTTCCGGAAGGCACTTATGAAAAAATCGGAATGTTTTTACCGTTAGAATCGATGAGCAACCTGATTAAAGAGCCCATTACAAGACTTTCCGTTATTAAAAGTGCCGGAGAAATGATTGGCGGGGAGAAATTTGTAAAAGATTACGATGTTCATTTCCACTCCGTTTTAATTGTTGTCGTTTGGACCGTTATTTTTGTATTCTTATCGTATAAAATTCTTCAAAAAAGAGACTTATAGTATCTTTATAGTATCTTTGCTGATACTATGCGTGAATACAAAAAATATTGCCCTCTACTGTTTTTGCTGATATTTTCACAGATTTTATCGGCACAGAATATCCTTATAGACAACTCCAAAACACCCGAGCAACTGGTACAGCAATTATTCTCGGGAGGAAGTTGTGTTCAGCCAACCAACATTACCATTAACGGTTATAATTTTGGTTCGGGAGAAAAAAGTTTCGCCTGGTTTGAAAGCAACGGTTCCGGATTTCCGTTGGAAAACGGCCTTATCATTTCTACCGGAAAAGCCAGTTCGGCAGTTGGTCCGAATACTTCTTTATTAAGCGAAGGCCCGACGTCCTGGGGCGGTGATAACGATCTGGAAGCCGCTATCGGAGAATCCAACACGATTAACGCAACCGTGGTGGAATTTGATTTTGTGGCGGTAACCAATTACATGAGTTTCAATTATATTTTCTCTTCGGAGCAATATTTATCCAATCCCGGATCCAACCAATGCAATTATTCGGATGGTTTTGCCTTCTTACTGAAAAAAATCGGAAATCCGAGTTATCAGAATTTAGCAGTTGTACCAGGAACAAACATTCCGGTAAAGGTGACGACTGTTAGAGGTGCGGGAACAATTTGTCCGCCAGCTAATACGCAATATTTTGATGCGTTCAACGGCAGTATGCATCCCACAAACTTTAACGGTCAAACGAAAGTTTTACTGGCCGAAGCCGATATTACACCCGGGGCTTCCTATCATATCAAAATGGTGATTGCCGATCAGGGAAACAATCTTTACGATTCAGCCATTTTTATTGGCGGCAGTACTTTCAACAATGATTTTGCCATGGGAGACGACCGTTTAATTGCTGACGGCAACCCGTTATGCCCGGGAGAAACCCTAACTGTTACTCCGGATTACACGGTTCCGGGCACTTTAAGTTACTCTTGGTTTAAAAACGATGTTCCGATTCCGGGTTATATCAACGTAAGTAATCCGACGTATACCATTACTGCTCCGGGCGTTTACAACATAAAAGCAGATATCGGCAGTTGTATTGTAAACGGTTACATTAATGTGGAATATGCTTCAGTTACAGCCCTGCCCACAACACTCTCGAAATGTGACGACAACAGTGATAACATCGCCATTTTTAATTTAACGGCTGCCAGCACTGCCATAACGGGTAACGACAATACGATGCAAGTAACCGGTTTTTATCACAATCTGACGGATGCCCAAAACCAGCAAAATGCCATTGCAAATCCTGGTTCGTATTCCAATGCTGCCGGAAATAATATTGTGGCACGGATTAAGAATGTTTTCGACTGTGTGGATTATGCAAACATCACACTCCAGGTACAAAGCAGTTCTCCTTTAAATCCGATAAATACCGTTAAAGTTTGTGACGGCGATGATGATCAGGACGGTTTCTATCAGTTTGATTTAAATGAGATTACACAGGCGATTGAAGATGCTAATACCTTGCCCGCCGGTTCGTCTATTCAGTATTTTACTTCTTTAGCGGATGCGGCTGCCCTGACCAATCCGTTAAGCAGTCCTTTTTCTAATACGGACGATTATACGCAAACCATTTATGCTCAGGTAATCAGCAGTGGTTCCTGTTATGAAATCCTTCCGGTTACTTTACAGGTAAATACTTTCTCACCGGATAATTTTGACAATGAAACGGTTGGAATTTGTGAAAGTACCACCACCCTTCTAGATGCCGGAAGCGGTTTTACAACGTACTTGTGGAATACTACCCCAACAACAACCACACAAACCATTACGGTTAACACCGCAGGAAGCTACACCGTAACAGTCACAAATTCAGAGGGTTGTAAAGCCATCAGAACTTTTACGGTTGTTAGTTCTGAAGCGCCAACCATTACCCACATAGAAGTTGTCAGTTTTTCCGGAAACGGGAATTCCATTACGGTTTACACTTCCGGAAACGGAAATTATGAATATTCATTGGACAATATAGTGTTTCAGGACATCAATGTCTTTACCGGTGTTTCCGCTGGGGAATATACGGTTTATGTGCGTGATAAGAACGGTTGCGGTATGGCACCTCCGGAAGTTGTTTACGTTCTGGATTATCCTAATTTTTTCACGCCCAACGGTGACGGCTACAACGACCGTTGGTTCATCAAGAATTTAGATATTGATTTCCCTAATGCGGAATTGTATATTTTCAATCGGTACGGCAAACTGTTAAAACAACTCGCTCCTTCCGGAAATGGTTGGGACGGACAAATCGGAAATAATCAATTGCCTTCCGATGATTACTGGTTTTTGCTTAAACTTGAAAACGGCAGGACCGTCAGAGGCCATTTTTCTTTGAAACGATAATGTACAGGAAAAGCCTAAACATAAAAAAAACCACTCGAATTGAGTGGTTTTTTTATTTATCTGCTATTGCAATTAATCAATTTTGTAACGTTTTCTGTCGTTCTCGTTCAGGTAGATTTTACGCAAACGAAGTGATTTTGGTGTTACCTCAACATATTCGTCTTTCTGAATGTATTCTAACGCTTCCTCTAAAGAGAATTTGATAGCCGGAACAATTCTGGTTTTATCATCCGCTCCAGCCGAACGGAAGTTGGTTAACTGTTTCGTTTTGGTGATGTTGATTACCATATCATCTCCACGAGAGTTCTCCCCTACTACCTGACCTTCGTAAACATCTTCATTCGGATCTACAAAGAATTTACCTCTTTCCTGCAATTTGTTGATAGAGTAAGGAATTGCTTTTCCGTTTTCCATGGAAATTAACGAACCATTGATACGACCCGCAATTTCTCCTTTGTACGGTTGGTATTCCAAGAAACGGTGAGACATGATCGCTTCACCGGCAGTAGCGGTTAACAACTGGTTTCTCAAACCGATGATCCCTCTGGAAGGAATGTTGAATTTGATAATCATACGTTCACCTCTTGGTTCCATGCTTAGCATTTCCCCTTTACGAACGGTTACGAATTCCACGGCTCTACCGGATACGTTTTCCGGCAAATCAATAGTTAATTCCTCAATTGGCTCACATTTTACACCGTCAATTTCTTTGATGATTACCTGTGGCTGACCAATTTGTAACTCGTATCCTTCACGACGCATGGTTTCAATTAAAACCGATAAGTGCAATACACCACGTCCGAAAACCATGAATTTATCAGCAGAATCGGTTTCATTAACACGTAAGGCTAAGTTTTTCTCCAACTCTTTCATTAAACGGTCTTTTACGTGACGAGACGTAACAAACTTACCTTCTTTACCAAAGAACGGCGAATCGTTAATCGTGAACAGCATGCTCATGGTTGGCTCGTCAATAGCAATGGATGCTAATGCTTCCGGGTTTTCGAAATCTGCAACCGTATCACCGATTTCAAAACCTTCTAAACCAACAATCGCACAAATATCTCCGGCTTTTACACTTTCTACTTTTTTACGACCTAAACCGTCAAAAGTGTGTAATTCTTTAATTTTAGATTTGATGATTTTCCCGTCGCGTTTTACCAACGAAATGTTCTGACCTTCTTTCAGTTCGCCTCTTTGCAAACGACCGATGGCGATACGTCCAGTAAACGATGAGAAATCCAAAGAAGTAATCAGCATCTGAGGGGTTCCTTCCGATACTTTTGGCGCCGGAATGTGTTCCAATACCATATCCAATAACGGCTCGATGTTTTCCGTTTGGTTTTTCCAGTCGGTAGACATCCAGTTGTTTTTAGCGGAACCGTAAACGGTTGGGAAGTCCAACTGCCACTCTTCTGCTCCTAATTCGAACATTAAGTCGAATACTTTTTCATGTACTTCTTCCGGAGTACAGTTTTCTTTGTCCACTTTATTTACCACCACACATGGTTTTAACCCTAAATCGATCGCTTTCTGCAATACGAAACGGGTTTGCGGCATCGGACCTTCAAAAGCATCCACTAACAATAAAACACCGTCGGCCATGTTTAACACACGCTCAACTTCACCACCGAAATCGGCGTGACCCGGAGTATCGATAATATTAATTTTGGTTCCTTTGTAAGTAACGGAAACGTTCTTGGAAACGATAGTAATTCCACGCTCTCTCTCAAGATCGTTGTTGTCTAATATTAAATCGCCAGTGTTCTCGTTGTCACGGAACAATTGGCAATGATACATGATTTTGTCTACCAGAGTAGTTTTACCGTGGTCTACGTGGGCAATAATCGCGATGTTTCTAATTGAAGTCATATACTAATTTTGAAGGTGCAAAAGTACAACTATTTTTTGGATTAAAAAGACTAATTATGAAGTAGTTAGCAAATTTTAATCATTGAACAATACAAAAAAAGCCCTCAGAATGAGAGCTTTAGTATTTTGCAGGAAACGCACTACTATAAAGAAGCTACGTGTCTTGTTAATTTAGATTTTAAGTTCGAAGCTTTGTTAGCGTGAATGATGTTTTTCTTCGCTAATTTGTCAATCATAGAGATAACTGTAGATAATTTTGCAGCTGCCTCAGATTTGTCAGTCGCTAAACGGATCGCTTTGATAGCGTTACGTGTAGTTTTGTGTTGGTATCTGTTTAATACTCTTTTTTTCTCGTTGCTTCTAATTCTTTTTAAAGCTGACTTATGATTTGCCATTGTAATCTTTTTTTAATTGTAATAATTATTTTAAACTATTAGTTAAAAAAGAAAAACCTCCCACAATTGTAAACAATCACTTTGGTTTTAACTAATAAAATAAAAACCCGAGACACTGAATTTTTATTTCATAAAACTATTTCACAACTAATCTTGTAGCCCGTAGGGGAATCGAACCCCTCTTACCAGGATGAAAACCTGGCGTCCTAACCGATAGACGAACGGGCCAAAACCTTGTAACCCAATTTCAATAAAGTAGCCCGTAGGGGAATCGAACCCCTCTTACCAGGATGAAAACCTGGCGTCCTAACCGATAGACGAACGGGCCTTCTTTTTTCTTTATTGCGGTTGCAAAAATACAACTAATTTCTATTCCTGCAACACTTCAAACAAAAAAAATATCTTTTTTTAATAGGCCTTAGCAAAAAGCACTCTTCCGGAGGACGGTTTACCTGTAAACACACAGCTTCCCGCTTCTTCTTTTCGGTCCAGAGCGATACAGCGAATGGTCGCTTTTGTAAGTTCTTTTATCTTTTCTTCAGTCTCCGGCGTACCATCCCAATGTGCGGAAATGAAACCGGTTTTATTTTCTAAAACGTCCTGGAATTCTTCAAACGAATTTACTTCTGTGATGTGTGCATTTCTGTATTCCAAAGCCTTGCTAAACAAGTCGCTCTGAATTTGCTCCAATAAATTCTGCAAATAGGTTACAATTCCGTCTTTCGAAACCGTTTCTTTGCTTAATGTATCGCGGCGGGCCACTTCATAGGTTCCGTTTTCCAAATCATTCGGACCAATCGCCAGACGCACCGGAACCCCTTTCAGTTCCCACTCGGCAAACTTAAAGCCTGGTTTTTGGGTATCTCTGTTATCGTATTTCACAGAAACACCGACTTTACGCAAGTCTTTCATCAACTCATTTACCTGAGCCGAAATCGCATCCAGTTGCTCATCGGTTCTGTGAATCGGTACGATTACCACCTGGATTGGTGCTAAATTCGGAGGCAACACCAAACCGTTATCATCGGAATGTGTCATCACTAACGCTCCCATCAAACGGGTGGAAACTCCCCAAGATGTTCCCCAAACGTGTTCCTGTTTTCCTTCTTTATTGGCAAATTTCACGTCAAAAGCTTTGGCAAAATTCTGCCCTAAGAAGTGCGAGGTTCCAGCCTGAAGTGCTTTTCCGTCCTGCATCAACGCTTCGATACAATAGGTCTCTTCCGCGCCGGCAAAACGCTCGGTTTCGGTTTTCACCCCTTTCACTACCGGAATCGCCATGAAATTTTCCACAAAATCCGCATAGACATTCATCATTTGTACGGATTCTTCAATAGCTTCCTGTTTCGTCGCGTGAGCGGTGTGCCCTTCCTGCCATAAAAATTCCGCTGTACGCAGGAACAAACGGGTACGCATTTCCCAACGCACCACATTCGCCCATTGATTAATCAACAACGGTAAATCTCTGTAGGATTGCACCCAACCTTTATAAGTAGACCAGATAATCGCCTCACTGGTCGGACGCACGATTAATTCTTCTTCTAATTTCGCATTCGGATCTACGATAAGTTTGCCTTTGTTTTCCTCATCGGTTTTTAAACGGTAATGCGTAACAATAGCACATTCTTTAGCGAATCCTTCGGCGTTTTTTTCTTCAGCCTCAAACATACTCTTGGGCACGAACAAGGGGAAATACGCATTACTGTGACCGGTTTCTTTAAACATACGGTCTAATTCTTTCTGCATTTTTTCCCAGATTGCATAGCCGTACGGTTTGATTACCATACAACCTCTTACGCCTGAGTTTTCCGCTAAATCTGCTTTCACGACCAATTCATTATACCATTTGGAATAATCTTCTGATCTTTTTGTTAAGTTTTTACTCATTTTAAATACTTTGGCACAAATATTGTTTAACTTATCTTTGATAAAATAGTTCGACAAAACTAACTATTTTTGTTATGTCCAACAATAAAAAAACCAGCGATATGAAAACTAATTACCTATCCGGCCGAAAATTATCCATTTATACACTATTTGGATTAGTAGGACTTTTGGCTTCTTCCTGTGGTTCGTACCAGAATTCATCGTACTATGACAATGATGGTGTTTACGGTTCCGACAGACCCCGAACAGAAACGGTAAACAAATACAGCGAAGAAAATATGGCACAGGCCAATAAATACAAAGAATTTTTCGGTTCCTACCGCGATGAATATCCAGAAAACAACGAAGTCTTTACAGATGTGGAAGGCTATACTTCTCAAAATAACGATTCTACAAAAGTAGCCAATAAAAGCTATGCCGGATGGGGTGAAAACTCCGATAACGTTACAATCAATGTTTACTCCAATGATTATTGGGGCGGATGGTACACGCCTTACTGGGGGTGGAATTCCTGGTACTCCCCAAGATGGAGCTGGGGATGGGGCTGGAACTCTTACTACGGAAGTTACTGGAATGTTGGATGGGGATGGAACTATCCTTACTACGGATGGGGTTGGTACTCACCTTATTACTACGGATATTACGGTCCGGGATGGAGCTGGTACAATCATTACCATGGTTACTACAGAGATGTAGCATACAATGGCGGAACAAGAGGACGATACTATAACGGCAATGGCAACTATTACAGAAACGCCGGCAACGGAAGAAGTTCTGCCATAGGTGCTCCGCGTAGTGCACAGCCGAGAAGTACTTTTGCTAACCCGAGAAGCAGTCAATACCAAAACGATACGCCAAGACCAACCTTTTCTAATCCTCGCGGAAGTGAAGGCAATCAGGGTTCCGGTTCGCCTAGAATAAATACTCCGAGAAGCAACGAACCTAAAAGCACTCCCAGAACTTACAGTGAACCCAGAAGTTCTTCTCCCAGAAGTTACAGTGAACCTAGAAGTTCTTCACCAAGAAGTTACAGCGCTCCAAGTTCCGGTGGATATTCCAGCCCTAGAAGTTCTGGTTCTTCCGGTGGCGGAAGTTATGGCGGCGGTCGCTCAGGCGGCAGAAGATAACATATATTTTTCCCAAGTCTGACTTTTTAAGACTTGGGATTTTTATTGTACCATTGAAAAAAAACACACATCATGAAAAAATACTTACTTTCAGCATTAATACTGGTTTCAGGAGGCAGCGCCATCGCTCAGCAAACCACTCCTTCAGATGCCTTGCGCTATGCCGTTACCGATTTAAACGGAACAGCGCGTTTTAGAGGATTAAGCGGTGCTTTTGGAGCAGTAGGCGGCGATTTATCGGCTATCAACATCAACCCTGCCGGTTCTGCTATTTTCAATTACAATTCCGCGACGGGAACGCTTGGTGTTTTTAATAGTAAGAACAATTCCAACTATTTCGGAACGACTTCATCTGATTCCGAAAGTATCTTCGACATCAATCAGTTAGGGGCTGTATTTGTTTTTAAAGACAGTGGTAAAAGCGACTGGAAAAAAATTGCCGTAGCCTTTAATTACGAAGTAAATAACAATTTTGACAACAGTTATTACTCCAGAGGAACCAATCCAACTACCTCAATAGGGAATTACTTTTTAAACTTTGCCAATTTCGGAAACAACGGAAATATATTTCCTATAGATTTGATGGAAACCCAAGCGGGAGAAACCGTTTCAGACCTTTACAGCTATTTGGCTTCACTATCCAATGGTTTTGCAGCGCAGCAAGCTATGTTGGGATATCGGGCTTTTCTTTATGATTACAATGACGGAACAGGCACAACACCTAACACTCCTCCTTTTTACCAATCGAATATTCCTCCGGGTAGTTTCTATCAGGAAAACAGTGTGGTAACGGAAGGCTATAACGGAAAAATCACAGCCAACGTGGCGGCACAATATCAGGACAAATTATACATTGGACTTAATCTGAATGCTCATTTTACCGATTTCCGGAAAAGTTCATCCGTTTACGAACGCAACAGCAACAACCCTGCTCTTGGTGTACAGGAAATTCGGTTTGACAACGATTTGTATACCTATGGTGGCGGATTCTCGTTCAACTTAGGGGTGATTGCTAAATTTTCAGATTCGTTCCGGGGTGGTTTGGCTTATGAATCGCCTACCTGGTACCGCCTGAATGATGAATTAACACAACGATTAGTTGCTGTGAGTACTGATGGTGCCAATGTTTTTACCGATGTTGTCGATCCGGGTATCGTGAATATTTACGAACCATATAAAATTCAGACGCCCGGAAAATTCACCGGAAGTTTGGCTTATATTTTTGGCAAAAACGGTTTAATCAGTTTTGATTATGCGATTAAGGATTACAGCAATACGCAGTTCCGACCAAAAAGAGAAAGTCTTTTCAGGGATTTAAATGCTGTAATGGCTGACGAACTTACCACCGCCAACGAATACCGCATTGGTGCGGAATACAAAATCAAACAAGCCAGCTTGCGCGCCGGTTACCGCTTTGAAGAAAGCCCATACAAAAACGGAAAAACCGTTGGCGATTTAACCGGTTATACAGCAGGTTTAGGCTACAACTTTAAAGGTTCCCGTTTGGATTTAGCTTATTCGTTCTCGAAACGCGACTCAGAATTGCCGTTTATGTCTTCCGGGATGACGGATGCCGCTAAAATAAGTTCTAAAAACAACAACATATTGCTATCGTACACGATTGATTTTTAATCTTAGCGTATGTTTCAAGACAAACCGTTCCGCAAGGAGCGGTTTTTTTTATGCCTGAACGTTTGCCTCTAGCCCCGACAGCAGTGGCATCCTTTTACTTTTTGACTAAAAAAAGGAAAAGATAAAACGGATGGCGGGACCAAACCCTTAAAAAATTCCCAAACGATGGTGCTCCTAATTATAAAAAGCGTAATTTTGCGCACTTTCTTAAAATAAGTTTCGTAAAGATATGAGAACCAAGTCGTTAAAGAAAAACAAAATTAATGTAATCACCCTGGGATGTTCCAAAAACACCTATGACAGTGAAGTATTGATGGGACAGCTGAAAGCCAATGGCAAAGAGGTAGTTCACGAGCAGGAAGGCAACATCGTGGTGATTAACACTTGTGGTTTTATCGACAACGCCAAAGAGGAATCGGTGAATACGATTTTGGAATATGCCGATAAAAAAGAACAGGGCTTAGTGGACAAAGTTTTCGTAACCGGCTGTTTGAGCGAGCGTTACCGTCCGGACTTAGAGAAAGAAATCCCGAACGTAGACCAATATTTCGGCACTACGGAATTGCCTTTATTATTAAAAGCTTTAGGCGCAGATTACAAACACGAGTTGATCGGTGAGCGTTTGACGACGACTCCGAAAAACTATGCCTATTTAAAAATATCGGAAGGTTGCGACCGTCCGTGCAGTTTTTGTGCGATTCCTTTGATGCGCGGGAAACACGTTTCGACACCGATTGAAAATCTGGTAATTGAAGCGGAAAAATTAGCGAAAAACGGCGTGAAAGAATTAATTCTTATCGCTCAGGATTTAACCTATTACGGTTTAGACTTATACAAAAAGAGAAATTTAGCCGAGCTTTTGGAAGCTTTGGTAAAAGTGGAAGGCATCGAGTGGATTCGATTGCATTATGCTTTCCCTACCGGTTTTCCGATGGAAGTATTGGAACTGATGAAGCGCGAGCCGAAAATCTGTAATTATATCGACATTCCGTTACAACATATTGCCGATAACGTATTGAAATCAATGCGTCGTGGCACAACATACGAGAAGACTACGAAGTTGTTGAAAGAATTCCGTGCTGCGGTTCCGGAAATGGCGATCCGTACGACTTTGATTGTGGGGTATCCAGGTGAAACGGAAGAAGATTTCCAGATCCTGAAAAACTGGGTGGAAGAAATGCGTTTCGAGCGTTTGGGCTGTTTTACCTATTCGCACGAAGAAAACACACACGCCTACAGTTTAGTGGATGATGTACCGGAGGAAGTGAAACAAGCACGTGCTGCTGAAATCATGGACATTCAGGCGCAGATTTCCTGGGATTTGAATCAGGAGAAAATCGGACAGACTTTTAAATGTATCATCGACCGCAAAGAAGGACAATATTTTATCGGAAGAACCGAATTTGACAGCCCGGATGTGGACAACGAAGTATTGATTGACGCTTCCAAATTCTACTTAAAAACCGGTGATTTTGTAAATGTTTCGATTATCGATGCCACCGAATTTGACTTGTACGGTGAGCCGGTTTAATACTTTTCGACAGTAATCAGAACAGAAATCCTTACTTTTCAGTGAGGATTTTTTTTATTTCCAACACCATTTAACCTCGTAACACTGCTTTTTTATTAGTAACTTTAAGTGTGAAATTTTAAAATTCAGTAGTATGATAACCAAGCATCCCATTTATCAGGACTTTCCTGAATATGCAGACAAAATTAAAGACTTGTATCACCACAATGATGAATTTCAGGTTTTATTGCATTCCTACACGGAGTTAGATGACAAAATTTATAAAATTGAAACCGATCAGGAACTTGCAATGGATGATGAGTTGTCGCAGCTGAGAAAGGACCGCGTGTTTTTGAAGGACATGATTTACAATTATCTGCAACAGAATTAAAAATAAAAACCGCCTTTTTAGGCGGTTTTTTTGTATTAAAATTATAAAGGAATATTTCCGTGTTTGCGTTTCGGCGTATCCACCACTTTGTTTTCCAGCATTTTGAACGCTTTGATCAGTTTTCGGCGCGTGTCCTGTGGGAAGATGACCTCATCGATAAAACCGCGTTGCGCCGCTCGGTACGGGTTGGCGAATTTCTCGGCGTATTCCGCTTCTTTTTCTAATAATTTGGCTGCAGGATCGGCTGCTTCGGCAATTTCTTTTTTGAAGATGATTTCAGAAGCACCTTTGGCTCCCATAACCGCGATTTCTGCTCCCGGCCACGCGAAGTTCATATCCGCTCCGATGTGTTTCGAGTTCATTACGTCGTATGCGCCACCGTAGGCTTTTCGGGTAATTACCGTTACTTTCGGAACAGTAGCCTCACTCAATGCGTACAATAATTTTGCACCGTGAACAATAATTCCGTTCCATTCCTGATCCGTTCCCGGTAAAAAGCCCGGTACGTCTACCAATACCAGTAACGGAATGTTGAACGCATCGCAAAAACGGGTAAAACGTGCCGCTTTAATCGAACTGTTCACGTCCAAACACCCGGCTAAGAACATTGGATTGTTTGCCACTACTCCTACGCTTTTTCCGCCGATTCTTGCAAAACCAACAATGATGTTTTCCGCATAATTTTTATGGATTTCGAAGAATGTTTCCTCATCAATAATGGCGTTAACCACCTCGTGCATGTCGTACGGTTTGTTTGGATTGTCCGGAACAATGTTGTTTAACTGCTCGCGTAGTTCCTCTCCCAATTCATAAGGCAAATCTTCAACGGTTTCGGTATTGTTTTGCGGAATGTAGCTCAGCAAACGTTTTACGTCTTCCAGACATTCCACATCGTTGGCAGAAGTCGTGTGTGCCACTCCTGATTTTGTAGAGTGTGTTGATGCTCCACCCAATTCTTCGGAAGTTACTTCTTCGTTGGTTACCGTTTTCACCACGTTCGGACCGGTTACGAACATATAAGACGTATTTTCCACCATCATCGTAAAATCGGTCATGGCCGGAGAATAAACCGCTCCACCGGCACAAGGTCCCATAATGGCTGAAATTTGGGGAATTACTCCGGAAGCCTGAACGTTTCGGAAGAAAATATCCGCATAACCTCCCAAAGAGCGAACCCCTTCCTGAATACGGGCACCACCGGAATCGTTCAAACCAATCATTGGAGCACCAACTTTCAGCGCCATATCCATTACTTTACAGATTTTTTCGGCGTGGGTTTCGGATAAAGCACCTCCAAAAACGGTAAAATCCTGAGCGAAAGCATACACCAATCGGCCGTTAACCGTTCCGTAACCGGTGATTACACCGTCGCCTAAATAATGTTCTTTATCCATGCCGAAATCTTTGGTTCGGTGGGTGACGAATGCACCGATTTCCTCGAACGAACCTTCGTCAAAGAAATATTCGATGCGCTCACGTGCCGTTAATTTCTTTTTGGCGTGCTGGGTGGCAATTCTTTTTTCACCGCCTCCTAACTTGGATTCGGCGATTTTATGATTTAATATGTCAAATTTATTTGATTCCATGATTTAATTTTTAGTATACAGTTTAATAGTAGGCCGTTTTCAGTATTCCGTTTGCAGTGTGTATCATCAATCTCACTTCTCACTTCTCACTTTTAGACTATAAATGTGTTGGTACGCGTAAGATTTTCTGATCGGTTAAATACTGTTTCAGAGCCACATAAGCCGCTACTTCTGCTTCTTTGTCCATTTGGGCTTTCAATACTTCACTGTCGTAATATTTTTTTACGAAATGTGTATCGAAATTTCCGGAACGGAAGGCTTCATGCTCCATGACAAACGTTCCGAACGGCAACGTGGTATGAACACCTTCAATCTTGTATGCTTTAATGGCTTCAATCATTTTCTGGATAGCTTCTTCTCGGGTTTTTCCGTAGGTAATCAGTTTGGAAAGCATCGGGTCGTAATAAATCGGCACTTCCATTCCCTCTTCAAAACCGTCGTCTACGCGGATGCCTTCGCCTTGCGGTACCTGGTAAACGTCCAATTTTCCGACATTCGGAAGGAAATCGTTCAGCGGATCTTCGCAGTACACACGCAATTCCATCGCATGACCGTTGATGTGCAAATCTTCCTGCCTGATGTTTAACGCTTCGCCACGAGCCACACGGATTTGCATTTCCACCAAGTCCATACCGGTAATCATTTCGGTTACAGGGTGTTCTACCTGCAAACGCGTATTCATCTCCAAAAAGTAGAAGTTTTTGTTTTCATCCAAAAGGAATTCCACGGTTCCGGCGCCTAAATAATCGCACGATTGGGCAACTTTCACAGCGGCTTCTCCCATCGCTTTACGGATTTCCGGTGTTAAAACTGCAGATGGTGCTTCTTCCACCACTTTTTGGTGACGACGCTGAATCGAACATTCTCTTTCAAACAAATACAGAATATTGCCGTGGCTGTCTGCCATGACCTGTATTTCGATGTGACGCGGTGAGGCCACATATTTTTCGATAAAAACAGAACCGTCTCCGAAAGCGGAAACTGCTTCACTGATGGCACGGTTCATTTGCGATTCGAATTCGGCTTCGTTTTCTACCACGCGCATTCCTTTTCCGCCACCGCCGGCAGAAGCTTTAATCAGGATAGGAAAACCGATTTGTTTCGCTACTTGTTTCGCTTCTTCAATATCGGTAATGGCTTTGTCTACACCGGGAACCATTGGAATATCATAGGCTTTTACCGCATCTTTGGCCGCTAATTTGCTTCCCATGATGTGGATGGCTTTGGATTTTGGTCCGATGAAGGTGATGTTATTTTTCTCGGCTAATTCGGCGAAATCAGCATTTTCACTCAGGAAACCGTAACCCGGATGGATGCCGTCTACGTTTAAGGATTTTGCTACTTCGATAATTTTATCGCCTAACAAATACGACTGATTGGATGGGGCTTCCCCGATACAAACCGCTTCGTCGGCAAATTTAACATGCGGTGCATTTCTGTCGGCAACGGAATATACGGCTACGGTTTTGATTCCCATCTTGCGGGCCGTTTTCATGACGCGTAGGGCAATTTCCCCACGGTTAGCTACTAATATTTTCTTCATGATTATTCGAATTCGATTAACAATTGACCTTTGTCTACGGCCTGGTCTTTAGAAACTGCAATAGACTTGATAACACCGTCTCTTGGAGAAAGGAAACTGTTTTCCATTTTCATCGCGCCTAAAATCAGAATCGGGTCGTTTTCTTTGACTTCTTGCCCTACTTCCACATTGATTTCCAGGATTAAGCCCGGCATTGGCGCTTTGATGGAATTGACTTGTTTGGTCGCTCCCACCGCAAAACCCATTTCCTTGATAAGCTGGTCTAACGGATTGGCAATATCTACTGCATAATCGGTATTGTTGATTCGCACCGTGTATTTTTTGGCGTTGAAATCTGCTTCTACAATTTCGGCATGATACGGGAGGTTGTCTTTTAAGATGTGGTACTTCGCATTTCCTAAAGCCAAAGCATCAAAGGAGTTTGCATCATTTTCTGATGCTTCCACGGTAAGGGTTTTGTTTACCGTGATTTTATAAGTTGCACTCATTTAGGTTACATTTTAGTGGCTGTAAATTTAAACAATTAATTGAAACTTCTTTTTAACATTTATTGCGGATTTTCCGCAACCCTTCTTCATTTTCAGTACTTAATATTGCTTTATCAAATCAGAAAGCTATGATACCAGAAAGTTTATCCATTATTGAACGTCAGATTCTGACCAATCAATACCGTATCCTTTCCAAATTGGAGAGCGACAATCCGGACCATGAGACAAAAATCGAAATTTTGGAAAATGGTTTTACCGAGCAATATTATGAAGTATTTGATGTAAGTACTGAAGAAATTTCACTTGAGATTTGCGAAGAAACCACACAGATACTCAATATGTACCGACGCATAAACAACTGCCTGAAGTCGCTTTCCAAGACCGAAAAAGAATCGCTCAACCTCAACGCCTTAGCTTTTGAAGGTTTTGGAGCCAACGGCCACTTTCACAGCCAATATATGACCTTCATGATGGAGAAAATGGATTTATGGCGCGAGTACCGTACTTTGAATCTGGAAGAGAAAAGCAAAAATGCCTTATTCAAATATCGCAAGATGCTAAATTACCAGAATTATCTCCTTGAAAATGACCAGTACCACCTGACCCGAACCGATTTAATTAAACTCCTTTCGATTCTGGAAAAGGAATCGGTATCTGCCTAAAATATATACACGCCATCCAGTTTTTAATAGTAATTTGAATTTGGGAAAAAATCCGGTTAAGCCGGATTTTTTTTATGCTATGCTTCCTCAAAATATTTTTTAATGAGAAAGAGTATTTTCGACTTATCCAAAGGCTTTGACATATAATCGTTAAAACCAATTTCCTTAATCTTTTCAATCTCTTCGGAAAAGGAATACGAGGTTTGGGCAATTATCGGAATCCCGGCATTGAATTCCCGGATGCGCTGAAAGGCTTCGTAACCGTTTAAATTCGGCATTTTTATATCCATGAACACCAAATCCACTTCATCGTTTTCTTTGCAGATTTGTACGGCTTCCCATCCGTCTTTTGCCCGAAGAACCGTGAAACCGTGCATTTTCAGGAGTTTTTCCAACAAAATGAAGTTGATATTATCGTCTTCGGCCACCAGTATGATTTTCTCGTTTCCGACATTTACCGGAACCGTAACTTTTGCGGCGGGTTTGTCTGTGTTTTCAGTTTCATCGTATTGCAACGGTATATAAACTGTAAAAGTCGTCCCTACTCCGCTCTGCGATTCGAAACGGATTTTTCCGCCAAGCATTTCCACATAAGCTTTTGAAATGGCCAGTCCTAATCCCAAACCTTCATTGGCTGAAATTCCTTTGGCATTGATTTTACTAAACCGTTTAAAAACGCTCTTCTGAAATTCGTCGGGAATTCCTATACCGGAATCTTTTACCCTGAAAACAATCCGCTTATCGGGTTCGTCGATGTTGTATTCCAAAAGAACGTATCCTTCTTCCGTAAACTTAAAGGCATTGTTTAACAGGTTGGTGATGATTTCCTGCAGTTTTGTTCCGTCGGTTAAAATATTCTTTGAGGGTTTATTGTCTGGTGCTATTACCTTAAATTCAACCTTATTATTCTTATGAATAATGCTGTAAGAAGTGTGGATGGTTTTAACCAATTCCTCCAAATCAACAGGATAGATGTTCGGTTTTACGATATTGGAATCAATTTTGGACATTTCCACCAAATCGTCGATGATGTCGATCAGGTTCCGTCCGCTTTGTTTGATAATACTAATGAATTCTTTTTTCTCTTCTTCGCTTATATCCGGATTGGAAAGCAAATCGGTAAAACCAAGAATGGCATTCATCGGGGTTCGGATTTCATGCGATAAGTTCATCAGGAAGGCAGATTTTAACTTGTCGCTCTCTTCCGCCCTGCTTTTAGCGATGGCCAATTGTTTGGTTTTCTCCTGATTTTCTTCAAACAGTTTCCCGATATACCGGAATTCTCCTTTAATTTTTTTTAAGGACGCAATGGCTGTCGGATCTCCGTTTACCAATATTTTCTTGATAAAACTGATGGGCAACCTCGACCACTGATTGGCGTAATAATAGTAGATAAGCCACGACAGGATAAGCGCTAAAGCCGTAATCAGCAGGATTCTTTTGGTAATGGAAAAATCGATATCGTAAGCGCGTTTGAAATACAAATTTGAAACAACGGTTCCGTTATGGTCTTTCAGGGGAATAATGGTAAAAACCGTTTTTTTAGCCGTTTCTTTTCCCGTGTAGAATTTAATTTTTGAGCTGGAAATTTCTTCCATGGCTGTAAAATATTCCGAATCTAAAAGGCGGGCCATAAAGAAATAACCGGAAGGTTTGGTTTTGTTTTTAAACGGATCGTCGGAGGGATGTATGGTTGCGCCGTACACTTCCACTACTCCTTCGGGAATTTTCAGGTAGAATTTAACCATTTTTTTTTCGTCTAACTTTTGAAAAATACTTTTGGGGATAAATTCCTTTGTCTGAATTTTTAAGGTGGAAACTTTCGTAATAAACTCGCCGTCAACAGTGTACGCGCAAAGGTATTCAACTTTATAGGTATCAATAATGTTGGCGACAGAAGTATTGAACCATTTAACATCTCTGGTTTTGGTAAAATCCACGAATTCATCCCAATAGGTCACATCGGCCAGAACGGAAGCATAAGGCTCTGAATTCAGTTTCAGCAACGAATTTATTTCATTCGTATACAACGCTTTGCTGGATTTGAAAATTTCCTTCTCCTGAATTCGGGTATAAAAATAAAGTGACAACACTAATAGCAGCAGGCCAAACGTTACAAGTGAAAGCAGGGCAATCACTTTAGAAAAGGTGGAAATTCTGTAACGAGTAAAGATAGATTTCACTGTTTTGCCTTTCATACGCCAATGTTAACCGGCATGATTTCCTATAAATTTAACAACTTATTCGTAAAACAAACAATAAATCTATACTTATTTTAAAAAAAAATCTGTTTTTAACTGTTTTTTTTAGAACAAAAGCAATCCGTTTTGCCTTAATTTTTCAATGGGTTTGGAAAACCAGAACAGTTCAAAATCTTCCAGATTGGAATTTTCGTAATCGGTTTTTATATCTTGAAAGGTAAGTTTCCTGTCGTTCTGAACCGCTATTTTGGACAAAAGCTGCAACAGCCAGAAACCTCTTTCTTTATCGGTTACGATTTCAAAAGCCTCCTGTTTTCCGTGAAACGTGAACTGCATCATTTCCCACGAATTTCCTTTTTTGCTTTTGGTAAACGTTTCCACATAAGGAAGTGAGCCAATCCAGACGATTTTCGCATTCGGTTTCGTCGCAAAAGAATTCGTTTCCTGTAAACAGTTGTAAATGAAATCCCGCGCCACTTTTGTTCTTGGGATTTTAAAGTCGAACCAGTCCTGCAACGGATAATCAAAACAGATGCCGTGCATATAGTTCAAGAGCGATTTCTTCAGCCCGAAACTGAATTTATCGTGATTGATGCCGGTTTTGTCTTTAAACTGCACATCGTTATTGGCAAAAGTGATGTCGTTCCGTTCGGGAATTACGCCAAACTCTTCCGGGAACATTCCTACCGGACTGTGTGCTGTCATCGCAAACTGATGCCAAAATCCGGACTGCAAAATCCCTAATTCAAACATCTGACGCACCATTTCCAGACTGTCTACGGTTTCCTGAATGGTTTGTGTCGGATAACCGTACATTAAATAAGCGTGCACCATGATGCCGGCTTCGGTGAAATTTCGGGTTACTTTGGCAACTTGTTCTACGGTTACACCTTTTTTAATTAAATTCAGTAATCGGTCAGAAGCAACTTCCAAACCTCCGGAAACCGCGATACAACCAGACGCTTTGAGCAAAACGCACAAATCAGCCGTAAAACTCTTCTCAAAACGGATGTTCGTCCACCAGGTAACCGTTAAATTCCGTCGCAGAATTTCCAAAGCGACTTCCCGCATTAACGCAGGCGGTGCAGCTTCGTCCACAAAATGGAAACCATTGTGACCGGTTTGCGCAATGAGTTCTTCCATCCGATCGACCAATGTCTTGGCGGCAATCGGCTCGTAAATTTTGATGTAATCCAGTGAAATATCACAGAACGTACATTTGCCCCAATAACAGCCATGTGCCATCGTTAGTTTGTTCCAACGCCCGTCGCTCCACAAACTGTGCATCGGGTTGGCAATTTCGATTACGGAGATATAATTTTCTAGTGGTAAATCGGTGTAATCCGGCGTTCCTACTTCGCTTTGCTTGTAATCGTGACGCAGTGTATTGTTTTTGTAAACCACTTTTTCATCTTCAAGAAGAAAGGTCCGCTTAAATTCGTGATGCTCCGGATGATTTACATGGTTGTGCAACAGTTCGACCGGTAATTCGCCGTCGTCTAACGTGATAAAATCGAAAAACTCAAAAACTCTTTGGTCTTTTACTTCGCGCAATTCCGTATTCGGAAAACCGCCTCCCATCGAGACTTTTAGATTTGGATAATGGGCTCTGATAAATTGCGCACAGCGAAAGGCGCTGTAAAGATTCCCAGGAAACGGAACGGAAAAGCAGACTAATTTCGGTTGAACCTCCTTCAGTTTTCGCTCCAATATTTTCAGTGTGATAGCATCAATATAAGTAGGCTCCGATTGCAGATAATCGTACAATTCATCAAACGAATTGGCGCTTCTGCCCAAGCGTTCGGCGTATCGGCTGAATCCGAAATTTTCGTCGATACATTCTACGATAAAATCGGATAAATCTTCTAAATACAAAGTCGCTAAATGCTTCGCTTTGTCCTGCAAACCCATTGAACCGAACGCCCAGTCCAATTCTTCGAGTTGTGCGAAACGGGACGCTTCGGGTAAAAAACCGTCCAGACAAATCTGTCTTGCCAACGTTGGATTTTTACCTTGCAGAAACGCAATAACCGAATCAATGGTTTTGACATATTCGTTCTCAAGGGCAAAAATGCGTTGGGCATTCTCCGAAAAATCGCTTTTACAAGTTTCTGATTGCCTGAAGATCTGCATTAAACCTTCTTTGGAAAACAATTCCAGAATCACTTCGATACCCAAATCCATCTGAAAGGATGAAATGTTTTTGGTATTCAGAAACCCTTTCAAATAGGCGGTTGCCGGATACGGAGTATTCAGTTGGGTGAACGGTGGCGTGATTAGAAGAATGTCTTGCAAAACTTTATGATTTAACTGCAAAAGTAAGCCGAAAAATTAAAATTCATAACCCTTTGTTAAACCGATTTTCGCTACCTTTATTTTTGTTAATTTAGCAGAAACAAAGAATAATTATGCCATCAGACTGTATCAGCTACCAGAATTCCGGATATTTTTCAAAGCTTATTGTTGATTATTTGAATCAGGAGCCTAAAGTACAGTCGTTTTACCATCGGTTTCCCACTTTGGAGAATTTTAAGCTGCAGATGAACGAAAAGGCGGCTAATTTTCGAGCGGAAAACAGAACAGTCTTGGTTGCTGCATTAAAAAAGCAATACAAAGGTTTCCAGATTTCCGAAGCAACACAACAGAACCTTTCGCTTTTGGAAAACGCAAAAACGTTTACGATTACCACCGGACATCAGCTGAATCTGTTCACCGGGCCACTGTATTTTCTGTATAAGATTGTATCGGCCATCAATCTGGCGAAACAGTTGAAAACCGCATACCCGGACTGTAATTTCGTGCCTATCTATTGGATGGCCACTGAAGATCACGATTTTGAAGAAATTAACTATTTCTATTTCAGAAACAAAAAAATTCATTGGAACCGCGAGAGTTTCGGGCCGGTGGGACGGCTTTCCACAGAAGGTTTAGAAGACGTTTTCGCCGTATTTTCCAAAGAACTGGGTGCCGGAACTAATGCGGAAACCCTGCGCCATTTGTTCCGAAAAGCGTATCTGGAGCATTCTAATTTAGCCGATGCCACGCGGTTTATCGCCAACGAATTGTTCCAAAAAGAAGGTTTGGTGATTGTGGATGGTGATGATTCGGATCTGAAACAACTTTTTGTTCCTTATGTAAAAGAGGAATTGTCACAGCAAACTTCCTATCAAAAGGTTTCCGAAACCATTAAGCAGTTGAACGATTATACGATTCAGGTGAAACCTCGGGAAATTAATCTGTTCTATATTGAAAATAACCTCCGGGAGCGCATCATTTTCGAAAACAACACCTATAAAATCAACAATACCGCTCGTGTGTTTTCTCAAGCTGAAATAATAGCCGAAGTTGAAAATCATCCGGAGAAATTCAGTCCGAACGTAATTTTACGCCCTTTGTATCAGGAAATCATTTTGCCTAATTTGTGCTATATCGGCGGCGGCGGTGAAATTGCTTATTGGCTGGAGCTGAAATCGAATTTTGAAGCTTTCAATGTTACTTTCCCTGTACTTCTGGTTCGGAATTCGGTATTGCTGGCCTATCAGAAACAGGCGGATAAAGCAGATGCGCTGTCCTTGACGTGGTCGGATTTGTTTTCAAAACAAGCGAACCTGATCAATAAAAAAACAAAGGAATTATCCGAATTCAACCTTGATTTTTCCGAACAGAAACAATTTTTACGCGAACAGTTTGAAAAGCTGAACGCCATTGCTGCCCAAACGGACGCTTCTTTTTCGGGCGCAGTAAAAGCTCAGGAAGCCAAACAGCTCAAAGGATTGGAAAATCTTGAAAAGCGCTTGCTGAAAGCCGAGAAAAAAATGCATCAGGAACGTTTGGAACGAATGGTAAAACTTCAAAACGAATTGTTCCCGAACCAGTCACTTCAGGAGCGAAAAAACAATTTTTCGGAATTTTATCTTACTGAAGGTGAGGGTTTAACCACAAAATTGTTTGAAAAATTAAATCCATTATCTTCAGAGTTTAGTATAATTTACTTACAATAACGTATTTATAATTTCTTTTTTCTGCATTTCGTCGATATTTTTATGCATTTCGTCTAACATTTTTCTTTTGAAATTAAGTTGACACCAAAAAAATGTTATTTTCGCAACAGAAATTCAATAAAAAGTTATAATTATCAATATGAAGAAAAATTACGCAATGCTTGGTTTAGGTGCTTTGGCACTTTTTTTATGCTCTTTTTATCAGCTTTCCAACACAAAACCTAAGATGGTTATGGTAGAAGGCGGTACTGTAAAAATGACTCCTCGTGAAAATGCTATTGATCCCAAAACAAAAAAGAAAATCGTATACGATGTAACAGTATCTTCCTTTGAAATGGCTCAATATGAGGTTACGGTAGCAGATTGGAAAGCCTATACAAGTGCTAATAAAATTGAAATGCCCAACAGACCGGTTTGGGGATGGAAAGATGAATTTCCAATCACTAACATTACATGGGTACAGGCTGTTGACTACTGCAACTGGCTTAGCAAAGTAAACAACCTGAAACCGGCTTACAGCAAAAAAGGAGACAAATATGTTTGCGATTTTACAGCAGACGGTTATCGTTTACCAACCGATGCAGAATGGGAATATGCAGCCAAAGGCGGACAGAAATCTAAAAACTTTACGTATTCCGGCGGTAACGATTTAGAACTGATTGCCTGGTATGCGACAAACAGTGAAAAAGCGCCAAAAGAAATCGGTACAAAATTAGCCAATGAATTAGGCTTGTACGATATGAGCGGAAACGTTTGGGAATGGTGTTGGGATTACTACAGCCCTATTTATCATAAAGTAGAAAAGAGAGAGAATCCAACTGGCCCGGACAGAGGTGAAAAACGTTGTGTTAGAGGCGGTTCTTGGGACAGCAGCAAACTGGACTACTTAAACCCTGCGAAAAACCAATTGAACTGGAACCCTAAATCTACAAATGAGTTTTTTGGTTTCCGCGTAGTTCGCACTGTAAAATAATTTTCTGTTAAGTAAGTTGTTTTTCAGTAAGAAAGCAGTACTTTTGCGCCAAATTTAAAAATACAGAAATGGCAACTAACAGAACATTTACAATGATTAAGCCCGATGCGGTTGAAAAAGGACACATCGGAGGAATTTTAAATATGATTACTGAAGCCGGTTTCAGAATCGTTTCTATGAAATTGACGCAATTAACTGTTGCAGATGCTCAGAAATTTTACGCGGTACACAGTGAAAGACCGTTCTTCGGAGAATTGGTGGAATTCATGACCAGAGGTCCGATTGTGGCGGCTATCCTTGAAAAAGAAAATGCAGTGGAAGATTTCAGAACTTTAATCGGGGCAACCAATCCTGCTGAAGCGGCTGAAGGAACTATCCGTAAAAAATATGCAACTTCTATCGGTGAGAACGCTGTTCACGGTTCTGATTCTGATGAGAATGCTGCTATCGAAAGTGCTTTCCACTTTGCAGGAAGAGAGCAGTTCTAATTCGAAAAAAACGTTTGTGATTTTACAAACCTGAAAATAAAAAATCCCGATTCGTCTGAATCGGGATTTTTATTTAAACTAAACCTACCTTATTTAATTAATCAGGCCAATAAAAACAGGAAGACTAATGGGAAAATAATTCCGGCCAATGCCAGTTTCCAACCTCTTCTTTTAAAAGTGTGTTTACCAGCCTTAATCATCATGGCCCCGGTAACGGCTATTGTGATTAAAGACAATCCAAAAATATCCGAATAATAAATCCACCAATTGGAATTGTTTTTGTGCAGTTTCATCGTCTGACTGATAAAAGGCGTTTTCTTAAACGACACGATTTCGCCTTTTCCCGTTTTCAGGTCTATTTCAACATCGGTGTTTTCGTAAGAGATCCGCAAGTCTCCTTTTTTAATGCCGTGACGACGAAATTTGTCTTTCACACCTAATTCCTTTCCTAAGTTTTCAGCAAATTTTTCGTTAATCGCGTCTTCCGAAGGCAATTGAACGGTTACCGATTTCGTTTCGACAGTGTATTTTTCCGGATGCCAGCTTTCTCTGTGGTTCATCAGAATCCCTGAAAAAGCGAAAGAAATAATTAAACCTAAATAGAAATACCCAAAATCACGGTGGATGGATCGAATGTTTTTGTCTCTTTTCTTCATTTTAATTAAAATTTATACTTCAAGGTTGTCATAAACTGACGGGGTGCAATCGGGTTGATACTGTAGTTTTCGTGAACCGTATAGTTTAACTCGTTGGTGATGTTTGACAATCGGCACAAGACAGAAAATTGTTTCCATTCGTAACCTGCAGAAACATCGATTGTAGCATACCCCTTAACCGGGATTTCACGATCGCGGAATTCCACCATATTAGTCGTAGTGTTGTAGAAATAATCATTATTCCATCCGCCAATTCGGTCTCCGATATAGTTAGCAATACTTCCGAAAGAAAGTCCTTTTAATCTTCCGTTTGGAACGGTATAGAAGAAACTTGCATTCGCTGTATGTTGCGGCGTTCTGGCTACGCGATCTCCTTTAACAAAACTTCCCGGTATCCCTTCTCCCAAAACTTTTGTAAAACGCATGTCATTATAACTGTATCCCACTAAAACACTTAATCCCTCAATAGGTTTTACTGTAACATCCAATTCAACTCCTTTACTGGTTGTCTCTCCGGAAAGTATTTTTTTGGTGGTGTCGGTATTGTTCGGCGTTCCGTCTGCTAAGAATGGCGCCATCTGGGCAAAATTACTATTAATAATCTGATACAAGGTAACATTGGTTGTTAAAACTCCATTCCAGAAATCTTTCTTCACCCCTACTTCATACTGATCTATAATTGAAGCTTCTAATGTACTGCCGTAAATATCCGTTCCTGTATTAGGCGTAAAAGAGTTCGCATAACTTGCGAATAACGACATATTTTTAAACGGCTGGTAAACAATTCCTACTTTAGGAGAAAAAGCACGGTCTAGACGTTTTGGGTCTTTTTGCACATCCGGATCGTTTTCCGGACCAAAAGCAGCATCTTCATAAGTAGATGCCTGAGCTTCCTGCCAAGACCAACGAATACCGGCTAAAACCTTAATTTTATCTGTAAACGAAATCAAATCCTGTGCATAAGCTCCGAATCGGTTGGTTTCAGTTTTTACAATTTTTGTATTTCTGGATCCCGGAATATCGTATTCCATTTCATAGGTTGACGGATCAAAAATATTTACGGTATTTCCCGGAGTCAAATCATAGTTTGCTCTGTCAAAAGCATACGTATAGGCTTGGGTAAAACTGTAATCCCAATCCACCCCGGTTGATAACTGATGTTTAATACCACCTGTTTTGAAGATTCCCTGGAAATTAAACTGCTGTCCGGCAATTAAATCTGTGTTTTTATTTTTTCCCAATGGTCTTTTGAAATTACCAAGTGCATCGGGCTGGATGCGTTCCGTACCTTCCGATTTTCGGGTGTAGTCCTGAAAGGAACTGTTTGAACTAAATCTCCAGTTTTTACTGATTTTATGATTTACCTGAGCGTTAACCGTTGCCTGAGTAGTCAAACCGTTAGACCATTTTGCTCCTAAATAGGTGTCTCTTGGGATATCAACAATCTTTTTTCCGATAACACCTGTTCCGAAATCCGGTGTCCAGTTATCTTTTAAATAATCTCCTTGCAACACGATATCGGTTCTTGTTCCAACCTTGAAAAGTAATGACGGATTTACATAAATACGCTCTCTTTCAACCACATCTCTAAAACTTTGTGCTTTTTCATAAGATCCTACAAAACGGTATGCAATGGATTTATTCAGAGGACCGTAGAAATCTACAATCGGTTTGTAATAATCATAACTCCCTGTCTGGAAGGAGATACTTCCCCCTTTGGTAAAAGAAGGCGTTTTCGTTACCATATTGATGATACCTCCCGGAGCCACATTGCCAAATAACAAAGCAGAACTGCCTTTCAAGGCTTCAACCTGCTGTAAAGAAGCTACTTCCGGCATGGATCCTGAGTTAATACGGAAACCGTTTTTAAACATATTGTTGGCACTCATATCGTAACCGCGGGACCAGAAAGATTCCTGAGCACCGCCACGGGCTGAGCCTACATACACACCATTAACATTTTTAACGACATCACTTAAGCGTATCGTTTGCTGTTGTTCTAAAATTTTACTGTTGATCACCTGAATACTCTGTGGTAAATCTATGGGCTTGATTCCCCCTTTTCCGGTAGCTAATGATTTGGTGATTACGCTGCCCGATATAATCACTTCGGATATTTCATTGGCAATTTCATTAAGGTAAACTTTTGGCATTACCGTTACACCTTGCGGCTTCACATTGACAACAACGGAAGAAGAAGTATAACCTACATGGGATAACACTAAAGTAAGTTTTCCGGGTTTCACATTTGAGACTGTGAATTCTCCCTTAACATTTGTAGTAACGTTAAAACCGCCTTCTGAGGATGTAATTGATACGTTTTCGATTGGGGTTTCATTAGTGGTAACAACGGTTCCTTTAATTGTTCCAGTGTTTTGGGCATTTACTTTTATTGCAAAAAAAAGAACAGCAAATAAAAAAAAGATTGGGCTTTTCATTTCGAATTAAGCTTATTTAGATTAATTTTAATTTGACACAAAACTAATCAAGTCGAAAACAAAAAACAAGCTTATTTAGAATAAATAAAAATAAAATTTGTAATCATTTAAGAACCAATTCTTTAACTACATCTTTTCGCAATTCCTCATTAATCATTTTAATGATTTTTTCTTTTCCGTAGCTCAATTCTTCCCGCAAGACCGCTGAAGAAAGAGCCACATAAAGCGTATTTCCCTTTAAAAGCACTTCTGTAGTATAATTATTGACGCCAGGGCCCATGAGATTTTTCCATGCTTCGGCCACATTAATTTTATCCATGCCGCCTTCGAGCTTATTCTCCTGAATAAACTGTTGCAACAAACTGCCGATTGGTTTTTCCTCACTGAATCTTTTCGCCATTATTTCAAGCTGAATTGGATTGCTCTTTTGTAATAATACGTGATATCCTGTTCGTTTTTCACGACCAGTTTATCGTCTGAAAGTTCCAGAATTTCTTCCTTCCATTGGGCATACGGCGTATTATAATGCACCAATACTTCTCCGTCTTTCTGTTCCAGTTGAATATTTTCAGCCAAATCATTCATCAGGTATTTTCCGTCGAGTTGCGGCATTACTTTTTTCCGGAATCCTTTTTTGTTGTCAACCTTAAAAAAATCTATGGTGGTATTAACGGTGTACTCTTTTTTGGATCCATCCGGCATTTCAGCTTTTTCAATTTCCCAGTAGCCGTTTAATTTTGACAGTTCCTGCTCACTGATTTCCTTTTTACAGGCAAGGCTGATGATTCCCAACAAAAAAACTACTGCTATTTTTTTCATATTTACGATCCGGTTTAGTTTCACAAAGGTACTCTGAAAATCCAAGTCTAAAAAATAAACCAGTAAAACTGTTTCGTTTTTTTAATGTCGATCCAAAAACATCTCATTTTGAAAAGTTTGACGAGGAACATAGACAAAAAAAGGCACTATTGAATAGCACCTTTTTGTTTAAAATTATATAAACTCCTATTTGAAGAACGAATCCACAAATTCGTATTTGTTGAACACCTGCAAATCTTCAATCCCTTCGCCTACTCCGATGTATTTTACCGGAATCTGGAACTGATCGGAAATTCCGATGACTACGCCGCCTTTTGCGGTTCCGTCGAGTTTTGTAACGGCTAAACACGAAACTTCGGTAGCTGCGGTAAACTGTTTGGCCTGCTCGAAGGCATTCTGACCAGTTGAACCGTCTAATACCAGTAACACATCGTGCGGTGCGTCTTCCACCACTTTCTGCATGACGCGTTTTACTTTGGTAAGTTCGTTCATTAAACCGACTTTATTATGCAAACGTCCTGCTGTATCGATAATCACCACATCGGCATTTTGTGCTACTGCGGATTGCAACGTATCGAAAGCAACCGAAGCCGGATCGCTGCCCATCTGCTGACGAACGATTGGCACGCCTACTCGGTCAGCCCAGATTTGCAACTGGTCGATGGCTGCAGCACGGAAGGTATCCGCAGCACCAAGCACTACATTTTTACCTGATTTTTTGAATTGGTACGCCAATTTTCCAATCGTAGTGGTTTTCCCGACACCGTTAACCCCAACCACCATAATTACATACGGTTTTTTGTTGGCCGGTATTTCGAATTCGGTGGCTTCTCCGGAATTGGTTTCCGATAAAAGACCGGCGATTTCCTCGCGTAGAATTTTGTTCAGTTCGTCGGTTCCTAAGTATTTGTCCCGGGAAACGCGTTCTTCGATGCGCTCGATAATTTTTAAGGTCGTATTTACCCCAACATCGGATGATACTAAAACTTCTTCCAGATTATCCAGTACATCGTCGTCTACTCTTGACTTTCCGGCAACCGCTTTGGTTAGTTTTGACAAAAATGAGGAACTTGATTTTTCAAGTCCTTTGTCTAAGGTTTCTTTCTTTTCAGAAGAAAATATTTTTTTAAAAAAGCTCATTCTTTAAAGTATGACTTATGGTTTAGACGTTAAAAAGAAGCCTAAAGTTTTTTTTTAGCCCTGATGGGAGCGGCATCCTTTTTTTGGTGGCTGAGGCTTTCGAAGTCACCAAAAAAAGATACAGCGGACAGCAGGAATTACGTATAAAAAACGCCTGCAGTTTGGCTTCAAATCACAGCAAACCGAAACAAGATTCAGATTGCATCTCAAAAATATAAATTTTTTATGAGGTGCTGCCCTCCCTTAGGCTAAATATTAGCACAAAAAAAAATATATAAAAAATAAAAAAGCTACTTCCGAATGAAAGTAGCTTTCCTATATCTTGTATAACGGAATTATTTCTTGCTTAAGAATGCATCCACTTCTTCCGGTGCCATAACTGCCTCAACAAAAGTATAAGCTCCTGTTTTTGGAGATTTTACCATCTTGATTGCTTTGGTTAACCTTTTTGAAGCTGTCTGTAAAGTTGCTACGGTTTTCTTTGCCATGACTCTTTATGTTTTATCCGAAATTTTTATTGCTAAAAACTCCTAATTATTTAATCTCTTTATGAACAGTTACTCGCTTCAAAATCGGATTAAATTTTTTAATCTCTAATCTGTCTGGAGTATTTTTTTTATTTTTCGTAGTAATGTAACGAGATGTTCCCGGAACACCAGAAGCTTTGTGCTCAGTACATTCTAAAATAACCTGGATTCTATTACCTTTCTTTGCCATCTTTGATATATATTATTAGGTGACGAATTATTTTACCAATCCGTTAGCTTTAGCTTCTTTCAAAACCGCAGCAATACCGTTTTTATTAATAGTTTTCAATGCAGATGTAGAAATTCTTAAAGTTACCCATCTGTCTTCTTCAGGAATGTAGAAACGTTTCTTAACTAAGTTTACACTAAATTTTCTTTTAGTTTTGTTCATAGCGTGAGAAACATTGTTTCCAACCATTGCTCTCTTACCTGTAAGTTCACAAACTCTTGACATTATACTTATCTTTATATTCGTTATTCAAAATCAGGGTGCAAAGTAACAAAAAAGAAACCTAATACACAAACTATTCTGATTAGTTTTTTAAAATTTCTTTGTAAATTTTTTCCAGTGCCTTTGTTACCGCCCTGTCGATGACTTTTTCACGGGGTTGCCCAAAGTTAAATTCCTCTGTGTAAACACCGTTTGGAGTCGCCAATGCAATCACTACGGTTCCCACTTCCGCATCGGCATCGCCTTTATTTGGACCTGCGTTTCCGGTAGTTGCCAGAGCATAATCGGTTTGCATTAGTTTCTGAACACCTAAAGCCATTGCTTCGGCTACCTCAACGCTTACAACAGAATGCCTATCAATCAGTTCTTGAGCAACACCTAAGATATTTACTTTTGTTTCCGAGGCATAACTCACCACGCTCCCTTTAAAGTAGTTGGACGAACCCGACACCGATGTTATGGTCGCTGCTATCTTTCCGCCCGTACAACTTTCTGCGGTGGACAAAGTCAGGCCTTTTTCCTTAAGCAATTTTCCTAAAACGACTTCAAGAGTTTCCCCGTCATCAAAACCCACTATGGCTTCTCCGATGATTTGATGCAGCTTTTCAACTTGTTTATCCAATTCTATTTGAAGCTGCTTTTCATCGTTCCCGCGTGCCGATAATCGCAAACGCACTTGTCCCGGACTGGGCAGATAGGCTAATTTTACAAAATCAGGTAAATTGTCTTCCCAGCTTTCGATTTGTTCTGCCAGCAGACTTTCACCAATGCCATAAGTACGAATGGTTTTGTGAAGAATATAAGGACGATTGAATTTGGCAATCAGTCGCGGAATGACTTCGTTTTCCACAAGATATTTCATCTCATACGGAACACCAGGAAGGGAAATAAAAACCGTATTTTCTTTTTCCATCCACATACCCGGCGCGGTTCCTACTTTATTAAAAAGCACTTGGGCTTTCGACGGAACTAAAGCCTGATCTTTGTTGATTTGCGTAATCGGACGTTTGAAAAAACCTTCTATCAATTGGGTAACATGCGCTAAAACGGCTTCATCATAAACCAATTCATCACCCAAATATTCACACAAGGTTTTTTTGGTAATATCGTCTTTTGTCGGCCCGAGTCCGCCGGTTATAATAACAACATCAAAGGTATTTTGAAGTGAAGAAAGCGTTTTTAAAATATGCTGCTTATCGTCTGAAATGGACAGCATCTCAAAAACTCCAATCCCTATTTTATCGAAAGATTTTGCTATAAAGGAGGAATTGGTGTCGACTATTTGCCCGATAAGGATTTCGTCGCCAATGGTAACAATGGCTGCTTTCATGAGGTTTTCGGTAATATTAACTAATTATCAAGGGTTTACAAAAGCTCCAACAACTTTTAAAACCATAGTCAATATTATGAAAAGAAGCGCAAATTTCAAATAAAGATTAACCATTTTTCGCTCTTCGGAAAAACCATTGGCTGCTATAACTTCGGAGTCTAAAACATATTGCCTATCTGCCAGAATCCGGTACACCGAGGCACTGTCTTTATCTAAGATATAAAAGAGGACATTTTCATCAAAAAGAAGTCCTTTTCTTTTGTCGGCATAATAAGCTATCCCATTTTGAGACAACTCATTTTCGAACGACATAACATCTCTGACAGGAACATGCAATTTAAAATGTCTGTCAAATTTAACTCTGATGGTATTAGGCATACGGTAAAGTTTACAAGTTGTAATCTTTCTTCACCTCTTTTAAAGCATTGTCCACATGCTCCTTAAGGCTCTTAAAGATCTCTTTTATTTCTTTTTTCTTTCCTTGCGATTTAGTCCATTCCATAATCTGAAGATTTTCTTCATAGGCTAAATCCATTCCCAATAGATCTAAAGTAGGTTTAATTTTATGTGAGGAGGCGTAGGTTTTGGAATAGTCTTTCTCTGCTATTCCTTCTTTTATGGATTTCATTTCCAAAGGAACTTCTTCCACAAAAAGAGTAATAACTTGTTGTGCAAATTCCGTATCGTTATCCGATATCTCGTAGACTTTTGATAAGTTGTAATGTAATGCCATTTACTTTACCTGAATTCTAAAAAGTTGTTGTCCTTCAATATAACCTTCCAAAACGTCATTCGGTTGCACTTTTGCCACTCCGGCAGGTGTTCCGGTAAAAATAATATCACCAGTTCTTAGGGTAAAAAATTGAGAAACATACGCTATAATTTCATCAATTTTCCACAACATCTGACTCGTATTTCCACGCTGAACAACCTTTCCGTTGTTGGTCAATTCAAAGTTAATATTTTCAAGGGAACTGAAATTTTTTTTCGATAAAAAGTCACTTATTATCGCTGAACCGTCAAATGCTTTTGCTTTTTCCCAAGGCAAGCCTTTGCTTTTTAATTCAGACTGCAGATCTCTCGCGGTAAAATCAATCCCCAATCCGATTTCGTCATAATATTTGTGCGCGAACTTCGAATTGATATATTTTCCCACTTTGTTGATCTTTACCAGAATTTCCACTTCATGATGCACGTCATTGGTAAATTCCGGAATCACAAACGGAAATTGTTTCGGTAAAATCGCCGTGTCCGGTTTCATAAAGATTACCGGTTCGGAAGGGCGTTCGTTGTTGAGTTCTGAAATATGGTCGGCATAATTGCGGCCGATACAGATGATTTTCATTTTTCTTAGCTTTTAGCTATTAGCTTTCAGCAAGTATAACCTTCACCTTGAAACACTATCAATGGCTAATGGCTAACAGCTAATAGCTAATTACTGTTTTGTATTTAACTTTCTCAATTTGATTGCCGTTAAGACTTTTTTGGTGTACAACGGAAAGTCGGCATTTTGAATCCAGCCGAAATACCCCGGTTCTTTCTCCAAAACCTCATCCACCAAGGCGCCTTTGTGTTTCCCGAAGGTGAAAATTTCCTGTCCTTCATTGTTTAAGGCAATAAATCCGGCAAAATCCACCGATTTTTTTCGGGTTGTAAATTCCGAAAGCACTTTCATATCGTTCTCCAGTTCAGGATAACGTTCTAATTGCGCTTTTAGTATTTCGTAGGTTGCCATGGTATCGGCTTCGGCGCTGTGGGCATTGTCTAACGATTGTCCGCAGTAGAATTTATAGGCGGCACTTAAGGTTCGTTCTTCCATTTTGTGGAAAATTGTCTGCACGTCTACGGAAACGCGGTTTTTCATGTCGAAATCCACTCCGGCACGCAACAATTCTTCTGCCAGGAGCGGAATATCAAAGCGGTCGGAATTGAAACCCGCCAAATCAGAATCCTTAATCATGTTGTGAATCTGCGGAGCCAACTCTTTAAAAGTAGGTTCGTTCGCCACTTTTTCGTTAGTGATTCCGTGAACCGCCGTTGCCTGAGCCGGAATGGGAATGGTTGGGTTTACCAGCCACGTTTTACTTTCTTTGTTTCCGTTGGGATATACTTTAACTATTGCGATTTCCACGATTCTGTCTTTGCCGATATCGATTCCGGTGGTTTCCAGATCGAAAAAACAGATGGGACGGTTGAGTTTTAATTCCATTCTTATTTAATATGTTCTACAAATATAATAGAACACACATCATTTTAAAAGAAAAGCATAGAGATTAACACCCCTTATTAAAATGAAATTTACTTAATCAGTTTAATATTTGTTACGGTTCTCCCTGAAGTTATTTTTAAAACATACAACCCGTCTGACAATGTTGGCGGCAACTGCAAATGTTCGGAATGCAAACCTGCAAGGCAACTTTTCTGATGCAACAGGTTTGAAACCAGCCTTCCATTACCATCATACAAATCCACAGACAGTACTTCAGACTGATTCAAATTAAAGTAAAGATGCAGTCTTTCCCTTATCGGATTAGGATAAACCATAAAACCATTGTTTTTTACTTCGAATTCACTACCTGACAACGCAGAAGCAGCATTAAAACGAAACAACGCCGATTGCGGATGAGTAGACATCACATCAGGGCCATAAGTAAGCCCAACCATTATTTTTCCGTTTGGCAATTTGCGTGCCTGAACATCGCCCGCAGCCATTAACATTGAATTGGTAATTATGCCATTTTGCCCGAAACCAATATCTATACTGCCGTTAGGGAGCAATTGCGTAATTCCTAATTCATGAGTAGTTCGCGGTACGGGATCTGTAACCTGTATCGGATTGCGAAACCCAATTAGTATTTTCCCATCGGATTGCAATTCCAAGGAACTTTCCGGAAATGGACGAATTATTACGCCTGCTGTTCCAAAACTTGCATCGAAATTTCCGTTTCGGTCAACTCGTATTATTTTATAAACATTATGAGGATAATAATTTTCGTCATAATATCCTGAATCTACAGAGCACAAAATCTTACCATCCTGATAGATATTAATACTTTTTACGATATTTTTTATATCATAATTAAAGTTGAGAATACCATCTGTATTGAAACTCGAGTCCAGCGTGCCATTCTGATTAAATCTCGCAATAAAACCTTGCGTAGGGCTTACAAAAGTCGAATTATCTCCTAAACTACCCGACAACAGCAGTCTGCCTTCATTATCCAATTCCAAGTCTGTTACAGTTATTGTACCTAACAAAGCTGTCAAATCTAAAAAACCATTGTTCGCGAATGTTAAGTCAAGTGTGCCATTGCTATTATAACAAAGAAGTTTTCTTTCATTGGTAACTCCATTGATAACTTGCTGAACTACAAAAAATTTACCGGCGCTCTTCACCAGAAATTCATTTGCAGAATCCGGAAGAATAACGACTCCCTGATTACCAAATGACAAATCTAAACTACCATCCGAATTATATTGCACCAAAAAAGATTGCGAAAATCCTGATCCTGAAGAATAGATAATACCACAACCTAAAATTTTAGCATCTTCAAGAATGCGCACGCATCTAAAATCGGGTTTGCCCGGAAATTCATTGATGATTCTTCCGTTTGTTCCAAAAGCAGTGTCATAGGCACCGTTGGCCATAAAACGATCTATGTAGTATTTCCAGAATCCACCATGATTAAAATAAGAACCTGCTACAATTGTTTTCCCATCCGGTTGAAGCAAAAGTGCATTTATCTGAGACTCATAGCCATTAAAATCTAAGAGCACTTTACCATCCTCACCAAATTGAGAATCCAGGTACTCATTTTGAGCCATTGTCGAATTGTTATACAAAAACAAGGCAGTAAGGAAAAAAAAAGTAACTCTATTCATACCCTATCTATTTGACAACCACTAATTTACAAATAAATACATTGCATAATTCACATTTAACAGCATAAAAAAAAGACCTCATTTTGAGGTCTTTTTAAATATATTATGCATTGTATTAAATATCTCTGTTGATATCCCAAGCTTCCAGATAATCCGCCACGCGTTTTACGAAGCTTCCTCCTAAAGCACCGTCTACCACTCTGTGGTCGTACGAGTGCGATAAGAACATTTTCTGACGGATACCGATGAAATCACCTTCCGGGGTTTCGATAACCGCAGGCACTTTGCGGATAGCTCCTAACGCTAAGATTCCCACTTGCGGCTGGTTGATAATCGGTGTTCCGAAAACTGAACCGAAAGTACCCACGTTGGTAACCGTATAAGTTCCACCTTGCGTATCGTCTGGTTTTAACTTACCTGCTTTTGCTCTGTTTCCTAAATCGTTAACCGCCTTGGCCATACCCACCAAGTTCAACTGGTCTGCATTTTTGATTACCGGTACGATTAGGTTCCCGTTTGGTAAAGCTGCTGCCATACCTAAGTTGATATTTTTGCGTTTGATGATATACTCACCATCCACGGAAATGTTCATTCCAGGGAAATCTTTCAGGGCTTTGGCTACCGCTTCCATGAAGATTGGTGTGAAGGTTAACTTCTCTCCTTCTCTCTTTTCGAATGCGTTTTTCACTTTGTCTCTCCATTTCACGATGTTGGTTACATCCACTTCGATAAACGACTGTACGTGTGCCGAAGTCTGTACCGATTCCACCATGTATTTGGAAATCAGCTTGCGCATTCTGTCCATTTCCACGATTTCATCGCCACCGTTTACAGATACCGGAGCCGGAGCTGTTGCCGGAGCAGCCGCAACGGGCTGGTTTCCTCTGTTTTTGATATAGTTAAGAATGTCTTCTTTGTTCACACGGCCGTCTTTTCCGGAACCCTGAATGGATTCTAATTCCGCAAGAGAAATACCTTCTTCTTTAGCAATGTTTTTCACCAATGGCGAGAAGAATTTTTCTGATGCTGAAAAATCTGCCGGAGCGGCCACTGCTTTCGCTGCTTCAACAGTTTTGACCACTTCTGCAACCGGAGCCGCTACTGCTTCTGCCTTTGGTGCTTCTGCTGCTACGGCACCGCCTTCGGTTTCGATAATGGCAATGGTTTGCCCGACCTGTACCACATCATCGGTATTGAAAAGAATTTCCACAAGGGTTCCTGCCACTTCAGAAGGCACTTCACTGTCTACTTTGTCGGTAGCAATTTCCAGTACTGCTTCGTCCATTTCAATTCGGTCTCCAACTTTTTTCAACCAGTTGGTTACAGTTGCTTCTGCAACGCTTTCTCCCATTTTGGGCAATTTCAATTCAAACTTTGCCATATCTTTAAACTAAAGTTGTTTTTTCGTGTTTGGTTTGCAAAATTACTAATTATTTCGATTTATAATTTCACAATATGTATTTTTTTACGCGATTTCAATGATTTCACCTCTGTCGTTACTATTGTTGCTTCCTATGAAGAAGAAACTGCTTTCCGGAATGATTTTAAAGGTAAAACCCTTGTTTTTAAACCGTTCCAGAAAAGCGATTATTGCTTTAAATGTAACATTATTGTTATCCAGCAGGATTTCCAAATGTTTTTCGGGTGATTTTGCCTGCGAAAATAACAGATTTTCATCAATATCAGCAAGGCGGGTAATCTTTTTTTGCAGTTGGTTTTCCAATTTGTTTTTCAGCGTTTCATCCGAAGAAATCAAAACATATTCCGAAACATCATAAACCACTTGTTTTTGTTGGTTTTTCTTCAGTAACGCAAAGGCAAAAGCACCCATTCGCATCAATACATCAAAAACAAACGAACCGCCAAAATGTTTTTTGTAGAAAAACTGCATGGCTTCCCGAAATCGCTTCATATAAGTTCCGTCACGCACCGTACTTTCTCCTTTATAATGTATCACGGAAGTTTCATGGAAATAATAGTTCGATTTTCCCGATTTTAAAACCAGATAACTCAGATCAATATCGTCGGAATACATGAAACAGTTTTCGTCGAAACCGCCCACTTGAAGGTACAAATCGCGCTTCATTATCATAAAAGCCCCGACAAGGATGTCGACTTTACCTGTTTCGTTTTCAGATAAATGCTGAGCGTAATATTTATTGAAAAGTGAAGACTTCGGAAAGAGTTTATACAACCCGAAGATTTTGGTAAACGCCACCCAAGGTGTCGGAACACCACGTTTGCATTCCGGAAGGAAGTTACCGGTTCCGTCCATCAGTTTGCAACCGACAATCCCTAAATCCGTTTTGGATTCGGCAAACCGTAGTATTTTTTCAAAAGTATCTTCGGCTACAACCGTGTCCGGATTTAAAATACAGAGATATTTCCCTTTCGCTTCGGCTACTCCTATATTATTGCCTTTCGGAAAACCCAGATTGGCTTTGTTTTCGATGAGTTTTACGTTGGGAAAACGTTGTTTCATCATCGCGCAACTGCCATCTGTTGAAAAATTATCCACGACAATAATTTCGCTGTCGATGTTTTCCAATGCCTTTTGAACACTTAGAACACATTGCTCCAGAAAATAACGGACGTTGTAGTTGAGGATGATTACCGAGAGTTGCATTTTTCAAAGATATAGGTTACGCTGCAAAGTTGCAACGGTTCAAAGTAACAAAGTTTATAACCTTATTAATGCTGCCAATCCGGTCACTTAAAAAAGTGTTTCTATTTCCACACTGCCCTTGTGACTTTTATTTGAAACTATTTTTTTAGTCACAAAAACTGTGACTTTTTTCTAAAAACAAAAAATTAGTCACAAAAAGCGTGACTTATTTGTAAAAATATTTTTTTAGTCACAAAACCAAAAAGATCCAGCCTGTTCACCCAACAGCATAAAAAGATTGTTTCGTTACCTGCAATGCCCTACTTTTGCAAAGTTCTGTTGTACACCAACTCATACCTTAAACCTCATAATTCAACAAAGTGAATTACTTATCAGTCGAAAATATATCCAAGTCCTACGGCGAACGCGTGTTGTTTGAAAACCTTTCGTTTGGCATCAACAAAGACCAGAAGATTGCTTTCGTAGCCAAAAACGGGACCGGAAAAACTTCCATTTTACGTATCATCACCGGGGAGGATACGCCGGACAACGGTCAGATTGTAATGCGCAAAGACATCAAAATGGCGTTTTTGTCGCAGGAACCGAATCTTCAGAGTGAGCTAACCATCGAGGAAAGTATTTTCGCTTCCGACAACGACATTTTAAAAGTGATCGAACAATACGAAAAAGCGCTGGAAAACCCGGCGGATGAAGAAGCGTATCAGAAAGCGTTCGACAACATGGACCGTCACAACGCCTGGGATTTTGAAACCCAGTACAAGCAAATTCTCTTCAAATTAAAACTGGAAGACTTAAAACTGAAGGTTAAAAATTTATCCGGAGGACAGAAAAAACGTCTGGCTTTGGCCATCATCCTGATTAACAAACCCGATTTACTGATTCTGGACGAGCCTACCAACCACCTGGATCTGGAAATGATCGAATGGCTGGAAAATTATTTTGCCAAAGAAAACATTACGTTGTTCATGGTAACGCACGACCGTTTCTTTCTGGAGCGCGTCTGCAATGAAATCATCGAATTAGACAACGGAAAATTATACCAATACAAAGGCAATTACTCCTATTATTTAGCGAAGAAAGAAGAACGGATTGCTTCGGAAAACGCCAGTATCGACAAGGCTCAAAACCTTTTCGTGAAAGAGCTGGAATGGATGCGCCGTCAGCCGAAAGCCCGAACCACCAAATCCAAATCGCGTCAGGATGATTTTTACGTCATTAAGGAAAAAGCGATGAGCCGCCGCAAAGAAAATGTGGTGGAACTGGAGATCAATATGGAACGCATGGGAAGTAAAATTATCGAACTTCACAAGGTTTCCAAAAAATTCAGCGACCGCGTAATCCTGAACGGGTTTGACTATACGTTCAACAAAGGCGAGCGCATCGGAATTATCGGCAAAAACGGTACGGGAAAATCTACGTTTCTTAACATTTTAACGCAAACCATCCAACCGGACAACGGAAAAGTGGTGATCGGGGAAACCATAAAAGTAGGCTACTACACCCAGGCCGGAATTAATCCGAAACCGGAGCAGAAAGTAATCGACATCATTAAAGAATACGGCGAATACATTCCGCTTACCAAAGGACGCACCATTTCGGCAGGCGCTTTACTGGAACGCTTTCTTTTTGACCGCAAAAAACAACACGATTATGTGGAAAAACTAAGCGGTGGCGAATTAAAACGCCTGTATTTGTGTACGGTTTTGATTCAGAATCCGAATTTTTTAATTCTGGACGAACCTACGAATGACCTTGATATCGTTACGCTCAATGTGTTGGAAAGTTTTCTTTTGGATTATCCCGGTTGTCTTTTGGTGGTGAGCCACGACCGTTATTTCATGGACAAGATTGTAGACCATTTGTTTGTATTCCGCGGCAACGGTGTGATTGAGGATTTCCCGGGGAATTATTCCGATTGGCGTACGTATGAAGATTCTGCCGAACCCGAAAAAGACGAAACGCCGAAAGAAAAATCGAACTGGAAAGAAAAACAGGTCAAGCAAGGCTTAACGTTTCAGGAGCAGAAAGAATTCCAGAAAATCGAACGCGAAATAAAGGATCTGGAAGCCGAAAAAGCTAAAATAGAAACTTTATTCTCAGAAGGAAAAGTAGCCGATAACGACATCGAAAGCAAAGCCAACGAATTGCAGAAAGTAATTGAAACATTAGAGCAAAAAGAAGAACGCTGGTTTGAATTATCGGCTAAAATGGAAGAATAATTTAGTGGTCGTAAAACCGATTTACAATTTCAAAATAAATTACAGCCGCGAATTTCACAAATTAGCACAAATTAATTCGTGGAAATTCGTGTAATTAGTGGCAAAATGATACATATTATCACCTCATACTTCAAATTCCTCTGGCACTCCAAAAACCAACACGGAGTGCATTCGCCGTTTGTGTATTCTTTGGTGACGAAATGCTTTTACGATAAAAAAACAAAACCGCAATACAAACTTCTTAAAGCTTACCGGAACGAACTTCTGAAAAACAAAAACACGATTGAAGTAACCGATTTCGGAGCCGGTTCTCGGGTTTTCAAATCCAACACCAGACCAATTGCAAAAATTGCAGCCACGGCAGGAATTACTCCGAAACGAGCGGAATTATTGTACCGAATTGTGAATTATTTTCAGCCGGAAACTGTTTTGGAAATCGGAACTTCGTTAGGATTGGCCACCTCTGCCCTTTCCCTTGGTAATCCGAAAGCTAAAATCACCACATTGGAAGGTTGTCCGGAAACATCCGGCGTGGCTCAAAAACAATTTCAACAATTCAATTTCAACAATATTGAAGCTGTAGTAACGGAATTTAAAGACTATTTCTCAAAAACTGCGACTGGAAACTGCGACTGGAAACTAATCTACTTCGATGGCAACCACTCCAAAGAAGCTACGCTTGAATATTTTGAGTTGCTCTTACCCACCATCACTAACGACACCGTTTGGATTTTCGACGACATTCACTGGTCGGAAGGCATGGACGAAGCTTGGGAAATCATTAAAAATCATCCGAAAGTAACCGTAACCATCGACACCTTTCAATGGGGCTTGGTTTTCTTCCGTTACGAGCAGGAAAAAGAGCATTTTGTCATCCGTATTTAGGTTTTTAGTACCTTTGCTGTGTTAAAACAACGCAAATGGACGTCGATAAAATCTTCGAGAACAATCGCAACTGGATTGCACAAAAACTTCAGGTGGACGAACACTATTTCACCAATTTATCCAAAGGACAAACTCCGGAATTTTTATACATTGGTTGTTCCGACAGCCGTGTCAGCGCAGAAGAGCTCATGGGTGTAGCGCCCGGTCAGGTTTTCGTGCACCGCAACATCGCCAATATGGTTCCGAATACGGATCTGAATTCGATGTCGGTCATCAATTACGCGGTGGAACATTTAAAAGTGAATCACATCGTGGTTTGTGGTCATTACGGCTGCGGCGGCGTGAAAGCGGCGATGCAGCAATCGGATTTGGGTATTTTGAACCCGTGGCTGCGCAACATCCGTGACGTTTACCGCCTTCACAAAAAAGAACTGAATGCCATTACAGATGAAGAACAACGCTACCGCAGATTAGCGGAACTAAACGTTCAGGAACAATGCATCAACATCATCAAAACGGCTGAAGTTCAAAAAGCCAATACAGAACGGAATCTGAAAGTTTACGGTTGGATTTTCGATATTCACAGCGGAAAACTAATCGATCTGAACATTGATTTCAATGAAATTATCAACGGAATCCGGGAAATCTACAAGATAACGTCTTAAGCCGGTAAAAGCCTGAATTTTAACAAACATATAACACCATTTAAAAATCATAACCAATTAAAAATCAATAACTTTACAATGAGTTACGGCCCATCGGCAGATGAGCAATAGCTCATCGCACATCATACTTTTTTTTAAGATTCCCCGCTTTAAATGAGTGGGGAGTTTTATTTTCGGGTGTAACGAACCGTAAAAAATTTCTACTTATTGTCATATCAAAATACGTTTTTGTATTTTTAAATCCGAAAAACAAACCGTAATGTCACAACCCATAATCAACATTAAAGGAATTACCCGTGATTTCCCTCTTGGAAATGAAATCGTTTACGTTTTAAAAGGAATCGATTTACAAATCAACAAAGGCGAATATGTAGCCCTAATGGGGCCATCCGGTTCGGGAAAATCAACTTTGATGAACATTTTGGGCTGCTTGGACACGCCTACTTCCGGTTCCTACATCCTTAATGGTAAAGACGTTAGCAAAATGGAAGACGACGAACTGGCCGAAATCCGCAACAAAGAAATCGGGTTTGTGTTCCAGACCTTCAACCTGATGCCGAGAACCACCGCTTTAGACAATGTAGCTTTACCGATGATTTACGCCGGACACAACAAAGAAAGCCGCGACAAACGCGCCACCACAGTACTTACACAAGTTGGATTGGCCGACCGTATGGACCACAAACCCAACCAGCTTTCGGGAGGTCAGCGTCAGCGTGTGGCCGTTGCCAGAGCTTTGGTAAACCATCCGTCCATTATCCTTGCCGATGAGCCAACCGGAAACCTGGACAGTAAAACCTCTGTGGAAATCATGAACCTTTTCGACGAAATTCACGCCAACGGCAACACCGTAATTCTGGTAACCCACGAGGAAGACATTGCCCGACACGCACACCGCATCATCCGTTTGAAAGACGGCATGATCGAGAGTGACAATCCGAACCGATAGCAGATTGCAGTGTTCAGTATTCAGTGCGCAGTTTGCAACAAAAAAAACACAAGTTTCAACGCCCAAATATTCACAATCAAGATCCTGTTTACTGATTACTGCCAACTTTAAAAGGGAGCGAATGGTTCCGGCTTATCAGTAAACCCTGTTCCCGCCATCCGCTGTATCCGCCAAAGGCGGGATGCCACTACTGTCGGGGCTAAGAAGGAATTGTATGGAATATTTGCAAACTTCTCAAAAACCTCTGTACCTTAGCCAGATATTTTTTTATTCTGATTTCTGATTTCTGATTTCTGATTTCTAAATTCTAAATTTCAAATGAAAGTCTATACCAAAACCGGCGATAAAGGAACCACGGCCCTGTTTGGCGGCACCCGCGTTCCGAAACACCATATCCGCATCGAAAGTTACGGCACTGTTGACGAATTGAACTCGTACATCGGGTTAATCCGCGATCAGGACATTAATCCGTTATACAAAAACGTTTTAATTGAAGTACAGGACCGTCTTTTTACCGTTGGCGCCATTTTAGCCACACCACCGGAGAAAGAAATCCTTAAAAACGGTCAGCAACGCTTAAACATCAACCGCATTTCTCCGGAAGATGTTACCTTTCTGGAAAACGAAATCGACACTATGGACAGTGCTTTACCGCCCATGACGCACTTTGTTTTGCCAGGCGGTCATACTACCGTGTCATATTGTCATATTGCACGCTGTGTATGCCGTCGTGCCGAGCGTTTAGCCACACACCTGAACGAAATTGAGGTCATAGACGAGCTGGTTTTAACCTATCTGAACCGACTTTCTGACTACCTTTTCGTCTTGGCACGGAAGTTGTCGTTGGACCTGCACGCCGATGAAGTGAAATGGATTCCGCGTAAACAGTAAACAGTGTTCAGTAAGCAGTGTTCAGAAGTTTGCAACAATCAGTTTTCTGATTACTAAATACCGGCCACTGACTACTAAAAAAACGACGTTCTTAACTTTTTTTAAAATAAAACGAATTTTACTTGATTTTTTCAGTATAAAATTTATTTTTGCATAAAACTATAAAATCGATATCAAGATGTATTGGACATTAGAATTAGCATCTTATTTAAGCGATGCTCCGTGGCCAGCCACAAAGGACGAGCTTATCGACTATGCGATTAGAACCGGAGCTCCTTTAGAAGTTGTGGAAAACCTGCAGTCTATTGAAGACGAAGGAGAAATCTACGAATCAATGGAAGAGATTTGGCCGGACTATCCAACCGACGAAGATTATCTTTGGAACGAGGATGAGTATTAAAAAAATAAAACCACAACGAAAAAGTCTCAAACGAGGCTTTTTTTTTGTGTAAATTTGCAAACATTTACAGTATATAAACCAACAGAATTATGAGTTTCATAAACAGCATATTAAAAGCCTTTGTGGGAGACAAATCCCAAAAAGACGTAAAAGCAATTCAACCGATTATTACAAAGATAAAATCTTTTGAAGGTGCTTTAGCTGCTCTTTCCAACGATGAACTAAGAGCCAAAACAACTTTCTTCAAAGAACAGATTAAAAATGCAAGAGCCGAGAAAGACGCAAAAATCGAAGCGTTAAAACAGGAAGTTGAAACCACCGACAACATCGACAAAAGAGAAGATTTGTATGCGGCCATCGATGCTTTGGAAAAAGAAGCCTATGAAATCTCAGAAAAAGTCTTAAACGACATTTTACCGGAAGCTTTTGCCGTGGTAAAAGAAACCGCCCGTCGTTTTAAAGAAAACAGCCAGATTACGGTTACGGCTACCCCTAAAGATCGCGAATTATCCGCTACTAAATCCTATATCACCATCGACGGAGACAACGCGGTTTGGGCCAACTCCTGGGATGCTGCCGGAAAAGCCATCACTTGGGACATGATTCACTACGACGTTCAGTTAATTGGTGGTATTGTGCTTCATCAGGGAAAAATTGCTGAGATGCAAACCGGGGAAGGTAAAACCTTAGTAGCCACTTTACCTCTATACTTAAACGCATTAACCGGAAACGGAGTACACCTGGTAACCGTGAACGATTACCTTGCCAAGCGTGACAGTACCTGGAAAGCGCCTTTATTCGAATTCCACGGATTAACCGTAGACTGTATCGACAACCACCAGCCGAATACTTTAGCCCGTCGCAAAGCTTACGAAGCAGACATCACTTATGGAACCAACAACGAATTCGGTTTCGACTACCTGCGCGATAACATGGCACACACGCCAGGCGAATTGGTGCAAAGAAAACACAACTACGCCATCGTCGACGAGGTGGATTCCGTATTGATTGACGATGCCCGTACGCCGTTAATCATCTCCGGACCGGTTCCTCAGGGCGACCGTCACGAATTCACCGAATTAAAACCGAAAATCGAAAACTTATACAATCTTCAGCGTCAGTTGGCCAACGGTTTCTTAACCGAGGCGAAACGTTTAATCCGCGAAGGCAACACCAAAGACGGAGGTTTCCAATTGCTTAGAGCTTACCGTGCTTTACCAAAAAACAAAGCATTGATTAAATTCCTGTCTGAAGAAGGCGTGAAACAAATCCTTCAGAAAACAGAAAACGAATACATGCAGGATAACAACCGCAAAATGCCGCAGGTTGACGAAGCCTTGTATTTCGTAATCGAAGAGAAAAACAATCAGGTGGAATTAACCGATAACGGTATCAAGTTCTTATCTCAGGATACTTCCGATGATTTCTTCATCTTACCGGATATCGGAACGGAAATCGCCAACATCGAAAAACAAAACCTTTCCAAAGAACAGGAAGCCGAAGCCAAAGAAGCTTTATTCCAGGATTTCGGGGTGAAAAGCGAACGTATCCACACTTTAACACAGCTTTTGAAAGCGTATACCCTATTCGAAAAAGATACGGAATACGTAATCATGGACAACAAAATTTTAATCGTAGACGAGCAAACCGGACGTATCATGGACGGACGCCGTTATTCCGACGGATTACACCAGGCGATTGAGGCAAAAGAAAACGTAAAAATCGAAGCAGCTACGCAAACTTTTGCTACGATTACTCTTCAGAACTACTTCCGTATGTACAACAAATTAGGAGGTATGACGGGTACCGCAGTTACGGAAGCCGGCGAGTTCTGGGAAATCTACAAATTGGATGTAGTGGAAATTCCGACCAACCGAGGCATTGCCCGTAAAGATAAAGAAGATTTAATCTACCGTACCGTTCGTGAGAAATTCAACGCGGTGGCGGATGATGTGCAGCAATTGGTAGCAGAAGGCCGTCCGGTGTTAATCGGTACAACTTCGGTTGAAATTTCCGAATTGTTGAGCCGTATGCTTAAAATGAAAGGCATCCAGCACAACGTATTGAACGCGAAATTACACAAACAGGAAGCGCAAATCGTTGCGGAAGCCGGTAAACCGGGCGTGGTAACCATCGCTACGAACATGGCCGGTCGTGGTACCGACATCAAATTGACGGATGAAGTAAAAGCTGCCGGCGGTTTAGCCATCATCGGTACGGAGCGTCACGATTCGCGTCGTGTAGACCGTCAGTTGCGTGGTCGTGCAGGTCGTCAGGGAGATCCGGGAAGTTCACAGTTTTATGTGTCTTTGGAAGACAACCTGATGCGTTTGTTCGGTTCGGAAAGAGTAGCCAAAATCATGGATCGTATGGGAATCAAAGAAGGTGAAGTAATTCAGCACTCGATGATGACCAAATCTATCGAAAGAGCACAGAAAAAAGTAGAAGAAAACAACTTCGGGGTTCGTAAACGTTTGCTGGAATATGATGACGTAATGAACGCACAACGTGAAGTGGTTTACAAACGCCGTCGTCATGCCTTACACGGAGAACGTCTGAAAGTAGACATCGCCAACATGATGTACGATTTGGCCGAACTGATTGCCGAAAACAACAAAGTCGCTAAAGATTTCAAAAACTTTGAGTTTGAGTTAATCCGTAATTTTGCTATCGAATCACCGATTTCCGAAAGCGATTTTAACAAACTTTCCGAAGTGGAAATTGCCGGCAAAGTGTACAAAGCTGCGATGGACACTTACAACGCGAAACAGGAGCGCAATGCTAAAGAGGCTTATGCGGTAATCAAAAACGTATACGAAAACAACAACGGACAGTACGAGCGTATCGTAGTGCCTTTTACAGATGGCATTAAAACGCTGAATGTCGTTACAGATCTTGAAAAAGCGTATACTTCCGAAGGAAAATCGTTATTGGCGGATTTTGAAAAGAACATCACTTTGGCCATTGTAGACGAAGCGTGGAAAAAACACTTACGCAAAATGGACGAGTTAAAACAATCCGTTCAGTTGGCTGTTCACGAGCAAAAAGATCCGTTGCTGATTTATAAATTTGAAGCGTTCCACTTGTTTAAAAACATGCTGGACGGCATCAACAAAGAAGTGATTTCGTTCCTGTTCAAAGGTGATTTACCTTCTCAGAACCCTAACAACATTCAGGAAGCTGAAGAAGTTCCGGTACAGGAAGATTATACGACTTCCAAAGAAGAAGTTTTGAATACCGACGAAATGGCGGCCAGAAACCGTGAAGCGGGACAAATGCAACAGCAACAACAACACCATGTAACGGAAACTGTGGTTCGCGATGCGCCAAAAATCAACCGTAATGACAATGTTACCATTAAACACGTAATGAGCGGAAAATCGGAAACCATGAAGTATAAAAAAGCAGAATCGCTACTAGCTTCAGGTGAATGGATTATCGTAAACGAATAAACTTATCTTGTACTCAAAATAAAATCCCCAACTGACAACCAATTGGGGATTTTTGTATTTTTAACGAAAATCTTTTTTATGAAACTAAAGTCAGTTCTATTTTTTCTGTTCCTGTTTTCAATTAGTAAGGCACAAACCCTTGATGAGTTAAAAGTGGAAACCAAAAAAGTTTATGATGCCAGCTACAACATAGATTTTGATGAAATATTAAATTACTCCTATCCCAAATTATTTGAACTAGTCGATAGAACTCAAATGACACAAGTATTGGAAAGTAATTTTCAAAATCCTGAATTCAGTGTCAGTTTTGTGTATCCTAATCCGGTATTTACGTATTCGGAACTGAAAAAAATTAACCAACAGACTTTTTGTATTGTCCGCTACAACGGTGCCATCCGAATGAAATATGAAAAACCGCTAACCGATCAGCTTGCCAATGGAATGCTTACCACATTCAAGCAACACATGACGGGCAAAAAGGTTACTTTCGAAAAAGAGCGCAACAGTTTTCTGATTGAAGGAGAAAGTGTTATGATTGCCATTTCCGATAACGTAACGCAAAACAAATGGCGTTTTATAAATTATGATGCGGGTCAGCTTGACTTCATCGACAAAATGCTCACCGAAACCGTCCGAAAACAACTTGGACTATAACAACCGTTTCTTTTCGAAGCTTCCAAAGCAACAGATTATAACACAATGACGAACACTATCGTATTTTCTTCTTTTTTTAACGCCGTACACTCCAGTATTGCCGATGGTACTTTTGCTAAACTGACCTTTACCAAAACTATCGGAAAACCGGAATTGCTGAACATTTACGTAAAAACCGCTGTGGAAAACGGCACTTTAAAACTGTCGGTCATTCATAAAATTTACAACGAAGGATTGCAGGAGATTGAGAAAATTATCGAACTGGACGATCTGGAATCCGAATTGACGCCTTACATCAACAATCCGTTTATGTGGGTTTTATTGTTTACTACGGAAGCCGATATCACAATGAAGCTAAATAAAAAACGCATTGCTAACATTAGCGAACAACCGCCTACGTTTAAAAATCCGGATGCTGCTTTAACTGTGTTTAAGAACAAATAAAAAAGGATGTGAGTACTTCACATCCTTTTTTATTGACTTTATAGTGCATCCGGAAAAATCTTGCCCGGATTTAAAATATTGTTCGGATCGAAGACCTTTTTGATGCTCTTCATCAGCTGCAATTGACTGTTGTTGAAGGCGATGTCCATGAAATTTTTCTGCACATACCCTATTCCGTGTTCCCCGGATAAGGTTCCTTTTAGGGAAACGGTCAGTTCGAAGATTTCGCGGATGCCTTTAGGAACTTGCGTTTTCCAGTTATCGTCGGTCATATCGGCTTTGATGATGTTTACGTGCAGGTTGCCGTCTCCCGCGTGCCCGTAACACACGGATTTGAAACCGTATTTGTCACCAATCGTCTTAATCCCTTTTAATAAGGTTGGCAATTCATAACGCGGTACCACAGTATCTTCTTCTTTATACACAGAATTCGATTTTACGGCTTCCGCCACACCGCGACGCATGCGCCATAAGGCATTTTTCTGGTCTTCGGTATCGGCAAAAAGGATTTCATCAATTTCGAACTGTTCGACTACTCCCATTATTTTTTCGGCTTCGAGCATTAAAACATCGGGGTAATTACCGTCTACTTCAATTAATAAATGGGCCTTAATTTCGTCTTTAATAGCTATGTTAACGCCTTCAATGTATTTGATGGCCCAGTCGATGGCATCGCGTTCCATGAATTCCAGAGCGCTTGGGACTACACCTGCCCTGAAGATGGCGGAAACGGCTTCGCAGGCCTGTTCGGCTTTGTAAAACGGCACCAGCATTAAGACATTGTGCGCATTTTTCGGCAAGAGTTTTAAAACGATTTTGGTGATGATGCCCAAAGTCCCTTCACTGCCTACCATTAACTGTGTCAGGTTGTACCCTGTTGAGTTTTTCAAGGTGTTGGCACCGGTCCAGATGATTTCTCCGGTTGGCAATACTACTTCCAGATTCAGGACGTAATCTTTGGTCACGCCATATTTTACAGCTCTTGCTCCACCGGCATTTTCAGCAACATTACCACCGATGAAACAACTGCCGCGACTGCTTGGATCTACCGGGTAAAACAGGCCTTTCTCTAAAAGGGTTTCCTGTAAAACCTGTGTGATTACAGCCGGTTCGGTTACTACCTGAAGATTTCTTTCGTCAATTTCAAGGATGCTATTCAGACGGTCTGTTGACAAACCAATGCCCTGATAAATGCTCAACGCACCGCCGCTTAAACCGGTTCTTCCGCCAATGGGTACAACAGGAATTTTGTATTCGTTCGCCAGTTTCACAATCTGCGAAATCTCTTGTGCAGATGCCGGTTTCACAACAACACTTGGCGGAAACACATAATCTTCTGTTTCGTCGTGACCGTAGTGGTTGCGGGTTTCTTCGTCTGTAAACACGAACGATGCGCCTACGATGGTTTCCAGTTTTTGCAGTATTTCGGGTGTTAGTGGCATGACATGCTATTTTTAAACAAATTTAATAAACTAAACGGGATGACGGAATCAAATGTTTATAAAGATGCTGTTTTCTAGGGCTGAGGAAAGTATTAATGGTATTGAGCATGGTGTATTTGTATAACTGAAATTTTGCAGGCTTGAACATTAAGTTTTATACGACATATACACGACATATACACGACATATACACGACATATATACGACATATATACGACATATATACGACATATATACGACATATATACGACATATATACGCTATATATGGATTAAGTATGAATTGGAAAGGATTAACTGTGTTTTTGTGCTTTGGTTTAGATAATGTTTTAAGGCAGTTTTATTAGATTTGTTTTGACGTTGAATGCACACACAGATTAGACCGGTGCTTTAACCGAACTGGGTGTACTGCTTATCTACGGTGAAACCTCTGAAATTATGAAAGGGAATATTTCCAGAATTATTATTGAACAAAAAAATTACAAAAAAGCTATTAACCTATTTGCCGTCTGAAACTAAAATGAAGCTGACTGATTTAGAAATTAAACACATCCAAAATGATCCGAAAAGGCCTACCCTTATTTTTTTGCACGATTCGTTGGGAAGTATTGCTCTGTGGCGCGATTTCCCCGAAAAATTAGCGGCCCTTACCCAATGTAATCTTCTTATTTACGACCGTTTGGGCTACGGACAATCGCAACCGATGCCGACACACGTAAGAAACAATGATTATGTGGAACTGGAAGCGGATGTGCTAAACCGGATTATAACCGAATATGCGTTAAGCAATGTCATCCTGTTCGGACACAGTGACGGTGGTTCCATTGCGCTTATTGCGGCCAGCAAATATCCCTCAAAAATTAAGGCGATTATCGTGGAAGCGGCGCATATTTTTGTGGAAGACATTACCCTGAAAGGAATCTGTGAAGCAGCTGAAGCCTACGCCACAACTGATTTGCCCGAACGTTTGGCCAAATACCACGGCACTAAAACGGATACCATGGTAAAAGCCTGGACCGAAACCTGGCGCAGTCCTGCATTCCGAAACTGGAATATCGAACATTTCCTGAAAAGCATTACGGCTCCTCTGCTTTTCATTCAGGGTGAAAACGACGAATACGGCACATTGAATCAGGTGAAAAAAACCATTTCACAGGTAAGCGGAAGCGCTGAAAAAGCAGTTATTCCGACTGTCGGACATACCCCACACAAAGAGCAGCCGGACGTAGTTTTGAAAATCGCCGCAACTTTCATCAACAGGCTGATTCGTTAAAACGGTCGCTAATTTGTCTTGCGAAAGACAGGGTAAATTGCCGAAAAATCACTAAATTTAAGGATTGTATAAAGGCTTCTTTTGCTAAATGGATGAATTGAGCAGCCTTACGGTTTTAAATTACCCTTATCTGCAGGCTGATGGTCTTTAAAAAAGGCAACCCAACGACAGGAAAAGACGTACGACAAGCACCGCTGCCATGATCAATACAGACCAAAATCACAAACACACCTACGATGCGCAGGGCCGGATGACGTGTTGCACGCTGGAAGATAAAATTTACAGTAAAGCAGAGGAAAAAGAACGCCATCACCACGACCACGATTACGACCACAGCCACGGCGGAAGCAGTCTAATGAAACTTTTTTTGCCGAGTATCCTTTCTGCGGTGCTATTGCTCGCTACCATCAGTTTGGACCATTTTCTGAAACCCGGATGGTTTACCGGTTGGGTAAAAATTATCGGATATGTAGCAGCTTACCTTCCTGTCGGGATTCCCGTACTTAAAGAAGCGCTTGAAAGCATTCGCAAGGGGGAAATCTTTTCGGAATTCTTTTTAATGGGTATCGCGACCCTCGGAGCTTTTGCCCTTGGTGAATATCCCGAAGGTGTGGCCGTTATGCTGTTTTATGCCGTGGGCGAAGTGTTTCAGACCCTGGCCGTAAAAAGAGCAAAAGCCAACATCAAATCCCTGCTCGACCAACGGCCGGATGAAGTAACGGTTTTGCGCAACAAGCAACCGCAAACGGTAAAAGCGGAAACCGTAGTCATTGGCGAAATCATACAACTAAAGCCCGGAGAGAAATTGGGACTGGACGGGGAACTCTTATCGGAAACGGCTTCGTTTAACACCGCAGCGCTCACCGGCGAAAGCAAGCCCGACACCAAGACAAAAGGTGAAACAGTTTTGGCCGGCATGATTAACCTCAACACGGTTGCTCAGGTAAAAGTTACAACTGCCTATACCGACAGTAAGCTGAGTAAAATCTTAGAGTTGGTACAGAATGCCACGTCCCAGAAAGCTCCGACAGAGTTGTTTATCCGGAAATTTGCCAAAATCTACACCCCGATTGTGGTGGCTTTGGCTGTGGGCATTTGTTTTCTCCCCTACTTTTTTACAACCGATTATCAGTTTGCCGATTGGTTATACCGGGCGCTCATTTTTCTGGTGATTTCCTGCCCCTGTGCGTTGGTGATTTCCATTCCGCTGGGGTATTTCGGCGGAATTGGTGCGGCGAGTAAAAACGGAATTTTGTTTAAAGGCAGTACCTTTTTAGACGTGCTGGCGACTGTTCAGCATGTGGTGATGGACAAAACGGGCACCCTGACCGAAGGCGTTTTTAAGGTGCAGGAAGTGGTGTTTGACCCGGCCTTTATGGAAGTTGAACTGTTGCAAATGGTTGATGCGCTGGAACGTCACAGCAGCCATCCTGTTGCTACCGCCATCCATGAATTTGTCGGGAATACCGGCAATACGATTCCGCTTGAAAATGTGGAAGAAATTGCAGGGCACGGACTGAGAGGCACTGTAAACGGAAAAGAATTGCTGGTCGGGAATTTCAAACTGATGGAACAATTCGGCATTCCGCACCAAAAAGACCTAAAGGATATCGTTTATACCGTTATTGCCGTTGCCTACGACAGCCAATTTGTGGGCTACCTTACCATATCCGACACTATAAAAACAGATGCCAAACTTACCATTGATCGCTTAAAATCCCTGCGGGTAAAACCCACGATGCTGAGTGGCGACAAAACCACGGTGGTTCAATTTGTGGCAAAAACCCTGGGGATTCCAAATGCTTTTGGCGACTGTCTGCCCGAAGACAAGGTGAACAAAGTGAAAGAACTAAAATCACGCCGGGAAAGTGTGGCCTTTGTGGGCGATGGTGTAAATGACGCCCCGGCGGTAGCCCTGAGCGATGTGGGAATTGCGATGGGCGGCTTGGGAAGCGATGCCACTATTGAAACGGCAGACGTGGTCATACAGGACGACAAACCAAGTAAAATTCCGATGGCGATTACCATCAGTAAGCAGACTAAGAAAATTGTCTGGCAAAACATCTCCTTAGCCTTTGCGGTAAAAGGAATTGTGCTGCTTTTGGGCGCAGGCGGATTGGCGACCATGTGGGAAGCGGTTTTTGCAGATGTTGGTGTGGCTTTGCTGGCGATTTTAAACGCTGTCAGAATACAACGAATGCGGTTTTAAAGTGCGATAACGATAAAAAGAAGACTATGAAAAAGGTAATTGCAGCCATCAATATGACGCTTGACGGGTTTTGCGACCATACCGCTGTTATCCCGGACGAAGAAATACATCAGCATTACGCCGACCTGTTGCGAACTGCCGATATCGCTTTATACGGCAGGATAACCTACCAGCTGATGGAATTTTGGCGCACCCTACTGGAAAATCCCACAGGCGATAAAACAATGGACGATTTTGCCGAAGCCATGGACAACACTCCAAAACTTGTTTTTTCCCGCACACTGAAAACCCTGGACTGGAAAAGTGCCAAATTAGCCGAACAGGATCTTGAAAAAGAGGTTCTGACGCTGAAACAGCAATCAGGCAAAGATGTTTTTGTATGCAGCCCCAGCCTGATTGTAGCGCTGACGAAACTCCGTTTAATCGACGAATACCAGCTTTGTGTTCATCCTGTTATCGCCGGAAGCGGTTTGCCGTTATTTAAAGACATCCGCGAAAGGATTGTGCTTAAACTGATTAGAACTAAAACGTTTCGCAGCGGGGCGGTTATTCTTTATTATGAAGGGGAAAGGGGTAGTTCTTAATGGTTGCGCGTTCTCAGACCGGGGGGCTTTGATTGAGGTTTTGTTTTTGTTGTTCATTTTTTTGTATTGATGCTTAAGACGAATGATATTTGTTGTGTTGCGCGGTGGCTGAGGCCCTCGAAGCCACTTCTACTCATGGCAAACTTTTTTGAAAAATCACTAAATTTAGTGATTGTGTGGGTGGTTTTTTATGGGTATGTTTGGGAAGTTTATAAATAAAAAAAGTCCCACCGAAGCAGGACTAAAGATTTTCATCTACGGCATATAGCCTTATTGTGATAAGATTAAAGATTAGAATAATTTTTTCACATTTCAAATGTAACGATAAAAAGGAAATAAAAAAATATATGGCACGAATTTTAGGATTGGATTTAGGAACAAACTCGATTGGATGGGCAATCGTTGATAAAAATGGAACTGAATTTTCATTAGTTGATAAAGGAGTTAGGATATTTTCTGAAGGGGTCAAATCTGAGAAAGGCATTGAAAGCTCACGTGCTGCTGAACGAACCAATTATAGAAGCGCTCGCAAAATAAAATTTAGAAGAAAACTTCGAAAGTATGAGACTTTGAAAGTGCTTTCACAAAATGGGATGTGCCCATTATCAGTAGACGAAGTAAATGGATGGCGTAAATCTGGCTTCAAACAATATCCATTAAATCCGGAGTTTTTAAAATGGTTGCGCACTGATGATAACCAAAACATCAATCCTTATATTTTTAGAGATAGAGCAAGTAGACAGAAAGTTTCATTGTATGAGCTTGGCAGAGCTTTGTATCATATTGCGCAACGAAGAGGCTTTTTAAGTAATAGATTAGATCAATCGGCTGATGGAATTATTGAGCAACACGCACCCAATATTGAAAGTAGAATTGAAGAGGCTCAAACTGTTAATGATTTAATGGTTGAAATTGAAGATTATTTTGACGGATTAGATATACTTGAAAAGAATTCAAAAGATTTAGATGAAGGAGAAAAGAAACTCAAATCTTTATATAATGCTCTTGAAAAGATAATTAAGTCTAATGATTTTGAAAAAGCAAAAGCAGAAGTTATTGCCAGACTAAATAGAAAAGAAGATCAGGGAGCAGTAAAACAAGAGATTGGAGAAATATCAAAAGCCATGAAAGATGGAAATTTTGGTACTTTAGGTCAATACTTCTATAGCTTATACAGTAAAGGTAAAATAAGAAATCATTATACTGCAAGGGAAGAACATTATTTAGCCGAATTTGAAATAATTTGCAAAGCACAAGGAATAACAGAAATTAATGAAAATGAAAAATTACCAGAAAAAAGATATAGCGGTTTAGCAAAAGAATTATATCGAGCAATATTTTTTCAACGTCCCTTAAAATCACAAAAAGGACTAATTGGTAAATGTTCCTTTGAAAAAAATAAAACACGTTGTGCAATCTCACATCCTGATTTTGAGGAATACAGAATGTGGAGTTATTTAAACACTATAAAAATAAAAACACCAGAAGATGAAAAATTACGCTTTCTAACTTTAGCTGAAAAGCAAAGACTAATTCCTAAATTTTTAAGAAAGAAAGACAATTTCAATTTCGAAGATTTGGCTAAAGAACTCATTGTTAAAGGAACAACATTCGAATTTTATAAGTCTTCTAATGCTAAATCAGCACATTATTTATTTAACTATAAACCGAAAGATACTGTTCCGGGCAGTGTTGTTTCAGCTTCACTAAAAAATATTTTTGGTGACGATTGGAATACTAAACAATGGAACTATCAAACTCAAAACTCAAAAGGTGAAACGGTTACAAGAACTGTTTACTACAAAGATATTTGGCATTTGTTATCTGTTTCTACTTCCGATATTTATTTAGAGGAATATGCAAAAAACAAACTTGGCTTAGATGAAAAACGAGCTAAATCATTCAGTAAAATCAGATTAAAAAAAGATTTTGCCAGTTTAAGTTTGAACGCAATTGCTAAAATAACACCTTATTTAAAGCAAGGTTTATTGTATTCTCATGCCGTTTTTATGGCTAATATTGAAAATATTGTAGATGAACACATTTGGAACAATCCTAAAGAACGCTTGTACATCCAAAATAAAATAGCTGAGATTATTGATGATAACACTCTTGAAAACAGTAAATTAGAAATCATAAACGGTTTAATCAAAGAATGTAAAGCCGATAACTGTTATTATTCAAAAGAAGCTGAACATACCTATAAAAATGATTTACAAAAAAAGGTCGCTACTATTTTTAGAAACAATGAAGACCAAGATGATATTGTAGAGGAATTGTTTCCGATTTTCATTATACAATTACAAAAACATGAATATATCCCTATTAAAAGATTAGATGAAAAAGTAATTGAATTCTTGAAAGGAGAAAACGAAGATGGCGAAATCTATTGTAGCAATCAAAATCGTTTGCATAAACTATATCACCCATCAGATATAGAAGTTTTTAAAAAGAAAATCATAAAAGATGAATTTGGAAATGAAAAAGTGGTTTTAGGTAGCCCTTTGATTTCATCCATCAAAAATCCTATGGCTATGCGCGCTTTGCATCAATTGCGAAAAGTGTTGAATACATTAATATTAGAAGGTTTAGTTGATGAGAAGACCAAAGTACATATAGAATTAGCGCGTGAGTTAAACGATGCCAACAAGCGAAAAGCAATACAGGATTTTCAAAAAGAAAATCAAAATAAAAGACAGGATCTTGCTAAACAAATAAAAGAAGATTATAAAGCCCAAACAGGTAAAGATATCGAACCAACAGAGGATGATATTTTGAGATACCAATTATGGGTGGAGCAAAATGGAATGGAAATATACGAACCAACATTAAATGGTGGGGTAAGTAAAAAAATTGGAATTCATCAAATTATTGGCGAAAACCCTGATTACGATATTGAACACACCATACCGAGAAGCATTTCGCAAGATAATTCATTGATGAATAAAACACTTTGCAGCAAACGATTTAACAGAGACATTAAAAAAAATCAAATGCCTATAGAGTTAAATAATTATGAATTGTTACTACCTTATATTGACCACTGGCGTAAAGAAGCAGACAAACTAACTTGGGAAATAGAACAAATCATAAAATCAACGAAAGCCGCTGCTACTAAGGAAGCTAAAGACAAAAAAATACGAAGAAGACATTATTTAACCTTAAAACGTGATTATTTAAAAGGTAAGTATGAACGTTTTGTTTGGAAAGAGGCTAAAGTTGGATTTAAGAATAGTCAGATTCCAGATACCGGAATCATCACCAAATATTCTCGTGCTTATTTGAATTCTTACTTTAACAGAGTAGAAAGTGTTAAGGGTGGAATGGTTGCCGAATTTAGAAAAATCTGGGGGCTACAGCCAAGTTTTATCAAAGACGGTAAAAAATATTATGAGGAAAAAGATCGAAGCAAACATACTCATCATACCATTGACGCTATAACCATAGCCTGTATGACTAAGGACAAATATGATGTGTTAGCAAACGCCTGGACAAAAGAAGATAATGAAAACGGTAATGAAGCAAGAAAACTTTTATCCGAATCAAAACCTTGGCCAACCTTTACAGAAGATTTACAAAAAATAGAAGGAGAAATTTTGGTTTCTCATCATACACCTGATAATGTAAAAAAACAATCCAAAAAGATTGTTCGAGTTAGAGGTAAAAAACAATACATTGCTGAAATCGAAAGGGATATAAACGGTAAAGCTGTTGCCAAAAAAGACGGTAATGGAAAAATCATCTATAAATTAGATTGTAATGGCAAGAAGTTGCCAAGAATCCAACAAGGTGATACTATTCGTGGTTCTTTACACCAAGACAGTATTTATGGAGCTATTAAAAATCCATTAAATACAACGGAAATACGTTATGTAATTCGTAAAGATTTAGAAAGTTTAAAAGCTAATGATATTGAAAATATTGTTGATGAAATCGTTAAAGAAAAAGTAAAACAAGCTATTGCTAACAAAGTGTTATTACTGTCATCCAATACGCAACAAAAAAACAAAATGTCAGGTACAGTTTGGATGAACGAAGAAAAACAAATTCCTATTAATAAGGTGAGGATATATGCCAATTCTGTAAAAAATCCTTTGGAGATTAAAGAACATAGTTTGCTTTCAAAATCTAAGCACGAACATAAGCAAAAAGTGTATGGGGTTAATGGTGAAAATTATGCTATGGCTATTTATGAAGGTCAGGATAAAAAAGGTAATTTAAAAAGAGGATTTGAATTGTTAAACTATATGGATGCAGGTAACTATTATAAATTAAGTAATGATTCTAAAAATCATAATACAATTGTGCCAGCCATTCATTTAAAGTTAGATTTACCGTTAAAATATATAATTAAGAAGGGTGATTTAGTCCTGTTTTACGAGGAAAGTAGAGAAGAATTAAGTGAAGTAGGTGATAAAGAATTTATGAAAAGATTATATAAAGTTATCGGATTTGAGGGAGATGGAAGAATTCAATTCAGACATCATAAAACGGCAATGCAGCAAAGTAGTGCAAATAAAGAAGAATTGACTATTGTCAAATTCATGGCTGATAATAATTTGAAAAATTCTCAAGTAGATTTTGATACTCCAGTGCCATGGTTAAGGTTGAGAGTGTCAAATTGTGATTTTTTATTGAATGATAAAGAATTCAAGATTAATCCGTTAGGTAAAGTTGCAATTTTATAAAATAAATTAAAAGTTCATTGACATAAAGTTTCAAATTCTTAAACAGCTCAAACCACA
>NZ_KE387020.1:166625-465470 GCF_000430025.1 Flavobacterium suncheonense GH29-5 = DSM 17707
TCAAGAAATTAAATAAAAATATCGTGAAAAAAAATGCTTCTTTTTTGCAGTGATAAGGCAAGATTGAAGCATTTTTTTATTTATAAGACTAAAAAAGCTCAAGTTGTGTGGGCTGCAGTTCTTTAGGCACTTCCGATTTTCCCCAAAAATTCTGGATATTCCCAAATTGCTTGTCGGTTATTCTTAAAATGCTCACTTTTCCTAACGGCGGCAATAATTTCTGTACTCTTTTCTCATGAACGTCTGCACTTTCACTACTGGCACAATGTCGCATATACACCGAATACTGCATCATATTAAAACCGTCTTTTAAAAGCTGGTTCCGAAAACCGGAAGCATTTTTCCGGTCTTTCTTGGTTTCGGTGGGTAAATCAAAAAACACAAATAGCCACATAATGCGATAACCGTTTAAATCCATAATTGTGGGTATTTAATTTTTTTTCGCTCCCCAGTATAACATTGCTGTAAGGAACTTGCCGTTTTTTGCAGTGCTACCATTAAAGGACTCTTTTCGTCTTTAAAATAAACTGTTCGGGTTAAGGTTTGTAAAAGTTCTGCCTTAATCGCTGTTTTCAGTTCCTGTTCTTCATAATGCTGCACTAACTCATAAACCTTTTCATCCACAATGGGCCGAAAAGGCTCCATGATATCGTCTGCCAAAGCAAACGCATTGTACTTGCTCTTATGGTGAATCCCTAACGTATTTAATAAACCACTTCCGGACAAAGCCCTTGCTGTTGCCGCTCTCAATAAAGCATAGCCGTAATTTAAAAAGTTATTCGGATAGTCGCCAAAACGCTCCCTTTTGAAGTTTGCCGTATGAAACTCTTTCCAGTACAGGTTAGCCGCAACAGCTTCCATATTCGAGGTATCGCCACTTAAAACTTTCGAGGCCAGGAAATCAAATTTATTTTTCTTTCCGGTAATTTTTGCCAATAATATCCCCTGATTATTGATTTTCTCTACAATGGTTTGTTGCCAAAGCTTCTTTTTTAAAGGTTCGGAAGCATTAATCTGTTCTTTAAAAATCTCCTGTTGAATGTGGTGGCTGTTTAGGTTAAGAAACATTCCGTTTGGCAAATGATTGGTTCCGCAGACAATTACCGAGGTGTTGTTCTCCAAGAGTAAATTCATTGCCGGAATACTCAAATAAATTTCAGGATTATCAAGAACAATAAATCCTACATCCTCAACCGGAATGCTGCTTTCCCTACTCTCCGATTTCAGTATTAACTGAAGATTCTTAGTGGTTATTGAGGTTTTACTTTCTATTAATAAAGTTCGCTTTATCATAAGAGTAAATTATTTTTTACAACAATTTACTATAAATAAAATTTTATTTGTTTTTTTATCGCCAAAAGGAAATTATAGTCTATATATTACAATTTTGGCGATACCCCCAACCTAAAAACACAGAACCATTAAGAAAATTTCAAGGGTTTACGTTAAGAAGTAGTAGCTGTCTGACCGAAGGGAGTTCGGATAATTTAGAAACCTTTGGAATTTTTAGGTGGCGTGTTTCAGTCTTGAAACCTTTAGGTTCACGAAATCCATAGGCAAAATAACACTTGAGTATTTTTTGTTTCCTTTAACTCATTAGTTAATATTTTGTTTTGGCATTCGTTGAATCGGAGATTTGTATCAAGACAAAAGAAAAGAAGTTGTTCAATTCAAAACAACACAATCGGGACTTTTACAGGCTCAGCCTCCGATTAACTAAAAATCAGCCCCCAATTAACTAAAAAAAGTTCTAAACCCCTTTCAAAACCCACCACCAAAACACCAGCGTCAAAAAAGACATAGGAATCCCGAAACCAATCATCATGTTGGCCAGCTTGGGTTTTAAACCGTAATTGACGGCGACGATGGCTCCGGTAATCATGGGTGCCATGGCGGCTTCCAGTACGGAAACCTGTACCTCCTGCCCTTTTCCGTTTAAAATCATCACGTATAAAAGATAGAAGAAAGCCGGAGTGATGAGGAGTTTAAAAAACAGCCCTAAAGTCAGGAATTTCCAGTGTTTGCTTTTCCAGTCGAATTCGAGTTGCATGCCCACGGCTACTAACGCTATGGGTGTTACGGTTGTTCCCAGACGCTGGAATACCGATTGGAGCATTTCGGGGAAATCAAGCTGCATGACATTGAGTAAAACGGCCACTATAAACGCGATGAAAGGTGGAAACAACAAAATCTTTTTAAAAACCGTAGTTGTGGAATTTTCGGTACTTCGGGAATACAGCGAAGCAATTAAAATCGCTACCGTGGAAACCACCACGAACGAACCCGGCTGATCTACAATAACGGCGGTTTCCAGAGCCTTTTTCCCGTAAACCGCTTCGACAACCGGAAAGCCTACAAACGAGGTATTGCCCAATCCGGCTACTATTATCAAACAACCCGTTAGTTTTTTAGACCAACCAAACACTTTTGAAAACGCCGTAAAAAACAAAAACGACAACCCAAAACCCAGCCATGCAATGCCCAACGGAAACAGCAGTCTTGAACTGATTTCCAGTTTCGGGATATAATACAGCGCCACGGCAGGAAGCGAAATGTAAATCACGAACTGGTTGAGCGTTTTGTAACTTAACGGAGGAAAAGCCGCCATTCTTTTGAGCAGAAAACCCAAAAGCATGCAGACAAAAATGAGTATAATGTTATCCATAACAAACGTTGACGGGCAAAGGTATTACTAATTTGAAATCTATTTACTACTTTTACCAAAAGCTTTGTTTTGAACTCTTCGCATAAAAAATCGGCCTTAAAGGAAAATGACGGTATTGAACAACCGGACAGCATTAGCGCTTCTTCCGTGGAACAAATCCAGAAGTTCCGAAGAAAGCAACCTACTGCCGAAGAACTGATTGCCAACATCCTGAAAGGCGACAAAACCGCCTTAAGCCGCGCCATCACCTTAGTGGAAAGCACCAGCGAAAAGCATCTGGAAAAAGCCAACGACATCATTAAAGGCTGTTTGCCTTATGCGAACCAATCGATTCGGATTGGGATTACGGGCGTTCCGGGTGTGGGAAAATCGACGTTTATTGAGGCTTTCGGAAAATATCTGACTTCGATTGGAAAGAAAGTAGCCGTTTTGGCGGTGGACCCGAGCAGTTCCATTTCGCACGGCAGTATTTTAGGCGATAAAACCCGCATGGAAGAACTGGTGAAAGACGAAAATGCGTACATCCGACCGAGTGCTTCCGGGGAAAGTCTGGGCGGTGTGGCGCGAAAAACAAGGGAAACCATTATTTTATGTGAAGCCTGTGGTTTTGATACCATTCTGATTGAAACCGTGGGTGTCGGTCAAAGTGAAACCGCAGTACACAGTATGGTCGATTTCTTTCTGCTGCTGAATTTAGCCGGTGCCGGTGATGAATTGCAGGGCATCAAACGCGGGATTATGGAAATGGCGGATTTAATCGTAATCAACAAAGCGGACGGCGACAACGTAAAACGCGCCCGATTAGCCAAAACCGAATACAACCGTGCTTTACATCTGTTCCCGATAAAAAACTCGGGCTGGTCACCAAAAGTAACCACCTGTAGCGCGCTTCACAACGAAGGAATTGCAGAAGTTTGGGAAACGATTACCGAGTATTTCAACCTGACAAAAGAAAATCATTACTTCGAACAAAAACGCAAGGAGCAAAACCAATATTGGCTCATTGAAACCATCAACGAACAGTTAAAACAGCATTTCTACAACCATCCGGAAGTACAAAAATTACTGGAGGAAAACAAAAAAGCGGTGCAAAACAATGAGATCTCACCGTTTGCCGCCGCTCAGTTGCTTTTGAACATGTATCATAAATAGACAGCACTGCAAACTGCGACTGTCCAATGAACAATGAACACTGCTTAAGCTTCGTAGCGCTCCATTTCACGATCGTAAAACTCTCCTGCCAAGGTAATTAAATGTTCCATTTCGGATTCCATTTCGTGTTCGTCTTCTTCGTCAATGTCTTCTAAAAATTCCACTGAATCGTCTTTCAGATTGATTAAAAAACGCGGGAATTCTAAGTGAATGATGAAAATATCGTCCGGGAAATCAGTGTTGTCTGCTAATACGAATTTCGGTAATTCCATAAAGGTTATGAATTATAAATTATGAGTTATACGTTTAAAAAAAACTAAATTCCAAATCTTTAATGTCAAATCTATTTTTAACAATATAAGGTCATTAAAGAAAATCTTTCAATCTTTCAATCTTTCAATCTTTCAATTATCAATTTATTACTTAAATGATTAAAGCGAAGATACAAAAATAAGGCGGCTGCGGTTAATCCGGACAATAATCCAATCCAGATGCCGATGGCTTTCAAATCGGTGTACAATCCTAAATAAATCGAAATTGGGAAACCGATTAACCAATACGCAATGAAAGTAATGTACATCGGGATTTTCACATCCTGCAATCCGCGTAAGGCACCTAAAACCACCACCTGAATCCCGTCGGAAATCTGGAAAATGGCAGCGATGATGATTAAATGGGCGGCGATGGAAATCACCTCAGAACTGTCTGCCAACTGCGCAACGTTTTCGGCATTCATAAACAATTCCGGCAAATACGGATGCAGCACCACGAAAATGAAGGCGAAAATCCCCTGAATGATAATTGCTAACAGGAACAACGAACGGGCAACGGTTCGCAGGAGTTTAAAATCCTGAGCACCTTTGTAATTGCCGACTCTCACCATAGCTGCAACGCCCAAACCGGAAACAAACATAAACGTAAAAGTTGCCAGACTCAGGGCTATCTGATTGGCTGCCTGTGCAGTGGTTCCGATTCTTCCGGAAAGCCAGATGGCTCCGGTGAACAACGCCACTTCAAAAAACATCTGCATCGAGGAAGGCAAGCCTAAATTTACAATTTTTTTTACGATATCTTTTTGCAGTTCTCTGAATGAAAATCCCTCAAAATACGTTTTAAAACGCTCTTTGTGAATCAGGGAATAATGGATGTAAATCAACATGACAAAACGGGAAATTACCGTTCCGTAGGCCGCGCCCAACATACCCAGCTTCGGAAAGAACCACAAACCGTAAATCAAAACCACGTTCAGGAAAAAGTGTACCACGTTGCACAGTAAATTCGCCCACATCGCCACTTTGGTTTCCGATTTTCCGTCGGCAAACTGTTTGTAACCCTGAAAGATAATCAGCGGAATTAGTGAAAACGCCACGATATCCAAAAACGGTTTGGCTAAAGTAACCACGTCTTCCGGTTGCCCCATCAGACTAATCAGGGGCTTTGAAAAATAGATAATCAGAAACAGACTGATACCCAAAATGGTACACAAAATCAGGCCGTGATGGAAAATGGTACGTTCTTTATCCACATTTTTCTCGCCGTCTGCTTCTGCTACCAAAGGAGTAATCGCCGTAGAAAAACCTAATCCGATCGACATCGCGATAAACACAAAACTGTTGGCCAGTGAAGCCGCTGCCAGCTCGGTTGGCCCTAATTTCCCTACCATGACGTTATCGATGATGCTCACTAAGGTGTGCCCGAGCATTCCCAGAATAATCGGATAAGCGAGTTTCAGGTTTGCGGAAAATTCTTTTGTATAGTCAGACCAACGCATTTTTCTAAATTTTGGGCAAAGGTAAGAAGTAGATTTTCGGTAACGCTACAGATTTCTGAAAATTTAGCCAAAACAATAAAAAACCAGCAAACTACTGAATATCAAATTTTTACATTTCTTTATTAAGAAACCTTATGAATTTTTAACAGAAGTTTAAGTTTTTCAGACAAACGAAAATCCGGTAAACGCAGTTTTTATACCAACTATCCCTAAAATACCCTATCATGAGAGTAAAACACAAATTTTTAAGGACGTTGTTCCTTTTCGGAATCATCTCGGCTTCTGCGACCGCTTTGGCACAGGAAACCAAACCGGAATATTTACACCATTGGCGCGCAGGATTTGGCCTTAACGGAGGAATCCCTTTAAATAACAACTACAATTTCAGTTTAGGTGTCGATGGCCGTTTACAATACGATTTGACGATGAAGACGTCATTAGCAGCCACAACGGGTTACACGCATTTGTTCAGTTCGGGAAGCGATGCCGGATTTATTCCTGCCAAACTGGGTTTTAAGTCCTTTTTAGGCAATCAGTTTTATGTTTTGGGCGAAGTCGGTGGTGCATTTGGCGTTACCAAAGAATTGGGGAATTCCTTTTTATGGACGCCGGGCATTGGTGTAGCAACCAAACATATCGACATTAGCCTGCGCTATGAAAACTACAACGATTACGATACCGGGCAAATTTCGCTGCGATTGGCTTACGGTTACAAATTATAAATTTTATAAAGCCACAAATGCACGATTTTTAAGTAGTTATACAATTCGTGCATTCGTGGCTATCTCTTTATTTGCTTAACTTTTCCCGGTACAACGCAAAATCCGCTTTTACTTTAGCGTCTAGCTCCGGTTCTTTAATATCGGTATACTTCTGCATTTCTTCCCAGATGATTTTGGCTACCATGTACCGTGCCATATCTTTATCATCAGAGGGAATTACGTACCACGGTGCGTGCGGTTTTGAAGTTTTGTTGATCGCTTCCTCGTAGTATTTCATGTAATCGTCCCAACGGTCGCGTTCTTTTAAATCGCCGGGTGAGAATTTCCAGTGGTGTTCTTCCTCTTCCAAACGGCGTAATAATCGTTTCCGTTGTTCTTCTTTGCTCATGTGGAAATAAAACTTCAGGACAATCGTGCCGTTTTGTACTATGTGTTTCTCGAAATTGTTAATTTGCTCGAAACGGTTTTCCCAGAATTCGGGTGTAATGTCTTCCACTTTTTCAATGCCGGGCAGGTTTTCATTCAAAATGTATTCCGGATGCACTCGGGTAACCAACACATTTTCATAATGCGTACGATTGAACACCGCAAACTTCCCTTTTTCCGGTAACACCAGATAATGCCGCCACAAATAATCGTGCTCCAGCTCGGTGGAATTGGGCGTTTTAAAACTGTGCACCACTACCCCGCGCGGATTGAATTCCTTAAACACTTCGCGAATCAGGCTGTCTTTTCCGGAAGTGTCCATACCTTGCAGACAAATCAGCACGCCGTAACGGTTGTGGGCATACATCACATCCTGCCATTCGCTTAATTTCTTCTGGACTTTATCCAGTTTTTCCTCTTTTTCCTCGTCGTCGATATGCGTTTGCAGTACCGTTGGAAAATCGTTAATCTGAAAAGGAATGGTAATTTTAAAATTATCGGGACTAAATAGTGCCATAATCATTCGCTTTATATACGTAAATATAAGTAATTTTAGGAGCTTTTTCCCGCTTTCCGTTACAATCTTTCCTTGCTTAAAGAAAGCAAGAAAAGGATTTTCACTGCAATCGGGGCTAAACCAAAACACAACATCATGCACAAATTCACCCTGGAAATCCTGTTTCAAATCATCGGAATCGGTTCGGCTTCCGGACTTATGTTTAAAAACAATCAGGTATTGGTTGTAGGCGACAACAGCAGTTATTTTTACGAATACAATATCGCAACCAAAACGCTGGAACGCCATCCGCTCACGGAAAACCCGTCGGAAAACATCGCCAAAAAAGACAAACCCGATTTTGAAGCGGTTACGGAATTTGAAGGCAAAATCTACATTTTTGGCTCCGGTTCCACGGAAAAACGCACCAAAATGATGCAATTGGATGCCAAAACCAAAACTGTTGAAGCAACAACCGATTTAAGTGATTTGTATTTATCGATGCAAACGTTCGCCGAATTGCCCGAAGGCGATTTAAACATTGAAGGCGTGGCACGCAAGGATAACGAGTGGTTTTTCTTCAACAGAGGAAACGGCGCAAAAGGGAAAAATATCGTCTTTACGGTTCAGGGCAAAAACCTGACGGAGGAATTCAACATCATCACCAACGAATACAAACTCCCGAAACTGAAAGGCATTCGCGCCAGTTTTACCGATGCGGTTCTGGTGGGCGACATACTCTATTTCTTAGCAACCGCGGAAAACACTGATTCTACTTATAACGACGGGGAAGTTTTGGGCAGCCTCATCGGAAGCATCGACACCAAAACCATGAAAATCGGCTTTACCAAAAAAATTACCAATACGCATAAATTTGAAGGGTTGACGTTATATAAAGAAACGGAAAAAGAAATCAGTTTTTTGCTTTGTGAAGATAAGGACACGGAGGAATTGAAGGCGGATATTTTTCTGTTAAATCTTAAAAAATAATTTATGAGAAAATTGTTGTTCATTTTTATTGCTTTCCTCAGTTTACAACTGAATGCCCAAACGGATTCCATTAAAAAAACGGGCTGGAAAATTAATGATAAAGCGGTCTTAAGAAATAATCCGGAAGCTGTCTTTGTAGTTAACGGGACTATAGTTCATAAAGATATTACTGAAGTAATTGATCTGAAAAACATTTCCTCAGTAAATATTCTAAAAAATGAAACTGCCACAAAGGCTTATGGAGAAGTGGCAAAAAACGGCGCTGTTCTTATAACCACTAAAAATATTTCTGAGTCTGAATTACAAAAACTATACAAATTATATCCTTACACTACTGAAGAAAACCGTACGGATAATGCATTTCGGATAACCGGAACTGTTTACGACTGTGAAAATTTCCCTGTAGTAGGTGCTACGATTTTAAATTTAAATTCTAAGGCTGAAACCACAGCTGACTTTGATGGAAAATTTTCCTTAGAAGTACGGAACAATGATATTTTAAAAATCGAATTAAGGGATTACAAATCTGAAAGAGTACTGATCGACTCCAAAAAAGAACTTACAATAAAGCTTTCGGAAATTCCGGGTAACATAAAAATAAAAGTAGCAAAACCGGTGATTTATCTGTACCCGACTGTAAAAACCGAAATTGATGTAGTTCTGGATTTCAAAGGAAAACTACGCACTACTTTTCCGAAATATGATAAAGCCTGGAAGGTAACCGCAAAACCTAACGGACAAATTTTTGACAAAAACTCCAAACGGTATTACAGTTCCTTATTTTGGGATGGCGATATCAATTTACCGAACGCGCATTATGGCTATCAGGACGGTTTTGTTGTCGCTAAAGAAAACCTAACTTCTTTCTTTATTGAAAAGTTAGAGCATATCGGATTAATCAATCAGGAAACCAATGATTTTATTCAGTTTTGGCTGCCGATTCTGGAAAAAAACGAGTTCAATTTTATTCATTTTCAGATTAATGATGCCTGCAATGCGATTGCAGAACTTAACGTAACACCAAAGCCTGAAACATCGCTACGGGTTTATATGGAATTTTACGGTCTAAAAGAATTTACTGTCGTTAAAGAGCAACAACTTCACAAAACAGAACGCAAAGGCTTTACACTTGTGGAATGGGGCGGCTCGGAAGTAAAAAACAGCGTTAAAGAATTGAATATCGCTAACTAAACTCATAAAAAATGCCGTTTAAATATCTGATCCTGCTGATTTGTACGACTTTCACATTCGCACAAACACCAAAAACCAAAAAAACACAAATTCCGAACAGGGAACTGAAGTTGAAACGAGAACGTGCTTATCGTAACAGCGGAACTGAAAGAGCCCAAAACGATTTTGACAAAGGAATCTATATTTTACAAACTCTTGGGCAAAAAATTGACAAAGACTTTCATCCTTTTTTCATTAAAACCGCTAAAGAAAAGTACAACATTAAACTAACGGAAGCTCCTTGTGTGATTATTGGCGATCAAAAATATTACGCCATGGCTATGCGCGAAAAAGTATTGCAAAAATTCGGCGATGGTATTGAAGCTAAAATGAAAGCAGAAGCTTTACTGGAGTTCAAACAATCGGAACTTTACAAGACAACCCTTCAGCCCAAAATTGATACCGGTTTTGTTTTTACCGGTGTACATACCAAAGCGAGATTTCCCGGTGAGGAAACCGAAATGCGTAAATTCCTCAAAAACAACATTCAGGAAATTAAAACCCATTCGTACTGGAGCGAAATTGTTTCTTTCATAATAGAAAAAGACGGTTCAATTTCCAACATCAGTTTTCATAAAGAACCGAAAGAGGAAATAAAAAATGAAATCATCCGAATTGTCCAACTAATGCCAAAATGGATTCCGGCTGAATATTATGAGGAAAAAGTTCGCTCTAAACAAAGCATCGGAATATCCTCAAAAAAGGAAATGGTGATGATGGAAGATATCAGGAGAAAAAAAACAACTAATTAAAGATGAAAAAAACACTTGCTCTTTTGTTACTGCCTGTACTTTTCAGTTGTAAAACATATATGAAATTCAATATTGAAGATTTATCCAAAACCGATACTCTTTACAAATTGGACCTGTCTAACCGAAATTTCAAATCACAACCGGATTTGTCTGAATTTACAATATTGGATTTAGACTTATCTCACAACAAGATTGCCCATTTTGAAGAAAAGAAACTGCCAAAAGGAATTTATACTTTAAACATCAGTCACAACAAACTATCGAGAAATATTATCATCCGAGAAAAACGAAATTTTAAAAAACTGGATTTCTCTTTTAATAAAATTGAAGTTTTCTATTATCAAAACGGAATTTCACAAAACCTGAATCTTTCCGACAATCGTTTAAAGGACCTTCAAATGGCGCAATACAACAAAAAGTTGGCTGACACACTTAACGTTGCCAACAATAAAGATTTAGAGACCAAAAGCTGGTATTTCCCACAGTTTTACAACCATTTGGTTAATTACAGTTTGAGTACTAAAAACTAAAAAAGAGAAGGAATACGCGTATTCCTTCTCTTTTTGACGTTCAATACTTAGTGATTGTTAGGGTAAATTGTAAAAAATACACTTGAAAAATGAACGTCTAAAATCTGTAGAATTTTCTTTTATTGCTTAATGTTGTCTTTTTTAGTTTATTGTAATTCCTGCTATTTTTTTTGGATTACTATCAATAAATCTAGTTGAAAATTTAATATGGGAATCACCAAATACAGCAAAGCTTATCAATTCTGTAACTTTGTTATTATCGACAGTGGAAAAATTAATAGAATGCAAATCAATTTTTTCAATTTTGTTAAAAACAGATTGATTTTTAACGATTACAGTTTGGATGATATTTTTATTAAACTCATCAATGTTAATTGTTTTTCTGTTTAAATGATTTGCTAAATTTTCTAAATCTCCGTCTTTTAATTTTTGAATGAATTCTTTTGTAATAGCAAAGTATTGGTCAACTTTGCTAAGCTCTTTTATCGAATAATTGTATTCAAATTTTTTATCAGGCGTTTCGATGCTTACAACTATTAAATCTCTATCATTTCTTTCTTCTTGATTTAGATTATCAAATAGTGTTTTTGCTGCAATTGAAGCTAAATATTCTGAAGGATAACTCCCGTTATTAATATCCGCAACATTTCTTATTTTAATTTCATAAGAATCTATTGAACCCTTGTCAGTACTTGTGAAGTTTGATATTGATGCCGTTACATCATTTGAACCACAATATTCAGCAATTTTATTTCCGGCTTTTGAAAGGTTTTCATAGTTTCTGCAACTCGTTAATGATATTGTGATTAAAATGCTTAATAATATTCTTTTCATCTTTCTTATTATATGGTTATTCGATTTAGTTATGAAACATAAAATTACTGAACCACAACTCACAACTACTTCTCAATCTCCTTCAAACTCTCCATCTTCTTATGCGCCAGGAACCCTTTAATATCTTCAAAATGTTCTTTCACTCTTTTGTGACCGAATTCAAACACTTTTTCTGCCAAACCGTCCAAGAAATCACGGTCGTGGGAAACTAAAATCAGCGTGCCGTCGAAATCTTTTAGTGCGTCTTTGATGATGTCTTTGGTTTTCATGTCCAGGTGATTCGTCGGCTCATCCAGAATCAATACGTTAACCGGTTCCAGCAACAGTTTAATCATCGCCAGGCGGGTTTTTTCTCCACCAGATAGCACTTTTACTTTCTTTTGAATGTCGTCGCCTTTAAACATGAACGCTCCCAATAAATCTTTGATTTTGGTACGCACGTCGCCTACTGCAATCTGATCGATGGTATCAAAAACAGATAATTCGCCATCTAATAATGAGGCCTGATTCTGTGCAAAATACCCAATCTGAGCGTTGTGCCCGATTTCCAGTTTGCCGCCGTCATAATCAATTTCTTTCATGATGGCCTTAATCATGGTCGACTTTCCTTCCCCGTTTTTCCCGACGAAGGCTACTTTCTGACCGCGCTCAATAACCAGATTGGCATCCTTAAACACCACATGGTTGCCATACGATTTTGACAAACCGTCCACTACAACCGGATATTGCCCCGAACGTGGTGAAGGCGGGAATTTCAGTTTTAAGGCTGATGTATCTACCTCATCCACTTCAACCAAAACCAGTTTTTCCAGCATACGAACACGGGATTGTACTTGCTCCGTTTTAGAAAACGTTCCTCTGAAACGCTCAATAAACGCCTGGTTTTCGGCAATGAATTTCTGCTGCTCATCGTAAGCTTTCTGTTGGTGGATTCTTCGGTCTTGTCTTAAAACCAAGTAATCGGAATATTTTGCTTTGTAATCGTAAATTCTTCCCATTGTCACTTCAATGGTTCGATTAGTGATGTTATCGACAAACGCGCGGTCGTGGGAAATCACCATTACCGCTTTCGCCTGATTGATTAAAAATTCCTCTAACCACTGAATACTTTCCATATCTAAATGATTCGTCGGCTCATCCAGAAGAATCAGATCCGGTTTCTTCAAAAGGATTTTCGCCAATTCGATACGCATTCTCCAGCCTCCCGAAAATTCTGAAGTGGAACGGGTAAAGTCTTCTCTTTCAAAACCTAATCCTTTCAGTACTTTTTCTACTTCCGCTTCGTAGTTGACTTCTTCAATGGAATAGTATTTTTCGGAAAGTTCGGAAACGCGCTCGATTAATTTCATGTAGTCGTCGCTTTCATAATCGGTACGGATGGTTAACTGCTCGTTGATGTCGTCGATTTCCTTCTTCATGTTCAGCACATCGGCAAAAGCTTTTGAGGTTTCTTCCATGACCGTACAGTCATCGGCAGTAAGTAAATGCTGAGGCAAATAAGCGATTACAGCATCACTGGGCGCGGATATTCCGCCTCGGGTAGGTTTATTTTCACCGGCTACGATTTTTAAAAGGGTCGATTTCCCGGCGCCGTTTTTTCCCATCAGGGCGATTCGGTCGTTTTCATTAATGGCAAAAGTGATGTCGCTGAACAGGGTCGTTCCGCCAAATTCCACTGCGATGTCGTTTACTGTAATCATTTTAGACTGTTGGATTTTTTTTAGATTGCTGATACTTAAAATACCGGCCTGTCTTCTTTTGAAGGTGCAAAGATAACTGAATTTAAGAATGAGACAATTTGAAAATCTGAAAATGATTTTCTGTAACTTTGGTATTCTAAATTCATCAGTCATGGAAAAAATAACATTTACAACAACCATTAACGCCCCGAAAGAAAAAATATGGAAAACCCTTTGGGAAGATGCTACGTACCGAAAATGGACTGCGGTTTTTAGTGAAGGTTCCCGCGCCGTATCCGACTGGAAAGAAGGCAGTAAGGTGCATTTCCTCAACGAAAACAACGACGGGATGTACAGTATAATAGACAAATGTGTAACAAATGAGTGTATGCATTTCAAACACCTCGGCAACATTAAAAACGGGCAAGAGCAACCGCAGGATGAAACTACCGAGAACTGGTCGGGCTCAATGGAAAATTACAACCTCACCGAAACGCAAAACGGCACGCAACTAAACGTTGAAATGGATATTATTGCAGAGTATAAAGATTATTTTACGGAGAAGTTTCCGCTGGCTTTGGAGAAAGTAAAGGAATTGTCTGAATAAAAAAAGCCTCGATTTACTCGAGGCTTTTTTATGAATTATATTTTCTACTCTTCCTCATCCATTTCGAAAAACAGCGGTTCAATCATGATTTTATCGGCCATGATTTCGACTTTTTCGGTTATGGCAGAACAGAAAAACAAACGTTGTGTTTTGGCAATACTGTCTGAAATCCGGGTTACTTTTGGTTCCATGCGGTTTTTGAAAAGCACATCGGCATCGTCTACTACAAACATTTTCAACTGGTTGACATCGTAACCTGCTGTAGCAAACATATCGTTCAGACGGTTCGGAGTGCCGACAAGTACATCGATTCCGACAGAAATCTGGTTTTTATCGTAATCCATATCGCTTTTGTCGTGGGTGCCGTAAACCCGTAAATCGGTATATTTCCCTAATTCGGAAAACATCTCCAGCATTTCGAGCATTTTTCCTTTGTCTTCCACGATGATTAAAGCTCTGGGCGACACCATGTGCGCTTTCTCCAAACGCTGGATGACATTTAAAACAATAGTTGTAGTTTTCCCACTTCCGCCAACGGACTGAATCACGGCATCAGCACCGCTTTTGATGGTGGAAAAGGTTTCCTGCTGCATTTCGTTGGCTTCGGTTAAACCGAGCTCAATTAGGGCTTTTTGCAGGTTGGGGTTTATTTTTTTTAATTGCATTTCTATTTGTAATTACATTCACATTTCTCTTCATTCCAACTTCCTCCATTATCTAAACATTGATCAATTCTGATGAAGTCATAAATTTGGAAAACCAGAAAAAGCACCGCTACTAAAACTAAGACGTATAAAATTTTCTTCTTTTTCAAAACACCTATTTCGAAGCAAACAGTTTCACATCATTCTCTGATATTTCGGAGCCACCTAAAATAATAAGACGTTCCACGACATTGCGCAACTCCCGGATATTCCCGGTCCAGTCGTATTCCTGCAGCAATTTTATGGCGCCGTCTGAAAACTTCTTCATCGCATTGCCTTGTTCGGAAGCGATTTTCTCGGCAAAATGATTGATGAGCAACGGAATGTCGTCACGTCGGTCGTTCAACGCCGGAACTTTGATTAAAATTACGGCCAGACGATGGTACAAATCCTCACGGAAACGGCCTTCGGCTATCTCTTTTTTCAGGTCTTTATTGGTAGCGGCTACCACGCGTACATCAATTTTAATGTCTTTGTCTGCTCCTACTCGCTGGATGAGATTTTCCTGCAACGCGCGCAATACTTTCGCCTGTGCAGACAAACTCATATCGCCGATTTCATCCAGGAAGATGGTTCCTCCGTTAGCGGCTTCGAATTTTCCGGCGCGGTCTTTCACGGCAGACGTAAAAGCGCCTTTCACATGACCAAACAACTCACTTTCAATCAGTTCTGACGGTATGGCCGCACAGTTGACTTCGATTAGCGGTGCTGCGGAACGCTCGCTTTTTTCGTGCAGCTGATGGGCCACCAGTTCTTTTCCGGTTCCGTTGGGTCCCGTAATTAGCACGCGGGCTTCGGTGGGTGCTACTTTTTCAATCATTTCTTTGATTTGATTGATGGGTTCGCTTTCCCCTATCATTTCGTAGTTTTTGGAGACTTTCTTTTTTAAGATTTTGTTCTCCACTACGAGTTGTTTTCGGTCTAGAGCATTGCGGACTGTGTTGAGCAAACGGTTCAAATCCGGTGGTTTGGAAATGTAGTCGAACGCTCCTAAACGCATGGTGTTGACTGCGGTTTCCAAATCGCCGTGGCCGGAAATCATGACCATCGGGATTTCGGGTTTGATTTTTTTAACGGCTTCGAGCACTTCTTCGCCGTCCATTTTCGGCATTTTGATATCGCACAACACCAAATCGTAATCTTCGTTCTTGATTTTCTCTAAGCCCTGAAGGCCGTCTTCGGCTTCGTCTACTTTATAGGTGTCGCTTTCTTCCGAAAGGATTTTGGTTAAAACCCTGCGGATGGCGGCTTCGTCTTCTATGATTAAAATTTTTGACATAATTGTTTTTTGCGGATTCGTGTATTTGGTTATTCGAATTTACGAATTCAAATTAACAAATAACCAAACTATCAAACAACCTATTTAGTATTTCAGCCATTTGAACAACTCTTTCCAGGTTGGTTTTTTGCCGTACATTAAAATTCCGACGCGGTAAATTTTAGAGGCAAACCACACAATTCCCAGAAAACTTCCAAACAAAATCGCGATGGAAAGCGCAATCTGCCACCAAGGCACCCCGAACGGAATACGCATCAGCATTACGATGGGCGACGTTAGCGGAATCATGGAAAATATGGTCGCCACGGTTCCGTGCGGATCGTTCATCACCGTAAAGAATCCTACGTAAACACCCAACATCAAAGGCATGATAATCGGTAACAGGAATTGTTGGGAATCGGTTTCGGAATCTACAGCGGCTCCGATGGCGGCGTAAAGGGAACTGTACAAAAAGTAACCTCCGATGAAATACAAAATAAAAAACAGGAAAAGGGTTATCGTTGGAATTTCATTCAGATACAGCTGAATTTTTCCCAGCAGTCCGGTAGCCATTTCCATTTGTTCCGGTTGCATTTGTGCTGTTGTCGTGCTAAGGTCGGCCTGACTTGCTCCGAAAAGGGTAAGCACAAACATCAGCCCTAAGCCCAACAGAATCCAGACGATGAATTGCAGAATTCCGGCCAAAGAAGTTCCGATGATTTTCCCCATCATCAACTGGAACGGCTTTACCGAGGAAATGATGATTTCGATAATGCGGTTCGTTTTTTCTTCGATGACGCTTCGCATCACCATGTTGCCGTAAATGATGATAAACATCATAATCAGGTAACCGAACAGAAACCCGATGCCGATTTTAATTTCGTTCAGGTATTTCAGTCCTTCTTCTCCCGAAAATTTAGAAACGCGAACATCTGATTTTACTTTCGCTTTCTCGATTTTATCGGAATCAAAACCCAGTTCCTGCAAATTGTTTTTGCTAAGCTTGGCATTGATTACCGCTTCGATTTCCATCAGGAATTCCATGCGCGGACTGTCATCGGAAATGTATTCGGTTTTGGTGGCTAATTCTTGTATATCTGCCACTTTGGGAACATAAATCATGCCTTCGTAGCTGTTGCTGGCCGTGTCTTTGGCGGTTTTGAAAGGCATGGAAGACAAATCCACATACACGATTTCCTGTGAATTTTTAAAATCGTTTTTGAAGATTCCGGCTTCGTCGTAAATAGCGATTTTTTTCACTTCGCCTTCGTTAGCCTTTGAAAGATAAGCAATTAAAGCGGTCATGGCCACAATTAACAACGGTCCTAAAAAAGTCATGACAATGAAGGACTTGTTGCGGACCTTGGAAATGAATTCTCTTTTTATGATTAGTGGTAATACTGACATTTTGGATAGTTTGATTGTTCGATTATTAGATTGTTCGATTATTAGATTTTCTTTAAAATTCTAACCTCTAAAATCTGAATTACTATTTGTTCGTAACGGTTTTGATAAAGATGTCGTTGATGCTCGGGATTTTTTCCACGAAATGGGTTACCTGGCCGTTTTGGGTTAGAATATGCAGCAACTCATTGGGCGCGGAACCGTTTAGCTGTACTTCAATTTTCAATTCGTCGTTCAGGGATTTGAAATCGGTTTGCTGCAATTGGAATTTTTGCGTTAAATCATACATCAGGCGTTCCACATTACTTGACAGGATACCCACTTCGTAAGCATTGGTACGGTGTTCTTTTTTCACGTCGATTAACTTCCCTTCGATTAACTTGTTGGATTTGTGGATTAAGGCGATGTGGTCGCACATTTCTTCCACACTTTCCATACGGTGGGTGGAAAAAATTACTGACGTTCCTTTTTTGTTGAGTTCGATGATTTCGTCTTTAATTAGGTTCGCATTTACTGGGTCAAATCCGGAAAACGGCTCGTCTAAAATCAACAATTTGGGTTGATGCAAAACAGTAACAATGAACTGTACTTTCTGCGCCATTCCTTTTGACAATTCCTGAATTTTTTTGTTCCACCAGCTTTCGATTTCGAATTTTTCGAACCAGTATTTTAGCTGTTTTTTGGCATCCGCTTCGGATATTCCCTTTAATTGGGCCAGGTACATACACTGTTCGCCTACTTTCATGGTTTTGTACAAACCACGTTCTTCCGGCATGTACCCGATATACTGCACGTGTTTTGGAGCTAATTTTTCACCGTCCAGAATCACTTCGCCACCATCGGGCATGGTAATCTGGTTGATGATTCGGATTAAAGAGGTTTTCCCGGCTCCGTTAGGACCAAGAAGCCCGTAAATACTACCTTTAGGAACACTTAACGAAACGCTGTTGAGCGCGGTATAGTCGCCGTATTGTTTAACTACATTATGTACTTCAAGTATTGAATTCATGAATTGCTATTGTTTTTGTAAAAGTAACGATTAGATGCCAATTGGAAGGATTTGTTACACAAAAAAACCCATTATCGGGCAGACAATGGGTTTTTTCAGGATATAAAAAAATTATGAAAACATGTCTTTCACTTTTTCAAAGAAAGACTTATCGGTTTTTTCGGGTTTCGGAACGAAATTAGGATCTTCCAGCATTTTCTCGAAGAACTGTTTTTGCTCTTTGTTTAAGGTTTTCGGGGTCCAAACGTTGATGTGAACCAGTAAATCTCCGCTGCCGTAGCTGTTCAGACTCGGAATTCCTTTGCCTTTTAAACGCAGGATTTTTCCGGACTGAATGCCTTCTTCCAGCTTGATACGCACTTTACCGCTTACCGTTTCAATTTCTTTGGAAGTTCCTAATGCCGCTTCCGCAAAACTGATGTACAAATCGTAATGCAGGTTTTCGCCTTCGCGTTTTAAGGTTTCGTGTTCTACCTCTTCGATTACCACAATCAGATCGCCCGGAATTCCGTTGGCACCCGGCGCATCGTTTCCTTTTCCGGATACTTTTAACTGCATGCCGTCTACTACTCCGGCCGGGATTTTGATGGATACGGTTTCGTCTTCCAGTATCATTCCGTGCGCATCGGCTCCGGCAGGTTTACTGTCGATGATTTGACCGGTACCGCCACAAGTGTTACACGGCGTCGAGGTTTGCATTCTTCCCAAAATGGTATTGGTTACCCGCATCACCTGACCCGATCCGTGACAGGTAGGACAGGTTTTGTAACTAACGCCTTTGGCCTGTACTTTACGTTTTACTTTTACTTTTTTCTCTACGCCGTTGGCAATTTCTTCCAACGTAAGTTTTACTTTGATACGAAGGTTGCTGCCTTTCATTCTGCGCTGACCGCCACCGCCGCCAAAACCTCCGAATCCGCCGCCAAAAGCACTTCCGAAGATGTCCCCGAACTGACTGAAAATGTCGTCCATGTTCATGTGGTGACCGCCGCCGAAACCTCCGGCTCCGTCGAAAGCAGCATGACCGTATTGGTCGTAACGTGCTTTTTTGTCTGCATCGCCCAAAATCTCGTATGCTTCGGCTGCTTCCTTGAACTTGTCTTCGGCAGCCTTATCCCCCGGATTTTTATCGGGATGGAATTCAAGGGCTTTTTTACGGTAGGCTTTTTTAATCTGCTCCGGTGTTGCGTTTCGGTCTACTCCTAATACTTCGTATAAATCTCTTTTCTTCATGAGTTCATTCTGTTTGGGAACTTACGCTCCGATAACCACTTTTGGGAAACGAATAATTTTGTCGCCCAATTTATAACCTTTTTCCACTACATCAACCACTTTGCCTTTCATGTCGTCTCCGGCAGGGATTTGGGTAATGGCTTCGGCAAAATCGGCGTTGAATTCGTCTCCGGCTTTTACCGTCACTTCTTCCAGTCCTTTGGCGGTTAGGGTTGATTTCAATTTGTCGTAAATCAGTTCCACGCCTTTCACCAAAGCTTCGTCTTCTGATTTTGAAATTTGAGCTAAGGCCCTGTCAAAATCGTCCATTACCGGCAACATCGCCTGAAGGACTTCCTGTCCGGCAGTTTTGAACAATTCGATGCGCTCTTTGGCGGTTCTTTTCTTGAAATTTTCGAATTCCGCAAACAAACGTAAAAACTTGTCTTTTTCTTTGGCCAAATCTTCCTGCAACTGTTCTTCTGCTGTTAATTCCGGATTGGTAATCTCCTGATTTTCTGAAACATTTTCTCCTTGTAATTGATCTTTCTCGATGTTTTCAGTACTTTCCTGGCTCATATTTCTGAATATTTTTTTAAACATTAGCTATTTCTCGTTAGTTGAGATTGCAAAAGTATTGCCAAAGGTTTAAAAATGCCAATTTGTCACTATTATTTTTTACGGAACGGCAATTTTGTTCGTGAATCTTCGTTAACTTTAATATAATTTTAAGAAGTTTTCGTTTACATTTAAATAGATTTGTGTTATACCTAAAACCATTTCATTATGAAAAAAATCGTTTTTAGTTTGCTTATTGTTTCCTCTGCATTTTTAACTTCCTGTAAAAAAGAAAAGGTTACAGAAGATGCCGTAAACACTGCCACGGCAGATGTTGTAATGACTCCGGGAAATATTAAACTTAGTGCCGACACCCAACAATCTGTCATCCGTTGGACCGGCTCCAAACCAACAGGTAAACATAACGGAACCATCAGTATTAAAGAAGGTGATGTAACGGTGAAAGACGGACAAATTCTAACCGGAACTTTTGTTTTAGATATGAATTCCATTACCGTAACCGATTTAAAACCGGAAGACGGAAAAGAAGACTTAGAAGCGCATTTAAAAGGAACCAGCGCTAAAAACGGTGCAGATGATTTCTTCAACGTAAAAAAATATCCTACCGGAAAATTCGTGATTACCAAAGTGGCGGATGAAAACGGTAAAACGGTTGTTTACGGAAACCTGACCCTGAAAAATGTAACCAAAGCGGTAAACTTCCCGGCAACTGTGGTAGCTTCCGACACTTTGGTAACCATCGACAGTGAACCGCTGGTGATTAACAGAACATACTGGAACATTAATTATGGTTCAAAATCGGTTTTCAAAAATTTGGCCGACAAATTTATAAACGACGAAGTGGAAATTAAAGTAAACGTTAAAGCAACTTCCAACTAATTATTAATTCATCTTACGATTATAGTTTAAAAAGCACCGGATTTCGGTGCTTTTTTTATGTCAGTAAGCTGTCAAGCGCTTTGTCTACGATTTTATATTTAAACTGGAAGCCGTTATCCAATGCTTTTTGGGCGCTTACATTCTGGCTTTCAAACAGTAAAATATGCATTTCTCCTAACAGTAATTTCATTAAAAACTTAGGCACATTGGGCAGAATAATGTCTTTATCTAAGGTTCTTCCTATGGCTTCCACCAATTCGGCATTGGTTACCGGGTGGGGCGCCACGGCATTATAAACCCCGTTCCAGTGATGCTGTACGGCATATAAAAACATATTGGCCAAATCGTGAAGATGAATCCAGGACTGCATTTGTTTGCCCGTTCCGAAAGCGGCTCCCATTCCGGATTTTATGGGTTTTACCATTTGCGGCAGCGCTCCGCCGTTATTGGCCAGTACCAAACCTATACGGAGTTTGCAGACCAATATGTTCAGTCGGTTGAATTTTTCCACGGATTCTTCCCACCGCTCCGTTACGGTACCCAGAAAAGTCGGGCTTATTTCGGCAGTATTTTCCGAATACAGTTTTTCATAACTGCTGGGATAAACACCAATGGCGGAAGCCGAAACAATTTGTTTTACTTCGTTGGGATTGTTTTTTAAGGCTTTGTAAAGTAAATCGGAAGTAAGAATCCTGCTTTCGATGATTTCCTGTTTATAGGAACTCGTCCAGCGCTTGGCTATATTAGCACCGGCCAGATGAATGATGGCATCAACGCCTAAAAGGCAGTTTTCATCAATAATTCCTTTTTGAGGATCCCAGAAAAAACCCTGATAGTGTGGCTCTCCTTCGATTTTCTTTTTAGAGGTGGTAAGATAATGAATCGAAATCCCGTTTTGCAGCAGCAACGAAACCAGCTCTTTCCCTATCAACCCGGTTGCTCCTGTTATCAAAATCTTCATATTCAGCTTTTTATTACAAATTTAAAGGCTGAAGGATAAAAAATAATGTTAATTAAGTAAGGTTTAACTTTTATACGGAATTACTTTACTTTAATGCTCCATTCGAAGTCCATTTCGGAAACCTGATCGCCTTTTTCGTCGGTTCCTACGGATGTCATCCAGAACGTTTGACCTTCTCCGGTAGTCACGGCACGCTGAATGGCTTCTTCCAGCAAATGACCGTCTTTACATATAAAGGTAATACGGCCTCTCGCTTTTTTGGTGAAGTTCCCTTTGTTATTAGCCACCAGCATCGAAATGTTTTTACCGCTTTTTTTAATCTGATACATCACTAAAGCACCCGTAGTAAGTTCTGCCGCCATCGCCTGTACCGCAAAATACATCGAATTAAACGGGTTTTGGTTAATCCAGCGGTGTTTTACGGAAACGGTACATTGTTCTGTAGAAATCTGTTTTACGCGCACTCCGCACCAAAATGCCGAGGGCAATTTAAAAAACAAAAAAGTGTTCAATTTTGACGGGGTAAACTCCATAATGCTATATTTTAGGCTAATGTACAAAAAATTACTATGCGCTCATACAAAAATGAAATTGTTAAAAATATGTTAATTATCAGTACTTTGCTTTGCAAGGTATCTTCTTTTAGCTTTATCTTTGTATAAGAAATTAATAGATAATCAATAGTATTATAAAAATAAACATCAATCATCATGAAAACAGCAGTCATTTTTTTAGGAATCGCTTTGGCAACATTTACCAATGTAACTTTAGCCGCAGATTTTGAACAATCTTTTGAAGAAGACAATCGCCATCCGCAGGAGAATTTCCAAAAAAGTTCAAGTAATATCAGTGCAGGTTTTGAAACTTCTACTTTAAAAGATATCGATTTAATCAGCAGCATTTCAAATTTACCAACAGCTCCTGTTCATAAAAAAACCATGGAGGAAATCATAGCCGAAGACAATCTGATTATCGAAAGCAATCTGACAACCGCTAAAAACACATTCGAAGACAATGCAATTGAACCGGTTGTCGATCTGAGCCCGATTTCTCCCGAAAAAACCATCGAACAAATCATCCTCGAAGACAGCCAGATAACTGAAAGTCCGGTGTTGAATACCAAGAACCTCATCCTTATCGGTACTTCAAAGGAAATCTTAAGTTTACAGTAAGTTTCGGAATTCAGATATTGTTAAAAAAATGTTAATTATAAGTACTTTGCATTACAAGGTATCATCTTTTAACCTTATCTTTGTATAAGAAATTAATAGTCAATCAATAGTATTATTTCAAGAGTTTCAATCATCAATCAAATCATCAGCCTAAGCGCAGCCGAATTGTTTGGAGCGCGGCGGTAAAATCAAAAAACAAAAAACCATGACAACCGCAACCGAAAAAAGCACAGCCACCGTTTTACATCTCAGCACGCTGTCACAGTATTTCGTTCCGTTTGGCAATTACTTCTTCCCGATTTTAATCTGGGCATTCCGCAAAGACAAATCGGAATTTGTAGACTACACCGGAAAACAGGTTTTGAATTTCCAGCTTAGCATGTTGCTGTATTCCGTAATACTGGCAGCTATTGCCATCCCAATGTTACTTTACAGTGTTTTCAGCAACGTGACCTTTCAGGAGCTGGAAACTGGAAGTTTTGAACTGAAGCAGCTAACCGCCGGGAATTTAACCGGAATTGCAATGGTCGCTTTAACAGCCATTTTTCTGTTCTGTACTTTAAAAGTAATCGAGTTCTTCTTAATTATTTATGCCGCAGTAAAAACAAGCAACGGAGAACAATACAAATATCCTTTGAGCATTTCATTTTTAAAATAAAACGCACATCGTCAATCAATCAATCAATCAATCAAAAAATGAACAGTTTAATCCCAAAAAGCAAAATCCTATGAACATTGAGAACACCAAAGCTCAGATGCGTAAAGGAGTTTTAGAGTTCTGCATTCTGTCCGTCTTAAAAGAGAAAGACGCTTACACTTCAGAAATTCTGGACACCTTAAAAAACGCTAAATTATTAGTCGTGGAAGGTACGGTTTATCCTTTACTGACACGATTAAAAAACGACGGCCTACTTAGCTACCGCTGGGAAGAATCAACTTCGGGACCGCCCAGAAAATACTACGGTTTAACCGAAGAAGGACATGAATTTTTAAAAGAATTAAATGGCACCTGGAACGAATTAGCCGGAGCCGTAAACACCATAACCCGCCAAAACCAATAGTCATGAACAAGACAGTAAACATAAACTTAGGAGGTTTTCCTTTCACAATTGACGAAGACGCCTTTCAGAAACTGAGTCGTTACTTTGATGCTATCAAGCGTTCCCTTTCGGCAGACGGAAGAGACGAAATCATGAACGACATCGAAAGCAGAGTTGCAGAATTGTTATCTGAAAAATTATCCAACAGCAAACAAGTAATCAGCTTAACGGAAATTGATCAGGTTATCGACGTTATGGGACAACCGGAAGATTACCGTATCGAAGACGAGAGCGAGAAAAAAACCTATACCACTTACAATCCGAGCGGTACGAAAAAATTATACCGCGACAGAGAAAAAGGAATGTTGGGCGGTGTTCTGGCTGGTTTCGGTCATTACTTTGGCGTAGATCCGCTTTGGCTGCGCATCATTATGGTGATTTTACTGTTCAGCTGGGGGATTGGAATCATCCCATACATCCTTTTCTGGATTTTAGTACCGGAAGCCAAAACAACTGCCGAAAAACTGGAAATGACCGGCCAACCCATTACCATTTCCAATATCGAGAAAAAAGTAAAGGAAGGCTTCGCTGAAATTTCGGACACCTTAAACAATATCGACCATCAGAAAATTGCCGATAATGCCAAAAGCGGTGTTCAAAAAGTAGGCAACTCTCTGGAAGAAGTGCTGATGACTATTTTCAGAGTAATCGCTAAAGTAATCGGTGCGTTTATTGTGGTGGTTTCGGCCTCATCTTTAATCGGAATCATTATTGCATCCATCATGCTGATTTTTTCATCCACCATGCCAGATACGCCTTGGTTCAACTATGTGAATGCCGGAAATTATACAGATATCCCGATGTGGCTGTTAGGCCTCTTGTCGCTGTTCGCCATCGGAATCCCGTTCTTCTTCTTCTTCCTTTTAGGCCTGAAGCTTTTAATCAACAACTTGAAATCTATCGGCAACTACGCTAAATTTACGTTGCTGGCGGTTTGGATTATCGCTGTTATTTCCCTGATTTACTTCGGAGTACGCCAGGCAACCGAAGTAGGTTTCGACGGAAAAGTGGTGAAGAAAGAACAGTTGATCATTAAGGCAAACGATACGTTAAACATCAAATTCCGTTTTAACGATTATTTCTCAAAAACGGCCAATGCCAATACTAATTTCCGATTCACACAGGATTCCACACAAAACGAAGTGATTTATTCGAATAACATCGAACTGCATTTATTGAAAACGATGGAAGCGCCTTACATGCAAATTGAAAAAACAGCTGAAGGAAAATCATTAACCGATGCCAGAAAACGCGCAGAAAAAATACGATATAGTTTTGAAATTCAGGGAAATACCTTAATTTTAGACAATTATTTACTGACGGATATTGAGAACAAATTCCGCAATCAGAAAGTAAAAATATTCCTTTACTTACCGGAAGGTACGATTATTCATCCGGATGCGAACACAGCGGAATATTTAGACAACGATTATTCGAACTACTACTTCTACAGCAATAGTGATCAGAACTATTACAAAATGGAGAAGGAAGCATTAAAATGTCTGAACTGTCCTGAAGATGATGAAGACTGGGATGAAGAAACAACAGACAGTGCCAGTACTCACACCACAACCGTCACTTTAAACGAAAAAGGCTTACAAATCAAAGAAAGCAAAAAAGTAACCAACAAAGAAGTGGAAGGCATTAAAGTTACCGATAACGAAGTCATCATTAAGACTAAAAACTAAAAAGTGAAATCATCAATCAAACTTTTTTTAGCAGCAGTCTCCCTGACAAGTTGGTTTGCAAATGCTCAGCAGGTCGTCATCAAACCCAAACCTGAGCAGCCGATTATCGAAAACGGAGAATACAACAATTATCTGAATTTCGATTTCATAATCAGCAACACCACAAAAGACACTTTAACGCTAACCCGGCTTGAAGTGCAACTTTTCGACAAAAACAACCGGCTGATTCAGCAGAAGTTCTTAGACAATAACGGTACGGCTCCCAGCATAAACACCATTCCCGAAAAACAGTGGAATGGTGTTTCCGAGAGCCTGATTTTCAACCCTTTTCACGAGATACACAACCTTACTGAAAAACTGGAATACACGTTTACATTTAACAATTCCGTTGAAGTAAAAAAGACCGTAATTCCGGTACATTACAAACAATCGGTGGCGTTCAGTTTGCCTTTAAAATCGAAACTGCTGGTGTACGACGGCCATGATTTTTATTCACATCACCGCAGGTTCAATTACGAATTCTCGCCAATTAAACAGTTGGGATTCAAGGGGAATTTTATGCGCTACGCCTACGATTTTGTAATTTTAAATGAAGACGGAAAACAATTTAAAGGAAACGGAGAAGAAAACACCGACTGGTACGGTTTCGGCTCCGATGTGCTGGCAGTTGCCGACGGAGAAATCATCGCTTTGGAAACGAATCAGAAAGACGACAAGTCGTTCGACATTCCGAGCCTGAAAACCAATCCGCTGGCGCTTTACGGCAATTATGTCGTAATCAGACATGCCGATGGTGTTTACAGTATGTACGGGCATTTGAAACAGCAAAGCACTGCGGCTTTACAAAAGGGTTTAAAAGTAAAAAAAGGGCAAAAGATAGGTCAAATCGGAACATCAGGAAGCTCGTTTTTCCCGCATCTGCACTTTGAGATACGCAACAACACGAATCACGATGCCGAAGGATTGCCCTCCTATTTCGACAACTATACCTTATTTCTGGGAAGTACCAAGAAAGATATGAAAAGAGGCGGTATTAATACCGGAGACATTCTACAATCAAAATAATCAACTTATAAAAACAAACATTATGGTAAAATTAGTTGTTAACCTTACGAAAATAGTAATCGCTGTAGTGGTTGCCCTGTTGTTCGGTTCCTGCAACCTGAACATTGGCAGCCTTAAAAAAGTGGACGGAGACGGTAATGTAGTGCGTAAAACCAGAACCGTAACTTCTAACTTCACCTCGGTAAAAGCCAGTAACGGATTGGACGTTATTTTAATTTACGGACCAAGTCACAACATAAAAGTGGAAGCCGATGCTAACTTGCACGACCACATCAAGACGGAAATTACAGACGGCGAACTGAAAATTTTCACCGATGCCAATCTCCGCAATGCTGAGGCCAAAAAAGTTTACGTACAGTTGCCGAAACTCAGTTCGCTAGAAAGTTCAAGCGGTGCTTCCGTAACCGGAAAAAATATTTTTGAAAGCACATCGTTAGACATTTCTTCCAGCAGCGGCAGTGAAATCGACATTAAAGTAAAAGCCGTTTCGGTAAGTTGTCAGAGCAGCAGCGGCAGTGAACTGAAAATAAGCGGAACCGCAGACCGTCTGGAAACCAAATCCTCCAGCGGAAGTTCTATCGATGCCTCTGATTTAATAGTCGCTAACGCCTTTGCCGATTCTTCCAGCGGAAGCAGTATCGAAATAAACGCAACCGAAACCCTAACGGCAGAAGCCTCCAGCGGAAGCTCGGTTACTTATGAAGTCGACCCTAAAACGCTTAACCGAAAAATGAGCTCGGGTGGCAGTATCAGCAAGGATTAATCAAAATTTAAAAACATCAGTATTCGCTGATGTTTTTTTTTATATTTGTGAAAACTAAAGAATGTAACCCAAATGAAAAAACTCTACTTCCTTCTTTTTGCTTTAGTCATCACATCGGTTTCCTTTGCCCAGAAAAAGGAAAAAATTAAAGGATCCAAAATTGTTACGGTTACCCAAAAAGATGTGGAGCCTTTTCAGAATTTGGAAATCACCGACAATCTGGAAATTTTCATCATTAAAGGTGACAAACAAAGCATCGAAATCGAAGCCGATGACAACCTGCATGATGTTTTAAAATACGAAATGAGCGGCAATACCCTGCAACTGAGTTCTACAAAAGATGTTACGGGAGCCAAAAAATTCAGTGTCAGAGTTACCTACACCAACGATTTGAAATTGATTACCGTGCGAGGCGAAGCACAGTTAAACTCTCTGGCAGATTTGCAAGGCGATAACATCACGGTAAAAAATTACGACTATTCAAAATCGTATCTGAATGTTAAGGCCACCTATTTCACTTTAATTATGAACGACCGTTCGAAAGCAGAACTCAATGCAAAATCGGAATCCGTTACGGTGGAATTAAGTAAAAATGCCGAAATCAAAGCTTTAGTAGCCGCCCAAAGCCTCAAAATGGATTTGTACCAGAAAACCTCCGCCACTGTAGAAGGTGACGCGGCACAAGCTAAATTCAGGGCAGACAACAACGCCAATTTAACCGCTAAAAAGCTAACCGCGCTTGAGATGGAATTAGTGGCCGAAGCTTACACCAACGTTAGCGTAAATGCAACCAAAAACATCAGCATCACTGCTACAGGAAAATCTGAAATCCAATTGTTTGGAACTCCAAAAATAAATATGGTTAATTTTGCGGATAACGCGACTTTGTACAAAAAGCAGCTGCAGTAAATTTTTAACAATAAAAAATCCCAACTTTTCAGTTGGGATTTTTTATTTGGCTATTTATTAATTAGCATTCGCTTCAACATGATGCTCTTTGGCCGCCAAATAGCGTTCGGCATCCAAAGCCGCCATACATCCGGTTCCGGCCGCTGTAACCGCCTGACGGTATACATGGTCGGCTGCATCTCCTCCAACAAACACACCTTCTACACTGGTTTTAGCAGTTCCCGGTTCGTTGATAATGTAACCTGTTTCGTCTAACTTCAGATAATCTTTGAAAACATCCGTGTTCGGCTTATGACCGATGGCTACAAAGAAACCGGTAGCCGGAATTTCCTTCACTTCGCCGGTTGTGTTGTTTCTAACGCGTACGCCGGTTACCACATTTCCGTCTCCTAACACTTCTTCGGTTTCGGTATGCAACAGGATTTCGATGTTTTCGGTTTTACGCACGCGGTCTTCCATGATTTTTGAAGCACGGAATTTTTCACTGCGCACCAACATCGTTACTTTTTTACATAATTTCGATAAATAATGGGCTTCCTCACAGGCACTGTCTCCTGCTCCGACAATTACCACTTCCTGATTTCTGTAAAAGAAACCGTCGCAAACCGCACAAGCCGAAACCCCACCACCCATTTGCAGGTAATGCTGTTCTGAAGGCAATCCTAAATATTTTGCTGAAGCTCCGGTAGAAATAATTACCGTCTCACAGTGGATTTCGTTCGTTTCGTTCACCCAAACTTTGTGAATTGGTCCGGTAAAATCTACTTTGGTTACCCAACCGTCACGAACGTCTGTTCCGAAACGTTTCGCCTGTTCCTGAAGCTGTACCATCATTTCCGGTCCGGTAATTCCTTCCGGATAACCCGGGAAATTTTCCACTTCGTTAGTTGTGGTTAACTGTCCGCCCGGTTGTGTCCCTTGGTATAAAACAGGATTCATGTTCGCTCTTGCGGCATAAATTGCTGCGGTATAACCTGCTGGTCCAGAACCTATAATAAGGCATTTTACTTTTTCTATAGTATCTGACATAATCTTATGTAGTTATTTTATTTTTTGAAGTTTACAAATGTAAGTTTTAATTAAAAAAGATTTCTAAAAAAGATATCAGATTTACCTATTGAAAAATAATCCATATTTATTCTCAAAAATATTTTGGAAATAAAATTTAAGTCTTATATTTGCACCCGTCAAATGAGACACGGGGTGTAGCGTAGCCCGGTTATCGCGCCTGGTTTGGGACCAGGAGGTCGCAGGTTCGAATCCTGCCACCCCGACAAACAAATCCTTTCAGCTTTGCTGAAGGGATTTTTTGTTTTTATTCCGGTTTGAATTCGTCTTTTAAATTTATAAATTCCTATTTTTGCCAGGATAAATTAACACAACATTATATGCTGATTATTGGAATCGCCGGCGGTACCGGAAGCGGAAAAACAACCGTTGTGCATCAGATCATGAACGAATTGCCGGAAACAGAAGTAGGTATCATTTCTCAGGATCATTACTATAAAGAAACGCACGACTTAAGTTACGAAGAGCGTTCAAAAATCAATTTTGACCATCCGCGTGCTATCGATTTTGAACTGCTTACCGAACATTTGAAAGATTTAAAAGCCGGGAAAGCGATCGATCAGCCCGTTTATTCCTTTGTTCAACACAACAGAACCGGCGACACCATTCACACCCTACCTAGAAAAGTAATGATTGTGGAAGGCATTTTAATCTTAACCAATCCGGAATTACGCGAATTATTCGACATTAAAATTTTCGTCCATGCGGATTCCGATGAGCGCTTAATCCGTCGTTTAAAGCGTGACATTGCCGAGCGTGGCCGTGACATGGAAGAAGTGCTGAATCGTTACCAGACGACTTTAAAACCGATGCACGAACAGTTCATCGAACCCACCAAAGCGTATGCAGACATCATCATTCCGAACGACAAATACAATACCGTTGCCATTGACGTGGTTCGTGCGGTAATCAACCAAAGAATTGCTTAATTTTCAGTACATTTACAACCTATGAAAAAAGCATTTGAAGTCTTAGTAGCCCAGTACCCGTTTCTGAAAATCTTCGGAAACCGTTATGTATTGGTGTTGCTGTTCTTCACGGTATGGATGCTTTTTCTGGACAACTATTCCTATCTGGAACACCGCGTTTTAAACAAGGAAATTGAGGAACTGGAAGACAACAAAAAATACTATCAGGAGGAAATCAGAAAAGATAACGAAAACATCAAAAAACTGAAAAATCCCGGTCAGATAGAGAAATACGCGCGGGAGAAATACTACATGAAGCGCGAAAACGAAGACATTTACATAATAGAATTTGAAGATGAAGTGCCTCATGACGGCGCTGAATAATGCATAACACCATGAGCGACAAGCTATTTTCAGAATTTGAAGGCGTTTCTTCCAAACAGTGGAAGCAACAGATTCAATACGAATTAAAAGGAGCCGATTACAACGAAACCCTGGTTTGGGAAAGCCCCGAAGGCATAAAGGTAAAACCTTTTTATCACAGCGACGAAGCCGGACAACCTTTACCTGTTCAATCACCTAAAACAGCTTTCAGCATTGTGCAGAACATTTTCGTACACGATCTGGAAAAATCCATTGCAAGAGCTAATGAAACCTTGAACAGAGGAGCCGAAAGCATCCGTTTTACTTTAGAAAACGATCAGGCCGATGTGGAAAAACTGCTAACAAACATTCCCACAAACGTTCCCGTTTATTTCTATTTCGAATTCCTGAACCCTGATTTCATCAAAAAAATTGACGGAATTGCCGCCAAACGCAACGCCACTGTTTTTGTGGAAATCGACCCAATCGGACAATTAGCCAAAGACGGCAACCTCTTTGCAAATGTAGATTCCGATTTTACGGTGTTAAACGATTTGGCAAAAAGTTGCCAGCATATTAATTTTCTGAGCATTAACGCGGCTTTGTGCCAGAATGCAGGAGCGAATATCGTACAGCAATTGGCGTACACTTTGGCACATGCGAACGAATATTTCAACCGAATTTTGGCCATCGGAAAACCAATTACCATTAAAGTAGCCGTTGGAACGAATTACTTTTTTGAAATCGCTAAACTTCGCGCTTTACGATTGTTATTCAACACTTTAGCCAAAGAATACAACCATACTTTCGACTGTCATATTGTGGCCACGCCAACCAAGCGCAACAAAACCTTATACGATTACAATGTAAACATGCTGCGTACCACTACGGAATGCATGAGTGCCATTTTAGGTGGAGCCGATGCCGTAGCGAATTTAGCTTACGACGCCATCTACCACAAAGACAACGAATTTGGCGATAGAATTTCCCGTAACCAGCTATTGGTTTTAAAACACGAGAGTTATTTCGATATTGTGAACAATCCTTCGGACGGCGCGTATTATATCGAAACTTTAACCGAACAACTGGCTGAAAAAGCGCTGGCGTTATTTAAAGACATCGAAAAAGGTGGCGGTTTCATCACACAATTGATCGAAGGAACCATTCAACGAAAAATCAAAGAAAGTGCCGATAAAGAACAGGAATTGTTCGACAATGGCAAGGAAATCCTATTGGGAACTAACAAATACCCGAACAAAGAAGACCGCATGAGCCACGATCTGGAACTATATCCGTTTGTAAAAATTAATCCGCGTAAAACCTTGATTACTCCAATTATTGAAAAACGATTGGCCGAAAAAATGGAACAGGAACGTTTGGAAAATGAAAAGCAATAAGTATTTGCAACAGCAATGAGAAAAGACATTCAACATATAACATTAAACAAAGTAGAAGAAAAAAGGGAAAAGTCACAAGACAAAACCTTTTTAACTGCCGAAGGCATTGAAGTAAAATCCAATTATTCCGAAACCGATTTAGAAAATTTGGAGCATTTGGAATTCGGAGCCGGATTTGCACCCAATTTACGCGGACCGTATGCAACAATGTACGTGCGTCGTCCGTGGACCATTCGTCAGTACGCAGGATTTTCAACTGCCGAAGAAAGTAACGCCTTTTACCGCAGAAACTTAGCCGCCGGACAAAAAGGATTATCCGTAGCCTTCGATTTAGCGACGCACCGCGGTTATGATTCCGATCACGAACGCGTTGTCGGAGACGTTGGGAAAGCCGGGGTTGCGATTGACTCGGTGGAAGACATGAAGATTCTGTTCGACCAGATTCCGTTAGGGGAAATGTCGGTTTCGATGACCATGAACGGTGCGGTATTACCGATTATGGCCTTCTATATCGTCGCAGCGGAAGAACAGGGCGTGGATGCCAAATTACTGTCCGGAACCATTCAGAATGACATTTTGAAAGAGTTCATGGTGCGTAATACGTACATCTACCCGCCTACACCGTCGATGAAAATCATTGCGGATATTTTCGAATATACCAGTAACAACATGCCGAAGTTCAACTCGATTTCCATTTCGGGTTACCACATGCAGGAAGCCGGAGCTACCGCCGATATTGAGTTAGCGTACACTTTAGCCGATGGTCTGGAATACATCCGAACCGGTTTGGCAGCAGGCATGGATATTGATACTTTTGCCCCTCGTTTGTCGTTCTTCTGGGCTATTGGGATGAACCATTTTATGGAGATTGCCAAAATGAGAGCCGGACGTATGTTGTGGGCAAAACTCCTAAAGCAATTCAATCCGAAAGACGATAAATCGTTAGCACTTAGAACGCACTGTCAGACTTCCGGGTGGAGTTTAACCGAGCAGGATCCTTTCAACAACGTAGCCAGAACAGCAATTGAAGCAGCCGCAGCAGCATTTGGAGGAACGCAATCCTTACACACAAATGCCTTGGACGAAGCCATCGCTCTACCAACTGATTTCTCGGCACGTATCGCCCGTAACACCCAAATCTTTTTACAGGAAGAAACCAAAATCTGCAAAACTGTAGATCCTTGGGCGGGAAGTTATTATGTAGAATCCTTAACCAAAGAAATTGCCGACAAAGCCTGGGCGTTAATTCAGGAAGTGGAAGAATTGGGCGGTATGACCAAAGCCATCGAAGCCGGAATCCCGAAACTTAGAATTGAAGAAGCGGCTGCCAGAAAGCAAGCGCGTATCGACAGCGGTCAGGATATTATCGTCGGGGTAAACAAATACCGTCTGGAGAAAGAAGATCCATTACACATTTTAGAAGTTGACAACCAAACCGTTCGTAAACAGCAAATCGAACGTTTAGACCATATCAAAGCAACCCGAAACACTGCTAAAGTACAGGAATGTTTGGCCAAACTGACCGAATGTGCCAAAACAGGCAACGGGAACTTACTGGATTTAGCAGTAGATGCAGCGCGTAACAGAGCCACTTTAGGGGAAATCAGCGATGCACTGGAAACTGTTTTCGGACGTTATAAAGCACAAATTAAATCCTTCAGCGGCGTGTACAGCAAAGAGATTAAAAACGACGAAAGTTTTGAAAAAGCAAAACAATTAGCCGACGACTTCGCGAAAAAAGAAGGCCGTCGCCCGCGTATCATGATTGCCAAAATGGGTCAGGACGGGCACGACCGCGGAGCGAAAGTAGTAGCCACCGGTTATGCCGACGTAGGTTTCGACGTAGACATCGGACCCTTGTTCCAAACTCCTGCCGAAGCGGCCAAACAAGCCGTGGAAAACGACGTTCATATTTTAGGGGTTTCTTCTTTAGCGGCCGGACACAAAACGTTGGTGCCGCAGGTTATCGAAGAACTGAAAAAATACGGCCGTGAAGACATCATGGTGATTGTGGGCGGTGTAATTCCGGCGCAGGATTATCAGTATTTGTTCGATGCCGGAGCGGTGGCGGTTTTCGGACCGGGCACTAAGATTAGTGAAGCGGCGATTACGATTCTGGAGGTATTACTGGAAGATTAATACATACAACTTAAATGAAGAAAACACTTTTATTAATACTGTTTTTTACTGCATTAATCGCAAATGCTCAAGCCAGTAAAACTGAAATAACCGTTGAATCCGTTTCCAAAAAATGGGAGTTTTCAGATTTGATCAATCCAAAACTTTCTAAAGAAGAGTACAAGGAAAACAAAGAATTACTGGAAGCTACTCAAATTGAATTTAGAAAAGACATGACCTTTACTTTTAGTTTTGTGGCAGATTTGGAAGGAACCTGGACTTTGGACAAAAACATCATCACTACAACCGACAGAAGAGGTAAAAACACTTGGACAATTCACAAAATAAGCCCAAACGAAATTATCATGTCAAGAAATGATGCGGAGCAGAGAATTATTTTTAAAACGAAAACATAAACAAAAGAGATTAATACAAAAAGAGCGGCAAATGCCGCTCTTTTTGTATTCCTATTTTAGCCATCGCAAGGAGCAAGAACGAAAGACTCTCGTATGTTGTAAGAACTCTCTCTTCTCACTTCTCACTTCTCACTTACCCTACAATTGCAACTTCTCCTTTATACTATCTGACAACCGATCAAAATGTTCTTTCTCCAGTTGCAGTTGCTCCAAGGTGTACAGGTTATGCTTATGCAAGGTCTTTAAAGCGCGGTCTCTGATAATCAGCAGCAAATCTGTATCAACGGGGAATTCCTGCTGGTTTTCCAGAAAGGCAACCATTTCGAGCGCCGCGAGGCTTTCCCTGCGGTGGTTTTCAATCGTCTCTAAGGCTTTTTGCACGCGGTATTGTTTGATTTGAATGCCCAGATAATACTGTTTTAGTTTTTCTTTTGCTTTCTGTTCTTCGGCTTTTAAAACCTGCGCTACTTCTTTTGACGTTTGTTTTCGCTCCCGGACAGCCTTCAACAAAAAAGCCAAGTGCAGCTTAGCATCAAGAGGAATATCCCGCATTCCGGATTTAAACATTTTCCACTGACCGGTAGAAATACGCAACAGCATCGCCATTTCTTCCTGGGTTAATCCCAGCAGTTTTTTTAATTCAGGTCGCTTTCTCATTGGTGACTTTTTTGTTTTTTTCTTTGGAAAGTCACAACTTTTGTGCCTTTTTTAAAAAAAATAAAATTTAGTCCCAAAAAGTGTGACTTTTTTGAAAATTATTTTTTTAAGTCACAGGGTTCAAGTACACCAGAAAGGTTTTAAAAACCTGTTGGGTTTACTGTTTTTTGATTCCCCTCAAACATTATTCTTATAAACCAACAGCACCGATTTACAACTTTTTTAAAATAGCACTGAATTTGGCGATTGTATGGGAATTTATTTATGGTTAGTTTTGAGGGATTGTTGATTGAAACGGCTTTGGATTGAGGTTGTTTTGAGTGGATGCGTGTAGAACTGTTCAGAAATTTTAAAAAAATGTACCGATTTTACTTACTCGTGATAATTATAGTTTCAATTTCTGCGAATTGTCAAAATTCTGTTGATCAAATTGTCATCAAAAAAAATTTATATCAAAACAAATTTGATGGTACGGATAGCTTATATAAAACGGAAATTAAAACTGTAACGGATAAGAGTACAATATCTCAATTAGTTGAGGGAATAACAAAAAATGACGATTCAGAAAATTTACTTGCAGTATTTGAAATTGACTCGAACTACATCAAAAACAATAGTGAAGAATTGCTAAACCTATATTCTGGTAAGGAAATAGTTTGGAACACAAAACAAAAAGAGTTTATCATAAATGAATTAAAGAACATTGAAAATTTCAAAATCAAGCTTAGTGATTATCTTTCAAATGGTTGTTGTTACACAATGCATAGTTCATATAAAAACGAATACATTCTTGATTTTAAAAAAGAGGGAAATTCATTATATAGGTATACATCCAGAAAACATATTTGGGGATATAAATTTCCTTGGAAAAATGAAATGGGAAAATCAATCTACAATTTCCAAGTCGACAATTTAATTGACAAAATATTTGGGGCAAAATCAAAAACAGAAAAGCCTTTAAAAAGTGATAAACTTTTAAAATATCTGGTAAATAAAATAATTGATAGTAAGCAAAGAAAACTTTATCAACTGTCTTCTTTTACATACATAAAATCAAATTTTAAAGTCATTTCTCATGAGGAACTATATGGACGAGGCAGATATATTTGGGATGAAAATAAAGTTATCAAAGTAAGATTACATGACGACAACATGTTATCAAATGTAAATCTCCTATTTTTAGCAAAAGTTGAAGATGGCAAACTATACAGCAGAGATTCTATTAAAAATGAAGCTCCAAGAATTATTAAAAGAATTCAGGATATAAATTTTATACGTCAATATTTAATTAACAACGAACATTCAAGGCTTGATACATACTATTTTAATAATAATTCAATAACAGATTATACAATTGACGGAATAAACAAGTCTCCAAAAGAATGGAAAAATCACGACAACTATCTTAAGGGTTTAAAGTATTATGAAAAGAATAATATTAAACCAAATTTTGATATAAAACAAGCCATTGAAAATTCGACAAGAGTAAATTGTGGATGCAATTATAGATTTGAAAAAAGCTATTTAGAACAAGGAATCTTTTTTGAATTATTTGGTGAGGAAGGAGATTCTTCAATCTGGGTTTTGCTCCCAGATAACAAATTATTGTTATATATAATGGACAATGACAAAGTTATTAATCTAAACTTAAAAGGTTACGAGAATAAACACGGGATTAAATTTCCTTGTAAATTATTTAATGCTGATGGCATTGAATTAAAAAAATAAAATTTCTCTAACAAAATGGCGGAGCCTGTGTGTATACCTAAATAGTCAGTGATTTTTTTCTCATCCGAAGTAAAGTTCTTCCTTCCAAACTTTTTCAGTATATTAGTAAACATCAGCAGCAAAATTTTTCCATTTCGAACATTAACTCACAGTAAAACCCCATCATAACCCATCCCTTATGCAACCCAATTACAACACCGTAGACGACTACATCACCACCTTCCCCAAAGACATACAGCAGATTTTAAAAACACTTCGCGCAACCGTTTTAAAAAATGCTCCGGAGGCTGTGGAAAGTATTTCGTATGGGATGCCGGCATATAAAACCAACAAAAAGCCGTTGGTGTATTTCGCGGCTTTCAAAAACCATATCGGGTTTTACGCCACGCCTACCGGCCATTCCGAATTTGCAGCCGAACTTTCAAAATACAAACAGGGAAAAGGTTCCGTACAGTTTCCTTTTGATGCTGTGCCTTACGAATTGATCGAAAAAATAGTCCGGTTCCGGGTGGCGGAAAATGCATCGAAAAGTAAATCATAACCAAGGTACTTCGATTCTTCCCATGAAAAAATACAAACTCCATACGTTTAACACTACGCTCGAAATTATCGGCATCAACCCGTATGTGGCAGTACCCGAAGCCATTTTGCAATCGATTTTTGAGGATGCGGGAAAAGACAAAGGCCCCATTCCGATTAAAGGTACCGTAAACGACAACCCGTATTTGCAAACACTGGTAAAATATGCCGGACACTGGAGGCTTTACATTAATACCCTCATGCTCAAGGATTCCCCAAAACGCATCGGGGAAAGCCTCACGATTACAGTGGCTTTCGATCCTGAAGAGCGAAAAATCGATATGCATCCGGTACTGGCTAAAGCGCTTACAGAAAACCCTGACGCTGCTGCCATTTTTGAAACCCTGACACCTTCCCGGCAAAAAGAAATCATACGCTACATTGCCAACCTGAAAACCGAAGAAAAAGTAAAAGAAAACACAGCCAAAGCAATTAATTTCCTGCTTGGGAAAGATAAATTTGCCGGAAGAGCCAAACCTTAATGAGCTTCCGGCAGGAATTGCATTATTGTTAAATTACAACACGTGTACATCGTACCATTTTGCGGCAAGTTTGGCAATATCGGCACGCATTAAATCGTCCGGGGTCATGACGGGTTTGAACTCGCAAGCGGCTTCAAAATTTAAAAACCAAGGTTCGGAGATGGCGGGTATTTGAGCAACATCGGTTACCTCTGCTATCATTACGGCGCCTCGGTTGCCTTCAATTTCCGTGAAATAAATCGTCTCGGGCTTGATGTCGTCAATGATGCGACCTAAGATTTCACTTGCTTTCCCACTTCTTACCAAGGAGTTAAACGGCTCAATAGGCAGAATAACATTGACTAACATTTTCATGACTTACGACTTTAAAATTCAATCTTTAAAGTTACGAAATATCACGATTGGTTAAAGATTTAACTGATTAAAAATCAGTAATTTAAAAACGCTAAAAAAGTTTTCCTGTAGCCCTGATTCCTCCGGCAGTTCGCTTCGCTCGTGTGGAGCAAGTTACCTTGTAGCGCGGAAAGCAGGAATTGCGTTTAAAAAGGCCCGCAGTGGTGCTCCAAAAAATAACTACATTTACATTTCAAATTTTTCAGCATGTCTAAATTACCTAACGTAACCGCCAGTATTTTTTCCGTGATGTCGCAATTGGCCAACGAACACGGTGCTATTAATTTGTCTCAGGGCTTTCCGAATTTCCCGGTAGACGAGCGCTTACTGCAGCTTTCGGAACAACTGCAACGCGAAAATATTCACCAGTACACGCCTATGGCCGGTTTGCCGTCCTTACTGGAGAAAATCGCCAGACTGACTTTGGAACAGTATAAGCGAAAGGTAAACATTGCCACGGAAATGCTGATAACCGCCGGTGCCACACAAGGTATTTTCACGGCCATCAACACGTTTGTGGGCAAAGGAGATGAAGTGATTATTCTCGATCCGAGCTACGACAGTTACGAACCTTCGGTTTTGGTGGCGGGCGGAACTCCGGTACGGATTTCACTGAACGACGATTATTCGCCGAATTTCAATCGTATTGAAGCGGCGCTTTCCCCGAAAACCAGGATGATTGTCATCAACAATCCGCACAACCCGACCGGAAAAATCTGGAACCTTGCTGATTTTGAAGCCTTCGAAACTTTAATAGAAAAATATCCGAACGTACTGATTTTAAGCGACGAAGTATACGAGTACATTGCGTTTTTACATCCGCATATTTCATTTCATACAAGGCCAAAATTGGTTGACCGAACGATAATCGCTTCGTCATTTGGAAAATCCTTACACGTGACCGGATGGAAAGTGGGTTATCTGATTGCTCCGGAAAAATGGATGGCAGAAATGAAAAAAGTGCATCAGTTTCTGGTGTTCAGCGTGAACAGTTTTGCACAACATGCCATTTCGGCTTATCTGGACGTCGTGGATTTCGGAGCGATTTCAGAAATGTATTTGCAGAAGCGCGACCTGTTCCAAAGTTTACTAAAAAACAGCCGGTTCGAGTTGTTGCCTTGCGACGGAACGTATTTTCAAGTAGTAAATTATAAGAACATCAGCCATAAGAACGATGTGGTTTTTGCGAAGGAGCTGATTGTGAAACACGGTGTGGCGGCGATTCCGATTTCGGTGTTTTATAACGACAGTACCGACCGGCAAATGCTGCGGTTTTGTTTTGCGAAGACTGATGAGACGTTGCTGGCAGCTGCTGAAAAACTCAGCGTTATTTAACATTTTAAAAAAATCACAATTTGATCTTATTTTTTTAGTATCTTTAGTAAGAGCAAATTTTTATAACACATGTCGCAACACAATCTGTACATTGACAACAAACTTGTCATTTCAAGAGATTTCAAAGCCCCGAAAAATTTAGTGTACAAAGCCTTATCCGAAGCCGACCGGTTTGAACAATGGTGGGGTCCAAGCGGTTTTACCACCCATGTTTCGACATTCGATTTTCGTCCGGAAGGGATTTGCCATTACTGCCTTGAATCACCGGACGGTGCTACAATGTGGGGACGGTTTGTGTTTAAAGAGATTCTTCCCAACCGGAAAATTGAGTTCCTGAATTGTTTTTCCGATGAAAATGCCGGGGTGATTCGGGCGCCGTTCAGTGAAACCTGGCCGTTGGAAATGTTCAACATTATCACTTTAGAGGAAAACAACGGAACCACGGTGCTTACCTTTATCATAGCGCCGTATAACGCTTCGGATACGGAAATCAAAACCTTTGGCGAAAACCATGAAAACATGGAGTTGGGCTTTAAAGGAACGTTGGACCGTCTCGAGGATTATCTCCTCAAAAATTAACCTTTACTATGCAAGCATAGTATTTTTGTATATCTTTACGATTCTAAAAACCAAAAACTATGAATTTTTCAGCAAAAATGCTACGCGATAACGCCCTGGCAGACAAAGTAATTGTGGTGACCGGAGGCGGAAGCGGTCTTGGAAAAGCCATGACCAAGTACTTTCTCGAATTGGGTGCCAAAGTGGCCATCACTTCCAGAGATTTAGAAAAATTACAAAATACGGCTAAAGAATTGGAAGCCGAAACCGGCGGACAATGTCTGGCAATTCAGTGCGATGTACGCCATTACGATCAGGTGGAAGCCATGTTAGCCGAAACCTTAAAAACGTTTGGCAAAGTAGATGTTTTACTGAACAACGCGGCCGGAAACTTCATTTCACCTACCGAGCGTTTATCGGCAAATGCGTGGGATACGATTATTGACATCGTCTTAAAAGGTTCTAAAAACTGTACCCTTGCCTTCGGAAAACACTGGATTGCAGCAAAACAAACCAATTGCAACGTCTTAAATATCGTAACCACTTACGCCTGGACGGGTTCTGCCTTCGTAGTACCTTCCGCAACCGCCAAAGCCGGCGTTTTAGCCATGACAAGAAGTTTAGCGGTGGAATGGGCCAAATACGGTATCCGTATGAATGCGATTGCTCCGGGACCTTTCCCTACCAAAGGCGCTTGGGACCGATTGCTTCCGGGTGACTTAAAAGAGAAATTCGATTTAGCCAAAAAAGTACCTTTGAAACGTGTGGGTGACCATCAGGAATTGGCGAATTTAGCAGCGTATCTGGTTTCGGATTTTTCGGCTTACATCAACGGGGAAGTGATTACCATTGACGGTGGCGAATGGCTGCAAGGTGCCGGACAATTTAATTTACTGGAACAGGTTCCGAAGGAATTGTGGGATATGCTGGAAATGATGATTAAGGCGAAAGGGAATAAATAGTTCGCAGTTACAGTAAACAGACAAAAAATAAAAGTCAGCTTAGTAAATTAGGCTGATTTTTTTGTTTGAAAATATCACAAATAAAATATCCGTAAGGCATTTTGCCTAAATTATCAGCAGTACAAGGCTGTTATGGCAATTGAAAACTGCGACTGTAAACAGTGACTTCTTTCTTTGTGCGATTTGTTAACAAATAACATTTTCATAAACCATAATAAATTGTATTTTTACGCTTCAAAATTTGTAAAGACAAAATGGGTAAAATCATTGCTATAGCCAATCAGAAAGGTGGCGTTGGAAAAACTACGACTTCCGTTAATTTAGCGGCCGCTTTAGGTGTTTTAGAAAAAAAAGTTTTATTGATTGATGCTGATCCTCAGGCCAATGCGTCTTCCGGGTTAGGAATCGATGTAGAAGCTGTTGAAATCGGCACCTATCAGATTCTGGAACACAGCAATACACCCGACGAAGCAACCATTCAGTGTTCCGCGCCGAACGTTTCGGTGATTCCGGCACACATCGACCTGGTGGCTATCGAAATTGAACTGGTAGACAAAGAAAACCGCGAGTACATGCTGAAACAAGCCTTGGAAAGCATAAAAGACAAATACGACTACATCATCATCGACTGCGCCCCATCGTTAGGATTATTGACCTTGAACGCTTTAACCGCAGCCGATTCGGTAGTAATTCCGATTCAGTGCGAGTATTTCGCATTGGAAGGATTAGGAAAACTCCTGAACACCATCAAAAGTGTACAGAAAATCCACAATCCGGAACTGGACATCGAAGGTTTGTTGCTAACGATGTACGATTCGCGTTTGCGATTGTCGAATCAGGTGGTGGAAGAAGTGCAGAAGCATTTCAACAATATGGTTTTCGATACCATCATCCAGAGAAATATCAAGTTGAGCGAAGCTCCGAGTTTCGGGGAAAGCATCATCAATTACGACGCGACCAGCAAAGGCGCTTCAAATTATCTGAATCTGGCAGAAGAGATTATCAAGAAAAACAGCAAGTAATAGTGTATGACTAAAGTGGTAAAAAAACAGGCGTTAGGAAGAGGATTATCAGCATTATTAAAAGATCCGGAAAACGATATCAAATCGGTTGAAGATAAAAATGCAGACAAAGTAGTCGGCAATATTATCGAGCTGGAAATTGATGCGATTGAAATCAACCCGTTTCAGCCGAGAACCAATTTTAACGAGGAATCGTTACAGGAATTGGCGTCTTCCATTCGCGAATTAGGCGTAATTCAGCCAATTACCGTACGAAAAACCGATTTTAACAAATACCAGTTAATCTCCGGAGAACGCCGTTTGCGCGCTTCCAAATTGGTGGGATTAACCACGATTCCGGCATACATCCGCTTGGCCAACGATAACGACTCGTTAGTGATGGCTTTGGTGGAAAACATCCAACGTCATGACTTAGATCCCATCGAAATTGCTTTGTCCTACCAACGTTTGATTGACGAAATCCAGTTAACGCAAGAACAGATGAGCGAGCGCGTGGGCAAAAAACGCTCTACGATTGCCAACTATTTGCGTTTGTTAAAGTTAGACCCGATTATCCAGACCGGAATCCGCGACGGATTTATCACTATGGGCCACGGCCGTGCGATTATCAATGTGGAAGACCTTGACGTACAGACCGATATTTACCAGAAAATCGTAAGCCAGAATCTTTCCGTGCGCGAAACCGAGGCTTTGGTGAAATCGTACCAGGACAGTTTAAAACCGGCTCCTGCCAAGGCTCCGAAAGGAGCTTCTTTTGAAGTGAGTTCCGACAAGAAAAAAGCCATTACCGATTTCTTCGGTGCAAAAGTAGACGTAAAAGTAGCCGGAAACGGAAAAGGGAAAATTACAATTCCGTTCCATTCTGAAGAAGATTTCAACCGAATCATTAAACTAATTAACGGATAGTGCTAAGAATCCTTTTCATATTGTTTTTTACATTTTGCGGCAGCCAATCTATTTTTTCTCAGGAAGAACTGAAACTGACCGTACGGGATTCGGTAAAAAACGAAAAAAACAATGTTCTGGCACCTTCTAAAGCCGCGTTCTATTCTGCGGTTTTACCCGGTTTAGGACAGGCCTACAATAAGAAATACTGGAAAATTCCCATTGTCTATGCCGGATTGGGAACGGGAATCTATTTTTATGCCGACAACAACAAGAAATACCACCGTTTTCGCGACGAATACAAAAAACGCTTAAACGGTACAAGCGATTCCAACGATCCGTATTTCGGGAATCTGGACAACAGCCGAATAATCGACGGACAGAAATTCTACCAGAGAAACCGCGATTTATCGGTATTGGTTACCGCGGCAATTTACATTTTAAATATTGTTGATGCTAACGTAGATGCGCATTTAATGCAATTCAATGTCAATGAAAACCTTTCGCTGAAACCGGATTTGTACCAAAATGAAATGGATTACAAACACAATATCGGCTTAACACTGAATTACAATTTTTAAGCATGAAAATAGCACTTTTGGGATACGGAAAAATGGGCAAAGTAATCGAGCGCATTGCCTTGGAAAGAGGACATGAAATCGTGCTGAGAAAAGACCACGATTCGGACTACACCGGCTTGGAAAATGCCGATGTAGCTATTGATTTCAGTGTCCCAACGGCAGCGGTCAGTAACATTTCGACTTGTTTTGCTACTAATATTCCTGTAGTGAGCGGTACAACCGGATGGCTGGAACATTATGAAGAAATGGTTGCTCTGTGCAAAGAGAAAAACGGCGGTTTCATTTACGCTTCCAATTTCAGTTTAGGCGTAAACATTTTCTTTGAACTGAACAGTTATCTGGCCAAAATGATGGCCAATTTAGAACAATACACCGTTTCCATGGAGGAAATCCATCACACGCAAAAACTGGATGCGCCAAGCGGAACGGCTATTTCATTGGCTAACGGTATTATTGCCAATTCGGCCTACACCAACTGGACTTTGGAAGAGGCCAAAGCAAACGAAATTCACATTGAAGCCAAACGCATCGAAAACGTACCGGGAACGCACAGTGTTTTCTACGATTCGGAAGTCGATCAGATTGAAATCAAACACACTGCCCACAGTCGGGAAGGATTTGCCTTAGGCGCTGTGATTGCAGCAGAATGGCTTCAGGGTAAAAAAGGAACATTTACAATGAAAGACGTTTTGAATATCGGCAGTTCGGTTATGCGTTAATTCGCTTATTCGAATTGTCAAATTAAAAAAGTATCAGAGTATCAAATAAACAAATTACCAAATAAACACATTATGACACTAATTCAATGGTTTATCTTTTTCCTAATTATTCAGATAGTACATTATTTAGGAACGTGGAAATTATATGAAAAAGCGGGAAGAAAGTCATGGGAAGCCGCCATTCCGGTGTACAATGCCATTGTATTGATGAAAATCATCGACCGCCCGACCTGGTGGACGGTTTTGCTTTTCATTCCGATTGTCAATCTGATGATGTTCCCTGTAATTTGGGTGGAAACCTTACGCGCTTTTGGCAAAAAATCTACGACCGATACGATTTTAGGCGTGGTAACACTTGGTTTTTATCTCTACTATATCAATTATACGCAGGACGTTACCCACATTCCGAACAAAAATGCGATTCCTAAAGAAAATACAGTTAGTTCTTTACTTTTTGCTTTGGTGGTAGCGACATTGGTTCATACCTATTTCATGCAACCATACACCATTCCAACTTCGTCCCTGGAGAAATCGTTATTGGTTGGGGATTTCCTTTTCGTAAGCAAATTCCATTACGGTGCCAGAACACCAATGACAACAGTGGCCGCTCCGATGGTGCACGATACGATTCCGGTTTTAGGCACAAAATCCTATTCTAAATTCCCGCAATTGCCATATTTCCGTTTTCCGGGCATGCAGCAAATTGAGCGTAACGACATAGTTGTGTTTAACTGGCCGGCCGATACGGTTTACCAGTTTTTTGACCGCTCCGGAAGAAGAGCCGACAAGCCTATCGACAAAAAATCCAATTACGTAAAACGCTGTGTGGGGATTCCGGGGGATAACCTTTCCATCAAAGACGGCGTGGTGATGATTAACAATGTACCGTTACAGCTACACGACAGACAAAAACTGCAATACTTCTATACTGTAAAGTTAAAAAACGATTTTATGGTAGATATTCTTAATGAAAACAAACTCAACGAATATCAACCATTCTATACAATTCCAACTTCTATCTGGAATAAGCCTGAAATCAAAAATTATTTAACAAGCGGAATTAATTCTGCGAAATTAGAAGAGGTTTATAAAGATAGTACACTTACAACAGTGAGTGGTTATATAAACAATACTGATTATGAAAAACTAGGAATGGATGTTTCTAGAAGAATAGCCAATGTAAATTTGACTGAAGATTTAGCTCAGAAATTAAAGTCTGACTCACGAGTTGAAAGCATTGAATTACTTATTCATACTGACGAAGGAAAAAGAATCTTCCCGCACACCAAACCCTGGACGCAGGACAACATGGGTCCAATATACATCCCGGAAGCCGGAAAAACAGTGGAACTGAACAGCGAAACCCTGCCGTTCTACAAAAGAATCATTACCGATTACGAGCATAACGATTTGAAAGTGACCGGTAACGAAATCCGTATCAACGGACAAATCGCCACAAATTACACCTTCAAACAGAATTATTATTGGATGATGGGAGATAACCGCCATAACTCGGAAGATTCCCGTTACTGGGGTTTTGTACCGGCCGATCATATCGTCGGAAAACCGGTATTCATCTGGATGAGTTTAGATCAAAATATTCCGTGGAGCAAAGCGATTGATAAAATCCGTTGGGAGCGATTGTTTACTACCGTTGGGGGCGACGGGCAACCGGTTTCGTATTTCAAATATTTCTTATTAGCGCTTTTGGGTTGGTATGGATATAGTTTTTTCAAAAAAAGAAAAGCGAAAACAAGTTAATTTGACTATTTGTTAATTTGGTTATTTAAGGTCAGAGAATGTATGTTTTTTCATTTGAGAAATTAGAAGTCTGGATTGAAGCCAAGGAGTTTTCAAAAGCAATTTATCTGATAACCTCAAAATTTCCTGAAACTGAAAAATTTGGTTTAGTTGCGCAACTTCGCAGAGCATCCGTTTCTGTTTGCTCAAATATTGCAGAAGGTTCTGCCAGAAAAAGTTTTAAAGATAAAGCACATTTTTCAACCATGTCTTTTAGTTCTGCAGTTGAAATACTAAATCAGCTAATCATTTCCTACGAGTTAAAATTTATTACTAAAAAAGATATTCTGATTTACGAAAAAACCTGGAAAGCATCACCAACAAACTGAACGCATTGCGCAATTATCAAATCGAAAAATCATCGGAAGTAACCAAATAACCAAATCCACAAATTACCAAAATGAATATCCTCATACATCCCACTTATTTTCCTTCCATCAGTCATTTTGTAGCGATGGTAAAGGCCGATTCGATTACGTTTGAAACGGAAGACAACTTCCAGAAGCAGACCAATCGCAACCGGATGTATATTTATTCGCCCAACGGCATTCAAATGCTGAATATTCCCCTGAAACACAGTAAGGAAGCACATCAGAAATTTAAAGATGTCCGCATTGAAAACGCTTTCGACTGGCAGAAAAACCATTTCAAATCGTTGGAAGCGGCTTACCGAACCTCACCTTTTTTTGAGTATTTTGAAGATGACATCCGTCCGATTTTCGAAAAGAAACAGGAATTCATGATGGATTTGACTTTTCAGACCATGGAAATCGTAACGGATTGTTTGGGCATGGATTTTCAGTTTGAAAAAACAACAGAATACTTTCACGAAGTGGCCGACAAAACCGATTTTCGCCATTTGGCCAACGGTAAAAAAGACAACGCTCAGTTTGAACCATACACACAGGTTTTCGAAGAAAAACACGGATTTCTGAACAATCTGAGTATTCTGGATTTGCTTTTTAACGAAGGACGTTATGCCTTAGACTATCTGAAAAACCAGACGTTATAAATTACTCTTCGTCTTTCAGGCTGATGCGCGACAGTATCGGAAAATGATCGGAATTGACAAAATTGTCGAAATTTTTAAAACTTTTCACCTCAAAGCGTTTGTCCACTAAAATATAATCGATTCGCGCCGGATAGAATTCGTAATCGTACGTCTTTCCGAATCCTTCGCCAGCCTCTTCAAAGGTATCTTTCATATTGCCTTTGATGTTGCGGTAAACATACGAAAATGCGCTGTTGTTCATGTCTCCGCAGATAATCATCGGATAATGGCATTCTGCTTTGTGCGCTTTGATTAATTCCGATTGCACCTGTTGTTCGGCAAAAGCTTCACTTATACGGCGGAAAATTTTCTTCGATTTTGCTTCATCAATTTGCTCGTGAATGTCGGGACTGATTCTGGTCGACTGCATGTGAATACTGTACACCCGAATCGTATCGCGACGCATTTTAATATCCGCGAAAATCACGTTGTTGTTCGAATCGGGAAACTCGATTTCTCCCCGATGAATGATGGGAAATTTTGAAAAAATGGCCTGTCCCGTTCTGATGTTGTCACCCTGCATCAGAATGTATTTGTGCTTGTACGCTTCCAGTTTTACATCGGCCGAAGTGGAAAACTCCTGAATACACAAAATGTCCGGATCCTGAGAACCGATAAAATCAACGATATCTTCCGGAATGTTCTGTTTGCTCATCCACTCAAAAACGTTGAACAGCCGCACGTTGTAGCTCATTACGGTAAAATCGTCTTCTTCCTCAATCAAATCTTTTCCCGAGAATTTATAAAACTTGTTGAAAAAGGTAATCCCGATTAAAAAAACGACTGCCGACAAAAAAAACTGTCTTTTCATCTGAATCAGCCAATAACAAAGGAAAACAATATTCAGAATTAACATCAGCGGCAGCACGAGTGTGAGAACCGATAAAAACGGGAACATCTTGGGCGCCAGAAAGGGCAACAAATACGCTATGAACGTCAGGATCGCCAAAACGATATTGAAGAAAAACGCTATTTTATTTAACCAAGATAAATTCTTCACGGATTACCTGCTGTTGCTTTTATTTTCGGAAGACAGCTTACTGCTCCTTCCCTACTTTAAACAAAAATTCCTTCTCTTCTTTCGTCAGGCTGTCGTAGCCGGATTTACTGATTTTATCCAGAATTTCGTCAATTTGTTGTTGTGTAAAATCCTTTTGCGGTTTCGGTTGGTTTTTGGGCTGCTGCGTCACGTTTTTGTGAACCTTTTTAAACGGCGTAGCTTTTCGGGGGCGGAACAAAGTAACGAAATAATCGATAATTTTCGACACGGGTTTGCTCAAATCAGTACCGTTTTGCAATAATCGGATGTATAAAAACCCGAACAGCGCACCGCCCAAATGTGCCAAATGACCGCCGGTATTGCTTATCGGAACCTGAATCAGATCTAAAACCAATAAAACGAGTGCGATATGCCAAAGTTTTACGTTTCCAATCAGCAACAAACGGATTTCCGACAAGGGCGAATAGGTGGCCGAAGCGATCAAAACCGCCATGATTGCACCGGAAGCACCCACTAAAATCGTATTATTCTGGAAAAACAAATCCGTCAGGACAAAAACAACACCTGCAAAAATGCCGCCTAACAGATACAACCCGAAAAACTGTTTTTGGGTAAAATACGTTAAAAACAAACGGCTAGTGAAATTCAGCACTATCATGTTAAACAGCAAATGCCAAAAATCGGCGTGCAAAAAAGCATAGGTAATAAACGTCCAGGGCTTAACCGCAAACTCTGATGCAACAGAGGAAAGACTCAGCCAGCCTAACAAAAACTGAAACGCATCCGGAGCAAAAGACCGCAACACAAAAAAAGGCAGCGCAATCCCCACATTCCAGAAAATGAGTCGTTGTGTAATCCCGCCCGTGCGGTATTGCATTTTTAAATCGTCTATGACATTCATATCCTAATCCCAACGATTTTGGTTAAACTGATTCTTTTTCCAGTACCACATCATGATAAAACCGATAATCGCACCACCGATATGCGCGAAATGGGCAATACCGCTCGCTCCGCCAAAAATGGATTTCCCGGTAAGTCCCAAATACAAATCCAACAGCAATAAGCCCGGTACAAAATATTTGGCTTTTACGGGAACCGGAATAAACATCAAGGCTAATTCTGCATTTGGAAACATAAAAGCGAAGGCCACCAAAAGGCCGTAAATAGCTCCGGATGCCCCTACTGCAGGTGTTAAATAGCTTTGCATAAAAGAGGTGAAATCAAACTCAGAAAAGAAATCCTGCCAACGAGTATCAAATTTTCCTTCAGCAATCGTAGCCATAATTTCATTCTCCTTAAATCCATTTTCAACCAGTAAATCAAGCCCATGGTGAAACTGAAAGTAATTAACAGCCGTATGCAAAGCTGCTGCACCCAATCCGCAGGATATATAGAAAAAGAGAAATTTCTTACCACCCCAAAAATGTTCCAAAGCACTTCCAAAGGAAAATAACGCAAACATATTGAAAAAAATATGCATAATACCTCCATGCATAAACATGTGCGTTAACGGTTGCCATAACTTGAAATTAGGATTTTCAAAATAAAACAATGCTAAAAAATCTCCAGCTGCAGGCACTAGTATCGAACCCACAAAAAAGATTACATTGATAATAATCAAATGCTTAACAGTTTCGGTCATGTTCATCATAAGGCAAAACGTTTGTCTAAATCTTCCACTCCCAGCGTAATGAAAGTAGGCTTATTAAAGGGTGAAATATTGGGTTCTTTACAGGCGAACAACGCATTCACGATGTTTTCCTGCTCTTTTTCGGTTAAATAAGCACCGGTTTTTACCGCCAGACTGCGCGCCATCGATTTGGCAATGCGGTCGCTCTGGCTGAAACTGCTCTCCGGCAATTCTCCCTGTAAATCGTGAAGCAGTTCTTCCAGCAGCGGACGTACTTCACTTTCGGTTACATTGGAGGGCAATCCAGTAAAAACCACTATTTCAGTTGTCATGGCACTAAAAACAAAACCGGTGTTCTCCAGCGACGTACGCAATTCTTTCAACATGATCATTTCCGAAGGCGAAAAATGCAGCTCCAAAGGGAACAACAACTGCTGGCTCGCGGCATGATGCACCGTAATATTCGTCAGGAACTGCTCATACAAAATACGCTGATGCGCCCGTTTCTGACTGATAATCAGCATACCGGATTTAATCGGACTAACGATGTATTTTTTCTGAAGCTGATAGGTTTTGTTCGACGATGTTTCCACTGCACTTTCTTCAAAAAGCGAACCGGTAACTTCTTCACTTTCAAATTGGATTTCTTTCACGTCGATTTCATCGGTAGCGGTGGTCAGCCCAACGTAAAGGCTCTCCCAACCCGGCTGATTCGACTCCTTTTTATAACCGGAACCGAAGGCATGCGAACCGCCGGAAGACGACGAAAAACTGCGCGCGGGTTTCTCATCCGCAAACGGATTAAAATTCGCATCCACCTGAATTAAAGGCGTTTCACTTTCCTTATCCTTATACTCGTACGGAATGTCCAACGAGGCATCACGCTCAAAATCGAGTACCGGCGCCACGTTAAATTGTCCTAAGCTGTGCTTAACCGAAGAACGGATAATTGCATACATCGACTGATCGTCGTCAAACTTAATTTCGGTTTTGGTCGGGTGAATGTTGATATCGATGGTGTGTGGCGGAACGTCCAAAAACAAAAAATAGCTCGGCTGGCTACCGTCTTTCAGCAATCCATCGTATGCCGCCATAATCGCATGATGCAAATACGGACTTTTAATGAAGCGGTTGTTCACAAAAAAGAACTGCTCCCCTCTGTTTTTCTTGGCAAATTCCGGTTTTCCGACAAACCCCTGAATTTCAACTATTTCGGTACTTTCCGATACCGGAACAAGTTTTTCATTGGTTTTTCCGCCGAAGACATTCACAATACGCTGTCTTGCGTTGGAAATCGGCAGGTTGCACATCTCGCTGCCGTTATGGGTTAACACAAAATGAATGTTCGGATGCGCCAAAGCCACGCGCTCAAAATCATCTACGATATGACGGAATTCCACAGTATCGGACTTCAGGAAATTGCGGCGCGCCGGTATGTTGAAAAACAGGTTTTTAACCGAAAACGAAGTTCCCTTAGGCAAAACCGCCACGTCCTGTGATATAAATTTTCCGCCCTCAATAATAAGGTGCGTGCCCAATTCTTCCTGATCCTGTTTGGTTTTCAGTTCTACGTGGGCAATGGCAGCAATGGAAGCCAGCGCTTCTCCGCGAAATCCTTTGGTGTGCAGCGAAAACAAATCTTCCGCCTGACGGATTTTGGAGGTCGCATGGCGTTCGAAACACAGTCGGGCATCAGTTTCCGACATTCCCTTTCCGTTGTCGATTACCTGAATTAACGTTTTTCCGGCGTCTTTAACGATCAGTTTGATTTCGGTGGCTCCCGCATCTACGGCATTTTCCACCAACTCCTTTACCACCGAGGCAGGCCGCTGAACGACTTCTCCGGCAGCTATCTGGTTGGCTACGTGGTCAGGAAGTAATTGAATGATGCTTGACATTACTGCTTTTGGTTTCGAGTTTAGCTTTGGGAAAACCCAAGTTCACAAATTTAACGAAAATCTCTCGGGTTTTATCGTTTACAAAATCATAAAAAATAAAAAAACCTACTCTTTCGAATAGGTTTTCAATATTGTAAAGACAACTGCGTTTATTGCGCTGTGTTTCGTCGTAAATCGGCCATTTTAATGGCGGCAATGGCGGCTTCGATGCCTTTATTTCCGTGTTTTCCGCCGCTTCTGTCGATGGATTGCTGTTCGTTGTTATCGGTTAACAGACAGAAGATTACCGGCACATCGGTTTGTACGTTTAAATCTTTAATTCCCTGGGTTACGCCTTCGCACACAAATTCAAAATGCATGGTTTCCCCTTTGATGACACAACCGATTACAATCACGCAATCCACTTCCTGCGTTACGATCATGCGCTGGGCGCCGTACACCAGTTCAAAACTTCCGGGAACGTTCCATCGGATTAAGTTTTCCTTCAAAGCGCCACAGTCCAAAAGAGCGGCTTCACATCCGGAATACAAGCCTTCGGTTATTTTGTCATTCCATTCTGAAACAACAATCCCAAACCGAAAGTCTTTCGCGCTTGGGATTGTGTTTTTATCGTAATTGGATAAATTCTTGTTTTCTGTTGCCATATTATTCTAACATTGCAATCATCGCATCAATGTTCTGTGCTTCCTGAGATGTTTCGTATTTCTCTTTAATGCTGGTGAATAATGTTAACGCTTCTGCTTTTTTACCCATGTCTAAAGCTAACATACCGGCTTTGTACATGTATCTTGGCGTAGTAAAATCGTTAATGTTGGCATCAGCCGCTTTTTTGTAGTAAGTTAAAGCGTCTTCTTTTTGACCTAATTCTGAAAAAGCATCACCAATCGCTCCTGTTGCAATAGCGCCTAAAAACTTATCGTCGGATTTGAATTGCTCTAATTCTGCAACCGCTTCTTTAAATTTTCCGGTGTTTAAGTAAGCCATTCCGGCATAGTAATGTGCCAAATTAGCCGCTTTTGTTCCGGAATATTGCTCTGTGATTCCGATGAAACCAAGTTTTCCTTCACCACCTTTTAACGCTAAGTTGTAAAGCGAATCGTTAGCCGTCTGACCGTCTACCGCCTGTTGAAAATATTGTTGCGCCTGGAACATTTCGTTAGCAGCCTCATCTTCTTTAGGCTCCACGACAAATTTGTTGTATAATAAATATCCTGCTGCTGCAAGAGCTATAGCACCTACAAAGCCGAAAATGTATTTCTGATTTTTAGCAACCCAATCCTCTAACTTATTAGCGCTTTCGTCTAACGTATTAAATACCTCAGCCGTTGCACTGTCTTCTTCTCTGATGTTGTCTAATGCATCAACTTCAACTTGGTTTTCAACTGCTTCGTCTTTCGGTTTTGGTTGTTTATAACCTCTTTTGTTATATGTTGCCATCTATTTTTAATTTAATGAACGGCAAAAATATAATTTTTATTCATATATGAAAATCCTTTTTGTCGATATTTTTCAATAATTTGCACCCACTTTTTAAAATTGATTTAAAATCACCGCATAATTCCGGATTTCAAGTGCATCTCAAGAAACTTTCCCTTTTCAATTACAAGAATATTGCCGAAGCTTCTTTCGATTTCGACGCAAAAATCAATTGTTTTGTCGGAAAGAACGGTATAGGAAAAACCAATATTTTGGATGCCGTCTATCACCTGGCCTACGGAAAAAGCTATTTCAACCCACTGGCGCTACAGAATATCCGTCATGGCGAAGAGTTTTTCGTGATTGACGGTCTTTTCGAAAAAGAGGAACGCAACGAACAAATCGTATGCAGTTTGAAAAAAGGCCAGAAAAAAGTACTGAAACGCAACAACAAACCGTACGAGAAGTTTTCCGATCACGTTGGGTTTATTCCTTTGGTGATTATTTCGCCCTCGGACCAGGATTTGATTACTGAAGGCAGTGAAACCCGCCGGAAATTCATCGACAGTGTCATTTCGCAACTTGACAATCTGTATTTGCAACAACTGATTCAATATCAGAAAATTGTAGCCCAACGCAATGCCTTGTTAAAATACTTCGCCTTAAACCATACGTTTGACCGCGACACTTTACTTATTTACAACGAACAATTGGACGGTTTGGGAAAAGCCATTTTCGAAAAACGTCAACAGTTCTTAGCCGATTTTATTCCGATTTTCGACAAACACCACAAAGCGATTACCAATTCTGCGGAAAGCGTTCAGATTGTGTACGAAAGTCAGCTGTTTGACAAACCGCTTTCGGAACTCTTTGACGAATTTCTGGCGAAAGACCGCGCGTTGCAATACACGAGCGCAGGCATTCACAAAGACGACTTAGCGTTTCAAATCGATAATTTTCCCATCAAAAAATTCGGTTCCCAGGGACAGCAAAAATCGTTTCTGATTGCCCTGAAACTGGCGCAGTTCGAATTCATCAAAAAACAATCGGGCGTTTTACCTATTTTATTGTTCGACGATATTTTCGACAAATTAGACGAAACCCGCGTAGGCAAAATTGTGGAAATGGTTAACGACGAAACGTTCGGGCAGCTGTTCATATCCGACACGCATCCGGAACGCACCGAAGCCATTGTAAAAACCACCCATCAGTCGTACAAACTATTTAATTTGTAATTTTACCGACCAAATCACATTAAAAATGAAAGCATTAAGAATCATCGTTTTAGCAGCAGCTTCCTTGTTTTTCAGCAATTGCAGCAAAGGACAAAATGTAGTAACCGTTCCCGTAACCGAATTTGAAACCAAACTAAAAACGGTGGAAAACGCCCAATTAATCGATGTAAGAACTCCGGACGAATTCAGCGAAGGCGCGTTGGCCAATGCCAAAAACATCGACTGGAACGGCAACAATTTTGAATCTGAAGCCAACAAATTAGACAAATCCAAACCGGTTTTTGTGTATTGCTTAGTCGGCGGTAGAAGTAAAAAAGCCGCATACAAACTACACGAAATGGGTTTTACCGAAGTGTACGACATGGAAGGCGGCTATATAAAATGGAGCGCCACGCATCCGTCCGCTGAAAAAGCAGCTGAGAAAGGCATGACGAAATCGGAATACGAAAAACTGATTGCTTCCGATAAAGTAGTGGTAATTGATTTCTATGCAGAATGGTGTGGCCCTTGCAAAAAAATGACTCCTTATTTACTCAAAATGGAAAAAGAATACGCCGGAAAAGCCAAAATTGTTCGTGTGGATGCCGATAAAAACAAAGCATTATTTAACGGACTAGGCTATCAGGAACTTCCGGTGGTCATCGTTTTTAAAGACGGAAAAGAGGTTTGGAAGAAAAACGGCTTTGTTTCCGAAGCAGAGTTAAAAGCACAACTTTAGAAAAATAAAATTTCAGCCACGAATTCACGAATTTATTAGCATTAAATTAAGTGGTAAAAAAAACAAGAAAATGCAGATTCAACATAATTTCTCTTTAAAAAAGTACAACACTTTCGGCATTGAAGCCAAAGCAAAATCGTTTGTAGAGGTTTCCAATACCGATGAATTGGCGCAAATCCTGAAAGAACATCAGAACGAAAAACTTTTCATTTTGGGCGGCGGCAGCAACATGCTTTTGACGCAGGACATCGATGCCTTGGTGATTTATGTGAATCTGAAAGGCAAAAAAATCATTAAAGAAGACGAAAATCACGCTTGGGCACAAGGCAATGCAGGTGAAAACTGGCATGAATTTGTGCTGTGGAATATTGATCAGAATTTCGGCGGTATTGAAAACATGTCGCTGATTCCGGGCAATGTCGGCACTACGCCTATTCAGAATATCGGCGCGTACGGAGCGGAAATTAAAGACACGTTTGTTTCCTGCGAAGCCATGAAAATTGACACACAGGAAATCGTAACCTTTACCAACGAAGAATGCAAATTCGGGTACCGCGAAAGCATCTTCAAAAACGAAGCGAAAAACCAATACGTGATTACTTCGGTAACCTTCAAACTAACCAAAAAGGACCACAAAATCAATACGTCTTACGGCGCCATCGACGGCGAACTGGCCAAACACAGCATCACCAATCCGACGATTAAAGAGGTGAGCAACGCCGTAATCGCGATTCGCCAAAGCAAACTACCGGATCCGAAAGTATTAGGCAACAGCGGAAGTTTCTTCAAAAACCCAATCGTTCCAAAAGCCGTTTACGAAAAAGCGCATGCCCAATATCCCGAAATGCCGCATTATACCGTAGGTGAAAACGAAGTAAAAGTTCCGGCGGGCTGGCTGATTGAACAGGCTGGTTTCAAAGGAAAACGCTTCGGAGATGCAGGTGTACACACCTTACAGGCTTTAGTTCTGGTAAACTACGGAAACGCAACCGGTCAGGAGATTTTAAACCTTTCGAAAAACATTCAGCAGACGGTTTTGGAAAAGTTTGGGATTGCGATTGAAGCGGAAGTGAATATTATTTAGCCGGTGATTCGGTTAGTTGATTTTTTCGGTTATTTGATGTTTTAAAATTTATAATTTCCAAATGTACATCCCAGAACTTTATAAAAACGAAAATCCGGAAGACATCAAAAACTTCCTCCGAAACAGCAGTTTCGGTATTCTGGTGAATCAGACGGAAGGAAAGCTTTGGGGTACACATATTCCTTTGGAACTGGAAACCAATCTTCAGGGCAAAGAAGTGTTGTTCGGGCATCTTTCTAAAGAAAATCCGCAGGGCAACAGTTTTGAGAACAACAAAGAAGTACTGGCAATTTTCAGCGGACCGCACACCTACATCTCCTCTTCCTGGTACGACCACGAAAATGTTCCGACCTGGAATTACCTCGCCGTTCACGTGTACGGAAAAGTCAGGATTATTGAAGGCGAAGAAATGCTGTTTGCCATGAAAAAACTGGTCGACAAATACGAAGCGGCTTCTAAAAATCCCGTTCGCCTTGAAAACCTTTCTGCCGGAACCATGAAGCAAATCAACGGGATTGTTGCTTTTGAAATCGAAATCACGGAAATTCAGGCGGTGAAAAAACTTTCCCAAAACCGCGACGATAAAAACCACAACGCTATAATTTCTGAATTGGAAAGCCAAAACGACAACAATGCCAAAGCGATTGCAGCAGCGATGAAAACCGAACGAAAAGGACTATCGTAATTGTTAAAAACTAATTCCGTTTTAGTAAACACTTTTCATTAAATTTGCGCAGAATTTCAACACTATTGGGGTTATATGCTGCTAATTTTACTTTACGTTTTTATCGGAATCCTGGCCATTCAACTGTTTTATTACCTGATTGTTTTCGGAAAATTTGCGTTTGCGAGAAACCAACAGATTACACCGAAACGCATTCCGATATCCGTGATTGTATGCGCCAAAAACGAAGCCGAAAACGTTAAGAAATTCGTGCCGCTTCTGGCTGAACAAAATTATCCGGATTACGAAATTGTGTTAATTGACGATGCTTCCAGCGATGAAACCCTTGAGCTTTTTGAAGCTTTCGAACGTCAGTATTCCAATATCAAACTGGTAAAAGTACAGAACAACGAAGCGTTTTGGGGCAACAAAAAATTCGCCTTAACGTTAGGAATCAAAGCCGCTTCCAAAGAATATTTACTGTTTACCGATGCCGACTGTTACCCGACATCCAAAGACTGGATTACAAACATGAGTTCGCGCTTTACCATGCACAAAACCATCGTGTTAGGGTATGGTGCGTATGAAAAAATCAAAGGTTCGTTCCTGAATAAAATCATCCGTTTTGAAACGATGTTAACGGCTACACAATATTTCGCCTGGGCCAAAATAGGCAGACCGTATATGGGGGTCGGACGTAATTTAGCTTACAAACGGGAGGAATTTTTCAGGGTAAACGGCTTTATCGATCATATGAGCGTGCGTTCCGGAGACGATGATTTGTTTATCAATCAGGCAGCCAAAGGAAGCAACACTACGGTTTGCTATACAACGGACAGTTTTACCGTTTCGGAACCTAAAAAAACTTGGAAAGACTGGTTCAACCAAAAGCGCCGTCACGTTTCCACGGCAAAATTGTACAAAGGGTTTGATAAATTCCAGTTAGGCTTATACTATTTTTCTCAATTATCGTTTCTGATTTTGGCGGTGGTTTTGTTAGCGTTTCAGTTTCAATGGATGATTGTGGCTGGATTGGTGGTTTTCCGTTACATTTTCGCGTGGACGACTTTGGGCTATGCGGCCGGAAAACTCAAAGAGAAAGATGTAATGTACTGGTTTCCGATTATCGAAATAATCCTTATCTTCACACAGTTGAATGTGTTTTTCACCAATATCTTTTCAAAACCGGTACATTGGAAATAACTTCGGAAATCATACAGAAAAATATCGAAAAGGCTAAAACAGGCGATCAGGTTGCCTTTACTTTTTTATTGGATTTTTTCTGGAACGAAGTGTACGGCTTTATGCTGAAACGCACCGAAAACGAAACCGATACCGAAGACATCGTCATCGAAACTTTCGCCAAAGCTTTTGACAAAATCGGCACTTACAATCCGGAATACGGCTTCAACACTTGGCTGATTGCCATTGCGAAAAACGTGCATATTGACATGCTGCGCAAGAAAAAATCGGCGCTGTTTGTAGAGATGAACGACGAAGAAGACCATCAGGCGTATGATGTGGCCGATACGACACCAACCGTAGAAGACGAAATCATCAAAGAACAAAACCTCGCCCGATTGCTTTTGTTGATAAAAGAATTGAAACCGGCGTACCAAGAGGTAATACAATTGCGTTATTTTCAGGAAATGAGTTATCAGGAAATTGCCGACGAACTCGAAGAACCGTTAAACAACGTGAAAATCAAACTGTTGCGCGCCAAAAAACTTCTGGCAGAAATTATTCAGCAAAAAAGCTGATTTATTACTTTTACCGACTCAAAAAATACAAAACCACAACCAACCATTCAATAGAAATGTTAAAATAAAATTGTTTTATAAAATTTTTAACATTTCATATACTATGCTAGCATAGTTTTCGTTATTAAATAAAAAAGAAACTATTTAATTAACCTCAAAAACTATCTACGTATGTCTAAAATCAACATTTACGAAACCGGTTGGCTAAACATGGTTTTCGAAGGACGAAACAAAAACTACGGCGCATATCAGTTGCGCGCTGAAAATCCTAAAACCACCTTACGGGCTTTGTTTTCCGCTCTTTTTCTTATTGGAGGTACGGTCGCTATTCCTGTAAGCATAAACTATTTCACACCAAAGGACAACATTGCTGAAGTAATCTCAAAAGGTCCGGATGTAATCACTCTGGTAGATCTAACACCTTTAAAACCAAAAGCAGAACCGGAAAAACCAAAAGACTTTCCGGGGGAATCCAAACCGATTACCAATCAGAAGGTAATCAAATATGTGAATTTCGTTACCACGGAAAAAGATAAGGCAACAGACGATGTTCCCATCAACAAAGAGCTGGAGGGCGCACAAATCGGACAAATTAACAATGATGGCCCAAACACATCCGGAAATGTTTTAGAAACGACGACAAGACCTACCGAAAACGGTACCGGAAACGACATTTCAGGTAATACTGTCGAAACAACCGCCACCTTAGAAAGACAGCCGCTTTATCCCGGCGGATTGGGCAAATTCGTAAAAGACGTATCGGAAAAATTCAAAACACCTGAATTAGAAACCGATGCAAAAACACTTAAAGTTCTGGTAAATTTCGTAATAGAAAAAGACGGAACGCTTAGCAACATAAAAGTAATACGCGATCCGGGACACAATTTAGGAAAAGAAGCTTTACGGGTTTTGAACAGCATGAAAACCAAATGGTCGCCGGGCTACAAAAACGGAGAACCGGTGAGAACTTCTTTTAACTTACCAATCGTAATTAATATTCAATAGAAAGACTGAGAAATCTCAGTCTTTTTTATTTCCCGGCGATTGTTTTGCTCTCAGCGTAATTCTCAGAAACAAATATCCGATGAAACCCGCTGTTAACGATGCTATCAGAATTGCAATTTTGGAAACCGTTATAGCTTCCGCCTGATTTTTAAAAGCCAGTAACGTGATAAAAATCGACATGGTAAAACCGATACCCGCCAAACAACCGGTGGCTAAAATCTGTTTCCAGTTGAGTTCTTTCGGAAGTTTACAAACACCCAGCATCACGAAAACAAAACTGAAAAGAAAAACCCCAACCGGTTTACCAAGCACCAATCCTAAAAAGATACCGATACTATTCTGATGCGTCAGACCTTCCACCCAATCATTTCCAAAAACTACAGCCGTATTAGCCAAAGCAAACAGAGGCAAAATGATAAAGGCAACCGGCTTATGCAGAAAATGCTGCATATTATACGAAATCGTCTTCTCACTTCCATCTCCAAACGGAATTACAAATGCCAATAAAACCCCGGCAATTGTAGCGTGAACACCGGAATTCAGCATAAAATACCACATTCCGAAACCTCCGATAATATACGGAAGCCAGTTATTCACTTTCATGCGGTTGAAAACAAACAAAATCCCCATAATTCCGAGGGCAATTCCTAAATTCAGCAGGGAAAGATGATCGGTGTAAAAAATCGCAATGACCAAAATTGCTCCCAGATCGTCGATGACCGCCAAAGCTGTCAGAAACACTTTCAGCGAAAGCGGCACTCGATTCCCCAAAAGCGATAAAACGCCTAAAGCAAACGCAATATCCGTTGCCATCGGAATCCCGGCTCCGGCTTGTGTTACGGTTCCGTAGTTAAAAATCATATAAATTCCGGCCGGTACCAACATCCCACCTACAGCTGCAATTATGGGCAATAACGCATTTTTTAACTTAGACAATTCGCCGATGTACACTTCGCGCTCCAGCTCGAGTCCTATCAGCAAAAAGAAAATGGTCATCAGGCCGTCGTTAATCCAATGCACTACAGAATGATGTCCAATCTGATAGTGCCAAATATGCTCATAACTCTCCTGCATCACAGAATTTGCCAGTACGAGCGAAATTATTGTACATAAAATCAATACTATTCCTGATGCTTTTTCGCTTTCAAAAAATTCTGCAAACAACCGGGTTACTTTCATGCTGATTTTTGGCTTTTAAAGATTTCCGCTAAAATACCACTTTTTACGGAAACGATTCCCGCTTCCACTCCTTATTAAAAATGCGTTAAACGAAGTGTCAGGTTCGCAACAATTAGTATCTTTGCCATTATATTTTCAGAATTATGGATACTGTTTTAGACTCCAACATCTTACCGAAAGCAAAACCGAAATGGCTGCGTGTAAAACTGCCAACCGGTCAGAAATACACCGAACTGCGTGGTTTAGTAGACAAATACAAACTAAACACCATCTGCACGTCCGGAAGTTGCCCGAACATGGGAGAATGCTGGGGTGACGGAACTGCCACGTTCATGATTCTCGGAAATGTATGCACCCGTTCCTGCGGATTTTGCGGCGTAAAAACCGGAAGACCCGAAACCGTGGACTGGGACGAACCCGAAAAAGTAGCCCGTTCCATCAAAATCATGAACATCAAACACGCGGTAATTACCAGTGTGGATCGTGACGATATCAAAGATATGGGTTCTATCATTTGGGCGGAAACCGTGAAAGCCATCCGCAGAATGAACCCGGAAACTACTTTAGAAACGCTTATTCCTGATTTTCAGGGTGTGGAAAGAAACTTAGACCGGATTATCGAGGTTAGTCCGGAAGTAGTGTCACACAACATGGAAACCGTTCGCCGTTTAACCCGTGAAGTGCGCATTCAGGCCAAATACGACCGCAGTTTAGCGGTTTTAAAATACCTAAAGGACAAAGGCATCCGCAGAACCAAATCCGGGATTATGCTGGGACTGGGCGAAACCGAAGAAGAGGTTATCCAGACCATGAAGGATTTACGCGAAGCCAATGTGGATATTGTAACCATAGGACAGTATTTGCAACCCAGTAAAAAGCACTTACCAGTTAAGGAATTCATCACGCCGGAGCAATTCGAGAAATACGAAAAAATCGGTAAAGAAATGGGCTTCCGCCATGTGGAAAGCGGTGCTTTGGTACGTTCGTCTTACCATGCCCAAAAACATATCCTGTAATTTTTGTAAGCTTCAGACAATTTGAAAACACGTGTTGCCATTAACGGATTTGGAAGAATCGGCCGAAATGTATTCCGGCTGTTGCTGAATCATCCGACGATTGAAGTGGTTGCCATCAACGATATTGCCGATACCAAAACCATGGCACATCTGCTGAAATACGACAGTATTCACGGCGTGCTTCCTGAAAACGTAACTGCCAACTCTGAGGCTATCAGTATAAACGGGAAACCCTATCATTTTTTTCACGAAAGGGAAATCGCCAAGTTAAACTGGGGAGCTTTAAACATCGACATCGTCATTGAGGCTACCGGGAAATTTTTATCCTGCGAAGCGTCTTATCCACATATCCAGTCGGGTGCCAGAAAAGTTATTTTATCCGCGCCGCCAACAGACGATTCCATAAAAACGGTTGTTTTAGGTGTTAACGAACATATTTTAGACGGCTCAGAATTGATCATTTCCAATGCCAGTTGTACTACCAACAACGCCGCACCGATGATTAAAGTGATTCAAGAACTTTGCGGCATTGAACAGGCTTACATCACCACCGTACATTCGTATACCACAGACCAAAGCCTGCACGACCAGCCTCACCGGGATTTGCGCAGAGCCCGTGCAGCCTCACAATCTATTGTTCCGACTACGACCGGAGCGGCCAAAGCTCTTACTAAAATTTTCCCGGAACTTATCGGAAAAATGGGCGGTTGCGGCATTCGCGTACCGGTTCCGGACGGTTCTTTAACAGACATTACGTTCAACGTAAAACGCGAGGTTTCCATTGAAGAAATCAACAAAACATTCCAAGAAAAAGCGGAAAAGGAACTTAATGGAATTTTGGCTTACACCGAAGATCCGATTGTTTCCGTAGATATTTTAGGCAATACCAATTCGTGCCTTTTTGATGCGCAACTCACTTCCGTAATTGACAAAATGGTAAAAGTGGTAGGCTGGTATGACAACGAAATTGGATATTCGTCCCGAATAATCGACCTGATAAGTTTCGTAGCAAAGAAATAATTTCTTATATTTATGCGGCTTATTCAAAAAACATGAGGTATTATTTACTTTTAATATATTGTTTTTTAACTTTCTCGGGTTTTTCGCAAAAGTCGGACCCTAACGCAAAAGCAGACAGCGTTACCTATTATCTTGAACTTTCCAATTTTCACAAAGACAATTTTTCGTTTGAAAAAGCCCTTTCATTTGCCAAAAAAGCACAAGCCCTTTCAGAAAAAAATAAATCCAAAAAAAACCTGGCAGACTGCTATTTAGCTATCGGCGGAATTTTTTATCAGCTTAGCAAAACGGATCTGGCCGTAGAGAACTTAATACGGGCGCTTTCCATTTACAACACGCTGGCTCCCTCGCCTAATCAGGCGTATTGCTATTATTCCCTGGGGCTTAGTTATCTCGACAAGAAAAACTACAACCTGGCCGATAATTATTTCAACAAAGCAGCAAATGAATACCAACAGATTAATATTCCCGACGCTGTCGACCTGATTACCCTTCAAAAAGGAATAATTTTAAAGCAAAAAGGAAACAAGGAACTGGCCCTTAAGAATTTTAAAACCATCGTTAACAAAGACAATTCGGACAATCTCTTTGAAACAAAATCGGAAGCCTATTACCAGTTAGCCGAAATCATGAAGGCACAAAATAGAGACGGAGCCATCAAATACCTTGAAAAAGCTTATGCTATCTCTAAAGAGAATACCAACAACACGCAAAAGCTGAAAATCATCAAGCGTTTAAGTGAACTTCACGACCAAAATAACGCGTCCAATCAATCCCTTTTATATTTAAAACAATTTGTCCGTTTGCGCGACTCCATCATGGGAATTCGCAATAAAACCATTGGTTCGCCGGTATATGAAAAATTTATTGCAGACGATCAGCTTCGCGCAATAGACAAAATGAACAAAGAAAGTTCCATTCAGGAAAAATCGGTAAAATTTTCGAAGCTCATCAGTATTTTGAGTATCGCTTTAATTTCGATTTTATCGCTTTTGAGTCTTTCGCTGTATAAAAATAACATTATTCGTACCAAAACCAACCAGTTGTTAAAAGATAAGAATCTGGAACTGGAAACCGCCAAAGAAAAAGCAGAAAAAGCCTCCAAAGCAAGGGCTGAATTCCTTTCCACGGTTAGTCATGAATTGCGGACACCGCTTAATGCCATTAACGGAATCACCCATATTCTCCTTGAAGACAATCCGAAACCGGAACAAATGCATTACCTGAATTCGCTTAAGTTCTCAGGAAATTACCTGCTTACGTTTATCAATGACATTTTAGAAATCAACCGCGTCGAATCGGATGTGGTGGAAGTGGAAAAAATACCTTTCGATTTAAGAGAACTTCTGGAAAACATCCTGAATTCCTTTACCGAGATTGCCAACAAAAACAAAACCGTGTACCACCTGCAGATTGATGAGAAAATCCCGTCCACGCTTATTGGCGACCCTACCAAGTTGTCACAGGTTTTCATCAACCTGATTAATAACGCCATTAAATTTACCAAAAAAGGAGACGTCTGGATTTCAGCTACCCTAGTTAAAGAAAAAGCAAAATCTGTTAAAATCTATTTTGAGGTAAAAGATACCGGTATCGGGATTCCAAAAGAAAAACAGGAAACTATTTTTGACAGTTTCACTCAAGGTTCCGTGGAAATCAACCGAAAATACGGCGGTACCGGATTGGGACTGGCTATCGTAAAAAGACTCGTTCACATTTTAGGCGGTAAGATTAAACTGGAAAGCGAAATCAACAAGGGTTGTACTTTCTTTTTCGACCTTTCCTTCAAAGTTAGCGAGAAGAAAATTGTGAAAAAGCCGGAAATCGTTTATGAAGACAGTTGGCTGGACGGCAAAAATATCCTTTTGGTAGAAGACAATAAAATCAACCAGATGATTACCCAAAAAATGCTGGAACGCAAAAATATGAGCTGTTTCATCATCGAAAACGGGGAAGATGCCGTTAATCACCTGAAAGAAAACAAATACGATTTGGTTTTAATGGACGTCCATCTGCCGGGCATCAACGGAACCACCGCCACAGCTGAAATCCGAAAATTCGACACCGAAACTCCGATTGTGGCCTTAACCGCTATTTCTTTAGACGAAAACAGAGAAATGTTGCTCTCTTTCGGTATGAATGAGGTAATCACCAAGCCGTTTAACCCGGATAAGTTCTACGAAACTATCGCCGTTACCATCCACCAGAAGACTAATACTGAATAATCAGATTTTTAATCAGGTTACGGACTTTAGGTTCTGCTTCCTGAGCTGCTTCAAGCACTTCCGCATGGGTAATGGTATCGATGCTTTCTTCGTTACCCATATCGGTAATTACGGAAATCCCAAACGTTTCCAATTCCATGTGTCGGGCTACGATAACTTCCGGAACGGTAGACATTCCCACGCAATCACAACCTATCGCTCTTACCATTTTATATTCTGCTAAGGTTTCAAAAGTTGGCCCTTGCAGTCCTAAATATACGCCGTCCTGAACTTCAATCTGTAAGGAAGCGGCAATTTCTTTAGCTTTGTCCATCATCTTTCTGCTGTACGGCTCGCTCATATTCACAAAACGAGGCCCGAAACGCTCATCGTTTTTCCCTCTAAGCGGATGCTCCGGCATGAAATTTACATGATCCTTAATAATCACAATAGAACCTACTTTAAAATTAGGATTTACACCACCGGACGCGTTGGAAACAATCAGTTTTTCCACACCTAGATATTTCATCACGCGCACCGGAAAAGTAACTTCTTTCATCGAGTAGCCTTCGTAGAAATGAAAACGCCCCTGCATCGCCACGACTTTCTTCCCCTGAATGGTTCCGAAAACCAAAGCGCCCTTGTGCCCTTGTACGGTTGAAACCGGAAAATTCGGAATTTCATTGTACGGCAAGGTGTGTTCTATCTGAATATCTTCGGTAAAACCGCCCAAACCTGAGCCTAAAATTACGCCGTATTCCGGTGTGAAATTGGTTTTCCCTTTAATGTAACTAACGGTTTCCTGTACTTGTTCCCACATAATCTAAAATGCTTTTATCAAAATCTTCCTGATGGCTTAAAAAAGACGTCTTAATCGGCAAATAGAACAGTTGTTCTTTGCGTAATTTCCCTTTCAGGCGCACATAATCCTTCTCGGTAGTGATGATGATCTTATTTTTTGCTTTTTCTTTTATCTTTTCAATGTCCAGCTGCGTAAAATCGTGATGATCCGGAAAGGTCATCGTTGCATCCTGGGCAGCCTGCAAATATGCGAAAAAAGAATCCGGTTTTGCAATGCCGGCCAAAAGTATTTTATCAACAGTGGCAATTTCCTTAACCGGCATGCTTTTTTCTTCGGAAGAAACACTTTCCTCGTATGCAATAAAGGTAAAAAATAATTGCTGATGCTGTTTCAGTTGCAGGCGGCTTCTGATTTCATTTTGCTGAATCAGGGTAAGCTGCGGCGGACATTTGGTTACAATTATCACATCGGCCCGTTTCACGCCGGTTCTGCTTTCGCGGAGGTTACCGGCAGGCAGGATCAGATCGTCACAATACAAATCGCCGTACGCGGTAAGCATGATGTAAAATCCGGCTTTTACTTTACGGTGCTGGAAGGCATCGTCGAGCAAAATAACATCCGGTTTTTCGTTTTGGGACAACAACTGCGTGATTCCGTTTACGCGATTGGCATCGACCGCCACCTGAATGTTTGGGAATTTTTGGTGAAACTGAAACGGTTCATCACCTAAAACAGCTGCATCGGCACCAGCATCGGCCAAAACAAAACCTTTCGATTTGCGTTTATATCCGCGGCTTAACGTAGCTACTTTATACCGGTCTGACAACAAACGGATTAAATACTCAATCTGAGGCGTTTTCCCCGTTCCGCCGACACTTAAATTTCCGACAGCAATTACCGGTAAATCAAACGAATACGATTTTAAAATCCCTTTATCGTACAAAAAATTACGAACCGAGGTCACAAAACCGTACAAAACCGCCAGCGGAAAAAGTAGTTTTCTGAAAAAATTCATGTTACGAATGTAGTATTTTTTATCTTTATTATAAAGTTGCTGCGTTTATTCGTTACTTTGTTTAACAGAAATTTATTCCGATGAAAATTAGAGAAATCCTTTCCGTTTTAGAAGAAATGGCGCCATTGGCTTATGCCGAAGATTTTGACAATGTCGGGCTTTTGGTTGGTGACGCCAATGCCGAAGCAACCGGAGTTTTGGTTTGCCATGATGCTTTGGAATCTGTTATTGACGAAGCCGTTGCCAAAAACTGCAATCTGGTGGTGTGCTTCCATCCTATTTTGTTTTCGGGACTGAAGAAAATTACCGGAAAGAATTATGTGGAACGCGCCGTAATCAAAGCCATTAAAAACGATGTGGCGATTTACGCGGTTCATACGGCGTTAGACAACCACCAGCAAGGGGTCAATAAAATTTTCTGTGACGCGTTAGGCTTGCTGAACACCAAAATATTAGTGCCGAAGCAGCATTTCATTCAGAAATTAGTAACGTATACCATTCCCGAAAATGTGGAACAACTGCGCAATGCTTTATTTGATGCCGGAGCCGGAAAAATAGGCAATTATGAAGACTGTAGTTTCAATTCGAAAGGCATCGGAACATACATGGGCAACGAAAACAGCAACCCGGAAATTGGCGAGCGTTTCGAATTTGTGGAAGCCGACGAAATCAAAATCGAAGTTACTTTTGAAAAATACCTGCAAAGCAAAATCTTAAAAGCCTTGTTTTCCAACCATGTGTACGAAGAAGTGGCGTATGAAATTTACGATTTGCAGAACGCGCATCAGAACATCGGCTTGGGAATGATTGGCGAATTAGACGTTCCGATGAGTGAATCCGATTTCCTTAAAATGGTGAAAGACAAGATGCAGACCGGCAGTATCCGACACAGTCAGTTTCTGAACAAACCGATTCAGAAAGTGGCGGTTTTAGGAGGTTCCGGAAGTTTCGCCATCAAAAACGCAATTAGTTCCGGTGCTGATGCTTTCCTTACGGCCGATTTGAAGTACCATCAGTTTTACGAAGCTGAAAACCGGTTGCTTTTAGCCGACATCGGGCATTTTGAAAGCGAAAGATTTACAAAAAATTACATAGTTGATTATCTTACGAAAAAAATTAGTAATTTTGCAATCATTTTATCGGAAGAAAATACAAATCCAGTTAAGTACTTTTAAAATATGGCAAACGTTAAAGAACTAAGTGTAGAAGAAAAGTTAAGAGCTCTTTATGACTTACAATTAATTGATTCTCGAATTGACGAAATCAGAAACGTAAGAGGAGAGTTACCTCTTGAAGTAGAAGATTTAGAGGATGAAGTTGCCGGATTAAGCACTCGCTTAGAAAAATTAAAAGGTGATTTGGAGTCTATCGAAGAGCAGATCAAAGAAAAAAAGAATGCTATTGACGGGCATAAAGAATCCATCAAAAAATATAGTGCGCAGCAAAAAGAAGTTCGCAACAACCGCGAGTTCAACGCTTTAACCAAAGAGATTGAGTTCCAGGAACTGGAAATTCAATTGGCAGAGAAGCATATTAAAGAAATGAAAGCTTCCATCGAGCACAAAAAAGTGGTTTTAAACGAAACCAAAGAAAAATTAGATGCCAAACAATCGCACTTAAAACACAAAAAAGCCGAGCTGAGTGACATTATGGCCGAAACAGAAAAAGAAGAAAACTTCCTGTTAGGCAAATCAGAAGAATTCCGCGGACAAATCGAAGCGCGTTTGTTAGCCGCTTACGACAGAATCCGAGGCAGCGTACGCAACGGATTAGCAGTAGTTTCCATCGAAAGAGGCGCTTCTGCCGGATCGTTCTTCACCATTCCGCCGCAAACGCAAATGGAAATTGCTTCCCGCAAAAAAATCCTAACCGATGAGCACAGTGGCAGAATTTTGGTGGACAACGTGTTAGCCGAAGAAGAAAAAGAAAAAATGCAACAGTTATTTGCGAAAATATAAGTAACTTAAAGTCTCCAAACGGAGACTTTTTTTATGGCTTATTTCAACAAAATTCCGTACTACGTTTTAACAAAATCCATTGGTTTGTACATCAATGCACTTAGTTATGTAAATCCGGAAAAAGCCTCAAAATTAGCCTACAAGTACTTTACCGAACCCCGGGAAGGAAGGCTGAGCCGAAAATCCATTCCGCAGATTTTAAAGGAATCGGAACAGGAAGTGCTGCAGGATGGCAACAACAACATTCAAACTTACATTTGGAAAGGCAACGAAAATAAAATTCTCTTGGTACACGGCTGGGAAAGCAATGCGTCACGCTGGGAACTGATGATTCCGCAGTTGCGAAAATCGGGCAGTACGGTTATTGCGTTGGACGGTCCGGCTCAAGGACTTTCCAGCGGCACCGAATTCAACATTCCGCAATACGCCCGTTATGTGGATGCTTTAATCCGGAAATTCCAGCCACAGTACATGATTGGCCATTCCATGGGCGGGGCAACCTGTTTGTACTACCAGTTCAAATACAACAACCCTCAGTTGCAGAAAATGGTCATTTTGGGAGCACCGAGTGAATTTGAAATCCTGTTGAACAACTACCGAAAAACCATCAGCCTTAACAGCAAAGCCTTTCAGTTGTTAAAACAGCGTTTTACGGAACGGTTTCAGATTTCACCCTCCGAATTTTCCGGAAAACGTTTTGCTTCCACCTTTAATTTAAAAGGACTTATTGCCCATGACGTAGATGACGATGTGGTTTCATTTAACGAAGGAAAAAAAATTGCAGAAGCCTGGAAATCGGCACAGTTTATTGAAACCAAAGGATTGGGACACAGCATGCACGACGAACATCTGTACCAGAAAATTTATCATTTTCTTTTTGAGGAATAGCTACTTTTTGATTAGTTTTTTAACCGCGGTTTTTTCTCCGTTCTGCACTTTTACAAAATACATCCCTGAGGGCAACAAAGTAATATCCATCATCGCTTCAGCATTCAAATTGTCCTGATGACGCACTTTTCGTCCCACCGCATCATAAACCTCCACGGAAAAAGAAGATATGCTATCCGACAGGCGCACTGAAAAAGTATTGCCCGCAGGATTCGGATACACGGAAACGGCTAAAAAGTTGGCATCCTGCACCGCAAGCATAGTGTCAATCTGCTGAAGTGCTGCCTGCATATTCGGTAACGGGCCAATATTACCAGCCACACCCGTTCCCTGAGGAATTCCGGTGGCTTTTAATAAATTTCGCATGGCGGATGGCGTCATATACGTTCCGGTCAGGCCGAAATAATACGACTGCAGAACAATCACACAAGAAGCTACAATTGGGGTCGCAGAGCTCGTTCCGCCAACAGATCGGTAACTTTGATTAAAATCACCGCCAATACTGAATCCGCCTGCCCCATTTCCGGAAGTGAACACGTTTTGCCCCCATCCCTGCACATCTACACGAGTGCCGTAAGTACTGTACGGAACTCTATTATGACTGACGTTAGAAGTGCCCGCACCCACAATTATGGCTCCGCTATCGCCTCTGCTCATATAAGCGCTGTATCCGGGTGTGTCCAGATTTTCGCCTACATTAACCTCATTCCCGTTCCCTGCGGCTGCCACAATGATAATTCCGGCATCGGTAGCGGCTTTGGTTAAATCCCAAACTACCTGGGAATATTCCGCCGGTACAAAATTATTAACAGTTGTTCCAGCTTGACCATAAGTCTGTATTTCATACAGAATCACATCGCCAACCTGCGAATTGGCAATTGCCTGCGTCACCGCATTTATCCTACTGTAACCGGTTTCCTGCCATTCGGGAAACAATATCATTTCCTGTGCACCATAAGCCATCCCGGAAATTCCGTAAGTTCCTTTGTCTGCCATAACAATTCCGATAACCGAGGTTCCGTGTTCTGTATAGAATGTTGAAGCCGAAGAATTTACCGTCATCCCTGAAGCAAGAGAGACATTAACCTCGTTCAGGTCTTCGTGGTTCGGATTGAAACCGTATTCGACATCTCTTACCCGTATTCCGGAACCGCTCAGTCCAAGGCTCCACGCGTAATTCATGTTTACGCCCGGATTCGGTCCCAAATAAGTTTGATTGGGTTCGTAATTGCTGGTTGTGGGCGGAATATCGGTAGGCGGCGGAATCGGTTGCAAACTCATGAGTTCACAATATTCAACCACATCAAAAGCTTCTAGTTTTTCGGCAAGCTCAAGAAGTTTTTCATTCGTCGGATCGGAAATCTTAACTTTTAAAATGTTTCTGAGTTTTTGAACTGCATAATCGTTTCCTGAAATACGCTTGGCATCTTCGGATAAAACCTGAAAATGCGCTTCGGTAACAGGAATCGCTTTTTCAAATTGCAATTGGTAATCTTCAATTACTTTTTTCAGTTCCGGAAGTGTCAAGGCAAGTGTTTTCGCGAAGTTATCATCCACAAAAGTAACAGAACGCTTAAAGGTCACATACAACTCATGCGGCTCAGAATCAGAAAGCAACCTGTAATGTCCCTTTCTGTCTTGTGCAAAAAGATTCAAAGTAAGAAAAAGAAAACCAAAAAGTACTGCTCTCAAGCCGCTAACAAATTAAGGGTCAAAGATATAAAAAACTTTGAGCACTCAAACCAAATTCATATTATTATTCAAATATGTATTACCTTTGCAGCTATGGAAGAAAATAAAACCCGAATCAACAAATTTTTATCGGAAACCGGTTACTGTTCCCGTCGTGAAGCCGACCGCCTTTTAGAAGAAGGACGCATCACCGTTAACGGAAAAGTTCCCGAACTGGGCACCAAAGTATCTGTAGAAGATGAAATCCGCGTAGACGGCAAACTGATTCGCGAAAAAACTTCCAAACCGGTCTATCTGGCGTTTCACAAACCCGTTGGTATTGAATGTACCACCAATCAGAGCGTACGTAACAACATTGTGGATTATATCAATTACCCGAAACGCATTTTCCCCATCGGACGCCTTGACAAAGCCAGTGAAGGGCTGATTTTTATGACCGATGACGGCGATATCGTCAATAAAATTCTTCGCGCCCGAAACAACCACGAAAAGGAATACATCGTAACCGTAAACAAACCTATTACCGATCGTTTTATTCAAAGAATGGGTAATGGTGTGCCCATTTTGGACACGGTTACCAAAAAATGTAAAGTGGAACAAATCAGCAAGTTTGTCTTCCGCATCGTACTTACACAAGGGCTTAACCGTCAGATTCGCCGGATGTGCGAGTATTTGGGATATGAAGTAACGGCTTTAAAACGCATCCGAATCATCAATATTTCGTTGGATGTTCCGGTTGGACGTTACCGCGATTTAACCGATGCCGAAATCAAGGAACTGAACACCCTGATTGCGCCTTCCAGTAAAACCGAAGAAGCCAGTTTGCCGAAACCACAACCTAAAAAACCCGATATTAAACGTGAGTTTAGAAAGCATTCGGATTTTAAACCCGGCAGCAACCATCTCAGAAGAAAACCGTAAGCAAAAAATCAGAACACTATTTAACTGACGATTAAGCTGTTAAGATAAAAACTGCACTAATATCAAATAAATAGTTTTTTACTTACAAAAATATTCCTATATTTGGTTTAGATGTTAAAACCTCTTTAATGGCTCCTATTTCCGGATGGGAAGACAGATTCAATCTTCCCAAACTGCAAAAAAACAATTTTCACGAAACAGGACATGCTAAAAATGTCGCCAGTTTTTTGCGCCTAATTGTTTACTGTAAAGATCTGGGAACTGTTTATAACCCTGCAAACGGCACTTTAAAAATTGAATCTTTAGAAGTGGCTTATCAGAATGCTTTGCAGAAAGTTAATGAAGTCCAGCATCAAAAAAATATATTCTCCACAAATATCAACAATCGCAGACGCGCATTTGAAGATTTAAAACCTTATGCCACGAAAATCATCAATGCTTTTGCTGCTTCCGGCGTAAACAAACAGGCATTGGAAGAGGCAAAATCCGTGAATAAGAAGATTCAGGGAGTTCTTTTGAAAAAAACTGATCAGTCTTGTGAGGCTTCGCAGCAATCGTACGAGCAAAAACTGGAACATCTTGAAGCGCTTATTGCAATTCTTATCCAAAATCCACTTTACAGCCCTAACGAAGAAGAACTCAGGGTAACTTCTTTACAATCCAAACTGGCGGATTTAAAAAGCCATAACCTTTCATTATTCGAAAGCGCTAAAGCCTACTCAAAAGCTTTAACGGAAAGAAATCAAATCCTTTATGAGCCTGAAACCGGGCTGATTTCCATCTCCAAAAAGGTAAAACAATACATCAAAAGTATTTTTGGGGCCAACAGCGAGCAATACCACCAACTGGTAAGCATCGAATTTAAAGTCCGTAAAGCTTCCAACTGACTTTTGTAAACGTAACCTGAGAAGTTTTCCCGGTTTTTAACAGCTTTACTTTAATCATTCAATTAACCTTATTGATTTTACTTTTCATTTTTCAAATGGACTGCACTGATAAATAATTGCCAATCCTAAATAAATATTTGTCGGAAAATAATCTATTGATAAATTTTATAATTACTGAATTATAAAAATAAAACACTGAATTGGTTAGTATTTTTTTAAAGAATACAATTATAGTTTTTGTGTTGGCGAATTTAGTTCGTTATAATTGTTTTTTTTGAAAACCTCTGTATTTTCAAGTCTTCCATAGAAAAAAGTGAACTATTTTTCTGATAGCTAATATTTATTAAATTTAGTAACAGACTTAATTCACGTTCTTTTACAATTCGTTTTTCAGGTTATTTCTTTCAATGACATTTCCTTCCCAATTAGTTTAATACAAAAAAGATTTACAGCTTTCAGCAATTTTAAAGTATGTCAGCAAATGAGAAAAGTGGTCTAACAAATTACCAAAAAAGCAATTCCGAACTGACCAAAAACTATCCCTGGATGCTTTATCAGCTAAAATTGGCGTTTCGGGAATCAAATCGAAAGAAGTAAAATCATCCTGATCAACAACAAAGCTTGAAAAAATATAAAATTCAGGCTGAAAGAATTATTCTGAACGCTATAAAAACCTGCCGCCCCAAAGCAAGTGAATCATATACGGAGAAGCCTACTAGGATTTGGAATAGCATTTTTGTAACCAAAAACCCTGATAATATGCAGAAACTATTACTCCTGCTCTTCTATTGCCATCTGACGGCTCAGGTAGGCATAGGTACCAATGTCCCGAACAGCGACGCCATGTTAGATGTGGTAAATCCATCCAAAGGTGTTTTACTGCCGCGCGTATCCCTACAAAGTACCATTTCTTCATCTCCAATGAGCAACCATGTGGAAGGCATGATGGTTTACAACACTTCCGAAAACGGTTCAGGCATAAGCCGGGTGTTTCCGGGGCTTTATTATAACGACGGAAACAATTGGATACGTTTCAATCCGAACACGGTTAAAATCGGAGAACTTAAACACAGTTTTGCAACCAGCGACCACAACGGCTGGTATCTGATGAACGGACGAAACACTAATACCTTATCGGCCAACGCACAGGCTAATGCTACCGCCTTGGGATTCTCATCGAATCTTCCTGACATGGCGGATATTTTTCTGAAAGCCAAATCCGGTTCAGAAGTATTGGGAAGTGTCGGTGGCAACCAATCTTTCAGTATTGCGCAAAACAACCTTCCTAATGTCAATTTTTCGGGAAGCACTAACGGAAGCGGCATACACAACCACAATGTAGACAGTTATTTAGGTAATGAAAATATTGGCCTTCTGTCTACAACTGCTCTTACGCTTTTTATCACAGAAAGCGTGGCCAAAGAAAATGCCACAACTGCTTCAAGAACGACTCAGAGCGAGGGCAATCACACCCATACCGTTAGTTTTAACTCCGGCGGAACAGACACTCCGGTAGACAATGTTCCGAAATATATGGCAACCAACATCTTCATTTATCTCGGTTATTAATCTCTCAAACAGTACGACTATGATTAGAAAAATTACTTTGACACTTATCTTAATCTCCTTTGAATCGGCCTTTGCTCAGGTTGGGATCGGTACTTCCGTTCCTAACAATGATGCTGTTTTAGAAGTTACCAGCGATATAAGCGGCGTGCTGATTTCGCGTGTATTGCTTCAAAGCATTGACATTCCCTCACCTTTAACCAATCACGTTTCGGGAATGATTGTTTACAACACTGCTACTTCCGGTACTGGCAATACAGGTGTATTTCCCGGATTTTATTATAACGACGGAAAAAAATGGATTCGATTGGAGCCTTTAACGACTACTATCGGAGACATCAAACAAAGCATCCTTACGGAAGATCATAACGGCTGGTATCTGATGGACGGGCGAAACATCAATACGCTGTCGGTTACGGCACAAGCTAATGCAGCTTCATTGGGGTTTGGCACGACAATTCCCGATGCTACGGATCGATTCCTTAAGGGAAAAGCTTCTGCGGAATCCTTGTCAAATTACGGAGGAAACAACACCCGTACGCTGAGTCAGGCCAACCTGCCAAATGTAACTTTTAACGGAATTGCCAATACAGCCGGAAATCACACTCATGATTACGAGGACAAGTACCATGGTGTGCCGGAAAACTTAAATCTTGTAACCGGTTTATTGGGAATTTTAAGCGGTATACTGCTCAATATCCTAAACAATAATGTAGGTTCCGGAACCATCACCACGACCACTTCCACCTCCACTCTCAACGGTAACCACAATCATACGGCTACTGTATCCACGGGAGGAAGCGGTGCGGTATTGCCTATTGCATCCCATATGGTTACCAATACGTTTGTTTATTTAGGGAAATAAGCAACCGATTAACTTCAAAAACGATTCACATGATAAACTATACTTCTTTTAAGTTCTGGAACAGCATTGCCTTTTCTCTGTTATTACACGGTGTTTTATACGCACAAAACGTAGGGATTAATACCATTACTCCGGATACTGATGCTGCCCTGGAAATTTACAGTTTGGAAAAAGGCTTTTTACCCACGCGACTTCAGCTGATTACAACTGACAACGCTTCACCATTAGCATCGCATGTTGAAGGAATGGTGACTTACAATACCAATGAATCCAACAATTACACTGTAACATCAGTTCACGAAGGCTTCTATTATAACGATGGTACAAAATGGAATGCCATGGGACCTAACACTTTAGCTTTAGGAGATTTAAAACATTCGCTGGAAACATCAGACCATAACGGTTGGTATCTGCTAAACGGGAGGAACAAATCCAGTCTTCCAAATGTGGCCCAAAACAATGCCAGCGCCATCGGTATCGGCTCTGTACTCCCGGATTGTTCTGATGCCTTTCTGAAAACCAGCGATGGACATGAAGCAATGAAGGCTATGGGAGGCTCAAATACAATCACTTTAACACAGGCTAATTTACCAAATGTTACTTATACCACTACAACAAGTACTAATGGCAACCATTCTCATTCCTATACTGATGCTTACAATGCTGCCAAAACACTTGGTTTGGCCACAAATGTACTGCCTCTTGTGCCGCTAATTAGTGAAACGGTCGGAACAAACGATACACTTCCCGGCAACTTATATGCAACCGGCAATAATGGCAATCATACGCACACCGTTACCGTTCCTTCGGGAGGACTCGGCATTCCGATTAACGCCACTCCAAAGCATATGGTAACCAATGTTTTTATTTACTTAGGTGAGTAAACTGGTATAAAACAAATGCCCCAAAGTGCTTTGGGGCATTTGTCTTATATTTTTTTCTCCATGACGTAGTCTTCCATGAGGTAACCGCTGCCGATATCAATATCTTCTTCGTGCACGATTTCAAATCCTAAGCGTTTGTAGAATTCCTGTGCGATATTGTAACGGTTGACATTCAGAAAAAGACATGAGTTTCCGGCCTGTTTTGCGGCTTTTTCCACTTCGGCCAGAAGTTGCTTTCCTACCCCTTTGCCTTGAGTTTCCGGCAAAACATATATTTTATGCAGCTTGGTCTTACCCGAATTTTTACAATTGATTTCATAAGAAGCAAAACCGTAAAACACACCGTCTTCTTCCGCCAGTAAAAACACATGATGGTTTTCCAGCTGTTCTTCCAGAGACGGAATGGCGTAGAAATTCTCCAGCATATAATCCAATTGTGCTTCGGAAAGAATGTCGCCATAAGCATCCGGCCAGATTTTATAGGCCAAATCCCTAACGATATGCAATTGGGTTTTATCCGCGGTAAGAATCTGCATTTATTTTCGTTTTCTGTTTTCTCTTGCTAACAACGTGTTTTTCAGCAACATCGCAATGGTCATCGGTCCTACTCCGCCCGGAACCGGTGTAATGAAAGAAGCCTTTTTGGATACGTTATCAAAATCGACATCGCCTGTAATTACATAGCCTTTCGGATTGGTTTCATCTGCCACACGGGTAATTCCCACGTCGATAATCACCACATCGTCTTTTACCATTTCGGCTTTTAAATAATTCGGAACGCCCAATGCGGTAATGATGATATCGGCCTGAGACGTGATTTGGGTAATGTTTTTAGTATGACTGTGCGTTAAAGTAACCGTTGAATTCCCCGGAAATCCTTTACGTCCCATCAGAATACTCATCGGACGACCTACAATATGACTGCGGCCAATGACCACCGTATGTTTTCCTTTGGTTTCCACGTTGTAACGCTCCAACAATTCTAAAATTCCGAAAGGGGTCGCCGGAATGAAGGTACTCATATCCAACGCCATTTTTCCGAAATTCTCAGGATGGAACCCATCAACGTCTTTGCTTGGATCAATCGCCATCAAAACTTCCTGGGTATCGATTTGTTCCGGAAGTGGCAACTGCACGATGAATCCGTCGATATTATCGTCTTCGTTTAGCTCTTTGATTTTTTTAAGCAATTCGGTTTCCGACGTGGTGCTCGGCATTTTAATCAGCGTTGATTCAAAACCTACACGCTCACAAGCTTTTACCTTGCTGCCCACATAGGTCAAACTCGCTCCGTCATTTCCAACGATGATAGCCGCCAAATGAGGCACTTTTTCACCGTTGTCTTTCATGCGCTGTACTTCCGCAGCAATTTCGTTTTTAATGTCTTCCGATACTTTTTTTCCGTCTAGTAGTTGCATTTTTTATGTAATTGTTGTGTGTTATTGATAAAAAAGAAGACGCGAACAGTCGCGTCTTTATAGTTTATGGTCGCATTCCTTTCATGCCGCCCATCATGCGCATCAGGTTCTTTCCGCCTGCTCCCTGCATCATCTTCATCATTTTGCTCATCTGGTCGAACTGCTTCAGCAATTGGTTTACCTGCTGAATATTCGTTCCGGAACCTTTGGCAATCCTGTTTTTGCGTTTGGCATCCAAAATTGATGGTTTAGTTCGCTCCGCCGGTGTCATCGAATAGATTATTGCCTCAATGTGTTTGAACGCATCATCCTCAATTTCAACATCTTTCAAAGCTTTACCCGCGCCAGGAATCATGCCGACTAAGTCTTTCATGTTCCCCATTTTCTTCACTTGTTGGATTTGGGTTAAGAAATCGTCGAAACCAAATTCGTTTTTGGCAATTTTCTTCTGGAGTTTACGTGCTTCTTCTTCATCGTATTGCTCCTGCGCTCTTTCTACTAAGGAAACCACGTCTCCCATGCCTAGGATTCGGTCGGCCATACGGTTGGGATAGAAAACATCAATCGCTTCCATTTTTTCACCGGTACCGATGAATTTGATTGGTTTATTTACTACGGATTTAATCGAAATGGCAGCTCCGCCACGGGTATCACCGTCTAATTTCGTTAAAACAACGCCGTCAAAGTTTAATCTGTCGTTGAACGCTTTCGCGGTATTTACCGCATCCTGCCCCGTCATGGAATCCACCACGAATAAGGTCTCATGAGGCTGAATGGCTTTGTGTACGTTGGCGATTTCGGTCATCATCTCCTCGTCTACTGCCAAACGTCCTGCCGTATCGACAATTACAACATTGAAACCGTTAGCTTTGGCATGTTTGATGGCGTTTTCCGCAATGGAAACCGCGTTTTTGTTTTCCGGTTCGGAATACACTTCCACCCCGATTTGCTCTCCAACCACATGCAACTGGTTAATCGCTGCCGGACGGTAAATATCACAGGCAACCAAAAGCGGTTTTTTCCCTTTTTTGGTTTTCAGGAAGTTCGCCAATTTACCCGAAAACGTCGTTTTACCCGAACCCTGCAAACCGGACATCAAAATAACGGACGGATTTCCGGAAAGGTTAACCCCGGCTGCATCACCACCCATCAATTCGGTTAATTCATCTTTTACGATTTTTACCATTAATTGTCCCGGTTGTAACGTCGTTAATACGTCCTGACCGATTGCTTTTTCTTTTACGCGGGTGGTAAAATCTTTGGCAATTTTGAAGTTCACGTCGGCATCCAATAAGGCGCGGCGAACTTCTTTTAAGGTGTCGGCAACGTTTACTTCGGTAATTTTTCCGTGACCCTTTAATATATGGAAGGCTTTGTCGAGTTTATCGCTTAAATTATCAAACATGATAGTTTTTGTTTAATGAGGTGCAAAGATAATATAAAGTCGCAAAGGTTCAAAGTGACAGAGAAGCAAAGTTTTAGAATAAGTTCCAACAAAAAAACGGTCTTTCGACTGGTTTGATTCTTAGTTCTTTTCAAAGGTGAGGAAATCGGTTCCGCCTCCGCCACCGCTTACATGGGTCAGGCGAATTTTGGTATTGGTATGCTCCAGGATTTCCCAGTCGTCAGTCAAGTCCTCAAAATCAGGCGGTGCTGTAAACCCGATGTTGAAATGTATATCATTTGGGTTATCATCATTGCTGTTACTGTCTGTGACCGACCAAGTTCCAGTGTAGGTATTCACTCCATTGGTTGCAGTTAAAACGCCTCCGGAAGCAAACGTGAAATTGTAACCGGTAAAATTAGCGGTTTCCTCCTCATCGGTATCGTAAAAGTACGTAATTCTCCAGGTGCCAGTGGCAACGGTATTGTTAATCGCCGTAATTAGTTGACTGTTGTTGTTTGAAGAAGAATTGTCATCATCATCGCTGCAGCCCAGAAAGACAAAAAGCAACGAACAAACCAAAACTTTTAAAACTCTTGCTTTCATACGGTTCTGTTTTTTATCTCCTTGTAAAGTTACAAACTTTATTACTTGCAAAAATCTGAAAATCAAATATTTGAAAACAAAAACACCTCCAATAAGGAGGTGTTTTGAAAATTTCCAAGAAAGAAATTATGCTTTTTTAGCGGAACAACAAGATTTTTTCTCTCCTGATGCACATGCTTTTTTCTCATCTTTAGAACAAGACTCTTTTTTAGTAGTAGTCTCTTTTTTAGCAGGCCCTGCTTGTTTTTTCTCCTGAGCAGTTACATTCATTGATAAAGTGAACAAAGCTACTGCTAAAATTGCGGTCATTTTTTTCATAATCGTATTGTTTAAATAAGTTTTTACTAATCTCGAAGCCAAATATATAAATTTTGTTTACTCAAAAACTAAAAAAACAGTTAAAACTGAAAATAGATGAACGGCTGCGGTCCGGCAGAAGCCATCGCGTACACCAGCCAATACACCAATCCCAGAATAATGGCTTTTCCGATAATCGGTAATGCTTTAAAAACACGCTGCATCCTTTCCACCATTTTTTCAGGGAGAAAATGCCAAACGAATCCGATGGCCATCAACAGGAAAACATTTTTATAACCTTCTGCGATTACCAGCCATTGTTGTAAATCGAAAGTTACGTTACCGATATTGTTGATTACCTGAAGCGCTGTATCAAAATCTTTGGCACGGAAGAAAATCCAGCAGAACGCCACAAAATGAAACGTTGCAATCACCGATAAAACCGTCCAGATGCCGCCAAAAAACGAACGCTTAGCCTCTGCTTTCGGAGGAAAGAACTCCATGAAAATTTTATGCACCGCCAAAGCCAATCCGTGAAGCGCTCCCCAAATAATAAAGCGCAAACTCGCGCCGTGCCATAATCCGCCCAACAACATCGTCGTCATTAAATTCACATTGGTAAACATGGTACGTTCTTTTTCCTTCGACAGTAAAAACGTCAGAGAGAAAACCGCCGTAGCAGCAACCGCAATGAGTAAAGGAATGTTACTTGTTGGCGCATACGTAATTCCCCAGACAATCAATCCGAAGAAAAACAACGCCGGAAACAAAAATCCTGCAAAACTTCCGTGGCGGTTTCCTCCTACTGAAATGTATAAAAAGTCTTTTAACCAGGTGGATAAGGAAATGTGCCATCTTCTCCAGAATTCCGTAATCGAAGCGGACTGATACGGAGTTCGGAAGTTCGTAGGCAATTTAAAACCGAGCAGCAAGGCAACCCCAATCGCCATATCGGAATACCCGGAAAAATCGCAGTAAATCTGAATTGCGTAACCGTAGGAAGCCATTAAATTTTCGAAAGCCGTATAACTCGAAGGCGCATCAAACACCCGATCCACAAAATTGATGGAAATGTAATCCGAAATAACGGTTTTCTTAATCAATCCACCAATAATCAAAAGGAAAGCACGGTTGATATCGTCTTTGGTTACATTCAGTTTCTGATAAATCTGCGGTAAAAAATCCTTGGCGCGAACAATCGGTCCGGCTACCAATTGCGGAAAGAACGACACGAAGAACAGGTAATCCACATAGTTTTTCGTCGGTTCAATTTCCTTGCGGTAAATCTCGATGATGTAACTGATGGACTGGAACGTATAGAACGAAATCCCGACCGGAAGGATAATCTTCTGGAAAGCAAAATCAGCACCGGTAGCACTGTTATAGGTATCAATAATGAAATTCGTATACTTGAAATATCCTAAAAACCCAAGGTTCAGCACCACACTGAACGCCAAACAGAGTTTCTTATTCACGACACTTTGGGTTCGGTGTACCAGATTCCCCAGATTATAATCGACTACGGAGGAACCAACCAGCAGCAAAAAGAAAATCCCGCTCGATTTGTAGTAGAAGAACAACGAGAACAGAATCACATACACCAAACGCGGGTAAAACGTGTTTTTCAGGGCAATGTAAATACTATAAAAAACCAGAAACAAGCCCAAAAACAAGGCCGTGTTGAACAAAATCGGCTCTTTCGGATTGAAAACGAACCAGTTTGTAACGGTTTCGGCCGTAATATCGGTAAACAATGCGGCAATATTTTGGGTAAACCAATCCTGCATATTAATTCTTCTTCGTTACTTTAAAATTTTCGTAGGCGTTTAGCAAAGCCTGGCTGAACAATTCCCCCTGCTTTTCATAACCGGATTTGGTGTAATGTACTTTATCGCCGGACATCAATCCCTGGCGGTAATTGCGGTTCACGCCGTACATGCCGCCCATAATGGCAAACAAGTCCCAGGATGCATGATTCGCGACACTTGCTTGCGCATTGATTTCCCGCGCATAAGCATCCGCAAAATGATTCAGCGAACGACGGTACAACAACGATGGTGGCGTGGACATCACCAAAACCTCCGCATTCGGATTTTTAGCCTTGATATTGGCGATAAACGTATTGAGTTGGTTCATATAATCCTGAACCGGCATTTTGTCGAAGGTTTCGTTGGTTCCCAGGGAAATCACAATCAAATCGGCTTGTAAGGCCGGCGTTTGCTCAAAAAACAACGGATATTTGTTGTAATCGGAAGCTTTGGCACCGTTTACCCCGATGGCACTGTACGTAATGCCGGGTTCGTTTTTCTCGAAAACCAATCCGTTTAGGGCAAAATCAGAAGCTGATTTATTCGGGATCAGGTAAATTTTGTCCATCGGCGTTTCCGAGTAGAAGGAATGCGAATGGCTTTCTTCCGTTAATGAAAGTGGTATAAATTCCGAACGTTTCACACTGCGTTTCTGCATTTCGTTCGTCGGGATTTTTAGGGTTTTTCCTGCGCGTATGTTATTCGATTTCAGTCCGTTATAACGTTTTAATTCGGCTACGGAAATATTGTATTTATCGGCGATGATGGAAAGCGCTTCACCGTTTTTAATTTTATGTACAATGCTTTTCGGCACATCCGATTCTAAAGTAATCGTCTTCTTCGCCGTCGCCACCTCAAACATGTTCTGATTGTCCGGTGTAACGATTTTCAGCGTATTGAACTGATAGGCATTGTCTCTTACGTTGATTTCCACGGCAAAATCCCTGGCTTTCGTCGTTAAGGAAATACCGCTCAAACCGATGGGACTGCCGTTTTTCTCTTTGGTTAACCGATGGTTGTTCCAGGATTGGTTGGAACTGTATTTGATGAAGTAATTCCCGTTGGTTCTTGCCAGATTGTGCGGAAAGGAAAAGCCCAAACCGCCGTTCCCGAATTTCTCCTGAAGGTTTTTGCGGATGACACCGGTAAACAAATCCGCCTGAATGTGGGAATCTCCGATATGAACAATTCTTACTTTCCCCGATTTCTGGGTTTCCAGCAGGTATAATTTTTCAAAGAAGTTCTCGAGCGCTTTAGTGTTGGAAACGGCATTTTCCCCGTAGCTCACTTTTTCTTCCATACCCAGCGTATCGACTTCCGATGCCGTGGAATCAATTACCTGAGCCGAAAGGGTTCCTGAAAACAGCATTCCTAAAAATGCCCTGAAAAATTTAGTCCACATGAATGCTGTCTTTTTTAACGGTAGTTGAATCTTTCTTTACCGCAGCTTTTACCACTTTCCGATTCGCCCGCAATTTTTTAAACTGTTCGTAACCGCTGTAAATCTGGTTGTAAATCATCGAGGAAATGCGTTTGGCGCCCCGGTAATTGAAATGTGTATAGTCTTTATTGGCCGCGGCCGGAACTTCTTCCACCCATTTTACCATCGAACCGTCTCCGCCCATCAGCGTGTACAGGTTCACGTAAGCCGCTTCGGCTTGTACGGCGTATTTTTTCTGAGCCAAAGTTAGCGGAACCACAGCGGAATCCGTTTTCATTTCCAAATCGTATTTGGTGGCTTTATCGGCAGTGGAAATAACGAGAATCGCAACGCCAGGAAAACACTCTTTTAAGTGGTTCACAACGTTTTTCATGCGTTTTTCGTACCAAGTGTAATTCAGCGAACCGTAATTCAAAACGTTGGTTCCGTAATGCAGCACAATCAGATCGTAACCTAATTTCTCCTGAAACTGACGCATCACTTCGGTATTGAAGGTTGAAATCGGCAAACCGGAGTTTCCGCGGTTGGAGAAATTATCCACGTGAACGCCTTTTCCGTCGTCGAAATTGAAACCGTAAATCGGAATGGAATCTGCTTTAACGAAATCGACTTTTAAATTTTTGGTGGTATTGCCAATAACCAGCGTATTGACTAATTTGTTAGGTGTCAGTTTTTTACAAATCGTATCGTTCCCGACTTTTAAAGCGATTTTCCCGGATTTGTTAGCCGATTTTCCGTAGAAAAGTGTCGGATTATATAATTCGGACAGGTTTTTCAGCTTACTTGCTTGGTATTTTACCCATTCCACATGCGCCGTATCGTTAGCGAAAAACACATGACCGTTTACCCCGAAAGGACTTCTCGGATTTTTTACGTTCAGATACGACTGGGTTTTCCAGTTGCCCGAAAATTCATGTTTGATGGAATTTCGTGAAGCCGCCGATTCCGAAGTAATATTCACAAAACCAACACCTTGTCCGCCAAACTGGTTCTGAAAATTGGTTCGGAAATCCTGTACAATCATATCGCCATCGGTCATGGAATCGCCAAAATACGCAATACGGACATTTCCTTGTTGCGTGGTCTCCAACTGATACAGCTTCTCGTAAAACTGTACCAAATGCTGAAATCCTTTGTAATCGCTGAAGGTTTCATCCGGAAAAGTAATCCCGTCAACCGCCGTAAAACTAATCGGCTGATTGGACAACGTATCGCCTTCTTCGGCAGTACTGTCTTCTTCCACCGCTTCCAAAAGCAAACTGTCAATCACGACATTCTTGGAATTGGCAGTGGTTTCAGCGAAAATTTTCTTCGGCAAAAACGATTTAAAGACCAGAAATGCCACTATGGAAAGGGCAAAAATGGCGAAGGATTGCAGGAAGTATGATTTGTTTTGGTTCATTTTATTTTTTTAGGGATAAGTAAAAAGGGATAAGTAATAAGTCGAAACCGAAGAAGCATCAATACCTTTTTCCTTTTCCCTTTTCCCTTGTAACTTTATTTTCTACATTCGCTCCGGCACGGCAATTCCCAACAAACCGAACGCAGATTTAATCACCTCGCCCACTTTTTTCGACAATTGTACGCGGAAGATTTTCTTGTTCTCGTCTTCTTCGCCCAAAATCGAAACGGACTGGTAGAACGAGTTGTATTCTTTCACCAAATCGTAGGTGTAATTGGCAATCAAGGCCGGGCTGTGGTTTTTGGCCGCATCCTGAATCACGCTTGGGAACAATTCCACCTGTTTCAGCAATTCTTTTTCTTTTTCGTGCAGGTCGATGGTTACATCTTTGCTTAAATCGAAATCCGTTTTGCGTAAAATCGACTGGATTCTCGCGTAAGTGTACTGAATGAACGGCCCGGTGTTTCCGGCAAAATCGACGGATTCTTCCGGGTTGAACATCATGTTTTTCTTCGGATCGACTTTCAGCATGAAATATTTTAACGCCCCTAAACCGATTACTTTGTACAACTCGGCTTTTTCCGCATCGGTATAACCGTCCAATTTGCCTAATTCTTCGGAAATGGATTGTGCGGTGGCAGTCATTTCTTCCATCAAATCGTCGGCATCCACTACAGTTCCTTCACGGGATTTCATTTTTCCGGACGGCAATTCCACCATTCCGTATGATAAATGGTACAGGCTTTCCGCCCAGTCAAAGCCTAATTTTTTCAGAATTAAGAACAAGACTTTGAAATGGTAATCCTGTTCGTTTCCAACGGTGTACACCATTCCGCCCACATCCGGATTGTCTTTTACACGCTGAATTGCCGTTCCGATATCCTGTGTCATGTAAACTGCCGTACCGTCCGAACGCAACACGATTTTTCTGTCTAAACCTTCGGCGGTCAAATCAATCCAAACCGAACCGTCCGGATCTTTTTCGAAAATGCCTTTTTCCAACCCGAACTGCACCACTTCTTTTCCTAACAAATAGGTGTTGCTTTCGTAATAGTAGGAATCAAAATCCACACCAAGGTTTTTATAGGTTTCGCTGAAACCGTCGTACACCCATTGGTTCATGGTTTTCCAAAGCGCGACTACCTCTTCGTTTCCGGCTTCCCACTGACGCAGCATTTCCTGAGCTTCCAGCATAACCGGAGCCTGCTTTTTCGCTTCGTCTTCCGATTTGCCCTGAGCGATTAATTCGTTGATTTGAGCTTTATAGGCTTTGTCAAACTCCACATAATATTTTCCGACCAGCTTATCGCCTTTCAATCCGGAAGTGGCCGGCGTTTCTCCGTTTCCGAATTTCTGCCACGCCAACATCGACTTACAGATATGAATGCCGCGGTCGTTGATAATCTGGGTTTTGTATACTTTTTTACCGGAGGCTTTTAAAATTTCCGCCACGGAATAGCCCAATAAGTTATTTCTAACATGTCCTAAATGCAGCGGTTTGTTGGTATTTGGGGAAGAATATTCCACCATAACCGCTTTGTCTCCTTCTTTTGGCATTACAAAGCCGAAGTTTTCGGTGGATTTGATACCGTTGAAGAAATTCAGATAGTAAGCATCCGAAATCACGAGGTTCAGAAAACCGGAAACCACGTTGAAACGTTCCACTTCCGCTACATTTTGCACCAAATAGTCTCCGATTTTATTTCCCAATTCCACCGGGTTGCTTTTTATCAGTTTCAAAAGCGGAAAAATCACCACGGTTATGTCGCCTTCAAACTCCCTGCGGGTAGCCTGAAATTCCACTTTATCGAGTGTAACATCAAATAAATCCTGAACTGCTTTCTGGATTTTTTCCGTAAGAATTTGTTGAAGCGTCATAATCTTGATTTTTTAAGCGTGCAAAGATACTAATTAACTGAATTGCAACAATACTTTTAATCTCAAAAAAGCATCGCTATTTATAATGATTTTAAATTTCTCAAAAAAGCAGCAAAATTTGTAACAACCCCAAGCATTTTAAGTCATACTTCCATTGAAATACCTGAACAAACAACATCAATCAAATCAAATATTTTTAAACAATGAAACTTAAATTCTTAGTTGTCTGCCTTTTAACATGCATCGGTAATGTAATGGCGCAAGGACAAATGAACGTCTCGGGTAACCCGGGCAGCGTATCGGGAAAAATTATCGACAAAGCAACCAAAGAACCTGTTGGCTACGCATCCGTGTCGATTAAAGAGGGGGAAAAAGTGATTACAGGAGCCATTTCGCAGGAAAACGGTAACTTCGAAATCAAAAATCTTGAACTGAAAGCTTATACTTTAGAAGTTCAGTTTATCGGCTATAAAACATTTTCCAAAGCGGTTACTTTGAGTGCCGGAGATAAATCTGTAAATGTTGGTGCCATCGCCATTGAAGCAGAAGCTACACAACTGGAAGGTGTGGAAGTTGTAGCCGAGCGTTCCAACATTGTACAAAAAATAGACCGAAAAGTGGTAAATGTCGGGAAAGATTTAGTGGCATCCGGAACCACGGCGTCCGAAATCTTAAACAACGTTCCAACAGTAAGTATCGATCCGCAAACGAAAGAATTAAGCTTAAGAGGAAATTCAAATGTTCGCGTTTTGATTGACGGAAAACCTTCGAATGTAGATCCTGCTCAATTGTTGCAGCAGATTCCGTCATCTTCCATCAAACAGATTGAGTTAATCACCAATCCATCTGCCAAGTACAATCCGGAAGGGATGAGCGGTATCATCAACATCATTTTACACAAAAACAGCAATAACGGATTTAACGGTTCTATCAATACCGGAGTAACTTTTGGAATAACGCCAAAAACCAACTCGGCTTTGAATCTTAATTACAAAGTGGGAAAGGTGAATTTTTACACCAATTACGGTTTTAACCACGGAATTAACGCAAATCACGGTTTTGTAAACAGTTCCAATCCAGGACTTGACAACCTTCAAAACTTCGAATTCCGCAACCTTAACAACTCACATCTGGTAAAATTTGGTGTAGATTATTACATTAACGAACGCAATACTTTGTCTGCTTATACCAACCAGAATACCACACATTCCGATGGCTTCGGAAAAACCGCAATTGATTATTTCGGATTGCCAAACAACGATCATTTACAGACCTACCGCAACGAAAACGAAAACAAAAACCAAACATACGATGTGGTTTACAAACACGATTTCGAAAAGAAAGGAAAAACATTGGAATTTCAGGTAAACTATTCCAAAACCAAAAATTCGGAAGATACCGGTTACAACAATGAAGATCGCGAGTCTGACGGCGATTTGTACAAAGAATCAGTTTCCCGAAATGTGGTTAACGGACTTACAAATTACACTCAGGTTAACCTAGACTTTACGAATCCACTTACTGAAAAAACAAAATTGGAATTGGGTGCGGAAACCAGAATTCAATCTACAAAAAATAAATTCCTAGCTACTGAATCCGGAACACAATTTGCCGATCCTTATGATTATGGTTCCGATTCTGATTACAACTTTAAGTTCGATCGAAATATTAGTGCCGTATACGCTAACTTCGGAACAGAGTGGAGCAGTAAATGGAGTTCTCAAATTGGTTTGCGTGTAGAGTACTATGATATTTCCGGTGATTTTGCCCGAAATGAAACTAAATTCAAATCGGATGAAACGCCTACAACTACTGTAGAAAACCTTAAAGATAAAGTAACCGATAATATTTTCACCGTATATCCGTCTGCGTTTGTAACGTATACAATTAATGAGAAAAACTCTTTCAACTTTAACTATTCAAGACGTGTAGACCGACCAAGCATCGGCCAAATCAGTCCTATCCGTGAATGGACTACTCCGCTTATGGAATCCCGAGGAAATCCTGCATTGGTTCCGCAATTCACGAATTCTTTCGAAGTTAATTATACACGCGTTACCAAATTAGGTTCTATTACTTCCGGCGTATTCTACAGAAGCATCAGCGATGAAATTTCAAGAGTGGTTTATAACGACCCTAATGACGCTTCAAACAACAGAAAAATTCTTTCTTTTGACAACTTCGATAACAACAATGCTTATGGTGTGGAAACATCGGCTAACCTTAAATTCACAAAATGGTGGGCTGTAAATGCCAGTGCAGATGCTTATTTTAAAACCGTAAGAGGTGCCGTTCAGAATGTGGCATCAGGAGAACTTGAAAATGCTTCTGTAGATGTAACATCGTTTAACACCCGCTTAAACAATACCTTTACCGCAACCAAAAACCTGCGTTTCCAATTGTTCGGAATGTACCGCGGCCGTGATTTGAGCTTACAGTTCGAGAGAAAAGAAATGTATAAAATGGACCTTGGAGCCACTTACAACATCTTAAAAGGAAAAGGAACCATCACCGCACGTTATAACGACGTATTTAAAAACATGCGTTTTGCCTTCGACGGCAACATTCCTTACAGACAATACGGAGCCTTTTACTGGGAAAGCCAAACGTTCTACGTTGGCTTGAATTACAACTTCGGTGGTGGCAAAAACAGAGCTTTACAACGCAAACAACGTGATGCCAACGAAACCCAAGGCGGTGGCGGAATGTTCTAAAAACATCTTTTTATTTTTCGATTTTATATTTAACCAAAAAACCTCGAAGTTTAAAAGCTCCGAGGTTTTTTATTTTTATTCCTTATTGAATTTCAGTTCCTTCGCTTTATCCGGATCTTCTTTGTGTTTCCGCAAATCAAACGTGGTGCCGAAAACTTTATCCCAAAAGGTATTGCTTACTCCGAAACCCAAATGCTCGTTACGGTAATGGTGCATCTGATGGTTGCGCCATAAAGGCTTCATAAACGCAAACGGCGGCTCAAAGGCATGGATTGCATAATGCATGGAAGCATATAACAAATACCCAAACATAAAACCCGGAAAAAAAGCCCAGTTATAATTCCCTAAAAGCAGGTAATGCAGTCCGAAAAGCGTACTCGACAAAATAAGGCTTGGCACCGGCGGCATAAACAAACGGTCGCGATCTCTCGGATATTCGTGATGATTGCCGTGCATGATGTACGCCACTTTCTGGATTTTAACGTTTTCGCTTACCCAATGAAAAATATAGCGGTGCGCCAAATATTCGAAAAAGGTCCAGTAGAGGATTCCGCTGAAAAAAAGTAAAAAAGTGGTCAATGCCGGAATCTGGTATACCGTCAGCGACCGATAAACCAGATAACTCAGGATTGGGATATACATGCTCCAGATTACGATTGGATTTCCCTTGGTAAGCATTTCCAGATACTTGTTTTCAAATAACCTTGCCTGACCTTCGTTGTAAACTACTTTTCGTGCCATAATCTGCTAATTATAAAGGTTAGTAACAGAAACAATGACCTAAATTTAAAAAAATAGTTACAAAGTAAAAAACGATTACATAGGATTTAACATACAGATAATCGAGAAAAAATACAAAAAAAGCAGATTCGAGATAAGATTCCCAAATCTGCCTTCAATACTATTTCTAAAAACTACCAGCGAATAATAACGCTTCCCCAGGTAAATCCGGAGCCGAAAGCAGCCAACACCACCAAGTCGCCTTCCTTGATTTTGCCTTGTTCCCACGCTTCGGTTAAGGCAATCGGAATGGACGCTGCGGTTGTATTTCCGTATTTCTGAATATTGTTGTGCACCTGTGAATCTTCTAATTTGAATTTCTGCTGAATGAATTGCGATATTCTCAAATTCGCCTGATGCGGAATCAGCATGTTGATATCGGAAACCTGTAAATTGTTCGCCTGCAAACCTTCCATAATCACCTCGCTGAAACGAACCACCGCATTTTTAAACACAAATTGCCCGTTCATGTACGGGTAGTAACTTTCGTCGTTCGGATCGTTGTCTTTGATAATATCGGTAACCCAGCGTTTGCCCATTCCTGGAGCGACTAAGGCTAATTCTTCAGCGTGTTGTCCTTCGGAATGCAAATGTGTGGATAAAATACCTTTCCCTGCGTCATCTGATCGGCTCAAAATCGCTGCTCCTGCTCCATCTCCAAAGATTACAGAAACGCCACGACCTCTTGTGGTCATATCCAAACCGGTGGAATGCACTTCGGAACCGATTACCAAAATATTTTTATACATTCCGGTTTTGATGAACTGATCGGCAACCGAAATCGCATACACGAAACCGGAACACTGATTGCGGACATCCAGCGCGCCAACGGTTCTTAACCCTAAATCGCGTTGTACTAAAACTCCAGGTCCAGGAAAATAATAATCCGGACTCAAGGTTGCAAAAATCACAAAATCAATATCTTCTTTGGCAACTCCGGAACGTTCGATGGCAATTTTCGCCGCTTTCACACCCATGGAAGTTGTCGTATCTTCTCCTCGAATTATATGCCTTCTTTCCTGAATACCGGTACGTTCCTGAATCCACTCGTCATTGGTATCCATTATTTTTGACAAATCGTCGTTGGTTACTACATTTTCGGGAACGTAATACCCTAATCCTGAAATCTTTGAATGATACATTTTTTATCTGTTTGTTAAAAATTGGGCTACAAATTTACGCATTATTAAAGTTTCTTAAAAAAACGGCATATTTTTTCGATTACATTAAAAAACTTCTGTTGAAAAACCTGAATTTAACAAAATTTACGAAACTGATGTAACACGATAAGCGTATTTTTAGACCAATTATTCAAAAACCAAATATTGCTATATGAAACTAAAAAACTGTTTTTGGCTTTTACTGCTTGCCGGTTCTGCCCTTTTGGCGCAGGAAAACCTGACGTATCAGAAACCTTCCAAAGAAATTTTAGCTTTAGCCGAATACGAAAGAGCTCCGTCGGTTACCATGGACACCAAAAAAGAATGGATGCTTCTGTCGTATCGCAATACGTATAAAACCTTAGACGACTTGAATCAGGAAGAAATGCGTCTGGCCGGTTTGCGTATCAATCCGGTTACGAACATTTCCAGTACGGTAACTTACATCAACAACCTGAAAGTACGACGCATCAAAGACAAAAACGAAATTCAGGTACAGGGGTTGCCGGCCAATCCTAGAATTTCCAACCTTTCGTGGTCGCCAGACGAAAAGAAAATCGCTTTTACCAATACCACGAACAAAGGAGTGGAATTGTGGGTTTTGGATATTGCATCCGCGAAAGCAACAAAATTGACTTCCGATAATCTGAATGCTAATTTAGGAAACCCGATTAGCTGGTTCCGCGACGGACAAAGCATCTTGGCAAAAACACTCGTAGCCAACCGACCGGCACTAATCGACAGTAAAAAAGACATCCCGACCGGCCCGACAACCTCCACCAGCGAAGGCAAAGCATCCCAGAACAGGACCTATCAGGATTTGCTGAAAAACAAAACCGACGAAACGAACTTTGAAACACTGGTAACTTCCGAATTGTACAAAATCGATTTAAACGGAAAAGCCGAATTGTTCAAAAAAGCCGATTTATACGCCGGTGAATCGTTTTCCCCAGACGGTAACTATTTGATGGTAGCCACGATTCAGAGGCCGTATTCTTACATTGTTCCGTTAAGCCGTTTTCCGCAAAAAACGGTGGTTTACGATAAAACCGGAACCGAAATTAAAGTGGTGAACGAAGTGCCGCTGAACGAAATCATGCCGAAAGGTTTTATGGCCGTCCGCAAAGGCAAAAGAAGCATGAATTGGAGAAACGATGCGCCGGCCACTTTATCGTTTGCAGAAGCTTTAGACGGCGGTGATCCGGCCAATAAAGTAGAATTCCGTGATGAAGTTTTCTTGTGGAAAGCGCCTTTTTCCGCAGCGCCAACGTCTTTGGTAAAAACACCGCAACGCTATGCTGGCATTACTTGGGGTAACGACAACCTTGCAATCGTTTACGACAATTGGTACGACACGCGAAACACAAAAACGTATTTGTTCAATCCTTCCAATCCCGGTCAGGCTCCAAAAGTAATTTCCGACCGAAATTCTCAAGACATCTATTCCGATCCGGGTAATTTTGAGACGAAGAAGAACGAGTACGGCCGTCAGATACTGGCGCTGGAAGGTGACAATGCCTTCTTAATCGGAGACGGTTTTACCAAAAACGGTCAGTTTCCGTTTATCGACGAATTCAACACCAAAACCTTGAAAACGAAACGCTTGTACCAATCCGCTTTCAAAAACAAAAAAGAAGCGATTTTATCAATTGAAGATTTCAAAAAAGGAGAAGTTCTGGTTCAGATTCAGTCGCCAACGGAATTCCCGAATTATTACTTCCGCAACATCAAAACGAAAGACAAAATCACACCGATTACCGCTTTTAAAAACCCGTTTGAAAGCATCAAAAACGTGTACAAAGAAGTAATCAAATACAAACGCAAAGACGGTGTAGAATTATCCGGAACGCTTTATTTACCGGCCAACTACGACCGAAAAGCGAAAAAAGAAAAACTGCCGTTACTGATTTGGGCCTATCCGACCGAATACAAAGACAAAAATTCTGCCGGACAATCCAACCAGAACCCGAACGAATTTACGTTTCCGAACTACGGTTCCTTCGTCTATTGGGTAACCAAAGGCTATGCAGTTTTGGATGACGCGGCTTTCCCGATTATCGGCGAAGGCAAAACGGAACCGAACGATACTTTCATTACGCAATTGGTAGACAATGCGGAAGCGGCTATCAATGCCGTGGACAATTTAGGGTACATCAACCGTAAAAAAGTGGCTGTTGGCGGACACTCGTATGGCGCTTTCATGACCGCTAACTTATTAACACACTCTAATTTATTCGCCTGCGGAATTGCCCGAAGCGGTGCTTACAACAGAACGCTAACCCCATTCGGATTCCAGAGCGAGCAGCGCAATTACTGGGAAGCGCAAAACGTTTACAACGAAATGTCTCCTTTCATGTCGGCTGAAAAAATGAAAACTCCTTTGTTATTGGTACACGGTGAAGCGGACAACAATCCGGGAACGTTTACTTTGCAAACCGAGCGCTATTTCCAGGCTTTAAAAGGTTTGGGAGCACCCGTAAGAATGGTACTTTTACCTAAAGAATCCCACGGATATGCTGCAAAAGAAAACATCTTCCACTTGCTTTGGGAACAGGATCAGTTCCTGGAAAAATATTTAAAGAATTAATTTTAAAATAAAACCCCGAATTAAAATTCGGGGTTTTATTTATCCTGGTTTTTGTTTTAATCTTTCAATTTTTGCATTTCGTTCAAAAGAAAAGGTTGCTGTTTTAACATTGATGTGATTGTAAAGAAGCAACGCTTTTTTAGTAAAATCAGCTTTATCCAATACGGAAAGAATATCCGCTAAAGTTTCCAGATTCTCGGGATTCAAAAGTGGCTGACTGTCTAAAAAAGCAATCATTTCAGTTTCGGACAGGTTTTCAACGGAATTTAAGTCGAAACCTAATTCTTCCTGAAGTTTCAGATTGATTTCCGAAACGGAAGACGAAAGGCCGGAATCGCTTTTTTGTTTCATCAGTTTTTCCAAAACCTTTTTCAGAAAAAAGCCCAACTGACTGATTTGCTTTGCTAAATAATCTTCTTTCGGCATCGTTAACGCAACATTAATGTTACTTGTGAATTATGTTCCAGTTCCGAATCGTGTTCAAAAAAAATCGCTTTGCCGCCTAAAGCTGCTTTAATGAGGTAATGACTTCCTTTAAAATAGGACTGTTTCACCACCACTTTCATAAAGCCATTTTCGACTACTCTCAGTTGATGCGGATATAAAAACAACAAGGTATCTTCCTCATTCTCCACCAACTGCGACAGTTTTATTTCATTAACTTCCCCAAAAAGTGAAGCACTGTATTTCGATTTCGGATTCCGGTAAATTTCCGAAGAATTCCCTTTATCGATAAGGAGACCGTCTTTCAGCACTATGGTTTCGTCTGCAAAAGAAAGTGCATCTACGCTGTCGTGGGTGGCAATTAAAACCGTAATACCTTTAGCTTTCAGATAAGCAAAGAGATTGCGGCGCAGTGCGTTTTTCCGGAAATTATCAATATGACTAAACGGTTCGTCCAACAACAAAACTTCGGGCTCCAAAGCCAAAACTCTGGCCAGTGCCACACGCTGTTGTTGTCCGCCGCTTAAATATTGGGCTTTCACATCGGCATATTCGGTCATTTCCACAATTTCGAGTAATTCCTGTATGCGTTCCTGTTTTTCCTCAGGGTAAAAGTTAGACAGGTATTTGCCGACATTTTCCGCAACGGTGATGTAAGGCATCAAATCGAAATCCTGTGCAAGGTATTTCATGAACGGCATGCCCGGAACCAGATTGTATTTCGGTCCGGTTACCTGGGTATCGTTCCAGAAAATCCGGCCTTCATCTACATCGTGCAGTCCGTAAATCAGTTTTAACAGCGTGCTTTTTCCGCAGCCGCTTTCCCCGATTATGGCTACATTTTTTCCTTTTTCAACTGTAAAACCGATACCGTTAATATTCTTTTTATCGGAATACCCGAAAGAAATTGCATTTACCTGAAGCATGACTGAAATTTGTAGCAGCAAAGTTACATCCTTAAAATACCATTTCACACAAAAATTAACTTTAAGAAGTATTATTTTTTAAAAACTTATTCTAATTATTTGAAAGATAATAACTAACATTGCAAAAAATTTTAACCTACTACTTGCATGATTTTTTCAGTTAAAAGAGTAATATTTTTACTGTTGCTGTGTACGTCGATGGCGTTTGCGCAGCGCCCTTACGGTGGTTTTTCCATCGATGCAAATTATGGAATTTCAGGTGTGAAAGATCCGGGGCTGAGCGATTTTTCGCATTTCGATTTCGGTTTTCGCTATATGTTTGATGATACCTGGGGGCTAAAACTGGATTATGGGCAGGACAAATTCCGAACAGAGAAAAGTCCGGTAGAAAAAGGAATTGACGCTTCCCGAATTTCGTTTCAGGCGGTTACCAACCTAACCAATCTTATCGACAGCAGAAGTTATTTCTACAGCAGAACTTTTAACCTTCTTGCACATGCCGGTGCCGGGTATTCCATGCAGAAATCCGTAACCATTCCTGCCGGAGGTACAGACGAAATCGGACATATCATCTTTGGGATGAACCCACAGTTTTCACTAACGGATAATCTTGCTGTTGGTTTGGATGCCACCGGAATTATCCACTTGTCACAACACTATTGGTTTGACGGGAATTACACCTACACCAGTCCTGAATTTAAAGGGTCGCCAAACGGCACATCAACGTTTATTTATAATTTTACAGTTGGCCTTTCTTATACTTTCGGCGAACCGTAAAATATAATTTCAATAAAAAAAGTCCCTGATTGCTCAGGGACTTTTTTGTTTTGGTAATCTGAAAATTACTGACCTGCTTCTTTTTTAGCATCTTCCACCATTTTATCGTTGGCGGTGATGGCAAATTCCACACGACGGTTTTTTCCTCTTCCTTCGTCGGTGTCATTAGTGGCAATCGGATCGGCTTCTCCCATTCCTACAATTTTGAAACGCGAGCTAACCAATCCTTTGCTGGCTAAATAGCTTTTTACCGCAGACGCTCTTTGTTCGGAAAGACTTAAATTATACTCATCAGAACCTTTACTGTCGGTATAACCGTAAATCTGAATGTCTGTATCCGGATATTGTTTGAAAACCGGTACCAATTTATCCAAGTTCTGTTTCGCTGTAGCCGTTAAAGTCGATTTGTTAAAATCAAAATTCACGGAATTCTCACCCAAAACCAGTTTGATTCCTTCTCCAACGCGTTCTACTTCTACTCCAGGCAAAGCTTCCTTGATTTCACGGGCTTGTTTGTCCATGCTGCGACCGATGATTGCTCCGGCTGTACCGCCAATCACACCTCCCAGTACAGCACCCAAAGCACCTTTTCCGCCTTTTCCTAAATTATTCCCCAAAACTCCGCCAATGACAGCGCCACCAACGGCACCAATCACGGCTCCTTTTTGTGTATTATTGGCATTCTTAACGGAATTACATCCTGTAATCATCGAGCTGGCAGTAATGGCAACGGCCAGAGTATAAATACTTAACTTTTTCATATCGTAAATTTTAGTTTGTTCTTTCAAATTGGTACACGATGTCTGCCGTATTGCCGCCCACATTAATTTTATCTATCAGCTGAAAAGAATTGGCCGACTGATTGGCAACCCGCATTCGATAGCCCTGAGTTACCTTTCTGGCTTTGGCGTCTTCCCCGATAAATTTTAAAGTAAATTCTTTTTCAGGGGTAATCGACCAAACGATATCGCTCTGAAAATCGGTGCATTGGGTTAACGCCATTGTCCCTTTGTTGTTGTTGGAAACAAAAGACCAAGTGCTTCCGATAAAGCATTTCGAATCGGCAATCTGAAAAGAAGTCGCTTTAAAGTATTCCGCTCCGGGATAGGAAACATTCGTGATTTTCCAATTTCCTTTCAGGCCAACCTGAGACTTGGTATCGATGGTTGGTTTACAGGACGTCACTAAGGCCAGTAACAAGCTTACAATAAATATCTTTCTCATACTCAGAAAATTAGGTATATTAAACAATGGTTTTAGTAATTAAAACCGTACTAAATTTACAAATAATTCCGTCTTAAAGCGGCAATTTGTTATTTTTTAACACTTATGTCATTTTGTCACTGCTTCAGGATTTGGTATTTTATTTGCCTAAAGAGCTGCATAACATTTACTTAAATTTTATTCAATATGACAACAGGAAAAATTAACGTTTCAGTAGAAAACATCTTCCCGTTAATCAAGAAATTCTTATACAGCGATCATGAGATTTTTTTGCGCGAACTGGTCTCAAACGCTACCGATGCAACCATCAAACTAAAACACTTAACCAGCATTGGGGAAGCAAAAGTGGAGTACGGCAATCCGATTATCGAAGTAAAAATCGATAAAGAAGGAAAAAAACTTCACATTACAGACCAAGGCTTGGGAATGACCGCGGAAGAAGTGGAAAAATACATCAACCAGATTGCCTTTTCCGGGGCAGAAGAGTTTTTGGAAAAATACAAAGACAGCGCAAAGGATTCGGGCGTTATCGGACATTTTGGGTTAGGGTTTTACTCGGCTTTCATGGTGGCGGAGAAAGTGGAAATCATCACCAAATCCTACAAAGACGAACCGGCTGCGCACTGGACTTGCGACGGCAGCCCGGAATTTACCTTAGAACCGCATGACAAATCGGAAAGAGGAACCGAAATCATCCTGCACATCGCCGAGGATTCTTTAGAGTTTTTGGAGGAGCGCAGAATTCGCGAACTGTTGGTAAAATACAATAAATTCATGCCGGTACCGATTAAATTCGGAACGCGTAAAGAAGCGTTGCCAAAACCGGAAGATGCCGGCGACGACTATAAAACAGAATACAAAGAAGTAGACAACATCATCAACAATCCGAATCCGGCCTGGACGAAACAACCGGCAGATTTAACCGATGACGATTACAGAAATTTCTACCGCGAATTGTATCCGATGCAGTTTGACGAACCGTTGTTCAACATCCATCTGAACGTGGATTATCCGTTTAACCTGACCGGTATTTTGTACTTCCCGAAAATGTCTGCCGATCTGCAAATTCAGAAAGACAAAATCCAATTGTACCAAAATCAGGTTTTTGTAACCGATAATGTGGAAGGAATTGTACCGGAATTTTTAACCATGCTGAAAGGGGTAATCGATTCGCCGGACATTCCGCTGAACGTTTCCCGCTCCTATTTACAGGCGGATGGTGCCGTGAAGAAAATCTCGAACTACATCACCAGAAAAGTAGCCGATAAGCTGAAATCGCTGTTTACCGAAAACCGCGAAGATTTCGAACAGAAATGGAACGATATCAAAATCGTACTGGAATACGGAATGCTGTCGGAGCCGAAGTTCTACGAAAAAGCAGGTGCCTTTGTACTGTATCCGACCGTAGACAAGAAATATTACACGCTGGACGAACTTAAAGGAGCCATAAAAGACCAACAAACCGATAAAGACGGAAAACTGGTGGTGCTTTACGCGTCCAATGAAGATGCGCAACACAGTTACATCGATTTGGCCAAAGAAAAAGGTTATGAAGTATTATTGTTGGATTCACCAATCGTGTCGCATTTGATTCAGAAACTGGAAGCCGACAATGAAAATCTTACGTTTACCCGTGTAGATTCCGATCACATCGACAATCTTATTAAGAAAGAAGACAGCCAGCTTTCCAAACTGTCCGACGAAGAGAAAGAAAACCTAAAAACCGTTTTGGAAGAATTAGTTCCGAAAACAACTTATACGGTACAACTGGAAGCGATGGACAGCAAAACAGCACCGTTTATCATTACGCAGCCGGAATTTATGCGTCGTATGAAAGAAATGAGTCAGACCGGAGGCGGCATGTTCGGCATGAGCAATTTCCCGGAAATGTATAATCTGGTGGTAAACACCAACTCCGATTTAGCTTCGGCTATTTTAAGTGAGAAAGACAAAACCGTTCAGGAGAATCTGGTAAAACAGGCGCTTGATCTGGCTAAATTATCGCAGGGTCTTTTAAAAGGCGAAGATTTAACCGCTTTTGTGAAAAGAAGTTTCGAACTTATAAAATAAACCGATTCAACCACCGTTTAAAACCTGTAAGCCTCTTACAGGTTTTTTTGTTTTAATACAATTTTAAGTTTTCGTTTAAACCTTTTTAACTATTTTACGTCTAATATCACAACCTTAAACCTGAAAATTATGAAGAATCTAAGATTTCAACTATTAAGCGGATTGTTTGCCCTTACCGTATCCCTTGTTTCCTGTTCTAAAGAAGAAGATGTAAAAGGCAGTAGTGATGTAGATCAAAAAATGATGATGGCTTCCGCGGAAATCGATTTTGTCAACGAGGCCGATTTTAATTCCGGAATGGAAGTGGCCAGCGACAACGGGAGTTATTCCGGTAAAAACAGCAGCCATACCGCTGCATTAACCGCTTGTGCCACCGTTACCGTTAACAATATAACACCAGGCGTTTTCCCTAAAGTTTTCACGATTAACTTTGGAAACGGTTGCATCAACAATGGGATTCATCGTTCCGGTATTTTAACCATTACACTGTCTGATTATCTGATGAACACCGGAAGCGTTATGACGATTGAACGCTCCAATTACTACGTAAACGGAAGACATGTCGAAGGAACCGTAACCTACGAAAACGAAACCACCAATCCGGACACACCACAATGGACCCGAACGATAACTAACGGGCAAATCACTAATTTACAGGGAGAAGTTTTCACCCATCACGGTACCAGAACCGTAAAACAAACGGAAGGTGTCGGCACGCTTACTTTAGACGATAATGTATACCACATTCTGTCCGGTACGCATACTGTAAACCGTCCGAACGGAACATCCTTAACTGTAACGGTAGTGGAAACCCTTATTAAAAAATACGCCTGTAACTATATTTCACAAGGACAATTGGATTTAGAAGGTACATATCTCGACGGAATTCTGGATTACGGCGACAACACTTGCGACAATCAGGCCACATATACGCATTCAAACGGAACTGTCTATCCGGTTAATCTTTAATTTTACAATTTAAAAAACATAAGAAACTCCTGAGCGTTTGGTTGGGAGTTTTTTATTTGCAAAACATTCACGTTTAGTTTGCAACAAGTTTTTCTCCTAATTGCCAGACTAAAACAAAAAAACTATCTTTGCCGGCTTTTTAAAATTGAAGATATGTTTGGAAACAGAGTATTGAAAGGAGTTTTTTTAGTAGGTTTAGGTGCAACCAGTTACGGTATGCTGGCCACATTTGTTAAACTGGCATACAAAGAAAACTACACGACAGCAGAAGTAACCACCTCACAGTTTGTTTTAGGGATTTTTGGAATTCTGCTAATCAATGCTTTTCAGAAAACTAAGAAAGGTAATGCAGTCGTTAAAGCTTCAGGCAAAAACATTTTCCACCTCATGCTGGCCGGAACTTCCTTAGGAATGACCAGTGTTTTCTATTATCTGGCGGTAAAATACATCCCGGTTTCCATTGGTATTGTTTTACTGATGCAAACCGTATGGATGGGCGTGCTGCTAGAATGGATGCTGGATAAAAAAGCACCTTCCTTACAAAAAATAATATCTGTAATCATAGTTCTTATCGGAACCGCCTTAGCAACCAACCTGATAAAAAGTGACATTCAATTAGACTGGCGCGGCATCATGTGGGGGCTTTTGGCAGCTTCTTCTTTCACAACCACTATGTTTACGGCAAACCGAATTGCGGTGGGCATTTCATCCGCTCAACGGTCGTTGTATATGTTGCTTGGCGGTGCCATTATTGTTTTCGGCTTTTCGGTTGCCACCCAAACCACACCTTTTAATTTTGGTATTTTCTTAAAATGGGGAATCGTATTGGCACTTTTCGGAACCATCATTCCGCCGATGCTGATGAATGCAGGATTTCCGCACACCGGAATCGGATTGGGCAGTATTGTTTCCTCTTTGGAATTACCCGTTTCGGTAATGATGGCCTTTATTATTTTAGACGAAACAGTGGTTTTCACGCAATGGATAGGGATCATACTGATCATTCTGGCCATTGTCATCATGAACGTCAATTACAGAAAAAAATAACAACTTGTGCGTTTTTTCACTAAATTTGAGAATAACCAAAACTCAGATTTTATGAAAAAATTATTTGCAGAATTTTTTGGAACGTACTGGCTGGTGTTCGGAGGTTGCGGAAGCGCTTTGTTTGCCGCCGGAATACCGGAACTCGGAATCGGATTTGCAGGCGTATCGCTTGCCTTCGGACTTACCGTATTAACAATGGCTTATGCTGTCGGTCACATTTCGGGCGGACACTTTAACCCGGCTGTTTCCTTTGGTTTATGGGCAGGCGGTCGTTTCGAAGCCAAAGATTTGGTTTCCTACATTTTGGCACAATGTCTGGGAGCGATTGCCGCTGCTGGATCATTATTTGTAATCCTTTCCGGAAAACCCGGATTTGCCATCGACAATACTAAAGCCGGCGCCTTTGCCTCCAACGGATACGGCGCCTTTTCACCTGACGGCTATTCGATGATGTCGGCATTTCTTGCAGAATTTGTACTAACTTTATTCTTCCTGCTAATCATTTTGGGTGCTACAGACAAACTGGCGAACGGCAAATTTGCCGGTGTTGCCATCGGTTTAGGCTTAACGTTAATCCATTTGGTTAGCATTCCCATTACGAATACTTCAGTAAATCCGGCGCGTTCCACCTCACAGGCATTATTTACCCAAGGTGAACCACTGATGCAGCTTTGGCTGTTTTGGGTGGCCCCGATATTAGGCGCTGTTGCAGCAGGATTCATTTACAAAAATCTCCTGCAACAAAGCGAAACCGAATAATCTCGAACAATGCAACGAAACAAGCGGTGAAATCTTCATCGCTTTTTTTGTACCTTTAAACATGAATCTGCTTTTCCCAAATACTAAAATTGTTTTCGATTTACCCGATGCCGAACTGGAATATTACCCGGATTTCTTTGCGGAGGAAGAAGCGAATCTGATCTTCAATCAGTTGTATGCCGAAATTCCGTGGCAGCAGGACAACATTACTGTTTTTGGTAAAAAATATTTACAGCCGAGACTTACTGCTTTGTTCGGAAACGAGGGAAAACCTTATTCATATTCGAATATTACGATGCAGCCACATTCGTGGAACAAACTATTGATGGAGATTAAACACAAGGTTGAAACCATAACGCAGGAAAGTTTCACCTCTGTCTTGCTGAATCTGTATCGGGACGGCAAAGACAGTAACGGTTGGCATGCGGATAATGAAAAAGAACTGGGGAAAAATCCGGTAATTGCTTCGGTGAGTTTTGGCGGCGAACGGGTTTTTCAGTTAAAACACAATGAGCGGAAAGACCTCAAACAACAAATCGTATTGAAAAACGGCAGCTTACTTTTAATGAAAGGCACCACTCAGCACTATTGGAAGCATCAGATACCCAAAACAGTAAAACCCGTAAATCCACGAATTAATCTTACGTTTCGAAGACTTTTGTAACACAAAATGCAACGTCGAAATTCATTTTGGTCTGATTTTTGAAAATTTCAAAAAAATAAAGGGGCTCGATTTCTAAATTCATTTTTTTAGTAATATTGAGTAAACAATTAAGCATAACTAAAACCATTTATTTGAATTAATTTTTCATCTGATGAAAAAACGCAAAATTTCAGAAATGGATAACGAGACTTTAGATCGCGTTATCACTATGGCTCAGGAGGAAAAAAAACCTTTTGAAGTATTAAAAGAAGAATTCGGAATTACGGAAAACGACGTAACGGAACTCATGCGAAAAAGACTTTCCAAAGACAATTTCGAACTGTGGAAGAAAAAGGTTACCGCGAGCAAACCGAAACCAAAACCTCAAAAATTCAACGATTTTGAGGATGACGATTTAGACAGCAAATACTATTTTAAAAATAAGTTTGATTAAGCAAAATCCCGAAAAAAATCGGGATTTTTTATTTCAATATGTAACATTTTAAGAGAATTCCTTACTTATAATTCAAAAAAACACAAACGATGAAAAAAATAGTTTACACCATTGCTTTGGCTGCGGTATTTTTAAGCTGCAAATCCCAAAGTACCGCAAGCACGACTTCTTCGGTAAAAAATGAAGTTGAAGTAGCCATCGATTTAAAAAATGTAACCGACGACAAAGTAATGGTTACTGTTACAGCACCAAAGATTACCACCGAAACCACAACCTTCAATATTCCCAAAACTGTTCCGGGCACTTATTCGGCCGACAACTACGGACGTTTTATTGAAAATGTAAAAGCTTACGATGCTAAAGGAAAAGAACTTACCGTTGTTAAAGAAGGCGAAAACACCTGGAAAATCTCCAACGCAAAAGCTTTAGCCAAAGTAACCTATTGGGTTAACGACAGTTTCGACGTGGAAACAACGGGCGGCATTGGCGGAAAAGACGTTTTTTCACCAGCGGGAACCAACATTATTGCAGGGAAAAACTTCATGATTAACACCCATGGTTTTGTTGGCTATTTTGAAGGGAAATCCGAGCTGCCATACAAAGTTAACATCGCACACCCAGCCGATTTATGGGGTGCTACTTCAATGATTGACACAGACAACAGCAATGAAAGCGATACCTTTCATACCTCAAGATATGCAGAATTAGTAGACCATCCGATCATGTACTCCAAACCGGACTACGTTACGTTTAAGGTAGACGACATGGATATCTTAATCAGCCTCTATTCTCCAAACGGCACTTATAAAGCAGCGGATATTGCTCCGGCCATGGAAACCATGATGAGAGCTCAGAAAAAATTCTTAGGTCCGATTAATGCCACCAAAAAATACAGCGTTCTTTTGTATTTGTCCGACATGAAAGAAAAAGACGCAAAAGGATTCGGGGCTTTAGAGCACACCACTTCCACCACGGTCGTAATGCCGGAAATGATGCCGAAAGCGGCCTTATTAGAGCAATTAAAAGACGTGGTTTCGCATGAATTTTTCCACATTGTTACCCCGCTAACGGTGCATTCTAAAGAAATCCATTATTTCGATTTCAACAACCCTAAAATGTCCCAGCACCTGTGGATGTACGAAGGTGTTACAGAATATTTCGCCAACCTTTTCCAGGTAAATCAGGGATTAATTACCGAAGAGGAGTTTTACGACCGTATGGCGGATAAAATCCAACAATCGAAACGATTCGACGAGAAAATGCCGTTTACCAAAATGAGTAAAGACATTTTAGACGCAAAATACAAAGATTCGTATTACAACGTATACCTGAAAGGAGCGCTGATTGCGATGTGTATCGACATTCAGATGCGCGAGAGCAGCAATGGTGAAAAAGGAATCTTAGACTTAATGCAGGCACTGTCGAATGAATATGGTGCAAACAAACCATTTAACGATGAAGAATTGTTTGGCAAAATCACTTCGTTAACCTATCCGGCTGTTGGCGAATTCCTGAAGACTTATGTAGCAGGCGAAACACCAATTCCTTACGACCAGTTCTTCGCTAAAATGGGCGTTAAAGAAACCACCGTTAAAAAACCGGGAAATCCGTTCTTAAAAGACGAATCGACCCCTTATATTACCGTTAACCCGTCCACGAAAGAAATTTTGGTACTTCCGGACGTAGAGCTGAACAGCTTTATGAAAACCTTAGGAATCAAAAACAACGACACCATTCTGGCGATTAACGACACCAACTACAATCTAGACAACATCTACGATATGATAATGTTAAGCATGGACTGGAAAGAAGGTGACGCCATTACCGTTAAAATCAAACGCGACGGCAAAGAACAAATCTTAAAAGGAAAAGTAACCTTACCAATGCAGGATGCCGAAGGGTATCATGCCGTAGACACCAGCAAAACCAAGTTAAAAGAACGCTGGCTGAAAGGATAAAAAGCATTTTCTTCCTCACAGAATCTCCAATCTGAACGTTCAGATTGGAGATTTTTTTATCGAATAATTTTCTTTACTTTGCGATTCGAAAAATAAAATCATGAAAAAACTAATAATAGCATTCGCTGCTACAGCTGTTCTGATTGCCTGTGATAAAAAAGAAAGCGACAGCGGATTACACATTACCGGAAAAGTAGACGGCCTTAAACAAGGCAAACTTTACATACAACACATTGCAGACAGTAGCCTAGTGGTTCTGGACAGCATCCTCATTAAAGGCGATTCAAACTTTGAGAGCAACATCGCTTTAGCGGAACCGGAAATGCTGTACCTGTCCATCGACCGAGGCGTTTCCAGCTCGACGGATAATCTGTTGCCGTTTTTCGCAGAACCCGGCACCATTCACATTGAAACTTCTTTACAGGAGTTTTATGCCAAAGCCAAAATAACGGGTTCTAAGAATAACGATTTGTACAACGATTATAAAAAAATCAAGACGCGTTATGCCGATGAACAAAACAAAACCATGAGTCTTATTTTATTGGCAAAAAAAACCAACAACACCCAGAAATTGGACAGTTTAAACCAACGTGCCGAAAAATTAACCACACGTAATTACCTGGACGCCGTCAATTTCGTCGTGAACAACGCAAAACATGAAGTAGCGCCTTATATCGCCCTTACCGAAATTTACGATGTTAACATCAAATATCTGGACACCATACAAAAAGCGATGTCTCCGGAGGTAGCCAAATCAAAATACGGAAAACAGTTAACCACCTTTATTTCGGAAAGAAAAAAACTGGAACAACCTCAACCATAAACAAAGCGGTTTTTATGCCGCTTTTCTTTTGAAAATTATTTTCTGAATCTCAGAAAAAACTATACGCTGAAAAACAAAAAAACCATCACCAAAGGTGATGGTTTTTTGTTAATTACCAGAGCCGATGGAGGGACTCGAACCCACGACCTGCTGATTACAAATCAGCTGCTCTAGCCAGCTGAGCTACACCGGCAATTAACCTTAAAAATATTTCATAAAAAACCACGCTGAGCGTGGAAAAAAAAGAGCCGATGGAGGGACTCGAACCCACGACCTGCTGATTACAAATCAGCTGCTCTAGCCAGCTGAGCTACACCGGCGACTCATTTCGGGTGCAAATATAAGCGAGTTTTTTAAACCTGCAAATACTTAAAAGCACTTTTTTATGGTTTTTCAGCGATTATAAAGCGTTGATTTTTTCAACCAACTGATTAGCAGCCGCTTCTAAATCTTTATTAATTTGTCTGAAATGTGATTTTTTATCATCCACATTTCTTTGGTTCACTCTGCTGATTAAAGCATCAAAGGAAGTGATGGCTTCATCAATTACAGCATCAGATGCAGCAGTTGGTTTTCCTGTTGTAGTCATCTCATAAAGGTATACTGCCTCAATGATGTCGCCTAATACGTAGTTGATGTCTTTTTTTAAGTTTCTTACGCTTGCCATTTTATTTTTGTTTAAAATTCGTTTGCAAAATTACAATTATTCTTCAGATAAAAAGTTAAGAAATGTATATTTCTAACAAAGTGGCTTTCCCAACTAATTTAAAATCAGTAATACTGGCCGGCACCAAAACTGTATCGCCTTTTCGGAACGAATAGCTTTGTAATGAATCCATTACGATTGAAAATTCTCCTTCCGTGCAGACATAAACCGTAAACGAATCACCGTTTTTAGTACACAACATAGTGCCGTCAAGTGGAATTACTTTTGTTGTAAAATACTCGCACTGTACCACACCGTTGCTTTCATTCGGCTTCTGCTGATAGCGTTTTTTGGCGTTAACTACATTATAATTAATGGCTTCCAAGGCCAAATCGATATGCAGTTCTCTGGAATTTCCGGCATCGTCTACCCGGTCCCAATCGTAAATTCGGTAGGTAATATCCGAAGTCTGCTGAATTTCGGCCAGCATGATGCCGGCACCGATGGCATGAATGGTTCCGGTTTCCAAGAAGAAAACATCACCCGGTTTTACAGGGATTTCCTTTAAAATCTTTGGAAGGGTTTTATTCTCAAGATGAACCAGATATTCATCCGGCGACGATTTCTCCTTAAACCCTACAATAATACGGGCATCTAAATCTGCCTGCATGATGTACCACATTTCGGTTTTACCAAATGAATTATGGCGTTTTTGAGCCAGCTCATCATTCGGATGCAACTGAATGGACAAATCTTCTTTGGCATCTAAAAATTTGAACAGGAGCGGAAATTCAGCACCATATCTGGCATGGACTTTTTTTCCCAAAAACGCAATGGCATCTTTAGCAATTAAATCGTTTATGGAAATTCCGGCTAAATCGCCATTGGCAACAACACTTACTGCTCCCGGAACGGTGGAAATTTCCCAGCTCTCACCGGTAGCGGAAGACGGTATTTCTTTATTGAGTTGCGACTTCAGCTTAGTGCCGCCCCAAATACGCTCTTTTAAAATTGGTTTAAAAACCAAAGGATACAATACTGTTTCCATCAAAGCAGTTTCTTTACTTGTTCGAGGGTTTTGGGAAAGTGATTTTCAGCATTCATACTGTCGAATACCATCCGTACTATTCCTTTTTTATCCACCACATAGGTTACGCGGCCCGGCAACAATCCTAACAAATTAGCAGGAACGCCAAACAACTTGCGCAAACTTTTATCTTCATCCGATAACAACGTGAACGGCAGTTTATAGCGCTCCGCAAATTTTTTATGCGATGCCACACTATCACCGCTAATGCCTACGACTTCCACACCCAAATCCGTAAATTCTTCGTACTGATCCCTGAAAAAACAGGCCTGTTTTGTACAACCCGGCGTATCGTCTTTCGGATAAAAATAAATCACCAACACTTTTTTTCCCAAGACTGAGGCGATATAAAAATCATTTCCTTGCTGATCTTTGGCTCCAAAAAGCGGCAATTTATCCCCAACTTTAATTGCTCCCATTACAAACCTTTATACGTTACAAAATTTCTTGGCGTTTCATACAAAACCACTTCCAAATCGTGCGTTTGGTCAATCCTTTTTCGGATTTTATTCCAGATGACCACCACGATGTTTTCAGCGGTCGGATTAAGATGCTCAAATTCGGGAACGTCCAGATTCAGGTTTTTATGGTCAAACCGGGTTTCCACTTCTTCGTAAATGATATCGGCTAAATCTTTGATATCCATCACATAACCCGTTTCCGGATTGATTTCGCCCGTTACGCTTACAATCAGTTCGTAATTGTGCCCGTGAAAATTAGGATTGTTGCACTTCCCGAAAACGCGCTGATTCTGCTCGTCGGACCAGTCTTTCCGGTACAAACGGTGCGCCGCGTTAAAATGGGCTTTTCTCGAAACAGTTACTCTCATAGTTTATGATCTTCAAGATAGTGGTAAAACTCGTCAAAAATAATTTTGAACCAAACCGTGTAAACGTCCGGATTGCGCTCCATATCGGTTTTTACCTCATCAATCGCCATCCATTTCCAGCTTTCCACTTCGTCGGTATTGATTTTCGGCGCTTCGTTGTAATAACCTATCATCACGTGGTCTAATTCGTGTTCGGTTAAACCGTTATCAAAAGGTGCTTTGTAGATGAAGGAAAAAAGCTCCTTCAACTCTGTGGTAAAGCCCATTTCTTCACGCAGCCTACGGGTTCCGGCCTGAATATTGGTTTCGCCTTCCCTCTGATGACTGCAGCAGGTATTCGTCCACAATAAGGGCGAATGGTATTTGTGATGGGCCCGTTGCTGCAGCATAATCTCATTTTTATCATTCAAAACAAAAACAGAGAAAGCACGGTGCAGCAGAGCTTTTTCATGGGCTTCGAGTTTGGGCATTAATCCGATCTGCTCGTCTTGTTCGTTAACTAATATTACGTTTTCTTCTGTCATAAGGGAATATTACCTGTCAAAAGTACAAAAAAGTACCGGTTTACTGAAGAACAAATTAAATTGCCCATCCCTGAAAATCCATTTGGCAGCAGACCGGACAATTTCAGAAGCCTGATGCTTTTCATTTCATTACCTGCAAATCTTCCTGACAGAAATTTCACCCAACGAATATGAATTATTAATCTGTTTTTTATAAATTGGCCATACTTAAACACATAACAGATATTATTAAAAATATGAAAATCATAGCTACTGTTCTTTTCTTTTTATTGAGTCTGAGTTCCATTGCCCAAACTTATAAAGCGACACTTGTATTTCGCGACAGTCATAGGGAAGAAGGTTTTGTCAAATCGTTCATCGAAAACAGAACCATTACTTCGGGCTTTTCCGGTTCCTTAGAGCACGAATTAAACCTTGACGACAAAACAATTAAGTTCAAACCCAGTGAATCAGGAGAATTCAAAGCGATTCCGTCTGATGAAATCGATGAAATCATTCTTCATCAGGAAAAAGGCAATACTGCATTTAAACACATCCTGTTAAAAGAATTGTCCGGCAAAGGGGAACCGAAAGAAGGAGGCAGAATGGTTTTTCTTCCCTATGTAAAAAAAGGCAAAATCAACATTTACGGTATAAAATATACGGAAACCGGCTCTACCGGACAGGGCGCTTCTTATTTCAGCAAAGGATTGCGGTTCTACTACCAGAATGCCAACGAAGATTACGCCCTTAATTATCAGAATATCGGATTAACCGATCTTATGAATATGGAAAGCCGCATTGTAAATCCTTTTAAGGATCTTTTCAAAGATTGCCCGGCTATGGTAAACGAAATGGAAACTATGAAAAATCAAATGTTTCAAAGAAACAAAGAAGCCAAACAGGAGTACAAAGACAAACAAAAAGAATTCAAAAATCTTCCCAAAGAAGAACAGGAAAAACTGATTAACATTCACAAGTACACTTTCTATGCTATTGAAAGAATGTTTGACAAATACGAAGCCTGTCAATAACTGCTTAACCCTGAATCAATCGCTTTTAATGTAAGGATTCTGCACATTTAATCGCACATTTTTCCCCGTCTATGGCGGCTGAAATGATTCCTCCCGCATAACCCGCACCTTCCCCGCACGGATACAACCCTTTTATCTGAAGGTGTTCCAGCGTTTCAGGATCTCTTGGAATCCGGACCGGTGACGAGGTGCGGCTTTCCGGCGCGTGCAGAATCGCTTCATTGGTGTAATAGCCTCGCATCGATTTGCCGAACTGCACAAAACCTTCCCGCATAATTTGCGTTAAAAAACCCGGAAACACCTGCCCTAATTCCACCGAAGTTGTACCGGGAACGTAAGAAGTTTTCGGAATGTCCGAAGAAATTTTGCTTTGTGTAAAATCCACCAGGCGCTGTGCCGGAACTTTTTGGGTTTCTCCGGCTAAATGCCACGCTTTTTGCTCGATGGCTTTCTGAAATTCCATCCCCGCCAAGGCTCCGAATTTAGCGAACGGCTTGAAATCTTCCAGTTTCAGTTCGACCACAATCCCGGAATTGGCAGTGGCCTGATCGCGTTTGGAAGGCGACCAGCCATTGGTCACCACTTCGCCAGGACTTGTAGCACAAGGCGCAATAACACCTCCCGGACACATACAGAACGAATACATCCCACGACCGTTCACTTGTTTTACGATTGAATAAGGTGCCGGTGGAAGAAATTCCCCTCTGAAATCGCAGGAATACTGGATGGAATCAATTAAACTCTGCGGATGCTCGGCGCGAACCCCTAAAGCAAACGGTTTGGCTTCTATCAGTACTTTTTTTCGGTCTAACAATTCGAAAATATCTCTTGCAGAATGTCCTGTGGCTAAAATAATCTTCTTTGCTTCAATGATATCGCCATTTTGGGTAACAATACCCTGAACTTCATTGCTTTGTATCAGTATATCGGAAACACGGGTTTCAAAAAGCACTTTGCCGCCGTGCTCGATAATTTTCTCCCGGATATCCTGTATGATTTGCGGTAATTTATTGGTTCCGATGTGCGGATGGGCATCCACTAAAATATCGGGTGTAGCACCGTAAGCAACCAACAACCTTAATATCCGGTCGACATCTCCCCTTTTTTTGGATCGGGTGTATAATTTTCCGTCGGAATAGGTTCCCGCACCGCCTTCCCCGAAGCAGTAATTGGAATCTTCGTTAACGATATGATCGCGGTTGATGGCTTTCAGATCGCGTCGACGCCCCCGAACGTCTTTTCCGCGTTCAATTACAATGGGTTTGAGGCCCAATTCCACTAATTGCAAAGCAGCAAACAAACCTGCCGGACCGGCGCCAACCACAATAACTTCCGGTGCATTGGACACGTTTTTATAATCAGGCAGTTCTATTTTCGTTTCGGATATGGGCTCGCCCTGAAAAAAAACATTGACTTTCAGGTTGATTTTAATGGCGCGCTGACGGGCATCAATGGAGCGTTTCAACACCGTCAAATGCTGAATTTCGGTAGTTTTTACCTGCAGCAGTTTGGCAACGTGCTCCGTTAACAAAGGCATATTCGCAGCCATTTCCGGCGCTACCTGAATCAAAAGTTCTTTCGGCATAACAGAAGGTAAATTTTTATTTTACAAACATTTCTGAGGCAAAAATACAAATTAAAACCAACCTTACTATCTTTGCTTAACATTAGCATACCCACATCATGCAACGACAGATAAAACTCATTTGGGATTTCAGAGGACCGGCTGCCGCCAAAACGGCCGAACACCACGAAATTCACCTCAAAGAATACATTGAAATTGAAAAACTACCTTTAAAAATCACAGGCTTTCAGATTCTTAACGAGATGCACGCCATCGCTTTTATGGTCGTAACCGACCAATATATGATTGCCGTACGCGACGCTTTAAAACCACATCGGGGTGAGCTTTATCCATAAAAAAACCGGGGTATTACCCGGTTTTTTTACTGTATGTTAAACTATTCTTGAGTTGTTTCAGTTTCCTGTGAGTTGTTTTGGTTTAGCCCTGCTTTAACTTGTTCCAACTTTTCGTTTAAAGCTTCTTCTGACATTCCGTCTTCTTTCATTTTTTTGTTCTTACAGATTCCGCAAAGGTCGAAATCGGAATGATTAGCAACACCTGCATGTGCCTCCGCAACAGTTCCGTTTAAACGCTCACTGTTTTTAATGGTGTAACAATCTTCATAAATATGATACTTCCCGCCTCCTTTGGTGTAATACACGTTATTGGTTCCGGTTAACGCTTCTACCATATTTGTTTCTTCTGTATATTTTTCTACAGAAGCCGGATTAAACTCTGCGCCGCCAATTCCTGCAATTACCATAGCTACCCCGGCAATACTTCCTAAAATAGCTTTGCTTTTTCCGTCAATCTTTTTGTTGGTCAGGATGAAGATAATCAAAGGTAAAAAAGCGACAAAGGCCATCACCACGCCCAACTGACTTTGCATATAAAACAGAAACTTATTTTTTTCAGAAGGCGGATCCAGACGGTTTGATTTTTTCCAGAAAACGGAACCGGCAAATACTAAAATTAAATCCAGTACAATTAAACCAATCACCCAGGCATTTACCGGAGATTCTCCGGAATTAACCGCTTTTAAAAGCATACGGATTGCAAATACCTGCGCTACAATGGCACCAAGCCACAACAAGACCGCAAACAATCGGAACTGTGTTGCCTGTCCTTTAGCTTCTTCTGTTGGTTTCCAAACATTTTGATTTTCAGACATATATTTATTTGTTTAGGGTTTACAGCTTTTTAATTGGCCACTTCACTGATGAACTGAATCCGCATCAGGCGCAATTCTTCGGTATCGTAGTCGCCATCGAATTCGTCTAAAGCATCCTGGATTTTATCGGAATGCGATTCCATGAAATAGTCGTGAATTTCTTCCTGCTGGTCGTCGTCTAAAATATCATCAATCCAGTACTTGATGTTGAGTTTCGTACCGGAATACACAATTTGTTCCATTTCTTTCAGCAAAGCATCCATATCTAAACCTTTGGCCTTGGCAATATCATCCAACGGAAGTTTACGGTCAATATTCTGTATGATGTACAATTTCAAAGCAGAATTCGCTCCCGTAGACTTCACCACCATATCATCCGGACGCATAATGTCGTTGTCCTCCACGTAACGGGCAATCAGTTCCACGAATTCTTTTCCGTATTTTTTGGCTTTTCCTTCCCCTACACCGTGAACATTGCTCAGTTCTTCAACGGTGATGGGATATTTCAGGGCCATATCTTCCAAAGAAGGTTCCTGAAACACCACAAATGGCGGTACACCCAGTTTTTTGGCCACTTTTTTACGCAAATCGATTAACATCGTCATTAAGGCTTCGTCTGCCGTTCCGGACGATTTTGCCGAAGTCACTATAGCTTCATCGTCTGCTTCGCTGTATTCATGATCTTCAGACATCAGGAAGGAAGTTGGATTTTTGATGAAATCGGCACCTTTTTCAGAAAGTTTTAAAACACCATACGTTTCAATATCTTTGGAAAGCAGGCCGTCTACCAATACCTGACGGATTAAGGCCATCCAGTATTTCTCGTCTTGGTCTTTTCCTTTTCCGAAGAATTTCTGGGCGTCGGTTTTATGTGCCTTAATAACTGCATTCACTTTACCGATAAGGGTGAAAATGATTTCTTTCGATTTGTACAGTTCTTTGGTATCACGAACGGTTTCCAGCAACACCACCACCTGATCTTTAGCTTCGACTTTCTTTTTGGGGTTGCGGACATTGTCGTCCATGTCGGCACCTTCGCCGTTTACTTCGTCGAATTCTTCTCCGAAATAATGCAGTAAGAATTTGCGTCGGGACATGGAAGTTTCCGCATACGAAACCACTTCCTGCAGCAGCGCAAAACCGATTTCCTGCTCGGCAACAGGCTTACCGGCCATGAATTTCTCCAGTTTCTCAATATCTTTATAAGAGTAATACGCAATACAGTGTCCTTCTCCGCCGTCGCGTCCGGCCCTACCGGTTTCCTGATAGTAACTTTCCAGCGATTTCGGAATGTCGTGATGGATTACAAAACGCACATCCGGCTTGTCAATTCCCATCCCGAAAGCGATGGTAGCCACCACTACATCCACATCTTCCATCAGGAACATATCCTGATGTTTGGCGCGGGTTTTGGCATCCAGACCGGCGTGATACGGCACGGCACTGATTCCGTTTACCTGTAACACCTGAGCGATTTCCTCCACTTTCTTTCTTGAAAGACAATAAATCACTCCCGATTTCCCTTTATGCTGCTTGATAAAACGAATGATATCCGCTTCTACATTTTTGGTTTTCGGACGTACTTCGTAATATAAATTCGGACGGTTGAACGACGCTTTAAACGTATTCGCATCGGTCATGTCTAAGTTTTTCAGAATATCTTCCTGAACTTTTGGTGTAGCGGTGGCCGTCAGACCGATTACCGGTACATCACCCAATTGTTTGATAATTGCCCTAAGGTTTCGGTATTCCGGACGGAAATCGTGACCCCATTCCGAAATACAGTGCGCTTCATCAATCGCCACGAAAGAAATCGGAACACTTCGTAAAAATTCGATGTATTCTTCTTTGGTAAGGGATTCCGGGGCAACGTACAACAATTTCGTTACACCCGAAGTAATATCTTTTTTTACCTGATTGACTTCTGTTTTGGTAAGGGAAGAATTCAGCACGTGCGCCACTCCGGCTTCCGAGGAAAGGCTTCGGATGGCATCCACCTGGTTCTTCATCAGGGCAATTAACGGGGAAACCACAATGGCAGTTCCGTCTAAAACCAAAGCCGGTAATTGGTAGCACAGCGACTTCCCGCCACCGGTAGGCATAATCACAAAAGTGTTGTTATGCGTAATAATACTTTTAACAACACCTTCCTGTAAACCTTTGAATTGGTTAAAACCAAAATATTTTTTTAACTCTTTATGTAAGTCAATTTCGCTTGGTTTCATTATTTAGTAATAGGTATTTTACATAAATTTGCAGAGATTAAAGATACGAATTTCTTTAACATTCGCAAATTTCTAAAAACTTTAGATTTGACAACAACAGATTCTGTTTTGGCTTCGGCCCGAAAAACCATACTTTCTGAAAGTGAGAGCATTGCAAAACTGGTTGATTTCTTAGACGACGATTTTGCAAAATCCGCAGAGCTGATTTATCACTGCAAAGGACGTCTCATTGTTACCGGAATAGGAAAAAGTGCCATCATTGCCTCAAAAATTGTAGCAACGATGAACTCTACCGGAACACCTTCCATGTTCCTGCATGCTGCCGAAGCCATTCACGGCGATTTAGGCATGGTACAGCCGGGCGATGTAATCATCTGCATTTCAAAAAGCGGCAACAGCCCCGAGATAAAAGCATTGGTGCCTTTGCTGAAACGTTTCGGCAATCCGTTAATCGGAATGACTGCCAACAAGGCTTCGTTTTTAGGAAAAGAATCCGATTTTGTACTGAATGCATACGTGGAGGCGGAATCCTGTCCGAACAATTTAGCCCCCACCAACAGTACCACGGCCCAATTGGTTTTAGGCGATGCGTTAGCGGTTTGTTTAATGGAAATGCGCAATTTCAAAAGTGAAGATTTTGCGAAATACCATCCCGGCGGCGCATTGGGCAAAAAACTGCTGCTTCGCGTAGTCGACATGCTGGACCAAACCCACAAACCTCAGGTAAGTCCGGAGGCCAGCATCAAAAACGTAATTATGGAAATTTCCGAAAAACGTTTAGGCGTTACGGCCGTCGTGGAAAACAACAAAATCGTCGGAATCATTACCGATGGCGACATCCGGAGAATGCTGGAAAAAAGAGACACTTTCTCCGATTTAACCGCCAGAGACATCATGACGCAAAACCCGAAAACCGTTCGGTTAAACGATATGGTTGTCGATGCTTTCAACACCATGGAAAACCATTCCATCACCCAAATGGTAGTCGTAGATAACGGCGAATACAAAGGCGTACTGCACATTCACGATATTTTAAAAGAAGGAATTGTATAATGGCGAACAAGAAGTCTGCGAAAGAAATGTCATTTTTAGACCATCTGGAAGAACTCCGTTGGGTTTTAGTACGAAGCACCGTTGCCATTCTAATTGGCGGATGCGTAGCCTATTATTTCAGCGATTTTATTTTCGACACCGTTATTTTCGGGCCAAAAGACGGGAATTTTATTACCTATCGCTTTTTCTGCAATTTGGCAACGCAATACGATTTAGATAAAAGTTTCTGCATTACAGAATTGCCTTTCGAACTGCAAAACCGCACCATGGAAGGACAGTTTTCCATGCTCATCTGGACCTCAATAACCTGCGGTTTTGTAATCGCCTTCCCTTACATTTTATGGCAGCTTTGGCTGTTTGTAAGTCCGGCCTTGTACGATAAAGAAAAAAAGAACATCAAACTTTTCATTTTTATTGCCTCGATTCTTTTCTTTTTAGGTGTGGCCTTCGGTTATTTTGTACTCACACCGCTGTCCATCAACTTTTTAGCAAATTTAACGGTGAGTCATCACGTGAAAAACGCTATCGACATGGATTCCTATATCGGATTGGTAAAAAGCACCTCACTGGCAACCGGCTTGGTTTTCGAATTGCCGATTGTCATTTACTTTCTTTCCAAATTAGGAATCGTAACGCCGAAATTCCTGGCCGATTACCGCAAGTATTCTTATGTGATTATTTTGATTATTGCCGCAATCGTAACGCCTCCGGATGTAATCAGTCAGATGATTGTAACCATTCCGTTGGTCATTTTATACGAAGCGAGTATTTTTATTTCGCGATTTGTAACCAAAAAAGAAGCACTAAAAACCACCTGATATGGCTGATTTAGTAAAAGAATTCAACGATTACCGTTCGAAAATGAACGAAAAATTATTGGCCGACGACAACAAAGTCATCAAGCGCATTTTCAACCTGGACACCAATGCCTATATGGAAGGCGCGCTGGACGTAAAAACCAAAGAACTTTTGGGCTTGGTAGCTTCTGCCGTTTTACGCTGTGACGACTGCATCAAGTATCATTTGGAAACCTCGCACAAACAAGGCATTACCAAAGCGGAAATGATGGAAGCCATGAGCATCGCCACGTTGGTAGGCGGAACGATTGTCATTCCCCACTTGCGAAGAGCCTACGAATTCTGGGAAGCTCTGGAAAACCAAACTAAATAATTTGTTAATGTGTTGATTTGGTTATTTGTTTATTCGTTAATTTGCCGAATAACCAAATAACCAAATAACCGAATAACCGGAAACCGAATAACCGACAAAATGAAACTAAGAGCCGAAAATATAGTCAAAACCTACAAAGGACGAAGCGTTGTAAAAGGCGTTTCCGTAGAAGTGAACCGTGGTGAAATCGTAGGACTGCTTGGACCGAACGGTGCCGGAAAAACCACTTCTTTTTACATGATAGTAGGTTTGGTAAAACCCAATGCCGGGAACATTTACCTGGACGACATGAACATTACGGATTTCCCGATGTACAAACGCGCCCAGCACGGCATCGGCTATCTGGCTCAGGAAGCATCCGTGTTCCGAAAACTGAGTATCGAAGACAATATTTTAAGCGTTTTGCAGCTTACCAATCTTTCCAAAAAAGAGCAGGAAGCTAAAATGGAATCGCTGATTGACGAGTTCAGTCTGCAGCACATCCGCACCAACCGCGGGGATTTATTGTCCGGAGGAGAACGCCGTCGTACGGAAATTGCCCGCTGTCTGGCCACTGATCCGAAATTCATCTTATTGGACGAACCGTTTGCAGGTGTTGACCCGGTTGCCGTGGAAGACATTCAACGAATTGTTGCCCAGCTGAAAAACAAAAACATCGGAATTCTGATAACCGACCACAACGTTCAGGAAACTTTAGCGATTACCGATAAAACGTACTTAATGTTTGAAGGCGGCATCCTGAAAGCCGGAGTTCCGGAAGAATTAGCCGAAGACGAAATGGTCCGAAAAGTCTATTTAGGACAAAACTTCGAGTTGAGAAAGAAAAAATTAGAATTTTAAAATACCAATCCCGACTAACCCCGGGATTTTTTATTGCACTAACAGCAACCATCTCCCTTATCCCTTGTCACTTATCCCTTTTCACTTCTCACTTCTCACTTCTCACTTCCCAACACAAAGCGCTTTCAAATCTTCCTTGTTTCCGTTAAAGATGTTTACATCCACCAAACCTTTTATTCCGGGAACCTGCGCTTTTTCCGTAAACTGCCAGAACAGCCAGTCTTTTTTTATGTTATCCACAAAGAAATTGTAATTCGCAATCCAAAACGGATAGCCTTTGAACTCCTTTTTCAGAAAATCAGCATAATAACTTTCTCCGGAATAAATAATCGGTTTTACCTTGTAGTGCTTTTCCACGCGGTTTAGCCAGCGTCGCAGGCCAATTTTTAAACTGTCAATTGATTGGTTTTTAGGCAGTTTTTCGATGTCTAACACCGGAGGCAAATCGCCTTTTTGAAGCCGTACGGTGTTGATAAAGTTCTCGGCCTGTTCCAGCGAATTTTCATTCGGTCGGTAATAATGATAGGCTCCGCGGATAAAATAATGTTCTTTGGCCGCTTTCCAGTTTTCTTCAAATCGGCTGTCGGGTCTGTTATTTCCGGCCGTTGCTCTGATAAAAACAAAAGATAACGGGAAATCGTCTTCAATTTTATCAATTTTGTCCCAGGCAACAGCGCTTTGATATTCCGAAACATCGAAACCCACCACTTTGGTATCATGCCGGCTCAGGACTTCAAAAATGCGGATGTCCTGGATTTTCCGTTCTTCTTCGGTTAATTCGGTAGCGCCGTGATGACTCCTGAATCCGAAATAATACAACAAACCGTTCCGAAAATGGTACACCGTTCCGAAAACAAAAAAAACGAACAAGACACCAAAGACAAATAACGTTATTTTACCAAAAGAGACACTCTTAGCTTTTTTGGCTCTGGATCTTGCGGGCTTTTTCGATACGTTTTTCTTCGCGGGGAAACGCTTCATGAATTACACCTGCTTGCTTACAACTGTATTTTGCAACACCGACAATACAACATAAAAAAGGATAATCATCGGGATGGCCAAAAACTGGAACAACACCAATAAAATGGCAGCAACCACCAAGAAAATCACCTGCAGTTTATTTTTATCCCAACTGAAATATTTTACTTTCAAAGAAAACAGCGGGATTTCCGCATTCAGCAAATAAGCACTTAAAAAGCTGATACCCACCAGAAAATAAGGATTGCTCAGTATATCGGACAACCACTCGTACTGATTAGCGAATAAAATCATCGGAATACTCATGATCAGCAGGGCATTCGCCGGTGTTGGCAAACCTATGAAAGAATCGGTCTGACGGTCATCAATATTGAATTTGGCCAGGCGGAAACAGGACGCAATCGTAATAATAAAACCAATGTAAGGCACAACGCCCATGTAGTACGTATCCGGTGTTAAGTTATAGATATCCTGATTTTCCTGAATATCCGACAACATTTTGTACATCACCACACCCGGAACCACGCCGCTGGTTACCATATCGGCCAACGAATCCAACTGTACGCCTAACGGACTCTGCGCATGAAAGATACGGGCAAAAAAACCATCCCAGAAGTCAAAAAAGATTCCCAGACACACCAGAGAAAAAGCTTCGTTATAGTTCCCGTTAAAAGCGTGAATTAGTGCTAATAAACCGCAAATAAGATTTAAAAAAGTAATCAGATTCGGGATTTGTTTTTTAAATGCCATAGATTTTATTTTATGAGAGACAAAGTTATACAATAAGTTACATAAAATTGAGTTTACTATTTGAGATTTTTATACCATATTTGTAAAAATAATTGGCTTTGAAAAAAACCTACGCTTTCATATTACTTTTTACCACCTTATGTTCCTATAGTCAGGCTGTTAGAAAATACTCCAACGAATTCATGAATATCGGAGTAGATGCCGCAGCGTTAGGTATGGCCAATGCCGTTACCGCGCATACCGGGGATGTAAATTCCGGATACTGGAATCCCGCAGGGTTGTTAAAAATGGAAGACAAACAGCTTTCGCTGATGCACGCCAGTTATTTTGCCAACATTGCCCAATACGATTATGCCGGATTTGCCATGCCGTTGGACGACCGAAGCGCCGTTGGGGTATCCTTAATCCGTTTTGGGGTGGATGACATTCTGAATACCACACAATTAATTGACAGTGAAGGTAATATCGATTACAACCGCATCAGTCTTTTTTCCACTGCAGATTATGGCTTGACCGTTTCCTATGCCCGCGCCATGCCGGTACAGGGTTTTAATTACGGTGTGAATGCCAAAATCATTCGCCGCATTATCGGAAAGTTTGCGAATTCCTGGGGCTTTGGCTTCGATTTGGGCGCCCAGTACGAAACCAAAAACGACTGGAAATTCGGCGTAATGCTTCGCGATATTACCACTACTTACAACGTTTGGGCCATTGACGAAGACGAATACCAGAAAATCAAAGACGCTGTTCCGGGCGAAAATCAGGAAATGCCGGAAACTTCCGAAATTACGCTGCCTAAAGCTCAGCTTGGGCTTTCCAAAAAATTTACCATTCATTACGATTATACCATTTTAGCAGCGGCCAACCTGAACATGCAGTTTGCCAAAACCAACGACCTTATTGCTTCAGACATTGTAAGCATCGACCCGGCCATCGGTTTTGAAGCTGGCTATATTGATTTGGTATTCCTTCGCGGAGGCGTGGGCAACTTTCAGCATATCACCGAAATCGACAATTCCAAAAGCCTCAGTTTCCAGCCTAATATCGGTGTAGGATTTAAATACAAAGGCATACAAGTTGATTATGCCCTTACGGATATCGGTGACCAAAGCGCGGCCCTGTATTCCAACATCTTTTCCTTAAAAATTGATTTCAGCATTTTCCGATAATATGAAATTCCTGTTCCAAGCCTTTTTCTCAGTTTTCTTATTTAGCAACATACATTTCAGTTACGGACAAATCCCATTATCCGGCAATGCAGAAATCAGCCTGTTAACTTGTGGGACGGGCGATCAGTTATACTCGATTTACGGACATACTGCCTTGCGCATCAACGATCCGGAAAAGGGAATTGACATTGTTTACAATTACGGAACTTTCGATTTTTCCACGCCTAATTTTTACGGAAAATTTGTAAAAGGCGATTTACAGTATTTTGTATCGACCAGTTCATTTGAGGAATTCAACTATTCGTATGTGTACGACAACCGGGAAATTACGGAGCAGGTTTTAAACCTTACCCAGCCGCAAAAACAAATGATTTTCAATGAATTGTCTGAAGTTTTAAGTTCGGAAAAACGTTTCTACACCTATAAATTCATCGACCGTAACTGCACCACGATGGTGGCCGATCTCATCAACAGCGTGCTGCCGGAAAAAATATCCACCAAAATTCCGGATACCGAAAAAACCTATCGCACCATTTTATACGGCTATCTGAAAAACAATTTCTACGAAAACCTGGGCATCAACCTCATGTTCGGAATCAAAACAGACCGCAAATCCGACAAGTTATTTCTGCCGGTTGAATTACAGCAAGGTGTCTCACTTAGCCGCAACAACAACGAAAGCCTTGTAAAAGAGGAAAAAACCGTCTATAAAAAGGTTGAAAACGGCTCGAACAAATCGCTGTGGAACAATTATTTTTCCTTTGTAGTACTGATGCTAATCCCTTTGTTGTTCTCAGGAAAACGAATATTTCAGCTGATTTGGCTGACCCTTAGCGGTGTATTGGGTATTTTCTTTGCTACGGTAGGCTTGTATTCCGAACATCAGGAAGTTTTATGGAATTACAATGTCCTGCTGATGAACCCTTGTTTTTTGGTACTGGCCTTCCTGCTCTTACAAAAGAACACCAACGGGATAAAAAAGATGATTATTTTCTGCAGCCTGTGTTTAATCGGATACACAGCCTTCATTGCCGCAAAAGTACAATTAGTGATGATGTTGCCTTTAATCCTTACCAATGCGGTACTTTTCTATCAAATCTGGAAAAAACACAGCCCAAAACCCGAAAAGTAAAAACGGAATTCACCACCTCTTACTTATCCCTTTTCACTTATCCCTTCTCACCTCTCACTCCTCTACTGTCCTCTGAAAAACAACACCGTACTCAGTGTTTTAATCACAACGTTCAAATCCAGAAAAGGACTGCGGTGTTTGATGTAGTACAAATCGTATTGCAGTTTGATCAGACTGTCGTCGATGCTTTCTCCGTAAGCATGTTTTACCTGTGCCCATCCGGTAAGCCCCGGTTTAATCACATGTCGGGTATGATAAAAAGGCATGACTTCCGCTATCTGTTCCACAAAAACAGGGCGTTCCGGTCTTGGTCCTATTACCGCCATATCGCCTTTTAAAATATTGATAAACTGCGGAAATTCGTCAATACGGGTTTTGCGCAAAAACTTCCCGAAAGGCGTAATCCGTGTATCGTTGGAAGAAGCAAAAACAGCGCCTTGCGCCTCCGCATTTACAATCATACTCCGGAACTTGTAAATTTTAAACGGCACACCGTTTCGTCCCACGCGTTCCTGGGTATAAAGCAACGGTCCCCGGTTTGCCAAAAAATTACCAATCACTAAAAACGGCAGCAGCAGCAACCCAACGGTAAGCCCGATGAGCGACACAACGATATCAAACAAACGAATCGCTAAAACGTACAAACGGTTGTTATTACTTCGGCTGAACGGGAAATACTTGTAAAAATCTTTTTCCGCATACTGCACCGGCAAACGATACGTACTGGCCTCGTACACCTGCGAATACTCCCGGATGATGATTCCGCTTTCCAGTAAATGCAAAAGCTTGTCGTATATTTCCACCGGAACCTCATCGGTACTTTTCTGAGCGACAACAACTTCGGAAATCGCATTTTCTTTAATAAATTGCTCTATCTCCTCAATATCGATACGCTGTATTTTTACTTTCTTCCGGGCCGATTCTTTGGTGCTTAAATAACCCATTACTTTGTAATTCGGATCGGCTTTTTCCAGCTCGTGAATCAGGTTGTCTACGGTTTTGTCTTCCCCCAGAAAAAGCACTTTTTTATAAAAACGGTGGGAAGCCAGCATTTTCTGGTAAAACATCCGCCATAAAAACAACGCCCCTAAAATGGCCACATAAAAGAAAACAATCTGTAAACGGTTTTTAGGCAATGGCGGCGTAAGGATGGGCGTTAAAAGATAAACCGCTACCGTAGCGGTTGTGGTAAGCACTATACTTTTAATTATCTGAAACTGATTGGAAGCCACCTGAAGGTTATACATCTCGAAAAGCGTTCCGAAAAAAAGCAGGTAAAACGCCAAAACAAAAGTCCAGTAGTAATTGTGAATGGAAACTCGGAAATATCCGAATTCAAAGGCATACGAAATGGCGTACAAAGCCAGCAAAACAAAAAACACGTCGAACAGTCGCAAAAGGATTTTCCTTTCGGATATTTCAAAATGTATTTTCCTGTTTGAAGTCATTTACGTTCTGTTTGGTGCAAAATAACAAATTATTGTGCAATTGAAATCACAAGACTTCAAAAATAAGTTACAAAAATGAAGCTTTTCAACAGGCTTTCGGCAAGAAATACCTATTGCAGCAAAGCAATCCACAACTTTTTAACGGATTCCCAGTCCCAGTTCAGGGCTTTTTGCCGGCCTTGTAATGAAAGGGTGTGAGCCAATTCGGAAGTTGTAAGCAGTGCATCAATGGCAGATACCATGCCGGATACATCATTGGCGTTAACCAAAAGGGCGTCCTTGCCGTCTTCCAGCAAATAGGGAATACCGCCCACATTGGTACTAACTACGGGTAGCCCCAGGGCCATGGCTTCCATGACACTTACCGGGGTGTTGTCGAAATTGGTGGTGTTAATAAAGATATCGTATTCTGCTGCTAAGGCGGTCCAGTCCGCTTTGGACAATTGTCCGGTAAAAGTAACGGTAACACCCTGTTGTAACGCGTACTGTCGGGTAGCTTCCAGACTGCCGTCTTTATCCGGGCCTACCATACAAAGTTCGGTATCCGGATAGTTTCGCTGCAGCGCTACCAGTACATCCACAGCCATTTTCGGATTATAAAGCGCTGCAAAAGCCCGTACCCAAAGCAGTTTCGGCTTTATGTCTTTTCGTTCTTTAAAAGGATACTGTGATATTACGATGCTGTTAGGAATAAAGCTTACATTGGTAAATCCTGCTTTTTCGAAGGCATGCAGCAGGTAATGGGACGGGGCGATGTTTTGGTGGGCATAACCAAAAATCATGCTGCAAAGCAAAGGATTCTGTTTTAAACGGTAAGGAAGATTGCCGCCATGAAGTATGGGAATGTATTTTTTAGTAAGCACACGGCAAAGCTGACTCACCGCAAATGCATACCAGAACGCCGAAGTGCTGTAGGTATCTATCAAAACATAATCTGCTTTTCGGTAACGGAACACGGAAAATAACATATCCGCAAAACGAAGTAGCACGTTTTTTTGCGACGAAGCGGTAGCAACACGGTAACCAACAGCAGTCAGGTTTTGACTAAGGGTTTCCAATGTGGTTACATTTAACCCACTCCCCGATAATTTATTCCCTATGTACAGCAGGTTTTTCAACGATGGATACTTTTAAGAGTGATAAGGCATAAACAAAGGCTGGGGCTGCTAGTCGCATGGCTGCGTGGTTGATGGTGAGAAGCCAGAAAACAACAAATGATAATAAAAAAATATGCTGTCTGTTATCTAAATAAAGCACGACAGGAGTGATTAATAAAATTAAAAGACATATGACCCCCAAAAGCCCGTGTTCTGCCAACATTCTTGATATTTCATTATGGGAGGCAGCCTCAATCCCTGTCATTTCTTCTCTGTATTCTTTGTTTTTTCCTACCCCTATACCCGTTATAGGATTATCCAAAAACATCTTTAATTCCGCTTCAATCAGTTTTTCTCGCCCCGTCAGTTTACTCTCCTTAACCCTTCCCCTGGCATCTTGATTAGCATAGCGCTTATCAATCAAACCACCTGTTTGCACTGAACTGTAAGTCCAGATTCCTATAAGCAATACAATGGAAGTCACGACAAAACTTATAATTTTTGATTTTGCCCGTGAATTGGCAAACAACATTAAAACAACCAGGAGGAGAAATATCATAATTCCTCCAGCAATAACACCTCCTCGCGAAAATGTTACAATCCCCCTAAAAGTAACCAAAACCAACAAGAGTATATCAACAAATCTTGCCTTTCGTCCTGGAGACATTACCACAACTTTAGCGAAAAAGAGAAAAATACCTAATCCTAAAATAGTTGAAACCTGATTCGGTCCAAAACCTCCTGAAGTCTCAAAATTTGACTGCGTATCTGTTACAACATCTTTAATACTGGGAGTATATAAAAACAAGTAAGTAACTGTTGTAACAATAGGAAAGGCCATTGCGTGAACAATATTCATTAAACCAGACAGTGTTATTCTTCGCCTGTAACAATAAATTGCAGATATTGCTAAACAAACAGGACCAATGATATTAAACGTAATAGCCTTACGAATGTTCGTGTCAAAATTCAAAGAAAAGGTACCAAGGATAACCCCTGGAATTAACAGAAGTAAAAAAATCCAATACGGGTAGGCACTCTTTGAAAAACCTCTGTAAAACATCCCTAAGATCAAACTGCCCATAACCACATATTTGGCATATTGCTCTCCGAAGTTACCTTCGGTCATCCTCAAAAAAACCTCTGCTCCAACTATATAGCCTGCAAAATAAAGCGATTCATTATTTGCGTTACGGTTTTTAATTACCATATAAAACCCAAATAACGCAATTATAGCGGCATACAATTTCGAAAAAACAGGTATGAAGAAAACTACAACACCTATCAGGATGTGTACAACCACCAGCTTGCTATAAGGTATAACTTTTTTTTCTTGCACTACAATGATTGATAAAAAGTGACTATGGTTTTAATTACAGCTTCCTTAGAAAAATTATCGTTTACGAAGGTATGCAAGTTTTTCGCAAAAGCAATTCTTAGATTAGTGTCTGCGACTAAAATTTTCATTTTGGTTACGATTTGCTCTTCATTTAAAGGTTCAACCAAAAAACCTGAAACACCATCGCTCACCACATTAGAACAATAACCAACATTAGTAGACAACACAGAGAGTCCTGACATCCCATATTCTAAAAGTGCCACCGGAAAGCCTTCGTAGGTTGAAAGTAATACCCCGATATCACATTGCTTTAATATAGAATATACGTCTGAACATCCTCCATAAATATATATGTTATTCTGTAATTGCATTTTTTCTGTCAACTGCTTCAAGGAATTCGAATAACTATCATGGTAGTCATTACCAATACAGTGTAGTGTCCATTCAGGATTGGCCTTTGCAACAACAGCAAATGTTTTCAGCAAAGTACTGTGGTTTTTAGGATTTCTTAAATTAGCCAAACAAACAATACGTTTTCCTTCTTTACCTTTAAGCTGGGTAATTGATTTCTCTTTTTCAGGAATACAGGTAAAATTAGGTATATATCTAATATTCTTTGATTTTAAATGCTGTCGGGACCACTCCTCTAAAACTGTACTGCAGGTAATCACACCTTTAAAAAAGCCTGATAAAAGAACTATAGGTTTATTTTGTTTTAAAGAGAGTGCCGCTCTGTTACCATTATGATCGTGCCACACAATTTTACATCTTACTCCTAAAAATTTAACCAATACGGCATAAAAAAAAGAAGAACTATGAGCGTGAATGATATCTATTTTATTGTTCTTAATGTATTTTTTTAATTTTAATAAAGCTCTAATATCAAGAGATTTACGTTTGTCCAAAAAAACATAATCAACCTTCGTTGATAATTGTTCTTTTAAAGCCCCTTCTTTTCGGGTAGCAATAAGCCCTGAGAACTCGATTTCATCTGCTAATGCATTGGCAAAATTAACAGCCATCCGCTCGGCTCCTCCTGTTTGCAAACTGTCTATTAACTGTACTACCCTCATTTTTCAATAAAAATCAAGAAAATATATTTCCTGCCAATAATTGCTTAACCTCGCTCTCAAAAAACTCTAAAGTAAACTGTCGGGACCAAGTGGCTCCTTGCTTAGAAGTTAAGTTATAATTCTCTTCAGAATTAAGACATGACTCAATCTCACTTACATCGGTTGTAATATCCATCGTTAAAAGTACGCCTCGTTTTCCGGAATCTAACATACTGGAAACACATGACACAGGTGTAGCAATAGGCACGCAACCCCAAAACATAGCTTCAGCAACCACTTTTGGCCAGCCCTCACTCTTAGACGGAAGCACTAAAAAATGGCTGTTTTGATAAGCGTTTTTAATTTCGTCAGATGCCTTATTTCCATATAATTGCATAATAGCTGAAAGGTTCTTTTCCTCGATATACTTTTCAAGTGAATTACGCTCGGTTCCTTCCCCATATAAATCCAAAGATACTGAATAGCCTTTATTGGCTAATTTCTCAACTAACTGAACAGCATAAAGCGGCTGCTTACCGGGTGATAATGTTCCGACAAACAGAAATCGTATGGCATCAAAACTTTTAGTTTGTAACGGAAGTATAGTGCTTTCGGAGTATGATGCTGTAAAAAAAGGCTTTATATTTTTAGTACTCTTAGGCCATTCTCCATATACCAGCACTTGCATATTTTTAGTTAAAAACATACTGCTTAAAATCCATCTTTGCAAACGGTAGGACCACGGCTGCTTGCTTTTTGGATCCCAATTTCCCGCATATTTTGCTGTTTTTTTCTTCCAGGGGAAGAAAATCTGTACGATACTCGCTAATAAACCCACATTTCCCGGGCATCTCAGATGGATATGGTCTGCCCAAAACATGGCCTTGAAAAGCACCAAAAAATTAAACGGAATTTGAATCAATCCTTTTAAAACAGTCTTAAAAGATTTGACATCAAAATCAGACAAACGGAAATTTTTATAAAACTGAAATGGTATTTCCGATACAAGCAATCCGTTTTCATCTTTCCATACCGGACAGCAAAAAGCTACTTCATCTGCATAATTTGCCCATATCTTCATTTCCTTAATGTAAGGACTATAAGCAAAAGTACCTGTTTGCTTTTTAATAATGGGTGCGTTAGAAACAATCAGAAACTTCATTAAATATATCCTTTTGAACCCTTTTCGGAAATTTTCACCGCAGGATTACCCAACATTACACTACCCGATTCAACATCTTTATTAACCAGTGAACACGCACCGATGAGTACATCATCCCCAACAATAATTTTACCGGCAACGACCGAATTTGGCGCTATATAAACATTGTTCCCGATGACAGGCACGCCTCTTTTTTCTCCCAGTCCTGAAACACCGATAGTAACACCTTGCGAAATATTACAGTTATCCCCGATTTTAGAATTTGCATTTAGAATTATCCCGCCAAAATGACCAATATAAAAGGAATGACCGATTTGAACAGAAGCCGGTATTGAAATACCTGTTAATATTTCTAACATTTTCTGCCAAATCAAACAAACAAAAAGCAATAGGTGTCTTAATCCCGGGATGGAAATTTTCCTGTAGATAAAATTCGCTGTCCTATACTGAAAAATTACCCAGAAACCCTGAGTAAAGAATACTATGGAAATAAAATTCCCGCCATATTTTTTATATTTCCTGTAATCAGAAAGTAACATTTTATCTTTTTTGCATTTTCATAGTCAAGTGCATACAACTAAACATTGAACTATCACAAGTTTGTGAAGTTTCCCAGTCTTCTTTGTGCCATCTTCTGCCAATTGCCTGTCTTTTTTCCTCATTCATTGGTACAAAATTTAACAGAAAAAACCACTTAGACTTTCCTAATACACCACGTCTTTCAGTTATATCAAAAGCTTTGTCAAACTTATAATACGTTTTCTTAGTAAAAGGCCACTCCCAGTCTTTATCGGATTGAAAAGGTCTGTAAGCTGCTCGTACAATTTTTATAGGCAAACTGGTTTCCAAAGGGTCATAACTTATTATTTCTCCGTTTGGTGCTAATTTTTGATTCAATCTATTGATCAACATGTCTACATCCTGAAAATGATGCAATACCCCATAAGCATAAATTAAATCGAAATCTTTATCTGGGAAGTCTGCATCAGAAAGAAAGTCTGCCGCTATCGCATTTGCTGTTGGTATATCTTTTAATTTTTGATTCAACTTTTCGATAGCCACATCACTTAAATCCAGTCCAATATATTCCTTACTGTTTTGAGCCAGATATAAACTCAGGTTATTTCCGGAATAGCAACCCAAATCAAGCACTCTTTTCTGAGATAAATCACCAAACCAAGATTGGTGTAACTTATATGCTTCCTGTTGAATACCAATACTTTTACGAATCTTCCCCAGTAATCCACCTCTAATTTTAGACCACATTTCTGTAACAAAATTGCGCTTTTTAGTATTGTAAAATTCTTTCTGCTTCTTATTTAATTCAATAATATCTTCCTTTTTCATAGATATAATATACTTTAATTAAACTAAAGTAACGATTTAAAATAACTTATGTTATGCTTTACAATAATTGGCAATGCAAAACGGCTGTTGATATCTTGTATAGCCTTCTTTCCCATTTTTTTTGCTTGTTCCTGATTTTCAAAAACCCATTTAATCCCCTTGGCAATTTCCTTCGGATCGTGAGGGTTGACCAGAATACCGGTTTCACCATTACGTACCGCTTCAGGTCCGGGTCCTGTTAAGCTTCCCACAAAAATTTTACCCATGGCCAAAACTTCTAACCAGGCTAACGGCATCGCTTCCATATGACTCGGATAACAGCAAACATGAGCTTTTGAAATTACGTTTGGCATCTCGTGATTAGGTACCACTCCTAAAAATTTGATATGCGGTCTTATTTTTTCAGAGATGGATTGTTCCAGTATCGGACGATAAGGCAATCCGGTTCCGGGAACTTTCCCGTCTCTTCCGGCAATCAGCAACTCTACTTGAGGATATTCATCTGCTAAAAACGCTAAAGCCTCAACAAGCTGTCGGACTCCTTTTTTCTCAACCAGACTTCCGGCAAATAAAACGGAATATGGTTTTACGATACTTTCAGTAGCATCAAAAAAGCGCGATGTATCTATAGGATTGTAAATTACTTCAATAGGTCTGTCCCCTAAGTTTAAAAGCTTACGGGTTGTTTCTCCCACATAATTTGAAACCGCTATTACGGCATCGGCTTTTTTAAAAGATTTTCGCTCCTGATACGCTTTCCACCATTCGGTATTTCTCTTTTCAGATTGCGCAAAATAATGATGCCCGCCATGCATGCGGATAACATACTGTATGCCTTTTCGCTTTGGCAGAAAAGCCAGCCCCAATTCTGGTGTTTCCACAAAATGAATAGGGTTTTCCTGGTGCACTTCATCTATTTTCCGTGCAATGGCTTTGGCATTAAAAAACCATTCCAGCCCTTTCACTTTTTTGGGAGCAAGTCGGTATACTTTTATACCATCTATAACTTCTTCCTCCTCCTTTGGAATATAATTTTTACCAATCACACTAACCTGCACGCCTTCCTTTACCAATGCTTTACCAAGAGTGGCCACAAAGGTCCCTACTCCCCCATGAGGGAAGCCGGGTTTGGGAAATTCGCTGGTTATGAAACAGATGTGCATGACGTATTACTTATTAATTGTTACGACAACATCTTTAGGTATGTTATTCGTTATTAGCATATGTGCTCCGATAATTACATTATCTCCAATTGTTACTTCTCCGATTATTGATGAGTTGGCATACAAAGTAACATTATTCCCAATCGTGTTTCCGCTGCCGGAACCATTTTTTTTATGACCAATGGTACAGCCCTGATGAATCTTAAACCCTTTTCCGATTTTGTTTCGGCTTCCTATGACAGTGCCTTCGCCGTGTACCACGTAAAAACCTTCTCCTATCTCATTGTTAAAATAAATTTCACAACCACAAAGCTCTTTTAACAGCCAATGTATTTGTGACTTTAAATCATCTGCCCCTTTTTGATGCAGTTCATTTCCTAAACGAAATAAAAAAACAGCCAATTCATTATTATTGGTGATTATCCTCTCAACAACATCTTTGTCAGAAAGCTGCTGATGGTGATATTGAACATCCAAAATTGTTTTGGATAGTGCTGAATCTATATATTTTTTTTCAATTCTCTTAGAATTATAAACCTTCTGAAGTAAAAAATGCACAAACGCTTCCATCGCTACTGATATTTTTTAACAAACTGTTCTATTGGCAGATAAAAATCATTCACTCTTTCTTTAACCATATCATCAGACCAATTCCACCAGGATATATGATTTAATTTATCAATTATGCTTTGCTCGTGTTTCGTTTTAACAACTTTTGCCGGAACTCCTCCAACAACAGCATAATCAGGCACATGGCCTGAAACTACAGCTCCTGCCAAAACACTGACCCCGTTACCAATAAAGGTTCCCGGTAAAATTGTCACTCCATGACCAATCCAAACATCATTTCCGACAAGGATATCACTTTTAGAAGGTATCAGTTCTTCTTTAATATTCCTTACTTTATATTTCTTTGCACCTATTACAACCTCGTCTTCCTTAGAGAGTATCTCATGGAAAAGCGGAAAAGCAGTAACCTCACTTTCTGTATGATATCCGGAATCACAGATAAAATTCACATTTGCAGCGATGGAACAATAATTGCCGATTTTCAATTTCGAATGAGTTGACCAACGCCAAACAACCGCACCATTATCGTAACTATTCTTACCAATCTCTACCCAAGATGCATCTTTAAGATTTTGCTGATTTTTGTACTTTAAATAATCATAATGCTTTGATCCCAAGATTTTCCAGGCTAATTTCCGAACCATTTTCATCATGATACTTCTGTATTAATTCCCAGTTTCTTTCTGATTTCTATTGAAGCCACTAAATCATTAGTCATGACAATATTTTTCCAATCCTTCACATGATTAATTGAATGTCCGGAAATAGAATTTACTATTGTCCCTAAATCTTCTTTTTTATCCCACCATACAACAGCTTTATTGTTGGGTATACTTCTAAAATGCTGAAACTTGTATACTTCGTTTACAGTCCAGCTCGGCACCGTTTTATCTTTTTGATCGTAATTAATAAAAATGCAAGGCTTTTCAAACATAGCAAAATCAAAAGCCATTGTTGAGCCCAGATTAACAACAACATCACTGTAAAAAACAGTGGAAACCAGTAATTTCACATCTTCGGGCAAGGCATAAACCGTAGTCCAGTTCTCTTTATCTTTAAAATTCCAAATAGGTGGCGCCTCTTTAATTAAATCAGGGAATTTCGCAATAACTGTGGCAAAACGATTTGACAAATCCACCGGACAACGGCGAAGCAAAATCTGATAATCATTTGTCAAATTTCCTTTTATTAACTCTTCTGCCAAATCACTTAAATACTTAGGATCGTCAGGGGAAGTTAATACATCATCACCGGAATAACAAATAATCTTTTTAGCAGGATCCAGCCCATATCTTTTGTAAAATTCATCCCGTGGAATTACATTTGACGAATCGCTGTAAAACTCAAATTGTGGCGTACCGGTTACATGAATGGCTTCCTGAGGAATTTCAGGATAATACAGTTTCATCTCCTCTTTCATATAATCCGACCACACTAAATAATTATCCGCTCTGAGTGCCATTCGGGCTTTAGGCAAATTATCCCATGAAAAAATTACCGTGGTGTTCAGAATTCCCAAATCTGAGGCTGCCGCAAAAAAAGGAGCACATTGTATCCCGCGCTGATGGGAACAAAACAGTTCATCGGGAGCTATATCTTGAAGCATTTTCTTAGCCTCAATATAAAAAACATTTTTCCTAATGGCATTTTGATAAGCCTTTTCTAACTTTAGAATTGTCGAATATTTTTTTATTCTCGGCGCTACAAACTCAATAGTTTTGTATACTATTTTTTTGGAAATAGATTTATGATTTCGGTTCCAGTTTTTAAGTATAGTAGAATTATTCGTTAACCTTGAATTATAATAGAGTCTGGACAAACAAATTAACTCTCGCAAAAAACGCTCTTTAAAAGATTCGGTATATTTAGGAAGAGCTATAGCTGTTTTAAGTTCTGTTATTCCTTTTATTTCATCAACGGTCTTACTATCGAACGAATGAAATAAAACCAATTCGCTTTCAGTATGTTTAAAAACCTTAGAATAAAGATAGTTTCGTACTCCAACCCCATCCGGAAACAATAATGCTATCTTCTTTTTTTTCATATATCCCTGAATTGTTTTTGATGGTTAAGCTGCCAAATATCGTTTTTTTCCAACGATTGCAAAAACAAGGCGGCACTGTTTCCTTTTCCGAAATCGCCATCAGTGGGTTGTACCTGATGGGTATCTATTAGCTGAAGTGCCTCGGCAATACTCGCTTTATCGTAATCCACATTAAGGATATCCGCATGTAAGGCCCGGTTTTGCTGACGGGTTCCGATGTTAATAATCGGCAAACCGTAATAAGGTGCTTCCCGTATGCCGGCACTACTGTTACCGATTATAAACTGTGCTTTTTTGAGCAAGGTTAAGAAATATTCAAAACGCAGCGATGGGAAAACCCGGAAACGCGGATTGCCCTTTAACCGCTCATACGCTTTTAAAATAGCCTGACTGCCCAAGTCGTTGTTCGGATAGATTACTATGTAATGGTGAGAATCCTCCAACAAAGCCGTAACAAAATCATCCGCATACTGTTGCATATATTTTGCTTCTGTGGTTACCGGATGAAACATCGCCACCGCATAACGCTCAAACGGAATTTCGTAATATTTTTTCGCCGTTTCCAAATCTGGCAAACTGTCCGAAAACATAATATCCACATCCGGTGAGCCGATGGTAAATACAGATTGCTCCAGTTCTCCCATCTGAATCAGCCGTTTCTTGGCCTGCTTGTTAGACACAAAATGCACATGACTCATCTTACTGGTAGAATGGCGAATCAGTTCGTCTATGGTACCGGACACTTCACCGCCTTCAATATGGGATACCAGGATATTATTCAGACTGCCTACTATGGCTCCGGCCAGAGCTTCCACCCGGTCACCGTGAATCACTATCATATCCGGCTGAACATCTTTCACATAAGCAGACAATCCCTGAATGGTTTTGGCTAAAGTCAGATCCATTGTGGTTTCATCGGTATGGTTTTCGAAAGTATGCACGTTTGAAAAACCACAGCGCTCAATTTCCAGCAACGTATAACCGTACTCCTTCTGCAAATGCATTCCGGTTACAAATACATAAACTTCAAAATCCTGATGCTTTTCAAGAATTTGAATCAACGATTTTATTTTGCCGAAATCGGCACGGGTACCGGTTAAAAAGAGTATTTTTTTCATTGTACTGATGCAACGCACTTAACAGGCCGTGAAGATAATAATATGAAAATTCAATTAAAAACTTCTCATACATTTTATTCCGTTAGCGCCCCATAAAAACACTCGAACCGACGGTCTTCTTTAAAAAAGTACCGTCAGTTCGAGTGATTTTGCGCAATGGAATGGAGCAAAATTGTATCGAGAACCTACTGAAAATCCGACCAATCCAGTTGTTCGTCATGAGCAATATCGCGCAAAGCCGTTTTTCCCAAAAGGCTTTCAAAATGCTCCGCTAAAATTTTACCGGTTCCCGGACGTTTTACCCAGATGTTGTCTTTGGTCAAAACCTCTCCTTTTTTGATGGATGCGATGGAACAAACCGTGGCAAAAGCGAAATCAATCGTAACTTGCTCTTCGTCGGCTGGTTTTTTGGTTCCGCCGCGCATTAGAGCCATTTCCGCACTGTTTACGATTAATTCCCGGCAGGCCTGCTCATCCATACTGCAAACAATATCCGGTCCGGTGCGGTTCATATGATCGGTAAAATGGCGCTCCAGAATAGAAGCACCCAAAGCCACAGCTCCTAAACAGGCATTGTTATTCAGTGTGTGGTCACTCAATCCGAAAACCTTATCCGGAAAAGCTTCGTGCATTTCCATCATTGCCCCGAAACGTACCAAGTGAATTGGAGTTGGATATAAATTAGTAGTATGCAGCAATGCCACCGGAACCTTATGCTTATCAAAAACGGCAACTGCTTTTCGGATACTTTCAATGGTATTCATCCCGGTACTCAAAATTACAGGCTTACCAAAAGACGCAATATGTTCCAATAGCGGATAATTATTGCACTCTCCCGAGCCGATTTTATACGCCGGAATATCAAACTTTTTCAAACGCTCGGCAGCTGCTCTTGAAAAAGGTGTCGAGATAAAAATCATCCCCTTGCTTTCCACGTAATTTTTCAGTTCCAGTTCCTCTTCTTCATTCAAAGCGCAACGTTCCATGATTTCATAAATGGAAACATCGGCGTTGCCCGGAATTACTTTTTTGGCTGCCCCGCTCATTTCATCGGCTACAATATGGGTTTGATGCTTTACCACCTCAACACCGGCTCTGTGTGCGGCATCTACCATTTCTTTGGCCACCTGCAGCGAACCTTCGTGGTTAATACCTATTTCGGCTATAACTAACGGTGGAAAATCCGGACCTATTTTTCTGCCGGCTATTTCAATATAAGGATTCATATTCAAGTATTTATTTGCAAAATTCAATTTAAAAGTACATAACAACCCCTCTCACTTCTCACTTCTCACTTCTCACTTCTCACTTCTCACTTTCCCCAACAAATATTCCGCATAGTCAAAATCCTCCTGCGTATCAATATCCACAAGAGCATAAGGATGATTCACAACCATCGGATAAGCATTTTCACTTAAAATAATATCAGAAAGGATTAACCTGGATTTACTGATATACAACAACCCGTTCTCAAAATACAACGGGTCCAGGTCCTGACTTCGCTGTCCTATTTCGTAATTAAAGGGCACAAACTTATCTGAAATTATTTTACCAAACTTCTGATGGTTGCGGGTTACGGTAAACAGACTGTCATAATTTCCCTGATTGTATTTCCGGAACGCTTCTTCCAGTAAAGTTTCAGGACGCAACGGATTTGTGGGCTGTAAAAGGATTACGTTTTCAACTTCGTCGGTCAGGGTTTCCAGAACGTGTTTCAGAGCCGAAACGGTTGGTTCCAAATCGCCGGAAAGCTGTTCAGGACGGTCAATTACCTGGGCACCATAACTCAGGGCCACCTCTTTAATCGCGGCATCATCAGTAGAAACATAAACGGCGTCAATAAAAGTGTGTTGCTGCGCATAGCGTATGCTGTGTGCCAACAACGGCAAATCGCCAAGTAGTTTTAGGTTTTTGCCCGGCAATCGTTTGGAACCGCCCCGGGCGGGTATAATGACGATGGTTTTATTCATAAATACTTTCTTTATCCGCAAAATCTTTAAAAAACATTGGCTTTAACTGCTCCAGTTCTTCTTCCGGTTTATCCCACCATTTCAAGGCTTCAATTTCTTGTATCACAGAATCTGAAAACCGTTTTTTAATTTCTTTTGCAGGCACACCTCCAACAATAGTGTATGGAGGAACGTCTTTAGTAACAACACTTCCGGCGGCCAGAACAGCTCCGTTACCAATAGTTACATTACCCACTATTATTACGTTATGACCTATCCAGACATCATTTCCGATACTTACTTTTTTAATCTCTTTTAATCCCTTTAAATCGCCTTTAAACAAATTGGAATTAATATAAGTAGACAAATAACTTGTGGGGTGGTTTGTAGTATGAATGGCTACATCGGCTCCAATCTGACAATATTTACCGATGATAATATCCCCGTGAAAAAAATTATTATACCCTAACGTGGTAGCATAACCGATTTTTATGTTACCCGAAAAATTACAACGGTCGGGTACAGCGTTTTTACCTTCAAACTGCACATTTTGTATGCCTCTTGAAAAACCTGCAATAACCACCTTGTCCGTTTTTTCAACCGAATTAATAAAATAAAGTATGGCTTTCTTTATAATTTTTTTAATCATGTAAACTAATATTCATTTGCTTCTTGTTTTGACAATCCTTTCCAACGTAAAAATAATTTCCAGATGGGTTTTCTGAAAATTATTCTCGCAAACAATATTGTTTTTATCCAAACTGCCAATTTATTTGCAAACACTTTTTTAAGTACTGGCTGTTCTGGCTTTATTTTTTCGTTTCTTATTTTTGAAAACACCTCTTCCATCCAACTCTCTTTCACATTCCCCAGATGATAGGCATAATTTTCATCCGTAGAAAGACGCCAAAAACCTTTTTCAATAACCGGTTGGTCTAAAAAATCCTTCATTGCGCTACCCATCTTATACTTTGAATATATTGATTTTGGTCGTTCATATACTTCAGAACGATAAGTAGCAACAAAATGCCCGGCACCGATTACGGCTTTCGGCCCATTTTCAGATGACAAGGTAAGATTTTTATCCAAATGTACCTCTTTATAAAACTGAGAGTCTCCGATACTTAAAGCAAACATTCTTAAAGCCTCCTCATTTTTAACCGCTGTAAATTTCAGTCGTTTGGAAAAAAGATTATCTAAAAGGACATTAGCCGTCAATTGTTTCAAAACCTTAGATGAAGGAACTGGACAAACAGCTCCGGCTCTCGGAAAAGCCTCAAACACCTCGTAAGACGCTTGCTGCCATCCGTTTAAAAACAAAACATCGGCATCGGTAATGGTAACCAACGGAAACGGATGTCCGGTCAAACCTTTTAAAATGGCGTTAAGTTTCCCTATAGCAGTGGTATGAACTACTTCATGCAATTTTCCTTCCTGTTGCAATTGATGCAGATAATCTACAACAACAGTGCAACTGCCGTTATTCACCACGGTAAAATAGGTCTTATCGTGACAGGTCTTAAAAAGGGATTCCAGACAATAGTGCAAAATCTGAAAACTGTCTTTAAAATACCCTTCCTGATTGGGGATATGCACAGGTACAATCACCTGATGAAAAAAATCCGTCGGGGCTACTTTTTGATCTTTATTAGGATTAAAACCTATACGCATGATTACTGTAAAATCGAATGAATCAGTTTTTGGTATTTTAAGGCAACGGCTTCAAAACTGTATTCGTCTTTGTATCTTTTTCTTAAAAGAGCAGCGGCTGCCTGATAATCGTCCAAAGATAAAGCATTTACTTTATTGATAGAGCTTTCAAACGTTGCTAAATTTTCAATGGCAAACCAATGCCCTTCCAAAGGAGCTAAACGTTCTTCCATGGCGCCCACTTTTGTAGAAATAATAATTTTCCCGGCCGCCATAGCTTCCAACCCAACCAACGGACCTGATTCTTCGTATGACGGAATTACCAGCACATCAATTTGGCTGAAAAAAGCATGTAACTCATGGTTCTGAAGCAATCCCATGTACGTACAATTGGAACTGTCCCGTATTATTGTTTGCAACTCCGCTTTTTGAGGACCGTCTCCGGCAACCACAAAAGGACAGTCGGTTTGGGCAAAAAAACGGGCTATCGGCAGTATGCCTTTTTCCGCACTCAGGCGTCCTAAATAACCAAAACGAAAAGGTTTTCTTCCGCTTAGTGGCAACGCCAGCAATTGGTCTTCGGCCAAAGCACATTGGTCGATTACGGTATAGGGCAGTGCAAGTTGCCGGTTTAAGTTTTGCGCGTTAGCTTCGGAATGGTGGATAAACAAACGGACCTTTTTTAAAAGATCAAAATCCGTTTCGGTAACGTTTCGGATGGTTCCGGTAGTACGCACCAAACAGGGAATCTTGTGCTCGTGACAGTATTGTACGGTTTCCGGTAAAAATTTAGTGGTTAACTGAACACAGAGCAACACCATATCGGCGTTTTGCAGTTCGTTTTGCAGCACATGCCATTGCAAACGGTCTAAATCGGTAAGTTTTTTTGAGAAACGGTTAATCAGGTAGGCATAGGCTTCTTTCGGTCCTTTGTTAAACCGCTTTGAAAACTTACTCAACCCCCGAAGTACGGCGCTCCGTCTGTACAATTCTTTAGGCACCGATTTCCAGGTTGTGTTTTGCAGTCCTGCCAGCGCAAAAGAACTGCCCGTCATGTAAGCTGTCGATACTATGGAAACCTGATATTCCTTTTCCAGCGCTTTGGCTATGATATTCACTTCTACATCCCGTCCGCCAAAATCGCCGATAGGACCGGCTATGACTATGTGTTTTTTCATTGGGACCCGGAATTGCGTTGGATAAAATCGTCTACATCAAAAAAATGTTTATTCACTTCTTTCAGTTTTTCCTCATCAAAATCCCACCAGGCGATTTGTTGTAGTTTCTCAATTTGCACCGGAGTGAAGCGATAACTCTTAATCTGAATCGGACAACCTACCGCAACGGCATAATCGGGTATATCTTTAGAAACCACCGCCCCGGCACCAATAACGGCACCATCACCAATGGTTACACCGTCCAGAATCGTTACGTTTGCCCCAATAAAAACATCGTTTCCTATGGTAATAGACTTCCGTTCTTCAAACAGGTTCTCTTTTGTCAAAGTACTCCCGTTTTGTTTGGCTGTACTGTAAAAATACGGGCTCGTGGATATTCCGTTTGTAGGATGGATGCCCCAACCGCAAACTAAATTAGGCCCAATCGAACAGAACTTGCCGATGGTAGTATTAACAATTTTGGAATTGGACGAAATGTAAGTCCCTTTCCCAATCTTAGATTGAAGAATCGTATAAGGGGCATGCAGTTTGGTCAGGCTATCCCGTTCTACATTCTGCTCGACATTTTCAATCCAATGCAAAGCAATTTTGCCTTTTAGTATCGGAGCTAACTGAGGCATAAAACGCATGGCTAATTTTGTGACTATTTGTTTTATCATATCAGATTATTTCCAATGTACACTTTCTTTCAACACTCGTGCCGGATGACCACCTATTAGGGAATTAGGGGTTGTAAAAACACCTCTTACCACAGAATTTGCCGCAATAACACTGCCGTCCGGAATTACTGCTCCTTTATAAATTTTAACACCACAGCCAATCCACACATGGTTTCCGATAACAATTTCATTAGCGACCGTTTTTTTTCCTTCATAATCAATCTCGTGAAAATCTTCATCCAGAAACTGACAATCCCACGAAATAACACAGTTATCACCAATAGTAAGGCCATGCATAATGATAAAAGTCGAATTCGCATTGATATAACCGCCCTTTCCAACTGTCATAACCGCTTTTTCCGCTATATCGAAACGGCATCCTCTTCCTATGGAATAAGGGCCGGTCAGTTGCAGTTTCCCCTTAATATTCAGATACGTTACATCCGATTTATGAACAAAGCCAATATAACTCATACCGACATCCAACCGGTCTGTGGTTACAATGTTTTCCGCACCACGAATACTGACATTATGATGCAACACATAGTTTTTCCCATAAAACACCTTGTAAAAAAAATGCAACAACAAAGTTGTCAGAAAATTACTTTCTGCTTTTTTACATCTTCTGTATAACGAAACGGTCGTGGATAAAAGCATTTATTTTCTTAGTTTGTACCAGTCATACATCCTTTGTACTCCTTCTGTAATCTCAACCTGATGCTTCCATCCCATCGAATTCAGTTTGCTGACATCGGTAAGCTTTCGCATTGTTCCGTCAGGCTTAGCGGTATTAAAAACAAAATTCCCGTTAAACCCTACAGTAGTTTTAACCAGTTCTGCTAAATCAGCAATGGTTATGTCTTGTCCTGTTCCTATGTTTATATGGGTGTTTCTCACTTCACTATGATTGGTAACGCAATCCGAAAAATTCCGATTTTCCATCAGAAAAACACAGGCATCCGCCATATCTTCAGACCATAAAAATTCGCGCATGGGTTTACCGGAACCCCAAATTTCCACAGCAGCACCGGTATCGGTTTGGGCAATTCCGAAAGACTGCAGCACTTCCAGAATAGCTGTCTGCGAAGCGGTACCGTTTACTCCTTTTATCGGCAAACAGTTCAAGTCTTCCCGCAGGGTTTCCCAATCGCTGTTTTCTAATGCTTTACCCAAATGAACTTTCCGGATCAGGGCCGGCAGCACGTGTGACTTTTCCAAATCAAAATTATCATTGGGCCCGTATAAATTCGTAGGCATAACCGACATGAAATTAGTCCCGTATTGCAGGTTGTAACTCTCACAGGTTTTAATGCCTGCTATTTTCGCAATGGCATAAGGCTCATTAGTGTATTCTAAAGATCCTGTTAACAGGTAATCTTCTATTAGAGGTTGTGGCGCATTTTTCGGATAAATACATGTACTGCCTAAAAATAATAGTTTTTTCACCCCATGCACATAACTCTGATGAATCACATTATTTTGAATCATCAGGTTATCATAAATAAAATCGGCGCGATACGTATTGTTTGCAATGATTCCGCCTACTTTGGCAGCCGCAAGAAACACATACTCAGGCTTTTCTGATTCAAAAAAATCAGCGGTTGCTTTCGCATCGGTTAAATCGAGTTCGGCGTGTGTGCGCACCACAATATTGGTGAATCCTTTTGTTTCCAGATTTTTCTTTATAGCACTGCCCACCAATCCGCGATGTCCGGCAACATATATTTTGGAATGTTTATGCATTATTCAAAATAGTTCTTGGTTTCAAAGTTACCTTGTTTTAAATACATTTCTTTTTGCATTAGTTTCAGGTCACTTTGCATCATATCGGTTACCAAATCCTGTAAATTATATTCCGGCACCCAGCCCAATTTGTTTTTGGCTTTGCTGGCATCACCTATCAGCAAGTCTACTTCAGTAGGCCTGAAATATTTTGGATCAACGGCTACCACTTCCGTTCCTTCTGCTATCTGAAACCTTGAATCGTTACATTTGGCCACATAACCTTTTTCATCAACTCCGGAACCTTTAAATTCAAGCTCGATACCGACTTCGGCAAATGCCATTTTCACAAACTCGCGCACCGCTGTAGTTTTTCCGGTAGCAATTACCCAGTCTTCCGGAGTTTCTGCCTGTAGAATCATCCACATCATTCGCACATAATCTTTGGCATGTCCCCAATCGCGTTGCGCATCTAAGTTGCCTAAATATAATTTGTCCTGCAAGCCCAAAGCGATACGTGCGGCGGCTCTTGTAATTTTTCGGGTAACAAAGGTTTCTCCGCGAATGGGCGATTCATGGTTGAATAATATCCCGTTACAGGCGTACATCCCGTAAGCTTCCCGGTAATTTACCGTAATCCAGTAGGCATACATTTTTGCCACAGCATAAGGGCTTCGCGGATAAAAAGGTGTAGTTTCGGTTTGTGGCACTTCCTGAACTTTTCCATACAATTCGGAAGTAGAAGCCTGATATATTCTTGTTTTCTTTTCCAATCCCAACAAACGCACGGCATCCAGAATACGTAGTGTTCCCAAACCATCTGCATTTCCGGTATACTCCGGTATCTCAAAAGACACATGCACATGGCTCATTGCCGCCAGATTGTATATTTCGTCGGGCTGAATCTCCTGAATAAGACGAATCAGATTGGTACTGTCTGTCATATCGCCGTAGTGCAGAAAGAAATTACGGTGCTCTACATGCGGATCCTGATACAAATGATCAATTCTGTCGGTATTAAACTGTGAGGAACGTCTTTTCAAACCATGAACAATATAGCCTTTGTTTAACAAAAACTCGCTCAAATAGGCACCGTCCTGTCCTGTAACTCCTGTTATTAATGCAACTTTCATAGCTTGTATTATTTTCTCTTTTCAAATAGTTTCATCAGCATAATGGTTGCTGAAAGTTGAAAGGTAGTGAATTTTCTGAAAAACGGCCGTTCGTCTATCTCTCGAAGCATCCTAAACCGTTTGTTTGTTTCCCTGAATTTATCAAAAATATAACGATCATTTTCGTTATTAAACACATAAGGCAGGTAGTTTTTAAAAACCCGAAGTTTTTCTTCCTGCACCTTCTCTCCATGAACCGAAGAGATGCCATTCATATCAAAATGGGTAATGGTCTGAGACAACTTTTTATAACTGGCTCCATTCAAACCCAACGCTTTAAAAAAGAATTCCCAATCCGAAACGATTTTGTTGTTTTCATTATACAGGCCATATTGGTCAAACAGCGCTCTTTTGATAAAAGTGCTGGGATGATAAACCGTCCTCGCAACCAGGTAACTGAAGGTCATTTGTTCGGGATGCTCTTTAACAACTGCCTTTCCGGCCTGTTCGTAATAGAGATTCCCGCATATAAAATCGGCATCGGAAGTAAAACTGCTGAAAACGTTTTCAAAAACGGTGTCCGCAACCAGATAATCACCCGAGTTTAAAAACAACAGATATTTTCCTTTGGCGGCTTTAATCCCTTTGTTCATGGCATTGTAAATACCGTTGTCTTTTTCACTTACCGAGTACGCAATATCCGATTGGTAAGCCTCAATAAGCGCCGGACTTTCATCGGTGGAACCGCCGTCAATAACAAGATACTCAAAACCTTTCCAGGTTTGACGCACCACACTGTCCATGGTTTTTTTCAGCCCTTTGGCATCGTTATAATTAATGGTAATAACCGATAAGAGTATATTTTCCAATGGGTTTATTGATTTTGGTTGAGGATTAAATCGCTACGTTGTTCAAATGGGAATACATCAAAATGGGAAAACGGATCGCCGTTAACAATTTGCAAATTCAGTTTTTCCGCTTCTTTTTTCAGGCTTTCATACTGCTGGTACAATTCATATTCACGGTACAAACGCTCTTTAGGAAAAGGCTGTTTCTGTTCCTCGTAACTTATTTTGATTCCCTCTTTTTTAAGATAATACTCCAAAGAAGGCTTTTCGTGATTATAAAAATGCGTATACGGCTGAATGCACTGCCAGTCGTGATTAATCCCTAACAAAACAATTTTAGGAATTTTGCAGTAAACAGCCAACTGTAAGCCAATAATGGTAACACTCCAGGGAGACAAAATTTTTTTTGTAAAATCAGCCGGAAGTGTTCCGCCATAAGAATAGAAAAACAATTTCCGTCCTTTAAAGGTTTGCTGGGCTATGATTTTGTCTTTGGCTGCAATTAAAATCGGTGTTTGTGGGGGCAAAATTTCATGACAACGGGTCCACCAATCTACTAATACTTTTTCGGTGATGGGTGGATGCGAAGCCGCAAAAATATGAAGTTTAGGATTGATGACCGCTATATCCGGATGCTCGTAAAAGTTCCCCATCGTAATAACAAAATCGTCCTTAAAAACGGTTAGGTCCAAATTGTTTATAGACGGACCGGAACCTAAAATTACGGCTTGGTGGTATTTACTGAAAGTTTCAGTCAATATACTGTTCTCCGGATGTACCACCTGAGAAACAAACATGCTCCTGATTTTATTTTTTATTTTTTGCAAAACGCTCATCCTCTTTATTCTCTAAATCGTGCGTCAATAATGGCAACATTGGTCGCCCGGTTAATCTTACCGGATTTCCAGTAATCACCCGGAAAAACATTAAACTCAAACACATCGTGCAGCAAATCTATCTGATTGGCTGCAATTTTTCCGTTTTGAACAACAATATCCAAACTGTAAACGCCGCCTCTTAACAGTAGTTTCGGTATTTCCAAATCGACATAACCATTCTGAAGTACTTTGTCGAAAGTTATCCCCATCTCATCCGAATAAAAATCAGCTACTTTAACTTCGTTAATATCCCTGAAAACTACGCCAAAAACTAAATTCTCAGTTGTAATCTCTTTTATCCTCTCAAATGTAAACCTCAGTCTGGCCGATTCTCCGGATACTATTTCAAAAACAGAATCACCTTTATCATCAAGCAAACTTACCGAGGAAAATTTCAATTCCCCGCTTCCTCTTCTGTCTGTTCTGGATAACAAGTCTGTATTTGTTTTATTGCTATCACTGGTAAGATAGAAATCTACAGCGGCATTACTGTCACCTTCAAAAACCACCTTTCCGTGCTCCAAAACGATTCCCTTCGTACACAAACTCTTTACAGCCGCCATATTATGACTCACAAACAACACAGTACGCCCTTCACTTCGCGAAATATCCTGCATTTTACCAATGGCTTTCTTCTGAAACTCGGCATCGCCTACTGCCAACACCTCATCCACTACTAAAATTTCAGGCTCCAAAAACGCGGCTACGGCAAAAGCCAAACGTACAGTCATACCACTGCTGTAACGCTTGGTTGGCGTGTCGATATAACGTTCACATCCCGAAAAAGCAATTATTTCATCTAACTTAGAGGTGATTTCCTGTTTGGTCATTCCTAAAATGGCACCGTTCAGGTAAATGTTTTCACGTCCGGTAAGTTCCGGGTTAAATCCGGTTCCCACTTCCAGCAACGAGGCAATACGCCCTCGCGATTTAATGGTTCCGGTTGTTGGTGCGGTAACTTTCGATAAGATTTTAAGCAACGTCGATTTCCCGGCGCCGTTTTTCCCGATAATGCCCAAGACTTCACCACGCTCCACTTCAAAGTTAATATCCTGCAACGCCCAGACATACTCACTATTCCCTTTAGAACTCCGGTCGTTGGTCTCTCCCACTTTCAGATAAGGATCTTCCTTCCCTCTGATGGTATGCCACCAACGGTTAAGGTCATGGCTTAATGTGCCGGTACCCACAGTTCCCAAACGGTATTGCTTGGAAATATTTTCAACTTTTAATATGATGTCTTTCATTTTATATTGTGAGAAGTGAAAGGTGAGAGGTGAGAAGAAATTGCTACTTTTTCAGTATATAGTTTCTCAACCCTAAAATCATTCTCTTTATTCCATTTATTTTATTTAACAGTTCTCCTTCTTCTTTTATATAATCCAACCTTGCTGCTATTAAACATTGTGTTTCTAATTCAAACAGTAATCCCAAAGCAATATACAGAAACTGAATAAATTCTTTATCATTTTTTCTTGCAGCCCCTTCAGCTATATTTGAGGGAATTGATATCACCGACCTTCTTATCTGACTGGTTAGTTTAAATTAGAAGCCTCAGGAAAATGTTTTGTTACTTTGTAAATATCTTCAACAAAATCCATACTCTTTTTCCAAGCATCTAAATCTTTATGGCTCATAATTTAATTATTGAAAAAGTAGTAAAAAAACAATTATATCTTTCAACTAGCTCTTTCCTGTTTCACAACAATTGCACACCTCACTTCTCACCCCCTACACCGTATCAATAAAACTTTTCTCAGTTCGGTTAAAAACAATCAGTCCTAAGAAGAATACAACAACCGAAACTACAACCGTATAGGTTAATCCCCAGGCCGAAACCGAACCTTCTCCTAAAAGCAGGTATCGGGAAGTTTCAACTACATACGCTAACGGATTGTATTCGATTAACCATCCCAATTGCGATAATTTTTCTTTCACCAATGCCATCGGATACATCACCGCGGATACATACATGAGCAACTGAACCCCGAAAGACACTAAAAAAGTCAAATCGCGGTACTTGGTAACCATAGAGGAAATAATCATTCCCAATCCTAAGCCCAAAAGCCCCATTACTACCACCAATAACGGATAGAAAATTATAGTCCAACCGGCTGCAGCTTCCATTCCCTGAGTTAAATAATACAGATAAAAGGCTATAAAAATAAGCAGTTGAATGCCCAGCTTCACCAGATTGGTAATCACAATAGACATGGGCAATATTACCCTCGGGAAATAAACCTTCCCGAAAATCGAAGCATTCTTTTTAAACGTATCCGAAGTTTCGTTTAAGCAGGCCGTAAAATAATTCCAGACTACAATACCGGCCAGGTTAAATAAAAACGAAGGCACTTTCCCCGTTTGAATGCCGGCAACATTATTAAAAATAATCGTAAAAGTTATTGCTGTGAAAAGAGGCTGGATAAAATACCAAAGTGGCCCTAAAATAGTTTGCTTGTAAACCGTTACAATATCGCGTTTCACAAAAAGAAACAGCAAATCGCGGTAACGCCAGACTTCTTTAAAATTCAGAGAAAAAACATTGTTCTTCGGCCCAATCTCATAAAGCCATTCCCCTTCAGCAAAGCTTCTCTTTTCCATGTGTTTAATAGAGTGTTTAACAAGCTCCCAAAATTAAACTATTTTAAAGACTGAACAAATTTAAGCCCCGTAAAATAACCTCCATCTTTCCACCCCAAATCACACCACACTTCTCCCCCCTTACTCCTCACTCTTCACTTCTCACTTTTCACCTTTCACTTCTTACTTTTTTTCATACTTTTACTACAAAAATGGCAAAAGTAACCGCTCCCATCAAAATATCCGGCACCCTCGACGACCTCAACTTTGTAATCACTTCAGACGGAAACAATTACGTTCGCATGAAAGGAAAAACCGGAATTACCGCCGAAGCTTTCAGAAACAATCCAATTTTTAATCCGATACGCGAACAAGGGAAAGAATGGGGCTACTGTTCGGTAAAATCCAAAAGTTTCCGGCAACTGGTACCGCTATTTTTTAACCAGGCCAAAGACGGAAGTTTTGCCGGCAGAACGGTTAAACTTGTTTCCGAAATACTGCAGGAAGACCGGGCCAAGCCCAAAGGTTACAAAAAACTCGAAACAGCCTACCATTCCGAAGCGGTTCCTGAATTGGTTACTGGCTTTGAAGGCAACCGGAACCGTCCTTTAGCTAAAACACTCCGTACAGATTATAGCTATGACCCACATAGTAGCAACTTTACCTTGCCTGATTTTTGTCCGGAAACCAAAATCGACTGGCCGGAAGCTCATGCCACCCACCTCACCATACAACTGGCCACAGCTGTTTGGAATCCCGAAAACGAAACTGTCGAAACCCTTTACAGTCCGGAGGTTAATATCGCTAAATACGAAAGAGAAAAACAAACTGTTACACTAACTGCCCCTACTTTGGAGTGCGACTTGTGGAAAATGGTGTTTCTTTTTATAGGCTTTACCGTCAAAAGCGGCAATACCTTTAAAATGCTGCACCGCAAACACAATACCACAACCCTGATAGCCTGTTACAAATAAAAGCGGGATGTGAAATCGGGAAAGTTATTGCAAATCGTTCAGCATGTCCAACGTGATGGGTTTTGACAAAAATTTAGCCACCAGCGGATAGGATTGGGCTTTGTTGTGGTCGGTTTCATCGGTGGAAGAAGTAACCAGATACACCGTGATGGTGTCCCGATTTGCAAAGGCAGACGCGGCTTCCAGAAATTCCCAACCGTTCATCACCGGCATGTTGATGTCCAGAAAAATCACATACCGTCCGGTAACCGAAAAGGATTTTTGCAAATGCTCCAGCATCTGTTTGCCGTTTACAAAAGACAACGGCGCAGGAAAAACATCACATTTGGCGAGTACTTTCTTTAAAATCATCAGTGCTACCGGATCATCATCAACTATAAAAACCTGCGGCGTGCTCATACATCAGTATCTTTGGGAAGAATCAGTTTCGATTGTTTTACAATTTTCCGGATAATCGCATCCAGTTCGTGAGCCGATTGCGTTACATACGGAAGCAGTTCTGTTTTTTCCTCAAGAGGCATTTCCTCGTCCGAAATCAGGTAAACAAGCCCCATAATGCGCGCCAGGGGAGCCCGTACCACATGCGATTGCGTCCAGGCGATATCCATAAGCTGTTTGTTCTGCTGCTCAATGGCTTTCAGGTACGTCAGACTTTCCGTTATGTCATTGACCAAGACCAGTTCAGCTTTGTTTCCGTTGTAGGGAATCCTGTTACTTCGGATGTCTACATAAATTACGGCACCGTTTTTTTTCTTGTGCCTGAAAATATTTTTAGATTCTCCGGCCGTTCCGGTAAAAAGCGGGTTGTCATCGGTAACTTCCGAAATGATATCGGCAACGGTAAGCTGCAGAAATTCTTCGGCAGTATACCCGTAATGTTGTTCGGCAGCCAGATTTACATCGAGGAATTGGAGAGTTTCGGTATCGTACACCCACATCGGCAAAGGACTCAAGTGGAACAAATCGGAATACCGCTGCTCCGATTCCTTCAGTTTTACCACGTTTTTGTTCCGCTCAATATTGTAAAGAATACTCTTGTAAAGCGTCGCAGCATTCAAATCGTCTTTAAGCAGGTAATCGGAAATCCCAAGACCTAAAGATTTTACGGCAAAAGAAAAATCCGGATAACCGGTAAGTACAACTATCGGTGCTGTGGCAATGATGTTAAGGGCTTCTTTTATGAGTTCCTCACCGCGTTTGTCCGGAAGGCTTAAGTCGAGAAGCACAATATCAATAGCTTTGGAAGTGTCCGTCAGATATTCTTCGAGCGCTTTAAACGACTCCAGATGAATAATTTCGGGCGCAAGAATTGTTTCTTCAAGATAATCCTGCAGCAGAAAAAAATCGCCGGCATTATCCTCCACCACAACAATCGCGTACTTTTTCTTGTCTCTATGCATTCATTCTATTTTCGGACCGGTAATTTTACGGTGTTAAACCAAAATTGTTCAATATTGGTAACGGCATCAAAAAAATCGGTTAGCTCTACCGGTTTGGTGATGTAGCAATTTACATGATTTTTATAAGAAAGATTAATATCCCTTTCAGACGAAGAGGTACTCAGCATGATTACCGGAATGTGCTTGGTGCGCTCATCCCCTTTTATGACGGTAAGCACTTCATGACCGCTTTTCAGGGGTAAATTCACGTCCAACAGTATTAAATCCGGCTGGGAAACGTCTTTATAGTTCCCTTCGTTAAAAACATAATCAATAGCTTCTTTTCCGTTGCGTACTACGTTTACGGTATTGATAATATTACTTTCTTCCAACGCTTCTGTCGTTAAAACAATGTCGCCTTCATTGTCTTCTACTAATAAAATATCGATTAAAGTATCTACTGATTTCATGTGTTGTTGTTTTTAGTATTGCCCACAGGTTTTGCTCCTAAAATAACCCGTTAAAACAAATGAACCGTAAATTTAAGACTTCTGAAAATGAATTCAAAGAAAGATTTTACTTATATTTTAAAAAAAATGTTTCAAAACTTGTTTTTTAAACAGGAAAGGAAAGGATTGTCACAGAAGCTTTACGGAAGGTATTCCGGCGCTTTGTTTCAGGGCAAAGCAGCAAAACTACATCCCTGATGGCAGCTGTTCTGCTGCCTGTCTTTAATGATGATTGCCGGACAAAGTTCCCGCTGCCGGTAAGGTAAAATAAAACGTACTGCCCTTACCCGGTTCCGATTCCAGCCATATTTCACCCCCTAAACTAATGATTATCTTTTTCACAATCGCCAGCCCTATTCCGGTACCGGCATACTGATTGGTGGAATGCAGTCGTTGAAAAATGACAAAAATTTTATCGGCATATTCATTTTCAATCCCAATTCCGTTGTCTTTTACTGAGAAAAGCCACATCTTGCCGCGTCGTTCAACGGTTATTTCTATGATGGGTAAAACGCCTTCCCTGCTGTACTTCAGCGCATTTCCAATCAGGTTTTGAAACACCTGCAGCATGGGGGAACGCTGTGTTACTATAACGGGAAGTACTCCGTACTTTACAAAGGCCTTTTTTTCTTTGATGTTTTTTTGCTGCAACTGGCATACTTCATCCAGCAACAGATTCAGATCGATGGCTTTCGGCTTTTCGGTATATTTCCCTACCCGCGAAAATTCCAGTACATCCAAAATTATGGAGCGCATCCTTTTGGCGCCTTCTACCGCAAAGAAAATATATTGCCTGCCTTTCTCGTCCAACCGTTCCGAATACTTTCGTTCAATTTGAGTTAAAAAGGTTGAAACCGTACGGAGCGGCTCCTGAAGGTCGTGGGAAGCAATATACGCAAATTGTTCAAGTTCTTTGTTCGAAACGGTAAGTTCCAGAGCGCGGTTCCGGAGCTCCTGATTTAGTGCATCGAGGGCTTTTGTTTTTCGGGCTACCAGCAACTTCAGCCGGTTAGGCTGTACCGAAAGATGCCACATGAAAATAGCAACTAAAACGGAAAACAGCAAACCCAGAAAAGAAAATTGCAGGGCACGGTCTATGTAATTCGGGTTTTTCAGTTTGGCATAAATGTCCCAGTCACCAAGCTCCAGATGTTCCCGGTGGAAAATGCCTGTATTATAATCCTCAAGATGTTTAAAAAACAGATTATCCCGCGAATTGCCGTTGCTGGTTTTCACCAACTGATACAGATAAGTATCATTCGTCCCGCTGCGGTTAATCCCCAAAGCCTTCAGCAGGGTTGCTTTACGGACAATTACCGCCGAGAATCCCCAAAGCCGATTGTCCTGATAAACCGGCAAACGACCGATAACCCCAACATCGCCCTGCTTGAGCAGCAGGGGACCTTCAAAGTAAAAGGCATCTCGCTGTACAGCCTTCATGGCCTCTTTGCGGTGTACCGGATCGCTTAACACCGGATACCCGATAACGGCTTCGTTCCCTTTTAACGGGTAGGTTTTAACAACCGTGTCGTCTTTAACCAGCTGCAGGGCATCAACCAGTCTGTTCTGACTGACTAATTTTTGGGCAACCGTTTCAAAATAAGCATCCACTAAATTTTGCTCTATGAGAAAAGCGATAATCCGCGAAGCATTGGAACTTTGGCTGAGTGAACTCTCCAATTGGTTTTTTATATGATTGGCTTCCTGTTTTACCTGCAGCAGTTCGTTCTCTTTTACAACCGAAAAAATACGATACGCAATACCCTGTGTAACCAACAGCGACACTATAAAAACAGTCCAGACCGTTCGGTTAGGCCGTGTTTTTAATAAATCGCGCAGTATCACTACAGATTTCATGTTCATGATTGCTTAGGTAAGGTAAAGTGAAACGCACTGCCTTCGCCTTCTTTGGACTCCACCCAGATCCGGCCGCCTAAATGATCTAAAATTTTCTTTACTATCGCCAGACCGATACCTGTTCCGGCGTATTGTTCTTTTACATGAAGCCGCTGAAAAAGTATGAATATTTTCTCATGGTATTCTTTACTGATTCCGATACCGTTATCCTTAACAACAAGTTCCCATTCGCCGGGATGTTCCTTAACCAAAACAGAAATCACTGCAGGCACATCGGGCTTGGAATATTTCAGCGCATTACCGATTAAATTCTGAAACACCTGCACAAGCGGAGAACGGTATGAGGTTACCACTGGGAGCGTTTCAAAATTCAGGGTCGCCCGTTTTTCTTCTATCAGCCGGTGCTGAAGCTGACTGACTTCCTGAACGATTTCGTTTAAATCGATTTGCTCTTTGTTGTCTTCGTGTTTTCCTACGCGGGAGAACTCTAAAATATCCAGAATAATCTGGCGCATGCGCAACGAACCGTCTACCGCAAAATGAATGTACTGGTGGGCTTTTTCGTCTAACTGATCGCCGTATTTCTTCTTCAGTTGGGTTAAAAAACTGGTTACCATCCGCAGCGGCTCCTGCAAGTCGTGAGACGCTACATAGGCGAATTGCTCCAGTTCTTTGTTGGAAATCATCAGCTCATTGGCTTTTTCTTCCAATCTCGCGTTCAGGCTTTTTAACGATTCTTCGTATTCTTTCTGATAAGTAATATCCGTCATCGCACCAATCATTCGGACGGCTTTCCCCTGCGGATTTCGTATGATAACACCTCTGTCGATCACATAGGCCGAACTGCCGTCCTGACGCCTAATGCCGTATTCGAGTTCCCAATGGGTTGTTTCAGGATTTTCTAATGCTTTGGCAACACTCTTCCGGATCCGCATTTTATCTTCGTCTGAAAAATGATTCTGCCAGAATTCCTGGGAAGCCTCGCCGCTGTCAATCTTACAGCCGAACAACCGCTCAAAACCATCACTTCGGTAATAGGTATCCTGCTCTATGTCCCAATCCCAGATGGCATCACTGGTGGCTTCGGTAACTTTTTCAAAACGCTCGTTGGTTTGCCGGATTTGCTCTTCGGCAATCTTTCGGATACTTACGTCTTTAAAATATACCGAAAGTCCTTCTTCAGCCGGATAGGCACTTACTTCAAACCACTGGTTGCGAACCGGATTGTATTCTTCAAAATGCACAATTTCACCGGTTTCCATGGCTTTGTGGTATTCGGTGTAAAATTTTAACCCAACGGCTTCGGGGTAAGCATCCCAAAGGTTTGTACCCACTATCGATTCGCGTTTGCGTTCCAGTACATTTTCGGCTTCTCTGTTCCAGTAAGTAACAATCCAGTCCCGGTTTACGGCAAAGAATGCATCGCCGATACTTTCCAGTATGTTGTTGCGCTCTTCCAAAGATTTTTGCAGTTCAAATTCTGCAATTTTCTGATTGTGAATATCCTGCAAACTTCCGTAAAAATGTATGGCTTTTCCGTTAAAAAATTCGGCGTTACCAATCGCCCGAATCCATCGTTCGTTGCCTTTGGCAGTGATAATCGGCGCTTCAAAATCAAAAGGTTTTCCCTTTTTAAGGTCGTTGTCTATAAAAGCCTTAACGGTTTCCCTGTAATCTTCTCTGCAAAAGGAAATAAGTGACGACATATCGGGCTGAAAATCTTCCGGTACTTCATGAATAATTTTCGTCATCGGAGACCAATACAGCACATTATGAGCCACATCCAGTTCCCAGGCGCCCACAAGTGCTAATTTCGAGGTTTCTTTGAGCAGCTCATCGAGTCGTATGGTTTCTGTTACATCCCTTCCGTAGGCGAACATCATTTTTTCCTGCCCGAAAAAACCCGAAGTACTCCAGGAAATCCAGCGGTAATCACCGGATTTTGTCCGGTAACGCACCGTAGAGTTAACAAGCCGTTTTCCTTCGTTAATCGCTTCCATGAATGCTGAAGTCGCCTTTTGCAAATCGTCCGGGTGTACAAAAAAATCGAGCGACTTGTCTTCCACTTCGGCTTCGGAATAGCCTAACAAACGGTAAAAAGTAGAATTTACTTTAACAAAATACCGCTCTGCCGAGACAATGGCCATAATTTCCGGAGCACTGTGAAACAAGAGATACATTTCCTCTTCTTGCTGTTTTCTTTTGATTTCATCGCCCAGATAATGCTGCAACGGTTCAAATCTTGCCTGAAAAGAGGCATTGAAAAACTGTTTGCTGTCTGAAAATAAAAGCAAAACCCCTATAACTTTGTCCTTGTGAAAAAGAGGCAATCCCATAGCGCTTTTTAAGCCTGCCTTTTGTGCCGATTCCTTACGGATAAACAAATCGGTTTCGTCGATGTTATCCCAGATGACAATGCGGCCGGTTTTCCATACTTCCCCCGGCAGTCCTTCCCCTTTTTGCAGCTTGTTTATGCTTTTACTTTCGCTGAAAAAGACGGAACCTTTCGGAGTATGGGCATACGAAGACATTACATTGATATACTTTTGATTGCTTCCGGTAAACCAGATTTCTGCGTTTTGCAAGGCTCCGGAAACCGTTAAAAAATGTAAAACGTCCGATAAAATAGTGTTCAGGCTGTTTTCCGTTTTAAAAAATGCCGAGACCTGATATTGGAACTTTTTTTGCTTTTTGCTCATTTTGGTCAAAGTGACATCGCGCAATACCCCAATCATGCGCAGGGGTTCTCCTTTTGCGTTGCGAATCAGATGACCGATTTCTTCCACATAGGTGTAAGTACCGTCGGCTTTTTGGAACCGGAATTCTTTCTCCCATTTGTCCCGCTTCGGATTGTTTAAAAAAGCGACCCATTTTTCGGCCAGTTTCTGATGATCCGAAGGATGCATTAAGGCCTCCCAGTCGGCAAGACGAAAGGCCTCTTTTCTTTTCGGATGTCCAAAAAGACTGTAAAAACCTTCACTCCAGTAAAAAATATCGTTGATGCCGTCCCATTCGTAAATAGCATCTCTCGAAGTTTTATTAATCAGTTCATACCGCTCGTTATCCTTTTGAATGGTAGCAATGTACTCACATTTTTCAATGAAAAGGGCAATTAAACGGCTGGAATGTTCCATAACATGTTCCTCGATAACCGTTGGTAGTTTAGCGATGGCATGGTAAGCATTAAAGGTGGCAATCACGACGCCTTCGGCATTAAAAATCGGATAGGACCAACAGGATCGGATACCGTGCTGAACCGCCAGATCTGCGAAATTTTCCCAGTTTTTGTCGCGCAACACATCGGCCGCTATTACCTTATGCTTTCCATAGGCTGCCGCGCCAAAGGAAGCTACATTATTACCAATAGCAAGGCCTTCTATAGCCCGGATATAGTCCTGAGGCAAAGAGGGCGATGCCAGATTGTTAATTTTATGATTTTGTACCCCTAATACCGAAGCCCTCATTTCCGGAAAAAGACCTTCCAGTTTTTGGATGTAAAATTCCAGTATGTCGTTAATTTCAATATTCTTAGTCATGCTGTATTGCATCACCTCTTTTTCGAGCACTTCGAATTGCTGGTAAAAAAACACTTTGGTAATGTCTTTTACGGTGCCCAGAGCACGGTAAGCAATTCCGTTGGAATCCCGCAGTAGGGCGGCTTCTTTTTTTACATATGCCGTTTCGCCGTTGGCTTTTAACAAACGGTATTCACAAAACCATTTTCCCTCATTTGTATCCTTTATAGCGGCTTCAAAACTTTTGAGAACCCTGTCTTTATCGTTCGGATGCAGGTGGGAAACCAGAAGGTCGAAATTTTGCTTTAACTCTTTTCCTTCAATCCCGAATTTTTCGGAATAGCCGTCGCTTAAAAAAAGCTCGTTGCGCGTCAAATCGTAATCCCAGAAGCAGTCGGTTCCCGCTTTCATAAGGATTTCAAAACGCTCTTCGCTCTGGCTGATAGTTTCGGAAGCAGTCCTCAAATCAGTAATATCCTGAAAAACGCCAATCAGTTTTATTGGCACATTATTTTCATCGCACAAAACATTCCCCGACGATTGAACCAACTTAATTGCCCCGCTTGCGGTTACAACACGAAACTGCGTGGAATAGGTCCCGCCGTGACTCATAACGGCATTCATTACCTGAATGGCTTTCGCCCGGTCATCAGGATGGATAATGTCAATTCCTTTATCGTAATCCGGTAAAAAGGATTGCGGTGCATACTCCAAAAGCCTGTAAACCCCGTCAGACCAATATAGTTCCTTCGTCTGCAAATCTAATGCCCAACTGCCGGCTTTGGCTATGGCTTCGGTTTCCTGCCATAACGCTTCATTGCTTAAAACGGATTTGGTATTGGCAATTGTTTTGTTTTTCTTCTGCATAGTAGAGATATAAGTACAATATCGTTCCGGTCCCGTTGAATTTTCGTTTCAGAATTCAGCAGCATCTTTTACAGAAATCCCTCTGAAAACCTGTGCTTTATCGTCTAAAACATAAGCATTGGAATAAAATTCTGTAAGGTAAATATACCATTTTTTAGTGTAAAACCCAACACACTTATTCCCTGGAGAAAACATTTCAGGCATAAAAGCAACTGATCCGACTGTTTTCATCAAAACCTCTTTTCATTAAATAAATAAACAATTCGCAATAAACACCTTAAATATTTATTTTTTTTCAAGAACACCTCCAAAATCATCCTTTTTTTCAACAAAAAGACAATTAATGGGATTTTCAGGTTATTCCTCAAAAGCATACACTTATTAAACCAATCCCAACGGTTATTAAGTTGTGATAAATACCTTACAACAAAAAGGCGAAATTTGATTTAAAATTCTGAAAAAGAGCAAGTTAATAACAAGGTCAAATCAATTGCTGATGAAAAAAACATTACACGCAACTTTATGCCATATCGTAATCACAACAGTACTTCTTCTGAAATTTCAGGCTTCGGAAGCACAGTGTGCAGACAGTTTTATCCGACCTGCCGACGGATTTCAGGTTCAGGGATGGTCACCAAGATGCCATAACGGAACCGATGGCGAAATTCATTTCACAGGCATTAGCAGTACGGCTGGTCCGGATGATTTTACAAATCAGAATTATGCCGTGCGGATATTATCCGGGCCGAATGGAGCAACAACTATTCCGATAACTCCAAACTCCGCTTCCTTTACCATTACAGGACTGGCTGCCGGGACTTATGTCTTAGATATTATAGACCAATGCGGTGGCAACAGTGCCGATAAAACGGTAACGCTGTCCAATCCGCCGCTTAACAGTAGTTTGACTCCTGCGACTCATATTTTTAAAGATATCACTGTCCATCCCGCTTTAGGAGAATGTGGCAATATGCTGAAATTTAGAATTACAATCACCTCAACTAATACAGCAGGAGATCTTATTTGTGTGTTTACCAACCATAACGGGAATACACTAACACACACTAAACCGATTGAAAGAACTTCACAGCCAGCCAACAAAGTTGTTTTTTTAGACTTAGAAATCCCATCATTATTTTTTGACGAACAAAATGTAACTTATACGATATCAAATTTGTGCGGAACATTACAAGGAGGCGCCATAACATTACCCACAACCAGCGATATCATTTACGGAATGCCGAGTATTGCAGATACTTCCGATTCCCAAAATCAGTGTCTTATCGGATACGACATCAAAGTCTTCAGAGATTTCATGACCAACCCTGTTACCGTTACGGTAGAGGAAGCAGCAAACCCTGGGACAACACCATTAGACTTTATGGGGAATCCCATTACTCCAAAAACGGTAAACCTGCTTCACCTGAACAGTGTTCCGATGGGTATGGCTACTATTGTTGGATTAGGTCTTAAATATAACACTCATTACAGCATCACTTTTACGGATGCCTGCGGAAAAACCGTAACCAAAAACATGGTACAGACAGTTACCCCTTTTAATCCGGCAATAACCTGCAATACAGACTCATCCGTAGCTGATACAGGAGGTTATTTTGACGATGCGTCCTTACTTAAATTTAACGGGGTTGCCATTTCCAGTAATGCCGTCGGCCCTTTAACAATAACCGTAAATTCAGGTCCTGCAACCTATACAACATCTTCGGGAACCGGAAACAGTGCTACTGCGGCGGCCATTCAGTATCCGTACTCCACGGTGTTTACTTCTCCTTTTTTAAACGATTATATTGCGAACGACTATCTGAAAACTTTCCCTCCAGGAACATACAATATAACCATCACAGATGCCTGCGGTAAAACCTACACTTTTAACCACACCGTCAGCTGCGTTAGAAATTTCAACCTAAGTCACTCTTTACAAACTTGTGGTAATGTTTCAGAAAACAGCATTGGTATCCAACTGAACATCCCAAAAGCGCTTTTAGGGACAAAAGCCACCATCTATAAAACTGACGGAAGCATCGCACTTACAGGTATTATAAATTCGGGAGCACCCTTTTACTATCTTGCATATTCCTCATTGGGAACGCTAACCTTTAACCTGCCCAACAACAACCAGTATTTTTTCAGATACGGTGGGGTAACCGAAACGGGCGAACTTGCTGAACCTGCCCAGTTTGGAGGTCCCGGTGCGTTACCAAGATTACAGGGCGGCTATCTATACGAATATGCTTTTGAAACCGCATTGACACCTTTCCGTTTTGAAGCCATTCAGGCTTGTGGCACTTCGGTGACCATGACGGCTACGGGAGGAACCGCCCCATATACCTTTACTGTGCTGGATGCTTCTGGAAACGTGCAATTGTTCCCGAATCAAAGTGCGGCTTCTTTTTCAGGTTTAACTACCGGAATCACCTATACTGCCAAAGCTATTGATGCCTGCGGACGGGAATTCACCCAACAGTTTGAAGTTTTTGCGCTTCCGGTGGCCAACATCGAAAGCATTACCCAACCTACCTGTCAAAACAATACCGGAAGTGTAACGGTTAACAATCTTCCCTCCGATTGGACAATTACGGTAAACCCCGGAGATTTATCCTATCAGGGTACTGCATCGTCCTTCAGCATTAACGATTTGCAACCCGGAGCGTATACGTTCACCATTCAGGATAACATCACTACCTGTACAGCAAATCAGAATCTGAACGCTGTTCTCAATGCCGTTCCTCTGTGTCCGATAGCTACCGATGACAGCAGTCCATACCAAACCGGAGTTGCCGTATCAGTAGATGTACTGCAAAACGACACGACAGGTGCCGTAGTTAACCCCGCTACCGTTAGCTTAGTTCCTCAGGCAAATTCTACAAATATTATAACAAACAATCACAACAGTATTATCAGTATGGTTGTGCCTTCGGAAGGAACCTGGTCGGTAGATCCGGTTACAGGACAGATTACTTTCGAGCCGTTTCCTGATTTTTCCGGTGTTCCTTCCGCTATTGCATACAATGTCCAAGACTACGACAACAACACCAGTAATATTGCAACGGTAAGCTTAGATTTATTACCAATAGCTGTAAACGATACCGCAGCTTATATACCGGGCAGTAGCATTACTTTGGATATTACGGCCAATGATACTCCTGGCGATCTTGTTAACCCTGCAACTGTTAGCCTTATACTTCCGGACAGTCCAATGCCGGAGAATCCGGAGAATACTACACAACTTCTTCAGATTACAATAACAGATGAAGGTACTTGGTCTATTAACAACACAACCGGAGCAGCCACTTTCACCCCTATTGCGGGATTTTCCGGCATTCCCACTGCACAACAATACCGGGTAAGGGATTATGAAGGAAACTTGTCTAACATGGCAACCATCCAACTGCAATTAAGCTGCAACTTTGAGGTGGTATGCCCTACTTTCCCTGATACTACAGTAGCCTGTTACAGCGAAATCCCGACAGGCACCCAACTTACCATAGCGGAGTTTGCAATGTTAGGAAATGCCGATGGAAGCATTGGAAATACCCCTTGTGGAGTTATCAAAATCACGGCTTCTAATTCTCCGTTTTTAGGATGTAATACCACAGTGGAAAGAACCTATACCATAACCGAATATCAGGACAACAACGGAAACGGTATAAAAGATGCAGACGAAAACACCATTCTGAACACTGTTGTATGCAGTCAGGTGTTTCATGTAAACGATACGGTTGCGCCTGTTTTCAACGGAACCTTGCCACAGGATCTAACACTCGAGTATTCAGACAGTATCCCTGCAGCCCTAACCTTAACCGCATCCGACAATTGCGGAAATCCTACCGTAACTTTTGATGAGGAAACTGTAGTGGGCACTTGTCCCGATAACACCAAAATCATCCGCACCTGGACAGCGGCAGACATTTGTGGGAATGAAACCGTTCACACGCAAACCATTACAATTATCGATACCACACCTCCTGTTTTTACCGGTGCTTTACCCACAGACCAAACTTTAGAATGCGGCGACATTCCAACCGCTCCAACCCTGACGGCCACAGATGGCTTCGGAGAGGTAAGCGTTACCTTCGAAGAGCAGGAAGTACAGGGCGATTGCAAAAGCAAATACAGCCTGGTAAGAACCTGGACAGCTACCGATTCCTGCGGCAACACGGCTACCCATACACAAACTCTGTACTTCAATTGCCAAATCAAAGTGTACAATGCGGTATCGCCTAACGGAGACGGAAAAAACGATATCTTTTATCTGGAAGGAATTGAATGTTATCCCAGAAATACGGTGGAAATCTTCAACCGTTGGGGGGCAAAAGTGTTTGAGACAACAGGATACGACAATACTTCAAAGGTCTTCAGAGGCAAGTCGGAAGGGAAAAATACGGTTTCCAAAAATGAAGCCTTACCAACCGGAACGTACTTCTACATCCTTCGTTACGACTTCAGCGCAAACGGAAATCAGAACGAACAAATTGAAAAAACAGGCTATTTATACGTAGTAAACCAGTAAACCATGAAAACAACTTTAAAAAAAATAACCCGTTGGGTATTCCTTTCGGTTACGCTGACATCTTCGCTTCCTGTTTTTTCGCAGCAAACGGCGCAATACACCAATTACATGTACAACACCGCCATTATTAATCCGGGCTATACCGGAACCCGGGAAGCGCTCAGTCTGTTCGGACTACACCGATCACAATGGGTTGGTTTTGAAGGAGCTCCCGTTACAAGTAGCTTTTCGGCACATTCACCTTTGGGAGATTCCAAAACAGGCTTGGGTTTTTCATTTGTTAACGAGCAAATCGGCCCTTCGGTTATAAATGATGTTGCGGTAGATTTTGCCTATAGAATTTCCACCGGCAACAGCACTTTATCGTTCGGGATCAGAGGAGGTGCCAGCATTCTTAATGTGGACTATAACAAACTGGACGTTTACGACCTTTCCGATTCTACCTTTCAAAACAATGTAGACAATCAGTTTTCACCGAATATCGGAGCCGGGTTATACTGGTATTCCAATCGGCATTACGTGGGAGTTTCGGTACCCGAATTTCTGGAAACCAAACACTACCTGAGCAATCAAACCTCTGTAACACAAGAGCACATGCACTATTATATTATGGGAGGTTATGTTTTTAACCTGAACGAGAATCTGAAATTGAAGCCCGCTCTTCTCGGAAAAATCGTTAGTGGTGCCCCTTTTCAGCTGGATGCCGCCGCAAACGTAATGTTGTATGACAAATTCACCATAGGCGGTTCTTACCGATGGAACGCTGCTTTAAGTGCTTTGGCCGGTTTTCAGATAACAGAAAAAATATTTGTTGGCTATGGCTATGATGCCGAAACTACCCGAATGTCAAATTACAATTCCGGGTCGCATGAAATTTTTCTGAGGTTTGAATTGTTCCCCAAAGAGACAAGAATGGACTCGCCCCGTTTTTTCTAACCCGGTTCGCTTGTCAAAGGTTCCGGTACAAAAATTTAAGAAAACCATAATTTAATTTTTAACAAAAACATAACAACCCAGACAAAAATCAGTTAACTTTTCATACATTTTATTACTAATTTTGTAAAGAGTGGCAGTAACTATCTCGTTATAAGGTGCCCCAGCAACTACTCCATTAAATACGATGCTGTTAGTAAACGAAAGAATGGTACAGGAAAAGGAAATATTGCGGTTAAAAATTCTGGATGAGTATAAAATTCTGGACACCTTGCCGGAACAAATGTACGACGACATTACCACTATGGCGGCATCTATCTGCAATGCACCAATAGCGCTAATCACTTTAGTAGACAAGCACCGGCAGTTTTTCAAATCGCATTATGGCATCGATATTAATCAAACCCCGATTGAAGATTCGGTTTGCAGTCATGCCATCCAGTCCGGCGCACCCTATTTCGAAATAACAGACCTTCGTAAAGACAGCCGGTTTAAAGACAACCGTTTGGTTACGGGCGAGCCAAAAATCGTATCTTACTTTGGGGTTCCGCTCGAATCGGACGAAAAGATTCCGTTCGGTACCTTAAGCATCATCACCACCGAAGTACTGCAACTCTCCGAATTACAACGAAAAGCCCTGATGAGTCTGGCCAAACAGGTGGTGTACCTGCTCGAATTGCGAAAAAAGAATTTCCTGTTGGATTCGTATCAGGAAAAACTGGAAAACCATTCGATAAACATGGAGGAATTCGCCTTCATAGCCGCGCACGATTTAAGATCGCCACTCAGAAGCATCAACTCGTTTCTGAAATTGCTGGAAAGCAAAAACAGCGACCTGTGGGACGAAAAAGACCGGCAGTATTTCGGATTCATTTTCGAAAACGTACAGCGCATGGACAAACTGGTCATCGATTTACTAGATTTAGCCAAATGCCACATGAATCATCCTGCCGATGAAAAGGTAAATCTCCATGAATTAATATCCGGAATTTTCGAAGCACAAACCAAAGCAAACACCGAACAGCAGGCGCAATTAACGCTCAACAAACTGCCTGAAATTACATCTTCCGGAATTGCTTTAACCATTGTTTTTCAAAACCTGATCGCAAATGCATTAAAATATCAGCCTAAAGGCAACACTGCTAAAATTGAAATAAGCGGCAGGGAAACCGAAAAACAGTGGATTATTACCGTAAAAGACAATGGCATAGGCATCGAACAAGACCATTTGCCCGCTATTTTCGAACCTTTCAAACGTCTGCACACCCAATCGGAATTTAGCGGGAGCGGTTTGGGGCTTACCGCCTGTAAAAAAATCATCGAGAACCTGAAAGGAACCATCAGCGTGACTTCCGAAAACAACAAAGGAACTGTTTTTACCATCGAACTGCCAAAACAACAAGCTTAAATTGATTGCCCAAACAAACAGGGATTTAATTTTTCAATAAAACAAAAAACCACAAAGCGGTCCGTCTTGCCCATAACGACAGTAAATCACGTTGTTACATCTCAAACAAAAAAGAAAACCGGAATCGCAATTCCTGCCATTTCCGAAAATCAAAACAAAAAACCTCTGATTTGTTATTAATACCAGCCGAAAACACTGCCGGTTCCGTTGATTTTTTCATTTTAAGTAACTAATTTTGCAAATATTATCGGACTTTTCTGCAAAAACTAAAAACCCGTATATTCCTATCTGAAATCATACGAATGACGTCAGAAGATCTTGGCAGTAAATCTGGCTGACAGCACTTTTAAAAGTGTTTCTTCCTAAGAAGTTCCAAAATATCCTTATCGGACGATATCGAAGAGCTTACTTTATAAAGCATACAAAAAACGCAGTAAAAAATAATCAGAACACAAGCCTGAAAAAACAAATACACGACAACCCAGTTTACAAATGAAGAACATATTAATCATAGACGATTCTGTTTTCGACCGTTTAATTGCCAGCGAAGTTATTAAAAGCAGCCTGTTCAACCCGAATGTGGTAGCTTTGGAATCTGCCGAAGAAGGACTTGCCTATATTTCCGAGAGAATCGATGTGCCTTCAGAATTACCCGACATCATTTTACTCGACATTATCATGCCAAAAGTAGATGGTTTTGAGTTCCTGAACCGCTATGAAAAACTAATTGATTCCGTAGCCGTTCCGACTAAAATACATATTTTGAGTTCTACTGTCGATCCGAACGATTTCAGCAAAGCCCTAAAATCAAAACACGTTCAGGATTGTATCGAAAAACCTCTTACAAGAGAATCTGTAGAAGCGCTGCTGCTTACTTCAGACAATTAGGCAAGCCTTTAAATCGTTTTTTCTTTTCGTTTAAAGAATCAGTCGCCCCAAATTCTCAAAACAAACCTCTGCATGCGCTGTAATACTACAGCGACAAATTTCTTTTTCGTAAATTTGGAATCGGTCCTTTGACGACCGTCGGGAAAAGTATGAGAACAGTAAAGGCCATAATACTTGAAAACGACACAGAAACGACGCAATTCCTGGATAAGTTCAGCGAAGACAATTCCCTGATTCTGAACGTTATCGGAAAAGCGGAGAATATCGAATCGGGTCTGGAACTGATAAAGGAACACAAACCCGAACTGATTTTCCTGAATGCGGCGGCTGAAAACCTCGTCAACATCAAACTGTTGTCCGATCTGGATTTTAACACCCCCAAACTCATTTTACTGTCGGACGACGTGCGGAAAGCCTATGAAGCCTTCAAATGCAACGCGGTGGATTTCCTTTTAAAACCCTTGGATTTCAATACAATGATCATTGCGATTTACAAAGTGATTAAAAACATTGAAATGGAAATCAGTTTTCAGAACCAGAAACTGCAACAGATTGCTTCCATTAACGAGCAGCATAAAAACAATGAATACATCGCGGTTTCCTCTGTGGATAAAATCGAATTGCTTAAAATAAAGGATATTATTTTCTGCAAGGCCGAAGGGAAATATACCGAATTCATTTTGGCCAACGGCTTAAAAATAGTGTCCAGCCGCAATTTAGGTGAATACGACGAACTGCTGAAGGACAATTATTTTTTCCGGATACACCATTCGTACATTATTAACATCAAACACATTACAAAAATATCCAAAAAAGAAGGGTTTTATTGCGAATTCAGCAACGGAACGGTGCTTCCTGTGGCCAAAAGAAGACAGGAAGAATTTGTAAAATTTATAAAATTCTGATTTGCAACCTAAATCCCAAAGTTTGCCCTATTTTTACACCAACAAAAACGGAACGGAATGACAACAAAGTTTAACAAAGTAATGGTTATTGACGACAATGAATTTGACTGTTACATTGCAGCGAAATTAATCAGCAACAGCCATCCGGAAACTACGGTACTCGAATTTAATTCCGCCGAATCAGCCCTGCAGTATCTGGTGGACAACCAAAAGAATCCGGACATGCTGCCCGAACTTATCTTTCTGGACATCTACATGCCGCTGATGGACGGTTTCGATTTCATCAAAATGTTCAGGCTCTTACCGCAGGATGCAACCAAACACTGCGAAATTTGCATCGTTTCCACTACGGTAGACGATTTCTATATTCACAAAGCCAAAATCGACGAAAGCATCCGCCTGTTTACCAGCAAACCCATCACAGTGGAATTTCTGGAAAGTCTTTCCGACAGGTAACACAACTTTTATCCGTTTTTTTTATTTTCTCCTACCGTTCAAATCGTTTAGCAGACCCTTTTTAACCCTAAAAAATTGTTCGGATTTTGTTTTGTCTCCATGCGTTGCAGAACAACAACAGAAATAGTACTTTTACGGCATTCAAAAAAGCACCTTTTTAGCATGTTTACAATTTTCAAATCCAAACCCGTTCTGAAAGACATGATACCGGTCGGTTATACCGATATCCATTCCCATATCCTGTTCGGAATCGACGATGGCGCAAAAAAGGTGGAAGACTCTAATTTACTGATGGAGTCCTTAATCAGTTTCGGTTTTTCCAAATGCATTACCACACCGCATACCATCGAACAAGTTTGGGACAATACTCCGGAAATTATAACGGCTAAAAGAGAAGAACTGCAGAAACTTTCGCCGGAACTTACCACGAAACTGCAACTTGAGGCTGCTTCAGAATACATGATTAACGAATCGTTTGTCAGACTTTTTCAGGAAGGACGCCTTTTAACCCTGAAAGACAAATATGTGCTGGTGGAAATCTCCTATCTGAGTCCGCCGCTTCATTTACAGGAAACGCTTTTTCAATTGCAAATCGCCGGCTATATTCCTGTATTGGCACATCCGGAACGTTACGCCTATTTTCATCACAATTTTGAGGAATACCAGAAACTTAAGAAAGCGGGGTGTCTGTTTCAGCTGAACTTACTTTCTGCTGTCGGGTATTATGGTCCGGATGTAGCCCAGGCTGCAGAAAAACTCCTCAAAAAAGGACTTATTGACTTTACAGGCTCGGATGTACACCACAAAAACCACATCGATGCATTTTCCGGAAAAGTCCGTATAAAAGAAACACAAGCGCTTGCTGAAGCCATGAAAAATAACGAATTTTTCAACTAAAAAAGAGGCTTATGCCTCTTTTTTAAATTTATCTTTTAACCGCTCTATCCAGCTTTTTTTAACCACTTCAACACCGTAGCCGTAGCCGTAACCATAGCCGTATGCGCCATAACCGTAACCATAACCCTTGTTTATAGCGGTATCGTTTATCAGAATCGCCATATTCGGCAATTTCTTCTCTAAATGTAACTGATACGGAACACGCAGTAACGATTTATCCAGATAGTTAGCCCGTACCACATATACAAAGGCATCGGCATGTTGGGCAATCAATAAGGTATCGGTTACCAGATGTACCGGAGAAGTGTCCACCACGATATAATCAAATTCCTGTTTTAATTGTTCAAAAAGTGCGTTCACCTTGTTGCTCATCAGTAATTCAGCCGGATTGGGAGGAATAACCCCGGAAGGCAACACGTAAAACGACTCATACTTCGGAATGCGGTGAATAAGCGAATGAATATCCAAATCTTTGGTAGACAGATAATTGGTTACACCTTCCTTCGGAAGATGCAAATAGTCTTCCAGTTTAGGATTACGGATATCCATACCAATCAGCAACACTTTTTTCCCGGAAAGCGCAATGGTTCCCGCCAGATTAACCGCAACGAAGGTTTTTCCTTCTTTAGGAACAGTAGAGGTTACAAAAACGGTTTTGGCTACATTATCCGGAACCTGATTGAGCATAAACTCGAGATTGGTTCTTACAATACGAACTGCCTCCGCCGCACTGGTTCTGCTGTTGGCTTCAATAATTTCTTCATTCGTAAGCGAAGTCGGAACGTCTCCTAAAATCGGAATGGTAAGCTTGCTTTCCACATCGGAACGGCCTTTAATTTTGGTATCCATCATCTGTAACAGATACAAAACGCCCAACGGCAATAAAAGTCCGATGGCCATGGCAGACATAAAAATCGACTGTCTTTTCGGTGTTACCGGCGATTTAGAAGACAAAGCCGAATCAATAACTTTTGCATTCGGTGCTGTTACTGCCAATGAAATAGCCGTTTCTTCCCTTTTCTGCAACAAATACAAATAGAGGGATTCTTTAATTTGCTGCTGACGTCCTAAAACACGCGCTTCCCGCTCTAAAGTAGGGATTTTGGAAATTTTTCCGTTAAACAGGGCATTCTGATATGCCAGATCTTTTTTCTTAATCTCCAACGCCGCTTTCAGTCGCGCCATGCTGGACTTGATGTTCTGCCGAAGCGATTCAATTTTTTTATCAATGGTAAGGATGACGGCATTTTTAGGCGTTCCGTTTTTCAGCAATCGGTTGCGCTCCAGAATCAGCTGATTGTACTGGTCAATTAACCCCGAAGCATTGGCATCGGAAGTAAGCACATTGGCCGGAATCAGTTCATAACGGTTGCTGTTGTTTACATAATCCGTCATGGTGGCAATCACTTTCAACTGGGTTTCGGTTTCGATTTCGCGCTTCTCAAATTCGCTGGCATTGTTCAAAAACAGATTGGCCTCGGAAGCAATATCGGTTACATGGTGTTTTATTTTAAAACCTTCCGTATTGCGTTCCACATTGTCTAATTCGTCGGCAATGATTTTCAATCGCTCGTTAATAAAACGTGACGTATTTTCAAAAATCAGGTTTTTATCGTTTACCACATCCTGATTGTATACGCGCACCAAAGCATCCAGGAAATCTTCCGCTTTCTCGCTTACCGGGTCAACAATGGAAAGTTCTACAACACTGGTTCGGTCGCCTACTTTTCTAACCCCGAGACGACCTTTAAAACTACCGGTTACAGCCTCTAAAGGACGGACAATTACCGAAATTGCAAAAGATTTTTCTTTTGTTTTCTCTTTGTCTCCGACTAACAGCACAACGGCATTCCCTTCTTTAAGTTTGATGGTTTGCCCGTACTGAAAGGTACCCAGTTTCACCTCATTCCTGTTGTAAAGAGAATACAAAGTTGCCGATTCTCCGACAATCTTGTATGCAATGGTCCGGTTTTCAAAGCCTTCGTTAAATCGGGAAACCAAAAACTGTATCGGTGATTTTTTATACAGGTCTTCCGATTTCACCCTTCCTTCATTAACATAGGACACATTCAGCCCTAAATCTTTAATAGTGCTTTTGATAAGGGTTCGGGATTTGATTACTTCAATCTCGTTGTCAATATTGTTTTTCACACTGGACAGTACGCCCAAATCAGAGAAGGCTGTCAGTTCGGAGTCTACACCGCCTTTTTTATCATCTTTCAGCATCAGGGTGGTACTGGCGCTGTATTGCGGAACCGTATAACGCAAATACACATAAGCCCCAGCCAAAAACAAAAAAACACTGATAATAAACCAATACCAGTTTCCGATATAGTAGGTTAGCTGCTCCCTGATATTCAGTGAGTGGTCAAAAGGGTTTTGCTGCACGTTATTTTCGGAATCCATCATAATTAACGCGTAATTAATAATATAACGCCTATCGCAAAAGACAATACGGAAAGACCAACGGTAATATTGGGTCCGATTATAGCCGAATTGCGACGCGCTCCGTTAGGTTCTACGTATACCACGTCATTTTGCTTCAGGTAATAATAATCGGAATTCAGAAAGTTGGCATCGGTAATATCTACTTTGGCAATCGACTTGGCACCTTCACTTTCACGGATGACCATGATATTTTTACGCTTCCCGAAAATTGAAAGGTCTCCGGAAAGACTCAAAGCCTCCAACAAAGTAATACGCTCACTGTTAACCCGATGCACACCCGGATTGTTTACTTCTCCGATTACCGAAATTTTAAAGTTTACGATACGCATGTGAATTGTTGGGTTCGTGATGTATTCCGAAAGAATGGTTTTTAATTTATCGACTGCTTCATTCCGGGTAAGTCCGGCCAATTTAATCTTCCCAAGTTGCGGAAACTCAATTTCACCGTTTTTATCGATAATGTAATTGTCTAATGATGTAGCCTGTGAAGCAACCGCTCCGTTTACATTACTTACGGAAACTGCTTTCAGATTATAAGGTGCTGCTACTTCGGGATTTTCCGCCGAAACCGTAATACTCAGAATATCATCGTTCTGAAGAACCGGCTCGTAATCTGTTTTCCCGCTTTCTGTTTTAGAAGCCCCATCGGAATTATACAAATACACCATGTCTTTTTTCGACACACAGGACACAAACATAAAGGCAAAAAATACTAAAAAATATATTTTAAACTTTGGAAAGAGCATATACAATTTTTTGCAAAGATAGAATTAATACGCAATTATCCGAATATCAGTTTTTTGCTTCGTCCAGCGTTTCGTATTCGGAGTTCATGCTCTTGTATTCCGGAACGATACTTTTCATTTTAGCCACGATTTGTTCCGAATACAGGGCGGTGGAAAGTTCCAGCAATTCCAAAATTTGTTTGTTTACATCTTCGTAATCATCCGTAGCCTCTTTGGCAATCATAATTTTTTCATGGTGAGTTGGCAGGGTTTTCGAGGAATCGTTCAGCAATTCTTCGTATAATTTTTCCCCCGGACGTAATCCCACAATCTCAATTTTAATGTCTTTATCCGGTCGCAATCCGGCCAGACGGATCATCTTTTTGGCCAAATCGATAATCTTAACCGGTTTCCCCATGTCGAAAATAAAAATCTCACCGCCCATTCCCATGGCGCCCGCTTCCAAAACCAGCTGACAGGCTTCGGGTATCGTCATAAAATAACGAATGATTTCCGGATGGGTAATCGTAATCGGGCCACCGTTGGCAATCTGCTGTGTAAACAAAGGCACCACAGAACCGTTAGAGCCTAATACGTTTCCGAAACGGGTGGTTATAAATTTGGTAGGATTGTTTTGTTTTTCGGTTAAGGAGAAAAACAGCGATTGCACGTATTTCTCGGCGATTCGCTTGCTGGCCCCCATTACATTACTTGGGTTTACTGCCTTATCGGTGGAAACCATCACAAAACTTTCCACACCATAAGCCACAGATAAATCGGCCAGGTTTTTAGTTCCTGAAACATTGGTAAAAACGGCCTGCGACGGGTTTTCTTCCATCAGCGGCACGTGTTTGTAGGCGGCGGCATGGTACACCACATCCGGTCTGCTTTTGGCAAAAATGGATTTCATCATGGCAAAATTCCGGATATCCGCAATCGTACTTTCAATCGTCACGCCGAAATTCTGCTTCCCTAATTCAAGGCTTAAGTGATGCAGCGGGGTTTCGGCCTGATCCACCAAAATGATGCGACTTGGTCCGAAGGCACAAACCTGCCAGACAATTTCACTTCCGATAGAACCGGCCGCACCGGTAATCATAATGGTTTTTCCTTTTATCTGATCGGAAATCGCTTTGTTATCAAGCTGAATCGGATTGCGTTCCAGCAAATCCTGAATCTGGAAATTCTTGATTTTTTTGGAAATATCTTCCTGATTTTCCCAATCGGTTAAATCGGGAACAGACAATACTTTAAAGTTGTACTCCAAACAGTCGTCTACCAGCGCTAATTTTTCGTCTTTTGAAAGCGAACGGTCGGCTATAATCAAGGCCTGTGCACCCTGAGACCGCAACAAAACCGGAACCCTTTTTTCATGATGCAGAATAGGCAGATCCAGAATCCGCTTCGATGAGTTTTTATTCTCACGGTCTACAAATCCGATTACCTTGTAGCGGGCCGGCGTTTCAAAACGAAGTGCATTGGCTACTGAAATCGCATTGGCGTCCGCTCCGTAAATAAGTGCTTTGGTGATTCCTTTATGCTTACTGGCAATCATATAATGCTCGAATACCTGCTTTACCACAATCCGATAAAGCAGTAACAGCATAAAAGAAAGCACGATACTGATAAAAAGCCTTGTGTTTAAAAACAGTTTTCCGCCTTGAAATACTTCAAAAAAAGTATTGACCAGCAATAAAAAAAGAAAAGCTGACGACTGCGCCATAAAAAGCTTTACGGCATCTATGAAGCTGGAATGTCGGATAATTCCCGAATACGTGCGGAAAACCCAAAAGAAAAATACGGTTACCCCGAGATACAGAGTTAACACTGCAGACATATTCCGGTTGAGTTCGAAATTAAGTCCGATCCCTTTTAAGAGAAGATGGCCCAGAAATCCGGAGACAAGCACCATGAAAATATCGAGCATCAGTATGATCCAACGCGGAAGGTAACTCAGATTTTTAATGGAAAAATTTAAGCTGCTGCCACTCAGAACCAGATTGAAGGCCGATTTTAAGGTAAATCCCGAATTCTTTTTCACCACCATACTCCTTTTCTCTGGAATTAATTAAAAAAAGCTTTCAATGTTACAAAAATCCTTTCAATTTCCTGTCCGGTTAAATTAGAACCCGAAGGCAGACAAAGTCCGTCTTCAAAAAGCTGCTCTGAAACTCCTGAACCGTAAAACGGACAGTTTGCAAAAACCGGCTGCAGATGCATCGGCTTCCACAACGGGCGGCTTTCTATATTTTCCTGCTCTAAGGCCAGACGCAACTCTTCTCTTGTTTTCCCTGTTATGGCCGGATTAATGGTGATGGCCGTTAACCAATGGTTGGAGAAAAAGTCCTCATTCGGTTCCTGCAATACCGTAACACCGGCAATTTCAGAAAAAAAAGCCGCATAAAGGTCGTGCATTTTTCTTCGCAAGGCAACATGTGCATCCAAAACTTCCATTTGCCCTCGGCCAATCCCGGCACAAATATTACTCATGCGGTAATTGTAGCCTATCTCGGAATGCTGGTAATGAGGCGCCTGATCACGGGATTGTGTGGCATAAAACACAATTTTATCTTTCGTTTCCCTGTTTTTGGAAACAAGCGCTCCGCCTCCCGATGTGGTGATAATTTTATTTCCGTTGAAAGAAAGTACGCTGAAATCTCCGAAAGTTCCGCAGGCTTTTCCTTTATAGCGGCTTCCCAATGCTTCCGCACTGTCTTCCAGCACCGGAATATCGTATTTTTGGGCTACTTCCAAAATTTCAGTTACCCGATAAGGCATTCCGTACAAATGAACCGGTATAATCGCTTTGGGTTTCTTTCCTTTTGAAATTCTGTCCTGAATGGCCGCTTCCAGAGCTTTCGGACACATGTTCCAGGTAGTTGGTTCGCTGTCTACAAAAACGGGCTGTGCGCCCTGATACACTATCGGATTGGCCGAAGCGGAAAAAGTCATGCTCTGGCAAAGTACCTCATCACCGGCTTTTACCCCTAACAACAGCAACCCTAAATGAAGGGCGGCTGTCCCGGAACTCAACGCAGCTACCTGCGAATTTTGCTGTAAATACGCTTCTAAATCCGCTTCAAAACCGGATACGTTTGGCCCTAGCGGAGCCACCCAGTTGGTGTCAAATGCCTCCTTGATGTACCGCTGTTCATTTCCTCCCATATGAGGTGAAGACAGCCAAATTTTTTCCTTGTTCATTTTCAATAAGTTAGATGCAGCTTTGGGGAACTGGTGAGCAAATTTACAGAATCTTTTGAAAGTTAATACGCAATCATAGTAATTTTTGAAAAATGGTGGCCATCACGATTTTCAGATCACCGAAAAAACTGCGGTGGTAGTAATAATCCAGGTTCATTTTTACCTTATCCGGAAAGATGACGGTATCGTTATATTCCAAAGGATTTTCCTGCTGTGTCAAAAGGTATTCTTCATCGAAATATTTTAGCGATGCCGCACTGGTTAAACCCGGTTTTAACTTCAGAATATTGCGTTCTTCTCCTTCTAACAGATCATAATATCCAACAATATCCGGTCTTGGTCCCACAACACTCATATCGCCAATTAGCACATTCAAAAACTGAGGCAGCTCGTCGATTTTGGTTTTTCGGAAAAAAGCCCCGATTGGTGTTACTTTTCCGTCTTTCATCGTTCTTAATTTGATAATCGTAAACAACTTACCCTGTTGTCCCACGCGCTTTTGCAGAAAAAACCCGTTGGCTTTGGTATCCAGCGTGGCCAGCAGCCAGCACAAAAGAATCAGCCAGCCGATACACAAGAGGGCAAAACCTGAAAAAAAAAGATCAAAAAGACGTTTTAAAAGCATTTATTCTGCGTTTGTGTATTTAATGATTCGCCCGGGATTTCCCACCACCACGGCATAATCCGGCACATCTTTGAGCACCACGGTTCCGGCTCCAATGGTTGCCCACTTCCCGATTTTCACACCCGGCAAAACAACAGCTCCAAGCCCTACATGCGAACCTTCACCGATTTCAATATTCCCGGCCAACGCTGCATTGGGAGAAATGTGCACATAATCTGCCACGGTACAATCGTGCTCCACCACTGCTCCGGAATTGATGATGCAATGCTTCCCGATGGTGGTATCGGCATTAATTACGGCATTCGGCATCACAACCGTCCCGGAACCCAAAACCGCACTTTCACAAACAGCAGCGCTTGGATGTACCACAGAAAAATAATGTGCGTTTAACCGTTCGGCTACTTTTTTTCGGTTAGCGTTATTTCCGATTCCGATAATTAGCGACTGATTTTCAACAGCGTTCATTGCAGAAGCATGCACAACAGGCAATCCGAAAACCGCATCCGACGGAGGATTATCATCAATAAAACCTTTGAGCTCTGCCACTTTAAGAACTTTTAAAATGGAAGCGATTACTTTTCCCTGACCGCTGGCGCCAAAAATATACATATGCATTAATTTCCTTTAAAGGGTTCTGCCGTTGCCACCGCTTCCCCCGATATTCCTTCTCTTTTAATAACTTTCTGAATGGTTTTCCACACGATGACGGCATCCAATTTTAAGGAAATATTTTCGGTGTACCAAACATCGTAATCAAATTTCTGCTGCCAGCTGATGGCGTTTCGTCCGTTTACCTGTGCCCAGCCTGTTATCCCCGGCCGTACCGCATGCCGCTTTCGCTGATGTTCGTTGTATAGCGGAAGGTATTGCACCAGCAACGGACGCGGCCCAATCAGGCTCATATCGCCTTTTACGACATTGAATAACTGGGGCAATTCGTCCAGCGAAGTTTTACGCACAAAACGTCCGATGGACGTTAACCGCTCGGCATCGGAAAGCAGATGGCCGTTTTGGTCTTTTTTATCGTTCATCGTTTTAAACTTCACAATCGTAAATATTTTTCCGTGTTGCCCAGGGCGCTGTTGTACGAAAAAAGGTTTCCCGCTATTGGCAAAAAACAATCCGATTATCGCAAACAGCAGGATTGGCGAAAGCAGCAGCAAAAGCAAAAGTGCCACATTAAAATCCAGGATTCTTTTAAAAAAATTACGATACATGTTCCAGTTTTTGGTATTCGGCCAACAGGGCTTCCCAGATAACTTTTTGTTCAAATCTCGAGGTAATTGCTTCCCGGGCGTGTTGTTGCAGCCTCAAGTACAAATCCTTTTCAGACAAAATCCTCTGCATGGCAAGATACAACGCTTCCGAAGATTTAACAGGTACAATCAGGCCGTTTTTTTCATGAGTGATGATTTCGTTACAGCCGTTGATATCGGTTACGATACCGGGCAGTTCCATCGCGCCGGCCTGCATGACCACGTTGGGAAATCCTTCGCGGTAACTCGGAAAAACCAGACAGTGGCTGATGGCGAGAAACAACCGCACATCCTGCTGATAACCCACGGAAATGCAATTTTTATTCTCATTAATCCGCTTCACGGTGGTTTCGGAAAGCGGATCTAAATCGTCTTCATAAGGTCCGACCAAAAGTAATTTTACCTTCTTGCTTTCAGCGGAAATCTTGTCAAAAGCGGCAATTAACTCGTTAATTCCTTTATCGCCGACAATCCGGCCTACGAATACGAATACGAAATCCTCTTGGGTAATGCTTAATTGGCTTTTTAGTTGCTCGGCATCGGATTGAGACAGACTCTTTCTGCTGAAATATTCGGTATCAATGCCGTTGGAACTTCCTTCACCAATCACTTTTAATTTCGATTCGGAACAGAATTTTTCCTGAAGGATAATCTGTCGCAATCCTTTAGAGTTTGGATAGACTTTGGTGGCACAGGAATAGGTAAGCTTTTCGACAGCCGTTAATATGGTTCGCTTAATTCCGGCAGTTTCCAGCAAAGGCAATCCGGCCACGGTATGCAACCGATTGGGGACTCCTGCTAATTTTGCAGCCAGCATCCCTACAATTCCGGCTTTTGGCGTGTGGGAATGCACCATAAAAGGTTTCTCCTTTTTCAGAAAACGATACAACTGCCACACGGCTTTCAGGTCCTGTAAAGGTGTTATTTTTCGGGTAAGACCGACTTCGAAAGTGCGAACGCCTTCTTTGGCTCCAAATTTCCGCAAACGTGCTCCTTCCGAAGAAACCGCAATCACCTCATAATGCCCGTTCATAAAACGCAGCTGATTTTCCAGAAGTTTTTCCAGAGAAAGCGGTACGGTGGTAATACGGACAATTTTTTTCATGTATTTTTTTCAGTTTGGGGCGGAACAAAAGTCAAAATCCACAACAAAACCAACCCTGTAAAAGGCTGGAGCATGATTTTGGTTCGTGCAAAAATACCAAACCCGGCATAACGCTGCACTATAATTACCGCTGAAATTACGGCAAAAAGCAGTATAATTTTCATAACCGGTGTAAAATGAAGTTGTTGCCATTTTCGGGCCAGCAAAAATAACGCGGTCAGGTGCAAAAGCAGCCACACGATATTCTCTAAGGCCAATCCCCAACCCAAAAAAGTGGTAAATTCTCCGGGAAAAGGACGGAACCAAAACGTGAATAATCTATACGGATAGGAATAGTCTAGCATCGGCACATAACTTCCGGAATCTCTAAAAGACAACAGCGAATATTCGTTAAAATAGCGGATGCGTTCCCAATCGGGATAGCGGATTTCCGAAAGCTGAAGCACCATATAACCCGCCACGGCAGCGACAATCAGAAACACTAACCCTGAAAGCAGTTTTTGCATGGGTTTCAATTGTTTTCCGAAAAAAAACACGAACATTACCGCGGTCAGCAAAAACAAGGCAATGTGTGGCCGAATAGCCATCAGCAGCAGAAAAGCCACAATGAGCTTGATGGAAAAATATTTTTTCTGACAGATTTCAAGCAATACAGCCGTTATCAGTAAAAAGCAAACGGGTTCCTTTCCTAATGTTGCGGTCCAGAAATGAAGATTCGGAAGCAATAACAACAAAAAAAGAAAATCTATTCCAAACACTGTCGTACATCCGTTCATAAGGGCTTTTCCCAATCGGTAAAACTGTAAAATACCCAAAAAACCAATCAGACTGTAAAGTAAAAAACCAAAAACAATATCCAGGTGCAATATGTTGGCAAAGAAATAATTAAACAGTAAGATTACATCCGAACCGTAATGAAATAAATCGCAAAGCAGACGGTTTCGGGACGCCTCGGTCTGAAACCAGTAGAAAGCAGCATCGCCGCCGTTTTCCACAAAATAGTCCCAGCTGAAATACGTAAAAATCAAATGATAGCCCAACAAAAAGAGCAGGAAACGATTGCTTTTTATTTTATCGGCAGGTATCAAAATTTAATGCGCTTATGGTTTCGCTGCTGATAGGAAAAACTCCAAAGGATAAAAATAAGCAAGCCCGGCAGGAACATGTTCCGCATCCGAATCATGATACCGAGATTTCCTAACGATTGCGAAAACGCCAAGGTTCCGATAATCAGAAAAATAACCAGTCCTTTTATCACAAACGGAGCGGCTTTAAACATCTGTACCGGTTTGTTTTTAAAAATATTTACCGTGATTACCAACAGCATCAGGTTTTCAAAAGAGGCAATGGCGGCCGGAATTCCGTTGATATCAAAGAATAACGGGCGGAACAAAAAAGTAAACACTTTCAGCGGGAAAGGGTATGAGGAGATATCGATACGCGAACCCGAACTGGCACGGCTTAACAAATCGGCTTTTTTCTCAGAGAATTGTTCGAAGCTGTCGATAGTGGTTTCTTCAATTTTGGCAAATTCCATTACAGAAGGCAGAATGGCAATTCCGATACCAATCAAAATCACCGATAACATCACCCTTTTGGCACCGGAAACCTTAGAACTGAAAACATAGGAAAGTCCGAAAGCCACCAGTAAAAAAAGTGTAATATGCGGTCGAATGTAGTACGAAAGTGCCAACGCAAACAATAACAAAAATATCCGCTTTGCAGGTAAGAGCAAACCATAAGCAAACATTCCGATACACAAAAACAACAGCGTGTCTTTCCCTACTCCGCAACTCCAGAAATGCAGGTTCGGCATGAAGAAAACCAAGGGAAACAACTGATAATTACCGTATTTCGGATTTGAAGGAACCGTTTGGTAAGCAATCACGTAGAAATAACTAAGTCCTATAAATCCTAAAAGTGTGTAAAGCATTGTTCCGGAAAGATAAGACAATCCGAGCAGTTTGGCCGGAAAGTAGTTCACCGCAAACAAAAAGTACGTTCCTTTCTGCTCGTTGATAAACTTATAGAAATCTTCGGAAGTCATTTCCTGGGCAATCCGCCAGTAACCAATCGCGTCACCCTGAACAAAAAAGCAGTAATACAACCCGAAAACGATATGAAAAAACCACAAGTTCTTCAGGTGTTTACGTTGTGAAGCGGGCAGTGTGTCTTTAAAAACCGAGGTAAAGCCAACTCCGCAGGCAACAATCAGTAATACTACAATTAAGTCCAAATACGTTCTCTTTTTCTACTGTATACGATAAGCTTTTTCGCAGCTTTGATGGCCATTTTTTCAAAAACCAACGAGTAGAGATAACCTGCCACACAGCAAATTACCACTGCTAAAACTATCGCAAATGTAAGACTAATTTCAGTAGAAATTTTAGGGAATGTACGAATTATAATCATCTGAATCGGATTGTGAATCAGGTAAATGGAATACGTGGCATTCCCTAATAACATAAAAAGCTCGGTTTTCTTAATCCGGAACGTAAATTTCGTAACCGAAAGATAAAGCATGAAGAAAACAAAAATCCCGAAAATCAGATTTTCCGCAAAAAAGACCGTATCGGCTTTTACACCCATGAGATAAAGGTAAAAACTTAAAGACAGGATTGTTAACAGCAAAGGCACGGAGAATCCTAATTTTACTTTTCGGATAAACAGTTGCGCTAAAATATACCCTAGTACAAATTCGATGTTATACGCCGAAAAAAAGACTTTTAAGACAGGATTTCCGTCATTTAACAGGTATTGCAGCGAAGTGTAATTGCAAACCACAATCGCCACTACCCAAAAAACAATAAAATAATTCCAGACATTTCTGGAAACAAAAGTGATGCTAAACAACAAATAAAACATCATTTCAAAAATCAGTGTCCAGGCTACGGAAAGCGCAGGGCTTCCGTTGGGAATAAGCGTAAGGGAAGTAAACCAGCTGATATCGCGCTCCGCATTGGAAAAATCCGGAAAAAGCGAATACAGGAACAACATGGCAATGCCGATGGGAAGGTACGGAATGTAAATCCTTAAAATTCTTCCGGTTATGTATTTTTTAAACGCATTCGGCTTATGATAACTGAAAGAGGCCGAATAGGCAATGATAAATCCGGAAAGTACGAAGAAAAAATCGACTCCGAATTTCCCGATATCACCTAAAAAAGTTAAAATTGGGTTTTCGACATGATGGTAATATCGCAACGATCCGACGGAATGATGAAAAATTACCATAAGGGCTGCTAAACCCCTGTAGACCTGTAGGATGTCTAGGTAGTTGTGTTTTCGTAATTTGGGCATGCTATTCTTTGGGGCTTGGGTTAAATCGTCCTTAAGACTGTAATTAATTTCCGAACATACCTTTGCAAGGTATACTCATTTTCAACTACTTGCCTGCCGGACGTCCCAAAATTACGACTTTTTGTTTTTTCTTGTGTTAAAATTTGAAAAACTTCGCACCATTCTTCCGGATTTTTAGGCAAAAAACCCGTTTTACCGACTGCGACCACGTCTTTGTTCATCCCGACCGGTGAAGCCACAACCGGCAATCCGCAGGCCATATACTGAATGATTTTATAGGCGCATTTTCCTTTTTCCCAAGGCGAATCTTCCAAAGGCATAATCCCGATGTCGAAATTTTGAATGGATATGACTTCCGTTTCTTCGCTCCAGTCTATAAATGTAATCGGAAAAGAAGGCTTTTCATCCGATTTAGCACCCACGATTTGCAATTCGAAATCGTGTTGCCGGATTAGCTTCTCAAAGACCGGAAAAAGCTGCTTTACATATTTAAAAGTAGAAGGCGACCCGATCCATCCAATTACCGTTTTTGCTCCGGAAGGTTTCGGTTTTACGGTATAGCGGTTAATATCGATTACAGTCGGAATGATGATTACCTTTTTTGCGCCCGCTTTTTGGGCTCTTTCTGCCAGATATGCATTCCCGGCAATAACCGCTCCTGACAAACGCATAACCGTATCAATCTTATGCTTCAGAAAAAAACGCAACACCTTATTCGGATGCAAATCGTAATTGTGAAAAATGGCATCGTCATAATCTACCACATATTTTTTCCCGAACAGCCACAGCAGTCTTTCCGCAAAAGGCGGCAAGTACGGAAAAAGCTCCTTTTCAATTACAATTGCACCATATCGGAAAACTGTAAAAAGAATGAAAAACCTTCGCAAATATCCTTTCACTGCCTCTAAAACGGTAGTCTGTCCGTTGTAAAGGTGGTCCAGATAAGCGTCGCTGAAGAGTGGCGCGGCGGTTATTGCAAAACCATCCTGCTCCAGTAACGGGAAGTACTGAAAACTGCGAAGCCTGCTGCTCGCTCCTTTCCGTGTGTATTTTGTGAGATAAAGAACTCTCATAATTTTTGAAATGCCTTCCGGTAACTTTCCGCACTTTTCTTAAGGGAGAAATATTTTTCCCCGGCTTCCCGAAGCAATAACGGATCGTATTTTAAGTTGGCTACAAAAGTAACGGCTTTTTCAATTGCCTGCGCATCGTTGTGTTCAAAAAGAAACGTTCCCGGAACATTTTCGAGCAAGGTTTCCGTGTCGCCAATACCGGCCGAAGCAATCGTAGGAAGCCCCATTAACAGATACTCCCCTAATTTAATGGGTGCCACACCCTGCATACTGAACGTTGGTTTGCGAATCGCAAAAGCCACATCCGCGGCCGACAGAAATTTAGGCACTTCTGCAAACGGAACACTTTTAACTATGATACTGTTTTGCAGCTCCTCAGGGATTTTGTCTTTCACGAATTCCGGATTACCGGATACAATCAGGAATCGGGCGGTTGATTTTATTGTATGATAGGACTTAAAAATGGTCAGCATTTCTTCCCAGCCGTATTGTGGCCCAAGCGAACCGCAGTACACGAACACAAAATCATCTTCCGGAATGCCGAGCATTTTGCGGACTGCTGTTTTTTGGGAAGCATACGGTTGGAAAAATTCAGGGTTTCTTCCGTTAAAAACTACGGTGAATTTATCGTGAAACTGGTTTCCGATGGTTTTCAGATGAATTGCTATGGCTTTTTGCGAACGGGTCAGTACACCATCTGCCTTTATCAGAAGTCTGGTTTCTTCTTTTTTCAGCCATTGGTATTGCTTACTGGCTTTGGAAAGTCCGGAAAAATCGACTCGCTCTTCGAGTGGCAAACCGTCGGCATCGAAAATGATTTTAGTATTTTTAAGGCGCAGCCGATTGACCATAACCGCCGGCATCGTACTTCGCGGCATGACCACATCAATCTTATGTTGATCGATGTATTGCTGAAGAAAGGATTTTCCCTGAAACAAAGTGAAAAGGCTTCCTAAAAGCGCAATTGGTTTTCTTTGAATCTTATATGCAGCATAATGAATTCCGAATGAATCCGCAATTTTCCGGATGCTGTCAGTTTTACTTTGATCGGCCCAGGTAAACTGAATCACATGAAAATCAATTGCATCTGTTTTCTTTATTGCGTTGAAAATAGGCAAAAACAAGCCTTCCATGTAACTGGTTTGCGGTCCGTCCCAAGTAATGAATAGTATTTTCTGCATATTAGTTCTGATACAGTTTCATCAGCATTGCGGCATGGTTTGCCAGCGAATAATTTGCTGCTATCATCTGTTTTCCTTTTTTGCCTATCGCTTTTCGTGTTTCACGATCGGTTGTCAGGATTGTTGTTAAGGTACGTTTTAAAACCTCATCGTCTCCCGGAGGTACCAGCCATCCGTTTTCGCCTTCCGAAATAATTGCTTCGGCCGCACCGACTCTTGTGGAAAGCGACGGGGTTTCGCTGTACATCGCTTCGGCCAGTGAATTGGAAAACCCTTCTGTAAAGGAGGTAAGCACATACAAATCGGCTGCCTGTAAAAAAGGTATCGGATTGCTTTGATAGCCGGCAAAGGTTACGTATTCCTCAATATTCAGTTCCTTAACCAAGGCTTCTAACACAAAACGATGACTTCCGTCACCCACAATCGTATACCGAATTTTATGCTGTTCCGAAAGCAATTGAGCAATTACCCGTAAAACTGATTCGATGTTCTTAACCGGCTCCAGTCGCGAAACGGAAACAATGCTGAAAATTTCATCTTTTCGTTCCGGTCTTTCGTCCAGCTCCTGAAAAATCATTGGGTTGGGAATCTGTTGCAATTTTTTCCGTTTCACCCCGTTTTCTTTTTCCAGATAAGAAATCACTGGTGCTGAATTCCCAATCACATAATCGGAAAGGTTATAGATGAATTTAAAAATCCGCTTAGCGGTCTTACTTTGTGACGGAATCCCGATTTCTTCGGAAACAATTACCGGTACTTTCGCAAGCTTTGCCGCCAAGACGCCGTGAAAATTTGCTTCCGCACCGGAAGTATGTACCACTTCTGGTTTTTCCTTTTTAAAAAACCGATACAGTTTGTAAATGGTAGCAAAACTTGGAATTTTATACGATAATCCGAAACAAACTACTCTTTTTCCTTGCTTTTGGATATTTTCGGCGGCGGTTCCTCCTTTATTTATGGCGCAAAATACCCAATCGTGTTCGTCTCGGATATGCGAAAGGGTTTCCAATCGGCGTTCTACGCCTCCAAAATCGAGAAACGTGGCTAATCGGACTATTTTCATGGATTTTTCAGGGTTAAACCGTGATGAATGGCTTGTGCATATTCTTCCTCCAGATTGGACTGCGTAAGCACTTTATGCCAATGGGATGTGTTTTTCTGAAAGTAGTACGGCGAACCTATCAGAGTAAGCGGGCCAAAACCAATGCCCTGGTATTCCACTAAAGCACAGTATTCTTCTGTCTCCACGATATCTAAGGAATTAAACCAGACTCCCATTTTGGTCACGACTTCCCGGGCGTAGTCCAGCACTTTTTCGGAAGGCTCTGTCCATTCGAATTTTCCGCTGCCGCTTGCTTTGAAGTCGTTATCCCGGACTTTTCGCTTCAGTACAAAATATTTTTCGCCAAAAATCAATACTTTATAATCACATTCCAGACCAGGCACAAATTCCTGAGCCACAAACGGACTGCGTTTCGAGAAAAACTTGCTGAAATTTACTTCGCTGTATTGCTTAACCGGCTGCAGAGACTGGTCTTTGTGCTTATTTTTGGCTTTTTTGTACAAACGAAGGCGTTCCAAGAACGTTAACTTTTTAACTTCTTTATTCAAGGTCTCCAATTCTTCTTTGTTTTGAATTAACCGGACACCGCTCGACATGGCGCCTTTCAGACTTTTATAAACAAAAGGAAAAGTGGCTTTATTAACTGGAAAATCATCGAAATCGCCGTAATAATTTCCATTTACCTTTTCAATGCCGATGCGTTTTTTATACAATTCCTGATACCCTTTGTTTTCAAAAGAATAGAGCTGGTTGATATCGGGTAACAGAATAACATCCGGTCTTGACTGGCTAATATCAAAAACCACATCTTTAATAAATTGGTTATAATTGTCATTATAACTTGCCGTGTAGAACAAAACACATTGTCTTGGCAGCAATTCATAATTTGCCGCAATTTTAGCAAAATCCAAAAGCTGCACTTTGTGATGAAAATCGTTTTCAAGAACGTTTTTGATACGCTCCAAATCCAATCCCATCCAGATACGTCCGGAGAAAAAAGTCTCGTGTATGGGTGCGATTACGATATGCATAAATTATCTTTCAAAAGGCTAAAAATCATTCTTTCACTAACTGTTTGTATAAAGCTTCAATCTTTCCAACATAGACTTCTTCGGCAAATTCTTCCACTACTCTTTTATAACCTTTCTCTCCATATTCTTTTAGTTTTTCAGGATTTTCATAAAACCACGCTAATGCATTGGTTATGCTTGAAACATCAAATTTATCAACTAAAATGCCGGTATTCTTATCATCAACTACATATTGCATTCCTCCAACCCTTGTCGCAACAACTGGCAATTTAGAATACATGGCTTCAGCAAGCACTAATCCGAAAGATTCATTGGCTGATACTAAAGAAAAAACATCCATAACCGAATAATACTTGGCAACATCTTCTTGATATTTTGTAAAAATTACATGCTCCGAAATATTTAATTCGTTTGCCAGTTTTTCGTAATTCTTACGTTCTTTTCCATCTCCAACCAATAGCAACTTTACCTTATATTTTTTTTTAACAAGTAAAGATACAGCTTTAATTAAATCGGAGAAACGTTTGTTGCTGTCGTCGATCATTCGTCCTACAGAACCCACAATAAAATCTTCATTTGTGATATTCAAAGAGGCTTTCAAAGCAACCTGTTCGGCTTCCGATACTCTTCTGGGAGCTCTGACTCCGTTGTTGATTAGTTGGATTTTATCAGGATTAACCTTAGCCTTATGTTCAAGGTAATCACAAGTTGCCTGTGATACTCCAATAACCTTATCCGAAACCATGGAAAACAACCGTAAAAGTAAATTCGCTTTCCAGTTCCGATGTATTGGATCAGAAGTCTCTTCCAGTATTATATGCGGAACACGTTTTAAAAAACCGCTGATGGCTGCCATGGAAATCCCTTCGAAAACGGCTCCATGTATAATGTCCGGTCGGAAATCACCAATCACTTTCTGCACTTTCTGATGCACGGAAAAATCGAAAGGATGCTTTAACTTTCCCACCACGATAATTTCGACACCTAAATCCTCAAACTCTTTATAAAGTTGATTTTGCAATTGTGTACAAACAATTTTAACTTCAAAGCGGTCTTTTGGCAAAAGTTTCACAATGGACAATCTTCGCCGTTCGACACCTCCTGCGCCCAATGTTTCCAGACAATGTAATACTTTTATCTTTCTCATGACAGTAAGGCAATGACCCTTTGGGTGTTCATGCTGTTTTGCTGTTTTCCCCAAATGCTGATTAACTGGCTGCGGTGAAAGGAAACGGTTTCAGGATCCAACTGCAAATCGAGCAAGGCCGGATCTTTTTGAAGGGCTTCCAGGGTAAAAACCGTAAAGCCGCGGTTTTTGAAAAAAGCATACGTTACACTGTCCTTGTAAAAATACACTTTTGCTCCCACATATAACATCGCAACGATATTTCCCAAAGCCTGCTGACGAATATGACCCATGACAACATTTCCGCAGTTTTGCAACAGTTTCATGTATTCCTCGTAAGGCATAAATTCCGAAAGCACGTGCGCCTGTTGCGGAAAAAGCCCCATCACCTTCTGTTGGATGATTTTCCCGTAATTCAAATCGCCGTAATTTAACGGCAACAGTATTATATGATTGTTCACATGGATTTTGGCAAGAACCTCGAACACATCCAGATGGTTATTGGTTGGCGTGGCGCTGTTTCCCAGAAGAATATCGTTTCCGGTAACGGTAAAATCTTCGTAGCCTTTGATGTAATGCTGTTCCAGATTCCCGTAATTCCATTGCACGTACTGCGGTTTGAAATCGGGATGGCTCTTTTTTATCAGTTGGTAATCGTCCGGAAGCACCGGAGCAAAATAACTGATACCTGTATTGATAAGCCTTAAACGTTTCTTTCTTCGGATGCGGTTAACCTTTTTAGAAAAAAAATACACCAATTGATTACCCATGATTTTAGACACCAATTTCCTCGTAAGCGGTTTGTACATGTGAAAATCGGCCAGTGTATCGGCTAACCAATAATAATCACCGCCCCAGCCTATCCACAGAATTTTTGGCTTTAATGCCGCATTTTGCAGTAAACGGTCGTATTTGGTATCCAGAAAATGCAGTACAATTAAATCGTAAGCATTTACAATTGCCAGAGTTTCTTCCGTATAAAACTGATCGACCGTAAGAAGCCGACAGGGAAATTTAATATGCTTTAAAGATTCCGCACCGGACAACACCCAAAAATCGCTTTGCGCAGCCTGTTCTTCCGTAAAAGACGCATGTGCGAAACCGATAAATTTTTCATCGTTTACCAAATGTAAAATCTTCTTCATAGTTCCAACGATGGTAAATCTTTAATTTTTTGGGCAGGAACGCCTACTACGAGCGTATTATCCGGGACATCTTTGGTTACAACCGCTCCGGCGCCTACAATCACATTATTTCCGAGTGTTACTTTCGGCAGGACTACTGCATTGGTTCCCAAAACGCAATACTTCCCGATGGTACAATTGCCGGATATTTTCACTCCCGGCGATAATTCGCTGAAACACCCTATAGTGGTATCGTGTCCTACCGTGCAGTTTAAATTTATCAGAACACCTTCGGAAACTACCACATCATTCGTAATAACCGTCCCGGTCATAATGTTACAACCCTGACCAATCCGGGTACCGAAATGTCCAATGTGCGCAAACGGACTGATAGTGGATACCAATTCACCTCCTAAAGCTGTAAATTTATCAAAGAGCTGTTTCCGAAGCACCGGATTGCCAATGCCAATCGTAAACCTGTTGTCTGTTTTTTCAAAATACTCTTTAGCTGCATCAGTCGATTTTAAAACCGGAAATTTTCCGTAAAGCATATCCGGCACATCACGGTTTACGTCGTCATAAAAAACTACAGCATCTGCTTGATGATCCTGATATAATACTTCCAGAACTTCTTTGGCAAAACCTTTGGCTCCGATTATTATCATAGTGCGGCATTAATGATGGAACATATTCTTTGCAAAGCTGTAGTTTCCAATCCCACGAATAAAGGTAAACACAAAATTCTTGAGGCAATGCTTTCCGAAATCGGCATGGGTTTTCCCTGGGTATATTCAATGGTATTCAAGGACGGATAGAAATAACGTCTTGGTGCGATTTCCGCTTCATTTAATTTTGCCTGCACTTGAAGCAATTGCTGCTCACTTTCAAAAATTACAGGGTAATAACTGTAATTCCACTGCGTGTTTTCGCGGATTTTTATTTTTTCCAGACGGTTGAAATCGAGATGGGCATCATAATGGTCGCATATTCTTTTCCGGTCGTTTAGTATTGTATTCATATAGGGCAAAACCGACAATCCCATAGCGGCCTGCAGTTCGGAAATTTTACCGTTTACGCCTAGTCCGTGAAAAGCCAAAGGGCCGTTATGACCAAAATTGTGATGGTAAAACAGTTTGTGGAATAATTCTTCATCCTGCGTAAACATCGCTCCGCCTTCCCCGGTATGGAACAATTTGGTCGCGTGAAAACTACAGGTGCTCACCTCCCCGTACTCGAAAATGGATCTTCCGCTGTATTCCACCCCAAAAGCATGGGCGGCATCGTAAATCACGTTCAGGTTATGTTTTTTGGCAATACGTTCAATTTCGGTTACATTACAGGGATTTCCGAAAACGTGCGTAACGAGAATGGCTTTGGTTTTATCCGTTATAGCTTCTTCAATTTTACTTTCATCGATGGTTAAATACTCCGGATGAATGTCTACAAAAACGGGAGTGCAGTTTTCCCAGACAATCGCTGCAGTAGTCGCCACATAACTGAACGGTGTCGTAATCACTTCACCGCCATTTGCCAATAGCTTTAAGGCAATCTGCAAGGGTACGGTTCCGTTATTGGTGATGATAATGTTGTCGGTTTTCAGATAATTTTTCAGCTTTTCCTCCAACTCCAAAACCAACTCGCCACGGTTGGTGAGCCATTCGTTTTTAAAAGCGCGGTTTACCTGCTGAGTGTATTCCTCAAGAGGCGGGAGAAAGCATTTGGTAACGTTAATCATCGTAAAAACCTGTTTTTAAGTAATTGTTCGGTGTAGATATAGGCCGGGTTTGCAAATAATTTATTCAACACAAAGTAAACAATAATTCCGGTTATTCCCGACAGAAATAACTTTAAAATAACGGAAAAATCACATAGCAGATAAAGCATTACAGCTACTGCCGTACCGGAAAGCAGGGCATACACAAAAGTAGGCAACATGTCTTTTAACTGCTGAAGTGTTTTATAGTGAATCATATCACTGCTGTAGTAGGTATTGACAAGCAAAGACAGAAATGATGTCACCACACTGGTCCACAATAAGGCGTAAATCCCGAAAGAAAACGAAATAAGGACGCCAATCAGTATGATTATTTTTTTTAAGATTTCGAGTTTCAGGAACAAATCGCTTCTGCCATAAACTTTCAGGACATTGATGTTGAAGGCGTGAATCGGGTACAGCATACTTGAAAAACACAACACTTTAAAGAAAAAGGCCGACGTAAGCCATTCTTTGCCCAACAACAATTCCACCAAAGGCTCTGCTGCTGCAGCCAAACCTATCATCAGCGGAGCGGTAACAAAAAAAGTAAACTGCAAAATTTGTTTATAGGTTCGGGAAATGCGTTCTTTTTCTTCCTGAATGTTCGACAACAAAGGATAGGTTACTTTGGAGATAATCGTCGTTAAAATCGTAACCGGATAATTGTTAAACACTTTCGCCCGATCGTAAAACCCCAATTGTCGTACCGAAAAATATTTTCCGATCAAAACACTGTAAATATTGTCAAAAACCGCGTTCAGAATACCCGAAAGCATCAGTTTGTTGCCAAAATCAAAGTGTTTTTTGAGTTTTTCTGCAGAGAAATACCAACTTGGTTTCCAATCGGAAAAAAACCAAAGCAAAGCTGAATTTACCGATTGGGTTGTCAGGTACATCCCGACAATACTCCAAACACCAAAATCGCTATAAGCCATTGCAATACCGGTTACCACACCAATCAGATTGGCCGGCAGGTTGTACCGCATGAGTTTTTTAAACTGCATATTTCTGGTATGAATTGCCAACTGCACCGCCGATAAAGCCGAAATAACAAAACTCAGTCCGTAAACCCTGACCACATCCGTAAGAACCTCCTGATTATAAAAACCTGCAATGAACGGTGCTGTAGAAAACAGAATCAGGTAAATAACAAGACTGATTCCTACATTGGTTATAAACACCGTGGAATAATCTTTATCGTCTGCCTCCAACGAACGGATTAACGACGAAGCCAGACCGCTGTCTGCAAGCGTTGTGCCTACCGCTATGAAAATGGTAATCATCCCGATAATCCCGAAATCGTCAGGGCCAAGAGTTCTGGCTAATAGTATTGATGCCAAAAGGGTAATCCCTTTCGTGAAAACCGTATCCAAAAAGGTCCAGATTAGGGCCGAAAATGTTTGTTTTTTCAGTGACACGGTTTGAAAATTGAATCAATTAGAGTTTTCCGTCTGCTTGGCTGCCCAGAATTCCTTTTACATCATACAACAAACTGTTTTCTTTCTGCAATGCAGACAAATCCAACCCAAGGAATTCTTTGTGAGACACTCCTAAAACAACAGCGTCAAATTTATCATTAGGTAAGGTTTGCGTGGTCGTCAGGCCGTATTCGTGGTTTACTTCAGCAGGATTGGCCCACGGATCGTAAATGGTTACATGGGTTTCGTAATCTTTTAACGCGTTAACCACATCCACCACTTTGGTGTTGCGAACATCCGGGCAATTTTCTTTGAAGGTAATGCCCAGCATCAGAATTTTGGAACCGTTCACTTTGATACTTTTCTTAATCATCATTTTCACGACTTGAGACGCCACATAATCGCCCATGCTGTCATTCAAACGACGGCCTGCCAGAATAATTTCCGGATGGTAGCCGTGTTCCTGTGCTTTCTGCGCCAAATAGTAAGGGTCAACACCAATACAGTGCCCGCCTACCAAGCCCGGTTTAAACGGCAAAAAGTTCCATTTGGTACCCGCTGCCGCTAAAACAGCGTGTGTATCAATATCTAAAATATTAAAGATTTTCGCTAGTTCGTTCACAAAAGCAATGTTGATATCGCGCTGTGAATTTTCAATGACTTTGGCGGCTTCGGCCACTTTAATGGTAGGTGCCAAATGCGTTCCGGCAGTGATGACACTTTTGTATAAAGCATCTACTTTTTGCCCGATTTCAGGCGTGGAACCGGAGGTAACTTTTAAGATTTTCTCAACAGTGTGTTCTTTGTCTCCCGGATTAATTCTCTCAGGGGAATAGCCGGCAAAGAAATCCGCGTTAAACTTCAGACCGGAGATTTTTTCCAGAACCGGAATACATTCTTCTTCTGTAACGCCGGGATATACAGTCGATTCGTAAATAACAATATCGCCTTTTTTCAAAACCTTACCGACCGTTTCACTGGCCTTGTAAAGCGGTGTTAAATCGGGACGGTTGTTTTTATCTACCGGTGTGGGTACGGTAACTATAAAATAGTTGCAGTTGGCAATATCGGAAAGCACATTGGAACAATAAAGCCCGTTTGCATCTGATGGCTGATTTACTAAAACAGCCTGCAACACCTCATCTTCCACTTCCAAAGTAGAATCGGTTCCGCTGTTTAATTCTGAAATTCTGCTCTGATTGATATCAAAACCTATAACAGGATATTTTGTGGCAAACAAACGTGCCAATGGCAATCCCACATAGCCTAATCCGATAACTGCAATTTTAATGCTCATATTCTTTCTGTCCGTTTAAGAGCCAATCGACTGGTAAACGAATCCTATTTTTTCAAGTTGATTTTTATCCAATAAATTTCTGCCGTCGAAGACGAAAGCCGGTTTTAACATACTGTCGTAAATTTTTTGCCAGTCGTATGTTTTAAATTCATCCCATTCCGTCAGTACGGCAATAGCGTGAGAATCTTTACAGGCTTCATACGGATTCGTATGTACCGCAACGCCGCTTTTATTCTCCTGCTCCGAACGGGTTTCCAGATAATTCAAATCGGCGTACACCTGTTCTTCCTCCACTTTCGGATCGTAAACGGCAATATGTGCCTGCTCGCTTAACAGATCGTCTGCCACATAAATCGCGGCTGATTCCCGGGTGTCGTTGGTATCTTTTTTAAACGCCCAGCCCAAAAAAGTAATCTTTTTTCCCGACACCGTATTGTATAAGGTACTGATGATATTTTTGGCAAAACGGCGCTTCTGATGGTCGTTCATAATGATTACCTGCTCCCAGTAATCGGCTACTTCGTTCAATCCGTAAGACTTGGCGATGTACACTAAATTCAGAATGTCTTTCTGAAAACAGGAGCCTCCGAATCCAACGGATGATTTCAGGAATTTAGGTCCGATTCGACTGTCCATTCCGATAGCTTTGGCTACTTCGTTTACATCGGCACCGGTCTTTTCACACAATTCCGACATGGCATTGATGGAAGAAACGCGTTGGGCCAAAAAGGCATTAGCCGTTAATTTTGACAATTCGGACGACCATACGTTGGTGGTAAGGATGCGGTCTTTCGACACCCAGTTTGCATAGATGTCCGCCAAAGCCTGAATCGCTTTTTGTCCTTCCGGCGTTGTGTCGCCTCCGATCAATACCCGATCCGGATTGTGTAAATCGGCAACCGCCGTCCCTTCTGCCAAAAATTCCGGATTGGATAGAATCTGAAAATTCACGCCGTTTCCGGTATGATCTAAAATATCTTTAATGGCACTGGCCGTACGAACCGGTAAAGTTGATTTTTCCACCACAATTTTATCAGTCTTGGCTACACGGGCAATCTGACGGGCACACAATTCGATATACTTCAAATCAGCTGCCATCCCTTTTCCGACTCCGTAAGTTTTGGTTGGGGTATTTACGGAAATAAAAATCATATCGGCTTCATCGATAGCCTTATCTACTTCCGTGGAAAAGAAAAGGTTTCTGCCTCGGGCCGCTCCCACAACGGCTGCCAATCCGGGTTCGTAAACCGGAATATTGTCCAGATTTTCATCGTTCCAGGCCGCGATTCGTTTCTCGTTCAAATCGACTACGGTTACTTTAATGTGCGGACATTTCTCCGCAATCACTGCCATAGTCGGTCCTCCTACATAGCCCGCTCCGATACAACAAATAGTTTTTACTTCCATGTTATTTTAAATTTTCCCAATACCATTTCACGGCTTCTTTTAACCCCTGTGAAATGGAAAACTGCGGATTGTAATGTAATAATTCTTTCGCTTTATCCACGCTGGCCAGAGAATGCGGAATATCTCCCATCCGGTTTGGCCCGTGAATGATATTAATATTTTTAATTTCAGAATCGAACTCTGAAAGGTATTCTTTTAGATACTGAACTAATTCATTCAAAGTAGTCCGGTCGCCAAAAGCCGTATTGTAAACGGTGTTGACTGCTTTGGGATTCTGAGTCATCAAAGCCAATTCATTCATCTGAATGACGTTGTCAATATAGGTAAAGTCTCTTGAATAGTTTCCGTCTCCGTTAATTACCGGACTTTCATGCTGCATCAGTTGCATCACAAACTTCGGAATTACGGCAGCGTAGGCTCCATTAGGGTTTTGTTTTCTGCCAAATACATTAAAATAGCGCAGCCCGATGGTTTCGATTCCATAGGTTTTACTGAAAACATCGGCATACAGCTCGTTTACATATTTTGTTACGGCATAAGGAGAAAGTGGTTTCCCTATGATGTGTTCCACTTTTGGCAGACTTTCCGAATCGCCGTAGGTAGACGAACTCGCCGCATATACAAATCTTTTGATTCCTGCCGCTTTACTGGCATGAAGCATGTTCAGAAAACCCGACACATTTACCTCGTTAGACGTAATCGGGTCATTGATGGAACGGGGCACCGAACCCAACGCCGCCTGATGCAGCACATACTCGGCTCCGTCTAGCGCTTTCAGACAAGTGTTATAGTCTCTGATGTCTCCTTCAATAAGGCTAAAATCGGGATTTCCAAAAAGATGCTCAATATTATGCCGGAAACCCGTTGAAAAATTATCCAGACAGATTACGCGATGTCCTTTTTGAAGAAAATACTCGCACAAATTCGAACCGATAAACCCGGCCCCGCCCGTAATAAGAATTGTAAAATTGTTCTGAGACATCTTTATTAATTTGGGTGCAAAGATAATTTAATTTTCAAAAACAGCAGGCCATTATAACACAGAAACAAAAGCCATTATTTCCCCTTACCGAATTTTGATTTTAATTTATCCAGACGTGTTTTAGGTTTTTCTTCTTCAAGATAACCGTTTCCGTAGGCACCATAACCGTAGCCATAACCATAACCATAACCGTAACCATAACCGTATTTGGCTCTGTTCTCAAAACCGTTCAATACAATACTGATATTATGAAGCTCGCCTCGTTTGTGTTTTTCATTCACTATGGAGAGCATACCTTTTTTGGTAAAGTTCTGTCGGGTCACATATAAAATTGCATCACAATATTCCGCCAGTTCAAGGGCATCAGCCACTAAACCTACCGGTGGCGTATCCAGAACGATAAAATCATACTGTGCTTTCAGTTCTTCAATCATTTCCTTCATACTTTCCCCTAAAATAAGTTCCGAAGGATTTGGCGGTATAGGCCCGGAAGTGATTACATCCAGATAAGGAATATGTGTTGCCTGAATTACTTCATTAAGTGTCTTCTGACCAATAAGATAATTTACCGCTCCGATATTGTTTTCAATGTTGAAATCGCCAAAAATTCTCGGTTTGCGCAAATCGAGTCCTACAATAATGGTTTTCTTTTCACTCAAAGCAAAAACGGTTGCCATATTGATGGAACAGAAGGTTTTACCTTCACCACCCACGGAAGAGGTAAGCATCAGGATTTTTGTACCGTCCACTTTCTGCTTTTTATACATATACTGAAGCGAAGAACGGATAGCCCTGAAAGATTCTGCCAATGGCGACTTTTGTTTCTCAAACACCGACAGGTTGTTATCCGTATTTTTCTTTCCGACAACCCCGATAATCGGAATTTTGGTTAATTTTTCAATATCATCGGAATTGTGAATGGTATTATCCAGCAAGGTAATGGTAAAGACAACCAACAACGGAATAAAAATCCCGAAAAGGATGGCCAAAATATAGTTTACGCTGGTTTTAGGACCTAACAATCCTCCGCCAACGTCCTTGGCTGTATCAATAAAAGCGATATCCGAAACGTTAGCGGCTTTCACGATATCTGCTTCGCTTCGCTTCTGCATGAACGTATTAAAAATATTGTCTTTTAAATCGTACTTGCGGGTAATCTTCAGCAATTCCTGCTTGTCCTGCGGCATTTGTTTTATTTCGGATTCCGCAGCACCTATTTTCTGATTGATTAAAGCCAAATCATACTGCAAAGCCTGTTTGGCCGAATTAATATTTTCCAGCAGTACTTTTTTATAAGCCTCCATTTCCTTGTCAAACTCGTCGAACATCTTTTTGTTCTTTACGGCATACGCCATTTCGGAACGTTCGGCAGACAGCTGAATTAATTTGGACACGTTTCCGATTACGTTCGGATCGTCAATTCCGGCAACGGTTGGCGCCGGCAGCTTTGAAAAATCGGTACTGTTTACCAGGTAATTGCGCAGGGAATTGTAATAGGCTATTTTCCGGGTGACCGCATCCTTTTCCAAATCCAGTCCTGAAAGTTTTTCCGACAATTTCATCCCTCCGGCTTCAAGCTCCAGGATATTTTTGTCTTTGCGAAAATCTTTCAGTTCATCTTCAGTTTTCTTGAGATCGCCTTCCATCGCAATTAAAGTACTGTCAATGAACGATATGGTGTTGTTCGCAAATTGATTCTTACTGTCTAACTGACGTTTTCTGAGCACCTCAACAGTGGCGTTAAGATAGTCGACCAAACGGGCTTTGTTGGTGCCCTGTAACCCGATTCGGATAATTGAAGGTGCTTTGGTATCCGTATCCACGTTAATGGATTTATAATGGGATACTGTGGCATCAAAACTTCGGAACTGAATGTAAAAATCTTCTTCAAAGTTTTTACCTCCTTTCGGGTTTAACAGTATGGTTCCGTTAAAATAAGGCAAATTAATCTGGTCGCCAATGCGATAGCGTTTTTTTACTGCATTAGAAGGCAGGCTTACCGGTTCCACTTCATTGGTTTTATAAATAAAGTTTTTGGCCGATGTTTCTTCTGTATCCACGGAAAGTTCAAATTCCGTCGTACTCAGAAAGTGTATTTTTATCGGAATATTGGCCAGTTGCCCTTTGGATTCGTCTATGCTCACATAAAAGGGAACTTCACCGTATGCATCCTGATAATTGTATTTCCCCAATCGCAAATACTCGATATAATAATTAAGCCGTTTTACCACATATTCGTTATGGGTTCTCGACTTCAGCATATTCATAATGGTCTGTACTTTATCGGAAGTACCGCCCCAATTGAAAACCAGACTGGTATTGGAGGTAAAGAACGGATTATTTTCATCTTTCACCACTATGGAAGCTTCCATCCCGTAAATTTTTTCCTTACGGATATTCACCTGATAGGCGATGAAAAAAGTAATAATCAAACTAACGACAAACCATTTCCAATAACTTGCAATTTTTATCAGAAAACCTTTAAAATCAAAACTGTTTTGATTTTCAAAAAATGAAAAGTCTTTGGTATCAAGCATCTCTTATTCTATAGGTTTCTAAGTAGTAAAAAAGTAGTGGTAACCAATGATAATGCGGTTATGATCGTGGCCACCGACTGCGTTCCTGTTGTTCCTGTTCCCCAGGACTTCTGCTTTAACGGTTTTACATAAATGTAATCGTTCGGCTGCAGGTAATAATACGGAGACTGCATGGCTTTAACATCGGTTAAATCCAGCGTATGAATTTCGGAACCGTGCGGATACTGACGGATAATCATTACTTCCTTACGGTTACCGGTCATGGTAATATCCCCTGAATTGGCAACGGCATCCATAACGGTGGCTCTGTCCTGATACAGCATTTTAGTTCCGGGAGAATTCACTTCCCCGTTAACCGTATAACGCAATCCCGATAATTTTACCGTCACGAAAATATTCGCTTCTTTTCTGAAGTATTCCTCCAAAAGTCTTTTTTCAATTTTGGCCCGGATTTCTTCGGTGGTAAAACCTAAAACGTTTACTTCTTCCAAAACCGGAATCCGGATATTTCCATGATCATCAACCGTAAAACCATTAAAATAGATTCCCTGCTCAGACTGCATCTGGGTCCCCTGCACTTCAGATGGGTTAAACATATCCACCAGCTTCTGATCCAAAGCCTTCACTTTAACCGACAGGATGTCGTTTACCTGTACCCGGTAAGGCTTCGAGGCTACAGACTGAATTGTTACTAAAGTAGAATCGTTATTCTTATTTTGAAGGTAAATCAACTCTTTATTCGGAATACAGGAAACGCTAGTAATCCCCACAATCAGCATTAAAAGAAAAATAACTTTTCTCATTCTTATTTTTTTAAAAAAACAAATATAGTTTTTCAATTGAAATTATTAAACTTTTCAGCAATAATAAACCAAAAAGTAACTTTTACCTATTTATTAAGGGAATTTTCAAAAGGAATACGCTGCATCAGACTTCGCCCTAAAGTAACCTCATCGGCATATTCCAGTTCGTCTCCGATGGCAATTCCGCGGGCAATTGCAGAAGTCATCACGTTATAATCCTTTATCTGTTTGTAGATGTAAAAATTCGTCGTATCGCCTTCCATGGTAGAACTCAGGGCAAAAATCACTTCTTTTACGGTTCCGGATTTTACTTTGTCGACTAAAGAGACAATGTTCAGCTGATTCGGTCCTATGCCGTCTATCGGCGAAATTTTACCGCCCAGCACATGGTACAACCCTTTAAAAATCCCGGTGTTTTCCAGTGCCATGACGTCGCGAATGTCTTCGACCACACAAATAACCGAGGTGTCGCGGGACGGATTCGCACAAATCTCACAAACATCGGTATCCGAAATATTGTGACAGCTTTTGCAGAATTTTATCTCATGGCGCATTGTAAGCAAGGCTGCTGCCAACTGTTCCGACTGCTCTTTCGGCTGTTTGAGCAGATGCAGCACCAGACGCAGGGCGGTTCGTTTACCAATCCCCGGCAGTTGCGCCATTTCGTTAACCGCTTTCTCTAAAAGTTTCGATGAAAATTCCATGAGACAAAAGTAGTTATTTTGAAATTCATCCGATTTGAAAATTTGAAGATTATTTGTGTAAATTGGCAACCTAAAACACATCGCATGACATCGGCAACCATACTCTCCATTATCATTATTTATTTCGGGCTTCTTATCCTGATTTCCAATCTGGTAAGCAAGAAAGATTACAGTAACGATACTTTTTTCAAAGCCAACAAAAACTCAAAATGGTATTTGGTGGCATTCGGGATGATCGGAACCGCGCTTTCGGGCGTTACCTTTATTTCCGTACCGGGTGAAGTGGGCAATCCTGATTTACAGTTCAAGTATTTTCAGTTTATTCTCGGGAATGCGATCGGGTTCATCATTATCGCTAAAGTGCTTCTTCCACTGTATTACCGCATGAACCTTACTTCCATTTACGGGTATATCGAACAGCGTCTTGGAACGATTAGCTATAAAACTTCAGCGATTATCTTTCTGATTAGCAGAACCATTGGCTCGGCTTTCCGTTTGTATCTGGTGGTGATTGTTTTACAACGCTATGTTTTTGACGATTTTAACGTTCCTTTTGCCGCTACCGTTCTGATTTCGCTGGGTTTGATTTTTGCTTACACCTATCGCGGCGGTTTAAAAACGATTATTATTACCGATACATTACAGACTTTTTTCCTGGTTTCTTCCGTATTCCTGACGATAATTTTCGTGTGCAGCAGTTTGGATTTCGGAGCATTGGAAGCCTTTGAAGCCGTTAAAAACAGTCAGTATTCCAAGATTTTCTTTTACGAAGATTACCTGAAAGGCAATTATGTAATCAAACAGATTTTAGGCGGAATCTTCGTTACCATTGCCATGGTGGGCTTAGATCAGGACCTGATGCAGAAAAACCTGAGCTGCAAAAACATCGGCGAAGCCCAGAAAAACATGTTCACGTTTACCGGAATTTTTGTACTGATTAACATCTTCTTTTTGAGTGTGGGCGCCTTGTTGTACATGTATGCCGAGAAAAACGGTATCGCCATTCCGATGGTGGACGGTGTTGCCCGTACAGACTATCTTTTCCCGGAAATTGCTTTCAGACATTTGAGCATCGTACCGGCCGTGATTTTCCTTTTAGGCCTGACCGCTGCCACTTTCGCCACCACCGACAGCGCGCTAACCGCCTTAACCACTTCCTTCTGCGTAGATTTTCTGGGAATGGACAAAGCCGAAAATACCAACAACATGAAAACGGTACGAACCAGACATTTGGTGCACCTTACCTTTTCTTTTTTGATGTTTCTGGTGATTTTGGTTTTCAACTCGCTGAATGACAAATCGGTAGTAACGATGATTTTCACCGTGGCCGGATACACTTACGGACCGCTTTTAGGCCTGTACGGATTCGGATTGTTCGTTAAATCCAAAACGGTAAACGATAAACTGGTTCCTTTTATCTGTGTGACATCGCCTTTAATTACGTATTTCATCAATTCCAATTCCAAAGACTGGTTTGGCGGTTATGTTTTTTCATTCGAACTGATTATCGTAAACGGATTGATCACGCTGTTGGGATTGTTTCTAATCAGCAAACCGGCAACTGGACAAACCCGTTTTTAGAACTGATTGGTACTAAGCAACACTAATGTACAAGCTGCCTCATACGGAATATTCGCCTTTTCCAAAAGATTGAAAAACTCAGGGTTTTCGGTTCCGGGATTGAAGATGACGCGTTGCGGTTTTAACCCGATCACATACTCATAATATTCCGGTTGCCGCTGCGGATTGAGGTATAAGGAAACCGTATGCACCGCCTCAAACGGAAGCTTTTCGGTTTCGATTTTTACGTTTTGAATGCTGTCAGAATGGGCTCCGATGGCCACTACTTCGTGGTTGTGTTTCAGCAAACTGTTTACCGCCAGAAAAGCATAACGCTCCGGATTTGCCGACGCACCGATTACTAATGTTTTCATCAGAATAATTTTCACTAAAGTTACTGTTTTTATCCATTTTTTCCTATTTTAGTCCAACCTGAAAAACTGATAAGATAATCGTTCCTTAAAATTTCGTTTACCTTAATCGCCTTTATTCATTTTAATTTTGCCGTAAAAAACCATGGAATTATTCGTTTACATTTTTGCTGCCTTATTTTCAGTACTGAACCCTTTGGGAGCTATTCCGATTTATGTGGGTTTAACAGAACACGATTCGAAAGCCGAACGCTTCCGGACCTCGCTGTGGACGGCCATCAATGTTTTTATCATTTTGATTATTTCCTTTTTCGTAGGCGAATACGTCATTAATTTCTTCGGCATCAGCATCGACGCGCTTCGGATTGCCGGCGGACTGGTGATTGCCAGTTCCGGGTTTGCCTTGCTGAGCGGACAGTTCAGCAAAAAAAGAGGCGTAAACAAAAAGGTTACGACAGATGCTCAAACGCGAAATGATATTGCCTTAACACCGTTAGCCATGCCTATTCTTGCCGGCCCGGGCGCTATTTCATTATTGATTGCTTTCTATCAGGACTATCCTGAATTATCTGATAAAACCATTATCTGCCTTTCCATATTGGCGGTAGCCATGGCTATTTTTATCATTTTAAGAAGCGGTCATTATCTTTCAAGACTTTTGGGAGCATCCGGGATTGTAGCCATTTCCAGAATTATCGGTTTCTTTGTGATTGCCATTGGAGTGCAGTATATCAGTAATGCCGTAGTCAATATTTTCAAAGGGATATAAAACAAAAACGCCTCAAAAAATGAGGCATTTTTTATTCTTCTGTTTATTCTTCATCTTCCTGAAGCGGCAGAAAAACTTCCGCCATCATGCAGCGGGCGCTTCCGCCTCCGTAGGTTTCAATGGTGGTTAAATCGGAACTGATAATTTCACCGTGTTTTTCCAGAACTTTGAGCTGGGCCGGTGTAAAAGTGTTTTTTGCGGTTTCGCTCATCACGATGTATCTTTTTCCGTCGGCTCCTTTAACCTGCAGGATATTGCCGGCGAAACCGTTTACCTGTTCTTCCGTAATCAGAATAATTTCTTTCCCATCCGAACGAAGACAATCCAAAACCATTTTACGCTCTTTGGAATCGTCGATGGCATCAGCACAAATTACCGCAAATTTTTCGCCTACCGACATCATCACGTTAGTGTGGTAAATCGCTTTGCGTTCCCCATCAACCGTTTGAAACGCGTCAAAAATAACCGGATCCATTTCAAAATCTTCACAGAATTCGATCATTAATTCCTCATCGGATCTTGGCGAAATACAGCAGTAGGCTTTACCGTTTTCACGGTCTAACACCAGACTTCCGGTTCCTTCCAGGTATACTTCGTCGTTCTCCGCCGCGGAATAATCTACCAACTGCTCGATATAAAAGCCGTTTTCTTCCAAAAGATCCAATACATCTTCACGTCGCTCCCAACGTCGGTTTTCCGCAAACATCGGATAAATGGTTACATCGGCACTTTCGTGAAAGGAAATCCAGTTGTTGGGAAAAATACTGTCCGGGGTTTCCGGAGAAAGTGTGTCGTCTAACACAATCACGTTGACTCCGGCTTCTTCCAGTTTAAGCACCAGATGATCGAATTCGTTTTGGGCTTTGGCATTTATGGCCGCCGGCAACAGACCGTTTTCTGCTTTTTGATAATAATTATTGGCTGCGGTTTGCTCGTTACGACGAAAGGCAATCGGGCGAATCATTAAGAGGGTGTTAGTCGTTTGCTGCATACAATTAGCTTTTCAATTGTTGTGTTATTTCTTCGATAATATCCAGCGTCACTTCCGCCATGACATTTACCTTTTCGTCCAGACACGGATTTACTTCCACAATTTCCATGCAAACCGTTTTTTCGTTTTTGGCCAAATGCAGCAGTATGGCTTTTGCTTCTTCCGGTGTGAGTCCGTTTTCAACCGGCGTTCCGGTTCCGTGTGAAGTCAGTTCCGGATCCATGGAATCTACATCGAAAGAAACATAAATCAGGTCGCAGGCTTTTAATTGCTGATCGATTTCAGCCATTACAGCAGCTACTCCTCTGTTCCGGACATCGGCTACTTCGTAGTTTTTAATCCCCAGTCGATTCATCACGGCATCTTCCTGTTCTTCCGTATCACGTACTGCGATGTACACCAGATCTTCGGGTCTTACTTTTGCCTCCGGACTTCCGGTTTGTTTCAGTTTGTTCCAAAAGGCAAGCGTTTCCTCATCCACCTCGTTTACCTTACATTCTGTATTATCGATATTTAAAGCAGTAGCAAGCGGCATTCCGTGCATGTTCCCGGACGGTGTGGTAAAAGGGGTGTGAATATCCGCATGGGCATCAATCCAGACAACGCCCAGACGTTTATCGGGAAAGGCTGATTTTATTCCGGCTATAGTTCCTCCGGCTGAACCGTGATCTGCGGCCAAAATTATCGGAAAAGAATTAGTATTAAGAATGGCAGATACTTTATCATTTAAAATATCGTACACTTTGTTCAGCCCGTCGATGCGTTTGGCAAAGCGATACGGCGTGGGCTTGTCCAGTAAATCATTCACACTCCTGAGTTTTTCCACTGCATTCTCGCCGAAAATAAAACTTCCTTTTTTCCGGGCTGCGGTCATGATGGCGTCTGGACCCAGTGAAGAACCTCGGGTTCCTGCCGTAATTTCCGATTTGTTGATTAAAAAAACGATACTTTTGTTCATAGTAAAAACTACTCTTTTGGTTTGGTTTGTTTGCTAAAGCAGAAAAATAACAGTCTGTTTCAAAATCGTTATTTTTGGGCTTTTGACAAAGATAGAAAAAGGCCTCTGATAAAAGAAAACTTCTTCCAAAATAAACCCGATTAACCGATAACCCTCAGACATTCTGTTACTTAAAAAAATCATTTCCAACTCTTTTTCTGCTTCTATCAGTTAATTCTTAACGTATTTTTTAGTAAATTTGATAAAAATCAAGAAATTATGGGATTATCAAGTTTTTTCAGTTCGCTTTTCGGGAAAGCCAAACAAAGTACCGAAGGCTTAGGGAGAGATGTCTCCGATTTGGCTGATACTGCCGCAGATAAAGTGGAATCGTTTGCTAAAGATGCCGGTGAAAAAGTATCGGAAATAGCAAACCAAGCCGAACAAAAATTTGAAGAGTTAGGCGTAAAAGATTCTTTAAACAATTTGGTGGATTCTGCCAAAGAAACCGCTTCAAAAGCTGCTGACTGGATAGAAGACAAAGCGGCCGATGCCAAAGAAACCTTATCCGATGTCGCGGACAGCGTAGAAAATAAAATCCAAGAGGTAACCGGAAATACCGTAGAAGAAAAATCATCAGAAAATCCTGCCGAGGAAGAAAAGCCGTCGGAATGATTTCAAATGTTCTGAAAAAATAAAAGTCCCGGTTGCCCGGGACTTTTTTTATGAAATCAAAGTATCTTATCTCTCATTCATCGGTTTAAAAGGACGCAACGGTGCTCCCACATAAACCTGACGCGGGCGACCAATTGGTTCTTTATTTACGCGCATTTCTTTCCATTGTGCAATCCAACCTGGCAAACGACCTATTGCAAACAATACAGTAAACATATCGGTAGGAATTCCCAAGGCACGGTAAATGATACCGGAATAGAAATCTACGTTTGGATATAATTTTCTTTCTACGAAATACGGATCCACCAATGCGGCTTCTTCCAATTGCTTGGCAATATTCAGAATTGGGTCGTTAACGCCTAATTCCGCCAATACTTCATCGGCTGCTTTTTTGATGATTTTCGCTCTTGGGTCGAAGTTTTTATAAACACGGTGACCGAAGCCCATTAAACGGAACGGATCATTTTTGTCTTTTGCTCGGGCCAACGCTTTTTCTGCATCGCCACCGTCTTTCTGGATTTCTTCCAACATTTCTAGCACCGCCTGGTTGGCTCCACCGTGAAGCGGTCCCCAAAGTGCAGAAACTCCCGCAGAAATCGAAGCAAATAAGCCTGCATGCGATGAACCTACCATTCTTACCGTAGAAGTCGAACAGTTTTGCTCGTGATCTGCGTGAAGGATAAACAATTTATCCAAGGCATTCACCACAATTGGATTGATTGCATAAGGACCTGTAGGCAATTCAAACATCAAACGCATGAAGTTTTCTACATATCCTTTGGTATTGTCATAATAATTTAATGGGAAACCAGATCGCTTGCGGAATGTCCAAGTCGCTAAAACAAGGAATTTACCCATTGTTTTACAAACCGCATCGTACATTTCTTTCTCGTTCTCCACATTAACCACTTTAGGATTGAAAGCGGTTAAGGCACTGGTTAAGGAAGACAAAACGCCCATTGGATGAGCCGTTTTCGGGAAACCGTCGATGATGTTTTTCATCTCTTCATTAACCAACGTATATTTACGGATATCGTTCTCAAATTGCTCCAGTTGTTGTGCTGTTGGCAATTCTCCAAAAATCACTAAATAGGATACTTCTAAAAAGTTGGCTTTTTCTGCTAAGTCTTCGATGGCATAACCTCTGTAACGCAGGATTCCTTCTTCTCCGTCAAGAAAAGTGATTTCACTCTTACAAGAGCCTGAATTTTTGTACCCTGGGTCTAAGGTGATTGCACCAGTTGCAGCACGCAACTTCTCTATATCGATAGCAACCTCATTCTCACTTCCCACGATAACTGGAAACTCATATTTGTTGCCATCAATTTCTAATATTGCAGTTTTCGACATATTTTATATTAGGAATTAAATGTAATTGTTTTTTTGTTCTACGCGAATTTATGAAATTCCAAATGAATTAAAAAAGAAAAATTTCGGCCTTTCGCGAATTATTTTAAAAAAAGACACCTTGGTCCTGATAAAAATAAAAAGCCCGAAGAAATATCTCTCCGAGCTTCTTGTTCAAATTAAAAAAACAAAAAATTATTTTCGTAGCAGTCTTCCGGTTTTCACGCCGCTGTCTGTAGTAACTTTTATAAAGTAAACTCCTGAGGCTTCCGATGTTAAATCGAGAACCTCACTTCTTTCACCAGAGCTCTTTGTCTGCAAAATTCTACCCTGCACATCCAACAGCTGAACAGAACGAATTACACTCTCTGATTTTACCGTAATTATACCATTGGTAGGGTTCGGATACATCGCAATGTCTGATAATACTTGGCTATCGTTAGTTCCCAGCAACTGGAACGTTGTACTGGCAACATTTGTAGCTATCGGCGAATTGTAATCGAAGAAAATATCTGCTTTGTTGGTGACCACATCGCCTACAGTTAAATTATCGCGGGTTTTAATTTTCAACAGAATATTCCCGTGACCGCCGTGCTGAAGATTGATCCCTTCAAAAATAAATTCCGCGATATTGCCGTTTATTTTAGCCTGAACCGGATGGGAACTGTCTAATATCTGCAGGGTTTTTTCGTCGAATTTCGTCACATCGATAACATCTTTCACCACAATATTAACCGCATCGGCAGCGCCAATGTTTTCAAAATTGATGATGTAATGCAGGTATTCTCCGATTTTAGAAGGCACTTCAATTTCTCCTTCCAGACAGATTTTATCGTTCGGATCAAAAGAATTCACAACGGCTTGATTGTACTGATAAGTGTTATCGGTTACGGTTTCGTCTCCCAGCATTGGCAATATCGTAGTCGTGAACTGCAAAACATCGCCCTGATTAACCGGATTGGCGTCTACCGGCGTATTGATGTGCAGCACCACTTCGATGCTTCTGGATTCAAACGGCATCAGGTTTGCATAACTCCAGGTTAAAGTACCCGGTGTTTGAGAAGCGGTAAGCTCCGAAGTTGATACCAGATTCATTAAATTTTGATTATACGAAAAGCTGATACCATAAGCCTGGGATAACGTCTGATTTCCTTTATTCTTATAAACGATTTTGTAAACCGCATCAAAACCCGGTCGTGCCGGAATTACCGGTGCCACCACGATTTCCAAATCGGGATGTACCCCGTTCGCCGACAAACAGAAATGTTGCGTAGCCACGTTATTGTTGTTATCCGGAAAATTGATTACCGCATTGGCCGGGGAAACATTAAAAAATGCTGAATTTTCCAAATCGGGGGTTACGGTGAAGGTTCCGGCGTCTGTATAGAAGAAATAATTCCCGCTGTTGTTTACAAACGAAGCGCCTTCTGTTGTCCCGTCGTTAATTTTTACTTTAATGAACGGCTGCGGCGCATCGGAAGCATCACAACCGTTATTGTCTCCATCGAAAAGGACGTTCCCTGTTATGGTATTGAAATTTCCGCCCGGTGTGAAGTTACAGTATTGCGAAATCATTGATCCGGTATTATACCCCGAAAAAGTAAATACATCTCCTTCATCTGTGCAGATATATTGTACAAGATCGGCTAAACTTGGGGAGAAAAAGTCTACATCCGGATTTGGAAATCCGTTTTTCATATTGATACTAATCAAATCCGGATTGTTATTACAGCTAATTTCCAGAGTCGATGCATTCGGAATGTTATTAAGATAAGGTTCGTAGGCAATAGAGGATAAATCCAAACTTGTAAGCTGGTTGTTCTGTACGTTAATCTTATACAAATGCGGCAGATTTTGCAACGCAACATCCGTTAACGCATTATAGCCAAGATACAAAGTTGTTAGTGCGTTTTTATTGGAAAGCGAAAAAGTAGTAAGGTTGTTTTTTCCTGCCTGAACCGTCCATATATCCTGTAAACCGTTTAGATCTAAGGATGTTAAATCATTATTGGTTAACACAATGCTTTGCATAAGCGGCGTACTGCTAAAGTCTACAGTAGTTAAAAAATTGTTAGCCGCTGCAAACGTTTTCAAAGCAGAACACCCAACCGTACTTATGGAAGTAAGCTGGTTATCATCAAAAGCAATAAAATTCAGATTCGACAAGCCGTTTAAATTTACGGTTGTCAGATTGTTGTATCGGCAGTAAAGCTGCTGCAAATTGACAAACGCTTCAATACCCTGCAAATTGGCAATTTTATTGGTGGCCGTGGCCGATGAATTCAGATTCAGAAAAATAATTGCTTCCGCTTCCGAAACCTGAATTTCACCATCGCCGTTGGTATCGATAGTCGTATAAATCCCATAAGTGGCCGAACTGTTGGGATTCACAGTAGAACCGACATGAACCGTAGGACTTGCCGATAACAGTCGTGCCTTAAAATTGGCATCCGGAATATTCACAATTTGTGCCTGTACCATCCCGGTTAGCAGCAAAAAGAGTAAATAAATCTTTTTCATATAGTAGTTTTTTTTCATTTGTCTGTGCGTTTTGGTTTTTATAAAAGTAAAAACTTGTAAAATGGTTTGCTTCAGCTATTGAGAATTCCGTTCTTATCGATTAGAATTTGCTAAAGATTCTTCAGCACTTCCTGCAAGCGTTCTTTTTTGCGTTGCGAAATCGGCAGATTGCTGTTATCGGCCATCACTACATATCCTCCGTCTTTCTTGATATACGATTTCAGATACGAAAGATTGATCAGATGCGACTGGTGAATCCTTTCAAAACCGTGTTCCGCCAACATTTCTTCGTATTCTTTTAGCGTTTTGGAAATTAAAATCGGTTTGCTGTTTTTGATGTAAAACTTCGTGTAATTGTCCTCACTCTCACAACGGATAATATCACTGATTTCAAACAAATGAATCCCGTCTGAGGTGGAAAGCGCAATGCGTTTAAAATTGTCTACCTTTTTCCGGATGTTCTCCAGCAGCAAATCGATATGGGCATAATTATCGTTTTTGTTGAGTACATTCTTGATTTTCACAATTACCTTTTCCAGTTCTTCCGGATCGACCGGTTTTAAAAGGAAATCGAGTGCACTGAAACGAAATGCTTTTACCGCATATTGCTCGTGCGCCGTGATAAACACAATATGAGAAGTCGATTTTCCTCTTTTATGGGCAATTTCCTCCAGTATATCAAAACCAGTTCCGTCGCCTAACTGAATATCCAGAAAAACCACCTGCGGCTGCAGACTTTCCATCGCTTCTATTCCGGATTTTACATTATCCGCTTCGCCAACAATCATAATTTCCGGAGCATACCGTTCCAGCAGGCTCTTCATCCCGTTGCGTAAATTGGCGTCGTCATCAATTAATAAAGCTGTTATACTGCTCATTTGTTCTGTGTGTATTGAATGGGTAGATTTAGGATCACTTTTGTACCGCATGCGGTTCCGTTTTCGGAAAGTTCATTAATTTCCACTTTGGCTTTCTTAGCCGTGTAGGCCTCCATCATTTCCAGACGTTTTTTCGTAATGTCCAGCGCCATGGATTTGTGTACCGTTACCGAATTCTCCTTCAGTTCTTTCGACCTGTTAAACCCAATGCCGTCGTCGGCAACCGTACAGATTAAATTTTCATCTTTCAGCGAAAAATCAACGGTAATCGTACCGGATTCTTTTTTGGGAATCAGTCCGTGAATGATAGCATTTTCCACAAACGGCTGCAGCAACAAAGGCGGCAAAGCCATATCGTCTTCAATATCACTGCTCTTGGTGATGGCAAAATCAAATTTTTTATTGAAGCGCAATTGTTCCAGTTCCAGATAATTCTGCAAACTTTCGATTTCTTTGTCGATCGGAATTAAGGATTCTTTGGAATATTCCAGCGTTAACCGCATTAATTTGGAAAATTTCGACAGGTATTTAATCGCCGAATCCGTTCCATTCTGCACGATAAAACTCGAAATCGATCCCAGACAGTTGAACACAAAATGCGGATTCATCTGCAAGTGCAGAGCTTTTTGTTCGTATTCCGCCAGCTCTTTTTGCAAAGTCAGATTCTTTTTTAACTGCAGGCGATTGTAAATCAGAAAACCGATGCCGCACAACGATACAATCAAAAGAATGGTGAAAAGAATTTGCTGGTGATGTCTTTTGGATTGCTCCACATAAACGATTTCCTTTTTTTCTTGTTCTTTTTTCTGTAAGGCTTCTTTTTTCTCAAATTCGAAATTCATTTCGGCCCGCACCGTATTTCGGATGCTTTCGTGATTGCTCACACTGTCTTTGGCAATGCTGTACAATTTATAGTGTTGCAGCGCTTCCGCGGATCGGCCCAGCTTTTCATAAATCTCGCTCAGGCGTCTTTCGGCGTTCTGAACCTGTTCGGTAATTTCCAATTCTTTGGCCAGCTGCAACGATTTGATTGTATGCTGCAACGCTTTCTGGTACTCTCCTTTTTCAAAATGGATTTCCCCGATGTAGAAATAGGTATCCGATTTTCCGAATTTATCCTCAATCGAGGAGAAAACTTCCAGCGCTTTGGCATAACTTTCCAGCGCTTTCGCCGGATTGTTGGTGTTTTTGTAATACAAACCCATATTGTTGTACAACTCACCTAATCCTCTGCCGTTCGGATATTTTCGAAACAGTTTTTGTGCTTCCGCATAGTATTCCAACGCTTTAGCATAATTTTTCTGATGCAGGTAAATGTTTCCGATGTTGGTCGTCGTAATTCCTACCGTGTTGTCGCTGATGCTTTTCTGAATTTTCAAACATTTAATAAAGTATTCCAGCGCTTTGAAATCCTCACCCTGAGCTTTATAAACGATTCCGACATTGTTATAAACCCGGGCCAGCTTTTCCTGATTGCCCCCGAATTCGTATATTTTTAACGCTTTTAAATGATATTGCAATGCTTTAGCGTAATTGCTTTGTTCTGAAAAAACAATCCCGATGCTTCCGTAAGCACGCGCCAGGCCATTGTTGATTTCTTCTTTGTCTGTGCTGTTTTTCTTCTCGGCTTCGGTTTCAAAAACCGCTTGGGCATTGGAAAAATTAAGCAGTGCTTTGGCATAATCTCCGGTGATGATAGCAACGTTCCCTAAATTCATATAGGCATTTCCTTCCGCAAGCCGAAACTTGATTTTTTTGGACAGTTGGAGTGCTTCACTCGCATAGTGCAGCATCTGCTTAGGATTATCGATACGGTAGGCACTGGCGATATCATTGAGCAGATTGGCTTTGTCAATGTCGTTCGCAGTTCGCTTCAATACAATTTTCAGGCTGTCTGCAACAGGATTCTGCGCTGTCACTTCAGACAGGAACAACAAAAATGCGATAATTAAAAAACGGGCTATAATCATAAATACGTTTTAGCAAAGAATTTGCAAAAACAAAAGTAACGGTTACAACTTCTCCCAAAAGGAATAATGAGAATTTCACAGATTTGAGTGAGAATTTGATAAAACTAAAAAAACCTGACAGCTCGAGGCCATCAGGTTTTGTTTAAGCGTATTCTGAAATCATTTTTTAACCTTAAAGGCTTTCTCCTTCGGGAAATAGGCTACTTCCGCCAGTTCTTCCTCGATTCTCAACAACTGATTGTATTTTGCCATACGGTCCGAACGGGAAGCCGAACCGGTTTTAATCTGACCACAGTTTAACGCTACGGCTAAATCGGCAATCGTGTTGTCTTCGGTTTCTCCTGAACGGTGTGACATTACAGACGTATAACCGGCATTGTGCGCCATGTTTACGGCCGCAATCGTTTCCGTTAACGTACCGATTTGGTTTACTTTGATTAAAATCGAATTTGCGATGTTCTGCTCAATTCCCTGTGACAATCTTTGTACGTTAGTAACGAATAAATCGTCTCCCACCAATTGCACTTTATCCCCGATCTTCTCGGTTAACAGTTTCCAGCCGTTCCAGTCGTCTTCGTACATACCGTCTTCGATGGAAATGATGGGATATTTTGCCGCTAAATCCGCCAAATATTGTGCTTGTTCTTCTGAAGTTCTGATTTTTCCGGTTTCACCTTCGAATTTGGTGTAATCGTATTTGCCGTCGATATAGAATTCTGAAGCCGCACAATCCAGTGCAATCATGATGTCTTCTCCGAATTTGTAGCCTGCATTTTCTACTGCTAACTTGATAGAATCCAAAGCATCTTCAGTTCCACCGGCCAAGTTTGGAGCGAAACCACCTTCGTCCCCTACGGCTGTAGAAAGATTTCGGTCGTGCAAAACTTTTTTAAGGTGGTGGAAAATTTCCGTTCCCATTTGCATCGCATGTGTAAAATTCTGTGCTTTTACCGGCATGATCATAAATTCCTGAAACGCGATAGGCGCATCCGAGTGCGAACCTCCGTTGATAATATTCATCATCGGAACCGGTAGCGTGTTGGCTGAAACACCTCCTACATAACGGTACAAAGGCATACCCAATTCGTTAGCTGCCGCTTTTGCCACAGCCAAGGAAACACCTAAAATAGCGTTGGCACCCAAATTGGATTTGTTTGGCGTCCCGTCCAGTTCAATCATCATTTTATCGATGGCATTTTGTTCGAAAACCGACATTCCCACTAATTCGGAAGCGATTGTCGTGTTTACGTTTTCAACTGCCTTCAGAACGCCTTTGCCCATGAACGCTTTTCCGCCGTCGCGCAATTCCACCGCTTCGTGCTCTCCGGTTGACGCCCCAGAAGGTACGGCCGCTCTCCCTAAGATGCCGTTTTCCGTAACCACATCTACTTCTACGGTAGGATTTCCTCTTGAATCTAATATTTGTCTCGCGTGAATTTTAATAATCATGCTCATAGTTATAGTAATTTGTCGTTAGTAAATAGTCATTAGTTTTTGGATGCTTTGATATTGGCTACAAAATCATCGAACAGATAACGGGCATCGTGTGGGCCCGGGCTCGCTTCCGGATGGTATTGTACGGAAAATACGGCTTTGTTTTTCATGCGCATTCCGGCTACGGTTCCGTCGTTTAAGTGCAAGTGGGTGATTTCGAAATCCGGGTGTTGTTCCAGCTCTTCGCGGTTCACGGCAAATCCGTGGTTCTGGGAAGTAATTTCCCCGCGGTTCGTAATCACGTTCATTACCGGGTGGTTGATGCCGCGGTGTCCGTTGAACATTTTATAAGTGGAAATTCCGTTGGCTAACGCTAACGTCTGGTGTCCTAAGCAGATGCCGAAAACCGGCTTATCTGTTGCAATGATTTGACGCGCCACGTCCTGCACGCCTTTTAAAGGTTCCGGATCTCCGGGCCCGTTGGACAGGAAATATCCGTCCGGGTTGAAGGCTTTCAGTTGCTCGAAAGTCGCGTTATACGGGAATACTTTTATGTAGCAGTCTCTTTCGGCCAGACATCGTAAAATATTGGTTTTGATACCTAAATCCAAAGCGGCTACTTTGTAGGTGGCGTTTTCGTTGCCGAAGAAATAAGGCTCCTTCGTGGAAACCACAGAAGCCAATTCCAAACCTTTCATGTTGGGCACTTCGGCCAACTGTCTTTTCAATTCTTCAAGAGGCGTGCCGTCGGTGCAGATTACAGCGTTTTGGGCGCCGTGGTCACGGATGTAACTTACTAAAGCTCGCGTATCGACATCGGAAATGGCTACTAAATTTACTTTTTGAAAATAGTCGAACAGACTTCCTGCTGCGTCCGGTCGGGAGTAATTAAAGCTGAAGTTTTTACACACCAGCCCTGCGATTTTGATGCCGTCGGAATCCGTTTCGTCGGCATGGACGCCGTAGTTTCCGATGTGGGCGTTGGTCGCCACCATGATCTGCCCGTAATACGAAGGGTCGGTAAAGATTTCCTGATAACCGGTCATTCCGGTGTTAAAACAAACTTCACCAAAGGTTTTGCCTTCAATCCCGATGGATTTTCCGTAGAAAACCGTTCCGTCGTTTAACAATAAAATGGCCTGACGTCTACTTGAATATTTCATTTGTTGTTGTGTTGTAAAAAGTTGTGCAAATTTAGGGTAAAATATTGCTTTTAAAAAATTTCGTTGAAAAGATGCCTACAGTTTTCCCTTAGCCCCGATGGGAGCGGCATCTTGTAGAGCGGACAGCGGGAACACGGCTAAAACAATTTCCTTAGTTTTGCTCCACCACCCCGCCCTTCGGGCACCCCTCCAAAGGAAGGGAATATCCAAAAAAAAAGGACAAACTGTAAAAGTTCATCCTTAATTTTATTGAAAATCAGTGTTTCATGATTATTCCGTAGCTTCTGTAGTTTCTGTTGCATCAGCCGCAGGTGCTTCAGGAGTTGCAGCAGGAGCCTCAGTTGTAGTCTCCGCTTTTTTAGCTCTACCACGACGGGTTGTAGCTTTTTTAACTTCTTTTTTACCTCCGTTGTACAATTCGTTGAAGTCTACCAATTCGATCATCGCCATATCAGCGTTATCCCCAAGACGGTTTCCTAACTTAATGATACGGGTATAACCTCCTGGACGATCACCAACTTTAGCAGCGACTTCTCTGAACAATTCTGTAACCGCATATTTGTTTCTCAGGTAAGAAAAAACAATACGACGGTTGTGTGTAGTATCTTCTTTTGATTTGGTTACCAAAGGTTCTACGAATTGCTTCAACGCTTTTGCTTTAGCAACAGTAGTGTTGATGCGTTTGTGCTCGATCAACGAACAAGCCATGTTAGCCAACATCGATTTTCTGTGTCCGGCTTGTCTGCTTAAATGATTTACTTTTTTTCCGTGTCTCATGACGTACTTTTTTTAACCTTCATCTTGCTTCAATCCTCTGGGGAGCGCAAAATATGAAGTAATTTATTCTTTATCTAATTTGTATTTAGCCAAATCCATTCCGAAAGTAAGCCCTTTAACTGCTACTAATTCGTCTAGCTCTGTTAAAGATTTTTTACCGAAGTTACGGAACTTCATTAAGTCATTCTTGTTGAACGAAACTAAATCGCCAAGTGTCTCAACTTCAGCCGCTTTCAAACAGTTTAGTGCTCTTACAGACAAGTCCATATCAACAAGCTTAGTTTTAAGCAATTGTCTCATGTGTAAAGACTCCTCATCGTAAGACTCAGTTTGAGCAATTTCATCTGCCTCAAGTGTAATTCTTTCGTCAGAAAACAACATAAAGTGATGAATCAACGTTTTAGCTGCTTCTGTTAACGCATCTTTCGGATGAATGGAACCGTCTGTGATGATTTCGAAAACCAATTTTTCATAATCGGTTTTTTGCTCCACACGGAAGTTCTCAATTGCATATTTCACGTTCTTTACAGGAGTGTAAATAGAATCGGTGAAAATGGTTCCAATTGGTGCATTTTGTTTTTTGTTTTCTTCAGCCGGAACATAACCACGACCTTTCTCGATAGTTAACTCCATGTTGATGGTGATCTTGCTGTCTAAATTGCAGATTACCAATTCTGGGTTTAACACTTGGAAACCGGAGATGAATTTTTGGAAATCCCCAGCCGTTAATTGGTCTTTTCCTGAGAAAGAGATAGATACAGACTCGTTATCGATATCCTCAATCTGACGTTTGAAACGCACTTGTTTAAGGTTAAGGATAATTTCTGTAACATCTTCAACCACGCCGGCGATGGTAGAGAATTCGTGTTCCACTCCTTCAATACGTACCGAAGTGATTGCGTATCCTTCTAAAGAAGAAAGCAATACACGTCTTAAAGCGTTACCAACTGTCAATCCATATCCCGGTTCTAAAGGTCTGAATTCAAATTTACCTTCAAAATCGGTTGAATCGATCATGATAACTTTATCGGGCTTTTGAAAATTGAATAATGCCATATTTGTTTTCGACTGATGTCAGTTATTATTTGTTGTACAACTCTACGATTAACTGTTCTTTAATGTTTTCAGGAATCTGAAGTCTTTGAGGAACAGAAACGAAAGTTCCTTCTTTAGTATCATTATTCCATGTAATCCACTCGTAAACAGCACTAGAATTAGATAACGAACGCTCGATAGCTTCAAGCGATTTTGATTTCTCACGAACCGCAACTTTATCACCAGGACGTAAGTGGTACGAAGGAATGTTTACCACTTCTCCATTTACCGTGATGTGACGGTGAGAAACGATTTGACGGGCCGCACGACGAGAAGGTGCGATACCCATTCTGTAAACCACGTTGTCTAAACGCGCTTCACACAATTGTAAAAGAATTTCACCAGTTACTCCTTTAGAAGCAGCTGCTTTTTCGTATAATCCTCTGAATTGACGCTCTAAAATACCGTAAGTATATTTCGCTTTTTGCTTTTCCATTAACTGAACAGCATATTCAGATTTTTTACCTCTTTTTTTAGCCAAACCGTGTTGACCAGGAGGGTAGTTTCTTTTTTCGAAGGCTCTGTCGTCTCCGAAGATTGCTTCCCCGAATTTACGGGCAATTTTTGTTTTTGGACCAGTATATCTTGCCATTGCTAAAATAAATAAAAAGGTAGGGATTATGAATTCAGGTCTTATCCTCCGATAATCGTATTCCTACCTTTGGTTATACTATAAATTAAACTCTTCTTCTTTTTGGAGGACGACATCCGTTGTGTGGCATTGGAGTTACGTCGATGATTTCGGTAACTTCAATTCCTCCGTTGTGAATAGATCGGATTGCAGACTCTCTTCCGTTTCCTGGACCTTTAACGTAAACTTTTACTTTTTTAAGTCCAGCTTCTAACGCTACTTTGCTACAATCTTCTGCGGCCATCTGAGCTGCATACGGAGTGTTCTTTTTAGAACCTCGGAAGCCCATTTTACCGGCTGAAGACCAAGAAATAACTTCACCTTTCTTGTTGGTTAACGAGATGATGATGTTGTTAAAAGTTGCATTAATATGAGCTTCGCCTGTTGATTCAACGATCACTTTACGTTTTTTTGTACTTGCCTTAGCCATACTACTACTTATTATTTAGTTGCTTTTTTCTTGTTAGCAACAGTTTTTCTTTTACCTTTTCTTGTTCTGGAGTTGTTCTTAGTTCTCTGACCTCTTAAAGGAAGACCAGCTCTGTGACGGATACCTCTGTAACATCCGATGTCCATTAAACGTTTGATGTTTAATGAAATCTCAGAACGTAATTCTCCTTCAATTTTGAAATAAGAAACCGCGTCACGGATTGCTCCGATTTCGTCGTCATTCCAATCCTGAACTTTTTTATCTTCGCTAACATTAGCTTTCGCTAAGATTTCTTGCGCTCTGCTTCTACCAATTCCGAAGATATAGGTTAAAGCGATAACTCCTCTTTTGTTTTTTGGGATATCAACCCCTGCTATTCTTGCCATAATTATCCTTGTCTTTGTTTAAATCTAGGATTCTTTTTGTTAATAACGTACAATCTTCCTTTTCTACGTACAATAATGCACTCGGCACTTCTTTTTTTAACTGATGCTCTTACTTTCATTTTATAATAGCTTTAGTATCTATAAGTAATTCTTGCTTTTGACAAATCGTAAGGGCTCATTTCCAGTTTCACTTTGTCACCAGGTAACAACTTGATGTAATGCATACGCATCTTTCCCGAAATGTGAGCAATCACAACATGCCCGTTTTCTAATTCTACACGGAACATCGCATTTGACAATGCTTCAATGATTGAACCGTCTTGTTCTATTGCTGATTGTTTTGCCATAAAAATTAAGCTACTGCTTTTCTATTTTTACCACTTTTCATCAACCCATCATAATGCTTATTCAATAGGTAAGCATTTACCTGCTGAATAGTATCAATTGCAACTCCCACCATAATTAACAATGATGTTCCGCCATAAAACATTGCCCAACCTTGCTGTACTCCTATCAAACTAACGGCAATTGCTGGGAACACAGCAATCAATGCTAAGAATAACGAACCCGGAAAGGTAAGTAATGACATTATTTTGTCAAGATAATCACCTGTTTCTACACCCGGTCGGATACCCGGAATAAAACCGCCGCTTCTCTTTAAATCGTCGGCCATTTTATTGGTAGGCACCGTAATGGCGGTGTAAAAGTAAGTAAAAATTATGATTAACAAAGCAAAAACTAAATTATACTGCCATCCAAAGATATTTTGGAAGCTGGTTGTAATGGTTTGTGCCGCATCAGAAGAAGATAATCCTGCCACTGCTGCCGGAATAAACATAATTGCCTGTGCAAAGATAATCGGCATAACTCCGGAAGCATTCAGCTTTAACGGAATCCATTGACGATTGCCTCCCATCATGTCCTGCTCGAAATCACCAGCAGTAGTACGACGCGCATACTGTACCGGAATTTTACGAACCGCCATAGTTAATAAGATACAAGCAATAATGATCAACAACCAAATAATCACCTCCAATACAATTAGCATTGGTCCTCCGTTGTTTTCTGTTACACGGGAAGAAAATTCCTGAATGAATGCCTGAGGCAAACGAGCCAGGATACCCACCATGATCAGCAACGAAATACCGTTTCCAATCCCTTTATCGGTGATTTTTTCACCCAACCACATTGCAAAAATTGTTCCCGTAGTTAAAATAATTACAGAAGAGAACAAGAATCCGAACGAACTGAACCCTAATAAAAAGGCATCAGCCGGCAATTGTTTGTATAAGTTATAGATATAACCCGGTCCTTGCAACAAGGTAATACCAATTGTTAACCATCTTGTAATCTGGTTAATTTTCTTTCTGCCGCTTTCCCCGTCTTTTTGCAGTTTCTGTAAATACGGAATCGCAATTCCCATTAACTGAACCACAATCGAAGCCGAAATGTACGGCATAATACCCAATGCAAATACAGATGCCTGCGAAAACGCACCACCTGTAAATACATTGATTAACCATCCTATACCTTGATCAGTTTGAGTCGATAAATTTTGCAATTTAGTTGCATCAATACCCGGAAGCGTAACCTGCGCACCGAAACGGTACACAACCAACATCCCGAGAGTAAGAACAATCTTGTTTCTTAACTCATCGATTTTCCAAGCATTAACTAACGATTCTATAAACTTCTTCATCTGGTATATGGGATTATAAAGTTACAGCTTCTCCACCTGCAGCCTCGATAGCCGCTTTTGCAGTCGCAGTAAATTTGTGAGCAGTTACTTTTAATTTTGCTTTAAGCTCTCCTCCTCCTAAAATCTTTACAAGCTCATTTTTTGTTGCCAAACGGTTTTCTACCAAAGTAGCGAAATCAACTGTATCTGTTACAACGCCATTATCCACTAATGTCTGTAAAGTTGAAAGGTTGATTCCCTGGTATTCCACACGGTTGATGTTTTTGAAACCAAACTTAGGCACACGTCTTTGCAAAGGCATCTGACCTCCTTCGAAACCAATTTTCTTAGAATAACCAGAACGTGATTTAGCCCCTTTGTGTCCACGTGCAGCAGTACCACCTTTTCCGGAACCTTCTCCTCTACCTACTCTTTTATTTTGGTTATGTGTTGAACCTTCAGCCGGTTGTAAGTTACTTAAATTCATAATGAATATGATATTATTTAGTTTCTTCTACAGAAACTAAGTGTTTAACTTTATTTACCATTCCAAGGATAGCAGAATTTGCATCATGCTCCACAACTTGTCCTAATCTTTTAAGACCTAAAGCCTCTAATGTTCTCTTTTGTGTAAGAGGACAGTTAATCTGACTTTTTACTTGTTTTACTAATATCTTTGCCATAATTTCCTTGAATTAACCTTTAAATACTTTTTCCAGAGAAACACCTCTTTGTTTTGCAACAGTGTGTGCGCTTCTCATTTGCAATAAAGCATCAAAAGTAGCTTTAACAACATTGTGAGGGTTAGAAGAACCTTGAGATTTTGACAATACGTCGTGAACACCAACAGACTCCAATACCGCACGTACTGCACCACCGGCAATAACTCCCGTACCGTGAGAAGCCGGCATCAATAATACTCTTGCTCCACCAAATTTACCTTTTTGCTCGTGAGGAACAGATTGACCACTTAAAGGAATACGAACCAAGTTCTTTTTCGCATCTTCTACTGCTTTCGCAATAGCTTCCGAAACGTCTTTTGATTTCCCTAAACCGTGACCCACTACTCCGTTCTCGTCTCCTACAACCACAATAGCGGAAAACCCGAAAGCTCTACCTCCTTTTGTAACTTTAGTTACACGATTCACACTAACCAAACGGTCTTTCAATTCAAGACCACTAGGTTTTACTAGTTCTACGTTTTTATAATTATGATACATAATTCTTAGAATTTAAGTCCAGCTTCTCTGGCACCGTCTGCTAATGATTTAACTCTTCCGTGATATAAATAACCACCTCTGTCAAATGAAACAGTACTGATTCCTGCTTTTTGTGCTTTCTCGGCAATCAATTTACCCACAGCAGCAGCAATTTCAATTTTTGTTCCTTTTGCGCCAGCTTCTCTAGAAGAGGCAGCAGCTAGTGTCACACCGTTTACGTCATCTATGATTTGCGCATAGATTTCTTTATTACTTCTGAAAACAGAAAGTCTTGGATTTGCAGCAGTTCCGCTTACAATCTTTCTGATTCTGAACTTGATTCTTTGTCTTCTTTCAGATTTTGTTAATGACATAGTCTTAATTTTTAAGCTGATTTACCTGCTTTTCTTCTTAACTCTTCCCCTACGAATTTAACTCCTTTTCCTTTGTAAGGCTCTGGCTTGCGGAAACCTCTGATTTTCGCAGCTACCTGTCCTAACAATTGCTTGTCATGAGAAGTTAATTTAATGATAGGGTTTTTACCTTTTTCAGATACAGTTTCTACTTTCACCTCAGGAACCACCTCAAGAACTATGTTATGAGAAAAACCTAAAGCAACATCCAATTTTTGTCCTTGGTTAGCCGCTCTATAACCTACTCCCACTAATTCTAATTCCTTAGTGAAACCTTCGGATACACCAACAACCATGTTGTTGATCAAAGCTCTGTATAAACCGTGTTTTGATCTTTCTTCTTTTTGATCAGAAGATCTTTCCACGATTACTTGTCCTTCCTCAACTTTTACAGATACATCTGAAAACTCCTGAGAAAGTTCACCTAATTTTCCTTTTACTGTAATTACAGCATCTTTAACCTCTACAGTTACACCCGCCGGAATTGCAATTGGACTTTTACCTATTCTTGACATTGTTAAGTCTTTTTAATTAGTATACGTAACAAATAACTTCACCACCAACATTCAATTGTTTCGCCTGTTTTCCGGTCATAAGACCTTTGGAAGTAGAAACAATAGCAATACCCAAACCGTTTAAGATTCTAGGTAATTTAGCGGCACCTGCGTACTTACGTAAACCTGGTTTACTGATTCTTTGGATATCTCTGATTACAGACTCTTTAGTGTCTTTGTCATACTTAAGAGCGATTTTGATCGTACCTTGTACAGTACTGTCATCGAATTTGTAACTTAAGATATATCCTTGATCGAATAAAATCTTAGTGATTTCTTTTTTCATGTTAGAAGCAGGGATTTCCACCACTTTGTGGTTCGCACGCACTGCATTTCTAATTCTTGTTAAGAAATCTGCAATAGGATCTGTATACATATTTATTAAATTTCGGCAACGGTTTTCAACAGGACTATCCCATTGAACCTGAAGCCATTAAACTCTATTTTTAAAGCAGATAACTGCATATTACCGGCTAAAACGCGGCAAATGTACAATTATCTGCTTAAATAAACAAACTTTTACCAGCTTGCTTTCTTTACTCCTGGAATTAAGCCGTTGTTGGCCATTTCACGGAAAGTAACACGTGAAATTCCGAACTGACGCATGTACCCTCTTGGTCTTCCAGTCAGTTTACAACGGTTGTGCAAACGTACCGGAGAAGCATTTTTTGGCAATTTTTGTAAACCTTCATAATCTCCAGCTTCTAACAAAGCTTTTCTTTTTTCAGCATACTTTTCTACCAACGCTTGTCTTTTCACCTCACGGGCTTTCATTGATTCTTTAGCCATGTCTTAATTCTTTTTAAAAGGTAAACCTAATTGAGCTAATAATGATTTTGCTTCTTTGTCTGTGTTTGCAGAAGTTACAAATGTAATATCGAAACCTGCAATCTTGTTTACTTTGTCAATATCAATTTCAGGGAAAATGATTTGCTCCAATACACCCAAGTTGTAGTTTCCTCTTCCGTCAAAACCTGTAGCTTTGATTCCTCCGAAGTCTCTTACACGTGGTAATGCAGAAGTGATCAAACGATCTAAGAATTCATACATTCTCTCTCCACGTAAAGTAACTTTAGCTCCGATCGGCATCCCTTTTCTCAATTTGAAAGACGCAACGTCTTTTTTAGAGATGGTAGCTACCGCTTTCTGACCTGTGATTTTTGTTAACTCTTCCACAGCGTGATCTACCAATTTCTTGTCAGACACTGCTGCACCAACACCACGGCTGATAACGATTTTTTCCAATTTAGGAACCATCATTACGTTTTTATAACCGTACTCCTCTGTAAGAGCAGCAATTACTCTGCTCTTGTATTCTTCTTTAAGTCTAGGTATATAAGTCATGACTATAATACTTGATTAGATTTTTTAGAAATTCTCACTTTCTTATCTCCTTCAACTTTAACCCCTACTCTAGTCGCAGACTTAGTTTTAGGATCAATTAAAGCAATGTTAGAGATATGAATAGGAGCTTCTTTTTTCACGATACCTCCCTGAGGGTTTTTAGCACTAGGCTTAGTGTGTTTCGACACTAGGTTTACCCCTTCAACTACCGCTTTATTTTTCTCGCGAAGAACACGTAAAACCTTACCTTCAGCACCTTTATGGTCGCCTGCGATAACTTTTACCACGTCTCCAGATTTGATTTTTAGCTTCATCATTGTCTTAACGAATTAAAGCACTTCTGGTGCTAATGATACAATTTTCATGAATTGTTTTTCACGAAGTTCTCTTGCTACCGGACCAAAAACACGAGTTCCTCTCATTTCACCTGCAGCGTTCAACAATACACATGCGTTATCGTCGAAACGGATGTAAGATCCATCAGCTCTTCTCACTTCTTTTTTGGTACGTACAACAACTGCAGTAGACACCGCTCCTTTTTTAACGTTTCCGTTTGGAGTCGCATCTTTAATCGCTACTACAATTTTATCTCCAACAGAGGCATAACGACGTTTCGTTCCTCCTAAAACACGAATAGTCAAAACTTCTTTGGCTCCCGTGTTATCTGCTACTTTTAATCTCGATTCCTGTTGTACCATAATTACTTCGCTCTTTCAATGATTTCAACTAATCTCCAACATTTTGACTTAGACATAGGTCGTGTTTCCATGATCTTTACCGTATCGCCGATGTTGCAATCGTTTGTTTCGTCGTGTGCTACATATTTCTTAGTTTTCAACACGAACTTACCGTATAACGGGTGTTTTACTCTTCTTGTTTCAGAAACAACAATAGATTTTTCCATTTTGTTGCTAGTAACAACACCAATTCTCTCTTTTCTTAAATTTCTTTTTTCCATCTTTCAGCAGAATACAATTATTGTAACTCTCTTTTGCTTAACTCAGTAGCAACTCTTGCGATTGATCTTCTCACAGTTCTTAACTGCAAAGGATTCTCAATTGGCGATATTGCGTGAGCATTTTTTAGGTCGGTATAAGTCTTTCTTAACTGACTAAGTTGTCCTTGTAACTCAGCTGCAGACAGATTTTTAATTTCTGATTGTTTCATAATGTTTTTTTATTATGCTTCGAAATCTCTAGCAACGATAAACTTAGTTTTAACTGGAAGTTTCTGAGCAGCAAGACGTAATGCCTCTTTTGCTACTGCGATTGGCACACCGCCAACCTCAAACATGATTCTTCCAGGTTTTACAACTGCAGCCCAGTATTCAACTGCACCTTTACCTTTACCCATACGTACTTCAAGAGGTTTCTTTGTGATAGGTTTGTCTGGGAAAATTTTGATCCACAATTGTCCTTCACGTTTCATGTAACGAGTGGCAGCGATACGCGCCGCTTCGATTTGACGAGAAGTAATGAATGAATAATCTAAAGATTTGATACCAAACATTCCGTTAGAAAGCTCGTGACCTCTTTGAGACACGCCTTTCATTTTACCTTTCTGTACCTTACGGTATTTTGTTCTTTTAGGCTGTAACATTTTTCTTTAGTTTAAAAATTACTTTCTTTTGCGTGCGTTCGGTTTACCATTTCCTTTTGGAGAAGATGATCCTGCAGATTTAGACTGTTTTTTGTCCATACCTACTAACGGAGAAAGATCTCTTTTCCCGTAAACTTCACCTTTCATGATCCACACTTTGATACCCATTCTACCGTAAGTAGTATGCGCTTCACCAAGTGAGTAATCGATGTCAGCTCTGAAAGTGGATAGAGGAATACGTCCTTCTTTGAACATTTCAGAACGCGCCATTTCAGCACCGTTCAAACGACCGGAAATCATAACTTTGATTCCTTCCGCGTTCATACGCATAGCAGCAGCGATAGCCATTTTGATTGCACGACGGTATGAAATACGACTTTCAATCTGACGAGCAATACTTGTTGCCACTAAATACGCATCAAGCTCTGGTCTTTTAATTTCAAAGATGTTGATTTGAACCTCTTTGTCAGTAATTTTCTTAAGCTCTTCTTTCAACTTGTCTACCTCTTGCCCCCCTTTTCCGATAATGATACCAGGACGAGCCGTAGTGATAGTAACGGTTACAAGTTTCAAAGTTCTCTCGATGATTACTTTAGAAACACTAGCTTTCGATAAACGAGCATGGATATACTTACGGATTTTAGCATCTTCCGCTAATTTATCACCGTAGTCATTTCCACCGTACCAGTTTGAGTCCCATCCTCTGATGATCCCAAGGCGATTTCCGATTGGATTTGTCTTTTGTCCCATACTGCTTATTAATTGCTTTGTGTGTTATTAATATCTCCTAACACGATTGTTACGTGGTTAGAACGTTTTCTGATTCTGTGTGCGCGACCTTGTGGAGCCGGACGAAGTCTTTTCAACATCATACCGCCGTCTACACGGATCTCTTTTACGAATAAGCCTGCTTCCTCGATGTTCACATCAGCATTTTTCTGCTGATAGTTGTTGATTGCTGATAACAACAATTTCTCCAACTTACGAGAAGCTTCTTTTGAACTAAATCTTAATATGTTAAGAGCTTTTTCTACCTTCTGACCTCTTACTAAATCTGCTACTAAGCGCATTTTTCTAGGTGAAGTTGGGCAGTTATTAAGCTTAGCAACAGCAACCTGTTTCTTAGCTTCTTTAGTCTGCTCGGCTCTTTCTCTTTTACGAACTCCCATAGCTTCTTATTATTTTTTACCTTTATTTTTAGCTCCAGCATGACCTCTAAAAGATCTTGTTGGCGAAAACTCTCCTAATTTATGACCTACCATGTTTTCAGTAACGTAAACAGGTACAAATTGACGACCGTTGTGTACTGCGATAGTCTGTCCAACAAAATCCGGAGTAATCATTGAAGCTCTTGACCAAGTCTTAACCACTCCTTTGTTACCTTTTTCGATATTTTCCTGAACTTTCTTCTCTAATTTAAAGTGTACGAAAGGTCCTTTTTTTAATGAACGTGCCATATCTTACTTATTATTTCTTTCTACGTTCTACGATATACTTATTACTCGGGTTAACTTTAGAACGAGTTCTATAACCTTTAGCAGGTAAACCTTTTCTTGAACGTGGGTGACCTCCTGAAGAGCGTCCTTCACCACCTCCCATTGGGTGATCAACAGGGTTCATTGCTACCGGTCTAGTTCTTGGTCTTCTACCTAACCATCTAGATCTACCAGCTTTACCTGATACAACTAACTGGTGGTCTGAGTTAGAAACTGCTCCAATCGTTGCAGAACAAGTCAACAAGATCAATCTTGTCTCACCTGAAGGCATTTTGATGGTAGCATATTTTCCGTCTCTTGCCATTAACTGAGCAAAAGTTCCAGCCGAACGAGCGATAACCGCTCCTTGCCCTGGTCTTAACTCGATACAAGAAATAACAGTTCCTAGAGGAATTTTACTTAAAGGCAAAGTGTTACCAATTTCCGGAGCCGCTTCTGGGCCAGAAACTACAGTTTGTCCTACTTGTAAACCATTCTGAGCGATGATATATGTTTTAGCACCATCTGCATAGTGTAACAACGAAATGAACGCCGAACGGTTTGGATCGTACTCGATTGTTTTCACTGTAGCAGGAACTCCCACTTTAGTTCTTTTGAAATCTACAATACGGTACTTTTGTTTGTGACCACCACCTGTGTAGCGCATGGTCATCTTTCCTTGACTATTTCTACCTCCAGAGTTTTTTTTCGGTGCGATCAAAGAACGCTCCGGCTTGTCAGTTGTAATAGTGTCAAAGCTATTTACAACTCTAAAACGCTGACCCGGGGTAATAGGTTTTAATTTTCTAACTGACATTTTCTATTAGATATTAGTATAAAAATCTATTGTTTCTCCTTCTTGTACTTGAACCACCGCTTTTTTGTAAGCATTAGTCTTTCCACTGATTAAACCACTCTTAGTGTATTTAACCGATCTATCAGCTCTGTAATTCATTGTATTCACAGCAACCACATTCACACCAAAAGCAGCCTCAACCGCATTTTTGATCTGGATTTTGTTTGCTTTTTTGTCTACAACGAAACCAAAGCGGTTGAAAGTTTCCCCCTCTTTGGTAATTTTTTCAGTAATGATAGGTTTAATTATGATACTCATAGCCCTATTATTTGCTTAAATTTTCTACAATTCCTTCTACTGAACCTTCTAAAAGCACTAAACTATTTGCATTCAAAATTGCATAAGTGCTTAATTCTGAAGAAGTTACAACGTTAGAAGCCTTTAAATTGCGTGACGACAAATATACATTTTTATTTGTATCACCCAACACGAATAAAGATTTTTTGTTTTCTAACCCTAAAGCTTTCAATACGTTAATGAAATTTTTAGTGTTCGGAGTTTCAAAAGTGAAGTCTTCAAGAACTACTAAATTCGATTCTTTCATTTTTAAAGAAAAAGCCGATTTACGAGCCAATCTTTTTAACGTTTTGTTCAATTTGAAAGAATAACTTCTCGGTCTTGGACCAAAAACTGTACCTCCACCTTTAAACAAAGGGTTCTTAACAGAACCTGCACGAGCCGTACCGGTTCCTTTTTGTTTTTTAATCTTACGTGTACTTCCGGCCACTTCAGCTCTTTCTTTAGCTTTGTGCGTACCTTGTCTTTGATTTGCTAAGTATTGCTTAACATCAAGATATACCGCATGATTATTAGGCTCAATTGCGAATACTGAATCTGCAAGTTGCACTTTGCGACCAGTATCTTTTCCGTTGATATCTAATACTTTTACTTCCATTACTTCTGAATGATTACGTAAGAGTTTTTGTGTCCAGGAACTGCTCCTTTAACCACAAGTAGGTTCTTGTCAGTCACTACTTTTAAAACTCTAAGGTTTTGAACTGTTACATTTTCTCCTCCTGTTCTTCCCGCCATACGCATTCCTTTGAATACTCTTGATGGATAAGACGATGCTCCAACAGATCCCGGTGCTCTCAAACGGTTGTGCTGACCGTGAGTTGACTGACCAACACCACCAAAACCGTGACGTTTTACAACCCCTTGAAAACCTTTACCTTTTGATACACCTACTACGTCTACGAATTCACCTTCAGCGAAAACATCCACAGTGATTACATCACCTAATTTGTACTCGTTTTCAAACTCCTGGAATTCAACGACTTTCTTTTTTGCAGAAGTACCCGCTTTTTTAAAGTGACCTAACTCAGCTTTAGTAGCGTGCTTTTCTGTTTTGTCATCGAAACCAAGTTGTAACGCTTCATACCCGTCAACCTCATTGGTTCTGACTTGGGTAACGACACATGGACCTGCTTCGATTACAGTACAAGGAATGTTTTTCCCGTTCTCATCGAATAAGCTGGTCATGCCGATTTTTCTTCCAATTAACCCAGACATATTAAACTATTTATTAATAAATTATAAAAATTCTTATTTTTTTGAGTGTGCAAAAGTAGGGATTATGTTTTTAATATCAAAACATAATCCCTAAATACTTTAGAATGCGTGATTTATCACACTTTGATCTCTACTTCAACTCCACTTGGAAGCTCCAATTTCATTAGAGCGTCGATCGTTTTTGAAGAGGAAGAGTAGATATCTAAAAGTCTTTTGTATGAACTCACTTCAAACTGCTCTCTCGATTTTTTGTTTACGTGCGGAGAACGCAATACAGTGAAAATCTTTTTGTGAGTTGGCAATGGAATAGGACCCGTTACCACAGCACCTGTACTTTTTACAGTTTTTACGATTTTTTCTGCCGATTTATCAACCAACATGTGATCGTAAGATTTTAATTTTATTCTGATTTTTTGACTCATCTTGATAAAAATTAAGCGTTACCTTTTGCTTTTTTAATTACTTCTTCGGAAATATTCGAAGGTGTTTGCTCATAGTGCGAGAACTCCATGGTAGAAGTTGCACGACCGGATGATAATGTTCTTAATGTAGTTACATAACCGAACATTTCAGAAAGCGGCACACTAGCTTTGATAGTTTTAGCACCGGCTCTGTCACCCATATCGTTAACCTGACCTCTACGACGGTTCAAGTCTCCTACGATATCCCCCATGTTTTCTTCAGGAGTAATAACTTCGATTTTCATGATTGGCTCTAAGATTACAGCTCCCGCAGCTTTCGCCACTTCTTTGTAACCCATTTTCGCCGCTAATTCGAACGATAAAGCATCCGAATCCACAGGGTGATACGAACCATCCAATAAAGTAACTTTCAAGCTATCTACCACATATCCCGCTAAAGGACCTTGCTTCATAGCTTCTCTGAAACCTTTCTCTACTGCAGGAATATATTCTTTAGGAACGTTACCACCTTTCACCTCATTAATGAACTGCAATCCAACAACTCCCGGATCTGCAGGCTCCAAACGGAATACGATATCACCAAATTTACCACGACCTCCGGATTGTTTTTTGTACACTTCTCTGTGTTGTGCAGATTTAGTAAACGCCTCTTTGTACTCTACCTGTGGTTCACCTTGGTTAACTTCTACTTTGAACTCACGTTTCATACGGTCTACCAAGATATCCAAGTGAAGCTCACCCATACCGGAGATAATCGTCTGACCTGAAGCCTCATCTGTTCTAACCGTAAACGTTGGATCTTCTTCAGCAAGTTTTGCCAAAGCCATACCCATTTTGTCCACGTCAGCTTTTGTTTTAGGCTCGATCGCGATACCGATTACCGGATCAGGGAATTTCATAGACTCAAGAATGATTGGGTGTTTTTCATCACACATGGTATCTCCAGTCTTGATATCTTTAAATCCAACTGCCGCTCCGATATCTCCTGCCTCGATGTACTCTATTGGGTTTTGTTTGTTCGCGTGCATTTGGTAGATACGGGAAATACGCTCTTTGTTTCCGGAACGAGTGTTCAGGATATAAGAACCTGCATCCAAACGACCAGAGTAAGCACGGAAGAATGCCAAACGACCAACATAAGGGTCAGTAGCAATTTTAAATGCCAAAGCCGCGAAAGGCTCATTTACGTCCGGACGACGGATGATTTTAGTTTGATCTTCTTCCAATAAATCTGCATCATCAGGATGAATACCTTCGATACCTTCTTTATCTAAAGGAGACGGTAAATATTTACAAACTGCATCCAACATGAACTGAACTCCTTTATTTTTGAAGGAAGACCCACACAACATTGGAATAATCGCCATATCGATAGTAGCAGCACGTAATGCATTGTTGATTTCTTCTTCAGTAATTGAATTCTCATCTTCCATGTACTTATCCAATAAGTTTTCATCGTAAGAAGCGATCTCTTCAATTAATTTAGAACGGTATTCTTTTACTTCGTCAACCATATCCGCAGGGATGTCAACAACGTCAAAAGTAGCTCCCTGAGTTTCATCATGCCATACAATAGCTCTGTTTTTCACTAAGTCTACTACTCCTTTGAAATCAGCTTCCTCACCGATTGGCAATGTAATCGCAACAGCGTTAGACTTCAACATGTCTTTCACCTGCTGACATACTGCCAAGAAGTTAGAACCCTGACGGTCCATTTTGTTTACGAACCCCATACGAGGAACGCGGTACTGGTCTGCAAGTCTCCAGTTGGTCTCCGACTGAGGCTCAACACCGTCAACCGCAGAGAACAAGAACACTAAACCATCCAATACACGCAACGAACGGTTCACCTCTACTGTAAAGTCAACGTGTCCCGGGGTATCGATAATGTTAAAGTGGTACGGTTTAGATTCAGGAATGTTTTTCCCTTGTTCAGTTGGGAAATTCCAGGTACAAGTTGTAGCTGCTGAAGTAATGGTAATACCTCTTTCCTGCTCTTGTGCCATCCAGTCCATTGTTGCAGCACCATCGTGTACTTCACCAATTTTGTGTGATTTCCCGGTATAAAATAAGATACGCTCCGTAGTTGTTGTTTTACCAGCATCAATGTGAGCAGCAATACCTATGTTTCTTGTGAATTTTAAATCTCTAGCCATTTCTTATGAATTAAAATCTAAAGTGAGAGAAAGCCTTGTTAGCTTCTGCCATTTTGTGAGTATCCATTCTTTTCTTAACAGCAGCTCCTTCTTCTTTAGCCGCAGCCAAGATTTCAGAAGCAAGTTTTCCTGCCATAGATTTTTCATTTCTTTTTCTTGCATACAAAATCATCCATTTCATAGAATAGGAAATTTTTCTATCCGGACGGATTTGCATAGGAATCTGGAACGTAGCTCCTCCCACACGACGGGAACGAACTTCTACGTGAGGCATAACATTCGTTAATGCATCTTTCCAGATTTCTAATGCCGATTTTTCAGCATCTTGCTTTTTAGCTTCCACAATGTCTAATGCATCATAGAAAACTTTAAAAGCAGTCGATTTTTTACCATCCCACATTAAGTTGTTCACAAAACGTGTTACTAACTGATCGTTAAATTTCGGATCTGGTAAAAGAGGTCTTTTTTTGGCCTGTCTTTTTCTCATGTCTTTTTCTTAAAAGTTAAAAATTACTTTTTAGCGTCTTTAGGTCTCTTAGCACCATATTTAGATCTTCTTTGTGTTCTACCGTTAACTCCGGCAGTATCCAAAGCACCACGTACGATGTGGTATCTAACACCTGGTAAATCTTTTACCCTTCCGCCTCTAACTAATACTATCGAGTGCTCTTGCAGATTGTGTCCTTCTCCCGGGATGTAAGCATTCACTTCATTACCATTGGTCAAACGCACACGCGCAACTTTACGCATTGCAGAGTTTGGTTTCTTTGGTGTAGTAGTGTAAACACGCGTACAAACCCCTCTTCTTTGAGGACAAGAATCTAAAGCAGCCGATTTACTCTTCTTAGTTACTTGGGCTCTCCCTGTTCTTACTAATTGTTGAATTGTTGGCATAATGTTTAATAAAATTACTAACGTTATTAATTCCCGACACTTTTCGGGGCTGCAAATGTAGGAATTAAATTTTATAAAACAAACCCTAATTCTTTAATTTTCAACACAATTCTATATTCGGCAAAAAACGCATATTCAAAAACCATTTTTTACGTTATTTTTACCAAAAGATTTTCCCGTTTGAAAAATTTGCTTCTTTTTTTACTTCTGATAGTCACCGGCTTTACCGCAAAAGCTCAGCAACTGCATTTGAAAGTGGAAGGAGATTCGCCGGCGGAAACCCAAATCATCGACAGCATCGGGTATAAAAAACTGCACGAAAACACCAAATCAATTCTGGACGAAACTGAAAATCTTACCACAACACTACTTCAGAAAGGTTTTCTGGAAAGCGAACTAATCCGTCAGCAAAAAGTAAACGACTCTACTTTTTTGTTCCAATACCACCTTGGCAAAAAAACCAATCGCATACATATATATATAGGTAAACTTTCCGAAGATGAAAAAAAACTGCTGGAATTCACCTCCGACACGATAAAACTGGAATCCTCCGAAATCGAAAGCTTCATGAACCTGAATTTGTCCAAACTGGAACAAAAAGGTTACTCCCTGAGCGAATTGCAACTCGTCAACCACAAAAAAGAAAAAACACACCTGCTTGCCGATTTAAAAATCAAAACCGAAAAGATGCGTCAACTCAATGACATCGTGATTGTCGGCTACACCAAATTCCCGGAAGGTATTCGACGGAACATCGCCAAGCAATACAAAAAGCGGCCGTTCAATCAGGAGAATTTAAAACAACTGAACGATAATTTCAAAGCGCTGCCGTTTGTCAATCAGTTAAAATATCCGGAAATTCTGTTTACCAAAGACAGCACCAAAGTATATGTGTATCTGGAGAAAACAAGAGCCAATCGTTTTGACGGGTTCATCGGTTTTGCCAACGAAGAAAGCACCGGCATCCGTTTTAACGGCTATCTCGACTTATTGCTGAACAACGCTTTAAACACCGGCGAAAAATTCAACCTGTACTGGAAAAGTGACGGTAAAAAACAGACGACTTTCAACATCGGAACCGAATTGCCGTATATTTTCAAAACGCCGCTGGGCATTAAAGCTGATTTACGGATTTTCAAACAGGACAGTACCTTTCAAAACACCACCACATCTTTAAATCTGGGGTACTATTTCCGATACAATTCCAAAGTGTTTTTAGGACATCAGTCTTCGGAATCGGTTGACATTCAGAACACCAACAATTCGTTCATCAGCGATTTTTCGAACTCCTTCTGGACGGCTTCCTATGAATACACCGATTACAATGCTGAGGACTTCCTTTTTCGCGAACGAACCGGCCTCAATGTCAAATTCGGCTTCGGAAACCGGAAATCGAAACTGGAATCCGCCGGTCAGTATTTTGTACAGCTCGACGTACATCACAATTTCTATCTGAACAAAAAAAACAGTATTGCCGTAAAAAATCAGAGTTTTTACCTGCAAAGCGACAATTACATCATTAACGAACTGTACCGTTTTGGTGGTATCAACTCCATTCGCGGTTTCGTGGAAAACAGCCTGCAGGCCAACTTATTTTCCGGACTGATGGCCGAATACCGCTACACACTAACGCCGAGCATGTACCTCCACACCATCACCGACTACGGTTATTTTCAGGACAAAACCTCCAACTTAAAAGACAACTTACTGGGCTTAGGCTTCGGCTTCGGACTGCTCACCCAAAACGGCTTATTCAATTTGATTTACGCCAACGGAAGTACCGGCGACCAGGCAATTAAATTGTCGAATTCGATTGTGCATATTAGCTTTAAGACTAATTTTTAAAAACAGATTTTTAGATTATTCAACAGTTAGATTTGTGCAGCTTTAAAAATCCAATAATCTACCCCTCTAACAATCCAGCTATCTAATTCTGATCAGATTTATTACCTAGCCTTATAGAATTTGTGACTTTTTTTAATTTATTTTTTATTAGTCACAACTTTTGTGACTTTTTTAAAAAAAATATTTTTTAGTCACAGGTTTTCGTTGCTGCAAAAACCAAAATCTACTGATTACACAGAGCAGCTCAAAAGTTTATAACAATCATCAAATCATCTAACTATCTAATAATCTAAAAAAACTATCTTTGCCCCATGGAAAAAGAACACCAAATATTCGGGATCCGCGCGATTATCGAAGCGATTCACGCCGGAAAAGAGATTGACAAAGTTTTTATTCAGAAAGACGCCCAAGGTGACTTGATGCAGGAGCTGATGAAAACGATGAAGAAGAACAACATCAATTTCAGTTATGTTCCTGTGGAAAAACTCAACCGTTTAACACCCAACAACCATCAGGGCGCTGTGGCGAGCATTGCTCCTATTGCATTTGTTTCGCTTGAAACTTTAGTAGACCGTGTGGTGGAAAGCGGTAAAAAACCTTTATTCTTAATTTTAGACCAATTGTCGGATGCCCGCAACTTCGGGGCGATTATCCGTACGGCCGAATGTACCGGGGTAGACGGCATCATCGTTCAGAAACAAGGCTCGGCTCCCGTAAACGGCGATACGGTTAAAACTTCAGCCGGCGCAGTTTTCAATGTACCGATTTGCAAAGTTGATCATATTAAAGACGCGATTTTCTATTTACAGGGTTCCGGCATCAAAACCGTAGCCGCCACCGAAAAAACCGAGAACAATATTTACGATATTTCTCTGAACGAGCCGGTAGCCATCATTATGGGCAGCGAAGACCGCGGGGTAAATCCGTCGGTATTGAAAATTGTAGACGAAAAAGCAAAACTTCCTATGTTTGGAACAATCTCTTCCCTGAACGTATCGGTAGCCTGCGGAGCGTTTTTGTATGAAACGGTACGACAACGCGGTTGATTTCAAAAAAAAGAAAAGTCCGGAGCGAAAGGTTCGGGCTTTTTTGTATGCCATATTCCCGCTATTCCTTCAAGTCCTTCACGGAGTTTCGGAGCTTTCCGTACTATCGGGGCTAGTTGGGTTACCATTTTCTTCTTGGGTTTCTTTCAGAAAATAAATCACCGGTAAATTGGAAATAAAATAAGAATATTGCTGCTCCACCGGATCGGGTTTCGGTGTCGGCACAAATTTTCCGTTTTCATCAAAATGCTTCATAAAAGGATCCTGAGACGGATCGAAATCGGGTCGTTCCCAGTCGTATTTAATCGGTTTCTGATAATCTTGGGTTTTGACAAAATAAGACAGCAGAAATCCGGTGATAAACCCCGCCAGATGTCCTTCCCAGGAAATGTTCTGTTCCGCACTCGGAAACAGGTACCACACCATGCCGCCGTACAAGACGACTATCGTTAAGGACAGCGCCACCAACCGGTAGTACCCGGACTGCAGCCCTTTAAAAAAAATAAAACTCACCAGTACATAAATCAATCCGCTGGCGCCGATATGCATACTTTCCCGGCCAATCAGCCAGGTTCCGAAACCCGACATCAAAATCCCCCACACCAGCACCTGCAAACTCTGCTCCCGGTAAAAATAGCGCAAGGCCATTACCAGAAAGAACAGCGGAATCGAATTGTTGTACAAATGCTCCAGACTTCCATGCAGAAAAGGACTGAACACCACGCCTTTCAACCCGGACAGCGTTCTGGGGTAAATACCGTAATCGTATAAACTCATTTTGAAACGGATTTCAAACCAAAACACGCCCCATATTGCCAACAGGAACAATAGCGGCCAAAGAATCACGGAAGCGGAAAATTTAAAATCGGTTTCTTTCATCGGGTAGCTTTTTCTTGATCGTATCAAAAACATATCCAAATTAAATTTAATGAAGTTTTGTCATAAATTGGTTATTTGGTTATTTGTTGATTTGAAGCCTGAAATGTTATAAATTTGACGTTTCTTATTCCCGAATAACCAAATCGACGAATAACCAAAAGCAAAAAAATGGAAGCACCTTTAGCCGAACGCATTCGTCCGCAGCAATTATCGGAATACATCAGTCAGTCGCATTTGGTGGGTCCGAACGGTTCGTTAACCCATCAGATTGCGCGTGGTATCATCCCGTCGCTCATTTTATGGGGACCGCCCGGCACCGGAAAAACGACACTCGCCCAGATTATGGCACAGGAAAGCAAGCGCCCGTTTTATACGTTAAGCGCTATCAATTCCGGCGTGAAAGACATCCGGGAGGTGATTGACAAAGCCAAACAAAGTGGCGGTTTGTTCACGGCTAAAAATCCGATTTTGTTTATCGATGAGATTCACCGTTTCAGCAAATCGCAACAGGATTCGCTATTGGCGGCTGTGGAAAAAGGCTGGGTGACCCTGATTGGCGCCACGACCGAAAATCCAAGTTTTGAGGTAATTCCTGCCTTATTGTCAAGATGTCAGGTGTATATTCTGAATGCGTTTACCAAAGACGATCTGGAAGCCTTGCTGCATCGCGCCATCGAAACGGACACTCTCCTGAAAACCAAAAATATTCAGTTAAAAGAAACAGAGGCTTTGCTTCGCTTGTCCGGTGGCGACGGCCGAAAACTGCTGAACATTTTTGAATTAATCATCAACGCTTCGGAAGCGGATTCCGTCGAAATCACCAATGATAAAGTGATGCAGCTGGTACAAAAAAATACTGTGCTGTACGACAAAACCGGAGAGCAGCATTATGATATTGTATCGGCTTTTATCAAATCCATTCGCGGGAGTGACCCAAATGGTGCGGTTTACTGGCTGGCAAGGATGATTGAAGGCGGTGAAGATGTAAAATTCATCGCACGCCGCATGCTGATTTTAGCTTCGGAAGACATCGGCAATGCCAACCCGACCGCTTTAATCATGGCCAACAACACCTTTCAGGCCGTGACCACAATCGGGTATCCCGAAAGCAGAATTATCCTGAGTCAATGTGCTATTTATCTGGCTACTTCCGCCAAAAGCAACGCGAGTTATACGGCTATCGGCAAAGCGCAGCAAATCGTAAAACAAACCGGTGATTTACCGGTGCCGCTGCATTTGCGCAATGCACCAACTAAACTCATGAAAGAATTGGGATACGGAGACGAGTACAAATACGCACACGATTACGCGAATAATTTCGCCGCACAGGAATTTCTTCCCGACGAAATCAGCAATACGGTCTTTTTTGAACCCGGCAATAATGCCCGCGAAAGAGAATTGCGTCAGTTTCTTAAAAACCGTTGGGAAGACAAATACGGATACTAAAAAAATACGAATTACTAAAATTTTATTTCCAGTTTTTCGGAAACCAGTTGGCCGTTTAGGTAGTATTCAAAAAGCCATTGGTTGTTTTTGTTGAACACCACGCCCTGAATGACATCTTTCTGCCCGATGTAAAAATTACTGACGGATGTTTTGAACAGTTTCAGCACCACTTTAGGAGAACTGTCTACCAACTGAAAACCATTTGTTGTGGGTTGGGCAAAAAGTTGGGTGCTAATAGGAGCACTCACGGGTGTATTTTCATCCATCTGCTCCTTTACCACTACCTTTTCTAACGTTTTTACTTCCTCTTTTGGCTTACTCTTTAGCGTTTGAATGGATTTTCCAACAACCCGAAACGCCTGAATATAAGCTTTGTCAAATTCTTTTTCGCGACTAGTTCCTTCCTCGGAAACAAATACAACCTGGTTCCTGCAATCTTTAAGTTCCAATTTTATTTTAGTGAAAAACAGTGTATTATTCTCAAGCATGTCTGCATAGAGCGCTTTACATCTGTTTTCTGCCAATTCCTGAGGAAAAACATCATCGTCATAAAACACAGTAAAGCCTTGTTGTTCAAAAACTGACTTCGTCAGGCTGTTCAGTCTATACTGATTCGGTTTCTTGGAAAAACTAAACTTCTGGGGAATCACAACATATTTATAATCGCTCACATTTTGTGAAAAAACGGTACTTCCAATTAACAATGCAAATAGTAAAAAGTAATTCTTCATTTTATAGTATGTTTTTTAATTCTGACAAATGAAACACTTGGGCAATATCTTTACGCACTTCCATTTTAAATTCGTTAAAAAAGACCGCATCTAAACCAACATTTAGGGCTCCCTCTATATCCGCTTCAAAACTATCCCCTATCATAAGACTCGAAGCTCTGTCGGTTTTCGCTAAATTAAGGGCATACTCAAAAATTTTGGGGTTCGGTTTTTTCACTCCGGCCATTTCCGAATTCGTTACGGTTGCAAAATAATGTGCAATATTGGAATTTCGCAGTTTTCCGGTTTGCACTTCCTGAAAACCATTGGTAATGATGTGCAGGTTGTATTTCGGTTTCAGGTAATCCAAAACGTCTATCGCACCGTCGAAGAGATGGTTAAAAGTCGGAAGGTATCTGATATAATCGTCTGAAATCAAATCGACTGTGGCGTCTTCCACTGTATAAGACATCCGATCGAAGGAATCTTTCAGTCGTTTGTAACGCAATTCCTGATGCCCGATTTTCTCTTCCCGGTACAATACCCAATAGTACTGGTTAATCGGAACATAATGTTTCAGGAATTCCTGAAGATTTACACCAATGCCGTGCTTCTGGAAAATGGCTTCAAATGTTAAAGCGGAATTTCGTTCAAAATCCCAAAGCGTATGATCCAAATCAAAAAATATATCTGTCTTATTCGTAAATCGCATTTATTTCACTCCTTTCACAATTACTGCATCCTCGATATGATAAATCCAATCGTCCACATCGGTTTCGTTGGAACGGAAAGTCCCGACTAGGGTTACATACTGATCTGTTCTTAATTTTGGCGTTTCACCTCTGAATTTAATTCCCGCTATTGTTTCCGGCCCCGATTTCCCGCAGAAAAAACAGGAAGCAAACACGTTTTTGCTCAAGGCGTAATTTTTGTTGTCAATCGGTACAATGAAACCGCTCATGGCTACTTTTCGCTTATTCATTAACCGAAGCTTTGTATTGACCACCGGAAACATGACTTCTCCGTAAGTTTTATCGTTTTTCTTCACAAATTTGATGTCGCCCAGCAATTTCCAGGTAAGCGTGTCCGGATTTTTCTGAATAAAATTGCCTGTTGTCGAAAAGGTAACGAAACCGGCCTGTTCTAATGGAACATTCGGATTGTAAAAAACCTCCAAAAGAAGAAGTGCTCCTGTTAAAAAGGTCAGCAGTATATAGGATTTACGCATTGGACAATGTTTTTGAAATATTCAGTCGATACGCTTTGACGGCCGGAATAAACGCTGCCAGAAGCCCGACAAATATAGTTACTAAAAATAAAATTCCTTCCTTCTCCCACACAAACTCCAACGGATCGAATGCAATTTTAAAAGCTTCGTCGGACGATCTGGAGATGAACATCAGCGCTACTCTACCAAGAATTGTTCCAAACAGAAAGCCGATGCTGCACAAAACCAAACTTTCTATCACAATGGTCTGTAGCAGTTGTAATCGGGAAGCGCCCTGAATCCGCAACAGTGCAAACTCGTATTTCCGTTCTTTTAAGGTATTGAACAAGGCAATGAAAATACTGATTCCGGAAATTAACATGATGCCGTATGCCAGATACTGCAGGGCGTCCAGACCAATCCCGAAAAGGGTAAACAAACGATTGATTTCAATAGCCGGAGAAGCCGCCTGCATTTTGGTGTTCTGCGCAATCATTCTCGGCCATAAAACGATTCCCATTTTGTTCCGGAATTTTATCAGCACTGCAGTGATTTCTTTACCTTCTTCAGACAATAGTGCTTCTTCGCGCTGTTCGTCGCCCTCGGTGTGTTCATGACCGATTTCCCCGTGCGGATGGGCTTCATCTTCGTGATCGTGGGTTTCGTGCATTGCCCAGACACTCTGAATGTCGGAAAGAATTAAATTATCAACCACTTTTCCGGTTTTAGAAGCGATTCCGACCACTTTATAAGCAGCTTCTTCGTGCTTCTCTCCCTCTTTGGCATTGCCGTGGGAACCGAAAAACGTATCGCCGACTTTCAATTGCAGTTTGGAGGCAATTTCGCTTCCGATTACCACTTCAAACGTATGGGCAAACATTTTGCCTTTTTCGACCCTTCCGCCGAATTTCGCCAAATATTCCGGAGTGGTTCCTAAAATTTTAAATCCTAAATAGTTATCGCCATAAGCCAACGGAATGGCCGATTGTACAAACGGGTTCTGCATCCAGGTTTTGGCTTCGGCATAATTGATATTTCCCGTAGGCGCATCCAACTGATAAACAGACGACAACACCAGCTGCAATGGGCTTCCCTGCGCGCCCAGTACTAAATCGATATCGTCGGCATTACTGGAAAACTGCTCTTCGAATTGCTTCTGCAGCAAAATCAAAACGGTTATAATGGCCACACTCGACATCAGCAAGATGATACTCAGGATGGTACTCAAGGGCTTAAACCACGTATTTCGCCAGGCTAATTTCCCTATCATGACAACGAAATTTGATTGGTGAAACGTTCTTTTAAACGGGAATCGTGGGTTACGATTACCAGTGCGGTCTTGTATTCCTGCGATAATTTTTCAAGCAAATCAGCTACTTTGAAAGCATTTTCATCGTCCAAGCTTGAAGTGGGTTCATCGGCTAAAACCACTTTCGGTTCATTGATTAAAGCTCTTGCGATGGATACCCGCTGTTGTTGCCCCACGCTTAATTGGGATGGCAGTTTGTACCATTGGTCTTTTAAATCGAGATGCTCCAACAGTAATTTGGCCTTCTCTTTAGCCTTTTTTCCGGAAGCCAGCCAGGAAGCCAGCATTACATTTTCCAAAACGGTAAAGGCTTCGATAAAATGGTTTTCCTGCAACACCAAACCAATGTTTTTTCCCCGAAAATGATCTAATTTACGTTCGGAAAACAATTCAATGTTGGTACTGTTGATGATTACTTCCCCGGATTCCGGCCGCAACAATCCGCCAAGGATGTGCAGCAAAGTGGTTTTCCCTTTACCGGAACCACCCGTAATCAAACAGGTTTCGCCTTCCGGACACTGAATATCCGGGAACATGAAAACGGTCGATGAATTATAGGAAAAAGTTATGTTTTTGGTTTGGATCATTCCGAAACAATTTCGTGCAATTTAAGAAAATGGAAAAGAATATCCTCTTAAAGAAACTTTAATCTACAAAATTCCTTCATCGGCAAAACTGAAATAACTTTTCTCCGTCACAATCACATGATCCAGTACCGGAACATCAAGATGGCGGCCGGCTTCTTTCAGCTTTCGGGTGATTTGTTTGTCGGCTTCGCTCGCTGTTAAAGTACCGGAAGGATGATTGTGTACCAAAATAATCGAAGTTGCCGTATGTTCCAAAGCGGTTTTGAATATAATTCGCGTATCTACAACTGTTCCGGTTATGCCTCCTTTGCTTACCTGTGTTTTATAAATCACTTTGTTTGAATTGTTTAAATATAAAACCCAGAACTCTTCGTGCGGCAATTCACCAATAAGCGGCTGCATGAGTTCAAAAACAACTTTACTGGAGGTGATTTTTGACAACTCCGGAATTTCTTCCGATTTGCGGCGGCGTCCTAATTCTGTGGCGGCAACGATGGAGATGGCTTTGGCCTCGCCTATTCCTTTAAAATGCATCAGTTGTTTGACCGATAATTTTCCGAGTACATTCAGATTGTTATCCACCGAAGCCAGTATGCGTTTCGACAACTGTACGGCGCTTTCATTACGGCTGCCCGAACCTATCAGAATCGCGATTAATTCGGCATCGCTTAATACGGATTTGCCTTTCAGCATGAGTTTTTCGCGGGGCTTATCGTCTTCGGCCCAGCATTTTATGGAGAAGTTGGTGGTTTCCATGGCGTATACTTAAAATCTTACTTTTTGCGTTATATCAGAAACACAAAGATATGAAAATTTTAAAATATTTAGCTTTTTTCTTACTTTTAAATAGCTTTACCGCTTCTGAAAAAGATTTTTACGAGAAGTTATCCGATGCCGCGCTCTTGCTTACAAAAGACCAGGTAACGTACGATCCGGCCTATGTCAAAATTTTGTATCCGAACGGCGATGTACCCAAAAACAAAGGGGTTTGCACCGATGTGGTAATCCGGGCTTACCGAAAATTAGGCATTGACCTGCAGAAAGAAGTACACGAAGACATGAAAGACAATTTTTCGCAGTATCCCAATCAGAAACGCTGGGGTCTGAAAAAACCGGATACCAATATTGACCACAGAAGAGTACCGAATCTGGAAGCGTTTTTCAGCCGAAAAGGAGAAACTCTGAAAGTGACGCAAAATCCGAAGGATTATAAAACCGGAGAATTGGTAACCTGGATGATTGGCGACAAACTGCCACACATCGGTATTGTTACCAACAAAAAATCACCGGACGGAAAACGCCCGATGATTGTACATAATGTGGGTGCCGGACAGGTTTTGGAGGATTGCTTGTTTTCCTATACTATTGTCGGGCATTTTAAGTATTCTAATTAATCAGATTTTTCACTTCATCAAAATTCAAGCCGCCGTAATTCCCGGAACTCATCAGCAATAAGGCAGAGTTCTCTAAATCACGATTGAACAGAAAGTTCTTAAATTCTTCCGGATTGGTATAAATGATTAAATCGTTGCGCTTGAAAGACTGCGCAATCTGGTCGTAAGTCACTTCTTCCAACTGCTTGATTTTTACGGCATCCGGTGAATAGAAAACCACCGCAACATCAGCATGGTCCAAAGCGCCTTCGTATTGTTTTAAAAATTCGGCATTTAAACTGCTGTACGTGTGGAGTTCCAGGCAAGCCACAAGCGTTCGGTTCGGATACTGTTCTTTAACCGCTTTGGTAGTCGCCGCTACTTTGCTTGGCGAATGCGCGAAATCTTTGTAGGCTACTTTGGTTTTGCTTTCCGCGATTTTTTCCAAACGTTTGGAAGCGCCTTTAAAACTCGCAATAGCTTCGTAGAAATCGGCTTCGTCCACGCCCATGTTCTGGCAAATCCATTTGGCGCCGGCTAAATTGTTCAGGTTGTGCGCTCCGAATACTTCAATCGGCATTGGGCCTTCCGGGGTTTCCAAAAGTGTTACGCCGTATTCTACTGTGTATTCCGGTGTGTGATATGCAATTTTACGGATTGGATTAGTAGCCGCTTCCGCTACGCGTTTTACTTCCGAATCGTTTTCGTTGTACACCAAAATGCCGCCATTGGTAATCTTCTGAATGAAAATTTCGAATTGTTCCACGTAATTCTCATAGGTCGGAAACACGTTGATATGATCCCAGGCGATTCCTGAAATTAACGCAATATTCGGTTGGTACAAATGGAATTTCGGTCGTCTGTCGATTGGAGACGACAAATATTCGTCGCCTTCCAAAACGATGAAATCATTTTCTTCGGTTAAATGCACCATGGTATCAAAACCTTCCAATTGGGCACCGACCATATAATCCACGTTAATGCCGTGGTAGTGCATGACGTGCAGAATCATCGAAGTGATGGTCGTTTTTCCGTGTGAACCGCCAATCACCACACGGGTTTTGTTCTTCGATTGCTCGTATAAAAATTCAGGGTACGAATAGATTTTCAACCCTAATTCTTTCGCTTTCAGCAATTCCGGATTGTCGGCTTTGGCGTGCATGCCTAAAATGACGGCCTCGATATCGGAAGTGATTTTTTCAGGAAACCAGCCCATTTCCGCCGGCAATAAACCTTTCTTTTCCAGTCTTGATTTGGAAGGTTCAAAAATGGCATCGTCGCTTCCGGTTACCTGATAACCTTTGTTGTGTAAGGCCAAGGCTAAGTTGTGCATGGCGGCTCCGCCTATCGCTATAAAATGTGTACGCATTGGTAAATCTGTAATATTAGGTATTGAAATCGGTCTTTAACTTTTGGGCTTTTTCCGTGTTTTTTAATTTGTTCAAATATAAATCATAAAGCTTTTCGAAGGTGGTTTTGGAGTGACCAATTTCATGGGCTTTTTTTAAATGGATTTCGGCTTTGGCGTAGCGTTTGAAATACACGTCGATATAGCCTTTTGCCAAATAGCCGTCTACTTTGGAAAGTTGCATCAGTTCCTCGGCGTATTTCTGGGCTTTGGTTTCGCTCCCGCCTACAATTCCGGGTAATTCGATATACAGCATGACGAGCGCCCAACGGGTGTCGATGTGTTTTTTGTCCAGATGGGCGGCGGTTTCAAAAGCTTCTTTGATGTCGCCTATCATTCCTAAGGCTTTGAATTTACTGACTGATTTGGCTTTCATCCCCAACGCACCGCCGAATTTGTAGTGGTAGTTCGCGGTTTTTGGAAATTGCTGTTTTAATTTTTTGTAATAACTAATCGCTTCGTCCCATTGCTTCTGATGGCCGGCAATGTCTCCTAAATATTCGATGGTTTTGAAATCGGCTGGGTTTTGCTTGAGGTGGTTTTGAAAAAAAGGCTGTGCCGAAGCATATTTCTTTTGCCGGAAAAGGGATTCGCCCTTCTCAAAGTCGGATTGGGACCAGAGCAGTAACGGAAAAAACAAAAAAAATAAAAATGACTTCATGCCTCAAAAATAGGGAAAAGCAACCAAACACAAAAGACCTTTCCTGCTTAGCCCCGGGTGGAGCGATACCTTGTATAGCGGAACACGGGAATGCCGTTTCTCAAAATGCCCGAACCATTCGCTCCAAAAAAAAAAAATCCGGAAACATTACTGCCTCCGGATTTGATATTCAGAACTGTGAAAATTATTTCACGATAGTCATTTCGTCTACGATGTGTTTCGCATTTGAGAAATTCTCAATTACCCACAACACGTAACGGATGTCTACGTTGATGGTTCTTTGTAATTTGCTGTCGAAGATTACGTCTCCGGCCATTGCCTCGATGTTTCCGTCGAATGCTAAACCGATTAACTCTCCTTTTCCGTTTAATACTGGGGAACCGGAGTTACCGCCTGTGATATCGTTGTCGGTTAGGAAGTTAACATGTAACGAACCGTCTTTGTCTGCATAACGGCCGAACTCTTTGTTTTTGTTCATTTCTAATACACGAGCCGGTAAATCGAATTCCTGATCGTCTTTTTTGTATTTCTTCACCTGACCGGCTAAGGTAGTGTAGTTGTTGATGGTAGCATCGTTGCGTTTGTCTGCCGGCAAGGAACGCACTTTTCCGTAAGTTAAACGCAAAGTGGAGTTCGCATCCGGATATTTGATGGTTCCGATTTTAGACTCACGCAATCCTTCTACTAATTTGCGGAAAGCTGCACTGTAATCATTTTGTGCTTTAGCGATTTCATCGGATTTTGAATTGTAGTGGTTTAATAACTCGTTAGACAATTTCACTAACGGGTCGTTGGTAATTAACGCTTCGTTTGGCACTTCCAGGAACGCTTTGATACGGTCTTTTGACGATAAAATACTCAAATCAAATGCTGCGTTTACGTATTTGGTAAAATCGTTGTTGTTTGCTTTTGCTAATTCCGCAACTACCGGAGCAATGCCGTATCCTGTAGCTTTGGTGGCATACAGTTTTAATTGGGCTGCCAAAATGTCTTTTTCAGCCGGAATGTGTACTTCTTTGAAGAATTCGTCCGCCATTTCAGCAAGAGCCGGAGCCATTTGGGCACGTTTCGCAGCGTCTGCTTTAGCGTAGTTCTCCAATTGTTTTCCTAAACTTCTTGAAACCGTTCCGTAAGCGCTGGTTCGTAACAACTGCATTAGGTAATTGTCGTGACGTGCTTTTTCATTGGTCAGTTTGTAGTAGTTGTTGATGGTAGCCACTACATTTCCGTATTTTGCCTTATTCTCAGACTTGTTAGCCCATTTGTTGAATTTAGCTTCCTGAGCCGCTTTGGTTTTAGCCGTTCCGAATTTGGTTAACGCGTCGATCATTCCCTGACGGTTTTTCCAGTAGTTCGCCACACCGGCATATTTTGAAGCATATACTAAATTTAACGCTTCACTTTGGTCCATGTATTTTTTCATGGCATCCATCCCTACTTTGGATCCTTCCACCCAGGCTGGATACGCATATTTTACGTTTTGCTCGATTCCGGCTGCCGGCATCCAACGGTTGGTTCTTCCCGGATAACCTAAAATCATGGCAAAATCGTTTTCTTTAACGCCTCCGATGTTTACCGGTAAGTAGTGTTTCGGCTGTAACGGCACGTTGCTGGTTGAATATTCAGCAGGGTTTCCGTTAGCATCTGCATACACACGGAACATGGAGAAATCCGCAGTGTGACGCGGCCATTCCCAGTTGTCTGTATCGCCACCAAATTTACCTAAACTTTCCGGTGGTGTCCCTACTAAACGAACGTCTTTATAATCCTGGTACACGAAGTAGTAGAATTCATTCCCTTGGAAGAAAGAACGCACAGACACGGTGTATTTTCCGCCTTCGTTGTTTTCTTTTTCAATTTTTGCGATTTCCTGATTGATGGCTTTTTCACGCTCTGCTTCGGTCATGTTGTCGTTTACGACTGACAAAATTCTTTTGGTACAGTCGTCCATACGAACGAAGAAACGAACGAATAAGCTGGAAGGTTTTAATTCTTCTGCTCTTGAATTGGCCCAGAAACCGTTTTTAAGGTGATTTTTCTCTGCAGTAGATAATTCCGCGATAGCATCATAACCACAGTGGTGATTCGTTAATACTAATCCGTCTTTGGAAATCATTTCGGCTGTACATCCTCCGTTGAACTGCACGATAGCATCTTTCAAACTGTGGTGGTTGATGCTGTAGATTTCTTCAGCGGTTAACTGCAATCCCATTTTCTGCATATCTCGGTGGTTCAAACGCTCGATGAACATTAAAAACCACATTCCTTCATCGGCTTTTACACTTGCCGGAACAAGCATAATCGCAGCGATTAGAGATAAAAGTAATTTTTTCATAGTTAAATTTATTTTTAGTGGTGCGAATATAATTTTTTTCTGCTAACTGACTGAAGGTTATGCCTCGTAATTTTTTAGCGTTAAGAAAATTTTAACAAATATTGCACTAAAAAGAAAAACACTCCGGAGAGTGTTTCTGTTAATGGATTTCAGCGTTTAACATCTGCCAAAGCTTATCTTTTAATTCGGTTAGTCCTTGCTGGGCTACTGAGGAGATAAACATATACGGAATACCTTTAAATTCTTTGTCGAGCTGCTTTTTCATTTCCGCTTTGAGTTCGTCATCCAGCATATCGGATTTCGAGATAACCAGCAAACGGTCTTTATCCAGCATTTCCGGATTGTAGCGTCGCAATTCATCGATAAGAATGTCGTATTCTTTTTTAATGTCCGGCGCATCGGCAGGAACCAAAAATAACAAGGTCGAATTTCGTTCGATGTGACGCAAAAAGTAATGTCCTAAGCCTTTTCCTTCCGCAGCTCCTTCGATGATTCCCGGAATATCCGCAATGACAAACGACTGAAAATCACGGTAGGCCACAATACCCAAATTCGGTTTTAAAGTGGTAAACGGATAATCGGCAATTTTGGGTTTCGCGGAGGTCAGCACGGACAGCAACGTCGATTTTCCGGCATTTGGGAAACCTACCAAGCCCACATCGGCCAACACTTTTAATTCCAGAATCACATCGGTTTCTTCGCCGGGCATTCCGGGTTGGGCATAACGGGGCGTCTGATTGGTTGCGCTTCTGAAATGCCAGTTCCCCAAGCCGCCTTTTCCGCCTTTTACCAGAATTTTTTGTTCGCCGTCTTCGGTGATTTCAAAAAGGATTTCTCCGGTTTCTGCATCTTTAACCACTGTTCCGAGTGGCACTTCGATGTATTTGTCTTCGCCATCGGCTCCGGTACTGCGGGAACTTCCTCCGTCTCCGCCGTGACCTGCTTTAATATGACGCAGAAATTTCAGATGGAACAGCGTCCATAAATTTTTATTCCCCACCAGTATAACATGGCCTCCGCGACCACCATCACCCCCATCGGGTCCGCCTTTTTCAATAAATTTTTCGCGGTGCAAATGCGAAGAACCCTTTCCTCCTTTTCCGGAAGCGGCATATATTTTAACGTAATCTACAAAATTCCCTTCTGTCATTGTATCTTTTCCTCCTAATTATTTATAATTCTTCGTCTTTTAGAACACGTACCAGAATTTTATCAATTTTGATGCCGTCCATATCCATCACTTCTAACTCCATTTTATTCCAGATAAGCTTTTCGCCCACTTTAGGAATGTAACTTAATTCCGTCATAATCAAACCGCTAACCGTTGTGACATCATAATCGTTGATTAAGTCATCCATATCGAAATACGTTAGGAAATCGTGCAAAGAATAATGACCGTCAACCAGCCAGGTACCGTCTTCTCTGGCCACGAGCTGAAATTCTTCTTCATAAAACTCCGCAGCATCACCCACCAGGGCTTCCAGAATATCATTTAAGGTAATGATTCCTTGTACCACTCCGTATTCATCGGTAACCAAAGCGTAATGCACTTTGGTGGTTTTGAAAATCTCCAATGCTTTATATGCCGAAGTGTGTTCGATGAAATAAACCGGTTCTTTGCTGATGGCTTTCAAATCAAAATTCCCGCTTTTCTCAAAGCTTAAAAACAGGTCTTTTAAAAGCACCACGCCCACAACATTATCGAGATTCTCTTCACAAACCGGATAGACCGAATGCAGTTCCTCTAATACTTTTTGTTTGGTTTCCGTTAAATTGTCTTCCAACGAAAGGTACATCACGGATTTACGGTGAGTCATCAGGGAATTTACTTTTCGGTCGCCAATATGGAACACGCGCTCCACAATATCTTGTTCAATTTCCTGAACTTCTCCTACTTCAGTTCCTTCTTTAATGATGGCTTTAATTTCTTCTTCGGTTACTTTTCCGTCCGCAGTCGGCTTGATTTTTAACACGTCCAGCACAAAATCCGTTGAAGTGGTTAACAACCAGATAAAAGGCGCTGTGATTACCGAAATCATTTTCATCGGAACGGCAACCGCTTTGGCAATCGTTTCCGGATAATTCAATCCGATGCGCTTTGGCAGTAATTCTCCTAAGACCAGTGAAAAATAAGTTAAGACCACAACCACAATCCCCACAGCAAGGCTTTGAGAATAGGGTTTCAGCATTTCAAACTGCTCTAAAAAAAGCTGAACGTTATCGGTTACTTTTTCACCACTGTAAATACCCGTCAGAATCCCGATTAAGGTGATTCCGATTTGTACCGTCGATAAAAATTTGTTTGGCGAATTGGCCAGATCCAAAGCTGTTTTTGCACTCGTGTTACCTTTTTTAGCGGCGGTTTCCAACCTGTTTTTTCTTGCTGAGATGAGTGCAATTTCCGACATGGAGAATACTCCATTGAGTAAAATCAGCAAGAAAATTATGACTATTTCCAAATTTTAGAATTTTAGTTACAATTTGTCTATCACGTTACTCAAACGTTCCGTTATTTCTGCGATAGAACCAATACCGTTTACGGCGTAAAATTTGTTTTGTGCTTTATAGTAATCCATTAAAGGAGCGGTTTTCTCATTATACTCCTGGTAACGGTTACGGATTTTTTCTTCGTCCTGATCGTCTGCCCTTCCGGAGGTTTTTCCGCGTTCCAGAATTCGTTGTACCAGCACATCGTCGTCGGCTTCTAAAGCTATGGTCGCGGTTACTTCCCAGCTTTTGCTTTTCAGAAAAGCATCCAGTGCGTCGGCTTGTGCCAGAGTTCTCGGAAAACCGTCAAACAAAAACCCTTTCGAATCTAAATGTTTGTCTACTTCGTCCTGTAACATTTTAATGGTTACGCTGTCCGGCACCAAATCGCCGTTGTCGATGTAGCTTTTGGCTTCTTTTCCTAAAGCCGTATCGTTCTTCATGTTGTAACGAAAGATATCGCCTGTGGAAAGGTGCGTTAAATTGTATTTTTCTTTTAAAAATTCTGCCTGAGTTCCTTTACCCGCGCCCGGTTTCCCGAACAAAACAATGTTGATCATTTTAAAAAGTTAAATTATAGTATGTTGTTTATGTTTATTCTTCATTTAAAGATTTGAAAAACACTGTCAAACAAGAATCTTTCAATTTATAAATCTTTTAATCTTTCAATTACTTTAACTGATACACTTCCGGCAGATTTCTTCCCAAGCCGTCGTAATCCAGACCGAAACCTACGATAAAACGGTTTTCAATTTCGATACCAATATAATCAATTTTAATATCTTTTTTATACGCTTCGGGTTTTAAAAACAAAGTCGCAAATTTTAACTGCTTTAGGTTTTTAGCTGAAAAAAGTTTGTACAGTTCCTCCACCGTATTTCCGGTATCTACGATATCTTCAATAACCACAACGGTTCTTCCGGTTAAATCCTGATTGAGACCGATTAACTGTTTTACTTCGTGCGTGCTTTCCATGCCGTCGTAGGAAGCCATTTTGATGAAGCTTACCTCGCAAGGTTTTTTGTAGTGTTTCATAAAATCGGACACCACCATAAAAGCGCCGTTTAAAACACCGATAAAAACAGGAGTTTCATTCCCCATATCGTCTGCAACCTGTTTTGCCATTTTGGCTATAGCCCAATCCAGTTCTTCTGTCGAAATAAAAGGTACAAACTGTTTGTCGTGAAGTTGAATTTCCATCGTTAACTTATAGAATAATTGGCAAAGATAATTATTTTTAGCTATGTGACAGGAATTATACTTATGAATTGTCAATTCGGAATTTTCCCCTAATTTTAGTACCTCCAACGGATTTCCAAATGACGACAAGCTTTACCGAACAACTGAGCAAAATCAACGCCAGTACCGAAAACCGAAACCGGATGCGGGATTTTGTCCTACAACATCCGGAAGTTTTAAAAGACCTGATAACCTTCGGAACCGACCTGAACAACAAAAACCATCACAAAGGCGTCTGGATTATCGAAATGCTGGCCGAACACCAAACCGAACTGCTTTTCCCCTTTGCGGATAAAATCTGTGAGACTATTTCCAAGTATAAAAACGATTCTGCGATAAGAGGCATGTCTCGGGTAGCTTATTTCCTTGGCACAACAAAATCCATAAAACTCACGGAATTCCAACACGAAAAACTGGTCGAAATCTGTTTGGACTGGTTAATTCGCGACGAACGCGTAGCCTGCAAAGTGTACGCCATGAAAACCCTGCAGCATTTCGGCAAAAAAGAACCCTGGATTGCCGACGAATTAAAAGACATTGTAAGCCGCGATTACGCTTCCCAATCGGCAGGATACAAAGCTGCGGCCCGGGAAGTTCTCGGAAAAAGGCGATAACCGGTTCGTCATAATTCTAATTATCCCTTATCAACTGTCAATTATGCATTGTTAATTATCAAGGGAATAGTATCTTTGCAGTGAAACAACAACACACTGAAATGAATTATTTTTCTTCCGATTTCAAATTAGGAATTCTAGGCGGAGGCCAATTAGGAAAAATGCTATTGGCCGAAACCCGCAAATTTGACATTCAAACTTACGTTTTAGATCCCAGCAGCGAAGCACCTTCCCAATTTGGTGCCGCTAAATTTTTCCGGGGCAATTTGATGGACTTTGAAACCGTGTACCAATTCGGGAAAATGGTCGATTTGTTAACCATTGAAATTGAAAACGTTAACTTAGATGCTCTGGATGCTTTGGAAGAAGAAGGTTTAAAAGTCTATCCTTCCCCCAAGACCTTGCGGCTGATTCAGAACAAAGGCCGTCAGAAGGATTTTTATGTAGAAAACAGCATCCCGACTTCTGCGCATCAGCGTTTTGTTGACATCAACGACCTGAAAAAAGCGTTGGAAAACGACGAACTGGAATTCCCTTTTGTATGGAAATGCGCACAATTCGGTTACGACGGTAACGGGGTGAAAATCGTCCGTTCCACTATGGATTTAATCGATTTACCCGAAGTGGAATGCATCGCCGAACAAATGGTTCCGTTTAAAAACGAATTGGCCGTGATTGTTTCCCGAAGCGTGTCCGGAGAAATCAAAACCTATCCGGTGGTGGAAATGGAATTCCATCCGGAAGCCAATCAGGTGGAATATGTAATCTGTCCGGCGCGTATTGACGAAAAAGTGGCCGAAAAAGCACAAAAAGTCGCTTTAAAAGTATCGGAAGCCTTCAATCATATTGGTCTTTTGGCCGTTGAAATGTTCCAGACCGAAGACGATGAAATTCTGGTAAACGAAGTAGCGCCGCGCCCGCACAATTCCGGGCATTATTCTATTGAAGCGAGTTACACTTCTCAATTTGAACAACATATCCGTGCCATTTTAAACTTACCGTTAGGCAATACCGACAGTAAAGTAGCCGGAATCATGGTAAATCTGGTAGGGGAAGAAGGTTTTTCAGGCCCCGTGGTTTATGAAAACATCGAAAAAATCATGGCGATTGACGGTGTAACCCCGCACATTTACGGAAAAAGAGAAACCCGTCCGTTCCGAAAAATGGGCCACGTGACCATCGTGAACGAAAACATGGCAGCCGCCCGAAAAATTGCCGAAGAAGTGAAGAACAGTATTCGAGTAATCAGTGTCCAGTAATTAGTTTTCGGAAAGCAGACAACATTTATAAATAACCAAATAAACGAATAACCTAACATACAATGAATAAAGTAGCCATCGTAATGGGAAGTGTTTCCGACATGCCGGTCATGCAGGAAGCCATCGATATTTTAAAAACCTTCGGCATTGAAACCGAAGTCGACATAGTTTCAGCTCACCGCACACCGGAAAAACTTTTCGATTTCAGTAAAAATGCACACAACCGAGGTATTGCTGTAATCATTGCCGGAGCCGGTGGTGCAGCGCATTTACCGGGCATGGTCGCTTCGATGAGCCCGCTTCCGGTTATTGGCGTTCCGGTAAAATCCAGCAATTCCATCGACGGCTGGGATTCGGTTTTATCGATTTTACAGATGCCGGGCGGGGTTCCGGTAGCAACTGTAGCGCTTAACGGAGCCAAAAACGCCGGAATTTTGGCTGCACAAATCATCGGAAGCCATGACAAAAACGTTCTGAATAAAATGATTGATTACAAAGAAGGATTAAAACAAGCGGTGCTGACGGCAGCGGAAAACCTTAAGAAATAAAAAGTGAAAAAGCGCTTTGTGGCTAGCGCTTTTTCGGGGTCCACAAAACTAATGGGTTACTATTAGTTGCTGTGTATCGTAATGTTATTTGGGTCAAAAAGGCGAGTAATTGACTCGTTTTCAGAAAACTTATCTCGTCAAAAATATAGTTTTTACCGATAAACTGCAAATAAAAAATGAATATTTTAACACAAAAATTCGTCAACAAGCATAATACCGCACCTTTTTCGCAAATTAAAATGGACGATTACCTGCCAGCCATCAAGGAAGGAATCGCCCAAACCCGTTCGGAAATTGATGCCATTGTAGCCAATCCGGAAACCCCAACTTTTGAAAATACGGTGGTAGCTTTGGAATTTGCCGGTCAGACCTTAGATCGCATCACCAGCATCTTTTTTAATTTAAATTCGGCCGAAACCAGCGACCAAATGCAGAAAATCGCGCAGGAAGTTTCCCCTATGCTAACCGAACTGAGCAACGACATCACTTTAAACACGGCTTTGTTCGAACGAATCAAAACGGTTTACAATCAAAAAGACGAATTGGCGCTTTCTACGGAACAAGCCATGCTTCTGGATAAAAAATACAAAAACTTTTCCCGAAACGGAGCGCTTTTACCAGAAAACAAAAAGGCTCGATTACGCGAAATCGACACCGAATTAGCCAAACTGAAACTGACGTTCGGCGAAAACGTATTAGCAGAAACCAACGCCTATCAGCTTCACATCACAAAAGCGGAAGACCTGAGCGGTTTACCGGAAGGCACCATCGAAGCGGCCCGTACTTTAGCCAAAAGCCAGGAAAAAGAAGGCTGGATTTTCACTCTGGACATGCCCAGCTATCAGCCCTTTATCACCTACGCCGACAACCGCGAATTGCGCAAAACCTTAGCTATCGCTTACGGCAAAAAAGGATTTCAGGACAATGCTTTCAACAACGAAAACAATGTGCTGCGAATTGCGAATTTGCGTCACGAACGCGCTAATCTGCTGGGCTATAAAACCCATGCCGATTTCGTCTTGGAAGAACGCATGGCGCAAACCCCGGAAAAAGTGAAGGCGTTTTTAAACGATTTGCTTACCAAAGCCAAACCAGCCGCCGAAAGAGAATTCAAACAGCTAACCGCTTTCGCCGAAAAACAGGACGGCATTACGCAACTGGAAAAATGGGATGGTGCGTATTATTCCGAAAAACTGCGTCAGGAACTGTTCAATCTGGACGATGAAAAACTGAAACCTTATTTCAAACTGGAAAACGTGCAGCACGGCGCTTTTGAAGTCGCTAATAAACTCTTCGGATTAACCTTTACCGAAGTGTTCGACATCGACAAATACCACGAAGACGTTCATACCTTTGAAGTAACCGATGAAAAAGGCGAATTGGTTGCGATTTTCTACTCCGATTTCTTTCCGAGAAAGGGAAAACGAAACGGTGCCTGGATGACGTCCTTCAAGCCGCAATATGTGAAAGACGGCGTAAACGAACGTCCGCATGTGTCCATCGTTTGCAATTTCACCAAACCGACGGAAACCAAGCCTTCTTTGTTGACTTTTAACGAAGTGACGACCTTGTTTCATGAATTTGGTCACGCGTTGCACGGCATGTTGGCCAATACAACTTATCCGAGTTTATCGGGAACTTCCGTGTACTGGGATTTTGTGGAACTGCCGAGTCAGGTGATGGAAAACTGGTGTTACGAACCGGAAGCTTTGGCGTTGTTTGCGCATCATTACGAAACCGGTGAAATCATTCCACAGGAATATGTAGATAAAATCAAGGAAAGCGCAAGCTTTTTAGAAGGTATGGCGACTTTGCGGCAATTGAGCTTCGGTTTACTGGACATGGATTTTCACGGCGCTGATTCTTCAGGCATCACCAACGTAAAAGCATTCGAGAAAAAGTCGATGGAAAACACGGCTTTGTATCCGGATGTGGCGGAAAACTGCATGAGTGTTTCTTTTTCGCATATTTTTCAGGGCGGCTATTCCTCAGGCTATTACAGCTACAAATGGGCGGAAGTTTTGGATGCCGATGCGTTCGCTTATTTTCAGGAAAATGGCATTTTCAATAAAGAAGTGGCCGATAAATTCAAAGATTACGTACTTTCACAAGGCGGAACCGATCATCCGATGACCTTGTACAAAAAATTCAGAGGTCAGGAACCGAAACCGGAAGCGCTTTTGAAACGTGCAGGATTACTATAACAAAAAAGAGGCTGTCCGTAAAAGACAACCTCTTTTTTATGCTTTATTTTTCAATTATTGTTCATCTTCCAGCATCTTATTGGCAAACTTCCCGATGGTTAATCCCTGAATAAGAATCGAGAACAGCACTACGATATAAGTAATTTCCAACAGCAAATCTTTGTAATCTCCTGCCGGCAAAGACAGCACCAGCGCAATGGAAACCCCACCGCGGATACCGCCCCAAACCATCACCATTAAAGAACCTCTGGTATAACTCGGCTGAATGCCCAAAAACTTGAAAACCTTGAAAAATTTCCACGGCAAAACCATCGACAGCCCTCTGGCAAACAACACAATGAAAATAGACACCAGTCCGATGATAATCTGATCGGTCAAATCGGGCAACAGCAGCAATTCGAATCCGATGAATAAAAACAGGATGGCGTTTAAAATTTCATCGATAAGCTCCCAGAATTTTTCAAGATAGTCCCTTGTTTGCTCGGTCATGGCTACTTTTTTTCCGTAGTTTCCGATAATTAAACCGGCTACCACCATCGCCAACGGACTGGAAACATGCAGTGCTTTGGCTATCAGAAAGCCTCCCATTACAATCGACAGGGTAATCAAAACGGATACTTTGTAATCGTCTATCTTTTTAATGACTTTAGAAGCGGTATAGCCCAAAGTCCCTCCTAAGATAACGCCTCCTAATCCCTCCTGAAGAAACAGTAACGAAACCGAACCAAAGGTTGCATTAAAATCAACATCGGTAACCATTTTCAGCACTACGGCAAACATTACTACCGCAATACCGTCGTTAAACAGGGATTCGCCCACTATTTTCGTTTCGATGCGTTTGGGAACGTTAGCCTGCTTCAACACGCCTAACACCACAATCGGATCGGTGGGTGAAATCAGCGTTCCGAACAACAAACAATAAACGTAAGGAATGTGAATGCCAACAATCGGCGCAATAAAATACAACAGCCCGGAAATAATAAATGCGGATAGAATCACACTCACCGTAGAATAAATCATAATCGGGATTTTCTGCTCTCTGAGATCTGAAATATTCACGTGCAAGGCTCCGGCAAACAATAGAAAATTAAGCATGGCACCCATGAGCACCTCGTTGAAATCGAATTCATTGATCAGTTCAAAAAAGTGACTGGTGGTTTTGGGAAAGTACGAATCGCCAACCAGCCGAATCCCCAAGGAAACCAGCATCGCTATAATCATGATACCGATGGTGCCCGGCAATTTCAAAAAACGCAGATTCAGGTAGGCAAAAAATGAGGCTAATACAATTAAAACGGAAAAGGTGTAGTATAATTCCATGAACTGAGGTTTTTACAAAAATATTTTTTCAGGCTTCATAAAACAAGTCTGAACAATACAATTAACAAAAATTTACATGGTCTCTTAAAATTAAAATATCTTTCATTTTTTTTTGAAAGTTTAAAAACTTCTTTATATCTTTGAAATATGGATTTCAAGGAAGCTAAAAATAAATTCGTTCAGACCTGGGGTGCTTTGGGATCGCAATGGGGCATCAACAAAACGATGGCGCAGATTCACGCTTTGCTGATGGTATCCAACGAACCGGTATCTATGGAAGACATCATGGAAGAATTGCAAATCTCCCGCGGAAACGCAAGCATGAATTTAAGAGCTTTAATGGATTGGGGCATTGTCTATAAAGAATTCAAAGCAGGAGAACGCCGCGAATTTTTTACCGCCGAAAAAGATTTGGATGAGTTGGCGGTTAAAATTTCCAAAGAACGCAGCAAACGAGAAATTAAGCCTGCGCTGAAAGTTTTAAAAGAAGTTTCCTCCATCAATGCCAACGCTTCCGCGGAAGAAAAACACTTTGTGGAGCAAACGTCGAAACTGTATGATTTCGTTTTAAAAGCCGATAACGTGCTGGACAAAATTACTGAGTACAAAGACAATTGGCTGGCACAACTATTAGTCAAATTCATGAAATAATATATTTTTTGATTGAAAGTTTCATTTTTTTCTGAAAGTTTAAAATAAACAATAAAATTTAAAAACATGTCCTTCTTAACCGCACACTGGAAAAATTTAATCATGGCCAACTACATTGTTCCTCCCGATTTCCTGAAAAAATACCTTCCGGCTGGTACTGAATTAGATTTATGGAACGGAAACTGTTATGTAAGTCTGGTCGGTTTTCTGTTCAAAAACACAAAAGTTTTAGGGCTTCGCATCCCGAAACATACTGATTTTGAAGAAGTCAATCTTCGGTTCTATGTAAAACGTTTTGAAAGCGGTAAATGGAAACGCGGCGTGGTGTTCATCAAGGAAATTGTTCCGAAAAGCGCCATCACTTTTGTAGCCAACACCTTTTACAAAGAAAATTACGAAACCCGTCCGATGGCGCACCAAAACAAATTACAGGCTGAAGTGCTTAACGTGGCCTATCAATGGAAAAATCAGGAAAATATAAATTCTATCGAAGTAAATGCTTATGATTTTGCTACCGATATCGATGCGGAAAGCGAAGCGGAATTCATCATGGAACATTATTTCGGCTACACCCGTTTCAACGAAAACACCACATACGAATACGAAGTACAGCATCCGAAATGGAAACAGTACTTCATCAAAAACCACAACATTCAGATTGATTTTTCCAAAGTGTACGGCAACGATTTTTCCTTTCTGAATACTTTACAACCTACCTCTGTATTTCTTGCGGAAGGTTCTGAGATTAGCGTAAAAAACAAACGAAAATTAGTATTATGAAAACCTTGGAAAACCAAACGATATTGTATGACGAAGACTGTCCGCTTTGTCAGGCGTACACCTCAGCCTTTGTAAAAACAGGGATGCTGGACAAAAACGGCAGAAAACCATACTGCAACATTGGTGAAACCGAACAAGAGTTCATCGATACCGAAAGAGCCGCGAATGAAATTGCGTTAGTGGATTACCAAGCCAAAACCGTGCTATACGGTATTGAAAGTCTGCTGAAAATCATTGGCAATTCTTTCCCTTGGATTGAAAAGATTGGTCATTTGGCTCCGGTAAATTACTTTCTGAAAAAAACCTACTCTTTTATTTCCTATAACAGAAAAGTAATCATGCCGAGTGTGGTACGGGAAAATCAAACCGTAAAATGCGAACCCACTTTTAACCATTCTTATCGCATAACCTATCTGATATTGGCAGTTTTAGTAACCACTTTGGTGCTTTTCGAATGTTCAAAACTGTTACCGCAACTTCCTGAGAGCAGTATTTGGCGGGAATTTTCCCTTGCTGTGGGACAGATTGGTTTTCAAAGTCTCTTTTTGATCCGTTCCGACCGAAAAAAACTACTTACGTATTTGGGCAACATGATGACAGTTTCGCTTTTCGGCTCTTTGCTCCTGCTCCCGATAATTATCGCTTCAAAATTTACAACTCTCAGCGGTAATTTAATACTGATATGGTTCGGAATAACTGTCATGCTGATGCTAAAAGAACATTTCCGAAGAATTACACTTTTAAAACTGCCGGTTTATTTAACACCAACCTGGGTGTTATACCGCATCATTGCTTTATTCATCATCCTAAATTTTTGAAAAATGAAAATTATCATCGCTGCCGGAACCGGTTTTTTGGGAAATGTACTCATCGGCTACTTTCAGAACCAATCAAATGACATTGTGGTACTGACCCGAGGCAAGACGATGCTGAAAAACAACATCCGCTACATTCACTGGAACGCCAAAACCATGACGGGCTGGGAAAAAGAACTCGAAAATGCCGACGTTTTAATCAACTTAGCCGGAAAATCCGTGGATTGCCGTTACAACGAAGCTAACAAAAAAGAAATCCTGCTTTCCCGTATCAAAAGCACCAAATTGTTGAACAAAGCGGTTTTACAATGCCAGAATCCTCCGAAACACTGGCTAAATGCTTCCACCGCAACGATTTACCGACATTCCGAAGACCAACAGATGGACGAATACACCGGTGAAATCGGGAATGATTTTTCCATGAATGTGGCACAAAGCTGGGAGAAAGCGTTTTTCAAAACGGAAACGCCAAATACTAAGAAAACAGCTTTACGAACATCGATCGTTCTGGGCAAAAAAGGAGGTGCTTTTCCACCGTTGAAAAATCTGACTCAATTGGGCTTTGGCGGAAAACAGGGCAACGGCAACCAATTCATCAGTTGGATTCATGAGGAGGATTTTGCAAGAGCTGTCGCATTTGTTGTAGAAAAAGAAATCACCGGAAAAATCAACATTGTTGCTCCGGAACCAATCCAGAACCGCTTTTTTATGAAAGCCTTACGCAAAGAAATGAAAGTTTCTTTCGGTGCGCCACTGGGAAAACGAATGCTGAAATTCGGTGCGAAAATCATCGGAACGGAAACAGAACTGGTCTTAAAAAGTCGAAATATCATCCCAAAACGCCTGACGGAAAACGGTTTTACCTTCCGCTATACAAAAATCGACAAAGTCTTTCAAAATTTACTCGGCCATGACCACACTAAAGCTAATCACTAAAATTAACGCGGATAAACAAACGGTTTTCGATTTAAGCCGCAACATTGATTTGCACCGGCAAAGCATGAAAACTTCAGATGAAAAAGCAGTCGATGGAATTACCTCAGGACTGATCAGCTTACATGAAACGGTAACGTTCAAAGGAAGGCATTTCGGGTTTTGGCATACGCATCAAAGCAAAATTACCGAGATGACATTTTATGATTCGTTTACCGACGAAATGATTCAGGGTAAATTCAAATCTTTTAAACACCATCATCTTTTCCATGAAAAAAGCGGGCAAACTACTATGATTGATGAAGTGACGTATGAAATTCCGTTTGGATTTTTGGGCGCTATTTCCAACCGTTTGTTCCTAAAAAAATACCTGATCCGATTGCTTGAAAAACGGAATGCTTTCATCAAAAAATCAGCCGAAAAACAACACTAAAACCCACCAGAAAACCGGCACACTTTCCACCCAAAACAAAGTGTAATATTCCGAGCGTTTCGGGCTGGCGAAAAGGGTAAACAAAGCGATTACGATTATCAGTACGAGATTGATCCAAAGTTGTACCATCTGGAAATCCGACTTAAAAAACTCCAGACAATAGAACGGCACCAACAGAAAAAGATTGAGCAGTTTGGTCTTTTCAACGCCCAACTTCTGCGGAACGGTCTGCAGCGACAAATCATCGTGTTTCAAATCGATAATCTCAAAAATCAGAATCAGAATGATCACTAAGAGAAAACGCTGGCAGAATTTTAACCAAACGTCCTGTGACAGTGGCAAATCCGCATTGATAATCGGCAGAAAAAGGGTGATGCCTGCCCAACAAAAAGCAACGATGTAAATCTTGACGCCGGCCCAATTGCGGGCATTGCCTATCTTCGGAAAAACCGGTAAGGTATACAGCATTGTCAGGCCTAAAAAAGCAACCGATACGATTTGCGTCTGGCGTTCCAACTGAAAAAAGCAATACGCCGTGGCTAAAAACGAGACGAAACTTAAGGCTACAATCGCTTTGCGTTCAGCCGTCATTTTGAGCTTTTTGGCGCGCACCATTTCATCGTATTTGACAAAATTATAGCCTACGATGGTACCAAAAAACGCAAACAACGCCATAGGCTGGTTGTAGTCGATGTGGAAGAAATGAAACGTCATGCGCACCAAGGCGTAAACCGCCAGCGCTACGTGTATGCTTCCGTGCAGATAAAAGTCGAATATGCGTTTGAGTAATGCCATCCTTACAAAAGTAAGCAATCTGTTAATAAGTTGCCGTTTTGTTTACAAATTCCTCCAAAAATTGACGTTAAAAAACAAGAATATTAACAGATTAATAATTATTTTTGTTCGCTTTTTAAACACAACTTAATCTCGTTTGAGGTTCAGCCCCAAACACTTAAACAAACAGTACAGACAACTGATGAAAACAGATGCATTTGCTTTAAGACACATTGGTCCGAGAGAATCGGATTTGCAACACATGTTCAAAACCATTGGGGTAAAGGACATGGCTCAATTGCTTTACGAAACCTTCCCTGACGGAATTCGTTTAAAACAGGATTTACAATTAGACCCCGCCATGACGGAATATGAGTATTTAACGCATATTACGCAGTTGGGGGCCAAAAATAAAGTATTCAAATCGTACATCGGTTTAGGGTATCACCCTGCCATTGTACCGCCGGTTATTCAGAGAAATATTTTCGAAAACCCGGGATGGTACACGGCATATACTCCGTATCAGGCGGAAATCGCACAGGGCCGTTTAGAGGCTTTGCTGAACTACCAGACTACCATTATCGAATTGACCGGAATGGAAATCGCCAACGCTTCTTTGCTGGACGAAGCAACGGCTGCTGCGGAAGCCATGGCGTTATTGTTCGACGTAAGAACCCGCGACCAGAAGAAAAACAATGTTAACAAATTTTTTGTTTCGGAAGAGATTTTACCCCAAACCCTATCGGTATTACAAACGCGTGCTACGCCACACGGTATCGAATTAGTTGTTGGTAATCACGAAGCGTTTGATTTTTCGGAAGAATTCTTCGGAGCGATCATACAATACCCTGGCAAATACGGACAGGTTTACGATTACGCCGGTTTCATCAACACGGCCAAAGCGAAAGAAATTAAAGTAGCCGTTGCTGCAGATATTTTATCGTTAGTAAAATTAACGCCTCCGGGAGAATTAGGAGCGGATGTAGTAGTAGGAACCACACAACGTTTCGGAATTCCGATGGGTTACGGCGGACCTCACGCTGCTTATTTTGCCACTAAAGACGAATACAAACGCTCCATGCCGGGCAGAATTATCGGGGTTTCTATCGACGCTAACGGTAATCCTGCTTTACGTATGGCCTTAGGCACCCGTGAGCAACACATCAAACGCGAAAAAGCAACGTCTAACATCTGTACCGCTCAGGTATTGTTAGCGGTAATGGCCGGAATGTATGCCGTTTACCACGGACCGAAAGGATTACAGTACATTGCAAATAAAGTACATGCTTCGGCAGTTACGGCTGCTAAAGCGCTTTCTATCATCGGCGTAAATCAGGTTAACACTGCTTTCTTTGACACGCTTTTAGTGAAAGCCGATGCGACTAAAGTAAGAGCGATTGCCGAGAAAAACGAAGTCAACTTCTTCTATCCGAACAACGAGAGCGTTTCCATTTCTTTCAACGAAACGACTTCCCTTTCGGACATCAATACGATTGTGGCGATTTTCGCAGAAGCCGTTGGAAAATCAGCAGTTCATGTTTCTGAATTGGCTACTGAAACTCATTTACCTGAAAAATTAATCCGCACCTCATCGTTTTTGAAACACGAGGTGTTCAACAGCCATCATTCGGAAAGCCAATTGATGCGTTATATCAAAAAATTAGAGCGTAAAGACTTATCCCTGAACCATTCGATGATTTCGTTAGGTTCCTGTACCATGAAACTAAACGCGGCGGCTGAAATGCTACCGTTGTCGATGCCGAACTGGAACAGCATTCACCCGTTTGCTCCGGCGGATCAGGTACAAGGATATTTGACCATGCTTAAAAAATTAGAGCAGCAGTTGACGGTGATTACCGGTTTCAAAGGCACCTCCTTACAGCCTAACTCAGGCGCCCAGGGAGAATATGCCGGTTTAATGGCGATTCGCGCGTACCACATCTCAAGAGGTGAAGGACACCGTAACGTTTGTTTGATACCTTCATCGGCACACGGAACCAATCCGGCTTCTGCAGCGATGGCGGGCATGAAAATCATCGTGACCAAAACGACTCCGGAAGGAAACATCGACGTGGAAGATTTAAGAGCCAGAGCGATTGAGCACAAAGACGATTTGTCTTGTCTGATGGTAACGTACCCTTCTACACACGGGGTTTATGAATCTTCCATTATTGAAATTACGCAAATCATCCACGACAACGGCGGATTGGTATACATGGACGGGGCGAACATGAACGCGCAGGTAGGGTTAACCAACCCGGCTACGATTGGGGCTGATGTTTGTCACTTAAACTTACACAAAACTTTCGCGATTCCTCACGGTGGTGGTGGCCCTGGAGTTGGACCCATCTGTGTGAACGAGAAATTGGTTGACTTCTTACCAACTAACCCTGTTGTGGCTACAGGTGGTAAAAACGCTATTTCGGCTATCTCGGCGGCACCTTACGGTTCGGCTTTGGTATGTTTGATTTCGTACGGTTACATCTGTATGTTAGGTGCTGAAGGCTTGCGTTCTTCTACCGAGCATGCGATTTTGAATGCGAACTACATGAAAGCGCGTTTCGAAGGACACTACCCGATTTTATATTCAGGGGAAATGGGACGTGCGGCTCACGAAATGATTTTGGACTGTCGTGAATTCAAACAAAAAGGCGTGGAAGTGGGCGATATTGCCAAACGTTTAATGGACTACGGATTCCATGCGCCAACGGTTTCTTTCCCAGTGGCTGGAACCTTGATGATTGAACCAACCGAATCGGAAGATTTAGCGGAGTTAGACCGTTTTTGTGATGCGTTGATTGCCATCCGCAAAGAGATTGAAGAATCTTCTGCTGACGATCATAACACCGTGTTACACAATGCACCGCATACATTGGCTATGTTAACGGCTGAGCGTTGGGATTTCCCGTATTCGAGAGAGAAAGCGGCGTTTCCGTTGGAGTATATTGCCGAGAACAAATTCTGGCCAAGCGTTAGACGTATTGACGATGCTTACGGAGACAGAAACTTAGTTTGTTCTTGTGCGCCGATTGAAGCGTATATTGAGAGTTAGTTAACTGTTTACAGTATTAACTATATTACAAAAAGCCCTTTCTGATGAAAGGGCTTTTTTAATTCTTTTCTTTTAACTCAGGTTTACCTTTGAAGCTGGTATGTATAGTTCTGGAATTGTATCAAAAATGTATTTTAAAAACATGCTCACACCAATAATGAGATATAAAGCATAGTCGTATTCTTCTTCCTTTTTATTCTTACCCTTTTCCTTAAACAATTCTCACTCGTTTAAGAAATAAAAACACTTTCAATAATTTTAACTGGGATTTGATCATCATTCACTAAAAATGATGCTTTATCAAACTTTTCACAGCCTTTAGCCGTTTTTATAAGTAACTTAGTAAAAAGTTTATTGTATGAACATCAGAATTACAGGATCTGGAAGTTACATCCCTACTAAAGTGGTGACTAATAAGGATTTTTCGGAACACGTTTTCTTAAACGATGACGGCACGCCTTTCTCTTTGCCTAACGAAGTGATTACCGAGAAGTTTCACGACATTACAGGGATATTGGAGCGCCGTTATGTGACGGATGACTTACTGACTTCCGACATTGGAACGATAGCTGCTAAAAAGGCAATTGCGGATGCTAACATCGATCCTGAAACGTTAGACTATCTCATTTTTGCCCACAACTTCGGGAATGTAAAACATGCAGCTATTCAGACCGATATCCTGCCAAGTTTAGCGACAAGGGTTAAATTCAATTTGCGCATCAAAAACCCGAAATGCGTGGCTTATGACATGCTGTTTGGTTGCCCAGGATGGATCGAAGGCGTGATTCAGGCTCAGGCATTTATTAAAGCAGGTATGGCAAAAAGATGTCTGGTAATCGGGGCAGAAACGTTATCGCGGGTGGTAGATCTGCACGACCGGGATTCCATGATTTATTCGGATGGCGCCGGCGCGACCATTATTGAAGCAACCGGGGAAGCAGGCGGTATTTTAGCTCATGAAACCGCTACGTTTACGTATGACGAAGCGTATTACTTATACTTCGGCAAGTCGTTTAACAAAGAACACGACCCCGATGTGCGCTACATCAAAATGCACGGCAGAAAAATATACGAATTTGCGTTAAGCCAGGTCCCGAAAGCCATGGCAAGCTGTTTGGACAAAAGCGGCTTCGACATCTCAGAAGTAAAAAAAGTTTTAATCCATCAGGCGAATGAAAAGATGGACGAGGCGATTATCCAGCGCTTCTACAAAATTTACAAACAAACCCCGCCGGAAGGAATTATGCCGATGAGCATTCACGAACTGGGCAATTCCAGTGTGGCTACGGTTCCTACGCTATACGATTTAATTGTAAAAGGCAAAATTGCGAACCAATCGATTGCAAAAGGCGATGTGATTTTGTTTGCTTCCGTGGGAAGCGGGATGAACATCAATGCGATCGTGTATCGGGTTTAGTGGGACGTTTTCAGCTGAACGTTTTCAGCAATTAGCTTTGGGGAGATTTTGGCGGAGGGAATTTTATTTTAATTAGTTTACACGCGAATCTGTAAATTAGATGTACTATTTTTATCAAACCTTGAAAAAATGACTAATCAATCAAGCCTTGCAAATCGATTTCGGGAAGTAATTCTAAACGGCATCTGGATTGCAAATACAAATTTCAGGAGGGAATTAAATACTCTGAATTGGGAAATTGCCACAACAAAACTTCAAAATCTCAATACCATAGCTACTCTTGCCCAACACATTCACTATTACATCAAAGGCGTAAAAAATGTATTGCTGGGAGGGCATTTAGAAATCAGTGATAAGTACAGTTTTGACTTCCCGGAAATGAACTCCCAAAAAGAATGGGAAACATTCCTCACTGCCTTTTGGAACGATGCCGAAGAATTTGCAACATTAATTGAAAAAATGCCAGAAAAGAAACTCAGTGAAAATTTCGTTGACGAAAAGTACGGCTCGTATTCCCGAAACATTGACGCCATGATTGAACACAGCTACTATCATTTAGGACAGATTGTGATACTTAAAAAGATACTGGGAAATCAGTCTTAAAAATGCTTTGGCTAATATCGGATTTAAAAAACATTGCTGTTTTAACTCTTAAATGAAAACCCTTCAAAGGTTCGGGCGTATATTTTAAAGCATATTTGTCGCAACGACAGTCAGGCCTTTAAACGTTCACGACCATTGTGCCTAACTCTAAAATTGTATGACAGATGAGAAAAGTAGTTGCCGCAATAGACATGACGCTTAATGGGACTTGCAATCATACGCCCGGTATTCCCGATGAAGAATTGCATCAACATTATGCCGAACTGTTGCTGTTACCACTCTGGTTGTTTGTCCGCTGTACAAGAATTGAGTATCGTTTCGGAAACCTCAGCTCCCGGCAAAATAAAGTCCTTATTTAAACAATGACTTCGGCAGTACCTCTTTCACCGGAATAATGCTGAAAACCCGGTTTCCAAATGCAAAAATCCCAAAAGCGATTAGCGGTTTGTAGCAAAGGGTCACAAATTTATTGTCAAAATCCGGCAGGAAATACCCCACTACCAGAACAACAATCAGCAGTCCTAAAACATAAAAATACTTCGTACTAAAAGGATGCACGCCGAATTTACGGTAGTTGAACACAATTTTAATCAGGTTGTACACCGTAAGCGAAATGGCCGTAGCAATTGCCACACCGATAATTCCCATTTTAAAAATCATCAGGAAAATTAAGTTGTTAACAATCGTTAGCAAGGCCAAAGCAATGGTCGTCGTGTTGTTGAATTTGAAGTATTTGGAATTGCTGATGATGTAACCGTTAAAACCGGTGGCCAAATCGAATAAAAGTGCAAAACCTAGAATGTAAACCACCGGAAGCCCTTTGGCTAACTCGCTGCCGTTTTTCATCAGCATAAACAAGTCTTCGATGCCGGAAGCGACCAATCCAAACAAAACTGCCCCCATAGTGAACAGATAGAAAGACGTTTTCTGATGCAGAACTTTTAAATCACCCATGTTGTGTTCTTCAATGTATTTGGCGATAATCGGGGCGGAAATCGTGTACACGCCCAACGCCGGAACGGTAATCATGCGCACTAAATTCGCGGAAGTGTTGTAAATGGCCAATTGCGAGAAATCGTCAATGAATTCCCCTATCATAAAAGCATCAATATTGAGGGCCACAATCGAACCTAAACTCCCGAAGAAAGTGTAGAACGAGTATTCCATCAGTTCTTTCCGGAAGTTGTTTTCTTTTAAAAAGGCGAAGGAAGTCTTTCCGGTGAAACGATCTAAGCGCTGTACATAGACAAACATTCCGATTAACGCCAGCACGAAGAACAACACGACAATCCAAATCGCAGTAATGGCTTCCACTTTTAAAAAGTAATACGCACCGAAGGCAAATATCAATCCTAATTTCGGAAAAACGTTTTCGAAAATATTGGGAACGACAATGCGTTTTTTAATCGAAATGAAACGGGAAAACAGCTGAATGAGCGCCAGACACAACATCACTGGAAAAATGTATTCCGCAAAAGCATAAAACTGTGTTTCCCGGATTTGTTGGATAAAATAAGACAGCCCCCAAAACAAAACCGTTACGATTACAAAATTCCGGAAGATAAACCAAATGGAATACTTCAACAGATTGTGCTGGTTTTGCGACTGCTCCATTTTCGGATAAAACCGAACGTTGGCGTGCATGATGCCGAAAGTAATCAACGGCAGCACCAACAAAGCCGTAGGCAAAATGTACTGAATCTTCCCGGCAAAAACCAAATCGTGCGGATACAGGAATACGGTTGACAGGATACCTATCAACGTGCTGAAATAGCCTACAATACTGTATTTTAAACTTTGTCTTGCTACTACACTCATAATTTAACCGCAAGGGTCGCAATGGTTTTTCAATTTCTTATCAATTTCAATTTAACCGCAAAGGTCGCAATGGTTCCGCAAAGTACGCAAAGGTTTTTCGATTTATTATCAATTTAATTTAACTGTAAGAGCCGCATTTGTCTTGCTTCTATACTTATAATTTTACCGCAAAGGTCGCTATGGTTTGCACAAAGTACGCAAAGGTTTTTCAATTTCTTATCAATTTCAATTTAACTGTAAGAGCCGCATTTATCTTGTTTCTATACTTATAATTTTACCGCAAGGGTCGCTATGGTTTGCACAAAGTACGCAAAGATTATTTCTTTTCAACCTATCCTTTAGCTTTGCGGACCTAGCGCCTTCTTTGCTAACTTTGCGGTTAAATCCCTTTCGGTATAAAAATAAAGTTATTAATGTACAAATTAAAATCGTTCAGATAATCGTCTTTCTGAAAATCGGCCATTTGGTTGTAATCGAACGGAACGGTTTTAAGCGTTTTTCTGTCGAAGTAAAACACCTCATAGCCAAACCCGATGATGAAATCAAAAATGTCTTTAATCGGGTAATGCGCGTGGCGCAATTCGATTTCGATGATGAAAATCGGCTGAATGGTTTTCAGGATTTCGGCACAACCTTTTATGGTATCGAATTCGTGCCCTTCCACATCGATTTTTACCACATCGATTTTAGACCATTGCTTTTCTTTTGCAAATTCGTCCAGCGCCACCATTTGGATTTCTACTTTTTCTACGTCCTCGCCCATGGCCTCTAGGGAAGCGCGCGTGTCTTGCAAGCTGTTTCCTTTCTTGGGAATGTTCAAGACAGCCGTTCCGGATTGTGAAGAAACCGCTAACGGATAAATTTCAGCTTTCGGAAATAACGGTTTGATATAATTAACCAAGCTTCTATTGGGTTCAAAGCCGATTACTTTTCCGGTGGTGATGACTTTTTCCGCCTGATACAGATAAATGCCTTTGTTGGTACCGATGTCGATAAACACGGAATCCGGTTTCAGAATTTGCTGTAGGTACAACAACTCTGGTTCGCATTTGTAGTTTCCGGTGGACAAGGAATCCAGTGTTTTGTAATAACGCTTTTTGTATAACGACGGCCAGAACTGATAGGCCATTTTGATTAAAAGTTTCAGCATTTTTTTAGGAGTTTACCAACTGTAACAATTGGTTTTCGAGTTTGTTTTTTACGCTTTCAAAAGTATACTGGTTTAAATACGGCTGCAGTTTTTCGTATTCTCCGGCAAGTTGTTCAAAGGTCAGGTGATTCAAAATGGATTCCAAGTCCTGAGCGTTTTCGTAGTACAGGTTGTGCCAGTTCATTTTCGGATACGACGTTGGAAATAAACCGATTTTTCCGTTGTAAATGCAGTCTGCTTCGCTCCCGCTTACTTTGGTTTTACCGTAGATTTCGTCCACTAAATAAAAGGACGTTTCGTTTTTAATCGGACACAACAACAAATGGGCTTTGGCTATCACGCGGCTGTATTCTTCCCACGGGATGAACTGGTGGTAATGGGTAATTTCGATTTGAGCAGAACATTTTTGCTTTAATTCTTCCAGCTGTTGCAGCACCGCATCCGATTCCGGTTTCCCCAAAAAGGTGAAATGCAGTTTGGTTTGCGGCTGTAACTTCGGAAGGATTTCAAACAACGTTCTGATATCTTTGCGCTTATTGGAAACATTGCCCGGCATGACAAGCTGAAGCGTTTCCTCCTTTGGTAACGAGAACGAGTTACAGTAATTAAGCTGTAGCAGTTTGGTTTTGGCTCCGAATGAACTACGGCTATTCACCTCATCCAAAAGACTTTGCGACAGCACACCAAAATTGTCGGCTTGCAAAACTGTTTTTCTTCCTGAAGCTATTTTTTCAAGGCAGTACAACTTTAAAAAATAAGTCAGTCGTTTTCGCTCCGGCCAGATGTTTTTCGCATTTACCGATTGCAGAAACAGGCTGAAATTCAGGTTGTGCAGTACTACAAGGCTTTTCTTTTGCTGAAAAATCATCCGGTACTGCTCAAAATTTCGGTGAAACGTGTTGACTACAACAGCATCGAAACCGGCAAGTTCTTTTTCGATTTCTTTGGGATTGTGCACCACCATCATACAATCGACCGGAATCGCGGTGATTTTGCTTTTCACTTTTGGACTGACGAAGAAATAAAATGCTATCGACGGCATTTCCTTCACAAGCAGATACCATTGCTCCAACAACGCGGAATGCGTTTCGAGTTCGATAAAAGCGATTGTCTTCTTTTCCAAGCCGGTAATTTTTCTAATCCCACAAAAATAAAGATATTTACACACTACTTTTGTACAATTATGAAATATTACATCGTAATTCCGTCGCATAACGAAGAAAAGTTTATTGCTCTGACTCTCGATTCGTTGGTAAAGCAAACTGTTTTGCCTGCGAAAGTGGTGGTCGTGAATGATAATTCTACCGATCGAACGGCTGAAATTGTTCAGGAATTTGCACAGAAATATCCGTGGATTACCTTGACCAATAAAACCTCGGACGCGATTCATTTGCCGGGCAGCAAAGTGATTCAGGCGTTTCAGAAAGGTTTGGAAACGCTGGACGACCATTACGATTTCATAGTAAAAGCCGATGCGGATTTAATTTTTCCGAATAACTATTTCGAAACGATTATCCGTCATTTTAAAAGTGATGAAACCATCGGAATGGCGGGCGGTTTTGCCTACATCGAGAAAAACGGCGACTGGATTTTAGAAAATTTAACCGATAAAGACCACATTCGCGGCGCATTTAAAGCCTACCGAAAAGTGTGTTTTGAACAAATCGGCGGACTGAAACCGGCTATGGGCTGGGATACCGCAGACGAACTGCTTTGCAAATTCTATAACTGGAAAGTGGTTACGGATGCCTCGCTGAAAGTAAAACACTTAAAACCCACCGGAGCGAACTACAACAAAGCCTCGCGTTACAAACAAGGGGAAGCCTTTTACACCTTGGGTTACGGTTTTTTCATCACGGCAATAGCTTCGGTAAAACTGGCAATGCGCAAAGGCAAACCGCTGTTGTTTTTGGATTATCTGAAAGGGTTCTGGAAAGCGCAATCAGAGAAAAAAACGATGCTGGTTACCCCGGAGCAGGCTAAATTTGTGCGGCGTTATCGTTGGAAGAAGATGAAAGAAAAATTGTTTTAAGAACGGAGATTTACAAACCAATCGTAAAAGGGTAAGCCACTTCCGCGTGAGGGATAGCAGCGGCATCCTTTTATGGAGCATCGCGGAATAAAAGATACAGCGGATAGCCCGACCTGAAAGGACACGCCCAAAAAACTCACAGCACATACTACATAACTCATAACTTCTTACTATTTTAGCGGATATTTTTACACGCATGATTCGATATTTATCCCAGATAGGAAAATACTTTTTGATGTTGAAGGAGGTCTTCAACAAACCCACCAAATGGTCGATGATGAAACAGCTCATCATGAAGGAAATTGATGATTTGGTAATTGGTTCGTTAGGCATCGTGGCGTTCATTTCGTTCTTCGTGGGCGGGGTGGTGGCGATTCAGACGGCTCTGAACCTGACCAATCCGTTAATTCCGAGATATCTGATTGGTTTTGCGACGCGTCAGTCGGTTATTCTGGAGTTTGCCCCTACCTTTATTTCCATCATTATGGCGGGTAAAGTGGGGTCGTTTATCACCTCCAGTATCGGAACAATGCGCGTGACCGAACAAATTGACGCGCTGGAAGTGATGGGCGTAAATTCCCTGAACTATTTGGTTTTCCCGAAAATCATAGCCTTAATGCTGTATCCGTTCGTGATTGGTTTATCGATGTTTTTAGGGATTTTAGGCGGTTGGATTGCCGGGGTTTACGGCGGTTTCGCAACCAGTACTGAATTCCAGACCGGACTACAGGTGGAGTTTATTCCGTTTCACGTAACCTATGCGTTTATCAAAACGGTGGTTTTTGCCTTTTTGTTGGCAACCATTCCGTCGTTTCACGGGTATTACATGAAAGGCGGTGCGCTGGAAGTGGGAAAAGCGAGTACGACTTCCTTCGTTTGGACGTCGGTGGCGATTATTTTGATGAATTATATCCTGACACAATTACTGTTAAGCAAATAAGAAGATGATTGAGGTTAAAAATGTAGAAAAATCCTTTGGCGACCAGAAGGTTTTAAAAGGCATTACCACGACTTTCGAAACCGGAAAAACCAATTTAATTATCGGACAATCCGGTTCGGGTAAAACGGTTTTGCTTAAGAGTTTGTTGGGTATTCACACCGTAGACACCGGCATTATTGCTTTTGACGGCCGAATCTATTCCGAAATGAATGCGGATGAAAAAAGGGAACTGCGTACCGAAATCGGGATGGTATTTCAGGGCAGTGCGCTGTTTGACTCGATGACGGTGGAAGAAAATATCGGTTTCCCGCTGAAAATGTTCAGCAACAAAAATGCCAGGGAAATTCAGGAACGGGTAGATTTTGTAATTGACCGCGTAAAACTGATTAACGCCCACAAAAAGAAACCGTCCGAGATTTCCGGAGGAATGCAGAAACGGGTGGCCATTGCCCGGGCGATTGTAAACAACCCACGTTATCTTTTTTGTGACGAACCGAATTCCGGACTGGATCCGAAAACGGCAGTGGTTATAGACAACCTGATTCAGGAGATTACGGAAGAATACAACATTACCACGGTTATCAACACCCACGATATGAACTCGGTAATGGAAATCGGGGAAAAAATCGTGTTCTTAAAAGAAGGTGTTCTGGCCTGGGAAGGCACCAAAAAAGAAATCTTCAAAACCGATAACGAAGCCATTGTGGATTTTGTGTATTCGTCGGAATTGTTTAAAAAGGTACGAAAAGCCCAGAACAAGGCAGATAAATTATAATAAAAAAGGAGTCTAAACGACTCCTTTTTTCATGCTTTAATTTTCTTAATAATTCAGGTACACCCAGCCGGTTTTACTGTCACCGTTTTCAAATTTGATATGGTAGTAATAGGTAGCCGGCGGCAACAATCGTCCTTTAAAGTCCTGACCTTTCCATTCGTTAACATAATTGTCCAATTCGTACACGTTTACTCCGTAACGGTTGAAAATTTTCACATTGACAATCCCTTCCAGACAGGACAAGTCGAATTCATCATTGGAGCCATCATTGTTAGCCGATACGCCTCGTGGAATTCCGCAAGATGTACAGTTTACCGTAACCGGCCCGGTATAAGAGCAGCCTTCAGCAGTAGTTATCGTTAAAGTATACGTTCCGGTCATGCCTCCGGTAACGTTGATTGGATTCGTACTAACGGTAGTACCGTCAGGATATGTCCAGGTATAGGTTACGTCTTCCAAATCTAAATCAGGATTGAGCATTTCTGCCGACAGAATAGTCTGGCTTCCGTCGCAGGTATTGGTCGTTGAAAAGTAGGGCAGTTCACCAACTGTTACCTCAACGGTATCCGGTGCTGATTCACATCCGTTTACTATGGCTATTACGGCATAAGTTCCCTGATTTGCTTCCGTAACATTGGTGATTACCGGGTTTTGCTCGTTGGACGTAAAACCGTTTGGCCCTGTCCATTGGTAAACAGCATCGGGAACTTCGGTAGTGAAAAGTTCTAAGGTTTCGCCTTCGCAAACTAAAGGATTGACATTGGCTTCCGGACTTAACGGAACCGGGCTTATGGTAAAGGTCACGACAGCTTCATCATTAAAATTACACAATCCGTATACGGTATATTTAAAACTGTAAACTCCTGACGGAACATTGGTTGCATTCCAAATATGGTTGATCAGCATACCACTGTCTGATATTTCTTCCCAGATTCCGTTGACAGCATAATTCCCTGACAGATAATTGAACAGGTTGACGCTGTTAGGATTGCCGCAAAAAAGAGTAGTGCTTCCGGTTCCGGCTTCGGGATTGCTCAAATCACCTGAAATGGTAAAATCCAGCACAGTATTTAAGCAGGAATCCGGATCACTCGGATTGGTTATGCGCACATGATACACACCAAAATGGACGGCCGCATTAAACGGATTGAAATTTAATGTGCTGGTGGTGCTCAGGATGGTTGATGTAGCGTTGTCTTTCCACCACTCATAACTTAAAAACGGAAAATTAGGCACAAACAACGAACCGGGTTGTCCGTCGCATAAATTATTGGGCTGGATGGTAAAACTTACCGGTGAACTGATATCATACACCCTATTTAGAATGTTCCCGCAGGCATCTTCAATCTGAAAATTGTACACGCCCTGCCCCAACCCTGAAAACAAGGCTGAATTTCCGTTATCTACGGCAAAAGGCAGACCGTCTTTGGTGGTAATGCGATAAAGTAGCGGAATGAAACCTTCTGCCTCTACAATCACATCAAAAAGACTGTTGGAACAGGAATAACTGTAAATGTTACGGATTTTTGGCCCAACGGTATATTCGAATTCTTTCAGCACGTCTTCACACCGAATCTGATCAATATCACCGCCTGACGGATAAACGTCATAAACGTGCACCACTCTGAACTTACCATAATAGGCTAAAGTTGCATTGTTAAAAGAATTCTGTAACTCTAATGAATTTAAACTATTCGCCGGCAACCCATCGGTAAAACCTGTTTGCGGATGTCCCCAGGTACCATTTGTAGCATTGTATTTTTGTAATCGGTATTCCCGGTGACTTGATACGGCTATATTTGACACGTGATTTAAATACACACTAAAAGAACTGCAGTGTTCTGTAACATTAACTGTATTTTCAGTTACTATATATCCCTGAATATTTACCGCATCTATTCTGGTACGACCACAAATATCTACCGAGCGTATAACATAGATGCCGGACGGCAAGGAATTCATGGAGAAAAACTTCGGATCGTTGTTAATGTTTGCACTTGCGTCATACGGCAACGGTTGACCAAAAGCCGCAGGAGCAGACAAAATAGTTACAGACTGAAACGCGAATGTCATTTGCATTTGCAGTGACCCGGTTCCTACCGCACAACCCGGCAACAGATTGGTACTTAAAGGCAGGGAGAGCGGTACGGTCGTTATGGATTTTGTCGCTGTTCGCCCGCAATTGTCTGTAATCTTAATCACATAGGTTCCTTCCGGATAAGGGGTAGTAGCATTATAATAATCGGCCTGTGCAAAAAAAGGTCCGGGGTGAAGCGCATTATACTGCAGCGGATTAAATCCCGCTGGTGCCGATAAAAATTCGACGGTAAAACTTACCGGATCCGTGACTCTGATTGACATATATTTTCCACAGTCTATCACATGTTCGGTTATGGTAAAGGTTAAAGGAATTTCGCCAACAGTATGATTTTGGGTTAGGGTTCGTCCGCAGGCATCGGTAATTTGAATTACGTATGTACCATCCGGATAATTAGAAGTACTGGTATATTCCACTGCCTCCGTAAAAGGACCGGGATGATTGGCATTATAGTTTACAGGGTTAAATCCTGCCGGTGCAGAAAGAAAGCTAATGGTAAACGGTGCAACAAAATCAACAGGCGCAATTGTCATTTTTCTAACACAATCTTCCTTTAACGATTCTGAAACCCAAAGTCCTAATTGCTTGTGAATTAAATTATTATTTTGTTGGTAAACATTACCGCAAGCATCGGTTATCGAAAAATTATAGGTATACGGCTGATCATAAAAAAATGGTATTTGCAAACCAAGCTGACTAGTAATCGGATTGCCATTTGCAAAGGTTTGATTGACTATAATCGGCGCACCGGAAGGCGGAAAAACAGTACACTGCACCTGCAGCGGGTAAGCAATAATGTTTTGTAACGTTGTGGTTCCGCTCTCAATTACGGCGGTAATACCTATAGTAGAACAGGTAAAATTTCCGGAATCGAGACTGATAAAATTAATATTAGGATTGGACGATTCTACTGTCACGTCTCTTACAATTCCATCCCCACAGGTATTAAAAACCCGTACCTGATACAACCCTGCCACTAAACCCGTAAATACATTGGAGGCTTGAAGCGGCATAGTCATCGGGCCGGCTATGATTTCATAATTCACGGCAGTTCCCTGAGTTACAGTCACAGTAATTTTACCATCATTCCCACAAATAACCCTTTGACTTGTAAGACTGTACAGAAAAGGCGCTATCTGGTTCACAATCGTAACATCCTGCTGTTGCGTATTGGACTGTGCTCCTAAAGACTGTGTAGCAACTACTCTATAATTCCCGGCAACAAGTCCTGTGACACTGGCACTTCCCGTTATAGCGATTGGTGTGGTCACATCAGGCAGATGATAAATCGTATATACAATTGAGGCCCCAGGCGTTGTATTGGAAACCGTAAAAGCAAGCATTCCATTACCACTACAAGTCTCGCCGGTAGGGGTTACCTGCAAGGTAAAATTGTTTAATTGACCAAAGGTGAAATTAGAAACTAAAAAAAATAAAAAAGCAAGCAGGCTTTGTTTCATTACAATTATAGATTACGGTAAATTATTTCATTTCATTAGCTATTGCAGTAATCCTTTTTATCTCCTGCTCCTTCCCTTTCGGATAGATTAACAGCACGTCGTCTTTATCGACAATTATAAAATCCTGAAGGCCATCTACCACCACCAGTTTCTTGCCTTCTGTACGAATTATATTATTAGATGCATTTTCCAGTATAACGGTTGCGTTAACCACAGCATTATCCTGTTCGTCTTTCGGCAGTTTGTCGTATAAAGAGCCCCAGGTTCCCAAATCGTTCCAGTCGAAAGTGGCGGGCAAAACGTATACATTCTGCGCTTTTTCCAGAATGGCATAGTCTACAGAAATGTTTTCGGCTTTACGATAATTTTCTTTTATAAATGCTTTCTCGTCGGGAGTATTTAACGCCTTATATCCATCCATAAATTGTGAATACATCGCGGGATTGTAATGTTCAAAAGCTTTTAAAACTGATTGTACGCTCCATACGAATATTCCGGCATTCCATAAAAAGTTACGGCTCTGGATAAATTTTCTGGCGGTGGCATAATCCGGTTTTTCACGGAACTGCACCACTTTTTTAATCGGACGGGAATCCAGTTTGTCGTATTCGATATACCCGTAACCCGTATTGGGAAAAGTCGGTAAAATCCCCAACGTCATGAGTGTATCTTCTCTTTCGCAAAAATCGAAAGCGCGTTGCAGATTCGCGCAAAACTGTACCTCGTCTTCTATCCAGTGGTCGCTTGGAGCCACCACTATTAAGGCATCGGGGTTTTCTTTTTTGATTTTCAGGGATGCGTATAAAATACAAGGGGCGGTGTTGCGCATTGCCGGCTCCAAAACAATTTGCTCTTGCTTTACGGAAGGCAGTTGTTCCAGAATCAAATCGTTGTATACTTCATTGGTAAGAATTAAGATATTCTCTTTCGGAATCAGTTGCGACAATCGGCTGAACGTTTTTTGAATCAAGGTTTCCCCGGTTCCCAACATATCGTGAAACTGTTTTGGAAAATCAGCGGTACTTACAGGCCAGAATCGGGAACCTACCCCGCCGGCCATTACTATGGCGTAATAATTCTTGTTCATTTTTCTAATGGTTGCGCAACCGGGTTACCGCATTGCTAAAGTTATTCTTTTCTGATACAATTCTGATTTGTGATTGAGTAAACATCCGATACGGCTTAGTAAAGACTATTACAGGATAATGTTTAAATTAGGCCGGCAACAATTCCACTTCTGCATTGGGGTTAAAGAGGTAAATTCTTCCGGAATTCACTTCTATACACTCATACCGCTTGGTCCGAAGAGCTATCTTCTTGAAGATCTTCCCGTTGTGAATACGAAAAGTACTACCGTACGGAATCTCAAAGATATAATTTTTATCGCTAACCGGGTCAAATTGTTTTAGCGCCAAAGATAAGGTTGCATCGGTGTCGCTGCTTGCTTTCGGATTTCTGAAATGGCGTGCCAGCAAAGGCAAAAGCTGCGCCGGAAAAATCTCCGGACGGATAAACGGCACCATCAACCGCTGAAACGTGAGTTTCCACTCGTCGCCGTGGGGTTTAATCATTCTGCCGTATTTTTCAAAAGCGACCAAATGGGCTATTTCGTGAATTAAGGTAATCAGAAAACGGTACTTGTTCAAACTGGCATTCACCGTAATCTGATGAAAACCGTCGGGATGTCTTCGGTAATCGCCGTGACGGGTAACGCGCTCGTTGACAATCTTCAAATGCACGTTATTAGCTTTGATGAGTTCAAAACAAGGCGGAACGGCGTGTTCGGGCAAATATTTCAGCAATACCTCACTCATGAATTATGGGGTTGTGGATGAAACCTGCAACACTTTGCCGTTGTAATACTTGTTGCCGGTTAAGGCGAAATTGAAAATATAGTCGGCCATTTCTTTAGGTTTTATCGGCGCTTCATATCCCGGGAAGGCTTCTTCGAGCATTTCGGTTTGCACCGCACCTAAGGCTAACACATTGAAGGAAATTCCTCTTTCTTTATATTCCTCAGCCAACAATTCCGACAGTGTAATCACGGCACCTTTGCTGGAACTGTAAGCTGAAAGTCCCGGAAACTTCATGCTGCCCTGTATACCTCCCATGGAACTGATGGTCACCACATGGCTTCCTGTCTGAAGGTACGGCAAACAAATTCGGGTGAGATTGGCCACGCCAAAAACATTCACTTTGTAGACGTTTTCAAATTCTTCCGGAGTAATTTCGCCGAACGGTTTGTTCAAAAGCGAACCGGCATTGTGAATGAGAATATCGACTTGCTTCCAGGCGGACGCGATGAAACGGTCAACCTGTTTCAAATCTTCTTCGGAAGACAAATCTACCGAAAGACAGGTAATATTCGGATTGCCCGTCAAGCCGTTGGGAATTTTTCGCGAAACCGCCAAAACCTGATGGCCGGCCGCCGCAAACTGTAGCGCCAATTCGTAACCAATTCCGCGGGAAGTACCCGTTATGATGATCTTTTTCATAAAACTAAAATACTAAAAATCCCGTCCTGAATTTCAAAACGGGATTTAATTTATTCATAACGACGGGCTTAAGCCAACATCGTTACCGGATTTTCCAAATACTGTCTTAGTGTTTGTAAGAACTGCGCTCCGGTTGCTCCGTCTACAGTTCTGTGGTCGCACGCCAACGTTACGGTCATGGTGTTGCCCACAACGATTTGTCCGTTTCTTACCACTGGTTTTTCTTCAATCGCGCCTACCGATAAAATTGCGGAATTCGGCTGGTTGATGATTGAGGTAAACGACTGGATGCCGAACATGCCCAAGTTGGAAACGGTGAACGTACTGCCTTCCATTTCGGCCGGGGTCAGTTTTTTGTTTTTCGCTTTTCCTGCCAAATCTTTTACGGCTATCCCGATTTGCGACAAACTCATCTGGTCGGTAAAGTTCAACACCGGAACCACTAAACCGTCTTCAACCGCAACCGCAACACCTATGTTTACATGGTGGTTAATGATCATCGCATCGTCTCTCCATTGGGAGTTTACCTGCGGATGTTTTTTAAGCGCCATTGCACAGGCTTTCACCACCATATCGTTAAACGATACTTTCGTGTCCGGCACGGTATTGATTACCGCTCTCGATTTCATGGCTTCGTCCATTGCTACTTCAATGGTTAAGTAGTAATGCGGTGCCGTGAATTTCGATTCGGCCAAACGACGCGCAATGGTTTTACGCATCTGTGAATTTTTGATTTCTTCCTGGAATTTCTCCCCAGCCGGCACAAATGGTTTTACAACCGATGCAGCAGTTGTAGTTGCCGGAGCCGCTCCTGCCTGAGAAGCCGCAGCCTGTGGTGTAAAGCCTTCCACATCGCTTTTTACGATACGTCCGTTTTCTCCGGAACCTTTCACCTGTGATAAGTCGATGCCTTTGTCCTGTGCTATTTTTTTCGCTAACGGAGAAGCAAACACCCTTCCGCCTGCATTTGTGTTCTGTACAGGTGCTGATGCTGTAACTGTTTCAGCTGCTTCAACTTTAACTTCAGCTTTTGGTGCTTCTGCAGTTCCTCCTGCTTTAAAATTGGCTGCGATTCCGGAAACATCGGTTCCTGCAGGGCCAATGATCGCTAAAATACTGTCAACAGGAGCGGTTTGCCCTTCGTTAACACCAATATATAAAAGCGTTCCAGCGTTGAAAGACTCGAATTCCATCGTAGCTTTATCGGTTTCGATTTCCGCCAGGATATCGCCTTCTTTTACGGTGTCACCAATTTTCTTTAACCACGTAGCCACTGTTCCGTCGGTCATGGTGTCGCTCAAACGCGGCATGGTTACTACTCTAACGCCTGCCGGAAGTTCAGCGGCTGCTTTTGGTGCCTCGACTTTAACTTCAGCGGCCGGAGCTACTTCTGTTTTAGATGCCGGTGCACTTCCACCGCTTAATAACGCGGAAATGTCTTCGCCCGGTTGTCCTATGATGGCCAAAAGGGAGTCTACCGGAGCGGATTCACCTTCCTGAATTCCAATATGTAAAAGCGTTCCTGCATTGAACGATTCGAATTCCATTGTGGCTTTATCGGTTTCGATTTCCGCCAGAATATCGCCTTCTTTCACTACATCGCCTACTTTTTTTAACCAAGTTGCCACAACGCCTTCGGTCATGGTGTCGCTCAAACGCGGCATGGTAATTACTACTGCCATAATCGATTATAATTTATGTGGTAAAAATGGATAGTTTTCCTGTTCGTACACTACATCGTACAATTGCCCTATTTCCGGATACGGTGACTCTTCGGCGAATTTTTCACATTCGTCCACCAGATTTTTCACGCGCTCGTCGATGGCTTCGATTTCCGCATCGGTTGCATAACCTTTTTCTTTGATAATGTCCAAAACCTGGGTGATTGGGTCGATTTTTTTGTACTCTTCCACCTCTTCTTTGGTTCTGTAATGCTGTGCATCCGACATGGAATGGCCTCGGTAACGGTACGTTTTCATTTCCAGGAACGTTGGTCCGTCGCCGCGACGTGCTCTTTCGATGGCTTCGTGCATGGCCTCGGCAACTTTAATCGGGTTCATTCCGTCTACCGGTCCGCATGGCATTTCGTAGCCTAATCCTAATTTCCAGATGTCGGTGTGATTAGCCGTTCTTTCCACAGAAGTTCCCATCGCATAACCGTTGTTTTCCACGATAAAAACTACCGGAAGTTTCCACAACATCGCCATGTTGAAGGCTTCGTGCAAAGATCCCTGACGCGCTGCTCCGTCCCCGAAATAGGTTAAGGTAACACCGCCGGTATTGAAATATTTATCCGCAAAAGCAATTCCGGCCCCTACCGGGATTTGTGCCCCAACAATTCCGTGACCACCGTAAAAACCGTGCTCTTTATCAAAAATGTGCATGGAACCTCCCATACCTTTTGAGGTACCGGTTACTTTTCCCAACAATTCCGCCATAACGCGTTTGGGATCAGTTCCCATACCGATAGGCTGTACGTGGTTACGGTAAGCGGTAATCATTTTGTCTTTGGACAGGTCCATGGCGTGTAAAGCACCTGCCAATACAGCTTCCTGTCCGTTATATAAATGTAGAAATCCTCTAACTTTTTGTTGAATGTATAATGCAGCTAGTTTGTCTTCGAACTTTCTCCAGAACTGCATGTCTTCGTACCATTTCAGGTACACTTCTTTGGTAATTGGTTTCATTAGTTTGTTTGCTTTTTATAAGTACTTTATCAAAATACTCACTGTTTCACACAATTTTGCGAAATGCAAAAGTAACACTTCATCTTCAGAAGTGAAAATTAAAAATCAGGTTTTTAAAAATATCACAAAAAGTTTTTGTCAAAACTTAATGGCAGTAAATCTTTCAGCGAATTGGACTGATACACTTTCCCGACTGCGCCCATAAAGTAAATCTCTATCGGCACGTCCTGACGGAATTCATACTCCGCAATCGACTGGCGACAGGCTCCGCAAGGCGGTATTGGCTCTACAGTCTCCTTATCATCCGCAGTGGCTGAAATGGCTATTTTTAAAATTTTAGCTTCCGGATAAATGGCTCCTGCCTGAAATATAGCCACGCGCTCGGCACACAAACCCGAAGGATAGGCCGCATTTTCCTGATTGGAACCCAATACCACTTTTCCGTTATCCAACAAAATGGCTGCTCCTACCCTGAAATTGGAATACGGCGCATAGGCTTTTTTTCGGATGGCAACGGCTTGACTCATTAACTCTTTCACTTCCGGCGCAAGCTCTTCCACAGTGTTATAAACCACAAAAGTTGATGTAATACTAATACTCTTCATTCAATCCCATTATTACAGACAAAAAATCCAAATTCAAAACGAATTTGGATAGTTTATTACTTATTTTTTATTCTTATAAATCGTCGTACGAATCACCGAAGTTAAACGTTAACGAGAAACGCAAAGTGTTTTCCAACGGGTTTCTCACTTTTGAGGTTGAGAACAGGTAGGAAACGTCCACTTTTACAATATTGTATTTGAATCCGGCACCGATAGTCGCAAATTTTCGGGCTCCTTTTTCGACACTTTCGTTAAAATAACCGGCACGGAACGCAAAGGAATCCTGATACCAGTATTCTGCTCCCAAAGCCCAGGTGAATTCTTTTAATTCTTCGCTGAAACCGTCGGGTGCATCACCGAAAGATTTGAAAATTCCGGAAGCCCAGCCAATGTCTCGGTAGCGCTGGTTTGCTTCTGCGTATGCCGTACTAATTTCATTGGAATCGATAATTCCGTCATCATTTCTGTCTGTTGGCGTAACCTTTTCCGGCGTTGGCACTAATAATTTATTAGTTTCCGCCAAAACGGTCACCTTATTGTATTCGTCCATGATAAAATCGAAACCTACCCCTAACTTCATATTTGACGGTAAAAAGTTGGAACTTCTTTCCACATCTCCGTCATAAGAAATTTTTGGCCCTAAATTCTGAAGGTTGATTCCCGCTCTCCATCTTCCGTTAAAATCAGAATACGCAATTTCTTCCGACTGAAAGAATGCCGCCACATCAACCGCAAAGGAATTCGCCGCAGATGCATCATTGTTATCAGTCGCAATTTTTAAGTTGGAACGAATGTAACGCCCTGCCACTCCCATGGAAAACATATCGCTCAGTTTCAGAGAGTAGGACAAATCAAAAGCAAATTCATTTGGATTTACCGTTCTTAATTCCTGACCCGAATCATCGGTTAACGTAATGTCACCCAAACCGAAATAACGCAAACTTCCTGCGAAAGCACTACGTTCGTTAAAACGGTTGTAATACGTTACCTGTCCCAGAGAAATATCATTGGCAATACTCGTTAAGTAAGGCGTGTAACTCACCGAAAAACCGTGTTTAAACGGTGAAAAAGCATATTTAGCTGGATTGTATTGTTGCGAAAAAACATCGGCGGAACTGGCAACCCCCATATCTCCCATACCGGCTGCACGGGCATCGGCAGAAATTAAAAGAAAGGGCACACCGGTTGTTATCACCCTATCCTGAGCTGTAACCGACTGAATAACAGCAAAGAAAAGAGCTACTAATGCTAATTTTTTCATTTTTATCTTAAAAGTTAATTTGACAAATATACTATTTTCTTAAAGTATTACAAGTTTCTCGATTTTTTCAGCCCTTTTTCCGGTAATGGACGACCGGACTGTTAACTTGTATACATAAACCCCTTTCCCGATCCGGTCTCCGAAATCGTCGCGCCCGTCCCATTTGATGCTTCTGGACAAAAATCCTTCGGTAGCCACAGACTGGTTGATGGTTTTTACCAGTTTCCCCGAAATGGTTAAAATCTGTACCTGAACATCCAAAGGTTCGAAAGGCTTGTTGTGAGAGAACCAGAATTCGGTGTAACTCACAAATGGATTTGGGTAATTAAGCACGTTGGAAAGTGTTACGTCTTCATCGCCTACAACGATAAACTGAATTTCGGCCATAGCAAAATTATTGTACACATCCCAGCATTTCAGCGTTAACGTATGCAGGCCTTTTGCCAGGTTTCGGAACGGAAAACGCAATTTCCCTCGTGTATAATCGTTAGGTTCTGTCTCGTAATAATCGTTCAGAATGTACGGATTGTTTTCATTGCCGTCCAAAATAGCCACTATGTCATGACCGATTCCGCTGGCGGTATTGATTCCGTTTTCATCTTCCAGAAAGGCCAGCAAAAAAGGCGACTCATTGGTTATTCCGCCGGAAACAAAGGTTTCATCGTTCATGTACAGCCGGATTCTTGGCGGCAAATTATCCGCCACAGCGTTGGTGTTAATCCCGCCTACTTTAATCGTTGTATCATAACCGGTCTGGTCCTCCAGAGGCGAATTGTTTTTGGCGTAAAAACTAATCCTTCCGTTCCCGACCGGTATCCGAATGTCTTTGGGAACGATGAACCCGAACTCAAACAAACCATTGTTCACCGAAGCGTTTCCCCTGAAAATGGTTTCCCCCAGTTTGGTAAAGTTCATTATGATTAAATCTCCGTAAACAGGCTGCGGCGGATTACCTGTATAGCCTATTATATATCTCGTACCGTCATTAGCCAGGGTGGCTCTGCTCATTTGCTTGTCAAAAATCTGAACTGCCAAATCGCCTTTGTAGTTGCTTAATAAATTATCAAATTCATCCACCACTTCGCCGGATAGTTTTACATAACTAAGAGCTTTTAAAGTATCCGTAGGCTGCGTTATCGGCACGTCATTGATTTTGGTTAACCGTACTTTTGGTTTCGGAATGGCTAATTTCAGAGCCGGATCACCGATATAAAAAGCAACCCTGATATCGCTTGCCGTCATTTGATTTTTGGCTTCCGCCAGGGCTTCCGCTATAGGCACATAGTTGTTTGAACCATAGGAAAACAGCTGTTCCGCCAATTTATCGTTCAGAACTTTCCCGGTCGACTGGGAAATTTCCCGGGTTGTTGCCACTAAGGAAACCGCCCCTCCTTCTGTATTCCAATACATGTATTCTCCTCCGGCCGGACGTTGCGGATTGTCAAACCTTGTAAACTCACAAGTAATGGTAATGAAAAGCGGATAGCGGTATTGGTTACTTAAATTCTGGGCATCCAATTTTTCAAACATGCGCTCCTGGGCTAAACCGTCTTCTCCTCCGTGCCCGAAATAATTGATCACCAAAGCACCCTGCTCCATTTCGTTTAACAATTCTTCTTTCGCCTTAGGATAACGGTTTCCTCCGGCTGTCGTTACCTGAATATACGAATCGGTGTGTATTTTCTTTACGTTTAAGAACGGTTTCTGGGCTGCAATTCCATTCGTAAGATTATCCAAATCAAACTGGAGACTTGCATCTGATTGTGTATCAACATCATCCGAAACAAAAAGACAGTTGTTGCGCCATCTCCCGTAGGATTGTTCGTCATGATACTGAATCACTTTATCAACCATCGCTTCCGCCTGAGCGGCACTGCTTACCAACATCCGTCCTACAGCCAAATCCAAGTGTTCTCCTCCGTTACAATATCCTTCATTCGTATCCATGAGCCCATAAAAATCATCCGACATAAACGCCATCAGATTAGAATAATTGAGTGTATAACTGCCATTACTAGCATGCGGAGAGGTCAAAGCAAAAAAGGCATGGAAGGTTGGTACGATATTAGTATTGTTCGGGATACGGTTTTTATAATCGTAAGATCCGTCTCCAAACAAATTTACGTATTTTATTCTTTTTTCCGGAGTTGAGGCATTGTTATATATATACTTAACCAGGTTGCGGATGGCTCCGATGTCCTGTTTTCCGGAAGAAAATTCCTGATAGATTTGCGGCAATTCCACAACCTTAACATTCAACTGGGAGTAATTGCGGTGAAAATTGGCCAGTTTTTCAGCTTGGGTTTTCAGAAAAGTCGGGGTTACAATTAAATAATCGATATCCTGAAAATCTCCCTGATTGTTCTTGAAAATTGTACCTTTTATATTCTGATTGACAATTCTCGCATTCGAATCTCCGGAAGGTGAGTAGAGGTTGGACATATCCACGGCAACATAATTACGCACTTCTCCCAAAGTTGCTTTAAACGAAAAGGATGCCTGTCCCGGGTTTTCATATTTTACCGCATTGTAAATATCCGTTACATCCCAAACCTGAGCGATGCCCGAAGCATTGGAAATCTGATATTGCCCAACTCCTATATTGGTTCCCGCCAATCGGTTTTTAAACAAAAACTGACGCCCGTATCCCTGCAAAGATCTTGATGCCAATAACGAAATGTAATCCAAATAACCGTTTGAAGAAGGCACACCTCCGTTATCATATTCCATCTGAATAGCAACTGCTGCTGTCGAGGAAGAAAAATTACCCACAAACAAATTCTCATCAGCCGCCACATGCATTGCCGTGGTTAACGTTGCAAAAGGAATTGTCCCTAACTCCTGACCATTTGCCTTTACTTTAAAAGAACTTGGCCCAAATGAGCCTGAAACAGCATTTATACGGATTTCAATTGGAGTACCGGTAACCAAGTTAGGAAAATCAAAATTAAAAGTCTGAATGTTGTTGATTCTGAATTCGTCTCCAACCCACTTACGTCCTAACTTCCCAAGATTAAACTTGTCCACTTCATAATACTGATAGTCGTCAAAAACCGTAAAAGTCATATTCGGATCTGCAGATGGCTGAATAGCCAACGGAATCCGCTTTCCGTTTCCACCTGAAGCTGTTACGTAGTAATAGGAATAATCATCGTATAAATTTACACTGGTAAAACTCTCCTCATTCCAAACATCAACACCTTCAGCATAAAACAATATATAATCGTTGTCATGAAACACACCATCGTCCTCTCCGATAACCTGAATCGCGTTTTCCGCCAAATCCATTGGGTAAGCCACCGCATTGCTTAACGGCACCATTCGTCCTCCGTTGCCGTAAATTTTTATCCTTCTCGGATCTACGTTGGTATCCATTCCCAATTGCTGCAGAAAGCTTTTGGTTACTTTATAAACACCGGACTTTACAACACGAAACTTGTACCAGTCTCCGGTAGCCAAAACCGAGTTGGAAACAGCGTTGGCACTTTTTAAAGTTAAAAGCGAATTACCCGTACCATATGAATAATTAACCGACAGACTCTTCACCCTTTTGACAGCATTGCCCTGCTTTATAATGGGCGAAAAAGACAAAACGGCCGAAGTTTTGCTTCTGGCAATGGCATTGGTAAGTTTTACACCCAACGCGTTGGGCAGTTTCTCAAACGAAAGGTCTTTTAAATCGGCTTTGGAAATTTCCTCAAAAACAACATTCTCAACCACCACCGACTGTTCGTTCACCACATTGGCAACCGGAAACACTTTTTTGAAATAAATTGTTTTTTCCGCCGCATTAAAATCGAAATTTTCAAACTGAAATTTCGGTATGATATAAGGTATGGAATCGACACGAAATGCCGACGCTGCTTTCCAGTCGAGAACAACTTGCACTTTTTGCTGCGAAAAACAGAAAAAAGTTGTGAAAAAAGCTATAAAAAGTAACCATTTCTTCATCGCTTAATAAACGTAATTATTGAAAAGTTATTACAAATAGAAAAAATATTTTCCTGATAAGCTAATTTCAGACAATATATATTCTTTAAAAGCGTTATAATGAAGAACTTTAACATGATTTTATATTTTTTTTTATTAATTGAAAAAAAGTTGTTGCAGTTTAACGGTTAATTACTATATTGCGGCACTAAATTTATTACCTACTTAAAGTATGAAAATTAGAAGAATTATGACTTTACAGATGTTGGCAGCGTTAGCGCTTACAATATCATTTGCTAGTTGCAGCAAAAAAGGGTCGTCTAAAGGAGGTTCTCAGGCAACAGGTTGGAAAATCAACGACAAAAAAGGTGGTTTCCAATACAACGACAAATTTAAGAAACAGGAAACTCCACCAGGAATGGTCGCTGTTGAAGGCGGTACATTCACCATGGGTAAAGTGGAGGATGACGTAATGCACGATTGGAACAACACACCAAATCAGCAGCACGTACAGTCATTCTACATGGATGAAACTGAAGTTACCAACATGATGTACGCAGAGTACTTGTTTTGGTTGAAAAAAGTTTTCCCACCGGATGATGAAAATTATAAAAATATCTATACAGGTGCACTACCTGACACGTTGGTATGGAGAAATCGTTTAGGATACAACGAAACGATGACCAACAACTACTTAAGACACCCAGCTTACGGTCAATACCCTGTAGTTGGTGTGAACTGGATTCAGGCTACTGAGTTCAGCAAGTGGAGAACCGACCGTGTAAACGAGGCAATCTTGGAAAGAGAGCAGTACTTGAAAAAGGATGCAAAAATCAACGATGTTGATGCGCAAAACACTTTCAACACTGAAGCATACTTAGCCAGCCCTTCTACGGCTTTTGGAGGTAACGAGGAAATCGTTTTCAGAGGTAAAAAAGGAGCTAAAGGCAAAAATGCTAAACCTCAAACCACAAAAGACGGAAAAACTATCGAGCCTAAAAACGTGTTCGCACAAAGATCTTCCGGTATCATTTTACCGGAGTACAGACTTCCAACCGAAGCGGAGTGGGAATATGCCGCTACTGCTTTAAACGGAATCCGTGAGTACAACATCTACAGAGGTAAGAAAAAATATCCTTGGAAAGGACAATACACCCGTTCCGGAAAAAGACAGTTAAGAGGTGACCAATTGGCCAACTTCAAACAAGGTAAAGGAGATTACGGCGGTATCGCAGGATGGTCTGATGACGGTGCTGATATTACCAATAAAGTAAAATCTTACCCTCCAAATGATTTTGGTTTATACGATATGGCTGGTAACGTAGCCGAGTGGGTTGCAGACGTTTACCGTCCGATGGTAGACGACGAAGCAAACGACTTCAACTACTACAGAGGTAACGTTTACATGAAAAACAAAATCGGTGAAGACGGAAAAGTGGAGTTGGTTACATCTGAAAACATCAAATACGACACTTTAAGCAACGGTAAAATTGCTGCCAGAAACTTCCCTGGACAAATTGCTCAGGTTCCGGTGGACGAAAACGAAACGTATTTGCGTTACAACTTCTCTACTTCTGATAACAGAAATTACAGAGACGGTGACAAACAGTCAACCCGTTACTTTAAATTCGCAAGTTCTGAGGAAGAAGAAGGCGGAGGCAAAGAAAACGACGCTAAAAGAATGTACGACTCTCCTAAACACCAAATTTCGGTTGACAGCTTAGGGGTAATGAACAGACAATACGACAAATCTTCTAAACGTACTACTTTAGTAAACGATGATTCAAGAGTTTACAAAGGAGGTTCATGGAGAGACAGAGCATATTGGTTAGATCCTGCATCAAGAAGATACTACCCGCAGGATATGGCAACAGACTACATTGGTTTCCGTTGTGCTATGTCTAAAGTAGGTCCGAAAGACAACAAGAAAAAACCAAGAGGTTAATAAAATTAATTTTCATACTATACAATAAAAGCCCTATTTTAGGGCTTTTATTTTATACTCCTTTTTCAAATGAGAATCGAAGAATTATACGAATGCTTTTTACAGTGCACGACCGTAGCCACGGATACCCGAAAAATTGAATCCGACTCTTTATTCTTTGCCCTGAAAGGCGACAATTTTGACGCTAACGAATTCGCTCAGGAAGCCCTTAACAAAGGCGCTGCGTTTGCCGTTATCGACAACAAACAATTCTTCACCGACGAAGACAAGATGATTTTGGTTCCTGACAGTCTAAAAGCGTTACAGGATTTAGCCAAGCACCACCGTCAGGCATTAGGACTGCCAATCATTGCCCTGACCGGAAGCAATGGAAAAACCACCACCAAAGAACTCATTAATACGGTGCTGTCCAAAAAATACAAAACAAAAGCCACCGTAGGAAACCTCAACAACCACATCGGGGTACCCTTGACCCTACTCTCTTTTGATGACACCACAGATATAGGTATAGTGGAAATGGGCGCTAACCATCAAAAGGAAATCGAAATGTTATGTGAAATTGCCGAACCAGATTACGGCTATATTACCAATTTCGGAAAAGCACACTTGGAAGGCTTTGGCGGTGCAGAAGGCGTAATCAAAGGAAAAAGCGAACTCTACAACTATCTGAAAGCACATCACAAAACGGCTTTTGTCAATCTTGACGATGCCGTTCAGAAAGAAAAAACAGCCGCAATTTCCCGAAGTACTTTTTCCCAAAACGAAAAGGCCGATGTTAAAATTGATTCGGTTACGTCAAATCCCATGGTAAAAGTAGTATTCAACAAGCAGGAAATAAACTCCCATTTGATAGGAATTTACAACGCCAACAACATCAATGCGGCAATCACGGTTGGAAAATACTTCAACGTTTCCGACTCCGATATCAAGGACGCGATTGAAAACTACATCCCTTCTAATAACCGCTCGCAACTGATGGAGAAAAACGGCAATCAAATTATACTGGATGCCTACAATGCCAACCCGAGCAGCATGGCAGCCGCGATTGCGAATTTCATTCAATTGGACGGCTCGGGTAAAATTGCAATTTTAGGCGATATGTTTGAACTGGGAAAAGAAAGCCCGGAAGAACACCAAAAGGTCATCAGCCTGTTGAAAGACCATGCTGAAATTGAAACCCATTTTGTAGGGAAAGATTTTTTTGCAAACAAAACCTCTAAGAACCATTTCCATTTTTACGACTCTTTCGAAAGTTTTACGGAAAGTTTTAAAAACCTCAACCCAAAAAATAAAATTCTCCTGATTAAAGGCTCCCGAGGCATGGCTCTGGAAAGAACCTTAGACCTTTTATAAAACTAAAAAGCCGCTCCAATTGCGGCTTTCTTCATTTTTTTAGAAAAAAATAAAAATTTACTGTAACAATACAACAGCGACTGCATCAAAAGAGAAATTCAATTAAAAACCTAAAAACAGCATACCATGAAAAAATTGATTCTCTTAGCATTAGCCCTATTGGCAGCAATTAACGTATTTTCACAGCAACATCCTTCTTTTGAAGTAAACGTAATCGGCAAAGGGCAACCGGTTATCTTGATTCCGGGTTATTCCTGCAGTGGCGAAGTCTGGAACGAGACCGTAGCTCATTTTAAAGACCAATATCAGTTACACGTGCTTACGCTTGCCGGATTTGGAGGCGCCAAACCGATTCAGAACGACGAAATCTTAAAAACGGTACGCGATGAAATCATCCGATACGTCAAAGACCACAAAATGAAAAAGCCAATGTTAATCGGACACAGCCTGGGCGCCTTCATGACCTTATGGCTACAGAGCACTGAACCGGATTTATTCGGAAAGAGTGTTTGTGTGGACGGACTGCCTTTTGTTTCAGCAATCGGAAAACCGGAAACTACAGCCGAAGCGGTAAAAGCCAATCCGCAATTCAACAAGGAAGCGGTAATTCAGAACTTTAAAGCATTACCTTCGGAAGGTTATGTAAAAAACATGACCAAGGCAATGTTGTATCAGGTAAACGATTCCCTGAGAGCAAAGCAAATCGCCGAATGGAGTTACAAAAGCGACCGGACCACTTTGGGAAGCACCATTGTGGAAATGTCAACCACCGATTTAAGACAGGAAATTTCAAAAATAAAAACACCCGTATTGGTATTGGCGAGCTTATGGGAGACTAAAGAAGCCAGCGAAAAAGAATACACTTCACAATATGCCGGACTGAAAAACAAAACAATAAAAGTAGCCGATGCCAAGCATTTTATCATGTACGATCAGCCGGAGTGGTTTTACACTCAGATAGACGCTTTCTTTAACCAAAAATAACTGTTGTGACACTAACCAACCTTCAAGAACAGGAATTCAGGAATATCTACAACACCTATTCGCCTAAAATTCACCGTTTGTGTTTGGGTTACACCGGAAATGCCATGCTGGCGGACGACTTATTGCAGGAAGTTTTTATTAAAGTCTGGCAGCATTATGACAAATTCCGGGGCGAAGCGCAAATCAGCACCTGGATGTACCGTATCGCCGTAAACACCTGCCTACAGTACCTGCGCGATGACAAATCCAAGCACAACACCACTATTGACAAATTACAAGTCAAAGATGAGGAAGGCGACACGGAAAGAGAGCAACAGATTCAGCTGTTATACAAATGCATCAGCGAACTGGCAGAAACCGACCGTTTGATCATTACACTATTGCTGGAAGAAGTTCCTTATCCTGAAATTGCAGCCGCTACCGGTATATCGGAAGGCAATCTGCGCGTAAAAATTCACCGTATCAAACAACAATTAACCGCTATCTATTCGAAATATGAAAGACTTTAACGACATACAAAATTTATGGAAACAACAGGAAACCCAACCGTTGCCTGATGTGACACAAATCATTGCCAAAGCCAAAAAAGACAAACAGGCGTATACCAACAAAATAATCCTCCAAACCGGTATTTTAGCCCTTACATTACCCTTTTTGTTTTGGATTGGCAGCAGCATTGATTTCAAAAAAACCACCACATACATCGGATTGGCCCTCATGTTTTGCTGTATTTTCATCTTTTCGGCCCTCCGGTTGTACCAGATCATCCGCCTAAAAAAAATGGACGTTACCGCAGCCCCTAAGATAATGCTGCAGCAATTGGAGAGTTTTTACGGTTTTCAAAAATTTGTAAGCACCAAAGCGACTACAGCCTATTTTATTCTTATGAATATCGCCTTTGGGTTGTATTTTATAGAGGTGATGGCGCCCATGTCGGCACTGCTGAAAACAATTGTACTGGTTGCGTATCTGGCCTGGATGCTGTTCGCATTCTTCTACCTGGGCAAAAAACAAAAAGCAAAAGAAGAAGCCCGTATTCAGAATTTAATTGACGCGGTAAAAGAAATGGAGCAAAACTATGACCAATAAAAAAAGCACTTCTATTGAAGTGCTTTTTTGTGGGCGATGAGGGGTTCGAACCCCCGACCCCCTCGGTGTAAACGAGGTGCTCTGAACCAGCTGAGCTAATCGCCCGATAATTCGTATATCAGTAATGTGATAAAAGTGGTGGGCGATGAGGGGTTCGAACCCCCGACCCCCTCGGTGTAAACGAGGTGCTCTGAACCAGCTGAGCTAATCGCCCTTTTATCTGCAACCGGCTTTTCCCGTATTGCGAGTGCAAATATAGTCGTATTTTTTACTTCTGCAAAATTATTTTACACAATTTCTGCCACCACAAAGGTACTTCCTCCTATATAAATGAAGTCGTCTTCGGAAGAAACCGCCAAAGCAGCCGCATAAGCTTCTGAAACAGAATCGAATACTTTACCTTTCAATCCGAATTCCAGCGCTTTTTGCTGTAAAATTTTTTCATCCAGACCGCGCGGCACATTGGGTTTACAGAAAAAATATTTGGCTTGTTTTGGAAATAACGGCAAAATATCGTCCATATCTTTGTCGTTCACGACGCCCAAAACGAAATGCAATTGTTCAAATGTTTCTTTTTGAATCTGGTTCAGTACAATTTTCAGTCCGTGGCTGTTGTGCGCCGTGTCGCAAATTACTTTCGGTTTTGAACGCAGCTGTTGCCAGCGCCCTAACAGGCCGGTATTTGCCACCACGTTAAGCAATCCGTTTTTAAGGTGTTCCTCGGAAATTATAAAATGATTTTTCAAAATCTCAACTGTTTGCACCACCGTTTTTTTATTGTGCAGCTGATAATCGCCCAACAACCCGCAAGGATAGTCCTGCAGAATCAAATCGGAAGCAAAATAAACAGCGGAGTTACACGCATCAGCTTTCGCTGTAAAAACCGGTTTCGTTTCCTCAGTATATTCCCCAATTACCACCGGAACATTCGGCTTGATAATTCCGGCCTTTTCACCGGCAATCGCCTCCAATGTGTTCCCTAAAAACTGCGTATGATCAAACCCGATATTGGTAATCACCGAAACCAACGGAGCAATAATGTTCGTCGAATCCAAACGTCCTCCCATCCCGACTTCAATCACAGCCACATCCACTTGTTCCTTAGCAAAATAATCAAAAGCCAAACCCACGGTCATTTCGAAAAAACTCAACTGGTTTACTTCAAAGAAAGATTTGTTGGAACTGATAAAATCCACCACAAACTCTTCCGGAATCATACTTCCGTTGATTTTAATCCGCTCCCGAAAATTCTTCAGATGCGGCGAAGTGTACAATCCGACTTTATAGCCTGCTTCCTGCAATACCGAAGCAATCATCGATGATGTAGAACCTTTCCCATTCGTTCCGGCCACATGCACACATTTGACCTTCCGCTCCGGATTTCCTAAATGTTCAGCCAGTAAAAGGGTGTTGGTCAGGTCTTTTTTATACGCCGAAGCGCCCTGCTGCTGGTACATCGGCAATTGGGCAAACATCCACTGTAAAGTTTCCAGATAGGTCATTTTGGAATACGATTTGCTGTTAAAATCCGTACCCGTAAAATAAATAAACTTTTTTTTAGTTTATTAGGGTATAGAAATTTATCTTTATTGCAAAATTGAGATTATTTTTAAAATAAAGTATCGCTATCAATCAAATTTATGACTGGATTTTTTTTACAAGTACAAAATGACACTATCGCTCAGGCTGCCGGAACCGTGGTAGAAGGTGTGATCAAAGACAACGAAATTTCCGTATTGGAGTTCATCTTAAAAGGAGGAATATTTTTAATTCCGATTGCCATTTTACTTTTTTACACCATTTACATCATTATCGAACGGTTCCTGTACATCAAAAAAGCCACCCGTACCGATCCGCATTTAATGAAAGACATCCGTACCCACCTTAATGCCGGAAATATCGACATGGCTATTTCTGCTGCAGAACGCGACGGTGCTGCTTCTGCCATTGTAATCAAAGAAGGCATCCAGACCATCGGACGTCCCATTTCGGAAATCGAATCCAACATGGAAAAAATGGCCAACATCGAAATCGGGGAAATGGAGAAAAAACTGGGTGTTTTAGGACTTATTGCCGGTATTGCCCCAACGCTTGGGTTTATCGGAACGATTTCCGGGGTAATCAAGATTTTCTACAGCATTTCGGTTACGGAAAACATCAGTATCGGAAACATTTCCGGAGGATTGTACGAGAAAATGATCAGTAGTGGTGCCGGACTAATTGTGGGTATCATCGCGTATTCGGCGTACCACTTGTACAACAGTATGATTGACAACTATTCACTGAACATGCAAAGACACGTACTGGAATTCGTTAACATAATTCAGAGACCAAATGCCGATAAAACGAAATAAACGCTTTCACGCAGAAGTCGCCACGAGTTCCCTGAGCGACATTATGTTCTTCCTGCTTTTATTCTTTTTGATCATCTCGACTTTGGCGAATCCGAACGTAATTAAAATGACGTTGCCCAAATCGAAAAACAACGAAAAGACCAACAAGCAGCTCATCAGTTTGTCCGTAACGGAAGAAAAACGCTTCTTCATCGACAAACAGGAAGTCCCTTTCGACCAGCTCGAACAGGAATTGCTGAACAAAATCGGCGACAACAAAGAGCAGGCCGTTGTGGTGCGCATTCCGTACAATTTACAGGTACAGGATTTGGTAGACGTGTTGCAGATTGGCGTAAAAAACAATTTGAAATTCGTGATTGCCACCAGTGCAGCCAAGTAATAGTTTCAGGAGCTTTATCCCGCTATACGCTATATCTTTTACAAAAAATCCCATTCTGAGCGAATGGGATTTTTTATAAAAGGATGCCGCTGCTATCGGGGCTAGGGGATTTACTTCCAAAATTTCCACCATCGTTTGCTCCTCTTTAATCCTTTTTTAGAATCGACAAGATTTATTGTCACACTTCCAATCTCATCAATATCCCAAATCGTAGCTATATTGACATCGATAGTGTTTAAATTTAAAAATGACTCAATTTTTTCATTTAACACATCTTGAGTTAAAGTTATTTTTTCGCTTGTTCGGGGAAGTGCTATGATCGATTTATCATTAGCATCAATTCTTTTCATCCTATCTGCAAGCAATTCCAAAACATCTTCAGAATAACTTGAAACCGCATTTTCAGGAACTTTATAATTCTCGTCAAAATGAAAATAGTCTGCCACTAAAATTGAAAAAAACTGACTATCCCGCTTGTCAAAATAAAAGAGCTCGGATAACCGTTCCGAAGGTTGCTGAAAACCAATTTCCAGCCAATTATAAATTCTTGCCGTTAAAGCTTCTCTTGTTTCCATATTATTTAAAGATGGCTATTATAAACCAAATATAAATCCTTTCAAACACAAAAAAACCGGAAAATTGCTTAACCGGTTTCTGCTATTCTGACTGTCTTAATTCAAACTAAACGTATAAATAATTTTTCCCACCTGACGATCGGGAGCATCGTCACTCGCCTGCCATCTGGTGTTCATTGCAGCAATTCGCGCCTGATCCAACAGACATTTCGCCGTATTAGTTGTTCCTTTGATTCCCGGTGTGGCCGCAATGGTTTTACCGGTTTTATCTACAGAAACTTCCACTACTACACGACCTTCCTCGTTACAGTTGTAATTGGGCGCCGGTTTGGATAACGCTTTTCGGTTTCCAAGAGAATAACCGCCACCCGTTCCCGTTCCTACACCACTTCCGTTACCACCGCCGGAACCGCTTCCGCTTCCCGGTCCTGTTCCCGTGCCATTTCCGGTACCGGTACCACCGCCTGTTCCGCCACCTGAACCACCGTTTCCGTAATAACCGTTGGACGCCAAATCCCCGTTGGATTTTCCTTTGTTTCCGGCCTGGTTGTCGTCTCCGTCACCGCCTTTGTTGGAACCGTTCATTAAATTCGCCAACGCATCATTCGTATTCTTGGATACGGTTGGTTTTTTTACTTCAACGGGCTTCGGATCGGTTTTTACCACTGGTTTAGTTTTAACCGGAGTCGGATTTTTGGGTATCACTACCGCATTGTCTTCCGGCGTATCGCTCGAAATAATATCTTCCGGAGCCGATTCTGTTACCGCCTGCTTTACGTCATTCTTCACGTTCAGCACTTCGCTCTGGAAGTTATCGCCCATACCGACATCACTATCCCCGAAATTGATGGTCACACCACCACCTCCGCCACCTCCGCCTAACATGGCTAAAGTTTCCGGATTGGTGGGAGGCCAAAACCGGATAAAAAACAAAAGCAGCAGTAAAAAGGCATAAATCACTACCGTAATCAGGAAGGATTTTCTTTTTTCTGCTGCTGATATATCAAACTGTTCCATATTCTTACTCTTACTCAAACAATAATAACGAAAATACGCTTTTTTTGTTATGTTATAAGAGTTAAAGATACAAGAATTATACCAATTGTTTCAACGCGATTTCAAAAGCTCTGGCGCTGATGTTTTTCTTATCAGAACTTACCTCATAAGTTTTCTGAATCGCATTTTTAATGATTTCTGATGTGTCGTTAAAGATCGACTCATCTGTCATATCCACTTTTTTCTCCATGAAGTACGCAAAAACACGCGCCATACCGCAGTTGGAAATGAAGTCCGGAATTAAACTTACTTTAGCATCCACTTCTTCCATAATCGGTCCGAAGAAAATTTCTTTATCGGCGAAAGGCACGTTAGCACCACATGAAATTACTTCCAGTCCGGCTGCCACCATACTGTCAACCTGCGCTTTGGTTACCAATCTTGAAGCCGCACACGGCGTAAAAATCTCTGCCCCGATCGACCAGATTTTCTCGTTGATTTCCGCGAATGGAATCATGTTGTCGGCCACTAAAGTATTGCCGTTTTTGTTTAAGAATAAGGTTCTGATTTCTTCAAACGCAAAGCCGTTTTCGTTGATCACACCGCCGTCTCTGTCGATGATTCCCACTACTTTCGCGCCCATTTCCGCTAAGTAGAAAGCCGCTGCCGAACCTACGTTACCGAAACCTTGCACAATCGCTTTTTTACCGGCAACATTTCCGCCGTAGATATCGTAAAAATGACGAACGGCCTGCGCCACACCATATCCGGTAATCATATCAGCTACTGTATATTTTCGGTTGATGTCTGGTGAGAACGTTGTGTTTTCAATCACTTTTACCACACCCTGACGCAATTGGCCGATGCGGTTGATTTTATCGGCTTCCGTTGGTTTGAAGTGGCCGTTGAAAACCCCTTCCTGCGGATGCCAAACCCCACAAGCTTCGGTCATCGGGATCACTTCGTGGATTTCGTCTACGTTTAAATCGCCTCCGGTTCCGTAATAGCTTTTCAAAAGAGGTGAAACGGCTTTGTACCAACGCTGTAACACACCTTCTTTTCTCGGATCAGCCGGATCGAAATTGATTCCCGATTTCGCCCCGCCAATAGCAGGTCCTGAAACGGAAAATTTCACTTCCATCGTTTTCGCCAACGAAAGTACTTCATTCATATCCAAACCTTTGCGCATACGGGTTCCGCCACCGGCAGCACCGCCACGTAAGGAGTTGATTACTGTCCATCCTTCCGCATCGGTTTCCGGATCTTTCCAATGGAACACTACTTCAGGTTCTTTATTTTCAAATTTTTTAAGTAACTCTTTCATTATTAGTTTGAATTGTATTGTTTGTTAAAAAGTGGTGCAAATATACTCTGATTCTGCAAAAGTCTCAAAGATTTTTAGGTTTATCAAAAATAACGCCCGAACTGTGATTTTTAGCCGCACCGGTAACGCTCGCCAACACATTAACCTCATTTCGAAGTTTTAACACGCCCAGCAACGCAAAAATAAGGGCCTCTTTGAATTCAATGGTTTTGGCTTCCGGGATGATTAGTTTCATGTCCGGTAGAAAATGCTGCATTCGGTCGATAAGAAAAGTATTGTAAACACCGCCTCCGGTCACCAAAAGGCTTCCGTGTTTTTTGGGTAAGGCGTTAGCTATCTGAAAAGCTACATGTTCCGTAAAAGTTCGAAGTTTGTCTTCTGTTGCAATTGAATACTTTTCCATCATCGGAAGGACTACCGTTTTCACAAATTCAAACCCTAACGATTTCGGATAGCTTTTCTGATAGAATTCCAAAGCATTCAGTTCGGACAGTAATGCTTCAGAAATTGAGCCGCTTTGGGCCAACTGCCCTTTATCATCGTATTTCAGGCCTAATTTATCGGCATAAAAATTTAAAACCGTGTTCACCGGAGAAATATCAAAGGCAATGCGCTCCCCGTTTTCTTCAAAAGACACGTTGGAAAAACCGCCCAGATTCAGGCAATAGTCGTATTCCGAAAACAAAATCCGGTCGCCAATCGGCACTAACGGTGCGCCTTGTCCACCCAGTTTCACATCCTGCACGCGGAAATCGCAAACAATTTTTTCCTGAACCCATTCGGCTATTTTCGGAAGATTTCCAATCTGAAGGGTAAAACCGTTTTGCGGCTGGTGCAGTATCGTATGCCCGTGCGAACAGACCGCGTCCAGGTTTTCAATTTTATGCTTTTGGATAAAATCACGGATGATTTTTGCTAAAACTTCGGTGTATTCTTCGTTAAGTTTTTGCAGTGCTTCTTTTGAAAAATCGACGGCTTTTTTCAGTCGGTTTACCCAAGCTTCGGAGTACGCAACGGTCTCACTTTCAAAAATCTGGAACGTCCAATCGTTGGTTTCAACCGCAAATTGAATATGGGCCAAATCCACGCCGTCCAGCGAGGTTCCTGACATCACCCCAATAACATTGTAGTTCGTTTTTTGCATGGGTTAAAATTAGGCAATCTAATTGAAAACTAGGAGAATTATACCTATATTTGGCACTCAAAAAAATAAAAACAAAACACGATAACAATGAACTTTAACTTATCCGAAGAACATTTAATGATTCAGCAGGCTGCACGTGATTTTGCACAAACTGAATTATTACCGGGTGTAATCGAAAGAGACGAACATTCGAAATTCCCTGCCGAACAAGTAAAAAAAATGGCCGAATTGGGCTTTTTAGGGATGATGGTAGACCCGAAATACGGTGGCGCAGGTCTTGACAGTGTTTCCTACGTGTTGGCTATGGAAGAAATCGCAAAAGTAGATGCTTCTGCTGCTGTGGTCATGTCGGTAAACAACTCTTTGGTTTGTGCCGGATTGGAGAAATTCTGTAACGAAGAGCAAAAAATGAAGTACTTGGTGCCGCTTGCCAAAGGGGAAGTAATCGGAGCATTCTGTTTGTCGGAGCCGGAAGCCGGTTCGGATGCCACTTCGCAGAAAACAACCGCTATCGATATGGGTGACCATTATTTGTTAAATGGTACGAAAAACTGGATCACTAACGGTGGAACTGCTTCTACTTATATCGTAATTGCTCAGACAGACGTGGAAAAAGGTCACAAAGGAATCAACGCGTTCATCGTGGAAAGAGGATGGGAAGGTTTCTCGGTAGGTCCAAAAGAAAAGAAAATGGGAATCCGAGGATCCGACACGCATTCCTTAATGTTCTCAGACGTTAAAGTTCCAAAAGAAAACAGAATCGGTGAAGACGGTTTCGGATTCAACTTCGCCATGGCGGTATTGAACGGAGGTCGTATCGGTATTGCTTCTCAGGCGTTGGGAATTGCTTCCGGTGCTTATGAACTGGCTTTGAAATATTCACAAGAGCGTGTAGCGTTCAAAAAACCGATTTTCCAACATCAGGCAATCGCTTTCAAATTAGCCGATATGGCTACGCAGATTACCGCAGCCAGAATGTTGTGTTTTAAAGCGGCTTGTGAAAAAGATGCGGGTCAGGACATTTCACATTCCGGAGCGATGGCAAAATTGTTTGCCTCTGAGACTGCTATGAACGTAACGGTTGAAGCAGTACAAATTCACGGCGGTAACGGTTACGTGAGCGAATACCACGTAGAGCGTATGATGCGTGATGCGAAAATCACCCAGATTTACGAAGGTACTTCCGAAATTCAGCGAATCGTAATTTCAAGAGGACTGGTAAAATAATTCTCTGGAATTTCCATAAAATAAAAAAGGCTGGTGTTTCAACCAGCCTTTTCTTTTTGATCAACTATGGGCATCATTTGTTGGAAATTACTTTTTTAATGCTTACACCACGGTCGGTAATTACTTTAATAAAGTACAACTGACCTTCTCCAATGTTAATGTTCGGAGTTAAGGTTATTTGTTTATTGTAGTAAGCATCAGGATCATCATGAGACATTATCAACATTCCTTTGGAATCAAACATCTCAATTCTCACTTTTGATTGATAATCGAAATCGTATCGGATGGTAATATTATCTTTAAACGGAACCGGGAATGTTGTAAATCCTGCCATTTCAACAGTACCAGGATTCATGTCTACTACTGATGACGGTGGTGAAATACGACAATCTCCTGGAAGCGGTGTTGTATCTTTACATCCAGCCAGTACATCCAGCATACCGGTACTTCCTGCAACAGGTACACTAGGGTTTGCTCCTACTTTTGTATAGCTACTGAAAGTGTAGGTACTTAACAAATCTCCTCCGGAATATACCCCTCCAATAATGGTTTTAACATCGTATTTAATTGAAATAATATAAGTTGCACCTGGTGTTGCACCTGTTACAACGTAACGGGCATCGTGTCCATTAACAATACTTCCGGTGAAATTGATATTGTTCTCACAATAGTTGGTAAACAATCTTATTTGTCTGTCATTCTGAACATTAAAGAGTTTATTCAAATCACCATCGTTTGTTTGCATCACATCAATTGTGAAGTTAGCTGCCGGCGCAACAACATTAGAATAATAGAAGAATACCCCTGGAATAGCATTGTTTACAACGTTACCATTAACTTTTGTACAAACAAACATCAAGCTGGAAGCCGTTCCTGTGGCATAGTTACAGCAGGTTGTTTGAGTTGGGAAGATGTGGCCGCCACAAGCAACAACCCCAATTTCTACATTACAATTTGTAGTACATCCATTTGAATCGGTTACTGTTACACTATGCGAACCTGCACTCAAACCAGTCGCAGAAGCAGTAGTCTCGCCGTTATCCCACAAATAGGTATAACCTCCGCTTCCTCCAACCGGACTCACGGTAGCGGAACCAGTATTTCCATTACATGCTGTATCACCGTTTTTAGCCACTGTACAAGATAGCACAGGCGGTTCACCTATAGTGACATTACAACTTGTAGTACAACCTTTGGAATCGGTTACGGTTACACTATGCGAACCGGCACTCAAACCAGTTGCTGTTGCAGTGGTTTCTCCGTTATCCCACAAGAAAGTATTACCACCATTTCCTCCCACCGGAGTCACGGTAGCTGAACCATTGGACTCGCCGTTACAAGCAACATCGCTAACTTTAGCTACTGTACAAGTCAATGCTGCTGGCCCTCCAATTGTAACATTACAACTTGTGGTGCAACCTTTGGAATCGGTTACGGTTACACTATGCGAACC
>NZ_AUCZ01000003.1 GCF_000430025.1 Flavobacterium suncheonense GH29-5 = DSM 17707
ATATGTCTATGAACGTATTCTTCTTTTTTATTCTCGCTATCATTTCCGATTGCGGGTGCAAAAGTAAAACTTCTTTTTAAACCTGCAAAACTTTTTGAAACTTTTTTTTGAAAAAATTTTCATTCCGTTTTAACCGGTATTTCAAATGAACTTCCCTTATTTTGCGGGTTGCAAAAGTAGAACCTCTTTTTAAATCTCGCAAGCTTTTTTTGAAATTTTTTTTCGATTTATTTCTAAACCGTTTTTCAAAAATCACTGCTCAATATTTTTAAGAACTTCCCTTATTTTGCGGGCTGCAAAGATAGTTGCTTTATTCTTTACAATCCAAATCTTTTTTAACTTTTTTTCAAAAATCTTTTTGATTGGGATTGCTTCAAAATGTCGTAAGAACTAGTGCTTCATTGCGGGTGCAAAAGTAGCACTCTTTTCTCCACTTCCAAACTTTTATGCGTCTTTTTTGCGAAGTTTTTTTAAGGTTTTTTGTAACTTACTGATAACCATTTCTTAATCCATGAAAGTTTTTTTCTTTAAAAGGTGCTGAGGAGTTGAGAAGCCAAGAGGCTAAGGTTTCTTATATACTATATATATACGTATAAAGATTTTTAAAGACCGACTGAAAATTCCAAAAGTCTACACCCTAGCCCCGATAGGAGCAGCTACCCCGTAGCGCGGATAGCGGGAATTGCCTTCACAAACACATCCGGAACTTTCGCTCCTAAAAATAAAATTATACCTTATATATATATTGTATACGTTTTGATAAACATTATATTTGCACCTTATAAATACTTAATATGATCAAGATTACTTTACCGGACGGTTCGGTTAGGGAGTTTGCACAAGGTGTAACTCCTATGGATGTCGCTAAGAGCATCAGTGAGGGATTGGCAAGAAATGTTATTTCAGCCTCTTTTAATGGTACAACCATTGAAACCACGACCGAATTAACGACCGACGGTGCACTTATATTATATACCTGGAACGACGCGGAGGGCAAGAAAGCGTTCTGGCACTCGACTTCGCACGTAATGGCGCAGGCGTTAGAGGAAATGTATCCGGGAATTAAACTGACTATCGGTCCTGCTATTGAAAACGGCTTCTACTATGATGTGGATTTCGGCGACAAAAAAATTACCGATGCCGATTTCAAAGCCATTGAAGACCGTGTTTTGGAAATCGCCAGAGAAAAACACGATTTCAAAATGCGTTCGGCCACTAAAGCTGAAGCGTTAGAATTATATAAAAACAACGAGTATAAGACTGAATTAATCCAAAACCTTGAAGACGGAACGATTACGTTCTGTGATCATTCCTCTTTTACGGATTTATGTCGTGGCGGTCACATTCCGAATACCGGAATTATCAAGGCCATGAAAATCTTATCGGTTGCCGGAGCGTATTGGAGAGGTGATGAAAAAAATAAACAGTTAACGCGCGTTTACGGAATTTCGTTCCCGAAACAAAAAGACTTAACAGACTACCTTGAATTATTAGAGGAAGCAAAACGTCGTGACCACAGAAAATTAGGTAAAGAATTGGATTTATTCCACTTCTCGCAAAAAGTTGGTCAAGGATTGCCGTTATGGTTACCGAAAGGTGCTGCATTACGCGACCGTTTGGAGCAGTTTTTGAAAAAAGCACAGAAAAAAGCCGGATACGAACAGGTAGTTTCACCGCATATCGGGCAAAAAGAATTATACGTAACTTCCGGTCACTACGCGAAATACGGAGCAGACAGTTTTCAGCCGATTCATACGCCGGCAGAAGGCGAAGAGTTCTTGCTAAAACCGATGAACTGTCCGCACCACTGTGAAATTTACAACGCAAGACCTTGGAGTTATAAAGATTTACCGAAACGTTATGCAGAATTCGGAACGGTTTACCGTTATGAGCAATCCGGAGAATTACACGGATTAACTCGTGTACGCGGATTTACTCAGGACGACGCGCACATTTTCTGTACTCCGGATCAGTTGGATGCAGAATTTAAAAACGTAATCGACTTAGTATTATATGTATTCGGATCGTTAGGATTTGAAAACTTTACAGCACAGGTTTCGGTTCGCGATTTAAGCAATCCGGACAAGTACATCGGTTCGGTGGAAAATTGGGAGAAAGCAGAAAACGCGATCATCAGTGCTGCAAAAGACAAAGGTTTGAATTATGTGATTGAACCAGGTGAAGCAGCTTTCTACGGCCCTAAACTGGATTTCATGGTAAAAGACGCTTTAGGAAGAAGCTGGCAGTTAGGAACAATCCAGGTAGATTACAACTTACCGGAGCGCTTCGATTTGTCGTACAAAGGTTCTGATAACGAATTACATAGACCGGTAATGATTCACCGTGCACCATTTGGTTCTATGGAGCGTTTCATTGCAATTTTACTGGAACATACCGGCGGAAATTTCCCGCTTTGGCTGATGCCGGAACAGGCTATCATCCTGTCTTTGAGTGAGAAATATGAAAATTATGCCAAAAAAGTTTCAGAATTGCTGGAAATTCACGAAATTCGCGCCCTAATTGACAACCGCAACGAGACCATTGGTAAGAAAATCCGTGAGGCGGAAACCAAAAAGTTCCCGTTCATGCTGATTGTTGGCGAGGAAGAAGAGAAAAACGGAACGATTTCCGTACGTCGCCACGGAGAAGCCGGTAAGTCGAACGAAACGATGACTATTGAGCAGTTTGCAGCAATAGTTAACGAAGAAATAGCAAAAACGTTAAAACAATTCTAAGTTTAATTTAAAATTTTAGAGCCATAGCAATAAGAAACAACAGAGGTTACCAACCTCGCGTAGAAAAGAAAGACGCCCACAGAATTAACAGCAACATTCGTGTGCCGGAAGTGCGTCTTGTAGGAGACAATGTAGAGCCTGGAGTGTACAAAACTGCAGAAGCCATGCGTTTAGCCGACCAGTTAGAACTGGATTTGGTTGAAATTTCTCCAAATGCCGAGCCGCCGGTTTGTAAAATCATGGATTACGGCAAATTCCTTTACGAGCAGAAAAAACGCGAAAAGGAAATGAAGGCCAAGTCTACACAGATTACCATTAAGGAAATCCGTTTTGGTCCTCAGACCGACGAACACGATTACGAGTTCAAAAGAAAAAATGCCGAGAAGTTCTTAAAAGAAGGTTCGAAATTAAAAGCTTTCGTATTCTTCAAAGGACGTTCCATCATCTATAAAGAGCAAGGACAAATCTTATTGCTTCGTTTAGCACAGGATTTGGAAGAGTTCGGAAAAGTGGAAGCCATGCCGGTTTTGGAAGGAAAGCGTATGATCATGTTCATCGCTCCTAAGAAAAAGAAATAAGCCTTAAGCTGACAGCTATTAGCTAAAAGCCGAAAGCTAAAAAATAGTAAGTAAGATAAATTTAATACCTAGGAAGAGATGCCTAAAATGAAAACTAAATCTAGCGCTAAGAAACGTTTTAAAGTTACTGGCTCTGGAAAAATCAAAAGAAAGCACGCTTTTAAAAGTCACATCCTGACTAAAAAGTCGAAAAAACGTAAGTTAGCTTTAACTCACTCAGCATTGGTTCACCAGTCTGACGTGAAGAGTGTAAAAGAACAATTGAGAATTATCTAATCAACTATTGTTGATTACCTCTTAATCGTTCTTCGGTTAAAACAATTTAATAACCCTGGAGTGGGCTTTACTGAATTCAGAAATTAGAATTTAGAAATTAGAAGAGCCAAATGGCCGCCTTACTTCAAAAAACAATTTAGAATTATGCCAAGATCAGTAAATTCAGTTGCTAAAAGAGCAAGAAGAAAAAGAGTATTGAAGCAAGCCAAAGGTTTCTTTGGAAGACGTAAAAACGTTTGGACAGTAGCGAAAAACGCGGTAGAAAAAGCAATGCAATATGCTTACCGTGGAAGAAAACAAAAGAAAAGAAATTTCCGTGCGTTATGGATCATGCGTATCAACGCGGGTGCACGTTTACACGGAATGAGCTATTCTCAGTTCATGGGTAAATTAAAAGCTAACAACATCGAATTGAACCGTAAAGTTCTTGCCGATTTAGCGATGAACCACCCTGAAGCTTTCGCGGCTATCGTGAATAAAGTGAAATAAGAAAAACGTTTGTAAAACCTATTTATCTTACTTATTATAAAACCCATTCGCAAGAGTGGGTTTTTTATTTTCTTGAGTTTGGGGAGCGAAAGGTTCGGGATGTATTTGCAAACCTAATTCCCGCCATCCGCGCTACGCGGTAGCTGCTCCTGTCGGGGCTAGTGAGGAAACCATTTTAATTTTTGGAAACATTTCTTTTAGCGCAGATTCACAAATTTTAAAATCCACAACAATAAAATCACTTAAAACATTTCCAGAAAATCACAGCATTAATCTTCGAATCTGCGGTGAATAAAAATTACCTTTGTCTTAGAATTCCATTCCCATGAAAAACACCAAATCTGATACCTCGCAAAAAAAGTTACATCCGCGAAACAAGCACAACGGCACTTACGATTTCAAAACCTTAATTGAAGTCTTACCGGAATTGGAATCTTTTGTGGCCATCAATAAATTCGGTAACGAAAGTATCGACTTTGCCAACCCGGATGCTGTACGTGCTTTAAACAAAGCTTTGCTGAAACAGTTTTACAACATCATATACTGGGAATTACCCAAAACCAACCTCTGCCCTCCCATTCCGGGCCGTGCTGACTACATTCATCACATCGCCGATGTTTTAGCCGAAGCTAACAACGGAACCATTCCAACCGGAAATCAAATCCGGATTCTGGACATCGGTACAGGAGCCAATTGTATTTATCCGATAATAGGACATCAGGAATACGGCTGGGAATTTGTAGGTACGGAAGTGGACAAACCGGCAAAACTTACCGCAGAAAACATCATCAGCCACAACCCGGAACTGAAAGCGTCGGTCATCATTCGGTTACAGGAAAACAAACGAAACATGTTCAAAGGCATCATTCAGCCAAACGAACAATTTGATTTTACGATTTGCAATCCTCCGTTTCACAATTCAAGAGAAGCGGCTACGGAAGGCACAAAACGAAAATTAAAAAATCTCGGCAAAACCGTGGAAAACAAACCCGTTTTAAATTTTGGCGGTCAAAACAACGAGTTGTGGTACGAAGGCGGCGAACTGGCGTTTATCACCAACATGATTTTTGAGAGCGTGCATTTTCAAAAACAATGCAAGTGGTTTTCCTCTCTGGTTTCCAAAAAAGAAAATCTGAAACCACTTTATTCCGTATTAAAAAGAGTAAAAGCTACGGATGTCAAAACCATCAATATGGAACAAGGTAACAAAATAACGCGTATCTTAGTCTGGCGTTTTTAACGGAAACACGTTATGAGTGAATCGTTACTAAAACATATTCAGCGCAAAACCGAACTCAGCGCGCTTGAAGAGGAAAAACTGTTGTCCAAAATTAAGTATCGGACGCTGAAGAAAAAAGAACAGCTGCTCAAAGAAGGGGAAGTTTGCGATTTCTTCTGTTTCATAGAAAAAGGGTGCTGCCGGATCTATCTCATCAACGAAAAAGGCAACGAACAAACCCTGCAATTCGGCATCGAAGACTGGTGGATTGTAGACTACATGAGTTACAACACTGAAAAACCATCAGCATTTTATATTCAGGCTATCGAAAATTCGGAAGTACTGATCATCCCTAAAAAAGAGCTGGAACAACTATTCAAAGAAATTCCGAAACTGGAACGTTATTTCAGAATTGTATTGCAAAAAACATTCGCAGCTACCCAAATGCGCATCAAGTTCCTTTTTACGATGAGTGCCGAAGAGCGTTACCTCCATTTCAAAAATGCCCAACCCGAATTTGTGCAACGTGTCCCCCAATACATGCTTGCTTCCTACCTCGATTTTTCAGCCGAATTCATGAGCAAAATACGGGCGGGGAAAATCTGAATTCATTTCTTGAAGTAGTTCAAGTTTTTTCAAAACATACTGTCAGAACTTTGTCATGTAATTTTAAAACAACAAATCATGACTACAAGAATCAACATCGCTGAAACAGAACCGGAAGCCTACAAAGCCCTGCTTGGGTTGGAAAAATATCTGGCAGAATCAAGACTTACGCCTATCCATAAAGAACTCATCAAAATCAGAGCTTCCCAAATTAACGGCTGTGCCTTCTGTATCAACATGCATACTACTGATGCAAGAAAATTAGGCGAAACCGAACAACGCATTTATCTGTTGAATGCCTGGCGCGAAACTTCGCTTTTCAACGAGGAAGAAAAAGCCATATTAGCCTTAACCGAAGAAATAACCCTCATTCAGAATCATGTTTCCGATGCAGCCTATCAGGCAGCAGCCAAACTTTTCGACGCACAGTATCTGGCACAGATTATGATGATGATTATCACCATTAATGCCTGGAACCGCGTTGCTATTACAACCCAATTGCCTGTTGCTTAACAGTATTGCATTACCTGAAAGCCGATTCCGAAAGGAAACGGCTTTTCTTTTTACAACTTCTCTCCTTCTGCAAACCTCGGAAAGACTGTTGCGAAAAAAAATCAGAAAATAAAAACTACAATGTAATTTAGAAGATGGACATTCCGGTTTTGGTAGTCAATTGCTCGAGCGCATACATCCCTAATTCGGAATTTCCTTTTTCATTTAAACGCGGACTCCAGGTTGCAACCGCAAAATTTTTAGGAAATAAAGCCCCGATGCCGCCACCAATGCCGCTCTTTCCGGGCAACCCTACGCGATACGTAAATTCGCCCGACTCGTCATAAAAGCCACAGGTCTGCATTAGTGCATTCAAACGCTTTACCTGACTTTGCGACAAAATCTGATTGCCGTTTCTGGTTTTTCCTTCATTGGCAAAAAAGAAAAACGAATGCGCCAGTTCTTTGCAGGTCATTTCCAGCGAACACTGGTGAAAATAAAAATCCAGCACTTCGTCTACATCGTTATGGATATTTCCGAAGGATTTCAGAAAATTGCACAAAGCGGCATTTCGAAAACCGGTATCTTTTTCAGATTTTGCAACTTCCTCGTTAAAATTAATGGTCTCAAAACCGGAAAGCGTTCGTATAAAATTCAACAGTTCCTGTTTGGGATTTTTCAGATGGGTGATTAAAATATCGGCAATCACCAAAGCGCCGGCATTAATGAACGGATTGCGCGGAATTCCTTTCTCATATTCCAACTGTACTAAGGAATTAAACGGATTTCCGGAAGGTTCAACCCCTACCCGTTCCCAGACTTTTTCGCCCAAAATGGAAAAGGCGTAAGCCACCGTTAAGGCTTTGGAAACCGATTGAATAGAGAATTTTTCCTCCGAATCGCCAATTCCGAAGTCCTGACCGTCAATGGTAGTTAAATGCATTCCGAATTTATCGGGATTGATTTTAGCAAGCTCCGGAATGGTTGAAGCAACTGTTCCGATAGCCGGAAGTGCTTTGGCTTCGGTGTATATTTCTTCTAAAATGGCTCTGAAATCCATAAAAACAGCTTATGTTTTCAATTTTTTCTTTCTGGCTGCCGGGAACAGAACGTTGTTCAAAATCAAACGATAGCCGGGAGAATTCGGATGCAAATCCAAAACGGTATGTGCATCACCCACTCTGTGCTGATAATCTTCTGGATCATGGCCTCCATAATAGGTAAACATTCCTTTACCCTTGGTGCCGTGGATGTAACGCGCTTCCCCATTTTGCTTGTTCTCGCCCATAATCAAAACGTTCGATTTGATCAAATCGCTGTCGAAAGCGGTGGTTTGTCCCATAAAACCTTTTACCAGTTGCGTGTGATTCTGACACAACATTGTCGGAACCGGATCCCATTTTGCGGAATATTCCATTAGGGTAAAATAATCCACGTCGGGTAAAATTTTGCGTTTCAGGGTCATGTCGATATCCGAAAACTCATATTGCATCGGATTGCGCTCCAAAACAAAATCTTTAAAAGCAAAGGTTTGGCTGTAATCAATTTTAGCCTGATAGTTGGCATCGCTTGCATCGCCGTCAAACATTGGCTCGCAAATATCCACGCCCTCGGCAGACAAAGCGATATCAAAACTGTCTGTAGCCGAACACATGGCGAACATAAAACCGCCACCAATCACATAATTTCGGATTTTATTTGCCACCGCCATTTTCGCCTGTGAAACTTTGGAAAAACCTAATTTGGCAGCCAAAGCTTCCGCTTCTTTTTTCTGTTCAATATACCAGGGAGCGTTGCGGTAAGCTCCGAAGAATTTTCCGTACTGCCCGGTGAAATCCTCGTGGTGCAAATGCAGCCAGTCGTACAACAACAAAGCGTCATTCAGCACTTCTTCATCATAAATAGGAGTAAACGGAATCTCGGCATAAGTTAGAACCAACGTTACGGCATCATCCCAAGGTTGTTTACCTTTAGGAGTATAAACCGCAATTTTAGGTGCTTTTTCCAAAACCACCGTTTCCATATTTTGAGAAGGCGAACTGATTTCCTCTAAAATCCCGTTAGCCGTTGCGTCGGACAAAACTTCAAAACTCACTCCGCGGATCTGGCATTCTTTACGGATTTCCGGAGCATCGGGCAATAAAAAGGAACCGCCGCGGTAATTGAGCAGCCAGCTTACTTTGTATTGCTTGTCTAAAGCCCAATAGGTTATTCCGTAGGCTTTCAGGTGATTTTGCTGGGTTTCGGCGTCCATCGGAACAAGCACAAAGGCGGCTTTAACCGACATCGATAGCAGAAACAGAAAAATATATAACGGTTTTTTAAACGACATGCTGCACAAAATTATTCTCAAAGATAAACGATTTTCAAATGAAAAAATCATAAAAAAAGCCTACAAATGTAGGCTGTATGTTAAAATGGCACATCGCTGTCGTCATCAAAACTGTTCATATTACTTCCGAACGCTTCATTCGGACTCGGGAGATTTGGCGTTATAAACGGATTATCGTCCCGGTTCATACCCGACGGAATTGCGTCGAAAGGCGAACTGAAATCGTCAAGATTGTCGAATTTACCCAGACTTCCGATGAATTTCAGACGAATGTTATCCAAACCTCCGTTACGGTGTTTCGCCACGATAAACTCGGCCTGACCTTGTGTTGGGGAACGCTCTTCGTCGTCCCATTCGTCAATTTTATAGTATTCCGGACGGTAGATAAACGATACGATATCCGCGTCCTGCTCAATCGCTCCGGATTCCCTTAAGTCGGAAAGTAACGGTCGTTTGCTGGCGCCACGGGTTTCCACGGCACGCGATAACTGAGAAAGGGCAATTACCGGAACGTTCAACTCTTTGGCCAAAGCTTTTAAGTTTCGGGAAATGGTTGAGATTTCCTGCTCACGGTTGCCGCCGCCTTTTCCGTTTCCGCCGGCGGTCATCAGCTGAAGGTAATCGATTACAATCATCTTGATGCCGTATTGGGAAGCCAGACGACGGGCTTTGGCCCGCAAATCGAAAATCGAGAGCGATGGGGTATCGTCAATGTATAACGGTGCTTTTTCTAAATCTTTTACTTTGATAGAAAGTTGCTCCCATTCGTGTTTTTCCAGTTTTCCGGTTCGCAGTTTTTCCGAAGACAATCCGGTTTCGGAAGAAATCAAACGGGTGATTAACTGTACAGAAGACATCTCCAGCGAGAACAAGGCCACAGGTGCTCCGGCATCAATCGCCATATTTCGGGCCATCGACAATACGAAAGCGGTTTTACCCATACCCGGACGAGCTGCAATAATAATCAAATCGGAAGGCTGCCATCCTGAAGTTAGCTTATCCAAATCGTGAAAACCGGTTGGAATTCCGCTCAGACCTTCTTTGTTGGCAATTTCTTCAATTCTCTTTTTCGCCTGAATAACCAAACTCTGCGCCGTTTCGGAACTTCGCTTGATGTTGCCCTGGGTTACTTCGTATAATTTGGATTCGGCTTTGTCCAACAAATCAAATACATCAGTGGTTTCATCGTAGGATTCTTCAATAATCTCCGAAGAAATGCGAATCAGACTGCGCTGGATGTACTTCTGAAGAATAATTCTCGAGTGAAACTCAATATGCGCCGAAGACGAAATTTTCTGCGTTAGCTGAATCAGGTAAAAATCACCGCCGGACAGCTCCAGTTTACCGTTTTTTTTCAATTGGGCCGAAACTGTTAATAAGTCAATCGGCTGGGTGTCGTTGAAAAGCTGTACAATCGCTTCAAAAATATACTTGTGGGCGTCTTTGTAAAAGGCTTCGGGGCTTAAAATATCGATAACCTCATCCACCCCTTTTTTATCAATCATCATCGCGCCAAGTACTGCTTCTTCAAGGTCTAACGCCTGAGGAGGTAACTTCCCTTTTTCCAGATTGATAATGGTCGTTTTATCCACTTTAACCGGGTTAATATTTCTGAGATTTTCCATGGGACTAAATTAGCTTTTTTTTAGAGAACTGAAATTCGAGTTGTTAAGAAACCCTTGTTGAAAACCGGTTAATAACTGACTCTCAGCTGTTAATAAGTCAAAAAAAATCCGAAGCGGTAAGGCCTCGGATTCTATACTCCTGAAACAGTTGAATTTACTCTTTAAACTCTCCCATATTGCAGTATTTATCCATTCTCTGAGCCACCAAATCTGTTGTTGATAAGTCTTTCAATTCGTTGAAGGCTTTCATCACATATTCTTTAACATATCTGAAGGCAGTTTCTTTATCGCGGTGCGCACCACCTAGCGGTTCCGGGATAATCCCGTCAATCAGCTTTTGCTCTTTCATGTCTTTTGCGGTCAGTTTCAGGGCTTCGGCTGCTTTCTCTTTGTATTCCCAGCTTCTCCACAAAATTGACGAACACGATTCCGGCGAAATTACAGAATACCAAGTGTTTTCCATCATGTACACGCGGTCTCCAACACCGATTCCCAAGGCTCCTCCTGAAGCACCTTCACCAATAATAACCGTAACAATCGGCACTTTTAAGCGCATCATTTCAAAAATATTGCGGGCAATGGCTTCTCCCTGTCCTCGTTCTTCCGCTTCCAGTCCCGGATAGGCTCCCGGAGTGTCTACCAAAGTAAGCACCGGAATGTTGAATTTTTCAGCCATTCGCATCAAACGCAAAGCTTTACGGTACCCTTCCGGGTTAGCCATACCAAAGTTGCGCAACTGACGCATTTTAGTATTTACCCCTTTCTGCTGTCCGATTATCATGAACGACTGGCCGTCAATTTGTCCTAAACCGCCCACCATCGCTTTATCATCTCTTACCCCTCGGTCTCCAAACAATTCCAAAAAGGTCCCGTTAGTAAGACTGGCAATGTGCTCTAAAGTATACGGACGGTTCGGGTGACGCGACATTTGAACGCGCTGCCAGGCTGTTAGGTTTTTGTATATATTCTTTTTGGTTTCTTCTAATTTCTTTTCGATTTGTTTGCAGGTATTGGAAACATCCACATCCGATTCCTGACCGATAATCTGGCATTTATCCAATTGATCTTCAAGCTCTTTAATCGGAAGTTCAAAATCTAAGTATTCCATTGTGTTTGATTCTTTTGATTTTAGTTTGCCCACAAAGATAAAATTTTCATTTTACATGGCGGAAACTATTTCATAATTAGTTTTTAACTTTCTTATAATTCTTAAGCACCCCGTTTAAGATTACGGTTATCAGGATTATGGCGGCTCCGATATAAAAATCGGTACTCATTTTTTCACTTTCGCTAAACACTATGATGCCGAGGATGATTCCGTAAATTGGTTCCAGATTGATGGTTAACATTACCGTATACGGCGTCAGGTATTTCATTACTTTCACAGAAGCTAAAAACGCATATGCGGTACAAACGGAGCCTAAAACCAGTAACCACAGCAAATCCGAAAGGGAAATCCTGAAAAAATCCTGCGTAAAACTGCCGTTGAAAAGCAGGTATATTGAAAAGAAGCTTACACCGCCTAAAAGTTCATAAAAAGTTATGATTGCAGCGTCGTTTTGCTTAGCGAATTTACCGTTAATCACCGAAAACAACGCGGAAAGAAAAGCAGACGTTAAGGCCAACAGAATTCCTTCAATATAGTTTCCTTCCACCCTGAAAATAATCCCTAGCCCAAAGACCACCAGAAGACCAAAAAGCACCTCGTACAAAACAATTTTTTTTCCGTAAAAAACCGGCTCTAAAACCGAAGCAAACAAGGCTCCTGTAGACAAACAGGCCAGCGTAACCGAAATATTCGAGACTTTAATCGCCTGAAAAAAAGTAAACCAATGCAAAGCAATCACCAAACCCGAGAAAAGAAACCCCAACAGTAACCGTCTGGAAATCTTCAACGGCAGTTTGACAATTTTAATGTAGGCAAATATAATTGAAACCGCAATCAGCATCCGGTACCAAACTAGCGGTAATGCGTCCAGCGTAATCAGTTTTCCCAAAACCGCGGTAAATCCCCAAACAAAAACGATGAAATGGAGATGAAAGTAACTCTTTAATTTATCGTTTGGCATTGCGTAGTAAGTAAACGGCTAAGAATCCAAAAAGTACATTCGGCAACCAGACCGCTACCAAAGGGGAAATACTTGAGGCTTCCGCCAAAACGCCGAAAATTTTATCGAAGAAAATAAACGTAAAAGCCAAAGCAATACCCAAAGCAAGATTTACTCCCATCCCACCGCGACGCTTCATGGAAGATACAGAAACGGCAATAATCGTTAAGATAAACGCCGAAACGGGCAAACTGTACTTCCTGTATTTTACAACCAAATAAGCGTTGATGTTAGATGATCCCCGGACTTTTTCTTTTTCGATGAATTTATTCAAATCGCCCAACGTCATGGTTTCTGCAATGTAAACCACGGGGGTTAAATCCTCGACATCAAAATCCAATTTCATTTTTAACTGATCCTTGGCAATTAGCCGATCGTCTAATTCGCCCACGATTCTTTTTTTGTAACCATATAAGGTATAAGTACTATCTTCCTCATTCCACTTGATGCGGTTCGCAACTATCTTATAGTCCAGTTTATTGTCTTTGAATTTCTCAAGCGAAAAATTAAAGCCCATTTTCGACATATAATTGAAATTGCTTACATAGATGAATTCGTCCGGACTAATCTGGCGGTACACATCCATGTTTTCGCGAACTTTCGGGTTGTTTTTCAGATACGTATAGCGAAAATCGTTATAGCCTTTACTGGCTTTTGGCACCAAAACCAACGCCATGAGCAAAGCAAACAAAGAAACAATGGTTGCTCCAATTAAATAAGGTCTTAAAAATCTTGTAAACGAAATTCCTGAGCTTAAAACTGCAATAATTTCGGTGTTGTTAGCCAATTTTGAGGTAAACCAAATAACCGACAGAAACAAAAATATCGGAAAAAGCATGTTGGCAAAATAAATGGTAAAATCCAGATAATAGGCCAAAACCTCTTTAAACGGGACTTTGTTTTCTATCATCTTATTTACCTTTTCGGAAACGTCTACCACTATCCCGATAGGAATGAAAAGCAGCAACATTACCGAAAATGTTCCCAAATACCGTTTAAGAATGTACCAATCGATTATTTTCATCGGATTGCAGAAATTAAAGTCGCTGACTCATGTTTTTAACCATCATCTCTTTCCACTGACGGAAATCTCCGGCTAAGATATGTTTTCTTGCCTCACGAACCAACCACATGTAAAATCCTAAATTGTGAATGGTTGCGATTTGTTTTCCTAAGTATTCGTCTGCCGCGAAAAGGTGACGTAAATAAGCTTTTGTGTATTCGATATCCACGAACGTATGGCCCATTTCATCAATCGGAGAAAAATCGTCGGCCCATTTTTTATTTTTGATGTTGATGGTTCCGTTGGCCGTGAACAACATTCCGTTGCGGGCATTTCGGGTTGGCATAACACAATCGAACATATCAATCCCCAAAGCAATGTTTTCCAGAATATTGATTGGCGTTCCCACACCCATTAAGTAACGTGGCTTGTCTTCCGGAAGAATGGCGGTCACCACTTCGGTCATGGCGTACATTTCTTCGGCAGGTTCTCCAACGGAAAGCCCTCCGATGGCATTTCCCTGGGCGCCGACATTGGCAATATATTCCGCAGACTGTGCTCTTAAATCTTTATAGGTACTTCCCTGAACAATTGGGAACAACGTTTGCTCGTAACCGTATTTAAACGGAAGATTTTCCAAGTGTTTCACACAACGATCCAGCCAACGGTGTGTCATGTGCATGGAACGTCTGGCGTAATGATAATCACACGGATACGGTGTACATTCGTCAAAAGCCATAATGATATCGGCTCCGATGGTGCGCTGGATTTCCATCACATTTTCCGGGGAAAAGAAATGGTACGATCCGTCGATGTGCGATTTAAACTTTACCCCTTCTTCCTTAATTTTTCGGTTCGAAGAAAGCGAATACACCTGATAACCACCGGAATCCGTTAAAATATTGCGGTCCCAGTTCATGAATTTGTGCAAACCACCGGCTTTTTCCAAAATATCGGTTTGCGGTCTTAAATATAAGTGATAGGTATTACCCAGAATAATATCCGGGTTAATATCGTCTTTTAATTCTCGCTGATGCACTCCTTTTACGGAAGCAACGGTTCCCACCGGCATAAAAATAGGGGTTTCAATGATTCCGTGATCGGTAGTGATGAATCCGGCCCTTGCCTTGGTTTGTGGGTCTTTTTGTACTAAATCGAACTTCATATAAACATTTTACAATCGGCAAAGATAACATAATTACAAATTACGAATTGTCAATTGCGCGTTAAAACGATTTTAAATCCATAAATAAATTTCAAAATCCAAATCAACAAATAACCAAATCAACAAATAACTAAAATCCCAATTATCTGATTATCTTTGCAGCAGTTTAACTTTTACTTTCACAATGAAACCTAACATTCAACAATTAAACAATTTAACGATTCAGGTAAGAAGAGACATTCTTCGCATGGTGCATGCCGTAAACTCAGGACATCCGGGCGGTTCATTAGGCTGTACGGAATTCCTTGTAGTTTTATACAAGCATTTAATGGAGCGCAAACCTGAATTCGACATGAACGGCATCGGAGAAGACATTTTCTTCCTGTCCAACGGACACATTTCTCCGGTTTTTTACAGCGTTTTGGCAAGAAGCGGTTATTTCCCGGTTAAAGAACTGGCAACGTTCCGAAAACTGAATTCCAGATTACAGGGACACCCGACTACACACGAAGGTTTGCCTGGCGTTCGAATGGCATCAGGTTCATTAGGACAAGGTTTGTCGGTAGCCATTGGTGCTGCACAGGCAAAAAAACTAAACAACGACAATCATATTGTTTATGCCTTAACCGGTGACGGGGAATTACAGGAAGGACAAAACTGGGAAGCGATCATGTATGCGTCTGCTAAAAAAGTAGACAACTTAATTGCCACCGTAGATTTAAATGGAAAACAGATTGACGGTTCTACAGATGACGTTTTAAACATGGGCGATTTAAAAGCCAAATTCGTTGCTTTCGACTGGGACGTTGTGGAAATCAAAGAAGGAAACAACATCGAAGCCATCATCAACGGAATGAATCATGCCAAATCCTTAACCGGAAAAGGAAAACCGGTTTGTGTCTTGTTACATACCGAAATGGGACACGGAGTAGATTTCATGATGCACACCCATGCATGGCACGGAAAAGCACCAAATGATGAACAATTGGCAGCAGCGTTAGCTCAAAATTATTCTGAAGACGAAGTAGATTATTAACAATGAATAAATTTTTATTTGCTTTTGTTCTTTTGTTTTTTACTTTTTTGAGTGTTGCTCAAAAAAAAGAAATGAGCTATTATTTTAATCAGGTCATTAAGAACAACTATAAAGATTATGGTATAAAATTTAATGGATCTACAATCAATTTCAGAAATCAAAAAGATTCTACCTACCTTTTGCAAATCAGTATTAATGGAAGCAAAAAAGAAGCTACTATTAGTGATTTAAAAAACAGACTGCTGATTAAATTTGATGTAGATTTTGATTATAAAAATATTTCAGATTTGCATAAGCTATCCAATTCAAAACTTTACACTAAAGTTGGGTACGGAAAAATAAAGCATTTTAAAAACACCAGAGAAGAATTTGAATTTGTAAATGATACAGTAACAAATAAAAAAATTATACATCTCACACAATTCAAAAACAAAACAAGTAAAAAAATTGTAAACGAACATTATTACTTTTTTGGAAAAAATCAAAACCTCACAAATACCAGTAAGAAATCTTTAAAACACTATTTAGCAAATAAATACAACATCATTTTTGAGAATGATGAAAATCTTGAAAAAATATTACACCTTAAAGATGGAAAAATTTCAAGTGAAACAGAAATACTCTACATAGAAGAAACTGATTTTAATTTTACTTTTAAAATTGACGAAGTTTTTCCAAAACACACTAACAATTAGATTTATTCATACAATGAAAAAATATACAAATACAGGAAGTAAAGATACCCGTTCCGGTTTCGGAGCCGGAATGACGGAATTAGGCCAAAAGAACGAAAATGTAGTGGCTTTATGTGCTGACTTGATCGGTTCTTTAAAATTTGACGATTTCAAGAAAAACCACCCGGAGCGTTTTTTCCAGGTGGGAATTGCAGAAGCCAACATGATTGGAATCGCTGCCGGTTTAACCATTGGAGGTAAAATCCCTTTCACAGGAACCTTTGCTAACTTCTCGACCGGTCGTGTTTACGATCAGATTCGTCAATCAGTTGCCTATTCGGATAAAAACGTAAAAATCTGTGCTTCTCACGCAGGATTAACATTAGGAGAAGACGGTGCAACACACCAAATCCTGGAAGATATCGGTTTGATGAAAATGTTGCCGGGTATGACCGTAATCAACACTTGTGATTACAACCAGACCAAAGCAGCTACCATTGCTTTGGCAGACCACCACGGTCCGGCTTATTTGCGTTTCGGACGTCCGGTAGTACCTAACTTCACTCCTGCCGACGAGCCTTTCGTAATCGGAAAAGCAATTATGTTAAACGAAGGAACGGATGTAACCATCATAGCAACGGGTCACTTGGTATGGGAAGCGTTAATAGCTGCTGAAAAATTAGAAGAAAAAGGTATTTCTGCGGAAGTAATCAACATTCATACCATCAAACCTTTGGACGAAGAGGCAATTTTAAAATCGGTTGCCAAAACGGGCTGTGTGGTTACGGCGGAAGAACACAACATCATTGGCGGTTTAGGAGAAAGCGTGTCGAGAACCTTAGTGCAAAACCATTTGGTTCCTCAGGAATTCGTAGCGGTAAACGACAGTTTTGGCGAATCGGGAACACCGGAACAATTGATGGAGAAATACAAATTAAACCATCAGGCGATTGTGGAAGCCGTGGAAAAAGTGATGAAGCGAAAATAACTAACTTCTCTTATATAATAAAAAAGTCCCGCTCAATGAGCGGGACTTTTTTATTATATACTTGTTTAAATTAATGACAGCTGGCATCCAAGTGCTTCTTAACCCCACTTGTTGTACCACTACAATCTAAAATAGCATCAAAGTCAGGATAAGTACCATTAATTTTAATTTCATCTCTTGTCATATAACCATCATTATCGTCATCTCCATCAAAAACATCAGGAATACCGTCTCCGTCCGTATCTAACAATGTACCATCGCTATTAAAAGAATATTCGTATCGCGACAAAACTTTATCCGAGTCTTGATCAAGATAAACCACGTCATAAAGATTAAATGTAAAAATAAGCGGCGCGTACGTTTCACCAGGCACATAACTATTAAAATACCCAAGTCCTGAAGGTAAAAACATAACTCCTGAACCATAATTCATTGGATTAAGCACCCCATCTCCATTTGGAGCTGCATAATATCCCGCTCTGAATTCCGGCATAATATATTCCCAGCCTTTTACTACATCAATCAGATTAAAGTCGGTTTGGTTAACAGCTATGTCAAATTGAGTTCCATTAAGCAAATTGCCTTTGTAAGATACCCATACCTTATCAACGCCACATGGTTTTTTACCATCCGCATCTGTATCCCCTTTAGCATCCAGTTTCAAAAAATAGACTTTAAAATCTACCCCATACAACTTCACTATTTTATACTGCAAAGGGTAATCGGTCTGATCCCAAATTGAAATTGGATTCTCCGCATTTATTGAATCCATGACAACTTCTGTAACTTCCAACTTACCGTTACCATTATCATCATTGATTTTTATATAGTGACTTTGCAAATAATCTTCAATTTTAGCTAAATCCTCCAAATAAACTTCCGCATGAGGTCTTGCTTCTTCTGGTCCGGGCACATCATCTCTTTTACAACTCGTTAAAGCTATAATTGACAGAAGTCCTACAACCGATAAAATCTTATTCATCATTACTTAAAATTTAATGGCGCAAGATACAATTTTACTTTATTTTTGTACTACTATTAACAGTGTTTTTAACGTATTCCGATGAGAATCGACAAATATTTATGGTGTGTTCGCTACTATAAAACGCGAAGCATCGCCACAGAAGCCTGCAAAAAAGGGCATATTACCGTTAACGGACAGGAAGCCAAACCTTCCAGAGACGTTTTCCCTTCCGATAAAATCACACTCCGGAAAGACCAGATTAACTATGTGCTGACCGTTTTGGATATTCCTGAAAATCGTGTAGGCGCCAAATTAGTCGACATCTACCGAAAAGACGAAACACCTGCCGAAGCTTTCGAACATCTCGAAATGCTGCGCCTCTCGAAAGAACATTACCGCGCCAAAGGACAAGGCCGTCCAACCAAAAAAGACCGACGCGATATCGACGATTATGTAACCGATGACGATTTTTACGATGCCACTGAATAAAGCCTACTGGGAAAACCGCTACCAAAACAACGAAATCGGCTGGGACGTGGGAAGCATCACTACCCCGCTGAAAGGCTACATCGACCAAATTCAGGACAAAAACCTGAAAATCTTGATTCCGGGTGCAGGCAACGGTTATGAAGTTGATTATCTGCTCGAAAAGGGATTCACCAACGTTTATGTGGTTGATTTGGCTGAAACACCTTTAAAAAACATACAGGAGCGCAATCCGGATTTACCGAAAGAGCACCTGATTCAGAAGAATTTTTTTGAATTGGACGATACTTTCGATCTTATCCTGGAACAGACGTTTTTCTGCGCCTTAAATCCTGAACTGCGAAAGGACTATGCTGCTAAAACGCATTCGCTTTTAAAACCCGGCGGCAAAATTTTCGGCCTGCTTTTCGATTTTCCGCTAACGGAAGCAGGACCACCCTTCGGAGGAAGCAAAGAGGAATATTTGCGCTTGTTCTCGGAAAAATTCACTATTAAAACCTTGGAACCGGCTTATAATTCGATTAAACCGAGAGCCGGGAGAGAGTTATTCTTTATCTTTCTTCCCAAATAATAATTAGCCTAAGGAAAAGTAACCTTTGTTTAAAATTCTTTATTTTTGGTTTCGATTTAGAACTAAGACTTTTTAAGTCGGTTGAAAACAAAACAACAACACAACATGAAAAACATCATTCTAACGAAAGACGAAATCCAGCATAAGACCAAACGCATCGCTTACCAGATTTACGAAACCTTTGCCGATGAAACCGAAGTCGTTTTAGCCGGAATAGCCAACAGCGGTTTCACTTTCGCCAAAAAAATTGCCGCCGAACTGGAACAGATTTCCGATTTAAAAGTAATCCTGTGCGAAGTGCAGATTAACAAAAACAATCCGCAGGATGAAATTATCACTTCACTGAAAAAAGAAGACTACACAAACAAAGGACTGGTTTTAATCGACGATGTTTTAAACTCCGGAACCACTTTAATTTACGGGGTAAAACACTTTTTAGAAGTGCCGCTTAAAAAATTCAAAACGGCGGTATTGGTAGACCGCAACCACAAAAAGTATCCGGTAAAAGCCGATTTTAAAGGAATATCCCTTTCAACTTCTCTACAAGAGCACATTCAGGTGGTTTTTGAAAACGGAGACGAATACGCTTATTTAAGCTAATTTTTCAATTATTTCGCTGACCAACTCTGAAGGATTCTTTCCATCAACAGAAATCACGTTTTTAGCGAAATGATAAAAGTAGCTGCGGTCGAACAGATGTTTGGCTATAAACTCTTCCAATTCCCCATCGTCCAGTTTAGCAATAAGCGGACGATGTTTTTTTTCCCGCCGCAACCGTTTTGACAGTTCCTGAATAGAAGCTTTGAGATAAAACGAGGCAATGTCTTCCTGCTGCAATAAAAGATGGTTATTTGCATAACAAGGTGTTCCGCCGCCAAGCGCCAGAATGAAATTGTCCTGATTTTTGATAAAATCATTAAATATTTCGTGTTCCAGTTTCCGAAAACAGATTTCTCCCTGTTCCGAAAAAAGTTCCGAAATGGTTTTACCGGTTTTTTGTTCGATAATTTCGTCCAAATCGTAAAACGGAATTCCGGTCTTGTCCGCCATTTTTTTTCCGATTGTCGTCTTTCCAGATCCCATATAACCCACTAAAACAATTTTTTGCATCCGAATAAAACCTTATAAATTAAGCGCTTAAGAATATCTTGTAAAAAAAAGTCAAATTTATAATAAATTTCCCTTGCAAAATAAATAATACGCCTTATATTTGCACCCGCAATCAGGAAATGATTACAGACTCCGTAGCTCAGCTGGTAGAGCACATCACTTTTAATGATGGGGTCCTGGGTTCGAATCCCAGCGGGGTCACGAATAAATGAAAATAAAAAAAGTGTTAAGCTCGCTTTTAAACTTTTTTGTCAGTTTCATTTTCAAAGCAGGGCTTTGAGGGATCAACGAAGTTAATCCTATTCAAAAGATCCAGAATCAATTTCTGATAATGCAACGACTCCGTAGCTCAGCTGGTAGAGCACATCACTTTTAATGATGGGGTCCTGGGTTCGAATCCCAGCGGGGTCACAAAAGTCAAACGAAAACGTTTGACTTTTTTTGTTTACAACGGCCACGTGGAGAAATTGGTAGACTCGCCATCTTGAGGGGGTGGTGTCGCAAGACGTGTCAGTTCGAATCTGATCGTGGTCACGAATAAATAAAAACCCGCATAAAATCTTAAAAGCAAGCTTTACAGATTTTATGCGGGTTTTTATTTTCAAAGCGGAACTTTGTTCAGAGGAACGAAGTTAATTCCATCGTAGTCACAACAGTCAACAACGGAATCTAAGATATGCGCTAAATCTTAACAGTTCCGTTTTAAACAACAAAAAAGCCCCGAATTGAGGCTTTTTTCATTTTATGGCTTAAACAATTCCTGCAAAGGCTGTAATTGTTCGACGTCAATCTTGGATTTCTGCATCAGCTGCAGCATTTTCAACACGGCGGTCGGATTCATGTCTTCTCCGGTAATCCGGATAACAGCCAACCCGTTTTCTTTCTTGCTGCCGTAAAGGATGAATTCTTCGATGTGCTCGTCCTTCCCCACGCATTTGAACTCGGCTCCGTCTTTGCCTAAATTCACTTTGATTAACGACTCGTATTTCTTGTCGTTTAAAATCGTGGCAATTTTCTCTTTCTCAGCCTGAATTGCGTTGCCGTTTTTACCGTCGGCTTTGAGCGTTAAAATGTTTACTTTTTCGAAAGCATTCAACACTTCTTTTTCATCGGTGGTAAGATTCGCTTTTTCAAGGTTCAGAATGGTAGGCGAGACATCCAATACGGTAAAGCCCTCTCCGGTACTTTCACTTTTCTCAACGAAATACTTCTGCAACGTTGGCTTCTGTTCACAAGCCGTAAAGAGGAAAGCCGAAACCAGCATTAAAAACAGTAATCGTTTCATATGTTATTGTTTAGAGGCTTTTTTCAGAGAATCACCGCCCGGTAACTTCATCTTTTCAGTTAAAGCAGAAATCTCATCTAAGTCAAAATTACCTGTTAAAGATAATAAAACAGTTTCATTTCCTTTCACATTTACACCTTCAATGAACATTAAAAGTTCTTTTACCTGACTGCTGGTTGCTCCGGATTTTACGTAAATGTTCACTTTTTTACCGCTGTCGTTTACGCGCATCAATTCATCTAAAGGATTGGATTTTAAATAACTGCCTACAGTCGATTTCATTTCGGATGCTGTTTTGGAACTGTTGGTGGTAAACACTTTCAGATTGTCCAGTTTTTTCAATAGCGACATATAAGCCTGCGCTTCTTTATCGGACGCATCTACTTTTACTTTGCTCATCAGTTCGAACATTTTTTTGTTTACGATAACTGAGGTTACATTGTCCTGACCGTCATATTTATCGAACGCGGACTGCGCAAAAATTACGGTTGAACTTAAGGCTATAACTAGTGTTAAAAATAACTTTTTCATTTTATGATTTTTTGATTACTTAAAAATTGTTTTTGTTGTTTGATTGTACTCATGCACATATTCGACACTTTTCACGCCTTCGTTTACGTTTTCGGAAACCATCTGCAGGGCTTTTTGCGTTTCGGCAAATGCTATTTCAGGGTCGTCAAAAGTCCCCAAACTCTGCGGATGACCGGATTCCTGCGTCATAAAGAAATACGTTCCGGCTAACACGGCCACACTTGCCGCTACAGATAACCACGCTACATAATTTCGTTTTCTGGGTTGTAATGGTACTGCTTTGGTAAATTGTTCCTGTTTCGCCTGGCTGAAGTAACCGAACATTGCTCTGTACTGCTCTAAATGGGGCGCCACATCCGAGCCTGAAAAGTAATTTTTCAACTGCTTTTCTTCTTCAATACTGGTTGCTCCGGAAAAGTATTTTTCTATTAATATGTCGATGTTATGCAATGCCATACTTGTGTTTTTTAACCAATTGCTCTCTTATTTCTTTTCGGGCTCTTGAAAGGGCCACTCTAACCGCGGTTTCGTTCATGTCCAGAATTTGTGCGATTTCGGAAAACTCGTATTCTTCCACATCCCGCATCTGAACAATCAACCGTTGCTGTTCTGGAAGCGTTTCTATGATTTTTTCCACCCAGTTCCAGCTGTCTTTGTCTTCAATCTGTTTCTGAACGCTTGCCCCGCTATCGGTATAATTACTGTGTACAATTTGCAAATTTGATGCCCTTTTCGATTTTAACTGATCTAAACAGTAATTTTTGGTCATCGTCATCGCGAAAGCTTCCACACTTGAATACCTGGAAAGCGTTTCGTTGTTGTTCCACAGTTTCACCAAAACTTCCTGCGTGGCATCTTCAGCTTCTTCCGTACTGACCAATAATCGTTTGGCCATCCGAAACAATTTATCTTTAAAAGGAGAAATTATGTTTATAAACTCCTGCTGATTCATGCTGACTACTGGTTGGTTTTGGTTTATATAAGCAAGACGAACTACCCCTGCGTTTGTTACAAGATACAACAAAATTTTTTTACAAAAAAAGCCCGGCTCTTACGAACCGGGCTTTACACACTGAATTTATTACTATTAAAAAAGTATGTTCACACCTATCCTGAAGTTTCGGCCACGCGTACTGTAACCCACGGTTTCCACAAAATCTTCATTAAAAAGATTGGTCGCCGAACCGAAAACCGTCATTCTGTTTTTAAGCAATTCGTGTTTTACGGTAAAGTTGACCAATTGATAGTCTTTTAATAAAACCGGGACTGTTGCAAAAGTACCGCCGTCAAAAAACGCATCGTTTCGTTCTCCTATATATTGATAGGTCAGCCCCAAAAACAAACGGCTGGTGGCCTGAAAATCGAGATTTGCATTTCCTTTGTGCTTCGGAATTAAACGGCTTAACACGCTTTCAGTTTGGGTAAACGTATAATTCGCGCCTAATTTAAGTTTGTCGGTCACGGCATAAGTCACGGCGGTTTCCACTCCTTTTGTATTGTATTTCCCGTCGACGTTTACGTAATAAGACTGCCAGGTGGTGGTATCCGTATAAAATCCGATGGTGTTTTTCTCTTCCCGGTGGAAACCAACGACGTTTACATTTAATTTTTGGTTCAGCAAAGCCGTTTCAAAACCGACTTCGGCTGTAGCATTTTCTTCCGGTGTTAAATTCAAATTTCCATAAGGCGAATACAACTGATACAAACTTGGCGTGATATAAGCCGTACTGTACGAAGCCAGAACTTTCAGCGGCAATCCTGAAAAATTATACGACGGGTTAATATTATAAACGACATGATTACCATAAACACTGTGTACGTTCAATCGTGCGCCGGCATTCACATTCAACCCAAAATCGGACGTATAAACCGCCGTTACATAAGGGTCGATGATGTTGAAATTCGCGGTTTCCTTCATAATAACATCGTACGGCGTTTGCGAATTCATTTCGTGAAACTGGAACTGACCTCCGCCCACAACAAACAATTGAGAAAGAATCTGGTATTTGTTAAATGCATCAACGCTTACACTTTTCGATTCGTAATCACTCACTTCTACTGCCGAAGTCCAGTTGTTGAAGGTATTGTAATCTCGCTGAATCGTGTTAAAAGCCGAATTGATTACAAATTCCCCTTTATTGTATTTGTATTTGGGTGAAAAACCGAAGCGGAACTGCTCGGAGATACTCACGTTTTCGGTGGCATCGGGACTGGAAAAATTATCAAAAGTACCGTCAAAATCGTTCTTCATCCGGTCGTAATTGGCAAAGAAATCCAATGCCAGTTTTTTAGTCGGTGTAAAACCTAACTTTACCAAAGCATTCACCCTTGAAAAACGATCGTCTTCATAAGTTTCCGATTGCGGCATGGCAGCTTCGGAAATTCCTTTGGTTTCTGTACTGTTCAAGCTGGCATAATAGTTGAATTTTTCAAAAGTTCCGTTTACCGAAAAGCCCTGATTGAACTCCTGAGGATTGTATTTCACCTGTTGCGCCGTCATTTGCGTACCCATACTCATATAGGCATTCCCTGCAATTTGCCTGTTTGCAGCTTTTTTCAGAATGATGTTCACCACTCCGGCCGCCGCACCGGAACCGTACAACGTACTGGAAGCGCCTTTCAGAATTTCAATCCGTTCAATCTGATCTACTGAAAGCAATCGCAAATCGTACTCCAGATTGATTCCGGAAGCATTCACCTGAGGAATTCCGTCAATCATAACCAGGGTTTGTCCGTTACGGCCACCCCGCATGTAATAGCCTAAATTTTTACCGGTACCGCTTTCGTTACCGTTAACCACAACGCCGGCCACACTGCTCAAGACCGTTGCAACCGACTGCCCGGATTTTTTTTCCAGGTCTTCTTTCGTAATGACGGTAATAACTTTTCCGGATTTCTCTTTCGACAAAGCAAATTTTGAATCGGAAATCACCACTTCTTCCAATTGCTTTACTTTCGCAATGCTGTCATTTTCCTGTGCTACGGCGCCTAAAGCCCACAATAAGGCCAACGCACCAAAGCGAACACATCTTCTGTTCATTTTAGTTTAAAAAATTTTAATAATCTGGGAGAAAAGCATAGAATTTACCCATACCCAAACCTTTTTTCCCGAAAGTTTGTTACTCGATGCATTGGGCAGGTCTCCTGGCTTGCGTCCTGTTATCGACCTTCCCGTAAAAAAACAGTGGTTTGAAGAATGATAACAAGCGAAACAGCTTACAGTTGCGGGTACAGCTTAGGATTTTAACCTAATTCCCTTTTAATGCGGCCGGCAAACTACCGGCACACAACCTCAATACGGCTGCAAATATAAAGGCTAAGTTTGAATTAATGCAAGTTTTTTTAAAGAAATAGCGGTAATCCGTCATAAAAAACTGTAGAAATAACCTTAACTTTGCACTTTATTCAACAAAACACGCCATGTCAAAAAAAGTTTTACTGCTGCTCATGACTTGTTTTTTTCTTTTGATTTCCTGTAAGAAAGAAAATACAAAGAGGGAAACCACACAAAAAGCTGAAAACAGCATACGACACGCAAAAGGTCTGGAAATTTACGATTACGAAGGCTATTCGATTGTAAAAGTGACCAATCCGTGGCCTAAAGCAGAAGGCGGTTTCACTTATATTCTGAAAAAAGAAAACGGAATCGTACCGGACAGTCTTCAGCACTTTACAACCATTTCAGTGCCCGTAAAATCGATTATTGTTACTTCCACCACCCATATCCCTTCGCTTGAAATGTTAGGCATGGAAAATACTTTGGTCGGATTTCCGGATACTGATTTGATTTCTTCTGAAAAAATACGTACTTTAATAGACGCTGGTAAAATCAAAAACCTGGGGCAAAACGAAAGCATCAACACCGAAATCGCTATCGATCTGACGCCTGAAGTTTTGGTGGGTTTCAGCATCGACAGCAACAACAAAACGTTCAACAATCTGGAAAAAGCCGGCTTAAAAATTCTTTACAACGGCGACTGGACCGAACAAACACCTTTAGGGAAAGCGGAATGGGTTAAGTTTTTCGGAGCCCTTTACGATAAAAAACAACAGGCCGAAGCTATCTTCAAAAGCATCGAAAAAGAGTATACCGAAGCCGTTAAAATGGTTCAGAAAACCGCAAAAAGACCAACGGCTTTAAGTGGTGGCATGTTTCAGGACACCTGGAATTTACCGCAAGGAGACAGTTGGGTGGCGCTATTTATGAAAGACGCCAATATTGATTATCTTTGGAACGATTCCAAAGGAACCGGAAGTCTGGCATTAAGTTTTGAGCAAGTGCTGGAAAAAGCCCAAAATGCCGATTACTGGTTTGCGCCGGGCATGTTTTCAACTTTGAAGGAAATGAAAGAAACCAATTCGCATTACGCGCAATTCAAAGCGTTTCAAACCGGGAATGTTTATTCGGTTACGGTAAAAAAAGGCGCTAAAGGCGGTATTCGTTATTACGAACAGGCTTCCAACCGTCCGGATTTGGTTCTAAAAGACCTTATTAAAATTACGAATCCCGAGTTGTTGCCGGAATATGACTTGTATTTCTTCCAAAAACTGAACTAATTTGCCGAATTCCAAACGAAATACCGCTTTGTTTGTATCACTTTTTGTGGTGACTGTATGTTTGTTTTTCTGCAACATCAGTTTCGGTTCGGTACACATTCCTTTTAAGGACGTTTTTAATGCCTTAACTGGAAATGACGTAAGCAAACAGGCCTGGGAATACATCATCCTCAACTATCGTTTGCCGAAAGCCCTAACCGCCATTTTAGCCGGAATGGGTTTATCTGTCAGTGGTTTGCTGATGCAGACGTTGTTCCGGAATCCGCTGGCCGGGCCTTATGTTTTGGGTTTGAGTTCGGGAGCGAGTCTGGGCGTTGCTTTTGTGATCTTGGGCGCTTCGTTTATGCCTACTTTTTTAAGTGCTGTTTTACTATCTTCCTACGGTGTGGTTCTGGCCTCAACTTTAGGCAGTTTTCTGGTTTTACTTTTGGTTTTGATTGTTTCCCAGAAACTGCGCGATACGATGGCGATTCTTATTGTCGGTTTGATGTTCGGTAGTTTTACCAGCGCCATTGTAGGTGTTTTGACGTATTTCAGCACGGCGGAACAATTACAGAAATTCACATTTTGGTCGTTAGGAAGTCTAGGAAATCTGTCCTGGCCTTCCCTTGTCATTTTAACCGCAACGGTTGCCTTTGGAATCCTGATGAGCCTTTTCAGCATTAAATCGTTGAATGCTTTGCTGCTCGGGGAAAATTACGCCCGTAGCCTGGGTTTGAACTTTCAGAAAGCCCGCTTGCTTATTATTTTCGCCACCAGCCTCTTAGCCGGAAGTATTACCGCGTTTGCCGGCCCGATTGCGTTTGTCGGACTGGCTGTTCCCCATATGGCAAAACTGTTGTTTCAAACCAGCAACCACTGGATTTTGTTCTGGAGTACCTTGCTGATTGGCTCGGGTATCATGTTGCTTTGCGATGTGCTTTCCCAAATGCCGGGAACGGAAATTACGCTGCCCATCAACGCGATAACCTCGATTATTGGGGCGCCCGTTGTAATTTGGCTTCTGGTTCGGAAAAAAAGAATGATGAATTAAGTAACGATGAGCAAACCGATTCTCCATACCCGCAATTTAAGCATTGGCTATACTGTCCGACAGGAGAAAATCCGCATTGCCGAAAATTTGAATCTGACCTTTTCACAAGGAACGCTGATCACTTTAATTGGTGCAAACGGCATCGGAAAATCGACCTTGCTTCGAACATTAACCAGAATACAAAAGCCTTTGACCGGTGAGGTTTTCTTAAACGACCGCAATCTGAATTCCTATTCCGCTTTGGAATTGGCGCAAAACCTGAGCATCGTTTTAACCGAACAATTACCGCCGAGCAACCTGACCGTTTTCGAATTGGTCGCTTTAGGCCGCCAGCCCTACACTAATTGGATCGGAACCCTAACCGATAACGATATCCAAAGTATTCATCAGGCTATGGAACTCACGCAGGTACAAGCTTTTGCTTCTAAAAAACATTATGAAATCAGTGACGGACAACTGCAAAAAGTACTTATTGCCAGAGCGTTGGCCCAAGACACGCCGCTAATCATCCTCGACGAACCTACCACGCATTTGGATTTAGTACACAAAGTAAAACTTTTCAAATTGCTGAAAAAACTGGCGTCTGAAACCCAAAAATGCATTTTGTTTTCTACTCACGACATTGATTTAGCCATTCAGCTGAGCGATGAAATGATTGTCATGACCGCTGAAAAAGTAGTGCAAAACCAACCTTGCAGCCTGATTTCAGACGGAACGCTCAATGCGCTGTTCCAAGACGAATCCATTCGTTTTGACCCTGAAAAAGGAAAATTCATAATCGGTTAAGCGTCCTATTTTAGGAACATTTCGTAACTTTAAACTTTCAAAAAATAAGGTTATGAAATCACACTATTTTTTCTCCCTATTGATTAGTTTTCTATCGATTATGACGGTACAATCCCAATTAAAAGCAGTTACCTACCATGACGGTAATCAGCAACTGGAAGGCTTTTCCGGAAAACCGGTTAAAGCAAATGCCAAAAAAGCCGGCGTGCTGATTCTGCCTGCCTGGATGGGTGTGGATGCTCATTCCAAAGAAAGCGCCACAGCACTTTCAAAATTAGGCTATTACACCTTTGTAGCCGATATTTACGGCATCGACAAAAGACCAACCAACCCACAGGAAGCCGGAAAAATCGCCGGGCATTTCAAAACCAATTATAAAGAATATCAGCACCGCATCCAACTCGCACTGGAACAATTGATTAAATCCGGAGCCAATCCGAAGGAAATTGCGGTAATCGGTTATTGTTTCGGCGGAAGTGGTGCTTTGGAAGCCGCCCGGGCCAACATGCCAGTTAAAGGCGTGGTTTCTTTTCACGGCGGATTGGGGAAAGATACCGCAAGACCAACCGAAACCATTCACCCAAAAGTTTTAGTACTACACGGAGCCGACGACTTCTACGTTCCGGAAGCCGAAATCAAAGCGTTTCAGGACGAAATGCGGGCTGCAAAAGCCGATTGGCAAATGGTGTATTATGCCGATGCGGTGCATGCGTTTACCCATAAAGATGCAGGCAGCGACAAATCCAAAGGAACAGCCTACAATGAAAAAGCCGATAAACGTTCCTGGCTTGCCATGCTGGATTTTTTCAATGAAATTTTCAAGTAAGCAATTGCTTCTGTTCAGAATTGTTTAGGAATCTACATGCTTCGGTTAAAGAACTGCTGAGACTGAATACTGTCAAAAGCATGTCCGTTTTAATCACAGGAAATAAGGGAATTTCCGGTTGATTTTTTCAAGAAAATACCAGACCACAACCGACAACAAACAGATTATGAAATACTTACAAACAATCATACCTAAAGTTTTTTGCGGCAAAAATTCCGTAACCAACCGAATCATGTACGGATGGCACAGGTAAATTCCCAAAGACAAGGTTCCTGGAATCGTCCATTTTAAAATCAGCTTGGCTGTAACGGCCCAATGCAGCAACAACATACTGATAGGTAAAAGCGAAACAAAAAAATCCAGTGCGCCCAGTTTCAGTGTATAATACAGGTAGGATTCCAGCAACAACGCTGTAATACTCAATCCTAAAATCCATTGAAAATACTTCGGGGAAAATTTCCAATAGTCATATAGCGAACCCAACAGTAAAAAAGGGAACGCGAAAAAAACTGCATTACGCGTAGTTCCGAGGCCTTCATAAATATTGACAAAAAAAGGCAACTCCTTAAAAATATGGAGCTTATAACTTAGCTGAAACAAATAACCGGCAGCAAACAAACCTAAAATTACCGCCCATTTTGTTATAAGCTTCCACTTTCGGGTAAAATGCAACAAGACAACGCCCAAAACACTCGCAAGCAGATACCACAAATGCCAATAGCCGTACACCAACTTGTAAATCAATGTTTTGGTTGTAAACCATTTGATGTGATAATGATACAGCAAATCGGGAAGATAAAGCAACTGCCAAACAACATACAACAGCAAAATCCGCTTGCAGTATTTTTTGAGATAACTGACATCGTCCAGCTTATTCCGCAGTAAATAGCCGGATATGATAAAAAAAGTCGGAACGGCAATCCGGGTGATTCCGCTGGCAATTTCATACGAAATCAAACCGGAAATTCCTTTCATTTTGGAAACCGGAAAAATGTGCAGCGCCACCACCAGCAAGGCCAGTACTAATTTTAAGAGGTCCAGCGACGCGCTTCGGTTCTTCATGAAGTGATTTTTTACTAAAGTAAGAAATTTTCAACTTGGACAACTTCTCCGGCTTTTAAATTCTGCAGTGTAATGCCACCGACTCTTACCCGCACCAACCGCAAAGTCGGGAAACCAACGGCAGCTGTCATTTTCCGCACTTGTCTGAACTTTCCTTCCGTAAGCGTTACCGACAGCCAACTGGTAGGTCCGTGGCGTTCATCCCGAATGCGACGACCGGTTCCGATATAATCCGGCAAATCACTAATAATGCTTGCTTCACACGGTTTTGTAGTGTATCGAATGCCTTTAAAACCGATTTCAACCCCTTTTTTTAACTGCTCAATGGCCGCTTGCGTAACGAGGCCGTCCACTTGGGCATAATACTCTTTTTCGACGGTTTTGCTTCTGACGTTTTCGCTTTCCATGCCGTCTGTCGTGAGGAGCAGCAAACCCTCGGAATCTTCATCCAAACGGCCGATAGCCATGGTTCCTTCGGGGAAATCATACAATTCTCCCAACAGCTTTTTAAACCGTTTTTTCTCGTAAACAAACTGACTCAGATAACCGTGGGGTTTGTGCAGAAGGAAATGATGGTGCATCGTTTAATTTTTGGTAAAAATACGGTTTCCGGAGCACAATTCTGTTCAAATCGTTAAATGTCTTTCATCTTAAAAAACGGTCATTTAAAGACCGGCTAAATATTCTTACGAAAAAGAATTGTAAATTTACACTTCCTTTTCAAACTGTAAATCAGACAATTATGCCAACAACCGAAAAAACAACCATCACGGTGGCAGCTACCGTAAACGCTCCTGTTGAAAAAGTCTGGCAATTCTGGACAACGCCGCAACACATTACCCAATGGAACAACGCTTCAGAAGACTGGCACACGCCCAAAGCCGCAAACGATTTAAGGCCAGGCGGAACCTTCAACTACCGCATGGAAGCCAAGGACAACAGTTTTGGTTTCGATTTTGAAGGCCGTTATACCGAGGTAAAAACCAACGAACTAATCGAATACGTTATTGCTGACGGACGAAAAGTCCAGATTCTCTTTGAAGCTTTGGACGATGAAACCCACATCACCGAAACCTTTGAAGCCGAAGAAGTGCATCCGGTTGAACTGCAACAGGACGGCTGGCAGGCTATTCTCAACAATTTTAAACGCTATACCGAAACGCATTAATTACAGCTTATGAAATCGCAAATTTTTATCAATCTGCCGGTAAAAGACCTACAAAAGGCGATGGCATTTTATACCGCAATCGGGTTTACCAACAATCCGGGTTTTACCGATGAAACCGCAGCCTGTATGGTGTTTAGCGAAGAAATCTTTGTCATGTTGCTGACACACGACCGTTTTAAGAGTTTCATTGCAAAAGAAATGGGTGATACCACGAAAACGACTTCCGTGATTAATTCCCTGTCGATGGAAAGTGTGGCGAAGATGAACGAAACCGCAGACAACGCCCTGAAAGCCGGCGGAACCGAACCCACCGAACCCAAAGATTACGGTTTCATGCAGCAACGCAGTTTTGAAGATTTGGACGGTAATTTCTGGGAAGTTTTTTATATGGACATGAGTAAATTACCGCAACAATAAATGCATAAAAAAACGCCTCACTGAAAATTCTGCGAGGCGTTTTTTTATTCTTTTGTTACTTTTTTGAAGCGCATCATCGGTACTTCGTTGAGTGACAAATTAAGTTTTCCGTCTTTATCGATGCTGATTTTGTTTACTTTTTTCATCATGGCTAAAAAAGCCTGTTCGCCTCCGCCCTCGCAATACCGCATGGTCATGGCGCCCGGTTCGCCAATGGTTATCGAATTGCCGTCTAATTTATACGAAGCCCGATACCCGTTACATCCTGTCGAACCATGTACAATTTTATCGGCTTCCATGAAATGCAGCTCTGGTTTTTTATCGGGAAACAGCCCTTCAAAAGCGATTCGGGTTCCGGAAATGTATTCCAGTTCCCAGGTGTTGGCATAGATTTCTTTTGAAGAATCTGTTTTTACGGCCGAACAACTGTTCAGCAAAGCAACCATAAAGATTGCGAGTATGGCTATTTTTTTCATATACTGAAATTTTAATGATTCCTGTTCAAAGTTACGCAAATCTGAAATTTCCCAATGTATGCCACTGGCTGTTTTTCTCCTGCCTTACACGCGAAAAACATTTCAAAAAAAGAACTTTCAAAAACTGCGCCAGAAACTGTTTTTCATTTTTTTTGCTACATTTACTGCTTAGATTAAATAATCAAACCATGTCACAAACACTTTTAGTATTAGCCGCATTTGTCATTGCCCTGATGATTGGAATCTATATCGGGAAACTGCTGTTTTCGGCACAGGCAAAATCCGATAAATCCGCTTTGGAAGAACGCATTAACGGTTTGTTGGCGCAAATCGAACAAGGCAAACAACAGCTTCAGAACGAGCAGCTGACTTTCGAAAAACAACTTGCGCTTTTAAATTCCGAAAAGGAAAACATCCGCAGTGAAAAAGAAGCGCTGGCCATTCAGCTTTCCAAAAAAGAAGTCGATTTTGAGAATTTGTGGGAGCGCAACAAAGAACAGAAAGAAGAAGTTAATCAGTTACAGGAAAAATTCACCAAAGAATTTGAGAATCTGGCCAATAAAATCCTGGAAGAAAAATCGGTTAAATTTACGGAACAGAACAAAGAAAACCTGAAAAACATTCTGAACCCGCTTCAGGAGAAAATCCATTTGTTCGAGAAAAAAGTTGAAGATACACACAAAGAAAGCATCGATTATCACGCCGCATTACGCCAGCAGATTTTAGGTTTACGCGAGATGAACGAACAGATGAGCAAAGAAACCCTAAACCTGACCAAAGCCCTGAAAGGCGACAGCAAAATGCAGGGTAACTGGGGCGAACTGATTTTGGAACGCGTGTTGGAAAAATCCGGTTTGGAGAAAGGCCGCGAATACGAAGTACAGCAAAGTTTCACTACCGAAGATGGTTCCCGCGTACAACCCGATGTGGTCATCAACCTTCCGGACGGCAAAAAAATGATTGTCGACTCCAAAGTGTCCTTAACGGCTTACGAACGGTATGTGAACGAAGACGACGACGACGCAAAAGACTCGTTTTTGAAAGAGCACGTCAATTCTATCAAACGCCATGTGGAGCAGTTGGGCAACAAAAACTATCAGGATTTGTATCAGATTGAAAGCCCGGATTTTGTGTTGTTGTTTATTCCGATGGAACCGGCTTTTGCCATTGCGCTGAACGAAGACAACACACTGTACAACAAGGCGTTTGAGAAAAATATTGTGATTGTTACGCCTTCTACCCTTTTGGCGACGTTGCGCACCATCGACAGTATGTGGACGAACCAAAAGCAACAGGAAAATGCCTATGAAATTGCCCGTCAGGCCGGCGCTTTATACGACAAATTTGAAGGTTTTGTGTCCGATTTAATCAAAATTGGCAAAAAAATGGACGAAGCCAAATCGGAATACGGCAATGCGATGAACAAACTCGTGGAAGGCAAAGGAAACTTAGTAACCAGTGTGGAAAAACTTAAAAAAATGGGCGCCAAAGCCAAAAAAGCCCTGCCGGAAAGCATTCTGAACCGTGCTTTGGAGAAGGAACACAATCCTGAAAATTAAATCCGGAACGCTGTTTCGCCTTTCCGTGGTGAGGCTATTCCCGATTTAGTGACTAAGGTTCCGCTTAAAAATTCACCTCATTTCAACTAATTAAATTAGGTATGGAAACAAAATTCAAAAAAGTCAGTGCCTCGAAAATAACCTTATCGGAGTTAATGCTTCCTTCGCATTCCAATTTCAGCGGAAAAATTCACGGGGGTTATATTCTGTCTCTGATGGACCAGATTGCCTTTGCGTCGGCTTCCAAATTTTCCGGAAAGTATTGTGTTACGGCTTCGGTGGACACTGTTGATTTTTTGAATCCGATTGAAGTTGGCGAATTGGTCACACTAAAAGCTTCCGTAAATTACGTGGGACGGACTTCCATGGTGGTGGGGATTCGGGTAACCTCACAGAATATCCAAACCGGAAAAGAAAAACACTGCAATTCTTCCTACTTTACAATGGTAGCCAAAGACGAATTTGGAAATTCTTCCGAAGTGCCTCGTTTAGAGCTAAGCTCCTTAGAGGAAATAAGACGGTATTGCGAAGCCCACAAGCGCATCCTTGCCAAAAAAGAACATAAAGAACTGGAAGAAAAACTGGATTATTCTTCCGAAGAAGCGTTACAGATGCTGAGGGAAATGAACGTCAGAATAAAAATATAACATTCTTAAAATATTTTATGATTTTATATTGGTTTTTCTTAATTATTTCTTAAAAATTATATATTTGTTATTAATAGTCACACTTTAAATAACAAATATGCAACAAAAATACCTACTAAAATTATTAGGTTTTCTAACAGTTTTCGCCCTAATCGTTACCATTATTGCCTGTAATTCGAGTGATGAAGCCGATCAGTACGAACCGGTTTCTCCGGTGGTGATGGACCTTACCCAGGTACCTTATCCGAAGCTTTCCGATTATAAATTTTTCGAAGGCGATTTAAAAAACTTAACACCTGCCTTAGGTGTGTTACCCTACAAACCTGCCAGTTCTTTATTTAGCGATTACGCCCACAAAAAAAGGTTCGTCTGGATGCCAAAAGGAACAAAAGCAACTTATAACGGTGATGATAAAGTTTTAGAACTTCCGGTGGGCGCAGCAATCATCAAAAATTTCTACTACGATAACGTGCAGCCGGGCAATACTGTTAAAATCGTTGAAACCCGACTCATGATCCGCAAAGCTACGGGTTGGATTTTTGCCAATTATGTGTGGAATGACGAACAAACGGAAGCTTTCTTCGATTTGGCAGGAAGCTATCAGGATATTTCATGGATTGAAAATGGGGAAACCAAAAATGTAACCTACAGAATCCCTTCTGATGTTCAGTGTATTACCTGCCACAAAACAAAACAAACAATTAATGACGTTGAAGAAACCATTTACATTCCAATCGGTATTAAGCCACAAAACCTGAATTTCAATTACAACTACGGTGCTGCGGAAGTTAAAAACCAGTTAACCAAATGGATTGAAGCCGGTTATCTTGAAAACAATTTCACCTTACCGACCGAAGCCAATTCGACAGTAGATTATGAAGACACTTCCAAACCGCTTGATCTAAGAGCGCGTTCTTATGTAGACATCAACTGCGCGCATTGCCACACCGACAACAAACACTGTGATTACAGACCAATGCGATTTGCTTTCAGCCAAACCGGCGGCACCAACGGGAACACTAACATGGGCGTTTGCGTAAATACTGAAGACATGCAGGGTTTCCCTTCAAATCTGGCTAAAATTGTTACACCGGCCAATACCTTTAAATCCATGCTTTACTACAGAATAAATACAACGGAAGAGGCTATTCGGATGCCTTTACACGGAAGAACATTAATACATACCGAAGGAGTTGCTTTAATGGAGCAATGGATTAATTCTTTAGGCCCATGTCAATAAACTAACTTATTAACTAACCCAAAAACAACTGAAACATGAAAAAAATTACTTCATTTTTTTTCTTACTGGCAATTAACTGGTGCTTTTACGGTCAGGATACCTGTAATACCGCTCCTGTCATTACTGCCGGTTTACATGTAGTCAGTGCGGTTAACGGTCCTCAGATACCTTCCCCGCTCTGTACCTCCGGTCCCGCTCCTACTTTTGGAGAATGGTACATTTATACGCCAACCAATAACTATAATGTAACAGTAACCTCCGATATTGCAGCCAATACACCCAGAATAGACACCCGGTTACACATTTATACCGGAAGCTGTGGTGCTTTAACCTGTGTAGGCGGAGATGATGATTCCGGATTAAATTATTCTTCGGTCGAGACTTTTTCAGCCACTGCAGGCACAACGTATTACATTGTCTGGGATAACCGATGGAGTTCTGCAGGGTTCACTTTTCAGTTAATTGAAAATCCTTATGTACCGCCAATTCCGGCACCGGTAAACTACACAACACAAACCATCTCCACGATAAACAGTTCTTACAACATTTGCGTGGTGGACATGAACAACGACTATAAAGACGATATTGTAGGAGTAAGTACCAACACCTTAAAAATTCACCATCAGACAACACCCGGTAATTTTTCTGTTTCCACTTATACAGTTCCCGGAACCAGCGACATGCCTACCTGGAGCTTAGCAGCAGGAGATTATAACAGAGACGGTTACAATGATTTGGTTTTGGGAAGCGGCAGCGGTTTAGCATTCTGGAAATCTGACGGTACCGGAAACGGATATATCAATGTGAATCCTTCCGAATACATATTCTGTCAGCGCACAAATTTTGTGGACATAAATAATGACGGGCATCTGGATGCTTTTTCGTGTCATGATGTGGCGCCAAACGTATACTATTTAAATGATGGTTCCGGCAACTTTACGCACTATCAAAGTGGGGTAACGGCTGGTTCTTACAACTTGGGAACCTTAGCTTCCGGAGGCAATTACGCATCCATTTGGACGGATTACGACAACGATGGCGATGTGGATTTGTTCATCTCCAAATGTTCTGGTCCTCCGTGTGAATTACACCGAAACGACGGGAATGGAGTTTTTACTAACATTTCTGCCACAGCACAAATCAATGTCACTCCGATACAGTCCTGGTCTTCTGCAGTGGCAGATTTTGACAATGACGGCGATATGGATATCTTAATAGGCGCCAATGGCGGTTCCGGTCATAAATTTTTCAGAAACGATTTAAACACTACCAACAGCGTAGAAGAACCTTTTGTGAATATTACAGCGACAACCGGTTTTGGTACCGACACTTCCATCAGCAGAGATTACATTGCTTACGATTTCGACAATGACGGAAAAGTAGACATTATGGGCGGCGGCAATAAAATTTTCTTCAATCAGGGCGGAAATGTTTTTGCCACCTCAAATTATTCAGGAATGACTGTAGGCGCTGTAGGAGATTTAAACAATGACGGATTCTTGGATATCGCCAACAATAACGTGATTCATTATGCTGTTCCAAACGGCAACAACTGGATTAAAGTTACGCTACAAGGTATTCAAAGTAACCGAAACGGAATTGGTGCCCGTGTTGAAATCTACGGAAACTTTGGCAAACAAATCAGAGATATTCGCAGTGGTGAAGGTTTTGAATACATGAGTACTTTAAATGCTCACTTCGGTATCGGAACAGAAACACAAATCTCTCAGGTTATCATTAGATGGCCTTCGGGAGTAGTCGACACGATTCTGAATCCAAATCCTAACCAAAGTTTAATGGTGGTGGAAGGCAGTACTTTAGGATTAGCCGAAAATCACTTAGGCAACTTTAATCTTTTCCCTAATCCTACTCATGATTTTGTAAACCTAAGTCTTAAATCGGGGAATGATACGATTAAAAACGTTTCTATCTACGATTTGAACGGACGACTTATAAAATCTGACAATGCGCTAAACAATAAAGTAGCAGTTAGTGATTTACAAAGCGGAACTTACATCATTCTGATTGAAAACACTGAAAATAAAAAATTCTCCGGTAAGTTTGTGAAAAACTAATCCGTTTACATCCATAAAAAAAGCCCTGTTTGTACAGGGCTTTTTTATTATCAGCATTTATCTTTAGAAGACCCGAACCAGATTGAATCCAAAACAAATTTCTCCTTTATCCCAACGTCCGGATGTTTGCCCTAAAAACCCTGTTTCGTGCATGGCTCTGGAATTGGTAAAATGCATCTGAAAAACATGTCCGCCGGTTTCCAAATCCACGCCTATGGACAGCGGATTTCTGTAAATGGACTCTGAGGCCCGATTCAAATGTGCAGCATAATCCATGTTTACAGACCAGCGCTTGGTAATTTTATAACGTCCTCCCATTCCGATAGCAAACTGACTGTTATCTTGAGGATTAGGAAGAATTACATTCCCGTTTCCGTCAAAAACATCCCGCACAGTATTTTCATGAAAATAGGTCGGCGCCAGCTCTAAGGTAAATTCGTCGGTAAATTTTCGGGACACTAAAAGTTGTGTTACATAACTCAACCGGTTGTCGAAACTCATGCCCGGGTAATTATCTTTTTTCATTTCGGTATTAATTGCCAAACTGTTAAACCCAACTATTGTAAACGGAAAGCCGTCTTGCTGTTGAGACATCAACCGGTATTTGGCCGCTATGTCGTATGTTTCCTGAAAACCGCTTCGCGCCACATGAAGGGTTAGCCAATCGCTTAACCCGTAAACAAATTTTAGTTGTGTATTGGCATTATCCAAACCAAAGAAATCGTCGAAACCGTTTTTCAGGTAGTCGAAACGGTGTGCCACAATGAAATAAAAATCTTTCTTGGCCGCCAGTTTCGTAGATTCCAGATTGACAATCTTCAGCGATTTAAAGGCTGATTCCACACGCATATTCGCTTTCACCGTATCAATTTCAGAAAGCAAATCGTCCTGGGCAATTCCCGATAACGGAAAAAGCCCCAATAACCAAAATAATTTCCTCATGCTTAATTGATTACTAATGTTCGGGTTCCTTCCCCAACACTGGTTTTAATTTTTACAACATACGAACCGCTGCCCAAATCGGAAGTTTCTATACGAGAATCCTCGGCTGTTACATTGGAAGTTTTTACCACCCTTCCTAACAAATCGTAAAACTTGACATTAGCATCGGTGACCAATTGCGGCAATTCGATATTTACAAATTCTTTTGACGGGTTCGGATACATTTTAAGGGCTTCCATAGCAAACGAATCGGTTCCTAACGTTAAATTGGCAATAGTCGACCCGCAATTCCCAAGACCGTGGTAGGTTACGGTTAAAGAAGTTCCTCTGGCAAAAGTTAAATGCAAAGGTTGTGCTGCTAACGGAAAAGTATAATCAGTTCCTTCAGTAGCTACCCGATTTCTTGTAGCTACTACTGTACGAACTCCGGAAACCACTGTGTTAGATTGCACGGTCCAGTTTTGCGTATCGGTTGGCGGTGTTACACCTACTCCATCAAAACTTCTGTCTGTCATATTAGTTCCGTCAAAAATCAGAACATCTTTCCCTACATCATCCATAAGATTCGTAGCATCAAAACCTATACCTAAAAAACTTCCTGAAGGACCTGTTAAAGTAACGGTAACTGTTGTGCTAGTAACATCCACTTTACCCGAATAAGCGGTTGTTGGACCGCCACCAAAAAATGATACAGTACCTGTGGAGTACGTTTGCGCGAAAAGACCTGCCGTAGCTAACAGCAGAATCATAATGAGAAATGTAATTTTTTTCATGGCTTTATCGATTTAGAATTTGAATTAATCTGTCGTCACCAACCATTTTGGCGTAATCGAGTGCCGACTTTCCCCGTATATCTGTTGCATTAATATTTGCCTTCGCTTTTACCAGCAATTCGGCTATTTCATACTTCTTGAAAATAACAGCGTAAATAAGGGCCGTATTTCCAGTTGCATCCGATATACCTGTATCTGCGTTATTTTCCAGTAACAACTTTACAATTTCAGTATTTCCTTTAACCACGGCTGCCATAAGTGGTGTACCGTAGTTGCTTTTTCCGTTTATCTCGGCTCCTTCTTTTATCAGAAAAGCTGCCACTTCATTATTCCCTCTGTATGTCGCAAGAGTTAACAAACTGTATCCTTCGTTATTTACCGAATTAATGCTCCCCTGTTTCTCCTTCAGTTGCATCTTTAATTCTTCGACTGTACCGTTTCTGGCAATTTCAAAAATATCTTTCTGGGCATTTACCCAACCGGAAAAAAACAGCAGAACAGATATTATTATCACTTTCCCCATTTGCTTATTATTCAAGTACCGACTGATCCATTTTCATTTCTTCAAGCAGATTATCATAACCCATAAATCTTCCTTTTACTTTTACATTCGACTGCGTTTTTATTTCTCCGGAAGGTTTATCCTTAAAATACACAAACATTTTTTCATCTATGACAATCGTGTTTTCTTTAGCGTCGACACCGGTAACTTTTCCGGAAACTTCAATGGTTTTATCTAAATATTTTGCATTGGCTGCTTTTTCATCCTTAACGAATTCTTCATAAATAGCATTGGCCGTTACCTGGAAGGCTCCTTTTTCTGAGGCGATATCCCGATGTTCTTTATACAGATACGAATAAAAAGCCCAAGTCATTAGAAGCAGAAGAACCAAAATAAATAAATATCCAGTCTTTTTCATATTAAATAAATCATTTCTCACAAAATTAACAAAATATTTTTTTATTATTAAAATTTTTAATAGTAACTTTAGAAATATTTTAAAAAATATCATGAATCGATTTTACGCAATTGTTTTCTCAGGCTTTGTATTATCATCCTGTACAAGTGATTCCGAATCGGATTTATACGACGGTACACTTCAGGAAAACATCACCTACACCAATGATATAAAACCTATTATTACGGAAAACTGTATCATGTGTCATTCCCAGCCTCCTCAAAATGGGGCTCCAATGCCACTGACAACTTACACATTCGTTAAAGATGCTGTTGAGCATCGGGGTTTATTGGATCGTGTTTCGAGTACCGATCCTAACTTTTGGATGCCGTTTATGGGGGAAAGACTCCCTCAAAGTAAAATTGATATGTTAATAGCCTGGGAAAACGCCGGAATGCCGGAATAAAACTATAGCCATGAAACCAATTATACCTTTTTTACTGATGCTCCTTTTTACATCCGGATTACATGCCCAATCTAAAAAGGTTACCAAAACAGGAGCAATTCATTTTGAAGCATCTGTCCCTTCTTTTGAAGAAGTAGCGGCACTAAACAAAAGCACGACGGTGGTTCTGAACACCGAGACCGGAGAAATTGCCGCACTGGCCTTAATCAAAGGATTTCGTTTTAAAATTGCTTTAATGGAAGAACATTTTAACGAAAATTACATGGAAAGCAACAAATATCCTAAGGCTACTTTCAAAGGAAAAGTTTACGGCTTAGACGTTAACAATCTTACGGAAAACAATAAAGATTATTCCATCAAAGGCGTTCTGGAGATACACGGAAAGTCAAAAGAAATAACAATCCCGGCAAAAATTAAGAAGACTAACGAAGGCATTGCAATTGCATCCAATTTCAGTGTTAACTCAGACGATTTCGACATACAGATTCCCAAAGTAGTCAGCAAAAAAGTATCGAAAAAGGTTAACATCGATCTTGACTTTGTTCTCAAATAAATATGTGTTAGTTATTTAAAAGAAAACCTTTTAGCCTTCTAAAAGGTTTTTTTAATTAAATTAATTACATTCGCATTCCAAATTTAAATTTATGCGAATAAAACTACTTCTTTTAACTGTTTTTCTGCAGGTTACAAACTTGACAACGGCTCAGAAAAACATCGATCCCACACCCGAAGACATCACCTTGGCAAAATCGCTTCGTGAAAAAAATGACAAATCGGATGTGGCCATTATCAACAGTAAAGAAAACATTTCTTTCGGTTTAAATTCCAAAGAAGGAAAGGTTACTGTAAATCATGCAATCAACGAAAAATTAATGAACATCAACCACAGGGCTGACATTCAGAAATTCGAATTTTACGACAGCCAGTCAGAAATTGAAAGTTTCGATTTTAAATTCCGAAACGATAAAAAAGCCACCTTTTTCGTAAAAGACGAATTTTACAAAAGTGACGAGTTGTTTTACAACGACGCCCGGGTAAAATATGCTAACATCGATTTCCCGGTTCAGGGTTACACATACAACTACTCGATGGAAAAGAAATACAAAGATGTTAAGTATTTTACCTCACTCTATTTTAACGACGAATATCCGGTTATAAACAAACAGGTCATTATCGAAGTGCCAAACTGGTTAGAACTTGAAATTAAGGAATTTAACCTGAAAAATTTCAACATCACGTTAAACAAAACCACCGATTCCAAAAACAACACAACCAAATACGTTTACACGATTGAAAATATTCCGGCCGGCCTGAACGAGAAAAATGCACCGGGACCAAGCTATCTGTATCCGCATATTTTGATAATTGCAAAATCGTACACGAAAGACGGAAAGAAAAGTACCTTGTTCAATGCTACCGAGGATTTGTACAAATGGTATAAATCTTTAGTGGATACTATGAAAGAAAATCCGGAGGTGTTAAAAGAAAAAGTAGCCGAACTTACCCAAAACGCAAAATCGGACGAGGAAAAAATTAAGAACATTTATTACTGGGTTCAGGACAACATCCGCTATATCGCTTTCGAAGACGGTATTGCCGGTTTTAAACCCGACGAATCCCAGAATGTTTTCCAAAAACGATATGGCGACTGTAAAGGAATGGCCAACCTTACCAAACAAATGCTGAAACTGGCCGGATTTGACGCCCGGTTAACCTGGATTGGCACAAAAAGAATTGCCTACGATTACTCTATTCCTTCCTTATCGGTAGACAACCACATGATTTGCACCCTTTTCCACAAAGGAAAAAAATACTTCCTGGACGGAACGGAAAAATACAACGCTTTCGGAGAATATGCCGAACGCATCCAAGGCAAAGAAGTGCTGATTGAAAACGGCGATACTTTTATTGTAGACAAAGTTCCCGTTGGCAGTCCTGCTTCCAATACAGAAACGTTTACCTCCGTGCTTAAAATTGATAATGAATCGCTTATCGGAAAAACCAACACCACATTTGTCGGGGAAAGCAGAGCCTCCTTTTTGTATGGTTTTAACAACGTTCGCAACAACAATAAAGAAACAGCTTTAAACAACTACTTGTCTGACGGAGATAAGAACAATAAAATCAGCAACATCAAAACTTCGGATTTAGCCAACCGCGAAGGCAAATTAGTTATCGATTACGACATCCGATTGGACAATAAAGTTTCGGCTTTCGACAACGACATTTACATCGACCTGGATTTCAAAAGAGAGTTTTCAAAATTAGATTTGAAAGAGCGCAAAAATGACTTTGAATTTCCATTCAAGGAGTTGTACAATGCCACAATTAAACTGGAAATTCCTGCCGGATACAAGGTAGCTAAATTACCGGAATCCCTTTCCATAAGTACCGGAAACTACAAAGTAAGCATCAATTGTCAGCAGGTGGGCAATGAGATTGTGTACACCAAAAATTTCGAATTTCAGAACGGGGTACTAAAATCAAACGAGTTTGCAGACTGGAACGTTGTTTTGGCTAAAATCAACAAAATTTACAACGAACAAATCACTTTAACCAAATCGTAATCATGACCAAAAAATTATTAACACTTCTTGTAATCGCCTTATCCCTGAACACTTTTGCACAGGATAAAGCAGAAATCCGGGATTTTTTCTGGGGTAAAAACGACGAATACAAAAATGCGGCCACTATTCCAGACAAATGGAAAAACGAATCTGCCGTTATCATTTACAAATACGAAGATTATGATTACCACAAATTCGGAAAAAGTGTTACCTATCGCTCTGCCCTTCGCAAAAGAGTGAAATTACAAGATTTGGTTGCCGTTACAGAATTCTCCGAATTTAAATACTCAGAGAAATCCAATCCGAGATACGGAACAGAAGTAAAAACAACTTTAGGTATTAAAATCGTAAAACCAGACGGAAAAGAAATCGAAATTAACGTTGACAAGGAATCGGTAAAAGAAGATGACCATAAAAAAATTGCCATTCCGAATCTGGAAATCGGCGACATTATCGACATCTACGAATACAGCACCGAATCGTTTAAGTCCTTCTTTGAATACGGGTTTGACGAAGTGGAAAAAACACTTGGCGACACCCATCCTATTATGAATTACAAACTGACATTTCAAACCGAAAACGACTTTTTTGTAAACTTCAACACCTACAACAACGGACCGGAAATCAAACAGATTCCACTGGATAAAAGCAACGAGCGCAAATATGAAATCGTTGCCACAGACATCGAAAAAAATGATTTCCCTAACTGGTTTTACCCTTTGGTAGAGCTTCCCTGCTATAAATTTCAGGTGTTTTTTGCCCGTTCCGGAAAGTTTGAAAAGAGAGCCGATGCCTTCTTACCGGAAAAAGAAAACATTATTAAGAAAACGGTTTCCAAAGAAGATGTTCTGGATTATTATGTAAACAAATTCCGTCCATATGGCGATTTGGGAGCCATTGAAAAATTTTTACAGCAAAAGAAATTTGCCAGCACCGAAGAAAAAGTAAAAGCCGTTTATTATTTTACAAGACACTATTATTACACCCTTTATGTGGAAGCTTTTGTAGCCAACGAAGCCAAAATCATGTATCCGTTTGATTTGTACGGCAACAATCCGGTTTTCTTCAGAACAGAGGAAGCTTTCATCAACCACTTTATGGCATTCTTAAAAGACAATAAAATTGATTATGATATTGTCGTAGCGACCAACCGTCACAACGGTCCCATCAAAGATTTGCTAATTCAGAACAACGCAACGGTCTTATTAAAAGTGAACGCTGAAAACCCGATTTATATTGAGTATTTTTCTCCGTTTTCAGATGTAGACAAATTTTCTTCCCAATTGGAAAACACCGATGCCTATGCCCTGAAAGTATCCAAAATGAAAAAGGTAACCGATGTGGAAAACATCAAATTACCGGGAACGACACACAGAGACAACACTTCCAAACAAATTACCGCTTTAACTTTTGGCGATAACTTCGGACAATTTACCATCGAACGCGAAACACAGTTAAACGGACACAACAAAACGGAAGAACAGGCATCAAAAATGTACTTTTTTGATTATACCGACGAAGACTACATGAAATACGGGTCTAAATCGCTGTTGGTACGGGTTACCAATAAAAAGAAAAGAGAGCAATATTCCAACGAGTTCTATTCCCTTATCAGCAAACTGAAAGACAAACAGAAAGAGGAGTTCAAAAACGCCACAGCTCAGGAATTCGAGCTGGAAATTGAAAACCACAGCTTACAGATTTTGAATACCGGACGTTTCGGTAAAGAAACGCCTTTCATCTACAAAGAGAAATTCGATTCTAAAAACAGCTGGATTAAAAAAGCGGGTGAAAATTACATTTTTGAAGCCGGAAAACTTATCGGCTCACAGATTCATATTGAAGACAAAAACCGCAACAGAACCAATAATGTTTATTTTTCATATCCGCGCTCTTTTGAGGAAGACATCACCGTTGACATTCCGGAAGGCTACACTCCAACCGGTTTAGAAAAACTAAACAAAAAAGTGGAAAATGAAACGGGTGGTTTTGTGAGTTCAGCTGTAGTGGAAGGCAATAAAATCCGTATTAAAGCTTACAAATATTACACCTCCTACTATCAGCCGAACAGCAACTGGAATAAAATGTTAGCATTCTTAGATGCCGCCTATCAGTTTACCCAGGAGAAAATATTATTCAAAAAGAACTAAACACAATTTTTGAAACCGAATAAAAACAAAAATCCCTCAAAACTGAGGGATTTTTTATATCAAAATTCGAATATTATCTACTCAAATACATTTTTCTTCTCGAGTACAATTCGTAGAACTGATCGTCTTTCAGATCTTCGATAAATAAAATGCTTTCTCCGGTCGATTTCATCTCCGGTCCTAATGCCTTGTTCACGTTTTTGAACTTGCTGAACGAAAATACCGGCTGCTTAATTGCAAATCCTTTCAGTTGCGGATTGAAGTTGAAATCCGTTACTTTATTGTGGCCTAACATTACTTTGGTAGCGTAGTTCACATACGGTTCTCCATACGCTTTCGCAATGAACGGCACGGTACGGGAAGCTCTCGGATTCGCCTCGATAATGTATACGATATCATCTTTAATCGCGAACTGAATATTAATCAATCCAACCGTTTTCAGAGCTTTGGCAATTTTATGCGTGTGATCTTTAATCTGCTGCATTACGAATTCCCCTAAATTGAACGGCGGTAAAGTCGCGTTACTGTCTCCGGAGTGGATTCCGCACGGCTCGATATGCTCCATGATTCCGATGATGTACACATTACCATCGGCGTCACAAATCGCATCGGCTTCAGCTTCGATTGCTCCGTCCAAATAGTGATCCAACAACAATTTATTCCCCGGAATATGTTTCAGGATTTCAATCACATGCTCTTCCAGTTCCTGTTTGTTGATTACGATTTTCATGCCCTGACCGCCCAATACATACGAAGGGCGAACCAATAACGGAAAGTCTAACGAATCGGCCAAAACAGAAGCTTCTTCCGCATTTTCCGCCACTCCGAATCTTGGAAACGGAATGTTCAGCTCGGTTAATAGTTCTGAGAAACGACCACGGTCTTCGGCTAAATCCAATGCATCGAAACTAGTTCCTAAAATCTTGATTCCGTATTTGTTTAATTTTTCTGCCAATTTAAGCGCCGTCTGACCGCCCAACTGCACGATTACACCTTCCGGTTTCTCGTGTTGAATGATGTCGTAAATGTGCTCCCAAAACACCGGCTCGAAGTACAATTTGTCTGCCGTGTCAAAATCCGTAGACACCGTTTCCGGGTTACAGTTGATCATGATGGTTTCATAACCGCACTCCGATGCAGCCAAAACCCCGTGAACACAAGAATAATCAAACTCAATCCCTTGTCCTATACGGTTCGGTCCGGAACCTAAGACCACCACTTTTTTCCTGTCGGTAACGATACTTTCGTTGTCTACGTAACGAGTGCCGTCCGGTCTTTCGATTTCAGCTTCAAAAGTGGAGTAATAGTAAGGCGTTTGCGCTTTGAACTCAGCGGCACAGGTATCTACCAGTTTGTACACACGTTTCACGCCCATTTCGTCGCGTAATTTGTGCACCTGGCTTTCCAGACAGCCCAGCATGTGCGCTATCTGACGGTCTCCGTAGCCTTTTTGTTTGGCTTCTAAAAGCAAATCTTTCGGAAGCGTATCTATTTTATAGTTGGAAATTTCTTTCTCTAAAGCGTATAATTCTTCGTATTGCTTTAAGAACCACATGTCAATCTTCGTGATTTCGTGGATTCGCGACAACGGAATGCCCATCGCAATCGCATCGTAAATCACAAAAACGCGGTCCCAGCTGGCATACGTTAATTTTTCAATGATCTGGTCGTAGTTTTTATAGCCTTTCCCGTCAGCACCTAAACCATTTCTCTTAATTTCAAGAGATTGTGTGGCTTTGTGCAAGGCTTCCTGGAACGAACGTCCGATTCCCATTACTTCTCCTACGGATTTCATCTGCAAGCCTAAAGTTCTGTCGGCGCCTTCAAATTTGTCGAAGTTCCAACGCGGGATTTTTACGATTACGTAATCCAGAGTCGGTTCGAATAAAGCCGAAGTCGATTTGGTGATCTGGTTCTGTAATTCGTCAAGCGTATAGCCTAACGCTAATTTGGTAGCGATTTTTGCAATCGGATAACCCGTTGCCTTTGAGGCTAAAGCTGAGGAACGCGATACACGCGGGTTGATTTCAATCGCCACGATGTCTTCTTTTTCATCCGGGGAAACGGCGAACTGTACATTACAGCCTCCGGCAAAGTTTCCGATACTGCGCATCATCAAAATCGCCATGTCGCGCATTCTCTGGAACGTTCTGTCGGAAAGCGTCATCGCTGGCGCCACCGTGATACTGTCTCCGGTGTGAATTCCCATCGGATCCATATTTTCGATGGTACAGATGATGACTACGTTATCGTTTTTATCGCGTAATAATTCTAATTCGTATTCTTTCCAGCCTAAAAGCGCTTTGTCAATCAATACTTCGTGGATTGGAGACGCCTCTAAACCACGAGTTAACAAATCGTCGAAATCTTCTTTTTTATGTACGAAAGCGGCTCCGGTTCCCCCCAAAGTAAACGAAGGGCGAATTACCAGCGGAAACCCGAATTCCTGCGCAATTTCTTTTCCTTTTAAGAACGAATTGGCTGTTTTGGCCGGCGCAACAGGTACGTCAATTTTCGCTAATAATTGCTTGAACTGCTCACGGTCTTCCGTTACATTGATAGCGTTTACGTCCACTCCGATTAACCGTACTCCGAAATCCTGCCAAATCCCTTTTTCATCGGCTTCCAAACATAAGTTTAAAGCAGTCTGCCCTCCCATCGTTGGCAATACGGCATCAATTTGCGGATGCGCCTTTAAAATTTCGATAATGGATTTGGTGGTAAGCGGTTTTAAATACACGTGATCGGCCATGGACGGATCCGTCATGATGGTAGCCGGGTTCGAGTTGATCAGGATAACTTCGATTCCTTCTTCACGTAACGAGCGTGCGGATTGTGAACCGGAATAGTCAAATTCGCAGGCCTGTCCAATTACGATAGGGCCCGAACCAATAATTAAAACCGATTTTATTGAAGTGTCTTTAGGCATTGTGTTGTGTTGTTGTATGTTGCGTAAAAATTTTTCAAAAAGGTACAAAAAAAGCGTTACCGATAAAAAGTAACGCTCTATTTATGATTTAAAAATCATTATTTTTTGTGTCTTGGCTCAGATGAAACCGTTAACTTGTGTCTTCCTTTAGCTCTTCTGCGTGCTAATACTTTTCTTCCGTTAGCAGAAGCCATTCTTTCCATGAAACCGTGTTTGTTTCTTCTTTTTCTTTTCGATGGTTGAAACGTTCTCTTACTCATTGCTTTTATCTTTAAATCGTGATTTTAAAATTGGTTTCAGCTTTGAATGAATCTGTCGCTTCAAAACCGAGTGCAAATATACAAAGACTTTTATTTCTGACAAGTCCTTTTTCAAAAATATTTATCTTTTTACAAATGCCGTCCGTAAAAGTCAGGCAAAGATACACTTTTCCGGCTTTCATTGTTTCTGAAAACTAATTTGACGGCTCGTTTCTATTTACTACATTTGCAATCCAAAACTAAACACATTATGTTTCACAGAAATATCAAATTGATTCTTGCAGGATTAATCATCGCCTTGGGAATCTGGCAATTCACGGAAAGCAACATCGGAAACGGAATCTTTTTACTACTGTTTTCCACTATTTTTATCTTCTTATATTTTAAAAACGAATTTATTCTGCTTGCCTTTCTGCAGTTGCGAAAACAAAATATGGAAGGCGCCCAGAAATGGCTTTCCCACATCAAAAACCCGGAAGCGGCTTTAGTGCGAAAACAACAGGGTTACTTCAACTATTTACATGGAATTTTAGTGTCGCAGACGAATTTATCGGCCGCTGAAAAATATTTCAAAAAAGCCATCGAATTAGGCTTGAACATGGATCAGGACTTAGCCTTAGCCAAATTACAATTGGCCGGCATCGCGATGACCAAAAGAAGAAAAGTGGAAGCCACCAATTTGCTGAACGAAGCCAAAAAGCTGGACAAACAGAACATGTTGAAAGATCAGATTAAAATGATGAAAGATCAGCTGAAAAAAATCTAATAACTTTATGATTATCAACGTTTTAAAAAACACCTTATTCACTAAGGTGTTTTTTTTATTTACATGTATTTCATCGGTAAAATTAACCGCTCACCGACAAAGAAAAACCGTTCCTCTTTTTAATGCGTAATTTTGAGTATCCGAAATACGAAGAAAATGAAACAACACTACCTCTTGTTTCCGGTTGTTTTTCTTCTATCTTATACCGTTTGCGCACAAGATAGCGCCCATGAATTGCTCTCTTTCAACCTGCACAAGAACATAAAACCTTACATAAAAAAAACCAATTCCGCTTATGAAAAAGGCGATGTCGCTTCCGGACAAATCCTCTTCGAATCCTTAGTACAAAGCCATCTTATCGGAACAAAATTTGACAACTTCAGCTTCAAAAGAGTAAACCAGAAAAAACTGCATCTGAATACCCTCAAAAAACCGATTTACCTGCTAACGTATTCTTCCTGGTGTATTCCTTCCAAAGGTGAAATTCCCGCGCTGAACAAACTGGCCAAAAAATACGAAAAAGACATTCAGATTGTGGTAGTCTTTTGGGACCGGAAAAACGACATGAAGAAAATGGCGCAAAAATTCAGTTGGCGGATTGAAGTCTGTTACGCCCACGAAACCTACAATAAAGACGCGTATCTGGTGGCAACCCTAAAACACACCTTTGGGCTTCCGACCACTTTTTTAATCGATGAAAACATGAATGTGGTTAACATCAAAAGAGGCAACAGCAACCCCGGGCCCAAAATCAGTTTTGCGGATGCGTTTAACCTTAGTTTCAATCAGTTTCAAAAAAGCATCAATACGTTGCTGCTCAACGAAAGAACAAGCCGAAGCAGAGGCAGACTTGCGACGCACTGATTACTTGCCCAAAATCATCTTTCCGGCTATCAGCAGTAAAATTACGCCGAAAACTTTTTTCAGTATTTTTTGGTCGACACTGATTGCTAACTTGCTTCCAAAGTAACCCCCAACTACAAAAAAGATGGCTATAACCGCGGCAAATCGCCAGTCAATATAACCTTCTTTATAATAATTGTAGACCGCAACCGCCGTAACCGGAACAACCAGCACCGCCAGACTTGTTCCCTGTGCCTGATGCTGCGAAAATCCCATCAGTAACAACAGCGGAACCATAATAATCCCGCCTCCTACTCCAATCAGACCGCTTAACATTCCTGCCAGAAGCCCGATGAGCATTAACATAAGTAATGTGGATAACGCCATATTTTTCATTTTAACGGGTATAACCTTCCAGCGGAATCTGAATCGTGTACACTTTTCCCGGCTGCACTTCAAGTTTTTTATCACGCAACCAAGGGTTATGTATTTTTAATATTTTATAATTAATTCCCTGATCAATAGCAAATTGCGCCAGATTGTCAATATTTGTCGACACCTCAACTTTTTTGGTCGGAATTACAGGATACAGAACACTTTTCGGCATCATGTACCCGTATTTTTCCTGATTCTGCATGATTTCTTTCAGCGCCAGAATGCGGAAAACATAACGATAGGTTTCGTCGGTTAGCAGCATGTCGTAATAATCGTTTACTTTCTGCTCGTCTTTCATGCGCATGATACCGTTCAAGCCTCCGTTGTAGGAAGCGGCAGCCAGCGTCCAGGTTCCGGATTTTTCTTTGGCTTTCAATAGGTATTTACAGGCGTATTCCGTAGATTTTTCCAGATTGTAACGCTCGTCTACAATATCGTTTACTTCCATACCGAGTTCTTTGGCGGTTGCCGGCATAAACTGCCATACTCCTTTGGCTCCGGAGGGCGAAGTAGCGTTAATCAGTCCGCTTTCGATTACGGCTAAATATTTAAAATCGTCCGGCACGCCGTATTTTTTCAGAATCGGTTCGATTACCGGAAAAGCGCGGTTGGCTCTTTTAATTACCAGTTCGGTAGTGGCATGAAGGTTGGTGTTTACGGTTAATTCCCGATCAAAACGTTCGCTTACATCTGCCAGCTGCAACGGCACTTTTTCACCGCAGAAATCCATTTCCGACGGAAGGCTTGTATGGACGTAAGGATGCGTTTTTCTTAAACTGGTCGTCGCATAAATAAACAATCCGCTGACTACCGCAACGGTTGCAATTACTAAGATTCTCCTGATCACTTGCATAGTTCTCTTTTTACGTTATTCGGCAATAATTCCCGGCAGGTTTTCATTCATCCATTTGTATTTAAACAGAATCATCGCATGGGTCCCGCCTTTCACCACAATGCAGTTTTTAATGTTTTTAATCGGAAAGACATCGTCGGCATCGCCGTGAATGTGCACGATTTTTTCGTCTGCTTTTTTCCGGTTCCAGATCAGGACGTGCTCAATCGCCCAATCGAGATATTTTTTATCGTTTACGGAAAGGTACATTTTGTACAATTCCAGTCTTTCTTTCACTTTTTCACCGATACCGTATTTCAGCAGGAATTCCACATTGGAAAACATCCGGGTTGGTATCAGTTTGTACGCTTTCGCGTTTTTGGCGAGCTTCATCAACATCGGAAATTCATCTCTGCATTTCACACTCGAAATGATAATGGTTTTCCGCACCGGAATAAGCTCAGCCATTTCCTGCACCAGAATCCCGCCAAACGAAACCCCTATTAAAACAGGATTTTCGTGTTTTATTTCAGCAGTCATGCGTTTGGCATAAACTTCCAGCGGTTCGTTTTTCTCCGGCAAGAACCATTCCAAAAAATGCATTTCAAAAGTATCTTCCGGCAATTGTATCCTTTCAAAAATTTTAGGACTCGCCGCAAGTCCCGGCATAAAATAAACGTGGATTTTACTCATTACGAATGTTTTAACGCTGCTGTTTAATGATTTTCGGTGATTTTTTCCGAAATTTGCATAAAAATAATCCAATAAAAAGGATTTCACAATGCGAATCCGTCTTATTTATCATTAATTTATTACATCACGCCTAACTTCACTGTCATGGAAATCAAAAACAATGAGTTATTGCGACAGTTTGAAAACCAAACCGACAAAGGTTTACTTACCGTTGAATACTCCATACAGGAACGAAAATTATTCCTGACTAAACTGAATCACGCCGAAACACTCGAACAGGAAACCATCGACGAATTTCTGAAAAACATCATGGCAATAGCCGTGGAGAAAAAATTTAAAGTAGTTCCCACGCATGCAAAGATTACCAGTTTTTTCAGAAAAAATCCTTCTTACAAAGACTTACTGCCTCCGGGAATCAAAATTTAAAAAAGAAAAGTCGTCCCAAAACAGGACGACTTTTTTATTTTTCAAAAAATAGTGTATTTTTATTGCATGACAGAAGAAGAATTCTACACCGATATCCTTCATTTTTTCGAAGATATCGATAAATACTACGGCAGCAAAACGGAAATTACCGAAGGCATCTGCAACTCTTATGGCGATTTCAGTGCCGATTTGTCTACGTGGAATCTCTTCGAGTTCGATTTAATCCGTTCGGCCTACCGCAAAACCGGCGACCGTTTTATGATGGAAGGCGAAGGCATGTATTACGAAATTTCCGCCGGTTCCATCGTATCGTTCCACCAACCCGGAAGGAACAAATTTGAATTTATCGAAAAACTGGGTGAAAACGTGTACCGCATCACCAAACTGCGCTTCCACTACAAATACTAAACCGGAACGTTTACAAATTCCATGCGTACCGAACCGTCTTCGTCTATTTTGGTCAGGTTGATTTCGTGTAGCGTATTGACTAATTCCGGATTCCAGGGCGTTTTTACCTTTACGTAATTTTCGGTGAATCCGTGGATGTAGCCTTCTTTATTTTCGCTTTCAAATAAAACGGTTCGGTTGGTTCCGATTTGACTTTCATAAAAAGCCCGGCGTTTTTTAACCGATAATCCACGCAACATTTTACTGCGTTTCGCACGCACATTACCCGGCACCACACCTTCCATTTCAGTAGCTTCGGTATTATCTCTTTCGGAATACGTAAAGACGTGCAGATAAGAAATATCTAGTTCGTTTAAGAAGTGATAGGTTTCCAGAAAATGTTCGTCCGTTTCACCCGGAAAACCTACGATGACGTCTACACCGATACAGGCGTGCGGCATCACTTCGCGGATTTTGGCCACGCGGTCGGCATACAACTCGCGTAAGTAACGACGTTTCATTTTTTTCAGAATGTCATTGCTTCCGGATTGCAGCGGAATATGGAAATGCGGCACAAAAGTCCGGCTTTGCGACACAAATTCGATGGTTTCGTTTTTCAGCAGATTCGGTTCGATGGACGAAATGCGCAAACGCTCGATGCCTTCCACTTTGTCAAGCGCCTGAACCAATTCGAAGAAAGTATGCTCGTGCTTTTTATTTCCGAACTCGCCTTTTCCGTAATCGCCGATGTTTACCCCGGTTAAGACGATTTCTTTGATGCCCTGCTGTGAAATTTCTCTGGCATTTTTCAAGACGTTTTCCATCGTATCGCTTCGGGATATCCCGCGCGCCAACGGAATGGTGCAATACGTGCATTTGTAATCGCAGCCGTCCTGCACTTTCAAAAAAGCACGGGTTCGGTCGCCTATGGAATAACTTCCTACATAAAAATCGGCTTCTTCAATTTCGCAGGAATGTACTTCTCCCATGTCGTTTTTAGACAAATCGTTGATGTAATCGGTAATTTTGAATTTTTCGGTTGCACCTAAAACCAAATCCACTCCGTCCACATCGGCCAATTCTTCCGGTTTCAACTGCGCGTAACAGCCTACCGCCGCAACGAAAGCTTTATCGTTGAGCTTCATGGCTTTTCTGACAATCTGTTTGAATTGTTTGTCGGCGTTTTCGGTTACCGAGCAGGTATTGATCACATAAATGTCGGCTACGTCTTCGAAATCGACACGGTCGAAACCTTCGTCCTGAAAGCTTCGCGCTATGGTTGATGTTTCGGAGAAATTCAACTTACAACCCAGCGTGTAAAAGGCAACTTTTTTTCTGTTTTCCATAAATAAGCTTAATTGATGAAATCGTCGTCAAAAATTAAGGCTGCAAATTTAAGCACAATAATTTATTAAGTGAAATTATTAACTGATTATCGCTCAATATTTTACAGGTTTTTTCATTTTTCAGCATCAACCGGAAGTTAAACAAAAATCTTAAATATTGAAAATCAACACTTTCACAATTTAACAGATTGCCCGCCCGGTTGATTTTTCGTAATTTTAACAGTCTTAAGCAACACTAAAATCCGTTCGTATGAAAACAGTATTTTCTTTAATGGTTTTTCTGCTTCTGCCGTTATTGAGTTGCGATGCACAAGGCCGTAAAATTGATCCGTCACAGCTTCCGGAAGGTGCGCATACTTTTCTGAAAGAACATTTTCCGAACAAGACGATTGTCCGCGCTACCAAAGATTGGGAACACGGTGAAAAAGGTTTTGAAGTCTGGTTAAACGACGGCACCGAAGTCGAATTCTGGAAAGACGGCAGTTATCGCGAAGTGGACGGCCATGGCAAACCCATCCCGACAGCGTACATTCTTCCTTCAATTACGGAATATGTAAAAGCGAAATATCCGAATGAAAAAATTACCCACATCGATTGGGGTCACAAAGACCTTGATGTAGACCTGACCAACAAAATCGACTTGGAATTCGACAAAAACGGAAATATTTTAAAAGATTAGCCTAATGTTTTTTCGGCGCCAGCATGTTTTCCGGATTCAAAATATCGTCCAGTTGCTCTTTGGATAAAATATTGTGTTCCAGCACTAAATTGTAAACACTTTTACCGGTTTCCAATGCTTCTTTGGCAATTTTGGTGCTGTTTTTATAGCCGATATACGGATTCAGTGCCGTTACGATTCCGATGCTGTGCAGCACCATTTCACGACAGTGTTCTTCGTTGGCAGTAATACCGTCAATACATTTTTTGCGCAACGTATCCATCGCGTTCGACAACAACTGCATCGATTCCATAATGGCATACGTCAAAACGGGCTCCATCACATTGAGTTGCAATTGTCCTGCTTCGGCGGCCATTGTCACAGTTAAATCGTTCCCAATGACGCGAAAACACACCTGATTCATCACCTCCGGAATAACCGGATTTACTTTTCCCGGCATAATGGACGAACCCGGCTGCATTGGCGGCAGATTGATTTCGTTCAGCCCACAACGCGGTCCGGAAGACAACAAACGCAAATCGTTACAGATTTTGGACATTTTAATCGCCATACGCTTTAAAGCCGAAGAATAAATCACGTAAGCGCCGGTATCGGGTGTGGCCTCAATTAAATTCGGTGCGGAAAAAATGGCGAGTCCTGTAACGGTTGCCAAATTTTCAGCACACAATTTTGCATAGCCGGGAGCCGCATTGATACCGGTTCCGATAGCCGTGGCGCCCATATTGGTTTCCAGCATCAGGTTGCTGTTTTGGGTTAACCGGTCTACTTCTTCATCTAAAGTAGCCGCAAACGCTTCAAATTCCTGACCAAGCGTCATCGGGACAGCGTCTTGCAATTGAGTTCTTCCCATTTTCAAAACGTGTTTGAACTCCTCGCCTTTTTTTCGGAAAGAAGCTATAAGGTCTTTCAAATGCGCAATAAGCTGCATGTTGGAATTCACGGCCGCAATGCGGATAGCCGTCGGATAGGCATCGTTGGTGGATTGCGACAAATTCACGTGATCGTTCGGGGAACAGTATTGGTACTCGCCTTTCTGATAACCCATGAGTTCCAAAGCGCGATTCGCCAACACTTCGTTGATATTCATATTGGTCGACGTTCCGGCACCGCCCTGAATCATATCCACGGGAAATTCCTGATCGAATTTTCCGGTGAGCACTTCTTTGGCCGCTTCCACGATGACGTTTTTCAGTTTTTCATCGAGCAGCCCTAACTGGAAGTTGGTTTCTGCCGCAGCCCATTTCACATAAGCCAGTCCTTTGATGAACTCAGGAAACTGGTACAATTTAACCCCGGATATTTTAAAATTATCGATGGCGCGCTGGGTCTGAATGCCGTAATACGCCTTGGCAGGAACCTGTAAATCCCCTAACAAATCGTTTTCTGTTCTGAACATAACTTTCGAAGTTTGAAGAATAAATTTACAAAAAAACCACGACTCCTTTCGGTAATCGTGGTGTTATAATTTGCATAAATTTCTGGTTATTCTTTTCGGTATTTCTTGGTTTCCTCAAAAACGTGTTCCAGAATTCGGGCGTCTTGTTCGGTAAATTCCACATGACGGCGATCCATTACGATTTTTGCCGTCTGAAATGCTTTGTTGGTCATATAAGTAGTAAAACCGGAGGCACCGCCCCAGGAGAAACTCGGCACGAAATTACGCGGAAAACCGCTTCCGAAAATATTCGCCGAAACCCCGACAACCGTTCCGGTATTGAACATCGTGTTGATGCCGCATTTGCTGTGATCGCCCATCATTAATCCGCAGAATTGCAATCCGGTGCGAGCAAATCCTTCGGTTTCATAGCTCCACAATTTTACTTCTTCGTAGTTGTTTTTCAGGTTGGAATTGTTACTGTCGGCACCTATGTTGCACCATTCGCCCAAAACGGAATTCCCTAAAAACCCGTCGTGTCCTTTGTTCGAATAGCCGAAAAGCACCGAGTTATTGACTTCTCCTCCAATTCTACAGTGAGGACCAACTGTGGTTGCCCCGTATACTTTGGTTGCTAACTTCACCTGTGCTTCTTCACACAAAGCAAACGGCCCGCGAATTACGGAACCTTCCATGATTTCGGCATTTTTACCAATGTAAATGGGTCCGGTGGAAGCATTTAAAGTGACGAATTCCAGTTTCGCCCCTTCTTCAATAAAGATGTTTTCGGGAGCGATTACGTTTACGCTTTTCGGGATAGGTTGTGAAAAACGGCCTTCGGTAATCAAATCGAAATCTTCGCGCAAAGCCGCATCGTTTTTGGCAAAGATGTCCCAGGTATGCTGGATCTGGATGCAGTCTTCGGTGTATTCAATGATTTCGTATTCATCAAAATTCACTTCTTCCTGATTTTCCCTGCTGTAAAAGGCAACTACTTCGTCATTATAAAAAATCGCCTGATCGGCTTCCAGCGAGCGCACCATTTCCGAAAGAATTTCATTGGGCAAAAACGAGGCATTAATCATCACGTTTTCCTCCATTTCCACCATCGGAAATTTCTCCATCAGGTATTCTTCGGTTAATGTGGTGGTGGTATAGCCCAAATATTTTTCCCATTTTTCGCGGATGGTTAAAATTCCCACGCGGATGTCGGCTACCGGACGGGTAAAGGTGAACGGCAATAAGGCGTTGCGAACGGTTCCGTCAAAAAGTATGTAGTTCATAATTGTCTGTTTGTTTATTGGTTATCGGCAACCGAAACCAAAGTTACAAAGTTTTCGTTCAGATAAAATAAAAAAGCCTCCCAAATTTGAGAGGCTTTTCAGATATCGTAAAACAGTTATTATTTGCTGAATTTCGCGTATTTGTTTTTGAATTTATCAATACGTCCTGCAGTATCGATAAGTTTGGATTTACCTGTATAGAATGGGTGAGATGTTCTTGAAATCTCCATTTTGTATACTGGGTACTCAACACCGTCAACAGTGATGGTTTCTTTAGTTTCTACTGTAGATTTAGTAATGAATACGTCGTCGTTTGACATATCTTTGAAGGCTACTAATCTGTAATTTTCCGGGTGAATTCCTTTTTTCATGGTAAATCTTTTTTATTAATGGTTACAACCGTTCTGATGCTTTTATTCGCTAAAAGGTATAAACGCACTGTAACTTTTTGTTTATAATCTTTTTATTTCAGGCTGCAAATTTACAACTATATTTTTAATTTCAAATAATTGTGTAACTTTTTTTAAATAGCCGCAACTAACCGGTGATAGATCATAATTGTTATATTTGTAAATTAAATAATTCAAGTTTTTATGGAAAACAGTACTACACCTGCCAAACATGCCTTATCCTACGGGGTAACTTTCGGAGTTGTTTTGGTTTTAGAGTTTATGCTAATGTATGCTTTAAACATTGACACTAACGAAAATGCCTGGGCCGGTATTGTCATGAACCTGCTTAATTATGTGGTTTTGCCGTTTGTTTTAATTTATACTGCAGCCAATAAATTCAAAAAAGAAATCAGCGAAGGTTTTTTATCGCTTTCACAAACTCTGAAAATCGGTGTTTCCATTACGGTACTTGCAGCACTAATTTACGGTGTGTTTTACATTATTTTCGATTTGATTTTCCCGGAATTCAAAGAAGAATTGTTTGAAAAAATTCAAGAAATTGCCGTAAAACAGAATCCTTCCACGACAGCCGAACAGTTAAAAATGTCGATGAAATTCGTAAAAATATTCATGAACCCATACGTTGCTGTGCCTTTTACGATTGTAATGTATGCAGTTATCGGTTTGATTCACTCCTTAATTGTTGGGGTTATTCTTAAAAAAGACAAACCGGTTTTTGAATAACAGCCTATTATTTTCAGCCCTGCCGACCGCTTGACAGCAGGAAGATATTAAAATTTAAAACGTAAGGATGAATTTATCCATCATAATTCCTTTATTAAACGAACAGGAATCGTTACCCGAACTCCATGCCTGGATTGTAAAAGTCATGAAAGAAAACAACTTCTCTTATGAAGTACTTTTCATTGATGATGGTTCGACCGACAATTCCTGGAAAACTATCGAAGACCTTTCGGCGAAAGATGCCAACGTAAAAGGAATTCGTTTTTTACGCAATTACGGAAAATCACAGGCATTGCACGCGGGTTTTGCCAAAGCGCAAGGCGATGTGATTATCACGATGGATGCCGATTTACAGGATTCACCCGATGAAATTCCGGAACTTTTCAGCATGATTACCAAAGACAATTACGATTTGGTGTCGGGCTGGAAGAAAAAGCGCTATGATTCGGTGGTAGCCAAAAACCTGCCATCGAAATTGTTTAACTGGGCGGCACGGAAAACCTCCGGAGTAAAACTGAACGATTTCAACTGCGGCCTGAAAGCCTACAAAAACATCGTGGTAAAAAACGTAGAAGTGTCCGGCGAAATGCACCGCTACATTCCGGTTTTGGCCAAGAATGCCGGATTTGGAAACATTGGCGAAAAAGTCGTGATTCATCAGGCGCGGAAATACGGTTCGTCTAAATTTGGCATGAGCCGTTTTATCAACGGTTTTCTGGATTTGATTACGATTTGGTTTATCTCCAAATTCGGAAAACGTCCGATGCACCTGTTTGGCGCCTTAGGCGTGATTATGTTCCTGATTGGTTTCTTATCGGCAGGCTACATCGGCATTATGAAATTATACAAAATATACAGCCACGAAACGGCTATACTGGTTACCAACAACCCTTGGTTTTACATTGCGCTAACTACAATGATCATCGGAACACAACTCTTTCTTGCCGGTTTTCTGGGAGAAATAATTTTACGAACGAAAAACAATGAAGAACGCTACAAAATTGCAAAGGAATTAAACCTGTAATTTTGTAAATGACTTAAATTATCAGAAGAGCAATGCACATTGAAAAAGCAATTTTAGATCAGGTAAACATTTGGTTAACACCCACTTTCGATAACAACACGCACGAAGCCATCCGCGAAATGATGACTTCTGCCCCGAAAGAACTGGAAGACAGTTTCTACAAGAATCTGGAATTCGGAACCGGCGGTATGCGCGGCATTATGGGCGTGGGTACGAACCGCATCAACAAATACACCTTAGGTAAAAACACGCAGGGACTTTCCAACTATTTAAAAAAGTGTTTTCCAAATGAAGACATTAAAGTAGCGATTGCTTACGATTGCCGCCATAACAGTAATACATTAGCCAAAGTAGTTGCAGATGTATTTTCAGCAAACGGCATCAAAGTATTTCTGTTTTCCGATATGCGTCCGACACCGGAATTATCGTTCACGGTGCGTCATTTAAAATGTCATACCGGAATCGTTTTAACGGCATCGCACAATCCGCCGGAATACAACGGATACAAAGTATACTGGCAGGACGGCGGACAGATTGTACCTCCGCAGGACGGCGAAATCATCAAAGAAATCGAAAGTCTGGAATATTCCGATGTGAATTTCAAAGCTGACGAAAGTCTGATTGAATACATCGATACAGCGATTGACGAGGCCTTTCGTGATTCAACAATAGCCAATGCGAGTTTTAACACCTCGAAACCGGCAAAAGAAAACCTGAAAATCGTTTACACTTCCTTACACGGCACTTCGATTAAAGCCATTCCGGGCGTTTTGGAAAAAGCAGGCTATACCGATGTGAACATTGTGAAAGAACAGGCCGAACCGAACGGAAATTTCCCAACGGTTAAATCGCCCAACCCGGAAGAACCGGAAGCCTTAACCATGGCGATGGAACTGGCCGATACAATCAATGCCGACATCGTCGTGGGAACCGATCCGGATTCCGACCGATTAGGCGTTGCGGTTCGCGATACTAACGGAAAAATGATTCTGCTGAACGGAAACCAGACGATGGTTGTCATGACACATTTTCTGCTTCAGCAATGGCAAAAAGCCGGAAAACTGTCTGGAACAGAATTTGTTGGCTCTACGATTGTTTCCACACCGATGATGCTGGAGTTGGCTTCCGCTTATGATGTGGAATGTAAAGTCGGGTTAACCGGTTTCAAATGGATTGCCAAATTCATCAAAGATTTTCCAAACCAGAAATTCATTGGTGGCGGCGAAGAAAGTTTCGGTTTTATGGTAGGTGACGCCGTTCGTGACAAAGACGCCATTGCCGCTATTTTATTAGTTTGCGAAATTGCCGCACAGGCCAAAGAAAAAGGAAGTTCGCTGTATCAGGAATTGCTTCAGATGTATGTCGATTTCGGCTTTTACAAGGAGCACCTGATTTCCATCACCAAAAAAGGAATAGAAGGCGCCAACGAAATTAAACAGATGATGATTGATTTGCGCGAAAACCCACTGAAAGAAATTAACGGACAACGCGTGGTTTGCATTGAAGACTACCAGACTTCCAAAGGAAAAGATTTCATGAACGGAGAAGAATTCAGTATTTCCATTCCGAAATCGAACGTCCTGATTTATTATCTGGAAGACGGCAGTAAAATCTGCGCCCGACCAAGCGGAACCGAACCGAAAATAAAATTCTACTTTAGCGTAAATTGCCAGGTGGAATCAATTAATGACATCCCGGAAGCGGAAGCGTTTCTGGAGGCTAAAATCAAAAATATTATTGCGGAAATGCAATTGAACTAATGGATAAGAACTTTTCAAAAATAATTCCTTACGCGTTATATTATAAAAAAAATGTAATCCTGAACATTGGCTTCAACATACTGTATGCCTTATTCAGTACGTTGTTGATGATTTCCATCATGCCTACGCTGGACGTGCTTTTCAAACAAACCTCCAGAGTCACCCAAAAACCTGTCTATGAAGGGATTGGAAATTTAAAACAATACATTCAGGAGTTATTCAATTATTATGTTACCACCATTTCGGATCAGTACGGCGTACAAAACACTTTGCTGTTGGTAATCGGGATTGTTGTTTTGACGGCTTTCTTAAAAAATATCTTCAATTATCTGGCTTCCAGACATATCTCAATTTTAAGAAACGGTGTATTGAGAGACATCCGCAAATCCTTGTTCGATAAAATTATCCAGTTACCCATTTCGCATTATTCCGACAAAAGAAAAGGAGATGTAATGACCCGCATGCTGGGCGACGTAGGCGAAGTACAAAATTCCTTTTTTCAGATTTTAGAATTGGTGGTCCGAGAGCCTTTAACCATTATTTTTTCCCTGGCCTCGATGTTTCTGATTAGTGCAAAACTTACACTTTTCGTGCTGCTTTTCATTCCGATTTCCGGCTTAATCATTTCGAAAATAGGAAAAAGCCTGAAGGCTAAATCAACGAAAGTACAGCAGGAATCAGGCTTGTTCATTTCCACTTTAGACGAAACCCTTTCCGGTTTAAAAGTGGTAAAAAGTTTCAATGCGGAAAGCGTATTTAAAAAACGTTTTAACGAATCCCTTGAGCGCCTGTTGTATCTGTCGAATAAAATATCAGACAAGAACAATTTGGCCTCTCCAATGAGTGAGTTTTTGGGAATTCTAACCATTGCTACCCTGCTTTGGTACGGCGGGCATTTGGTATTGGTTGAAAAGAGCCTGTCCAGTACAGCCTTTATCACTTACATCGCTCTGGCCTACACTATTTTGACGCCGGCAAAGGCCATTTCCAAAGCCTCTTATCAGGTAAAAAGCGGTTTGGCTGCTGCCGATCGGGTGTTTGGCCTTATCGAAACGGAAAATGATATAGTAGATCAGCCTAACGCAATAACCTTAAACACATTCTCCAGCGCAATATCCCTTGAAAATGTAACGTTTGGCTATGAAGCGGATCCGGTGATTAAAAATCTTTCCCTGAAAATTCCAAAAGGAAAAACCGTGGCACTTGTCGGGCAGTCGGGCAGTGGAAAAAGCACCATCGCCAACCTGCTTACACGATTTTACGACATTCAGCAAGGTCACATCAAAATTGACGGGTTCGACGTTAAAGAGGTTACGATGCATTCATTGCGGCAACAAATCGGGCTGGTTACTCAGGACAGCATTCTTTTCAACGATACAATCAAAAACAATATTCTCTTGGGAAAAGAAGATGCCACTGAAGAAGAAATTATCAATGCCCTGAAAACTGCTAACGCTTACGAATTTGTTAAAGATTTGCCCGAAGGCATTAATACTGTTATTGGTGACTCCGGAAACAAATTGTCCGGAGGTCAGAAACAACGTCTTTCCATTGCCCGTGCCGTGCTTAAAAATCCGCCGATTATGGTTTTGGACGAAGCCACTTCGGCCTTAGATACGGAAAGCGAGCGATTAGTGCAGCAAGCTTTGGAGAAAATGATGGAGAACCGGACTTCTGTAGTGATTGCCCATCGCTTATCGACCGTTCAAAAAGCTGATACAATTGTGGTGATGCAAAAAGGGCAGATTGTTGAACAAGGTACTCACGAAGAATTGTTAGCTAAAAACGGTATGTATTCCAAACTGGTGTCCATGCAGTCTTTTGAATAAAATGTATGTAAACAACCCAAACATCAAACTTCCCGAAAATCCGGACACGATTATCTGGAAATACTTGGATTTGTCCAAATTTTTAGACCTTTTGATTTCGGGTAAAATGTTTATGTCGCGCTCGGATAAATTTGAAGACCAATACGAAGGCACGTTCAGCGAGCCTACTTTTGAAGAAATCAAAAAAATATCTGAAAACAACCCAAAATTTCTCGATTATTACAAATCACATCGCGAAAATGTAGTCATCAGCAGCTGGCATACCAACGAATACGAAAGTTTTGCCATGTGGCAGGTGTTTACCAAAAACAACGAAGGACTGGCGATACAATCTACGATTGGCCGTTTAAAAGAAGCGCTTCATTTAGAGCGCAACTTCGAACAATTCATCGGCGAAGTGAATTATATCGATTACAAAAAAGAGCATATTCCCTTTGATGATGTTTTCTTTCCGTTTCTTTTCAAACGCAAAAGTTTTCAGTACGAAAATGAAATTCGGGTAATTTCCGATGTAACCGCGCAAAATCTCACGATTAATGAAGGGCTTAAAATAAACGTCGACATCAATACCCTGATTGAACGGATTTACATTCATCCCAAAAGTGAAAACTGGTATAAAAAGCTCGTGATTGAACTGGTTTCCAAATTAGGCTTTGACTTCACGATTGAAAAATCCGATTTGGAAAGCGATATTCTGATATAAAAAAAGCGAACAAAAATGTTCGCTTTTACTTTATTTAGATTGTGCAATCGGTTCATATTCCTCAGCACCCCATTCTTTGGCAAGCAGGTTAACATAATAATAATGCACTTTGTCATTCTTATCGAAAGCACCGTTTTTATTATTATCCTCTATCGTTCTGAAATACAGACGATTTTGCACTTCGACAATGTTCCAGTCGATTAATTCCTGTAAATCCGCAGACAGTTTTGTAAAACCCGTTCCGTTGAAATTACTGATGTACAACGATTTAATGTCGTTTGAATCGGTTTTTCCGTCACGGTTGGTATCGGCATCCACCAAAGCATAAACCAAAATCTGTTTTTTGGTGTTATCCGCTATCGTATTCAGATAGGTTGCGGTCTGAATCTGAATGATTTTATCCGTTAAAGGTCGTAAAGCCGTGGAATCCAGATGCTGAAACTTCAGATTTTCGAAATAACCGGTCAGTTCAAAACGATTGTAATTCGACAAAGCGTAACTTACCGAATTGGTTTTGCTCGAACCGTAACTGCTTCGTTCCGCAGAAACCCTCACATCGCCTATCGCGTGAATCAGGTATTTGGTTCCTTCCATATGAATCGGTAAATCGGCAATTTTGATTTGCGAAGAATCATTTTTCACGACAACTTCTGAAGCCGTTTTCGATTCTTCATAACTTACCTTGGGCTTGGCATTTTCCTCTTTACAGGCCGCAAAAAGAAAAAGGGAAGCGATAACGGTTATTTTCGACAAGTTTTTCATACTAACACAATTGGTCTTTCAAATATAAAACTTTTTGGGACGAACTACAATCGGACATTCAATTTCACATTAAAGGTTCGGGTGGTCATGTAATTCGGAATGCCGTACTGACTTTTGGTGTACACATCGCGCACCCAGGTATTGGTAATGGCATTCTGATTGTTAAACAGGTTATAGATTTCCAGACCAAGTGAAAATTCTTTAAAATGTTTTAGCCAATTTCTGTTGGACGAAATCGTTGCGTCTTTAAACACATACGAAAACCCGGCATCCGCACGACGGTAATCTCTCAGACGCAACTGGTATTGATACGGATCTGCATACGACGGTGAACCTCCCGGAAGCCCTGTATTGTAAACCAAATTCAGATACATTTTCAGATTGGGAATATTCGGCATGTAATCCTGAAACAACAATCCGAATTTCAGCCTCTGGTCGGTCGGACGGGCTATGTAACCTCTGTCGTTCTGGTTTTCTTCCGTTTTCAGATAGCCGAAACTGAACCAGGATTCGGTTCCCGGTACAAATTCGCCGTTCAGACGGAAATCGGCTCCGTAAACATATGCCGTTGCATCGTTGTTGGCCCGGTAACGGATTCGGACATTATCAATTGTATAGGTGTTCACATCCGTCAAATTTTTATAATAGGCCTCCGAAACCAGTTTAAACGGCCGGTTCCACATTTTAAAACTGTAATCGTTACTCGCTACAATATGAATGGATTGTTGTGCTTTAACATTAGGCTGCACTACCCCGTCATAATCCCGAAGTTCTCTGTAAAACGGCGGCTGATGGTACAAACCTCCCGATAATCGGAAAACCATGTCCTTCTCCCAATCCGGTTTAAGGGCAAACTGGGCACGCGGACTGAAAACCACCTGACTCTTCCCTTCCGTTGGCGCTCCGGTAACCTGCCACTGATGCGCTCTTGCCCCGGCATTGATCCAGATTTGGTTAGCGCCCAATGAACCACGGTAATTCCATTGGGCATATCCGGAAAAGCGGTTGATTTTTATAAAATTAGTCGCTCTCACGTTTTTATAGGGCGACAAGGGTCCGTAATACGGATTATACGGCTGGTCGTTCGGAATATCGATAACCGGATTCGGCAGGGAAAAACCGGCAGAATCGATAACTTCCCACTCTACCACACGGTCGCGAATGTCTTCTCTGGTGTATTTGAAACCCCATTCCACCTGACTGTTTTTCTCTTTAATTTCGTGAAACCCTTTTACTTCTGCGTTTACAATTAAGGCATCCAGATCGTTTCTGGCATGGGTAAGCTGGGAACCGACACCTCTTGAAAAGACCACATCTCCAAAAGTATCCGAACCGATATTGGTATCAATTTCTCCCAAACGGTATTGTGCCAGAATATCGAAATATTCCTGTTCCTGCGTGTGATACGTTGATCCGATAAATTTCAGTTTAAAATTATCATTGGCCTGATATACCGATTTTACCGCTCCGAAAAGAGTTAGGTATTCGTCTTTTTCCTGACCTTCGTAAAAAATCTGCAACGCAATCGGATCGTCTACCGTACCGAAATTGGTCTGACGCGACAATGGCTGATAATGGTATTTATTTTGCGATATATTACCTAAGAAACTCCATTGCCATTTGGTTGAAGCATCGAAAGTAAGCTGTGTCTGAATGTCGGCAAAAGACGGTTTAAAGTTCGATTCGGTTTCCTGACTGTTTACCAAAAGACTGTTGTTTCGGTAACGGATACCGGTAATATTGCTCCACTTCTGATTTTTGGAAACCAGGTCTACGGTGGCGCTTCCGCCTAACAAACTCGCATCTAAAGCCGCTTGAAATTTTGTTGGTCTTCTGTAGGTTATATCTAAAACCGATGACAGTTTATCGCCGTATTTGGACTGAAAACCACCTGCGGAAAAATCCACATTGGAAACCATTTCGGTATTGGTAAAACTCAAACCTTCCTGCTGACCGGAACGAATCAGGAACGGGCGGTAAACTTCAATTTCATTGACGTAAACCAGATTTTCATCATAATTTCCGCCCCGAACGGCATATTGTGTACTCAATTCGTTGTTGGAATAAACGCCCGGCAATGTTTTTAAGATGTTCTCCACACCAGCGTTAGCTCCCGGAATCATGCGAATAACCTGAGGTTCAATCACCGTAATCCCTTCCACCCTTTTACGTCCGGCACTGGAAACCACTACTTCTCCGATTTGCTCGGCACTTTGGTTCAAAACCACATTGAGTTCGTAATCTTCATTCGGTTTCAGTTCCACAACAACTGTCGATTTTTTATAGGAAACGTGTGAAATTTCAATCGTTACTTTCTTTCCCGACGGGATTGCAATAAGGAAAAAACCGTTTTCATTGGAATTTACCGTTTCCGCTTCCGCTTTAATCGTTGCGCCTGCTATGGGTTTGTTGAATTCGTCTAATAAAATTCCTTTTACTCTGGCTTTTTGGGAAAAAACAGAACAACTTAAAAAAAACAGGCTAACAATCAGAAGTTTATATACAGTTCTCAAACGGTTTTAGGTTTTGGTTTTAAAAAAATGAGTTTCAAAGATAGCAGAATTTCCCATTTTATCGGACACTACTACTTTTAATTCGTTTTTTTCCGCATCGTATACGGCATCATTGAAAAAATGAACCAGGGTTTTGGTTTTATAATCATACTCCATTAAAATCCATTTACCGTTAAGATAGGCATTGTATTCTTTAATTCCGGACAAATCGTCGCTGATGTGAATGCTGATGGAATCATACTTATCCAAATTGGCGCCTTCCGCAAAATTCGGACGGTAAATTCTGGGTGCAATGGTATCTACTTCCAGAAAGAACTTCCCTAAGTCTTTGGTTCTTGCCGAGAAAAGGTTCCCTTTTTTAGTCGTTGTAAAAAACTCTTTCTTGCTGCCGTCCATCCGCGATATAAAGGTTTTTTCACGGTTGAGATTCGGAATGCCCGAAACATCGAAAGTTACCGTTAGGTTTTGATGCACCGGAACCGTATCGTCATGCAGGTAAAGCACGTTGTCCTTAACGTCGAAATTCATGTAAAAATCATCATAAAAGGCATTTGCCGGAATAAAAACCGACACATTGTCCTTGGTGTAATTGTTGTCGTTTTTCGACTTTACAAAGTAAGGAGTTTTCACTTCCGTTTTGGGAATAGTACTTTCAGCTTCCGAATATTGAATCGGGATGTTAATCACCCTTTTGTTGCCGTGAAAATCCGAAATTTCGATGCGATAATTTAATGTGGTACCAGGATAAACCGTGATTTGTCCGTTAGTAACGTTTCCGCTCACCACAGAAAAAGGATAACGCCTCTTAAAAAACAGTTTCTGAACCGTTTGCCCGATGGTTTTATAACGGTGATAATCAATGAAATTGTTAACGTATCGTGTTTCGTCGAATGCAAATTTCTCAAACTGATAACCAAACAGTCTCGAGCCGTTTAAAAACGTTTCGGCTTTAAAAATACCGTTCCAATTGTAATTTTTATCGGCCTGGTCGTAGGTGTTAACCGCAAAAGCGATATTTCCTTTGGCGTATACTTTATCAGCCAGATAATTCCCGTCTTTCTGTAAAGACAGGTTCACCGGAATAGGACGTTGCGATTTGTTTACAACCGAACTGTCATTCACGGCATACACCATAAGTCCGTTAATAACCGGCAAAACAGCATCCGGCATTAGGATATCAAACCCAAAATACAACGGATTGATAATTTGCTCCGTCTTCGTATCGCGGATTTCAAAATGCAGGTGAGGACCGCCCGAACTGCCGCTATTCCCGGAAAGCGCAATCAGATCGCCTTTTTTCAGAACCAAATCTGAAGCCTGCGGGAACAATTCTATTTCGTAGGATTTTTGGGCATATTGTTTTTTACGGACATATTCGGCAATACTGCCTTCAAACTTTTTCAAATGTGCGTAAACCGAGGTATAACCGTTTGGATGCGTGATGTACAGGGCTTTTCCGTAACCTCCTTCGGAAATTTTTATACGGGAAACATAACCGTCTGCCGCGGAATAAACGGACAAACCTTCTTTCTGATTGGTTTTCAGATCCAAACCGGAATGAAAATGATTTCCCCTTAACTCTCCGAAAGATCCGGAAGCATACAAAGGAATATCCATAGGGGAACGGAAATAGTCCCGAGGATATTTTTGACTGTGACCTAAATGAAAGGCGAATAAAATAAATACTAAAAACGGCAGTCTCATAAACTATGATTTAGGCTAATATTCTGCTAATATAAGAAAATTACCTTTGGTTGAATGAGGAAAAAACACAAATCCGTAACTAACTCCTAAACAAAGTTTTATACCTTTAAAGTTAGTTTTTGCAAAATTTACGACAAAAAATTGCTATTTCTCAAATGGAATATTAACTTTGTGAAATCATGAATTGAAACATTCGCTAATGAACGGATTAAATGAAATCATTGATTCTCTTGAGGTTAAATTCTCAAAACTGAGCCAAAAACTGGATAATCTGGAGGCTTTAAACAAAGAATTAAGGATGGAATTGGAACAATCCAAACACATTATCGATAACCAGTCCGGTGAAATCGAAACGTTAAAAAAACAATGCGAAACGCTCCGGATGACCAATTCATTATTAGGCAGTGACGAAGGCAAGAGAGAAACAAAACTCAAAATAAATTCATTAATTCGCGACATAGATTATTGCATAGCACAACTTTCTGATTAGAAAGCCTATGAACGGAAAGCTTAAAATAAAAATATCAATTGCCGACAGAGTTTACCCTTTAACGGTGGATTTTGCGCAGGAAGAAGGCCTCAGAAGCGCTTCCAAAAAAATTGACGGGATGATTAAGCAATTCGAAGAAAACTATGCCGTACGAGACAAACAGGACGTTCTGGCCATGTGTGCCCTGCAGTTTGCCTCACAACTGGAGCAGAAACAGATTGACAAATCAGAAGATTTTCAGGCTGCTTTTGAACGATTATCCGAAATGGATCAGAAATTGAGTGCGCTTCTCGCCAAATAAAAAATAAATACGTTCTTTACATAGATCAAGATACTGCCTACATTAGTACCTATTTGATAAACTCAACACTAACAAATTCAAATGAGTGAATCGTCGCTTCTAAAGCAAACTGCCCCGAGCAGGTCCTTGAACAGCGAGTTAACTCAAAACTTGTCCATACGAGTTTATGCAATACCCCTAATGTAGGCTTTTTTTATATATAATTTCAAACCACTTATGAACACACTTATTATAATTATCGGCTGTCTGGCCGGAATCGGAGTAGGATTCGGAATAGCGAAATACCTTGAAAAGGCAAACGTTTCCAATCTTATCAAAAATGCTAAAAAGGAAGCATCTTCGATTTTGAAAGATGCTAAAGTTGAGGCAGAATCGATTAAAAAAGATAAATTACTTCAGGCCAAAGAGAAGTTTTTAGAACTGAAATCGGAGCATGAAAAAGAGATTTTAGCCAAAGACAAAAAAATAGCCGAAGCTGAAAAAAGAACCCGGGACAAAGAATCTCAGGTATCCAACGAATTAGCAAAAACCAAAAAGCTAAACGACGAAATCGAACAAAAAATTGCCGATTACAACAACCGTATCGAGCATATCGACAAAAAGCAATTAGAGGTTGAGCGTCTTCACAAAAGTCAGGTGGAGCAACTGGAAACCATTTCCGGTTTGTCTGCAGAAGATGCCAAAAACCAATTGATGGAAAGCTTAAAAGCAGAAGCAAGAACCAACGCCATGGCTTACATTCAGGAAACGCTTGAAGAAGCAAAACTGACTGCGCAACAGGAAGCCAAAAAAATCATCATTAACACCATTCAGCGCGTGGGTACGGAAGAAGCAGTGGAAAACTGCGTTTCGGTGTTCAACATTGAATCGGATGACGTTAAAGGTAGAATTATCGGTCGTGAAGGCCGTAACATCCGCGCTTTGGAAGCTGCTACCGGTGTGGAAATCATTGTGGACGATACGCCGGAAGCAATTATTCTCTCTTGTTTCGATCCGGTGCGCCGTGAAGTAGCGCGTCTGGCTTTACACAAATTAGTAACCGACGGACGTATTCACCCTGCCCGTATCGAAGAAGTGGTGGCCAAAACCCAGAAACAAATCGAGGAAGAAATCATCGAAGTCGGAAAACGTACGGTTATCGACTTAGGAATCCACGGTTTACACCTTGAACTAATCAAAATCGTAGGGCGCATGAAATACCGTTCTTCCTACGGACAGAACTTATTACAACACTCACGCGAAGTGGCCAAACTCTGCGGTATCATGGCAGCAGAATTAGGCTTAAACGTAAAACTGGCCAAAAGAGCCGGACTGTTACACGATATTGGTAAAGTTCCGGAAACGGAAAGCGAATTGCCGCACGCTATCTTAGGGATGCAATGGGCTGAGAAATACGGTGAGAAAGAAGAAGTGTGCAACGCTATTGGAGCACACCACGACGAAATCGAAATGAAATCGTTAATTTCTCCGATTATTCAGGTGTGTGACGCGATTTCGGGAGCTCGTCCGGGAGCACGTCGTCAGGTACTGGATTCGTATATTCAGCGTTTGAAAGACCTTGAGGACATTGCTTACGGTTTCAACGGTGTTAAGAATGCTTATGCGATTCAGGCCGGTCGTGAACTGCGCGTAATCGTGGAAAGCGAAAAAGTAAGTGATGAAATGGCCGGAAGTTTATCGTTTGACATTTCCCAGAAAATCCAGACAGAAATGACGTATCCGGGTCAGGTAAAAATTACGGTTATCCGTGAAACCCGTGCGGTAAACATTGCAAAATAAGAAACCCTTATACACAAAAAAAGTCTCGAGAAATCGGGACTTTTTTATTTTCTGGGATGATAGGCATTCAGTACTTCCGAAAGATGCTTGCGGTCCAGATGCATGTAAACTTCCGTAGTCGTGATGGATTCGTGTCCCAACATCATTTGAATGGAGCGCAGGTCGGCGCCGTTTTCCAGTAAATGCGTGGCGAAAGAATGACGAAACGTGTGCGGACTTATCGTTTTGTTTAAATTAATTTTTACAGCCAAGTCCTTTATAATGGTAAAAACCATCGCCCGTGTAAGCTGCTTTCCTCTCCGGTTGAGAAAAAGCGTATCTTCATGTCCTTTTTGGATTTCAAGGTGATTTCTGACCTGATCTTTATACAGATAAATATACTTCTGCGTTGCCGGACTTATGGGCACAAAACGCTGTTTATTGCCTTTTCCGGTGATTTTAATAAACCCTTCGTCAAAAAAAAGATCTGATATTTTAAGGGTGATTAATTCCGAAACGCGTAAACCGCAACTGTAAAGCGTTTCCAACATGGCCCGGTTGCGTTCGCCTTCGTCCTTTGATAAATCTATAGCCGCTATAAGCTTGTCAATTTCCTGCACGGAAAGCGTATCGGGCAGCTTTCTTCCGATTTTCGGCACTTCGATCAGTTCCAAAGGTGTCGTTTGTCGGTAATCTTCAAAAACCAGGTAATTGAAAAAACTCTTCAGACCCGATAAAATTCTTGCCTGAGAGCGCGCATTCACCTGACCGGAAATCCTATAAACAAACTGCTGGACGGTTTCTTCCCCTATGCTGACCGGATTTTCATCCAATTGATTCGCCTCAAGGAAACCTACCAGTTTTTCGACATCCATAACGTAGTTATCAATCGTATTCTGGGACAGACCACGCTCCAGTTTAAGGTAATTTTTGTACTCTTTTATGTAAGAATTCCAAGACTGCATTAACGTTAAATAAACTTTAAAATTACTATGCGCAAATACTATGCGGCACGATTTGTGGTTTAAATATAGAAACTAAAAATCTATTTTTATGAGAACGCTACACATTTTATTTGCAGGATTAGTTTTATCAGCTGTCACGACGGCTACTGCACAGGACAAAGGCATAACAGGCTCGTCATTCGGAATAAAAGGAGGTTTAAACTACTCTACCATTACAAAAGGAGATTTTAACGAAGGGCCAGACCCGCGAACCAGTTTTCATTTGGGGTTTGTGGGAGAAATTCCGGTAGTCAGAAATGTATTTGCCATCCAGCCGGAGGTTTTGTATTCCCGTCAGGGTTTTGAAATCAACCAGACGGTTTTGGGCACGAATTACAAAACCGAATACAAACTCGACTACATCAATGTTCCGGTTCTGGCCAAAATTTATCTGGGTAAAGCCATCAGTATTGAAGCCGGACCTCAATTTGGGCTTAAAATAGGAGAAAAATATGAAAATGACGACAGTGCCGTCGAAACCAATGACGTAAACGATTTTGATACTGCCCTCGCAGCCGGATTATCGTTTAATTTTACCGGCGGCTTATTCCTTAGCGGTCGTTTTACGCAAAGTTTAAACGAAGTGGTTAAAGACAGCGGTTCAAAAAATCAGGTATTTCAGGCCGGTATTGGCATTAAGTTTTAAAATAAAAGCCCCGCATAGCGGGGCTTTTTGTTTCGATTATCTTAGAATTTATATCCTAAACCAATTTGGAAACCGGTGTTTTTCGAATCGAAACCACTAACATCACTGATATTAGCCAATCCTAAATTATACCGGGCCTCAATGATTAAACCCATTGGCAAATCATAAGCAGCTCCCAGACCTAATCCAAAATCAGTTGATTTTGTACTTTCATCCACAGCATCATTTTCTGTTGCCACTTTAAATCCAATATTTGGACCCGCCTGCAAGTTAAACCCTTCCGCAACGTAATATTTAGCCATAACCGGAATACGGATATAATCGATTGAGGCTTTGTCTGCACCTTCAGAAGAATATAACACCTCTGGCTGAATGTGGAACTTCTCACTAATTGAAATATCAGCGAAACCGCCCACAAAAAAACCCGTTTTACCGTCAGAATCCCCATCACCGGTAAAGTTTGTAAACGTAACACCAGCCTTAGGGCCAAATCTTACATCGTCGGCCATTCCGGAACCTCCAGATTTACCGTCCTGAGCAAAAGACACTACGCTAAAGCCCAAACCTGCCATTAAAAATAACAATTGTTTTTTCATAAAATGTGTTTTAAAAATTAGTTATATTAAAATTATCGGTAAAAACAAACCGAAACACTTTTTTAAAACACTAGATATCAACAATTTAATTAACAAAAAAAGCCCCGCTAAGCGGGGCTTTTCATTATTCATTAGATTCTAAAAATTAGAATTTGTAGATTGCTCCAAATGAAATGTTAGATAAGTTAGCACCGAAGTTGAAAGTTGAAACTCCATCAGCACCATCAACATCTGGTTTTGCATTTGTAAAGTTTAATACTCCTAAACCAGCTTCTAATGCAAAGTTGTTAGATACAAAGTAGTTCATACCTAAACCTAAACCAGCACCAATTCCATTAACTTTGTTGTTGTCGTTTACAGAAACACCATCAACCTCATCAATAGTAGAGGTCATGTAGTCTAAACCTAATTGACCATATAAAGAAAACTGGCTAGCTGGAGTAAAGTAATATCTACCGAAAGCACCTACTGAAAAAGTGTTAACTGAGAAAGTTGATCCGAAAGCAGAAACATCAATTCCCATTACATTGTCCATAGCAGTATCTTTAGATGAAGAATATCCTAATTGACCACCAATAGCAATGTTTTCAGTTACAAAAAATCCAACTTTTGGAGAAATTGTAAAGTTTGAACTTTTCCAATCCGCATCTTTATTATTCATAGAACTGAATCCTACAGTACCAGAAACAAAGATGTTCCCTTTTCCAAATCCACCGTTTCCAGCTTCTTTAACTTCTTCTTGAGCATTAGCAAATCCGAAAGCGAATACTGCTGCTACAGATAAAATAATTTTTTTCATGTTTAGTTTAAATTTTAAAAATTTACTCAGCAAATCTATAAAAAATCCAATCGAAAAAAATCTTTGTTTAAAAAATGTATCAACAACTTGCAGCCAAAACAAAAAAATAAAACATAAGTTATTGATAATTAGAAAGTTAATTATTGTTAAAAATTTACAAAAAAAAGCATATCCTGTTATAAAAATTACAATTTGAATAAAGATTTTTCTTACAATTAATGTGTTTTTTTTCCTAAATCCAACTTACCATCGTTAAATGTGAGTCTTTTTACCGCTCTTAAGGACCTACAAATAACACTCAAATTGAATTTTATCTTAAGCATTTTACTACTTTTACAGAAAGTCAAGAACTATGAAAATCATAATTATAAACGGCCCGAATTTAAACCTGCTGGGAAAACGCGAACCCGAAATTTACGGAAGTGAAACTTTTGAAGACTACTATTTCCTACTGAAGAAGAAATACAGCAACATCGAATTACATTATTTTCAAAGCAACATTGAAGGCGAACTCATCACTAAAATCCAGGAAGCGGGTTTCAGTTTTGACGGTATCATTCTTAATGCCGCAGCTTACACTCATACTTCAATAGGAATTGGCGATGCCGTAAAAGCCATAACCACTCCTGTTGTTGAAGTTCACATTTCCAACACCTTCTCCCGCGAGAGTTTCCGACATCAGTCGTATATCTCGCCAAATGCCAAAGGAATTATTATCGGTTTTGGCCTTGACAGTTATGAACTCGCCATAAAATCATTTCTGTAGCCATACAACCTTTTACAAAATTGCCACGTCTATATTATAAAGAAACGAATGAAACACTTATTTACTGTAACAGCCTTATTTCTATCAGTAACCTTATTTGCCCAAATCAGAGGAAAAATTACCGACAAAACCGGGAATCCCATTCCTTATACTACCGTTATGATTGAGAATACCTACAACGGTACTTCCGCCAACGACAACGGTATATATGAACTCACGGTAAAAGAAAAAGGAAACTATACCGTGATTTTTCAGTCGCTTGGTTATAAAACCAAAAAAGTCACTAAAGATATTTTGCAATTTCCTTATACTATAGATATAACGCTCGAAGATGAAAATTACACCATTGCCGAAGTAGTTATAGGCCCGAAAAAAGAAGATCCGGCTTATGCCATCATCCGAAACGCGATTAAAAACCGCAAGCAGAATGCCGCCAAAACCGACCGATACGAAGCCGATTTCTATTCCCGCGGGATTTTCAGAGCGAAAAACGTTCCCAAGAAATTCATGGGCGTGGAAATAGGTGATTTTGAAGGCGCTTTAGATTCTACCGGTACCGGAATTTTGTATTTATCCGAAACTGTTTCAAAAATTGCCTACGAAAAACCCGACAAGATAAAAGAAGAAATCATCGCTTCCAAAGTTAGCGGTAATGACAACGGCTTTAGCTTCAACACGGCACAGGGTACCAATTACGATTTCTATGAAAATTATGTAAACATGGGCCTCAACATGATTTCCCCGATTGCCGATAATGCCTTAAACTATTACAAATTCAAACTGGAGAGTTTCTTCACTAACGAACACAATCAGCTGGTGAACAAAATCAAGGTGATGCCCAAACGCGACAAAGAACCTGTTTTTGAAGGCTACCTTTATATTATAGAGGACACTTGGGCGATTTATGCGGTCGAATTGGGCAGTAAAGGCTATCGCATGCAACAGCCGATTCTGGAAAACATCGATTTCACGCAAAGTTACCATTACAATCCTGCCACAAAAATCTGGACCAAAAACCTGCAAACCATCGACTTTAAAGCCTCCATTTTCGGAATGGGCTTTACCGGGAAATTTACGCACGTGTTCAGCAATTATAAATTCCGTGAGCAGTTTGAAAAGAAAACGTTTACCAACGAAATTGCTAAAATCGTTGCGGATGCCAACAAAAAAGACAGTCTTTACTGGAATGAAAACAGACCGGTGCCTTTAACCGAAGAAGAAATAAACGATTATCAGAGAAAAGACAGCATTCAGACCATCCGAAAATCACAGGTGTATCTGGATTCTTTGGATGCGAAAGGCAATCAATTCAAACTTTCAAAGCTGATAACCGGCTACACTTATCGCGATTCTTATCACAAATGCTCGGCTTCGTATAAAGGATTGCTTAATATCTCTTCCTTAGGTTTCAATACCGTTCAGGGCTGGAATTTCGATTCCGGATTTTCGTTTAACAAACGTAATGAGGAAAAAGGAACGTACACGGCTGTAAATTCCGTTTTCAATTATGGTTTTGCCGAAGAGCGTTTGCGTGTCAACGGAAGTTTCTACCATCGTTTCAACACCACAAATTACCGTACGATTTCCGCTTCTGGTGGCAGCAGCATCAATCAGTTTAACGCTTCCAACCCTATTTCCAATCTAATCAATTCGGTGAGTACGCTGTTCTTTAAAGACAATTACGCGAAATACTACAACAAGGAGTTTATCCGTCTGGGTTACGGACAAGACATCCTGAACGGCGTTTCAGTCAACGGAAGCATCGAGTATTCCGCCCGTAAACCATTGTTCAACCATACGGATTACGTGTTGATTAAAAATGATAAAGACTATACTTCGAACAATCCGCTGGCACCGCTTGACAATACTTTTGCCGCCATCGAAAAACACAATCTGGTAAAAGCCAACATCGGTACGCGAATCCGTTTCGGAAACAAATACATTACAAGACCGGACGGAAAAATCAACATTCCGAACGATGATTACCCTACCCTTTCTTTCGGTTATGAAAAAGGATTCGCCGGCAATAAAGAAAATTACAATTACGACTTCGTAAACGGACAAATCGATTACGATAAAACCCTCGGCAACAAAGGCGATTTTGCCATTCGCTTAAAAGCCGGTAAATTTTTCAATGCCGATAACATTTCCTTTATAGATTACAAACACTTTAACGGCAACCAAACCCATGTGGGCACGGCAGACCGCTACCTGAATGTTTTCAACATGTTGCCGTATTACAGCAACAGCACCAATGATGCTTTTCTGGAAACGCATATCGAACACAACGACAAAGGGTTTCTTATGAACAAAATTCCGCTGCTGAACAAACTGCAATGGAATCTGGTTGTAGGTTTCCATCAGCTGAATGTACCGGATTTTAAACCGTATCAGGAATACACCGTTGGTTTTGACAATGTTGGTTTTGGTAAATTCCGAATGCTGCGTGTGGATTATGTGCGCTCGTACCAAAACGGTTTTCAGGCAGACGGCATCGTGTTTGGCCTGAAGTTTCTGAATATCATCGACTAATAAATCTTCTAAAAAAAGCGTTGGATTTACTGCAACGCTTTTTTTATATAGTTTCTTCAACAAAAAATATCGTAGGCAAAGCGCAAAAGTGTTCCGACAACTACAATCAGAAAAAATATACGAATGAACCCGTTTCCTTTTTTAATTGCCAGTTTCGCACCCAAAAAACCGCCTAAAGCATTGCACACGGCCATCGGTAAAGCGATTGCCCAGATGATTTTTCCCTTCAGCAGAAAAAGGCAAATCGAACCGAAATTCGTAGCCAGATTAACCATTTTCGCATTCGCCGAAGCATGCAGAAAATCAAATCCTAATACTGAAACAAAAGCCACGACAAAAAAACTTCCGGTTCCGGGACCGATAAAACCGTCGTAAAAACCAACTGTTATACTAATTAGAACAGCATAAATCATTTGTTGTTTTACCGACAGCAATTTCTCCTGATGCTGTCCGAAGTTTTTCTTCATGAAGGTATACATCGCGAGCAAAGTCAAAACCACCAAAAGCAGCGGTTTCATAAAATCGTTACTTACCAGCGTGAGCAATTCAGAACCTGCAAAAGCCGAAGCAAACGCCACGACTGCCATAAGCAAAAGCAGTTTCCAGTTCATCTGTACTTTCTTCAGATACTGAAAAGCCGCAAAACCCGTTCCGCTAAATGCCGGTATTTTTAGGGAGCCGATGATGGTTGCTACCGAATAATTTGGCAGTAAAATAAGCGCAACCGGGGTTTGTATCAAACCGCCGCCACCCACAATCGCATCGACAAAACCTGCCGAAAAGGCTGCTAAACAGAGAAAAATTAAAATGTCTGTTTCCATGGTTAAAAGAAAAGAGCCAAATCATTTCGATTCAGCTCCCTGTTACTATAAATATCACATACCGTTACGCACGAATGATGTTAGCACCTAAAGCTCTTAAACGCTCATCAATTCTTTCATAACCTCTGTCGATTTGTTCGATGTTCTGAATGGTACTCGTTCCCTTAGCTGTTAACGCCGCAATCAGCAACGAAATTCCGGCACGGATATCCGGGGAACTCATGGTAGTGGCTTTCAGTTGCGATTTGAAATCGTGTCCCATCACCACGGCACGGTGCGGATCGCACAACATGATTTTCGCACCCATATCAATTAATTTGTCCACGAAGAACAAACGGCTTTCAAACATTTTCTGGTGAATTAACACATCACCTTTTGCTTGGGTTGCCACCACCAAAACGATGCTCAGCAAATCGGGAGTAAAGCCCGGCCATGGGGCATCAGCAATGGTTAAAATGGAACCGTCGATATCGGTTTTTACTTCGTAACCGTTTTCATGCGACGGAATGTAAATATCGTCTCCTCTTCGTTCCACCGTAATTCCTAATTTTCGGAATACACTCGGAATAACACCTAAATTCTCCCAGCTTACATTTTTAATGGTGATTTCACTTTTGGTCATGGCCGCCAATCCGATCCAGGAACCGATTTCGATCATGTCCGGTAAGATTCTATGCTCGCAACCGCCTAAGCTGTCAACACCTTCAATGGTAAGCAAATTCGATCCGACACCTTTAATTTTGGCTCCCATCGAATTCAGCATTTTACACAACTGTTGCAGGTACGGTTCACAGGCCGCGTTGTAAATGGTGGTGGTTCCTTCCGCCAAAACCGCTGCCATGACAATGTTTGCTGTTCCGGTAACCGAAGCTTCGTCCAAAAGCATGTAGGTTCCTTTTAAACGGCCATCAGTTTCCACACCGTAAAAATGGTCGGCTCTTTCATAACGGAATTTGGCGCCTAAGTTGATGAACCCTTCGAAATGCGTATCCAAACGACGGCGTCCGATTTTATCGCCTCCCGGCTTCGGAATGTAACCGCAACCGAAACGTGCCAAAAGCGGTCCTACAATCATGATGGAACCGCGTAAACTTCCGCCTTCTTTTTTAAATGCTTCGGTTTTTAAGTAGTCTACATTAACTTCATCGGCCTGAAAGGTATAATCCCCAGGACCGTTTTTTTGTATTTTAACGCCTAAGTTTCCTAAAAGCGTAATCAGTTTATTGACATCAATAATATCCGGAATATTGGTAATCCTAACTTTTTCTGAAGTCAGTAACACGGGACACAATACCTGTAACGCCTCATTTTTGGCTCCTTGCGGGATAACCTCGCCTTTCAGTCGGATTCCGCCTTCAATTTTAAATGTTCCCATCGGCTTTTATTGTTTTCTGTTGTTGTTATTATTGTTATTGCCCGGCTTTTTGTTTTTCTGGTTCGGATTGTTGTGTTTCTTCGGTTTGTTACTGCCGAACTGCATTTTGTTGGATTGTTTTTTGTTCACCCGCATCAAATCCGTCGTGTTGGAAAGCTCTTCATCGGTTTTCATCAAGTTGATTTTCCCGTCGGACAATTCAAACAAATGCTCAAAAATCACTTCGTCTTTCACGGTATCCTTGTTCCAGCTCAGGTAGGATTTTTTCATGTGGTTGGCTATTACCATAATCAGGGCATTTTTCAACTCACCTTCCTCCCATTTGTTGGCTACGTCAATCATGTACTTGATATTGTTGCCGTAAAAACGGTACTTCGGAAAATTTTGAGGATAATTCAAACGCTCCGGTTTCTGGTGCAGGATTTCTTTATTCGGAATCGGATAAGGTGAATCTACGTCGAGTTTAAAATCGGACATGATAAAAATCTGATCCCACAATTTATGCTGAAAATCCGGAACATCTCTTAAATGCGGATTTAACGTTCCCATTACCGAAATGATGTAACGGGCCGCTTTGTTGCGCTCTCCGCGATCTGCGATTTCCGTAGCCTGATCGATCAGTTTTTGCAAATGACGCCCGTATTCCGGAATAATCAGATGGGGACGTTCGGCGTTATATTCTAAATGATGAATTGCTTCTTCTGGTGTAAACTGCATGTAGTTTGTTTTTATAGGGAAATGATACCTTCAATTGCGGAGAGTTCCTGATATTTTTCAATTACACTCTGAGCACTTTTCATGTGTACGTTTATGGAAACACTGGTGTACTTTCCGGTTTTGGACTGATTGGTTTCGATAACAGCTCCCATTCCGTCGAAAGCGGTTTCTATAATCATGATTTTGTCTTTATCCGTAGGAACAATGAATTTAAACAAATACTCAGAAGGCCAAATCGTTGAATTGACTAATTCTTCTTTAAGGCGCTGATAAAATTCTTCGGTTTTCTTATCCATTTCAATCAAAAATAAAAGCAAATATACATTAGAGTTATGAATTATGAATGATGATTAACCAGTTTTTAAGACAATCCGGAACATAAAATTAAAAACTGCTTTATCCGTTAAGTAAAAAAATGTAAATTTGCCCCTTATTTTAAAAAAGTGGCGAAAGAAATTGTTTTGATTATCGGCGGACCGGGCTCTGGAAAAACCACTGTTATCAATGGTTTAACCGAAAAAGGATACGTGTGCTATCCGGAAGTGTCGCGCGAAGTCATTCACGAAGCCCGCAAACAGGGAATCGAACAATTGTTTCTGGAAAAACCGCTTTTGTTCAGCGAATTATTGCTGGAAGGCCGAAAAAAACAATACCACAATGCGGTAAAAGAAACCGAAGATTTTGTATTTATCGACCGTGGGATTCCCGATGTTTTGGCCTACATGCACTACATTGGCGATGCCTATCCCGCTTTTTTTGACGAAGCCTGCCGCGAGCACAAATATTCACGGGTTTTCATTCTTCCGCCCTGGGAAGAAATTTACACCAGCGACGATGCCCGTTACGAAACCTACGAACAGGCCGTTTTAATCCAGCAGCATCTTATCGAAACCTATGAAAAATACGGATATTCGTTAATTGAAGTTCCGAAAGACACGTTGGAAAACCGTATTGACTTTATTCTTGAAAATCTGTCGAAATAAACTATATTCGTAAACGATTTTTAGGTTTATCTCTTGGACGCATTAACCCTTCTTAAAAAACACTGGAATCACGATTCGTTCCGAACGCCGCAGGATGCCATTATCCAATCGGTTCTGGACGGAAAAGACACGTTTGCTTTGCTGCCAACCGGTGGCGGGAAATCGGTGTGTTTTCAGATTCCCGCTTTGATGAAACCCGGGATTTGCCTGGTCATTTCTCCGTTAATTGCGCTGATGAAAGATCAGATTGCGAATTTACAGAAACGCGACCTTAAAGCCCTCGCCTTAACCGGCGGCATATCCGCAGACGAAACCATTGATTTGCTGGACAATTGTCAGTTCGGCAATTACAAATTTCTGTATTTGTCCCCGGAACGGTTGCAGTCCGACTGGGTTTTGGAGCGCATCAAAAGCCTGCCGATAAATTTAATTGCCATCGACGAAGCGCATTGTGTGTCGCAGTGGGGCCACGATTTCCGGCCGGCGTATCTGAAAATCTCAAAACTGAAAGAGTTTTTTCTGAAAGTGCCGTTTTTAGCTTTAACCGCATCGGCTACTGAAAGAGTTCAGGAGGATATTTGCACACAACTTGGGTTGCAGCAGCCTCAGGTATTCAAAAAATCCTTTGCGAGAGAAAATATTGCCTACATGGTTTTTGAAGCAGAGGACAAACTGTTTCGCATCCAGCAGATACTAACCAAAAATCCGGAACCTTCGATTATTTATGTCCGCAACCGGAAGGCTTGTCACGAAGTATCGGCACAGCTCAACACGCTCGGTTTCAAAAGCACTTTTTACCACGGCGGCCTGACTTCCAAAGAAAAGGAGAAAAATATGCAGGTCTGGCTTGACGAAGAAGCACAGGTTATAGTCGCCACCAACGCTTTCGGAATGGGTATTGACAAGCCGAATGTCCGCACGGTAATCCACATACAGTTGCCGGAAAATCTGGAAAATTATTATCAGGAAGCCGGTCGTGCGGGACGAAACGGTGAAAAAGCCTTTGCGGTGTTGCTGTTATCTCCTTCCGATATTCAAACCACCAAATCGCAATTTTTGGATGTTTTGCCGGATAAAGCATTTCTGAAAGAGGTTTACCTTAAACTCAACAATTATTTTCAGATTGGCTATGGCGAAGGAATTAACGAAAGTTATTCGTTTAACCTGAACCAGTTCTGCCATCAGTATAAATTTCCGACGCTGAAAACCTTTAATGCGTTGCAGTTTATTGACAATCAGGGGATTATTTCGCTTTCCAAAGAGTTTTCGGAAAAAATCACCGTTCGCTTTTTGCTGGACAGCCGCGAAATGCTCCGTTATTTAAGTTTGAATCCGGCCGACGAACCGGTGCTTACGGCGATTTTGCGGAATTATTCCGGCGTTTATGATGTCGACACGTCAATCAACACCAGCCTGATTGCTAAAAAAGCCAAGGCTTCCGAAGACGAAATCGTTGCCGTTTTGAAACGAATGCAGCAAAAAGAAGCCTGTCAGCTGAAAACACAGTCCAACGACAGCACCCTTACCTTTAACGAAGTGCGTGAAGACGAACTGACAATTAACCGCGTGGCGAAATTTCTGCAACAGCAAAACGAACTGAAAGCGAATCAGTTTGCCTCGGTTGTCAATTATGTTTCGGACACTTCGGAATGCAAAAGCCGGTTGTTACTGACGTATTTCGGGGAAACCAATGCTTCAGATTGCGGAAACTGCTCGGTTTGCATTCAGAAGAAAAAAACACCGAAAAGCCCGATTGAAACGGCGGAAAGCATCCTGACCTTGCTGCAGAATTCAGCACTTACCTCAAGAGAAATTGAAAATTCGCTGGAATTAACTTCGGAGGAAACTATCTTTGCACTGAGAATCCTGCTGGAAAACAACAAAATCAGGATTGACAATTTTAACCAATATTCAATAGTATAATGGAAAAACTGCGCATTGTTTTCATGGGAACACCGGAGTTCGCCGTGGGAATCCTCAATACCATATATAAGAACAATTACGAAATCGTCGGGGTCATCACCGCAGCCGATAAACCTGCCGGACGCGGACAGAAAATCAAATACTCTGCCGTAAAAGAATACGCGCTGGAGAAAAATTTACGTTTGCTTCAGCCCACCAACTTAAAAGACGAAACGTTTCTGGAAGAACTCCGCAGCCTGAATGCCAATTTGCAGGTAGTGGTAGCTTTCAGAATGCTGCCGGAAGTGGTGTGGCGCATGCCGAAATTCGGAACATTTAATCTGCACGCTTCGCTTCTTCCGGAATATCGCGGGGCGGCACCGATTAACTGGGCGATTATCAACGGGGAAACCAAAACTGGCGTGACCACGTTTTTTATTGATGATAAAATCGATACCGGAGCCATGATTTTAAACGATGAAATTGCCATCGGTGAAAATGAAACTGCCGGCGAACTGCACGACCGTTTAATGGTTTTAGGCAGCGAAACGGTTCTGAAAACTTTAGCTTTGATTGAAAAAGGCAATGTTACCACCACAATACAAGCAGACAGCCCTGAAATTAAAACGGCTTACAAACTGAACCGCGACAACTGCAAAATAGACTGGACCCAATCCGGAAAAGCGATTCACAATCTGGTGCGCGGGCTGAGTCCGTATCCGGCTGCCTGGTGTTTCATTAGGGACAACGAACAGGAATGGAACGTAAAAATCTACGAAACGCGCTTTGAAGCGGAAAGTCACAGCCATGCAACCGGTACGATTCTTTCCACTAAAAAGGAAATGAAAATTGCAGCAAAAGACGGCTTCCTTAAAATTTTGAGTTTACAATTCCCAGGTAAAAAAAGAATGACCGCTCCGGAACTTTTAAACGGAATTTCGTTCAGCGAAAAGGCCATCGCACTGTAAGCCTTGTAAACACTAACAGTAGCGAAAAATCGAAAAATGCAAGTTCGTTTATTAACAAACGGCTTAAGTTATCAACAATTTGCGTGTTTTTTTTGTAAAAAACTGAAAAACACTTGTGTAATTGGGAAATTCATATAAATTTGTAGGACATTAATTAATTAATCAATCTATTAATAACTATTTATTATGAACAAATCAGAATTAATCGATGCAATCGCTGCAGACGCAGGTATTACTAAAGCAGCTGCTAAATTAGCTTTAGAGTCTTTCTTGAAAAACGTAGAAGGAACTTTGAAAAAAGGCGGAAGAGTATCTTTAGTAGGTTTCGGATCTTGGTCAGTATCTAAAAGAGCTGCAAGAGAAGGAAGAAACCCTCAGACTGGAAAAACTATCAAAATTGCTGCTAAAAATGTAGTAAAATTCAAAGCAGGAGCTGAATTGGAAGGTTCTGTAAACAAAAAATAGTTTTACACTTACAATATGAACCCCGATTAAATCGGGGTTTTTTTTTGCCTTTTAACGATTTTATTTTGAGCCGATTTATTTTTTTTGTTAATTTTAATTAGATCTTTTAAGAGGATTGTTAAGTATTAACCAAAAACCTACGAAAGATGATATCAGTTAAACCTAAAAAAGGAAATCTTCTCATTGCCGAACCTTCTATTATTGGCGACCTTTCTTTCAACCGGTCTGTAGTATTGCTGGCAGACCACAATACGGAAGGCTCAGTAGGTTTTATCATGAACAAACCGCTTCGATACACCATCCACGATCTGATTCCGGAAATCAACGCAAATTTCCGCATTTATAACGGCGGTCCGGTCGAACAGGACAACTTGTATTTCATCCACAATATTCCGGAACTCATCCCGAACAGCATTGAAATATCCAGCGGCATCTATTGGGGAGGCGATTTCGAATACACCAAAGACCTCATCAATCAGGGGAAAATCAAAAAAAATAACATCCGATTCTTTTTAGGCTACACCGGCTGGGATTCCCATCAACTGGAAGACGAACTGGAAGAAAACTCCTGGATTGTTTCCAAAAACAGCTACGCCAATAAAATAATCGGAAAATCAGCCACTCATTTCTGGAAAGAAAAAATCATGGAACAAGGCGGCGATTATCTGATATGGTCGAACGCGCCGGAAAATCCAATCCTGAATTAAACCAATCGAATTTGTACGTTAAGTTTCTTCACTAATTCGGAGGCCAAATCGGTCTTGTATTCTTTTTTGCGGTATTTGGTAATCGGCTGAATGCCTTTAATAACATTGGTTATAAAAAGTTCGTCTGCTTTCTGCAGATCGAAAGGCGAAATGGACTGCTCTGCCACTTCTAAGTTTTCCATTTTTCGCGCTATTGCCAAAATCTGCTTGCGCATGATTCCGTTCAGACAACCGTCAGATAACGGCGGTGTAATCAGTTTATTCCCGGTGAGCATAAAAAGATTGCCTTGCAATGCTTCTGCAATATTTTTAACCTCATTCATCACCAAACAGTTCTGATATCCGTTTTCCTCCGCAAAAATACTACCGGTTATCTGAACCAGACGGTTGTTGCTTTTCAGGGTTGACAACAATTGTGCAGTTATGTAAAAATCTTTAAAAAGCTCCACTTCATACGGCTGATTCTCAAAAGAATACATCGCGTTTTCAAGAAATTCAGCAACCGCCACAAATTCAATATCATTGGTTTCAGGAAGGTAAAAACCACCGGCTTTACGAAAAACGGAAAAACGAACTCGGGCAGAACTTTCAATGGCTTGCACTTTCACCAAGCCCAAAATCTGGCTTTCAAAATATTCCATGGTAAAATGCATCGGGATTTCCATTCGGACAATTCGCAGGGAAGCCATCAGTCTGAAATAATGATCCTCAAGAAACAACACCTTACCATCCAGCACTTTGATTGTTTCAAAAATTGAATCTCCGAACAAAAAACCTCTGTTTCCCTGTATCTCTGCTCCTGTTTGTGTCACAAGAGTCCCGTTGTAATTAACCATAAAAAAAGCCCTGAATAAATTCAGGGCAAATATAACCTTTATAAATTTAAAATTAAACGGATCCTATGACATGTTTTAAATCGGAAATCTGGTTTTCCCAAAGCTGTTTGGCCTCATCAAGATCATCCTCTTCGGCGAAATCCACCACCATTAGCGAAACGTCTTTGGTGATTTCGTCTTCTAATATTCGCAATTCAAAATAATATTCGGCATCTTTATTTTCTTCGTCCACCCAGCGAAATTTTACTTTTTCACCGGTTTTCTTAGAAGCCAGACGCGCTTTTTCTTCTGAATCGTTCCAGACAAATGTGAAAAATTCTCCGCGGGAATTTACATTGTCTGCAAACCATTCCTGCAATCCCGAAGGTGTAGATATATACTGATATAGTAGCTGAGGCGATGACATAATGGGGAACTCTAATTCGTATCTAACTTTACCTTCCATGTTTCATTTATAAATTTTCGGAAATATATAGTATTTACTGAAATAAACAAAGAAAATCGAAAAAAAATGAAAAAAAATATTTTTTGAAAAATATGTTTGGAAGCTATGATTTTAGTTTTATATTTGCACCCGCATTCAGCAAGGATGTAAGACCAACAAATGGCGAGGTAGCTCAGTTGGTTAGAGCGCAGGATTCATAACCCTGAGGTCACGGGTTCAACTCCCGTCTTCGCTACAAATTACAAGTACAGCAATCAAGCGGTTTAAGAGAGATTTTAAACCGCTTTTTTAATGTCTAAAATCACAAAAGTAGTACGCAACGCGTACGATAACGCGTACGATTTGAGCAATAAGAAAAAATACTCAATTCCAAAGATTTACAACGCTTCAGGCGATATAACCAAGCGTTGGTACGTGTATTTTTCCTTTAGAAATCCCCAAACCGGAAAAATGGAACGTCAACCGTCCATTGATACCGGGGTTATGCGATACAAAACGCTTTCCGGAAGAAACAAGGCTATAAAGATGCTGCGTGATACCGTTGAAGATATTTTAAAAAACGGCTTTAATCCCTACGAAGAAACTGAACTAATCGACGAAGTAAAAAAATATTCTACTGTAGAGGCGATTGATTTTGTACTGGAATTAACTAAATCCAAATTTTCCGCATCACATTATAGTGATTTTAATAGCCGATTGCAGCAATTTAAAAAGTGGCTGATAAAAAACGGATGGGAATTTCGACATATTACTTCAGTAAATAGAATTGCAATTGCCAAATATCTAAATGAAGTAATGAAGGCCACCAGTGCAACCAATCGAAATAACACCCGGATTGCGTTGTCTTCCTTTTATTCCAATTTAGTAAACAACAATATTGTAGAAGCTAATTTGGTTTCGGACATTCCTGTAGAGAAAGCAAAGGCAAAACGAAACAAGACCTTTAATAGTAGTCAGGAAGAAGCGATCGAGGAAAAAGTAGTTGCTTATCCGGTACTCGGTCTATTTATTAAATTCATATCCTACAACTTTTTAAGACCTGTCGAAGTATGCCGTATTACTATAGGTGATATTGATCTAAAACAAAAACGAGTAACGCTGCAAACAAAAACCGGCATCAAAACAAAAATCATCCCGGATATTCTTTTTGAAGAATTGCCGGACATGAAAGGATTGCCATCAGATATGTTACTTTTTAACCGTGACAAATTATGCGGGTATTGGCCGGCCAAAGAAGAAAACCGTCGTCAATATTATTCGGATTTGTTTTTTGAAGTAAAAACCGCGCTTGGATTAAGTAAAGACTACACTATTTATTCTTTTCGACATACCTTTATCACAAAACTTTACCGGGAATTCCGAAAGGAACTTACACCTTTTGAAGCTGAAAGCCATTTGATGCTAATTACCGGACACGCTTCTCATGATGCATTAAAGAAGTATTTGCGCGATATTGATGCGGAACTTCCGGAAGATTATTCGGAGCGTATCAAAAAGGCCTTGAGCAGTTCAAAACAGTAACAAATTAGCAACTTGGTACACTTATTGTTGCTAGCAATAAAGCAAAAACATGTAATAAGATAACTTAAATAAGCGTTATTTTTTTATACCTTTATCTTGGATATCGTTTCTGAATATATATATTTGCGCAATTAATACGGAAAAGCTGTAGAAATATTTTAAAAAAAATTGTAACTTTATTTCCGTAATTGACTCATTCATCACTATTTACACAAATAAGTTTTAAATATTTCTTTACTTATGATACTTGAAAAAAGAAATACTTCACCTCAGTCTACACAGGACGACTGGTTTGCTACTATGATTAATGCAATTAAAGTAGACCAATTAACCTATAAGACCGATACGATGCACCCTGAAAAAAGAGAAATGTACGCTAATTTCATTGAGAATAATTATTTGGAAGCAGCCAAACAAGGACGTAAAATGACTTCAACGGTTATTATTCCTCACATGTTACAGTTATATTTTTCTACATTGTCAGATAAAATCAAAGATTTGAAAAAAATCGCGTTTGATATGTCTGATACAAAAATCTTAGTTTGGGCTGAAATCGCACAAGACGACGAAGCGACTGAAGATGCACTTATCATGACTGAGGCTAAAATCAACGGAGAATACTCCGAGATAGGTTTTAGACTTCTAACCACTATAGTTGAGGATTGCGACGAATTAGAAATCCCTCAGAATTACATCATCGTTAATACCGAGGAATAAATTGGCAACTTTTACGGATCACATTTTACAAGGTAAGTCAAACCTGGCTTTTCTGAGCAATATAAATAGAGATGTAAACGGGTATTGGGATTGGCAAGTTACCACATGTTTTTATGTAGCTTGTCACTTTATGTCTGCTCATGTAGTAAATAAAACAAACAAAAATTATCTATCCCATACAAGCGTAAGCGACGTAATCAACCCTACCAGAGTTCTTTCAGTAGGAAAAATAGACGAGGCGACCTATTTATCATACACCAAGCTTTATCAATTATCAAGAAGATCAAGGTATTTAATTAATGAGAAAGTGGCTCAAAACAAAGGTGGTGCGCCACAACCGGACATACAGCCTTGCAATTTAACTTATTCTACTCATTTTAGAAAAGCCGTTAGTCATCTTGAGGTTGTTATGAATTTCATGGCAAAAGAATATGCGTTGACCTTTTCAAAAACAGACTTAAAGTGTGTAGATTTAAACGGGATGGCGTTTAATTATTTCAATGTTTTAGCATAATTCACTACAATAACATAAAAAAACCGCTAAAAAGCGGTTTTTTCATTGCCCAAAATACCGGTTGTAAAAATAATCATCCATTCTAATTCGCTCTAAAATCCTTTCCTGATAACGATTTACATAAGTTATGGCAAACTTTCTTTTATCAGCGAAGTAATCAATGTTGAAATGCAGAGAATTTGAAACCGGAATACCACACTTTAAAAACCATTCATCGAAATGGCCTTTAAACTGGTTTATCCAAAATTCGTGGTACTCCTGTTCTTCCGGGGTTAGTTCCCGATCGGTTTTTATTGTTATGTCTAAATCCACTGTCATACTGCAAAAATAAAAAATCCCGGCCTTAATCGGGATTCTCTTAACATAACTAACCTAAAAAAATTACTTCTTCTTACCTCTTGAAGTGCTTTTCTTCTTTTCAACTTTCACAACGCCGCCACCCGCTACATATTTGTAACCTTTTTTAAGGTGTGTTCCGCAGCTTGTTAGTGCTTCTTTCTTGGAAACTCTTTTTCCTGTTGTCTGTTTTTTCGCCATGGTTTTTGTGGTTTAAATGGTTATTATTGATTTATAGTTTCAGTTTCGAATTCTTCTTCTACCCTATCCATTTTTCCCGAATAGATATTGTACTTTAATTGGTCCAAAGGAATTTTTGTGTATCGATTCTTATTTGGGTACACGTAACTTTTGCGATAGTCAGGAAATTTCTCTACAAACAAGATAATGTCGCCATCAAATTGACTGGTTGAACCGCCTCTCATCTTTCCGTCAGAGGTTTGTTGATAGATAAACAAAAATGTTTTCCCGTCGTATTTTTTTCGAAAATCCTGATCGAGCGAAAGTCTTGAGTTTATTTCAAGCATCTTTTGCCATGAATCGGTCATAATGATATCAAAATCCTTAACGGCTTCATGTATGGTATTGATGCCTTTCGGTAGTTCACTATCAACGGAAATTCTTTCAAAATTAGCCGGATCGATATACTCTGCAATTTTATCTTTAAAAACCTTGCTTTCCACGTGTTCTTCAAGTGAAAAAATTTTTACACTGTAATTATAAGCATAAGCGTTTGCAAACTGTAAAAGTGTACGCGTTTTTCCGCCACCTTGCGGTGATGAAAGCGTAATAACAACACTTTCCTTTGGCTTAATCTCAACATCCCCCAAAAATGCCCCAACATCCCCAGGTATTTGATACAATTCATTCACTTCGTCGTTTGCCATCAAGTAACCGAGTGTTTTGTGCTTTGGAGCGATCTCAGAAATTACTTCAGCGGTTACCGAAGTCGTAACTGGAAGTACCTTTTTTACTTGTGCAACTGGAGCCTGTTCGTTTGAATGAACTTCAATTGGGCTGGATATTGTTTCTGTCTTTACAATTACCGGCGTATCAATATATATTGTTTCTACAGCAGGTGCGGCCATTCCTTTTTCGAATAACTCTAATTGAGGTGAAGAATCACTATTTATATGTTTTTTTTGAGAATCAAATCCTGAAAGGATTCTTTCAAGATATTCTAATCTAAATGTATTAAGTTGACGTTGCCAAGCTTTATTTTTTGGCGACCATTTAAACGCATATCCGGCTCCTTTCAATTTGGAACGAAGTTCTGCATCCGGTATGGTATCAAAATAAATTTTAATCCGATTTTCAGAATAATCTAACTCTACATAACCACCATTGAAATCATATTTTTTTTCAATTGTGGTATCCTTATCTTTTTTTACAAGTCTTTCCTCGGTTTCAATTCTAGCCTTTATACGTCTAATTTCAGCGGCATTATTTGTTGTCCCCATTGAAAGCCACATCACACGCTTTTCTCTTTCTCCTAACTGAGTGATACCGATAATATCCTTATCAGAAAAACCAATTTCGGCCAATGCTTTTTTATATAAGTCGAGAACAACATCAAAATCAGAATGCTTTTTTGTTATAGCGCGTAATTGCTTGTTGGCTTCATTTGCTCTTTTCTGGAACGTTTCAAGTTTTGAAAGTTTTTCTTTTAACAATAAAAGGGCATTATCGCTACCTGATTTAATTGGTTTTTCACTTTCCGGAGTAACTAAGTCATTAAGCTTCTTTTCTCCGTATTCCAAATACTTTATAAAATCATTCAAATTACTGTCAATAGCCCGGCTTTTCTTTTCCATTCTTGAAACTGGAAATTTAGCAGGACCAGCGATCATGGTAGAATAAAATCCATGGCGTGAAGTAAGATACTTTAGAAAACGGTTTAAAAATCCTGTTTGAAGTTTAGAAAATAATTCTGTAAACTCAATTTCTTTACCTGCTTCTTTGGCTTTTGGAAAGAACTTATCATACAATTCTTTTAGAGCCTCAAAGTATCTGTTTTTTTCCATTTCTGCCCTTTTTTCAGGACTGAATGAAGTGCCCGTATGCGCTCTGTAAGCGGTTTCATAAGGAATGTCATCTTTACTGAATGGATATTCCGCTTTTTTTGTTTTTGGTTTTGAAACAAACTTTGTCTTTTTACCGTAATTAGATGGTGATTTCTTTACACGATTTGGTTTTTCAGATTCAAAATTATGCTTTAAATACAGAGGATTGCCATTTTCATCAAACTGCAATATGTAATCAGCAATTTTTTGAGCTGCAGCACCCGCTTTTATAAGAAATCTGTTATCATCTTTCATTTGGGTTAAGGCTTCATTCCATCCTTTTAAATATGCAGCATGATTTTTATTGGTGTAAAAAATTATGCCGGCCTGTGAGGACAAAAAAACCGCGCCAAACTCCGCCACTAATTCCTCGAAAGCATATTCCTTTCTATCGTAAATATCTGGGTTTCTGTTTAACCTGTTAGGCAATAATGTACTATGGGATAGTTCATGAAAGGCCGTTCTGTAATAATCCTGTGAACTCTCGAAACTCTGAAATTCAGGCAATTGAATTACATCGTTTTCAGGGTCAAAATATGCTCGTATCCCACCATGATTAATAGTTGGTTGCGGTTTTGGATAATTACTAATGATTAAGTCTGCAGCTTCAATAGGTTGATTTTTACCTTTAGCGATAACTTCATTTTTAATTTTACCAGCTAAATTGAAATTGTCTAAATCAAAATCAATACCGTCAATATCTGAACCGTTAAAAACATTGTAATAACGTATTGCGTAAAACGATTCGGTTACTTCTTTTGTTTCTCCTGTTTCTTTACCAAATTCATCCTTAACTTTTTTGGTTACCTCTTTTTCATACTTTGTGTAGTAAATCACTTCCTGTCCTTCGCTTCCCTTTCTAACAGTTCCGCCAAGTTCCTTCACTTGTTTAAAAGTTAAGTAATAAGGATTCGGAATAGGATCGAAAAAACCACCTAAAATCAACTGATTTACACCTTTATACGGTTTTTTTGATTCAAAATTATAAGCAATTAAATAACCCTTGGTTTCCCATTTTCTCTTATAATCTTTTTTATTAACTTTCTTAATTTGATTAAGAACTTTATCCGTAATCATTTGGTAAATTTCTTCCGGTGAAATAGCCTTGCCTAAACCCAAATTATCTTCATCAGAGGTGGCGAATGCTTCTTCAAATTCTAAATACTGATAATCCGGAATTGATAAACCGATAGGCTTAATGCTGTCGGAAATAGGATCGTCGATTTCTATATCAAAATTATCCGCATCCGGAAATGACAAAAGTAAGTTTGAAATTCGCGATTCAATTTCCTTATTGTTTTCCTTTTTGGCAGAATTTTTAAGAGATACTAAATAGGCACGATTCACAGTACGCCCATGCAGCCCATTGAATTTGGATATTAGTTTTGACATTGGTTTGGTGGTTAAATGGTTTATAATTGTAGCGGCTGTTCTAAAACATACGTTTCGCCCAAGGCATCTACAATCACTTCAAGCTTAATATTCTTGAAGTCGGTTTCATTTTCAAATGTAGTAATTTGGCTTAACATTTGCAAAAGAGGTGATGAAACTAAAATTTTATTAACCACTATGGAAGAATAAGCCGGTATTTGGATCTCAGTAATATTACTGTTAGCTTCCCCGACATACGCGCCATTCATCCAAACCTTAATTTTCCTTAGCTTTATCAATCCGGCCGTAAACACTTCGAAATCGATATCCGTACGATTATAAAATCTCACGGCTAAATCAAAAAGAACATTGGTCCCATTTAGCCTGATATTGGAAAGTCCTTCGACTTTAAAATCCATTTGCTCAATTACTTTGGTATAATCGTTCTTCTTTTTGAAAGCAAAAAGAGTGGTGGCCAAGGCAGCAATGCCTACAACTTTTATAACTGTTTTCATAGTCTATATTTTTGCTACATCTGTAGATTTGACAAAATATAAATGTTTGGAACCTAAAAGACCGGTGTATTCAACTAAATACCATGTTTTGGTATCATTGTGCGATTTTACAATTCCAATCTCCTTACCGTAATCGTGATAGTATAAAATTTTATAATCGGAATAATACGATCCATCGGCTTTTTGGATAGCGGTAAAAATTGGCGTTCCGGTCTTTAAATCAGCCATTACACGGCTACCAATAGCAATCGAATTTTGATTGATATTTGGCAGGGTGGCAAACTGATTAAGAGTTGTTTGCACAACGCCTTTTTTGGCCAACAAAGCAGCTTCAGTTTGTGATCCGAAAATACCATCTGAAGAAATTCCTAACAACGTTTGCAATTTCTTGGTTTCCGCACCATTTATGCCTTTTTTAAGCAACTTGTTACCATCCAAAACAACCGGCGTAGGTTGCTGCGGGGTCGGGGTTGGAATTTGGTTAGGGATTTCCTGTACAACCATTTCATTACTACCTCGAGTGGCAAAATATATTCCGATTGCCGCCAAAGCACCGATGCCAACAATCATTATTTTTTTTTCGTTTGGTTTCATCTTAAAGCAAAGTATCAGGGTTAATCAATTCTAATGTTTTTGCATTTCTCACTTCTATATGCACATGATTAGTCATACTGGAAGAATATTTACTGGCAATGTTTTGCGCTCTTCCAATAACCTGACCTTGTTTTACTTTTGCGTTCTGAAGAACAGTTGGCGTTAAGTAAAAGATTTTTACATGGTAATCGGAGTTTTTTATTTCGATACCGGTCCAGCGCAAATCATCGCCATACGGATAAGGGAAACGAGTTACCGTTCCCGAAATAGGCGAAATAATTTGTTGCCCGGGAATTGCTTTTATATCCAGTCCGTTATGAGTTCTGTTTCCGCGAGTTGCCCCATAAGAACCACAGCCCCAATCCTGATCGCAACCACGTTTTACATTATCGACGGTAATTTTTGCAAATGATTTTGTTGATGCCATGAAATAAAGAATCGTTGCGATGCCAATTATCGCAAGTGGTTTTTTATATTTTGATAATTCATTACTCATTTTCTTTATCCGGGAAAATTTTGCTTAACACAAAATATCGAAGTATCACCGACAAAATCACAATGAGTAGCCAAAACCACCATTGAAAGTAAATTGGCACAATTACCTTATTTGTTTTGCTGGTGTTGGCTTCTTTTTTTTCTGTTTCTCGAACCTTTACATTGTTGATGATGTTGTTTTTCTTTTCCTGTTTATTTTCCACCGGTTTACTTTCGGTTGTGATTCTCAACCCTTTTTTGGTAGATGAAATTCTAACTTTAGTGTGACCGTTGTTGATTTCATTTTCAAAAATTGGGTTGTCCGTTCGTGTGGTATCGTAAGGGTAGAAATTATCCGAAAAGACCGGAACGGTCTTTTCGATTTTCAAATCTGATGTTTTGATAATCAAAGAACTGTCTTTAACAATTTCTTTCACCTCTATTTTAGAGGTTTCAACGGTTGTTTTTTTGCTTCTGCAACTAGCGGTTAAAAAAAGTAATCCTAGTATCATAGCAAACCAAAAAATATACCCTAATGCAAGGTATTTTCTTGTTTCTTCGTCGTTATTTTGGTTCAGATGTAGCATATTATTTTTTTGTACAGTTATTACATTTCATCATTTGCGCCTCTAATTGGCTGCGTAAACTGTCAATTTCAGCTTGCATTTTCTGCATTTTCAAATCAGTATCAGCAACCATCCGGTCGTACACTTTTTGCATGCCTTCAAATGCGTTTACCTGACGTTCTTTTCTGGCGGCCCAAAATGTTATAACCCCAGTACCCCCAAAAAGAGCTGTAACGATGTTTATTATGATTTCAGTTTGCATATTTTAGCCTTTTATTATGATGTCTTTTGGATAATCAGATCTTTTCATAGTTATCCTGAATTCGGTTTGATATAATATACCATCGGCCGAGGTCTGGACCCTTATTTCGTTTTCATTAAGACGTTGTATTGAAGTAGCTTTCCCTTTATCCGGTTGAGAAATTGAAACCCCTGTTTTATTGTCTAAAAACTTATTACTATAAAAAGGGTCATAAATTAAATAGTCTGAAGGACCACTATATTTTGCTCTTACTTCAAATGGAAAATCGTTCTTTAAAAAATAAATTGTTGGGTCTTTGTCATCAATTTGTGAGATTAACCCAATAATTTCCATCAAATAAGATTCATTTTCCGGAAATACTATTTTTTTTACTACTCCTATCATTTTTGTTTGGTGTTAAGTACATAAACCCTAAAACCGTTATAGCTGCAAAAGCTAAAACCGGAATTATGATGTTACTTTTTTTTTTGGAAGTGCAATCCCTAAAATGGCAATGGCTTGATAATAGTCTGCATCAACAATCATTTTAGAATAACCACTTTTACCGTTGTAGTGATCGTTCTCAACGAAAATAATTGCCTTACAAATCGCAATGAGATTTTCCTGTGTTAGTTCAGGAATAACTGAAAAACCAACATTAGCAATTACAGAAGCAATGTAAGCGGTTGTATTGTTTTCAAATGCTGGTGCGAATTCTGTAATTAGTGCTTTTACACTTGTTTTCCCTTTATTCACATCGTTTATAATGTCGCGCATCAAAGCACGTATTCCATAACGTAACTCGATGAATTGTTCAAATTTTCCATCGGTGTTTACTGCTACTTCTCCATTCCACGGAATAGAAGTTTTTACGAGATTTCCCGGATTATTGTTTCGGAATCCCCGCGGCAAGTCTGTACGTCCTAAAAATGATTTGAATGCCATGATTTTCTGTTTTTAAAGTAATTGTTACAATCGGGATGAAACTCCCGATTGCACAATTCACACGCGAACACAAATAACACTACTCGAGAAGCAGTCTTGTTTATAATTTTGCCTTTACTGTTTTAGGCTTATCGTCTTTATTTGATGCAAATACCGCCACTAATGCGCCAACAATGGCGCTCCCAATTACAATTGGAACCCATGGAATTTTCGTTTTTTTCGTATTGGCAGTAATCCCTATTTCTTCAATGACTTGATTATTCAATAGAACTACAGTTGCAGGTGCGGTTGTAGCTTTAATTTCCTGTGGTTTATAACCTACATAAGAAATCACAACAGGATCACCCAAATTAACGTTAACCGAAAACTGCCCAAACTCATTAGCTGTCTGACCAGTAATCATATTGTATTTTGGATAAACAGAAGCAAACGGAAGCGGGTTTCCTGCGGTGTCCAATACTTGTCCTGAAAATATCATAGCTTATAAATAATTAGGGAATCGTTTTCTTAAAGTTTCATAGTCCGAAGTACTTAACTCGTTTTTAAGCCATACTTTCAATGGCTCGAGTGGTAAATCGGTAAAGGGATTAAAGCTGTGGTTTGTACCGGTAGTACTGTTGTAACTACGCTTTCCAAACTTTTGCGATACTTGGTAATACTGCGGCTCGGAAAGACCAGCAAGAGCGTTGAAAATTTCATCTTCATCCGTTCCTATCATAACCATCGCTGTATAAAGCCTTTCGGCTATTACAGACGGGTTAAAAACTGTTTGCCCGGGATTGGTAACTCCACCGTTTCCGGTTGGATCATAAATACCTCCGTTGCCAGGTGTAGAACTTTGTGGCCTGAAAATGAAATAGGCTGCTATACCAATTCCTAAAGCTGCCACACCATAAATGGCTAATTTTTTATTTTGCTCTGTCATGCTGCTTTTTTTAAAAAAATGAGTTTCCGATTAAGAAGCGTAACTGTGCTTTTTCACTTTCGCTAAACTGGTTTTGAATCCATTCAACCAAAGTGCCTTCATCCTTATTTATGAACGGTATATTCGTTGCAGATTTGCGGATACCGAAAGCATTGTAAAGCATTATGAAACCGTTATAGTTTAATCCTGCTATTTGCTGTTTGACAATTTCAAAACCATTTCCAATACCAAACATGGCCGTGTAGATGGCTTCGGCTCTCGCTTCGGCCTGTGCCTGACTAATGTTTGATTTTGGGTATGCGTTATTATAATCCCAACGAACAAACCTATTACTAACGAGATACCAAGTAAGCCCGATAAGTCCAAGAGCAGCAACCCATTTGGCAACCATAGGAATTGCTTCCATAGATTTGTCAAGGGCTTTTTGACCTGCTGATGTACTGGCAACAGCCGCAACGGCCGCCGGATTTCCTAAACCTCTGTTAGTCTTTTTCATGTATTACAAGAATGTTTTTAGTGTTTTAAACTTGATCGGGTCCGATAAATACTTTCTAGCTTTATCGCTGTCGGCCAATGATGCAAGGTTTTTTAATTCCTGTGTGGTAAGCGATTGGACCTTTTCCAATGCTTTTTCACGCTCCATCAAATCGATGCCGTCTTTTCCTTGAATGGTAATCTGCTTATTCATTCGGATTGGATATTAAAGCGTTCAACTTATTTACAAAATTTGGGTTACTCATGTATGCGATAATAGAACCGAGGTAATTAACCTGGTCATCGGAACAATTCTCAATGATGTACTCCACAAACGTTTTTTTGGTTTCTGAAATGTTTGCCGCTCCTAATCCGGATGCAGCTACTTGTGGTACACTTCCTTTTCTGGCTTCCATGACCATCCCTACCATGTCCGGGGCTTTTTCCATTAAGTTTTGAAATGCCTGAGAATCAAAAAACGATTTGTTTTCCATTTTGGCCGCTAAAACAGCCATGTCCTTTTGTGCTTCAGCAATGGAAAGTTTTGTCTGCAACTCTCGTTTATCAATTTCAAGCGTACGATTTTCTGCGCGTAACCCTTTGACTATTTCTTTTAATTCTTCCTTATCGGAAATCACATCATCCAGTTTGTCTGCTTTACGCATCATCGCAAATGCATCGGCCGCTGATAATCCAAAAGGCATTCCCATACCGGGTACTGCCGGCATTACTTGTGGATTGTGTTGAACCGGTTGAGCATTTTGTGATACCGTTTGCTCCACAACTGGTGTGGCTTGAATTGGTTCAGGGGCTTTTACAATTACCTTAAAAGCAGGACCTGCTTTTTCGTGTGTTGCTCCTTTTTGTCGGCGGCGTTCTACAATGACATGTGCATCTGTAGTAATGCTGCCAAGCAAAAATTTTATGTAAGCTGCCAAATCTTCATTCGGGATATCGCTTAGATAAATGTCTTTTTTTCCCAACGGTTGTTCAATTTCGCCTGCCATGTTGGTTAAGCGAATGAAATTGCCGGGATTATCTTTTAAAAACTGAATGGTTTCAAGTAAATTACTCATGTTGCGTGTGTGAGTTTAACATCCTTCTTTTTCTTCAAGTCGTACGAAATGACAGTACAATAATTTACTTTGTGCTGAAGTTCCGGTAAACTGAATTGAAATAGCATTGGTAAGGATTACGTTCGGGCAATCCATGTAAAAAGTGTCGCCACTTTCCAAAATCCGGCCATCGACCATAACAGGGCTTGTGCCAACATTTTGAAAAGTTGGATTAATCATTCCATTTAAAGAAAATGATTGCTCGCTTCGTTTGATAATCTCTTTACCTAAAATCCCTTTTAAGAACATGATGCGCTTTCGGGTTTAAGTACTACAAATAGAACCTGGGCTTTTACTTCATTTGATCTTGAATTCGCAAAGGCTTGCAATTCAACAGAAAGCAATCTGCCGCCGTCAATATCCACCGGACGTAAAGACTGTACAAAGTTTCCGCCTGCTTTTGGCTCTGAAAAACGATAATCGGAAGGACTTAAAACTTCATTTCCATTTTGTTTAACACAAAGGTTAATGATTTCATTATCAGTATTTCCGACAACTACTGCACCAATGGCAATGATTTTCCCATCAGGAATTTTAATATCTTCAATTGCCAACGCTGAACTGTCAGACAATGTGATGTTTACCGCTCTATGTTCGAATTTATTCATATTGAATAGTTTTAAAAAAAGCCCTGCCATGTTTGACAGGGCTTTTTAAGGTTGGTTTGTGTGGTAAATGGTCGTAGTATTAAGCTGCCTTTTTAGTAGTCTGCAAGCCGTTTAGTCTTAAATAAACGTAGTGTTTTGCAGCTCCATCTAAAGTAACACCGTCAGGAAAAATTAATTTGATTTGGATAGTCTGATCGTCTAATAAATATCGCAACGATTTTAACTGGCGGTACTCGTCCGAAATGTTGTTACCGGTTTCGATATTACAGATGTCCCTAACCGGCAAACGCAATACTTCACGACCGATTTGAGTTATGACAAGTGTAGCATTTTGCAACTCTTTCGGTGCAGCTGTGTTGTAGGATAATTGAGTTACTTTACCACTAGCGGCATCAGTAGCATATCCTAAGGAAATGTTATCGAAAATAAATGCTCTCCCGGATTGAAGTGTGTTTTTATCAAACGTACAAAGTCCGTCGATTCTGTTATCGGAAGCTAACAATAAGGAGATTTCTCCACCGCCTCCGATTTCTTTTTTCAACTCCAGCGTTTGATCGTCTAAAGTTATTGTGCCTGATTTAATGTCAGCTTGTAACTGTGCTGAAAGCTTTCCGGTAATTCCCATCAGGAAAGCCATTACGATTGTAAAAAATGGTAAATTGTTCATCTTACTTTTTCTGTTTTAATGATTTTCTTTTGTTAAAATTTCAGTTTTGTTGAGATTAAACCCCCGTAAAGGCGATTTCTTCAGGTTGGTACACCGGAGCCCAATTGATTGGGTTTCCTAGTCTTGCCAAAGCAGTAGAATTTACAACTGGAGGCGTTTGTACTGCGCCTGCGGTAGGATGTCCTACAACTGCATTAATAAATTGGTTTAACTTGCTTGAGTTGTCCTTTGGAGCAACATTTGTAGTTAACTGATCCGTAACGAAATCAGTTCCCTGTTTGATGGCCATACCAACAAGCGATGCTTGTACGGCTGTACCTGCTGTGGTTTTTGCTTCTACCGATGCTGCGCCTAATAATGCTACTGCCGCCACTGCTAATTTTTTGTATTTCGCTGTGCTGTCAGGCATTAAAGCCACTAGACCGTCTGAAACTTTTGCACCAACAACACCAGCGCCAACTGCTACAGCGGCGGTTCCAATTGTCTTAGAATTAGGTGATTTAAACATGGTTTTTAAGTGGTTTAATGGTTAAAAAATTATTTTTAGTTATTCTTGTTTTTCTTTCTTGCTAAAAACAGGAGTAATCCTGCCAAAGCTATACCCCCGATAATGATACCGCCGGAACCCGTGTTAGTTGGTTCAATTACTTTAATCGTACTTTCTGCTGATGGAGCGGGCTGTACTGTAGTAGTTGTAACCGGTGATTCATTTAAAGGATATTGTGGAACAGTTCCATTAGTCACAAATCTGAAATTGTCACAATCCACAGATACTTCATTTAGAACATTTATCGGGTCGTACTTAAATTGTGATGTACTAACACGAACGGTAAACTTTTCGATTGGCTGATTTGACTCTGCTACAAAACTCAAAATTTTATCTTCAAATGGCTTTAGCAACTCGTTTACTTTGCTGATTTGCATTGCATGAGCATTTGGTTTGAAACCGTTAGGATTTGTAAGAACGTAGGCTTTGTAGGCACACATTTTTGAAACTCTGTAATTGATGGCATCCAAAGGAAATTCGCCAGAAAGCAGATAGTTTGTTGATCCGAATACACGTTCGTAATACGGTTCAAACTCGTACCGAAACCACGAATCGTAAGGGTTAGAATCTTCAAAATTTATTAATTCTGTCATTATTTCCCTTTTTTAGTGGTTTTAGCTTTTTTACCGGAATTTGCAATCAAAACACCTCCAATGACGATGCCTCCTAAAATCAATAATCCTGCTCCGGATCCCGAACCTGCCTTAGGCTCATTTGGCAATGTTGTGCTACTTGTAATTACTTGCATTTGTGCTGCCGTAGGGGTTAAAACTGCCGTAGTTGGAACGATACCGCCATTTGCTACTTTGTACAATTCAGCCATTGCACTCATAGTAGGCACAACAAATGGTTTAAAATCCATTCCTGTTGTATTTACTTTAGTGGATTCAGTTGTTAATAAAACTTCTGCTTCCATGACAATATCATTGACTACTTTTTCTACATAATCAAAGAATTCCGTTACTCCGTTGAATTGTTCTTTATTGGCGTTAACCGAAAATCCGTTTGGATTTGTAGTTAAATAGGCCTTGAACAAAGACATTTTTGAAATAGCTCTATTAATAATTTGCAATTGCTGATCCAGTGTAACGCCCTGGGCAAAAACTGCATTTAGTTCATTCAAAACCTGATTGTAAAATGGTGAAAAGTAATTGGTAGCCCATTCGACAACCTGTGCATTTTCTGCATCGGTTAAGGTATAATCACGCATGACCGAAGCAGTACGACAAAAAGCACTATTAGGATTATCTTGCCCGGCAAGTGTTTTGCATTGTGAACCATCGATGATATCCATAACTTCAGAAACCAATACTCCAATAGTACCAGCATACTTCGCATTTCTTTTTACCCATCCCCAAGCATCGCTAAACCATCCGTTTAATGCTTCCGGGCAATTTAAAGCCGGCCCCATCGTGGTTGGAGTACCGCCATAAGGGCATTCCCCGGCGTGGCTTGTGTAAGTAGTTCGAGAACCGTCTGGGTTTCTACGAACACAAATATTATTTGCTTGTACTAATCCAAGACCATAATTTTCTATATCGTAAGTGTAAGCGTTACTTTGCATTTGGTTTTGATTTTTTTGATGATTGATAAATTGACCATCCGGCCCATGCTACTATTGCACCAATAACTAATCCTGTACCTGCATTTTGTGGTTTTGGTTTTGGGGTATTTGGATTTCCGGTATAGGCTCCTGTTGAAGCATCATACGTTCCACTTTGACTTGTTGTACCATTTGTCGTTGGAGTTACAATTTGTTCGGCAGTACGAATAACAGTAGTTAAAGTACTTAACAACGTTTGAGGTGTAAGCAAATTAATATTTGCATTTGCATCTAATACCGGTTGTGTAATCTCAAACTTAGGTATTGACATTCCGGGCTTAAGCGCATAGTCGAAATATGGAATTCCAAATATTAAAAAGTCGGTGTCATAGGAAATCCATTCATCAAAAAACGCATTAATTACCGGAAATGGTGATGGTGCCGTTTTTAAAGTCTGATCAATAGGATCCGGTCCGTAATATTTTGTGTTCGTTTCACCAACAACTTGTGGAAAACCATAATATTTGGTTCCATTTGGTGTGGCAGTAAAATACTGATCCAACCAAATTTTTAAGGCTTTTGTGGCGGTATATCTGTAAAAATTAAATGCTTCGTGAACCGCTTTTAAATTTGATGCCGAACATGAATTCCAATCTTTGTCTGCTCTTTTATATCCGGCTATTGAGGCATTCCATGTGGCATCACCAATGAACTGATTTACGTAAAAAGACAATGTACTCATGTCATTATCAATAACCGCTTGATTGATTTTATCCAAATAACCAAAAAGACGTTGGCTTAGAGTAGAAATATCTTTTTCGGCAATTGATTTATTGTAGGCTGTTCCTCCAATACAATCAATGTTTTTACTAAACAATGTTTTAATGTCGGACCATTGAAAACTTTTAATACTGTCTAGGCCTCCATTCAAACCAAAAGGTTTATAAATTGGCAACGTGTATAGCTCGTTCAAATCATAACCGTATGCGTACGGATTCCCTAAACTGCCACTACCACCACAATTGCAAGTTTGCCCCGGACACGCTAAACCGCCATACATATCTAAAGTGTACGGGTTTTGTTGCGCTGTAACCGCAGGCGAACCTAACATAACGTGTTTTAATACTTTTGTCATATCGTAATCGTATTTTTCGACGAAACTGACTTCTCTGTTATTGTGTGTTGTGGCATCTACTACCAAGGTTTGTGAACCGTTTGGAACAACCACGTAAACGTGCGACCAGACCAATTCACCGGTAACCGGATGAACAAACCCTTTTTGCTTTACCTTTCTAAATGCGTGTGGAATTTTTAAAAGGCTTAAAAGCGATGATGCAAGCGTGCTGAACGTTTTACAATCAAATCCAATCTTTCGGTAATACACGGCTGCCGATGGTTTGTACAAATGCTGTAAGGTTGTTTCGTCCAGTTTGTACTGAAAATGATTGTACAACCATTTGTAAATATTATCAACCGTTTCAGTGAGCGTATTCCCTTTTAATAATGGCGCAACCTTAACCAATTGATGTGCTGTTTTTTCAACACAATTTGCCATAAAAACGAGTGTGTCGTCTGTATCGCTGTACTGGTTTGGCGCTTCAAAATCGTACTGACTTCCCTCGTATGCCGGAATTAAATCGACCCATTTGTCAAATGGTTTTAATTCTCTGCGGAGTAGTCTGTTTACGGTTGCTGCATCCATTATTATAAGAACTTCTTTTTTTTGAGAGTTAATCGGGAGCCGGTTACCGTGTTTTTGTCCTACCACGTCCGAGCTCCCAAAATGATTAACTCTAGCCTTTGGATTAAAATCGTTTCATAACTAAATTTTTAAGACCGAGTGAAAGAAGTTGATAGCAAATGTAGGTTTGAAAAAAAGTTGCTTGTCAGGATTTGCAAGCATTCGCGAGGTTTCGCAAGGATTTGCAAACATTTGTTAGCTTTTGCAAGGATTTGCAAACATTTGCAAGGATTTTTATTTTGTAGTGAATTTCTTTTTTTTTAGTTTTGACATGACCATTAACCACAAAATACCATGACTTCCAACGCTTTACAAAATAACGATGTGCTTCGCGCAATGACGAAGCAGGAATTAATGAATGAATTTAGGATTTTTGGCGAACGTACCGTGCGTGCAGAGATCAACAACGTAATTGCTAAAATGCGCGGAATTCCTTTAAAAGAGGCTAAGGACCAGAAAGCTGTTCGTGCTAGTGAGGTGGAAGAGATTAAGAAAAGATTTCAGTGATTTTTATCAACAATCTCAGTTAATAACTCGTTGATTATTAAGTATTTTTTATCCTTTATTGATTTACCTTTATGTTGTAAAATTAATATAACATGATAAAGGAAACGCAACTACTGGAAAATGAATGTAAGAAAGTCGAATCATCTTACATGTCGAAAAGGAAACAGCAAAAATCTTTGGAGAATATGGCTTTTAATACAAAGCTAATGAGTGAATTTGCAGAAAAAGATTCTCAAAAATTAGTAAAAAAAGCTAATGAAATACTATCCAAAAATAACGATGATCCAAAATTGAAGATTGAATTGGAAAAAATTTTAAAAAAGTATTTCCAACAAATCCCAGCTAAAATATTTAAAGGAAATTAAAACCACACTATTTGAGTGGTTTAAATTTTAATATCGATTTCGGCAAAATCAGCCCATTGTTTTATCATGAAAATGGCTAACTCCTTTCTTTCTTCCGGTTTGAGATTATCTGTATCGTCCAAACCATCATTAAAAAAAATTACATCATCGTAGCCTGTACAAATCATATCTCCGTTAATTGAAAAGCTATTGCGGCCATCCATTATAAATTTTTCACGGCCAGTAGATTCAAATGTAATTTTATCGTTAGTGATTAACATAGTATTGTATTAAATTATTTACAAATATATGATATTACAGCAGTAAAAAAAACCACGCAGCTAGCGTGGCTTTTGTTCTTTATAAGAATTATACTCTTGCAAGAGTTCTTCTAATTTAATTATTTCTTTTTCAAGATAATGTGTTTTTACTGTATAAGACAGAACTGAAAATCTTTTAGGATTATTTCGAAATGATATTTGTATTTCTTTCAGTTCACTTTTAAGTGAATTTAGTTTTTCTTCTACGAATTCTTCCATAATTATTTCAAAGTTATTTACAAGTTAGTATTTTTTAATGATTCGATTTTCTTTTGCTTCATTTCGATAATTCGGTTTAGCCGGGCAACGTCTTTTGTTAGTTCTATATGGCTCGAGAGGGTAAATAAAAGAACATCATTTGCATTTTTTAAACCTTGTTCCTGTGCAACTTGCTCCAACTGTTTTTTTTGAGTTGGAGTAAAGCTGCGTATGTAGGTAGAATTCTTTATCATGCTATTGAATAGTAGATTATTTAAAGACTTTTCAACTGTTGATCGATAATTCCTTTGTATTTCTCTTTCACGAGGTACGTGAACGTACCGTGTGCATCGTTTTCCACGTGGTACGTGCAGCATTTAAGTAATGCGACGGCCTCGAATGGCTTTAAACTTATGCTAAATCCTTTCGCCGGACTGCCTTTTGTAATTTTTAGATGAAAAGAATACCATAAGCGAAATGTAATGTCAATCAACATTATCAAGTCGAAGAATTGGCCGGCGAATTCCGGTTGTTTAAAGTTGGTAGAAATTACGGTGTTATACCGGTGTAGTTCTGATTGTAGTACCGAAAGTTCCTGTTCGGTTACTTTGTTTAATTTTACTTCTTTCATGGTTATTTATGGTTAAATGGTTGGATATGTATGGTTTTTTAGTTGTTAGCCGCGTGTTAGCGGTTATTCTGAAAGAATGCCTCTGCAAACCCAGCTGAACACATTGAACGAATGTCAGCATCACATTTTATTTTGTCTTTTGCCCATTGCATTTCAGGTATCAAATCAACTGCTGATTTATGTAAAAATGCAAGTGCGGGTTTTGGCCGCCCTGGTCTTACATAAAGTTTATCGTTTTTAGGCACTTTATTCCAATCGGTATATTTCTTTGGAGGTATGTTAAAGTCACCCCATAAAGCCGTCTTTTTAGTCCAAGGGCTTCCATATTCCCAAGGCTGATAAACATACTTTGGTTTGCCTAAAAAATCTTTTAATCTACCGTTTGCAGGGTTCTCGATAACCCACCATTTAGGATTGGCTTCATCTATTATCCTTAAACAATGATTAACCATTTCCATACCTTTTTCATAATCTCTTATTTTATGAAATCCGTTTGCAGTTGAAAATTCAGTGCATACTGGGTTTGCTATTATTCCATAAACATTTGGTGGTGGTGTGTAATTTTCAACACCTATATCTTCGCCTATCATTATGACTTCATATTCATCTGATAATTGGTAAAATAAACTGTCAGAACCTAAATCAGCACAAAGATGCAGTATGATTTTCGGAGAAGAACAACCGCTAACATCGGTTTTATGCAATGCCGAGTTATTATCTTTGTTTGATGCTTTGTTTTTATTTTCCATTTTAGTAATAATTTGAAAGTTATAGCAGTTTATTCGACACTGCACAAAGCCTTTTAACGTTATAAGCCATTTTAGTAACCGACTGTATCTATTAAACTATCGGGCTGATTTTTACCTTCATATACAAAATCTGTTTCATTGTGCATATCTTGTATTTCTTCCATACTATCAAGCCATTTATCAGCTTTATAGAAAATCAATTTATTTTGTGGAGTTGAAGCAACGCAAGCATTTACTTTTTCTTTTTGAAGTTCAACCAAAAGTTTAATCACTCTATCTACTTTCTTTTTTTGTGAATCATTCAATTTTTCTACATTATATTTACTTAAATCAATCATTGTTTTTAAATTAATTTATTATGCCAAACACTAATAAAAACGGCTTATAACAGTGGTTTGGCAAAATACCGCCAACAAGCCTTTGTACTATAATTCAACATTTGTGCAAGACGGTACTTCGCCAAGCCACCAACCGTTATAAACAAGCTATGTAAAACTTTTCGTAAAAACAGCTAAAAAATGTAAAAATTCCCACAATACGAAAGCAACAAAAAGGCATAAAATACCTATTAATACTACTTTCAAATCCTCCAATAAAGCTTTATTGTCTTTTCGGTTTTGTTCTTCTTTTGACAAATCCCATTTATAATTTTGTTTTCCCATATTTATAAAAATTTAGCCAGTTTATAACGAAGGTTTTATGAAATGGCTGGTTAGTGTTTATTTGTAAAAATTGTTTTTCGTATTACTTCTTTTAAAAGAAGCTTTGTTTTCATATCTTTTCGCTTATTGGTTGTGGCAATTTCTAAAATTACGCCACTTCATAAAGCCTCGGAAACGTTATGCGTTAGATTTTGAAAAGAATTTGCTTTTAAAATAGTAGTAATACAAAACTGAATATGTGATACTTATACCAAAAAAAAATGCTGTAAAACCTATTGCATCCGCTTTTTTCTCATTGTCTATTACAATGCTTGCAAAGAACAAACAAGCAAAAAAACACCATATCCAAACAAATAAAGCTGTCGCTAATAAAAAACCAATTGTTATTTTTTTCATAATGTGTTTTATTTTACTTCATAAATCAAAGCCCCATTTTCATAGAACCGGATTACGTTAACCAACTCCATTTTTAAGGTTTTAGGAATTCTTTTTAGCATGCCCTCGATAATTTTAATCGAGGGCTTTGCATTTTCCTGAATTGGAGAATAGAAAACTGGGTTTTCGTGGCCGTGCTTAGTAAGGACCACCATCCGGATTTTACTTTTTTCTTTCTGATAGAACGGCATCTTTTTTGGCTTTTTTAAGTTTTTGCTTCATTTCACGGTATTGTGCATTAGCCTGTTCCTGTGTTACTGCAAACACTTTCACGCGGCCATGCTCGTAAAAAAATGGCCGGTTCCCTTTTTTAATTAACTCCTTTTCTTTTTCGTCATACGCCTCAGCTTGCTTTTTTTTACGCAGTTTTAATAAGTACGGTATTCCGAACGTGCGTAAAACAAGTAAGATAAAAAGTGTTGCAAAAAAATAGGATGCGCCTGTGATGAATTGTAAATACATGGTTTTTGTTGTTTAATGGTTATTAATTGTTGAATTGTAATTGAATTTGAGATAATTCGTAATTGGTTATCAGAATTTCTGTTTTTCTGTTTTTAATATTGGCTCTTTCACCAATAGTTATTATGTTTAGGCCTCTTTTTTTCGCTTCAGAAACAACAAACGGGTGGTTAAATTCAGACATAGCAGATTTAATACCGCAGTTTACCATTAAATCAAGGCAATCAATCGTATCTTTTTGGGTCCATTTTGGAACGTTGTAGACATATTCTGTTTCATGATAAATCGGATCAAGAAATATGAAGCAGTTTTCTTTATCATTCAGACCTTTTGAGAAACTAATACATTTCAAAACATCTCTAAAATCTCTATTAAGAATTTTACAATCAGTTAAATGATTGAATGTGGAATCAATGTTTTTTAAAAGAGTTTGTTTTGCGTTGTCTAAACCAACTCTTAAAGTATCTCCTTTTCCCAAGTAGGTGAAATTTGACAAAAAAAGAAATCGTATAGCTTTTTTAATTGGTTCAGTTTCTTGGTTTTGTTTCCAATATTTAATCAACCCTTCAGATATCGGTAAAATTTCAATTTGTTTGATTAATTCTGCTTTATGATTTTGAACAATCAAGTAAAGATTTGTAACATCATTGTCAAGGTCATTTAATATTGAATACTTTGGTTTTGGAAGATAAAAATACGATCCACCCGCCCCAAAAAAAAGCTCAATTCTCAAACGATGTTCAGGAAAATAAGAAGCAATTTTTTTGATTATTCGACGTTTATTCCCCATTCTTGTAAGTATCATTAACAAAGATTTTTAGTTGAAAACTGGTTTAATCGTTCCGAAACTTTTGCGCGGAAATTGCTTGGTAAATTGTTATGAACGTAGTCTATCAATTCATTAAGCGTAATACGGTTGTTAAGGAACTGTTTTAATTTCAAATCGAATTTTTTTGCGTGATTTATACGCTCTTTTCGCTGTTTTGCAGTGCGGTTTACTTCAGCTTCTTTGGCTTTAACTTCTTCTTGATACTTTTTGTGTTTTAGCCATGCTTTTCGAGTGTATTCAAAACCAATTTCTTTCGCATCGGTACGGGTTAAGTCAAAATAATTACCCGGATATAGCGTTTTTACTTCCGATTTTGCAAACCATTTGTGCGCATGGTTCAATCTCCAACGGTATTCCTGTAATTTGTCCACCATTAGTTCTTTGTGGTACAAACCGTTGTGAGCTTTCAGTTTGTTTTGCATCCAAAAATTGATTGCTTTTTTCCAGCTTCCGGCAAATGGTGTCGCACTGCGGTACAAACGAGCGGCACATTTCATAAATTCCTGAATAATTAACACTTGGAAATCATCCCGGCTCATGGTTCCGTTTCTTGATTCTGCATATAGGACCCGAATATCGATCGGTACATGGTAATTAAATTCACCGGCGGCTAACTTTTCGGCCAACTCCTGATCGTGGAGGATTAAACTTTGCAGATTTTCCGAAGATTGTTTCGAAACTTTAACATTTTCAGCCGCGCCCCCTTGTGAAATCTTCTCACCTTGCACTCTATGCTCTTGTAAAAAAGAATTTAAAAATTCAGGCGCTTGCGCCGTTCCTAAATCAAGAGAACTGTTTTCAACATTCTCTTTTATTTTAATATTCTTTTTAATAGTTCTTGTAATATCATTGGTATTTCCAAATTCTTTTGACGTTTCGGGGCTAACTCGCTGATTTTCAGCACCGACAAAATTTAAAGTTTTGGCATCGAAAATCGATAAAATTTGACTGTTTATGTGCATTTTAACCCCTCTTTTATGGCCTAAAAAGGTATATTCAGTCAGTACTCCGGCCTCTTCTAAACGGGATCTGTGGTTGCGAATGGTTTCGGTGCAAACGTCGATACTTTTCACGCCATTGCGCTCTAAGCTTGTTACGTGGTAGCTGTTTACTTCAAATTGTTTAACGGGTTGCGGTTCTGTAATCCCAAGCTGCATGTATATTTGTGTTTTTGCTGCTAGTTGACTGGAATAAAGGTGTAGCATTTGCTGAAAAACAATTTCGGTAGCATATTTAACGGTAGCGATTTTCTTTTTCTCTAAAGTCAAACCGCGTTCCGTGTTGAATTCTTCAACCAGTTCGTTATATTCTTTGGCTCGTTTTGAAGCGTATTTCCGTTTGAAAATACGTGCAAATTCTTTTTGTACATCTGTTAGTGGTTCAGAAGCTATTGCGGTACGTACGGCTGCATTATATTTTTCGGTTTCTATATTGGTAAGTTCTACCTGATCGTTATAGGCAGCAATGAATAATCTGTAATTATCCATCGTATTTGCAAAGGCTTCCTGTGTTATATATGGCCAAATAGCGTAAACAGGACGTGAATTTTCCGTAGATGGTTCGAACGTGGTACGTGAATTTCGCGTACGCGGTACGTGGTTGGTACGTGAGTGGTACGTGGTTGGTACGTGAGTGGTACGCGCGGTATTTTCACGTACCGGGTGCAGCTTTATGTTTCCAAACAGATCGTACGAAAACAGTTCCCCGGCTTTTTTTGGTTGGTTATCGTGCATGGTTTTGGTGGTTAAATGGTTATTGCAGTGGTTCTTTCTCTAGTCTGCTGATGGTTCGGTTTAGGTGGGAAATTCTATTAGTAAAGACCTTTGGATTAGATGGATTACCATCGAAAGTTGGATACCAAGTAACAATAAAAAATTTCTTAACTTCTAAATCCTTTTGTAATTCATTTAGGATTATTTTTTGTTCTAAAGTTGTTAAAGAACTAAACTCTAACCAATGACAAAAACCGTATTGTGTGCTATTTGCTTCAGCCGTGTTTATTGATTTTGTCCTTTCTGAATCTCTCCAGTCCACAAGCATACTTTTAAGTACTTTTACGATTTGCTGTTTTTCCATCTTCGTAAATCTTTAGTTTAACAATGCTTTACTTGGTTCTACACAAATAAACATGAACCGACATAATGGGTCGACAAGTTTCATAGGGATTTGAAATTGAAAAGAGTTGAAAATTTCTAAAATGGTATTAACTTCCATTTGCAAATCTTCATCAAAACGGAAAGCAATAAAGTTTTGACCATCAAATTGAATATAATCAACAGAGGCAACACAAAGGTAATTCGTTGCTAATTCAACAGGTTGTTGCAATAAGATTGGTAGTTTGTCAAGCGTAGGACGTTTACCCACTTCTTGAATGGTAATGGTTTTTTGCATGATTTTGTGGTTAAATGGTTTTTACTGAACAAAGCGGTTAACCTTTGCTGTGATGATGTTTTGTCCCCAATGTGAAACGCTTTGTTTTACTTCTAAAATGTCAACTATTTCATAATGAACCCAAACACCTTTTTCTTTTAATTTGGCAACTTCGATTCTTGTACCGGGCTCAACAATTTTTTTATTGTCTATCCGGAATCGAATTTCCGGTTTAGCTTCAAACTCCTTTTCGCAGGTTGGCCAAATGAGTAATGTTACATCTGATCCGTTAGTTAATACTTGCATGATTAAATGATTTTACGGTTACTTCTTCATAAACTACATTACAATTATTGATTAAATCCAATTGTTCGCGGCCTATAATGTTGCGCTGTTGTCTTAGATAATCAATTTGTACTTTTAAATGCGGCTCATTGTCATTTTTTACAATTTCACTTAGCGCTTCGATAGCGGTTGTGTAACGATTGTATTTTTCAAATAGTGACATACTCTAAAGTTTTAATTGTTTCCCCTATCAGGAGAGGGCATTGGCCGGTAACCAACCAGCCGCCCTCAACGTCAAGGCATCTGTGCAAAACCATTTGCGCTCTATATTTTACAGCAAGCTTTACTTTTTGGCTTACTTTTTGTTATCTTTGTTGTGCCGGGGTGGTTCCTGGCACACTACACATACCGTTCATGGTTTTGTGTGGTTAAATGGTTAAGCGGCGGGGTGGTACCTGCCGCTTTTTTTGGTTTTAATGGTTAGCGGCTTTAATTCTATTTTTTTTTCGGTCATTTAAAAGTTTCCAAACAGCTTCATAACACTCCGCTTTTGTCCAAATTTCCTCTGCATTGTCTTTTTTCTTCTGCACCTTGGCTTCAACAGGCTTTTTGTGTTTGTTCAGCATTATAACAAGCCTTTCCAGTTCCGCAGGCGGAAGTGAATTTGCAACGTTATATACTGTTTCTGCCGTCATTTCTTACTAAACAATGTTAATTGGCACGGTTTTTCGTATTCTTACGAAATACAATTGTTGAAATGCTCGAAGTTGACAATCCAAATTCGGAAGCAACTATTTCTAAAGTTTCATTTCGTTTGTTATCAGCTTTCAAAACATGGTAGCGATCCCGAATTTTTTGGTTTCGTTCGTCTATAAAATTTTTAACTGAGTTCATTTTGTTGTATTTTGTTACAGCAATATTACGAATGAAATTTGAATAAACAAATAAAATTCGTTTAAAAATAAATAAAATTTAGATGAAAAATTATATTTCATTGAATATCAAACATTTGTGCGAGAAAAATTTTTTAAGTCAAGATGAATTTGGTTTGTTATTTAATTTAAAAAAAGGAGTTGTTGGAACTTATGTACGTGAAATTGCAGTTCCAAAATTGGAAACTCTACAAAAAATATCAATTCATTTTGGATTAACAATTGACGATTTTGTAAATCGTCCGTTGTCCGATGTTTCAAATATTGCAAATGAACCAAAACCGAGTTACGGATATGAAAATGAAATGCTGAAATTGAAAGACGAAGTAATCAATTTGCAGAAAAATGAAATAGAGCGTTTAAAAGAGAAAATCGAAATGCTTTCAAAATCAAACGATTCCAAAACCGCATAACTAAAAATAGTGAGAGAAAAATCACTAAATTTAGTGATGTGTAAAATTTTATTTACTTTTTATTTTAGTGATTTTAAGTCTTCCCAAATGACAATTAAAACCTACTAATTGAAATAATTGCTCTTAAAGAAATAATTGAGCACAAAGACATGATTATCGAACTATTGAAAAGCGAAAACGCTGATCTAAAAGAGAAATTAAAAACTTCTTCCAAACCGACTCTTTCAGTTGTTTGGAAAAGTAAGAAAAAAGAGTAAATTTGACATTATTATTAATATGGCTAATTACAGCCTTTTAAAAATTATATTCATATGAAAAGATTTGTTTTACCTTTTTTATTAGGTGTTGTTGTAACTTCCGGATTTGCTTTTAAAGCTGTATATGATATAAAGTATGATAGCGCAGAGGTTTATGAATTTCCGAAATTTAATGGCTTATGCGTTTTTACTGATTCTGAACCTTTAATGCCCCATGATACCATAGGCAAAGTGAAAGTTAAACCGATTTTTAATCTTCATTATACTGAGATCAGAGATAAGTTATTAAAAAAATGCAATGAAACCTATCCTAAAGCAAGCGGTATAATTATTAGTTCATATAGTTCTGCTGGTGAATACAATGCTCTTGTTATACAATTCAAGAAATAATTAAGAGTATGTTTCGCGCATACAAATAGCTTAAAAAACAATATTTCTCAAAACATAACCATTTGATTATCAATTGGTAATTTGTATAGTTTGAATTCATAACCCTGAGGTCACGGGTTCAACTCCCGTCTTCGCTACAAAGCCCCGTAACTTCTACGGGGTTTTTTATTTTCACTCCATTTCTTCTTCCGCCTGCGAGAATAACTCACTTTCTTTCATCCCTAATTAACAAGGTATTACGTCTAAATACGATTTTACATCTGTTATATTTAATTCAAAAATATAATAAATTTTATGATAATTTAACAATCGTGTTTTTTATTCATTTTTTAAACAAAACCGCTATTTAAAACACATAATACATCTTTTATGTTATTTTATCTATTTGTTATGCTTTCATAAAAAATGTTAAAATTTTATTAATTACATTTACATAGCTCTAACTCAAATACCCCAAAGAATTATGGTAAGAAAAACTACTTCCGTTATTCGCAACTTACTCATCCTACTTATTTTCAACCTTTTAAGTTGCATTCAGATTCAAGCACAAACCCTCATTACCTACCAGGGATTCGACGGAACTCCGGCAGACGTATGGGGTTACACGAACACACTAAACACCGGCACCATTGCAACCAGTAACCTGACCTCTGTTTCCGCACCTAACTCTCTGCGGTTGGGCGGTTCAAATAATTCAGGAACGGGTGCTGCGAACAATGACCCTTTTACGACTTTTAACAATGTAAACATTAGTGGCTACACCAACGTTGTCTTAAATTTATCGTTCTCTTCTAACGGTACACCGGATGATAATGACGATTTATACTTAGACATATCCTACAACAACGGGGCAACGTATCCCGTCTCAATTAAATTAATTGACGGTAAAGCCAATACTGCACCGGACAACCTTCCCTATTCTCATCCTGCATCCCCGGGAAATACAGTGGGTTCTCCTTATTCGTTCAGTATCCCAAACGGAAATACTCAGGTTCGCGTGAGAATTCGTTTCGATGAGCTTGATAACCAAAGTAATACCAGCGATTTTTATTTCATCGACAACATCAGTCTTTACGGAGTGCCAATTGGTAATAACATGACCGTTACCGGGAGCAACAACAATCCCGTTCCCCATAATTCTTTAGCTACCACCACTAATGGTACAGATTTCGGAACCACACAGATTATAACCGATCCTGTCATTCGGACTTTCATCATCAAAAACATTGGCTCAAACCCGATTAACTTAACCGGAAGCCCACTTGTCAACATAACCGGAAGCACTGATTTTACAGTAATTGCGTTGCCTACTACTCCAATTGCATCTCTGAATAACACAACTTTTCAGATTCGCTTTATTCCAAGTTCTATCGGTATTAAAAACGCGACTGTTTCCATTGCAAGTAATGACAGTGATGAAAATCCGTATATTTTCCAAATTAAAGGGGAAGGTGTACAGACTTTTTTTGACAGTGATGGCGATGGTATTCTGGACAATGTTGATATCGACGACGATAATGACGGCATAAGAGATGATGTGGAAGAAAACAATTGTAATGCAGCCAACGGCCCTAAAGTTAACTACAAATTCTTAAATGAAACTTTTGGAACCGGAGCCCGAACTACAATTAATACCACCTATAACGCCATTACCACCTATTGTTATGAAGACGGCTCCGGAGGTATTGACACTCCGGAATGTCCTAATTTAAGCACAACCGATTTAAATGACGGAAAATATACGGTAGGCCCATCCGCACAGATTGCTTCATGGGCGGCCTCATATTGGTATACAGGTCCCGACCACACCGGAAATCCTAACGGACGAATGGCTTTGTTCAACGCTTCTTATGAGCCTGGTATTTTCTATACTGCAACCATTTCGGGCGCTTTGCCAAACATCCCTATTACTTATAGCTTTTGGGTAATCAACTTAGACCGCAGCAATGCTCCCGGAATTGCTACCCGTTTAAGACCCGATGTGCGCGTAGAGTTCCGCGACATGAGCAACAACTTGCTTACTGCCATTAATACCGGTGATATTCCGCCTACTAACGCAGCTAATCCGACTGGTGACTGGTACAATTTTACCGCTAACCTAAACCTGAACGTTACCGCTTTCCGGGTAATTTTCATCAACAATGAAACTGGAGGTACTGGAAACGACCTTGCGTTAGACGATATCGTAATCTCTCAAACCTTGTGCGATCTTGACAACGATGGCGTAGCCGATGTATTCGATTTAGATGCCGATAACGACGGTATAGAAGACATCATAGAAGTAGGCTTAGGCAACTTAAGCAACGGAAAAGGCCGCATGGATGTTGCTTGGGTAGACGCCAACGGAAATGGTTTACACGATAGCGCTGAAGCACTGATTCCATTGGATACTGATGGTGACGGCGCTCCGGACTATATGGATTTAGACAGCGACAATGATTCAATTTTCGATGTAGACGAATCGTGGGCCGGAAACATTCACGCGTATCCCGGATTTGAAAACGGTGATGGTGACATTAATGGTGATGGTGTTGGCGACGGTCCGGAATCGGAAACTTTCAGAAACAAAGACACCGATGGTGATGGTACAACCGAAGGTTTCGGAGACGGTATCTTAGACATTTACGATTATTACGTAAACGGATACGGCAACCTTGACCAGGGAAGTAATGTGGCGCCGTTCTTAAATTATGTTTTGGATGCAGACGGCGATGGCATTCCCAATTACTTAGATGTAATGTCCAACGGAACTACATACGATATTGCAGCCGGACTTTACGCCTCCTTAGACGCTAACAACGACGGAATCATAGACGGAAATGCCGATATCGACCACGACGGAATCCTAGATGCTTTCGACACCGACACAACCCGATTTGGTTCGCCAAGAAATTTAGAACGCAAATTATATATCGAATTCGACGGCAGAAACGATTATGCCACAGACACCAGCGTTATCGGCACCTGGCCAAATGCTTCCATTATGGCATGGGTGAACCTTAACAACGCTTTCAATGCAGAGGGAATGATCTTCGGACAACAAAACCTGAGAATTGGTGTCGATGCCCAAAAACGCTTCATGGTGGTGCACAACGGCACCATAACCAAATACAACTCCGCCTTAAACACTTCGCAATGGATTCATCTTGCCGCAATTTATGACAGTACAAACGGCTTAATGAAACAATATATTAATGGTGCTTTGGTGAATTCTGTAGCCATTTCAGGAAATCTGTTACCTACAACTACCCTGCTAACCATCGGTAAAAACGCTGTAACCAACGACCGTTACTTCAAAGGAAAAATCGATGAGGCCAGACTCTTCAATGTAGCCTTAACGGATGCAGAATTGCAGAAAATCGTATATCAGGAAATCCGAAACAATGCCGGACAGGTTAGAGGTGAAATCATTCCTAAAGACGTACCCGGATTACCGTGGGCCAACCTGATCCGTTATTACAGAATGGACAACTACAAAGATGATGTAATCGACAATCACACAACCGCTGCAATAGATGTAACGCCAGGTGCAAGAATTTACAATGTAAAAACCATCAAAGTTCAGGAAGCGCCGATGCCTTTTGTAACAGAACAGCCTGGAAATTTTGCAACGGCTTCCCATTCCGTTTCAAAACAAATCAGAGGATTGGATGTGGATGATTACGACTGGTCTATCATCCATGTAAAACACAACATTACTTCCAACATTAACAATATCGATTTGGGAATGATTGTAGATCCGGGCACCACCATCACCATGACCAACGACACCAAAATCCACAACGACTGGTATCTGAAACTTGACGGAAAAATCGATTTGGAAGGCCGTTCCCAATTACTGCAAACTGCCAACAGTGATTTAGACGTAACCAGTACGGGAATTTTGGAAAGAGACCAACAGGGAACCGGAAACCTGTACAACTACAACTATTGGTCGCCACCGGTAAGTACCATAGCCAGTGTTACCGACAACAATACCGGCTTCACGGTTGCGAATGTTCTTAAAGACGGTACCAACCCAGCATCACCTCAACCCATAACCTGGATTGGCGGCTATGACGGAGCGGCTAATCCTATGCGTTTGGCAAGATTCTGGCTGTATAAATTTGCAAACCTGAGTCAATCGTATGCCAACTGGCAGCAGATTAATGAAAACTCTGTTTTGCAAACCGGTCAGGGATTTACCATGAAAGGAAGCGGTATTGCCATTCCTCCGGCAACCACAACCCAAAACTATGTATTTGTCGGGAAACCCAACAACGGGCTGATCAATCATGCAGGTATTCAGGTGGGAGCCAACAATCAGAATTTAATCGGAAACCCTTATCCTTCTGCCATCGATGCCAACGAGTTTATTACCGATAATTTAGCCGGAACCACAGGAACTTTATACTTCTGGGAACACTATCCGTCGAATGCATCACACAATTTAGCAGAATACCAAGGTGGATATGCAGCCCGTAATCTGGTGGGCGGAACAATTCCAGTTTCTCCGTCTGAAATTAGCGGATTGGGATCCAGCACGAGAATTCCGGGGCGTTTTATCCCGGTAGGACAGGGTTTCTTCATTAAAGGAAATGCTGCCGGTGGTCAGATAATCTACCGAAACAATCAGCGAAAATTCATCAAAGAAGACAACGTAGATTCCAACGTGATGTTCCGTAACAGTCAGCTTTCTGCAAAAGCAAATAACGGAAACAACAATGGAAACAACGGAAATAATGGCAACGGAAATAATAACAATGATCCTGTTGATAATGACGGTTTTGCAAGAATCCGATTGGGCTATAACAGCGCTACTAATTTACACCGTCAATTGTTAATCGGTTTTATGAACGAACATGCCGATGAAGGTTACAATTTAGGTTACGACGGTGATGTACTCGACGTTCAGAGCAATGATGCTTATTTCCAGCTGAATGACAAAAAACTTCAGATTCAGGGTGTAGGAACTTTCAAAACGGAAGCCATTTATCCGATTACCGTAAAAGCAAGTCTTACCGGTAAAGTAGAATTTATGATTGACGGTTTAGAGAATTTCGACAACAGTCAGGCGATTTTCATCCATGACAATCTTGACAACAGTTACCACAACATTCGAGGCAGCCGTTATTCTGTACGCATTCCGGCCGGAGAAACCACTTCTCGTTTTTCACTTCGCTTTGTCAATCCTATGTCGCACAATCCGGGACATGGCAATCAGAAAGCGGAAGAACCTGTTACTGCTTATTACAACCCATCTAATCAGTCAATTAATGTGAGTTCATTGGTTCAGGAAACAACAATAAGCGAAGTTACACTGTTTACGGTTCAGGGTCAAAAAATCAAAACGATTGACACCAAAAACCAAAAACTGCAAAGTGTAGACATCGAAGGCCTTGATTTGGCAACAGGGATTTACATCGTTCAGATTAAAACTTCTGATGCAAAAATACTAAGTGAGAAAATTCTTATTCAATAAACAAAAGAAATTGTTGTTACAAAAAAGCCCTGCTCTTGTAGGGCTTTTTTATTTTTCGTTTGGGTTGTTTTTAAAAATGCTTTTTATCGAGCTAAATTCCGATTCATCGAAAAGGCCCGCAAACAATATGTTAACTAAAAAGTAATTAGTAGTTTTACTATTATTCCAAAAACAAAGCCTGTTGTTTTGAGAATTCCCTTGTTTTACCATCAACTTTTCAAAACTGGCTTGCAACTGCTTTTGTCTGGAATTCACTTTCCTCAGTTCATAACCAAGGTCCCTTTTAGAAACAATTATGTTAATTAAAAGCCTTGTTATTATGAAAAAAAGTTACTCTTTTCTACGTTTATTTTCACTCCTGCTTTTCTCCACATTCTGTTTGGGACAGGATTGTGTTACTCAGAAAACAGTATCGGATGACATTATCTGCTTTGGTCAGAGTGCATCAATAGTACTATCAGGTAGTGAAACAGGTGTGCATTACCAACTGCGTCTTGGAGCAACTGACGTTGGTGTTCCGCTGGCAGGAAATGGCGGAGATTTAACTTTCACCGTATCTCCGGCAACCTCCACAAATTACACTATATATGTTATCGAATGTGACATTACCTATACCGATGAAGGCGTCGTAACCGTAAACCCGATTCCGGATGCAAGTACTGCAAACTCCAGTCAGGCTGTTTGTTCAGGTTTTGCAATTGTTCCGATTAATTTTACTGGAGGCGTTCCCGGTACCACTTTCAACTGGACAAGAGACAATACAACAAATGTAACCGGCATAGTGAATTCCGGTAGCGGAAACATCAGTGGCACTCTTATAAACAACACGACTTCGCCGCAAATTGTAACCTTTACCATCACACAAACAGCCAACGGATGTGACGGAACGCCAATTACGGCAACGGTAACGGTAAATCCGATTCCGGATGTCAATACAGTTACCTTATCGCAAACCATCTGTTCCGGAGAGAGCATTTCCGACATCGTTTTTACGAGTAACATACCCGGAACACAATTCAGTTGGACCCGAACCAACGAGGTATTAACTCCCGGCATAGCTGCCTCTGGAAATGGAACCATTAGTGGTGTTATGACAAATTCAACCACAATTCCAAGAATAACCACTTTTACTGTTACACCCTCTGCAAACGGATGTGAAGGAGCGACTATTTCGGTTACCGTTACCGTAAATCCGGAAGTAATTGCAAGTGCCTCAAACCCTAATCAAATACGCTGTTCCGGAGTCGCTTTAGGAGGTTTTGGAATTACAAGCAATACTTCTGCCGCGGCAACAACCTATACCTGGATCCGGGACAACACAACAAACCTTACAGGAATAGCTGACAGTGGCACCGGAGCGATTAGCGGCACCTTAATCAACAATACAAATACTCCTCAAACTACAACTTTCACAGTAATACCAAGTGCCAACGGGTGTCAGGGAAATCCAATAACCGTGACTGCGCTCATTAATCCTAATCCAGTTGCCGGCGTAAACATCCCTTCGCAAAGCATCTGTTCAGGATTTCCAATATCGGACATTATTCCGTCAAGTAATGTTAGTGGTACTTTGTATACTTGGACAAGAAATAACACAATCAATGTTACCGGAATCGCAAACAACGATTTAACATTTGGAAACGGAATTATAACCGGCACTCTCATCAACAATACTATTTCAAACCAAACGGTAACTTTTACCTTCACACCAAAATACGAAGGTTGCGCCGGAATCCCTACTACTGTTAGCGCCACGGTAATTGTTTATCCCATTCCCACCGTTGCCACCACAAACAGTTCGCAGACCATTTGTTCCGGAAATAACATTACAACAATAGCTTTCACCGGAATTTCAGGTACTACCTATAACTGGGTTAGAGATAACACATCAAACGTTACCGGAATTGCCGACAGCGGAAGCGGAAACATAACCGGCAATCTCACCAACACAACCACAACACAACAAACAGTGACCTTTACAATCACACCGGAAAGAAACGGCTGCAGCGGCATTCCGATTACCGCCCAGGTTATCGTCGAGGCAACTTCCTTTGGCGGAGCCGTTACTATATCCCAGCCTAACATTACTCCAGTAGTAAACATAAAAACGGAATGTCACACCGCAAGCGGAACTCTCTATCTGAGCGGACACAGAGGAAATGTAGTACGATGGGAATATTCCACAAACGCAGGAGTTTCCTGGACAACTATTGCCAATACCTCAACTACCCATAATTACAGCAACATTACTGCAACTACTATTTTCAGAGCCTTGGTACAAAATGGACCGTATTGTGCATTAGCCTACTCCACTTCCTCCATGATAAATGTGATTCCAAACATCAAGCCAACTCCTGTAATAGCAACCCCGGCCACAATCTGTAACGGAGGCTCGTCTGTGCTTACCGCACAAAGCAGTTACGCAACAAGTGGTTCGATTGCAACGGGAGGATCATTCAGCAATTCAAATCCTCCGGGATGGGCGGTGGGTGGCTGCGGAAACTGTTTAAATGCGGGTTCCAGTAACACTAATCCTAGTCCGTGGCAATTAAGCGCTTCAAACGGCGGAACTTATTCGGGTATAACTTATACTTCTGATGGAAAATTTGCCATAGCAAACGGCGACTTCACATCTTACCTATACACGCCGACTTTTAACACTTTTGGATTAACAACCGCTTCGTTATCTTTTGCCGATGCTTATAATTTACAGGCGGGCGCTTCAATTGCAATTCAGATTTCGGTTAGCGGCGGTGCTTATACCACCCTTTGGTCTGCCAGTGGAGCGGCAACAAGAACTCCTTATCTGAATTTCCACACCAATCCGAGATCGGTAGATTTGAGTGCTTATTTGGGACAGCCCAATTTAAGAATCCGATTTGCTTATTTTGGAAATATCGGAAGTTCCTGGGCAGTTGACAATATTGCCATTCCGGATGTTCCGACAAATTTATCCACACAATGGGTAGATTCCGTAAGCGGAACAGTGATTAGCAATAACACCACGATTACAGTTTCACCTACGGTTACCACTACGTATGCCGTGACTTCCTTTTTAAACGGCTGCAACAGTTTCGGCACTGACGGAACAGCTTATGTAACCGTAAATGTAAACCCAAGACCAACGGCGGAACTTAGCCAGGACCAATACGTCTGTTATGGCGGAACGGCTACCTTTACCGTTCATTTTACCGGAAACGGACCTTATCGCTTTACTTTATTCAACGGAACAACCTCAACGACTTACAACAATATCACGCCTAACGCCAGCGGTGACTACACTTTTAACATTACAAACATGACTGTCACCCGCACTTACTACATTACAGCATTAAACGATTCGAAATGTACAGCAATTACCTCAGACATAACAGGTACCGCAACTGTAACCGTGTTAAACGGAACGCAAGGCCTTTGGACCGGTTTAATCAGTTCGGATTGGTTTGACTGCCGAAACTGGCAAAGAGGCCTTCCTTCCGCTACTACAGACGCCGTTATTCCGGACGGAAGCATACGAATGCCGGTGATAGATCCGCTTAGTCCTTATGCTGCGGCTTACAGTTATATCGCTGTTGCCCGTGATGTCGTAATTGATCCCGGAGCTTCTTTAACGATGGCAGCCAATTCCCATTTACATGTAAAACGCCATTGGATTAACCGCGGAATATTTATTCCGGGAACGGGCAATGTAACCTTCAACAGCAGCACCAACAACATGATACAGAACATGAATACAGCTGCCAATACCAAACCTTTTGAGAATTTTTACAATCTGATTTTAAACACTACCAACGGTGCCGTGGGCGTAACCACTCCGGATGCTTTTCAGCTTACCGTGGCCAACAGCCTAATCTTAACCAGCGGCGATTTGCGTTTAACCGGCGAAGCGCAATTGGTTCAAAACGGCAGCGCACCCAATTCGATGGTCGGAACAGGGAATCTGTTACGCGATCAGCAGGGAACCAAAAGCAGTTTTCATTACAATTACTGGTCTTCGCCGGTGAGTCTGAACGGTACCAATTATTCGGTTTCCGCTGTTCTCCGGGACGGTACTAATGCCGCCGGCAATCCTTTCAATCCGGGAACCATCAGTTTTGGCGACGGTTACAACTATTCCGACGGTCCTATCAGCAATCCGATAAAAATCAGTAACCGGTGGATTTACAAATACACCACTGTCAGCACCAGTTACTCCGCCTGGCAGCCAGTGGGAAGCACCGGAACGATGAAAATCGGAGAAGGCTTCACCATGAAAGGCGTAACCGGATTAGCACCAAACACCGAGTATCAAAATTATGTCTTCAAAGGAAAACCGAATAACGGCGACATCGGTCTCACTTTGAGCTTAAACCAACTTTACCTGATTGGCAACCCGTATCCTTCGGCTTTAGATGCAGATGCTTTTATTAAAGATAACATTAAAGATGGCGGAAATGCTCCAACCAATGTTTTCAGTGGCGCGCTGTATTTTTGGGATCACTTTGGAGGAGAAAACCATTATCTGGGAGAATATATCGGCGGCTATGCAACCTATACTTTAATGGGTGGAACTGTTGCGGTTTCCAACGATCCGATGATTAACAACAATAATGCTGCCGGAACAAAAATACCGAAACGTTATATTCCTGTCGGACAAGGCTTTTTCGTCCGAACTGATTTGGGAAATGCCACAGCGAACATGACCAGTCCGCTTACGGGAGGAACCTTAATCATTAAGAACAGTCAGCGGGCTTTTAAAACGGAGTCGCCTGTCAATTCTGTTTTCTTCAGAAATCAAAATCTTACGGTTGACGCCGAAGACAGCAGACAAAAAATCCGACTGTCTTTTGAATCGCCTTCCGGTTTAAAACGTCATCTGTTGATAGGCAGCGATTCGAATGCTTCCAACGCCTTCGATCTTGGTTATGATGCCATTATGATTGATGTGAACAACGAGGATATGTACTGGAGCTTTTCCAATGAAAAATTTGTAATTCAGGCGGTACAGCATTTCAACGAAACCCAAATTATCCCGATTGGCGTAAAAGTAGCCAACGCCGGCACAAGTACCATTAAAATTGAAAATCTGGAAAATATCGACGAAAGCCTTTCCATATATTTGTTTGACAGCGAAACCGGCAGTTATCACGATTTAAGAAACGGCAACTTCCAGGCCAATTTACCAATAGGCGAACACAACAACCGTTTTTCATTGCGTTTCACTAACAGCACTTTAGGTACTGATAATCCGGAATTGGCGAACGGCATTCAAATTTTTGTAAACCCGGATAACATCTTAAACATTAAAAACCACCGAAACGACACAACCGTAAACTCTGTGGAACTTTTCAATATTTTAGGACAATCCGTTAAAAAATGGAATGTTACTGACGAGGTGCAAACCGACATACTGCTGCCGGTTCAAAATCTCCGTTCGGGTGTTTACATAGTGAATCTGAAAACTTCCGATGGATTAATGAGTAAAAAAGTAAGTATCAAATAATTAGCAAAGGCCCTTTTCGGAGGGCTTTTTTAATGCCCTAAAGTTTAGTCTGAAAACAGTACCTTTGCACCTCATCATAAGATTAGCCATGAAATTTCGCTTTTTATTCCTCCTGATACTCGTTTCCACCACAACTTTCGGACAACTCAAAACCATCGTCGGCCAAACCGATTATCCGTTCTGGATTAACGTTCCCGAAGCTGAAAAAACCGAAAAACAACCCGTTTTGATTTTCCTTCACGGCAGAAGTCTTTCCGGAACCGATTTGAACCGTGTGAAGCGCTACGGCGTTTTGCGCGCCATGGAACGCGGACGAAAAATACCGGGAATTGTCGTGGCGCCACAGTTGGCTTCCGGCTCCTGGAATCCGGACAAAGTATTACAACTGCTGGAATACGTTCAAAAGAATTACAACACCGATGTATCCCGCGTTTATGTTTGCGGCATGAGTTTAGGCTCTTACGGGACCTTGCATTTCGCCGGAAAACACGCCGATAAAATAACCGCAGCGGTAGCGATTTGCGGTGGCGGAAATGTGGCGGACGGCTGTAAATTAGCTTCCCTCCCGCTTTGGATTCAGCACGGCGACAAGGATTTTATTGTTCGTTTGTCGGAATCTAAAAAAGTGGTCGATGCGATTAAAAAATGTAAACCCGATGCTGATGTAACTTTTACCGTAATTCCCGGCGGCAACCACAGCAATGTGGAACGATTGTTTCACGAAGATGCGCTGTACGATTGGCTTTTCAGACAAAAGAAACCACAACTGTAACCCTTTTAAGTACTTTTGCAAACCATGAGCATCACTTTACTTTCCTCGCCGTTACAGGGTTTTACGGATTTCCGGTTCCGAAATGCTTTTCATAAATATTTTGGCGGGATTGACACCTTCTATTCTCCTTACATCAAACTGAACGGAAAATTAGTGGTAAAAGGGTCGTACGAGCGCGACATACTTCCGGAGAACAACAGCAATTTGCAGGTTATTCCGCAGATTATCACCAATGATCCCGAAGAATTTTTATTCGTAGCCAAGTACGTAAAAGAATTAGGCTACAACGAACTAAACTGGAATTTGGGCTGTCCGTATCCGATGGTGGCGAAAAGCGGTATGGGTTCGGGTTTAATCTGTAACACCGGCCGCATTGACGAAATTTTAGACCGCGCACACAGTGAAACCGACATCATTGTTTCGATGAAAATGCGCATGGGCTATGAAAACCCAACCGAAATTTTAGACGTCTTCCCGATTCTGGAAAAATATCCGATAAAAAATATTGCCATTCACGCGCGTATCGGGAAACAGTTGTACAAAGGCGGTGTGGATTTGGATTCGTTTCAGAAATGTCTGGATGTTTCCAAACACAAATTGTATTATAACGGCGATATCACGTCGGTGGAAAAATTCCGGATGCTGAAAGAACGCTTCCCTTCAATTGACCATTTCATGATTGGCCGCGGTTTGATTGCCGATCCGTTCTTACCCAGCATGATTAAAAACAATACGACGGAATATCCGAAAAACCGCTTTGAGATTTTTGAGGAATTTCACGATACGATTTACCGCGATTACGACGCTTACCTGCAAGGTCCAACACCGATAAAAATGAAAATGTTAGGCTTTTGGGAATACTTTTCGGAATCGTTTTCCAATCCGCAAAAAACGTATAAGAAGATTAAGAAAGCAGGGAATAGCAAACATTATGAGGAAGCGGTTCGGGAGATTTTTAAATCGGAACGATAACTTTAAAATTTAATTATTCCTTAAAATATTGTAACTGAAATCGGATTTTAAAATTATTTTTGCCGACTCTAAAATTGTCCTAATTATGAAACGCATTACTACTTTATTCCTTCTGATTCTTTCTGCTCCCATTTTTTCCCAAACTAACACCGAAGAAAAAGAAAAATCGACAGCCGGAGTTTCAAACTCTATCTTTGGTGTTCAGGCAGGATTTCTGGGTGCTTGGGCTTACAACGAACTAAAACTTACAGATAAAATAGTCCTGAAATCAGAACTTGGTTTACAGACCTACACCCTTAAAACCAAAAATCCGGATAAAACATTCACTTTTTTAACACCTGAAATTGTACTGGAACCCCGTTTCTATTATAACATTCAAAAGCGGGCAGACAAAGGAAAAGACGTAAGCCACAACAGCGGAAATTTCATATCATTACGTTCCTCCTATTTCCCAGACAGTTTTACGGTTGGCGAAAAAATAGCCGACAACGCTTTTATTCCGGAGTTGCATATCGTACCAACCTGGGGAATGAAAAGAAATCTGAGCGATCACTTCAATTATGAACTTGGCGCAGGTTTGGGCTACCGAAAAGTTTTTGAAACCAACCTGAAGCAGAACAATAACAACGATGATGTTGCTTTTTATCTGCATGCACGGATCGGTTATAAATTTTAAAAAAAATAAGGCTGTCGTAATGGACAGCCTTACTTATTATTTCAGAATTTCTTTCAACTCCTCCAAACTTACTTTCTTTTGTTCGCCGGACGCTAAATCTTTCAGGGCGAATTGATTGTTCGCCATTTCGTCGCCGCCTACGATTACGGCATACGGAATACCGCGTTTGTCGGCATGCTGAAATTGTTTTCCGATTTTGGTATTGTCCGGATAGAGTTCTACTTTGATGCCGGCTCTGCGCAATTGGGTAATTGCTTTCATGCAATACAAGGCTTCGGCGTCCCCGAAATTTAAAAACAACGCCTTGGAAGTTGACGTAACGGTTTCCGGGAAAAGGTTCAGTTCTTCCAAAACCAGATAAATACGGTCTAAGCCGAAGGAAATTCCAACGCCACTCATGTTTTTTAATCCAAAAATTCCGGTCAAATCGTCGTAACGACCGCCGCCGCCGATAGATCCCATAGCCACGGTTTTAGGAGCAGCTACTTCGAAAATTGCTCCTGTATAATAGTTTAAACCACGGGCTAAGGTTACATCCAAATCTAAAACGGATTTGTCTAAACCTAAAGCTTGAACGTTGTCACAAATGAATTTCAGTTCTTCCACACCTTTCATTCCTTCTTCGGATGACACCAGCAAAGCGGAAAGTTTTTCGATTTTTTCGGAAATGGTTCCGGTAAAGCTAAATAACGGCTGTACTTTTTCCAACGCGGCTTCGGAAATTCCTTTTTCGAACATTTCTTTTTTTACACCATCCTCGCCTATTTTGTCGAGTTTGTCTAAAGCAACGGTAAAGTCGATTAATTTATCAGATGCCCCGATTACCTCTGCAATTCCGGACAATATTTTTCGGTTGTTGATTTTGATGGTACAGCCTTCCAAACCTAAAGCGGAAAACACGCTGTCGTACAACTGCACCAATTCCACTTCCTGCCATAAGGAGTTCGAGCCTACCACATCGGCATCGCACTGGTAAAACTCTCTGAAACGGCCTTTCTGCGGACGATCGGCTCGCCAAACCGGCTGAATCTGGTAGCGTTTGAACGGAAATTCAATTTCGTTTTGGTGTTGCACCACGTAACGCGCGAACGGAACGGTTAAATCGTAGCGTAAGGCTTTTTCGGAGATTTTGGCGGTAAACTTGTTTAATTCCACCAACTCTTTTACCGAGATGGTTTCGGCGGAATTAGATTGCAATACTTCTATCGATTCCGGCAATTCAATTTTATTTTTATTGAAGAAATAATTTCCGGAATTCAAAATCTTAAAAATCAAACGGTCGCCTTCCTCGCCGTATTTTCCCATTAAGGTTTCGGAATTTTCAAAAGTTGGGGTTTCGATAGGCTGATAGCCAAACTTTTCAAAATTCGTTTTGATGATGGAAAAAATATAGTTGCGCTTCGCTACTTCGGCCGGTGAAAAATCGCGGGTTCCTTTGGGTATGCTTGGTTTTTGAGCCATTTTTTTGGTGAATTTATGGTTGGTTTTTGGGTTATGTTTCCAAAAAAGCCAATAGTTTTTCTTTTAGCCCCGGTTGCAGCAACTACCGTGTAGTGCGGAAAACGGGAACTGCGTATCACGGTAAAACCTGAAGTTTCGCTCCTAATACTTTGCAAATATCTTACTTTTTAAAGAATTTCGTAAATCTGTTTTGGGAAACTTGTAACAAATAGCCTAATTTAGTGTCAAATTGCCATCATGGGAAACGTCGGACTCTTTAAGGAAAATACCAAAATCGCAATCGATTCCATCCGGACGAATTTGCTGCGTACTATTTTAACCATCCTGATTATCGCCATAGGAATTACGGCTTTGGTGGGGATTCTTACGCTGGTTTCGGCGCTGGAAAATACCATTATGAAGGATTTTGCTTCGATGGGCGCCAACACCTTTTCCATCAGTCAGTATGATTTTTCGGCCAGAATGCGTCAGGGCGACAACGAGCAGAAAATCAATCCGATTATCAATTATCCGCAGGTTAAAGAGTTTAAAGAGAAATACGACTATCCGTTTACTTCGACTTCCCTTTCGTTCACCGCAACGGCTACAGCAGAAATTAAATACGAATCCGACAAAACCGACCCGAAAGTTACCGTAATGGGCGTGGATGAAATTTTCCTGCCGAACAAAGGGCTTGAGGTAACCAAAGGCCGTAATTTTACAGGCTTCGACGTGGAAAACAACAATTTCGTTTGCGTTTTGGGTTCGGATGTAGACAAAGATTTGTTTAAAGACAGTAATCCGCTGGACAAAACGATTTCGATTCGCGGCGCCAAGTTTAAAGTAATCGGCGTGCTGAAGGAAAAAGGCTCTACGTTTGGCAGCAGTCAGGATTTCCGGGTATTGATTCCGATTCAGATTGCGCGTTCGTTGTTTTCGGCACCGAACATCAACTACGATTTAAGCGTCATGATTGCCAACAAAAACCTGATGGATCAGGCGGTAGACAACGCTACCATTACCATGCGAAGAGTGCGGAAACTGAACCCGGTCGAAGAAAACAATTTCGGAGTGGAACGCAGCGATGAGCTCATCAATACTTTATTATCCAACACCGAAGTTTTGGCCATCAGCGCCTGGGTGATTGGAATTATTACGGTTTTCGGTTCGTCGATTGCCTTAATGAACATCATGTTGGTTTCCGTAACGGAACGTACCCGTGAAATTGGGGTACGAAAATCATTGGGCGCCAAACGCAGCACGATTGCCTGGCAGTTTTTTACTGAAACTTTAGTCATTGGTCAATTAGGCGGTTTGGTGGGGATTATTCTGGGTGTTTTGATTGGATTTGGTTTGTCGGCCGCGTTAAGTTTCAGCTTTTCCATTCCGTGGATGGCGATTTTTGCCGCGGTGGTAACTTCTTTGGTTGTGGCTTTGTTTTCCGGTTTGTATCCGGCGATTAAGGCATCGAAACTGGATCCGGTGGAGGCGTTGCGCTATGAGTAAGCTTGTTTGATTGCCGAACACCTCGACCGTACGCTAAATGCTCCCGAAAATCATCCGGTCGTTTCCGTAAATGTCTTTTCGCAATTCGATTTGCTGAAAGTTGTGCTGTTGGAGCAATTGTACCATTTCGTTCCCCAAATACTGGTTGATTTCGAAATACAGCTGCCCGTTGTCGTTCAGGTTTTTCACGGCCAATTCGGTGATTTTGCGGTAAAACAGTAAGGCGTCTTCATCTTCCACAAAAAGGGCGAGATGCGGTTCAAAATCCAGCACGTTCTTTCTGATTTCCTCTTTTTCCAGATGCCGCACATACGGCGGATTGGACACGATGATGTCAAAAGTTTGGCCTAAATCTTCTGTTTCTAAAATACTCTGGTGCAAAAATTCGACGGTTACTTCGTTTCGTTTGGCGTTTTTTTGGGCTACTTCAAGCGCTTTCTCCGAAACATCCATCGCATATACTTTCGCATTGGAAAGGTTTTTGGCCAACGAAATGGCGATACAGCCGGTTCCGGTTCCTATATCCAAAATTTTGACTTGCGACTTTTGACTTGCGACTTTTGACACTTTAATAATCCAGTCGACCAACTCTTCCGTTTCCGGACGCGGGATTAAGGTGTGTTCGTTCACATAAAAAGGCAAACCATAAAATTCCGTTTCTCCTAATATATATTGAATGGGACGCTGTTCTTTCAACTGCGCCACTACATTTTCCCATTGTTTTAGGAATTCCGGGGATAATTCGAAATCGGGATTCAAAGCTAAATCCACGCGCTTCATGTGGTGAAAATCTTCTAAGATGATGTAGAAAAAACTGTCGATTTCCTGTTCATCATAGATGGCAGATAATTCTTGGATAAAAACAGTTCGGTATTCCGTTAGCCGCATATTTTAAGTTGTAATTCTTCCCTGTTTGCATGGGGAAATCATTTTCATTTCAAAGATAACTTAAAAACACCGGATTGAAATGAAATTATGCCTTTGAAACTGCCAGACATTTTTCTTTATTTCTGAACATTTCCTGCTTTTTTCTTTTACCCTGAGCAATCCACATCACACCTACAAGCCTCTACACCAGCACTTTACTTCGATTAAAAATTTTTAAATTATTTTCAGATTCTCCGATTTATTTTTCGAAAAGATGACAAATATCATTATAAAAGACCTTTTTGTCCTTTAATTTTACCCTATAAAACATTTAACAAAAAAACCCATAATCATGAAAACCAAATTTAAGATTGTTGTCGGTGTTTTAGTGCTATCAGCAATCACGGTAGGTTTATTTTCCTTTGGAGACAAAGATACTACCGATCCGTCAAAAATTAAAGTAGAAGGCGAAATGGTTGCCGAGCTTACTGCTCCTCCGTTTGTTCCTAAACCGGTTGGAAAAAGAGCCGCTACAAAACTAATCGTTAACATGGAAATCAAAGAGGAAGAAGGCGAAATGGCTGATGGTGTAAAATACACTTACTGGACATTTGGAGGCTCTGTTCCCGGAAGTTTCATTCGTACACGAATTGGGGATGAAGTGCAGTTTCACTTAAAAAACCACCCGGATAACAAATTACCGCACAACATCGATTTACACGCCGTAACCGGACCTGGAGGTGGTGCAACTTCTTCCTTAGTGGCTCCTGGACATGAGAAAGTATTCAATTTCAAATGTTTGAACCCCGGATTGTATGTATACCACTGTGCAACAGCTCCTGTAGGGATGCACATTGCCAACGGAATGTACGGACTAATCCTTGTGGAACCGGAAGGTGGTTTACCGCCGGTAGACAGAGAGTACTACGTAATGCAAGGGGATTTCTATACTAAAGGTGCTTATGGTGAGCAAGGTTCGCAACCTTTCGACATGGAAAAAGCCATTAAAGAACAACCGGACTATGTAGTGTTTAACGGTAAAGTCGGAGCGTTAACAGGCGACAAAGCCATCACTGCCAAAAAAGGAGAAACCGTGCGCATCTATATGGGTAACGGAGGTCCTAACCTTGTTTCTTCCTTCCACGTGATTGGTGAAATTTTCGACAAAGTTCAAATTGAAGGCGGACATTTAATCAACAAAGATGTACAGACTACGTTGGTTCCGGCTGGTGGTTCTGCCATTGTGGAATTCAAAGTTGATGTTCCCGGCACTTTCATCCTGGTAGACCACTCTATTTTCAGAGCGTTCAACAAAGGAGCAATCGGTATGCTTAAAGTAGAAGGCGAACAGGACAAAACCATCTACTCCGGAACCGTTCAGGAAGGTATCTATTTACCGGAAGGCGGAACCATCCAAAACATGCCAAAACAAAAAGGAACAGCAAAAGAGGTCGTAGCGAAAACGCTTCCGGAACAAATTAAAGCCGGTAAAGAAATCTACGGAAGAACCTGTTTTGCCTGTCACCAGTCTGAAGGGCAAGGAATTCCGAATGCTTTCCCTCCTTTGGCAAAATCAGACTTCCTGAATGCCGATCCGAAAAGAGCCATCGATGCTGTCCTAAACGGTTTGAGCGGAGAAATCACAGTTAACGGCAAAAAATACAACAGTATTATGACCAGCCAAAACCTTACAGACGAAGAGATTGCCAATGTTCTGACCTATGTGTACAACAGTTGGGGGAACAACAAAACAAACGTAACTGCACCAATGGTAAAAACCCAAAGAGAGAAAACCGTTGCCAAAGCAGTAAAAGACATACACGAATAATCAATTAATTATTTAAATACTTTTTATCATGAAAAAGATAATTTTAGGCGTGGCCGCTGTGGCCTTAACCATAGGTTTATACAGCTTCACCACTCCGGTGAAAACGGAAAAAGTAACCAAAGTTGCCGTTGGTAATCCCGTAAAAGGAAAAGAGGTATACTCAAAAACCTGTATTGCCTGCCACCAGGCTAACGGACAAGGTGTTCCCAATGCGTTTCCTCCGTTGGCAAAATCCGATTACTTAAACAAAGATGTAAATCGTGCCATCAGAACGGTTATTAACGGATTAAGCGGTCCCGTTACTGTAAACGGTAAAAATTTCAATGCCATGATGACGCCTCAGGCTTTATCCGACGAACAAATTGCCGACGTACTAACTTATGTGTACAGCAGTTGGGGCAACAACGGAACAAAAGTAACTCCGGCAATGGTGAAAGCCCAAAGAGGGAAAAAATAAGTAACAATTAAAAACGTTAGCCATGAAACTCAAGTATAAAATAACATTCGTTTTCTACGCTGTTTTGTTTATGGCAACATCACTTATTGCTCAGGAAAAAGGCATGGTTACCATAAAAAGGGGAACGTACGTTCCCCTTTATGGAACCACCGATAAAAAACCGGTAGAAGTCAAAACTTTTAAAATTGATGTTTATCCGGTAACCAATGAGGAATATGCAACCTTTCTGAAAAAAAATCCTCAGTACAGCCGTTCAAAAATTAAAAGGCTTTTCGCCGATAAAAGCTATCTGTCACACTGGAAAAGTGATTTTGATTACGCGCCCGGTAAAAACAATGCGCCGGTTACTAATATTTCCTGGTTTGCCGCTAAAAAATATTGCGAATGTCAGGGAAAACGACTGCCCACGATGGACGAATGGGAATATGTGGCTATGGCGGATGAAAAACGAATTGATGCCCGAACCAAAGAAGAATACAACCAATTCATTCTTTCCTGGTATGAAAAATCCAAAACCTACAACAATCCGATAGGGAAAACCTTTAAAAATTACTGGGGTGTATACGATATGCACGGGTTGGTATGGGAATGGACTTCCGACTTTAACAGCATCATGCTTTCCGGAGAATCCCGAAAAGACAAAGACTCAGACAAGAACTTATTCTGCGGAAGCGGTTCTGTAAATGCTTCCGATCTGATGAATTATGCCGCTTTTATGCGCTATGCCTTCAGAGGCAGTTTAAAAGCCAGTTATACCACGCGAAATCTCGGTTTCCGATGTGCCCAAGATGTACCAAAATAAATGCCTTGCCTTAAGATAAAAGCCTTTTTCTGAAGAAACTCAAATTTAACTAATATGAAAAAGATAGTAATGGGGTTACTGATACTCCTGATCGGTTTACAAAGCTGTACTTCCCAAAAGAAAAGCGAAACGGCGACTGCCACCCAAAAAACCATTTCCGATTTATCCATCTACAACCTTCCGTCTCAGTGGACTACACAAGACAATAAAAACATTGAGATGAAAGATTTAAAAGGAAAAGTACTGGTGATGGTAATGATTTACACCTCCTGCAAATCTGCATGTCCCAGATTAGTGGCCGATATGCGCCATATTGAAGAACGCATCCCCGAAAACCTGAAAAACAACGTACAACTCGTACTGGTAAGTATCGACCCGACTGTAGACACGCCGCAACGATTAAAAGAATTCTCCATAGAAAACAAAATGGACAGCGACCAATGGCTGTTCCTTCGCTCAACCGAGGAAAACACCCGGGAATTTGCTGCCGTGTTGGCCGTGAACTATAAAAAAATATCCCCGATAGATTTCTCCCATTCCAACATTATCAGCGTTTTTAATGCCGACGGTGAATTGGCTTTCCAACAGGAGGGCCTGGGAGTAAGCTATGACGAAACCGTAAACAAAATTACCGAAGAAGCTGAAAAGCTAAATTAATCCAAATATGAAACTATATCAAAAAATGAGCTTATCGTTGATTCTGATGATAGGCACGGGCGCTTTCGCTCAGGAATTAGACGCCAATTTACAACTGAGACCCCGCTACGAATACCGAAACGGATTTAAGGAACTCATGAAAGACGGTTCGTTACCCACCTCTTTCGTATCCCAACGATCCCGGCTGAATTTTAACTTTAAGCAGGAAAAATTAAAAGCGAAACTAACTTTTCAGAACATCCGTGTTTGGGGTGATGTGCCGACAACTACGACGTCCGATAAAAACGGAATTGCCCTTTTTGAAGCTTGGGCACAGTACGACTTCAATGCCAAATGGAGCGCCAGATTGGGAAGACAGGTGCTTTCGTATGACAATCAGCGAATTATGGGCGAAATCGACTGGGCACAACAAGGGCAAAGCCATGACGCGGCGTTACTTACGTTTAAACCCAATAACCATCAGTTAGATTTGGGATTTGCCGTAAATTCGGATGCCGAAAAACTGTACCGCGATGTAAACACGGCGAGTTACAAGCACATGCAATATGCCTGGTACCACACGAGTTTCAGCAATCTGAACATGAGTTTGTTGTTTCTGAACGTGGGTTTCCAGTACAATGACGCACTAACAAGTGAGCTGGAAATCGATAACATGCAGACTTTCGGAACGTATTTATCGTATAAGAAAAACAAATTTGACGCTAATTTAGGCGTGTACGGACAAACCGGGAAAGGCAAACTGGTTACTGAAAACACTTCCGTTAGCGCTTGGTACGGCGGGTTGAATCTGAATTATGCTTTCACCGATAAATTTAAAGCAGGTTTAGGGTACGAATACCTTTCGGGAAAAGATCAGGACGATACCGACAGCAAAATCAAATCCTTCAACCCTATTTTCGGAACCAATCACGGTTTTAACGGTTTTATGGATTACTTCTACGTTGGGAATTACAAAAACACCGTTGGTTTGCAGGATGTTTTTGCCAAATTCACTTATGCTGACAACAAATGGCAATTCAACGCAATCCCACATGTTTTCATGACAGCCGCCGATGTAATTGATCCAACAGATATAACCAAAAAAATGGACAGCTATCTGGGTACGGAAGTCGATTTAACAGCGACGTACACCCTTCAGAAAGACATCACCATCACCGGAGGGTATTCCCAAATGTTCGGAAGCGATACAATGGAAGTTTTAAAAGCAGGAAACAAAGGCTATGACAACAACTGGGCCTGGGTTATGATTACCATCAATCCGAGAATCTTTACCACAGCAAAATAAATTCTTAGTTAAGTTAGGTTAATTAGTAAAAAGCCTGTGTTACATCGTGTAACACAGGCTTTTTTTATTGGAAGTAGTTGGAATACTCTTTGAGATAAGTGTCGATTTCGGAAATAACTTCCTCGTCGTTGGTTCCGTCCAGCTGATTCAGTTTCATTTTCAGCGGTAATAAATAATTGTGCAGTTGATTGTGAGCCTCACCTTTCATCGTACACTTCTCGAAAATCATCTGAAATTCGTTTTCCAGCGCTGCTTTCAAATCACTACCGGTGGTTTCCTGCTGGCGCTCCGAAATGATTTTCTGCATGTTTTTTATCCCTTCCGTCGTTTCCGGATTGGCTGTCCATAATTGGCCGTTATCGAGTGTTACTTCTTTTGCTTCATGAACCGATTCTGCGGCTGCTTCAGTTGTGGTTGTTTCTTCTGTTTTTTCGGGTTCGTTTGCGTTTTTCCTGCAGGCGGCAAGACTTAAAAACAAAAGTCCCAAAAGGATTTCTCTTCTCATTAGTTATTATTTTAATTCGTTATTTCCAAAAAACATCTTGTTCGTTCTCCGTAAAACTGCCTTCCTTGTGAACCTCGGCAATTTTGGCTAATTGTTCCGCTGTAGCGACTTTTTGTATCTCGGGGAACAAAACGCGTTCTTCAAACCGGATGTGGGCTTCGAGTTCTTCTTCGATTAACCCTAAGTTTTTATCCGCGTGGTCTTTCTGACTGAAAAGCCGTCTCAGCCTGCGATGCTCAATAAGTGCTTTTTTAACCAATTCATGGCCTTCTTTCAAAACCGGAAAAACATATTCTTCTTCCAATTCAAAATGGGGCAGCAAATGTTCGGTGTAAAACCAGTCGGCATACTTTTTAATGCGCTCGGGAGCAATATTTTTCGAAAATCCGGCTCTGATTTTCCAGCACAGCAACAACCCATGATGGTGCTCCCGACTTAACTCCTGCAGCTCTTTTACTCTTTTTAATGGTTTTTTTTCTAGTATCATTGTCTCTCTTTTTAAATTCCTCCAAACCGCACAAACGACCCCAAAATGAGCATAACCACTCCGATAGTAGTAACGGAAACGATGTGAAAACCCATTTCCGGTAAAGCACCAGGATTATTTTTCAGCTTAGGAAGTACCCGAAACTGGGCACTTAAGGCAAAAAGCACGGTTACAATCAATAGGGTTAATTTTACGGAAACCACTTTTTCAATCGGTGTGGCAAAATGAAACCAGCTTTCGATGCCAACTCCATATTTGTAGGCCATCAGAATTCCGGTAATTACCAGTAAAACCAACGCAGACATTCCCACCGGTTCGTATTTTTTTTCATAATCCAGAATATAGTGCTGATTTTTCTCCCGGAGCGCTTTCGGCAAATACGCGAACACCAGTAAAAGATGCCCGCCTACCCATATTGCTGCACAAATCAGGTGCACGATTAACAAGAAGTGATGGTTCATTTCAAGCTGTTTTTCAGATTGGCGGTACTAAAAATAATCATTATAATTCCGACCACCAACCAAATACTGGACAAAAACAAATTCTGGTGGTACATGGGAATGAGGTTCCAGTTAAAAAACAGATTCCCTCCTTGGGCAAACAGCAGGAACTCGGTAAGTACGAATCCCATGAGAAAAATTTTAATCCCGTAGCCCGAAAACCGGTTCTTGCGATTAATCACGTTAACGTTCAGTAAAAATCCCAATAAAAACCCGGTGATGATTCCCAGCATTATCATGTGAATGAAGCCGATGACAAAATTTCGGATCTGGTGCGACAACAGTGCCATGTCCGGAAAAAGAACCACCAATTGCACCACTACTTTCAAACCTAAGGATAACAACGCAAAACTGTATACGGTTTTTTCGATGGTGCTGAGTCTGGCGTAAAACACCCCTATGTGCGGACGTAACATCAAAACCAATTTTGCAAAAGCTATCAGCTGTACCACTACTCCAATTCCGTTAGCCCAAGTTAAAACCGGACTGGAAAGATACCAGCTTACCGGCAGGGCAAAGGTTAAAACGGTGCCTACAATAAGCCATCGGTAAAAGGAAAGGAATGTTTTATCGTTTACTTTTAGTTGCACCTGATGGAACAACAGGGCCAAAACCGCAATAATAAACCAGCCGTTAAACTGAAAATGCAGGAAAAACTGAATGGCAATCTGATAAAAAGCACTCGTTTTCCCCAACAAACCAACAGCCGGGCCTAAACACCAGATGCCGCAGGTGGATAAAATCATGAAGAATAAGGCGGTTTTAAGCAGGCAGCGTTCGGCCAAAGAGTCAATTTGCTGATTTTTCCATACCAGCCGGACAAAATAATAGCTGGAAAAGATATGCAGGGTAGCAAAAATAATCGAAAAAACCGCATAACCCTGAAGCGGAAAAGTCACCATCATCCCAATAACCGCCACTTCGGTTATCCAGAAAAGACGGTTGAATTTCTGTGCGGTTTCGCCATTCTTCGGAATAAAAAAGTGATAAATCAGTGAAAAAAGTGCCAGATACACCCAGCCCAACATGGCTGTATGAGAATGACCGTGCAACAGAAACTGATAATTTATAGTGCCCACGGGAGCCACAAACTGCAAACGCAGGAGTAACCCCATCAGTGCGGCGATTAAAAAATTACCAAAACAAACCAATATCCATTTTTTTAGCATCATCAGCCTCTGAAATTTACTTGTATTGTTCTTGTGGTGAAAGCGTTTTTCTCGATTTCACGCGATGACCGGGGCAAATCCCCGAGGGTTTTCACCTCATTCACAAAATGCTGAATGTAATAATTACCGCTGTACTGTTTGCTTTCCAGATAGCGAATCATGGAGCGAAGTTCCGGTTCATCGATTAAGTCCGAATGAAAAGTGGTCCGCACTTCAAACGGAACTTTATTTTGCAGTAATAAATGTAAGGATTTTTCGAACGCCGAAAACAAATCCGACTGGGTTACCTGTTTGTATTTGGATTCGGAGGCCTTAAAATCGAGTGCCACATAATCGATCAGTTCCTTGTGCATCAGCTGTTGCAGCACTTCCGGATGAGAACCGTTGGTGTCTACTTTAACGTCAAAACCCAGTGCTTTAATCTGTTCCACGAAAGGAATCAGGTTCTTGTGCATCGTACATTCGCCTCCGCTGAGAACCACGGCATCCAGTAAATTTTTTCTTGTCGTTAAAAAGGAAAGTACCTCGTCGAACGAAATTTTGCCTTTTCCCAGTACAATTTCCGGATTATAGCAATACAGACACCGCATGTTGCAGCCTGTAAACCAAAGAATACAGGCCGCTTTATGCGGATAATCCAGCAAGGTGAAAGGCGTTATACTAAAGATGGCTTTAGTGGCATTTTCTTTCTGTAAAATGGGTACGTTGTTTGTGTTCACCTTTTTTACCGATATTAAAACTTTCTACGGGTCTGTGATAACCCATTACCCGGGTATAAACCAGACATTTTGTTCGCAAATGCTGATTTTGCTCTAAAATTTCATTACTGTTTCTCATATAATTCGCTTTTGTGGTTTTGTAGTAAGGCGTCGTCACATTTCGGACAGTATTCGTGTTCTCCGGTCAGATAACCGTGGACCGGACAAACACTGAACACCGGAGTAACCGTGATATACGGCAATTTGAAATTGCTCAGTACTTTTTTCACGAACTGCTTGCAGGCTTCCGAAGAGCTGATTTTTTCGTTCATGTACAAGTGCAAAACGGTTCCGCCGGTATATTGGCATTGCAGATTATCCTGCATCAGTAAAGCCTCGAAAGGATCTTCGGTATAGTTTACCGGGATTTGCGAACTGTTGGTGTAATAGATGTTCTCGCCCTCGCCGGCCTGTAAAATATCCTGAAAACGCTTTTTGTCTTCTTTGGCAAAACGATAAGTGGTACCTTCCGCCGGTGTGGCTTCCAGATTGTATAAATTTCCGGTTTCTTCCTGAAACTCTTTCATTCGGTTGCGGATGTGTTCTAAGATTTCCATGCAGAATTCGGCCCCGAAATCAGACGTGATGTCTTCTTTATCGAAAGTAAAATTCCGAACCATTTCGTTCATTCCGTTCACACCGATGGTAGAAAAATGGTTTCTGAAATGCGGCAGATAACGTTTCGTATACGGATACAAACCACGCTCGTACATTTCCTGAATGAAGATTCTTTTTTTCTCTAAAGTCGATTTCGACAGTTCCATCAGCTTGTCCAATTGTTGGTACAACGCTTCTTTATTGCCTTTGAACAGATAGCCCAAACGTGCCATGTTGATGGTTACCACGCCGATACTTCCGGTCATTTCCGCACTTCCGAAAAGGCCATTACCGCGTTTCAGTAATTCCCGTAAATCAAGCTGCAAACGACAGCACATGCTGCGAACCGCATTAGGTTTGTAGGCATTCGGATTTTCAACGCGGTTACCGTTTTCATCCAATACATACTGACTCCCGATAAAATTCTGAAAATACGAAGAACCAATTTTGGCCGTATTTTCGAAAAGCAAATCGGTGTTTTCGCCGTTCCAGTCGAAATCTTCGGTGATGTTTACCGTTGGAATTGGGAACGTAAACGGTTGTCCGTTCGCATCGCCTTCGGTCATTACGGTATAATAGGCCTTGTTAATCAGGTTCATTTCCTTTTGAAAATGCTCGTAACGCATTTCGGTTAAGGACGAAACACCTCTTTCTCTGGCGCGATTCTGCATGGTTTCATCTGTGATGGTAGTGAATAAATGCAGATCGTTTTTCGTTGGAATCTGTTCTTTCAAATCGGACGGCACTACCCAATCCAGCGTGATATTCGTAAAAGGCGATTGTCCCCAACGCGCCGGTACATTCAAATTGTACACAAAGCTGCGTATCGCTTTGAGCACCTCATCAAAAGACAGATTATCCTTAAAAACATAAGGTGCCAAATAAGTATCAAACGAACTAAAAGCCTGTGCTCCTGCCCATTCGCTTTGCAAAATTCCGAGGAAATTGGCCATCTGACCCAAGGCTTCCCTGAAATGCGAAGGCGCTTTGCTTTCCACCCGGCCGCGAACGCCGTTAAAACCGTCATTCAGCAGGACTCTTAAACTCCAGCCGGCACAGTATCCGGTAAGGCAGTCCAGATCGTGAATATGAATGTCGCCGTTTCGGTGCGCATAGCCTTCTTCTTTGGAATATACTTTGTCCAACCAGTAATTCGCGATGATTTTCCCGGCCACATTGTTCACCAGACCGGCATTGGAATACGAGGTATTGGCATTGGCATTGATGCGCCAATCGGTCTGACCGATATATTCTTCGATAGTTTGCGTACTGTCTACGTAGGTAGTGTCATCGTTTAATCCCTGCACATGTTCGCGTTGCAGTTTTCTCGTGTGCCGGAACAGCATAAACGAGCGCATCACGGAAAAATACCCTTTCTGGAAAAGCGTTTTTTCAATCATGTCCTGAATTTCTTCCACCGCCCAAATGTCTTTGATTTCGATGGCAGACATCACACTGTCGAAAACACTAACATCGAACGGAATGGTGACACTGTTAAAACTTTTAGCAATGGCGTCTTTTATTTTAAAATTCTCGAATGGTTTATATTCTCCATTTCTTTTGATAACGAATTTTTCCATACGTTCGATGTTGCAGTGTTTTACTTGTGGTATTAAAATGGCCCAATTAAAAAAGTATTTTCTCTAATTGTTGTGCTTTGGGGAAAAGGATGTTGTTTTCCAGGTGAATGTGCTTGTGCAGATCCTGTTCGAATTCCTGCAACATGGCAAAAGTTACCTTATATGTATTGCAACCGTCTGCCGGTGGTGTGTAATTATTGGTCAGCTCCACAATTCTTCGGAAACGTTCGCCTTCTGTGTCGTGTTCGTGTTTCATCATGGCAATCGGATTGTCTACAGTTCCGAAAGGCGGCATTTCGAGGGTTTCGTTGTTTGCGGCTGCTTTTACCAGCTTTTTGATGAACGGAAACAATATCAGTTCTTCTTTTTTCATGTGCTGTGCCAGTTCGCCTGCACATCCTCTGAATAAATCGTGAATTTCAAAAAGTTCCGGATGTGCATTTCCGTGTACTTTACATAATTTATCTAAAAACTGAAGCAGCGTTGGCGATTTTTCTTCCACATAACGGTGATGGGTTTTTTCGATATAATCAATCAGTAAATCGGTGGGCCAGGATTTGAAATCGATACCGCTGTCTCCTTTTGTATTCAATACTGCGGAAAGCTCGTCCTGAAGGAGGGCAATATCCATTCCTTTGGCGTCGCAAACCTCTTCCAGAGTTCTGTGTCCTTTACAGCAAAAATCGATTCCGTATTTGGAAAAAACAGCGGCTGTTCTGAAATCTTCTGCTACATATTCTCCTATTGTCATTTGTTCAATCGCATTCATAATCAATCGTTTTAAATTTATTTACATACAAATTTACAGATTATTTTTTAATAAAGGATAAATATATCTTTTATTATTTTTCAACAGGATGGGCTGATAAAAAAAATGCATTCGATGCCATCCGAAGCCAAAAATTTTATATTTAATAATAAAGCGCAAAAAAATAGCTGAAAAATGATTTTTATCATGTTCTCAAACTAAATCTACAACGACATTTGCAAAATAAAGGACAAAATAGTCTTTTATCTCAATTAATTTTTTAACTAACAAATACTAATCATTATGCTTTCAAAATCACAGGCCAGAGCATTCTTTTTAGGCGGAACGGTAGTCACCTTCCTGATATTTATCGGATTGACCATCTATTCGTTCATGCCTGCTAATGATCAGTCGAATTATTCCAAGATTGACAAAAAGGTTATTAGAGGAAAAGAAATTTGGGAATCAAACAACTGTATGGGCTGCCATACACTCTTAGGAGAAGGCGGTTACTATGCGCCGGAACTCACAAAAGTAATAGAACGACGCGGAGAAGGTTACGTAAAAGCCGTGCTCATGTCCCCTATTCCCTGGGCTCCAAAAGGAAGAAAAATGGTAAAATACAACATGAGTGAGGCCGATGCCGAAGCGGTTATTGCCTTTTTAAAATGGAACGGCGAAATCGACCTGAACGGCTTTGACCGAGTGGTATCACCTTTAGCTAAGGATAACAATTAAATCTTACACATTATGAAATATAAATCACAAAAAGTAGCCTATTGGTTTTTTGGATTGTGCATGTTGCTTTTATCGCTGCAAATCATCTATGGTTTTATCATGGGCTTTGCCAGAATCGGTTTTGACGGACTACACGATTTTATTCCGTTCAACACTGCCCGGGCGGTGCACACCAATTTATTGGTTGTTTGGCTTTTAACCGGTTTCATGGGAGCCGCTTATTATATTATTCCCGAGGAAGCACAACGCGAATTGGTAAGTGTTAAATTAGCCTACCTGCAGTTAGTTTCGCTGGCTGTTGTGGGCGTTGTTGCGATTGTCGGTTATCATTTTAATTATTGGGAAGGCCGCAAATTCCTTGAAATTCCGAGAGAACTCGACTATTTAGTTGTCGTGAATGTACTGCTATTCCTCGGATTGATTCTGGCCACCTTATTCAAAGGAAAACAAAAAACCACCACCGCTTTGGTCTTAACGATGGGACTCTTGTTTGCCGCCTTGCTGTATTTACCGGGGATGATCTGGTTTGACAGTCAGGTTATGGACTCATTCTTCCGCTGGTGGGTAGTTCACTTGTGGGTTGAAGGGGTTTGGGAATTGATCATGGGCGGTATTTTATCGTTCCTGTTAATCAAGCTAACCGGTGTAGACCGTGAGGTAATCGAAAAATGGCTGTATGTGATTGTTGGTTTGACATTCCTTTCCGGATTGTTGGGAACCGGGCACCACTACTACTTCATCGGCGTAAACAAAATCTGGCTGGTGGTTGGCGGTATATTCTCCGCACTTGAACCGTTAGCATTCCTTGCGATGGCATTATTTGCGGTGAATATGTACCGAAAAGGCGAAAAAAACCATCCGAATAAAATTGCCTTGTTCTGGACTATCGGAGCTTCCATCGTTTCGTTTATCGGAGCCGGAGTGTTAGGTTTCGCCCACACTTTGCCGCAAACCAATTTATACACACACGGAACTTTAGTCACAGCGATGCACGGTCACTTGGCTTTCTGGGGTGCTTATGCGATGATTGTTTTAGCCATTATCAGCTATGCGTTACCGAATTTAACCGGGCGCAAACGCTATGAAAGTGCACCGGGAAAAATGGCTTTCTGGCTGTCCAATATCGGAATGCTGGGAATGACGGTAGCCTTTGGTGTAGCGGGTGTGGCTCAGGTATATCTGGAACGGAAAATGAAAATGGATTTCATGGATGTTCAGAACGAAATCAGCATTCACTTTGTGGTGCTTGTTCTTTGTGCGACCATGTTTGCCGTAGGTATTTCATTGTTCATCTATGACTTCATCAAATACGGAAAACCTACCGATGAAGCTTTGGAAGAAAACCACGATTATGTACTGACCGGTAAAAAAATAAACAACATCCCTAACGCGAATGTTGTTTACACAGAAGAAACAAACTAATCCTTACTATACGTTTTTATTCTTGTTAACGAAACTCGTTCTGTTGGTTACAGCAAATGTCACTGCCTGTAGGCATACGAATGGGTTTCGTTTTTTTAAAACAAAAAATCATGGTACAGACGCAAACCATACCCTATTATCACGCCACCGGAAGAGAAGAAGAGGTCTTTACGCATGCGTTCAGGAACAAAATTCCCTTCTTGCTGAAAGGGCCGACAGGAACCGGAAAATCGCGCTTTATCGAATATATGGCGCACCAATTGGACCAACGGATCATCACTATCAGTTGTCACGAAGAAACCTCAGCTACCGATTTAATCGGACGCTTCATCATCAAAGGTGCTGAAACCGTTTGGCTGGACGGACCGTTAACCACAGCCGTAAAAGAAGGCGCTATCATTTATCTGGATGAAGTAGCCGAAGCCCGTCCGGATGTCATCGTAGCCATCCACTCGCTTACCGATCACCGACGCGAATTGTTCATCGATAAATTAGGCGAAACCGTTAAAGCACACGACAATTTCATGCTGGTTGCTTCTTTCAATCCGGGCTACCAACGCGGATTCAAAGAACTTAAACCTTCTACCCGTCAGCGTTTTATTGCTGTTTCTTTCGAATATCCCGAACCGCGCGTGGAAACTGAAATTCTGGTAAACGAAACCCAGGTGAATGCCGAAATCGCCAAAAAACTGGTGAACATCGGAAACAAAATCCGAAACCTGACGGAATTGGGCTTAACCGAAACCGTTTCCACCCGATTGTTAGTGGATGCCGCCAAATTAATTCACAGCGGATTACCGAAACGATTGTCTGTACACACAGCCGTTGTGGAACCGTTAACCGACGACTTACAAACCTTAGAAGCTCTGAAAGACATATGTGATTTGATGATTTAAATGTCTGATTACGGAATACTGAACACTGAATACTGAACAGATGGGATTAGAATTAGACGAATTCCTCTACGGAAAAATCGTAAAATACTTCAAAAACAACAAAAAAACCGATGCCGAAACACTCCGCAGAACCGTTTTTTTAGAGGATATCAAACCCCGGCTAACCCTTTTGGCCAGCGCTTTAACTGGAGAAGCCATTGAAATTTTCCCGGCAGAACGAGAAGGTGGTTATAAGAACAACAGTTTTTTCCTTCCTGTCTCCTTTTCGGCTTTACGGACTTTTGAAGCGAATCTTTCTTTTTACCTTTTCAGAACCCTTTACCTCAGCGAACAGAAAGCGCTCGCTTTTAACTGGACCAATGAAGATCCGTCTTTGGAAGCTTCACAACACAAAGCTTTGGAAACCGCTCCTTTGGTTTTGGAGAAAATTTTCAGCAATTATCCGGTGGTAAAAAAAATTCATGAAACGATTTCCACCGGTCTTCAGCAAAAAGCCACCGAAAAAAAACCGGCCGACTTCACCTGGCTGTACGGGAAATGGATGAAAAACGATCCGGAAGTTAACGCCGACAATCTGCTGCACAATTTTTCCGATAAGGTAAAAAGCCTCGTCGAAAAACAACCGAAAACGGTGATCAAAGCCACCGCCGTGGAAGAAGTCATCACACTGGAAGTCGACAAAAAACAACAGGAAGATTACGTGATGACGCACAATTTCGAAAAAGTGGAAACGGCCGATGAATTCAGCGGTAACTGGCGTGATTTTGACGGTTCCGATGAACTGGAAGACCATCAGGATGCGCTGGAAGAACTGAGTATGAAATTTACCGTTCGGGTGGATGACACCGCACATTCGGTGTATCAGGCGGAATTTATCGAAAACACGACTATTTCCGAAAGTGCCGAAACCGACGAAAAAGGCTTTCATTTAAAATACGACGAATGGGATTACAGCAAACAGGCTTACAAAGAGAATTTCTGCAAGGTTTATCCGAAAACACAACTAAAAACGGATGCCGATTACTATAAAAACACGATTGCCAAAAACGCTTCAACCTTAATGGGCCTGCGAAAAATGCTGACCAACGTAAATAACAAAATGCAACAGCAACGCCGGCAAACCCAAGGAGAAGAATTTGACATCGACGCGATTACCGATTTGTTTGTAGACGTACATTCCAAACGCACGCCTTCGGAAAACATTTACATCTCCAACCGAAAAAAAGAAAAAGATTTATCCATTTTACTGCTTTTAGACATCAGTTTGTCGAGCGACAGTTATGCGGCCGGAAACCGCGTTTTGGATGTGGAAAAAGAAGTTTCGATTCTCTTCGGGGAAATCATGAATGAATTTAACATCGATTTTTCCATCGACAGTTTCTATTCCAAAACCCGAAACTATGCGTCCTATCTCACACTGAAAGATTTTGACGAGAACTGGAATACGGCCAAACACAAAATCGGAGCGGTTTCGCCCAACGGCTATACGCGAATTGGCGCGGCTTTACGTCATGCCGGCGCCCGAATGGACACGCGCAAAACCAAAAACAAATGGATCATCCTGATTTCGGACGGAAAACCCAACGACTTCGACAAATACGAAGGCAAACACGGCATCAACGATGTAAAACAGGCATTGCGGGAACTCAACGAGCGAAACATCAATTCGTATGCGTTGGCCATTGAAGCGCAGGCAAAATATTACCTGCCGCAGATGTTCGGCCAAAATCATTATCAGATTCTCACCACACCGGTGGAACTTTTACAATCCCTGGTGAAATTATACGAAAAAATCAAACATCAAAAATAATACTCATGAACGATACCCAAAACAATACTGCCATTCCCGAAGGGCATCCGGTGCACACTTATTTTCAGGAAACCGACCTCATTCACAAATTACTGGAAGAATTAGCCGTTACCAATCCGATGACGGAAAACCAGAAATTCTACAATATTTTTAACCAGCTGAACACGATTGAAAAACGCTTTCAGCGCAAAGAAAATCAGTTATTCCCCTATCTTGAAAAACGCGGATGGAACGGTCCGTCGCAAGGGATGTGGTCGTTTCACGACAATTTGAGAGACCAGTTCCGGCTAATGCGCAAAGACCTCGAAGCAAGAGATTTCGGAACCGTCAAAATCAACACGCCGTATTTAATCAACGGAATTTACCGACTGATGCAGGTGGAAGAAACCGTTTTGTTTCCAAATGCCCTAGAGCTTTTAACCAATGCCGACTGGATTGAAATGCGCGCCGGCGAAGAAGAAATCGGCTGGATGCTGCCCAAAGCGCCGATGCCTTATCCCAAAGAAGTGTACGTGCACCCGAGTCAGGATTTCACCCAACGCGAAATGACTTTCTCTTTAGAAAACACTACGCATTACGACGAAGGCTACATGACCGTGGAACAGGTGAATTTACTGTTAAAAACCATGCCTTTAGACATCACTTACGTGGATGAAAACGACAAAGTAATCTTCTACAACCGCGGCGAAGAGCGCGTTTTTCCGAGAAGTGCCGGGATTATCGGGCGGGAAGTCCGGTTTTGTCATCCGCCGAAAAGCGTGGGAACGGTATTGGAAATTCTGGATAAATTCCGAAAAGGGGAACAAAGCGAATCGTCTTTCTGGATCAACTACAAAGAGCGGTTGATTTACATTCGCTATTTCGCAGTTCGCGACGCCCAGAAAAACTATAAAGGCGTGATTGAAATGTCGCAGGATATTACCGACATCAAAACCATTGAAGGCGAAAAACGATTGCTCGACTGGAAATAAAAAACTCGGTCATGAAAAGTACTAAAAAACCATCATCTGTAATTTCATCGCTGTTTACCAAAACGGCTTTAATACTGTTGGCATTATGTTTTTTGGAGTTCAGTGAACGCAAAGCAGCCGATCCCGAAATAAACACACCCGACGAAGCTTTAAACGAATTGATTTACGGCAACAACCGCTTTCTGGACAATGCCATGATATATACGGACTATCACGAACAGATTCAGAAAACCAAAAACGGACAGCATCCGCACAGTTTTGTATTAAGCTGTATCGATTCGAGAGTGCCGCCGGAAATCATTTTAGATCAGGGCATCGGTCATTTATTCGTAGCCCGTGTGGCCGGAAACGTAGAAGACGATAACATTTTGGGCAGTATGGAATATGCCGTGGAAGTAAAACACACCAAACTGATTGTGGTTTTGGGACACAGCCACTGCGGCGCGGTTCAGGGAGCTATTGACAATGTAGAACTCGAACATTTAACCCAGCTTACCGAGCAAATCAAACCGGCTTTCAGCAAACACATCACCTACCCGATACCGGAACATGTCGCGGAGGAAACCTCCAGACAAAACGTAAAACTAACGATGAAACACATTTACGAAAACAGCGCCACCATTAAACGTTTAGTTAATGCGGGCAAAGTAAAAATTGTGGGAGCTTATTACGACATTCAGACCGGTGAAGTAAACTTCTTTAAAAAATAAATCAGAATGAATACTGCAAAAATCGATTATAAAAACATTTACTATCCTCCGGGAGGCATCCTGATCTGGATTATTATTTTTCTCGAATTAATCACTTTCGGAATGGCTCTGGTGGCTTTTGTGCATGACGGAACGAAAGATTACGAAACGTTCCACCGGGCTAAGTTACAGTTAAACACGGCTTTAGGATTAATCAATACAGTATTCCTGCTTTCCAGCGGCTATTTCATGGCCAAGGCCGTTCATGAATTTGAAGTGAAAAACATTTCGAAAGCCTCTCTGTATCTGAAAATTACCGCGTTGGGCGGATTGCTGTTCATTGTGGTGAAGTTTTTCGAGTATTCGGCTAAAATTGAACACGGCCTGACCCCGGATGTGAATAGTTTCTATATGTACTACTGGCTACTGACTGCTTTTCACCTGATTCATGTGGCGGTGGGTATTGTCATCATTCTCTGGACCAATTACGCGATGCGGAAACCAAATTCCGGTACTGAAGCCGAAGAGGTGAAAACCTGCGGCGCCTTCTGGCACATGTGCGACCTGATTTGGCTGTTATTGTTCCCGGTTTTATACCTAATCTTTTAAAAAATGAAACGCTCAGAAGAATCTACATTTATTGCTTTGCTGGCATTGACGCTTATCTCCAGCATGGTAACCCTGAAAAACTCGGAAAGCAACACAACTATTTATGCGCTGCTCCTAATCCTTTGGGCTGTCAAATTTATCTTGGTGGCTTTTAATTTTATGGAACTGAAAAAGGCCAATCTGTTCTGGAAAGTAACCTTAGGATTTGTTTTAACACTTATTCTTACCATTATTTTGCTGCTTTTATGATTTTTTTTTCGGAAACCTGACAAATGTCATTCAAATAAAAGACATTTTAGTCTTATATTTGAATCGTTAATTACACATATATATAAATGCCAATTTTAGAGCTGTCAAAAGCTTCCATATTTTCAATTTGGAACGGAATTCAAAGAAATAGTTTATTTGTTAAAAAGTGTGCATTTTCAATTACTTCTTTGATGAATAATATTACGTTTAGTCAGGCGTCATATCAAAAAAACCGAAACACATTGAAAGCCAACACCACTACTGCCGTTGGCAAATGGTCGAATTGGTTAAAAAGCCCTGTTCTTATTGGGACAGGGCTTTTTTTTAACTGTAAAAAACCAGTTGCCATAAGTATTTTTTTTAAGCTTTTATATGATTATAATCATAAAAATTTAGTATACCAATTCGTACTTTTACATAAACCTTTTAAATACTCAGAATATGAACAAGTTTTCTATTTATGCCGTCCTTTTCAGTTTTGCTTTTTTCGCCTCTTGCGGTGGAGATAAATCTAAATCCGGACAAGACGAGTCAAAACCGGTAACCGAAGAAACTGATGCACCCGCTTCAGATCCGTCCTCTTACGATCCTCACAGAGGTGAAGGAAAATTCGACAGTGTCGAACTGGGAGCTTCTTTAGATCAGGCAATGGCTTCCAAGGGAGAAGAAGTTGCAGGTGTGAAATGTACTTCCTGCCATAAAATAACCGACGAAAAATTAGTAGGTCCGGGATGGAAAGGCGTAACCGAAAGAAGAAAACCCGAATGGATTATGAACTTTATCACCAATCCTGATCCGATGATTGATAAAGATCCGGAAGTACAGGCGCAGTTGGAAATCTGTTTGGTAAGAATGCCGAACCAAGGTCTTTCAGACGATGAAGCCAGAAGTATTCTGGAATACATGCGCAAAAATGATGGTGTAAAATAAACCTAAGCGGATAATCCTAATCAGGGAAATGTAAGATTAGGGTAATCTTAATCTAAATACATAAACAATGAAAAATAAATTTCTGAAAGCAGTTTTTGCAATTGCTTTAGGGAGTGCTTTGCTTACTTCCTGCAAACCCAAAAGTTCCGGCGACGCTGTGAGTGGTGATGCCGCACAAAAAGCTTATGTTGCTCCGGGTAAATACGACGAATTCTATAATTTCGTTTCCGGTGGTTTCAGCGGACAGCTGAGCGTTTACGGACTTCCAAGCGGAAGATTGTTCAGGGTAATCCCGGTTTTCTCGGTAGATCCGGAAAAAGGCTGGGGTTACAGTGAAGAAACCAAACCGATGTTAAACACTGCTCAAGGTTTTGTGCCTTGGGATGATTTACACCATACGGAAATGTCGCAAACCAATGGTGAAATAGACGGGCGCTGGGTTTTCGGTAACGCCAACAACACCCCGCGTATCGCCCGTATTGATCTGAAAACGTTCAAAACAGCAGAAATTATCGAATTGCCAAACAGTGGCGGAAATCACTCCTCGCCTTTCATAACCGAAAATACGGAATATGTAGTGGCGGGAACACGCTTCAGTGTACCGGGAGATTATTCCAATGGAGATGTGCCTATCAATACGTATAAAGAAAACTTTAAAGGCCACATCAGTTTTGTGAAAGTCGGAAAAGAAGGCGAAATGGATTTGGCGTTCCAGATCGTAACACCTGGTGTTAACTTTGACCTTTCTCATGCCGGAAAAGGCAAATCACACGGATGGTTCTTCTTCTCGTGTTACAACACCGAACAGGCCAATACGCTTTTAGAAGTTAACGCTTCTCAAAAAGACAAAGACTTTATCATGGCGGTAAACTGGAAAAAAGCCGAAGAATACATCAAAGCCGGTAAAGGGAAAAAACAATCGGTAAAATATGCTCACAACACTTGGGATGAAAAAACGCATACTGCAAAATCAGAAATCAAAACAGAAGTATTGGTTTTAGATTCTGCCGAACTGAAAGACATCTGTTATATGATTCCTTGTCCGAAATCACCTCACGGTTGTGATGTAGATCCAAGTGGTGAATTCATCGTAGGTTCCGGAAAACTGGCTGCACTAATCCCAGTATTCAGCTTTGACAAAATGCAATCTGCCATCGCGTCAAAACAGTTTGAGGGCGATTATGGCGGAATTCCGGTAATCAAATACGAAGCGGCTCTTCACGGAGAAGTACAAAAACCAGGTTTAGGTCCTTTACACACAGAGTTTGACGGAAAAGGAAGTGCCTATACGACTATGTTCGTTTCTTCCGAAGTAGTGAAATGGGATATCAAAACGTTAAAAGTGCTGGACAGAGTTCCTACGTATTATTCCGTTGGTCACTTAATGATTCCGGGTGGTGACAGTAAAAAGCCGTTTGGAAAATACATGGTTGCCTACAACAAAATCACGAAAGACCGCTACTTGCCAACCGGTCCTGAGTTAGCACAAAGTGCACAGATCTTCGACATCAGCGGGGACAAAATGAAATTGATTCTGGATTTCCCAACCATCGGAGAACCACACTATGCACAGGCAGCACCGGCCGATCTTATCCGAAACAACGGACAGTTGAAATTCTATAAAATCGCAGACAACAATCACCCGTATGCCACCAAAGGCGAAAAAGAATCCAAAGTGGTTCGGGAAGGAAATAAAGTACACGTTTACATGACCTCAATCCGTTCTCACTTTGCTCCGGATAATATTGAAGGGATTAAGTTAGGCGACGAAGTGTATTTCCACGTTACGAATCTTGAGCAGGACTGGGATGTTCCGCACGGATTTGCCATCAAAGGTGCCGATAACGGAGAATTGCTGATCATGCCGGGTGAAACTACAACCTTAAAATGGGTGCCTAAAAAAGTGGGAATGTATCCGATGTACTGTACCGATTTCTGTAGTGCGCTCCACCAGGAAATGTCGGGTTACGTCAGAGTTTCCCCTGCCGGAAGTAATGTACCGATATCGTATAGTGTAGGTACCAATCTGCCTGCGACAAAATAACTTTAACATCAAAAAGGGGCAATTGTAAGTTGTCCCTTTTTTTAACTCTTTTATCATGACATCAACAAAAATCTCCCTCATAGCTAAGGTATTGCTTTTCATTATTGCAGCCTTGTTTGTAGGTTCCATATTTGTACCCATGTGGCAAATTGAACTGAACGCCCCGCAATATCCTGAAGGATTGGTTTTAAAATTACATGCCGATAAAATTGGCGGCGATGTCGAAATCATCAACGGATTAAACCATTACATCGGAATGGCTACCTTACACACTGAAAATTTTATCGAATTCAAAATATTGCCGTATGTTTTTGCAGCGTTTGGTTTGGTTTCACTGCTCCTGATTTTCATTGCAAAACGAAAAGCTGTATTGGTTTTTTTCCTATCTTACGTTGTTTTCGTTGCCTTGGCAGGAATTGATTTTTACCGTTGGAATTACGAATACGGTCACAATCTCGATCCGAATGCCGCCATTCGGGTGCCGGGCATGGCCTATCAGCCGCCGCTTATCGGATACAAACAACTGTTAAATTTCGGAGCGTATTCCATCCCTGATACCGGAGGCTGGATGCTTGCTGCGGCTGGTTTGCTCCTCTTCGCAATTGTTTTTAAAGAATATAATTTATTTAAGAAGAAAAATTAAAAATATCCCCATTATGAAAAGAGTTGCGTTTATTCTGTTTACAATTTGTGTTCTGAATTCCTGCAATTCAAACGAACCCAAACCCATAAAAATTAATTCCGACGGTTGCGATAACTGCAAAATGACCATTTCCAGCGGAAAATTCGGAGCCGAACTGATTACGGAAAAAGGACGTCATTACAAATTTGACGATATTTCCTGTATGCTGAAATTCGCCAAATCCGGAACAAGCGTTCCTGCAAAAGCCTTTTATGTTAACGATTATCTCCAGGACAACACTTTAATTCCGGCTGAAAAAGCGTTTTATTTAAAGGACGGAGCCATTAACAGCCCCATGAGAGGAAACAAAGCCGCATTTTCCACCAAACAGGAAGCGGAACAATACAAATCCAAATTAAATGCCACTCCCGCAACCTGGGATGACATTTATAATTCGTTTCAATGAAAATAATTCTCATAGCATATTTTCTTTCCCTTTCTTTATGGTGTCAGGCCAAAACGATAGTGGTGGGAAAAAATCAGTCCGTAAAAAGCATCACGGCTGCCGTTGCACAATCTTCGGACGGCGATACGATTGTCGTTGATTACGGAATTTACAAGGAAGGACGCCTGCTGATAAACAAAGAAATCCTTCTTATCGGTAAAAATTTCCCCATTATTGACGGGGAACACAAATCGGAAATCATATCCGTAAACGCTCACAAGGTTACCATTAAAGGTTTTAAAATCATTAATTCGGGACATGCGGCACTGGAAGATCCTTGCGCGATACGCGTGTATGACAAAAGTGATGTGGTGATTGAAAACAACATCCTCGACAATAATTTCTTTGGCATTTACATCCAAAACAGCAAAAACTGTCGGGTAAAAAACAACATCATCAGAGCCTACGGGAAGGAAGAACAACTTATCGGCAACGGAATCCACTGTTGGAAAAGTGACAACCTGCAGATTATCGGCAACAAAATATCCGGTCATCGCGACGGCATCTATTTTGAATTTGTAACGCATTCGGTAATCTGGCGCAACATTTCTTTCAACAATATCCGCTACGGACTGCATTTTATGTTTTCCAACGACGATGCCTACATTACGAATGTATTCAGAGATAACGGTGCCGGCGTGGCGGTGATGTTCACCAGAAACGTAAAAATGTTTAACAATTATTTTGAGGAAAACTGGGGCGATTCGGCCTACGGATTATTGCTAAAAGAAATCTCCGACAGTTACATCTTCAACAATCGTTTTTCCAGAAACACTTCCGGAATTTTCATGGAAGGTACCTCGCGGATAAAAGTGGAGAAAAACGTGTTTCAATCGAACGGCTGGGGCATGAAAATCCAGGCCAGTTGCATGGAGAACGAGATTGTAAACAACAATTATCTTAAGAACACTTTCGACATCAGCACCAACGGAAGTTTGGTTTTAAACACCTTCAACAGCAATTATTGGGACAAATACGAAGGCTATGACCTGGACAGAAACGGAATTGGCGATGTTCCTTATCATCCGCTGAGTTTGTTTGCCGTGCTTACCGAAAATAATCCGTCCGCGATGCTGCTGTACCGGAGTTTCATGATTACCCTTTTAGACAAATCCGAAAAAGTACTGCCGAGTATCACCCCGGATAATTTTATTGACAATTCGCCCTTAATGAAGTCGTTGCCTCTATGATACAGATTACAGATTTAAATAAAAAATTCGGAAAGCTGGAAGTGCTCAAAAATGTAAACCTCAACTGCAATAAAGGTGAGTGTATTGCATTAATTGGCCCTAACGGCTGTGGAAAAACAACTCTGATAAAATCGATATTGGGAATGGTCCTTCCGGATAAAGGACTCATCACTTTTAACGAAAAACCGATTAAAAAAGAATACCTGTACCGGGAAAAAATCGGTTATATGCCACAAATCGGGCGTTATCCGGACAACATGACGATTGGCCAGGTTATCGAGATGATCAAACAAATCCGGAACACCGATCAGGAACTGGATGAAGACCTGCTGAAAGCCTTCGAACTGGAAAAGATGTCCGACAAAAAAATGCGCACCCTTTCCGGAGGAACCACACAAAAAGTGAGTGCCACACTGGCGTTTTTGTTCAATCCCGATGTACTGATTTTAGATGAGCCTACCGCCGGCCTGGACCCGCTGGCCTCCGAAATCCTGAAAGACAAAATCATCCGGGAAAAAGAAAAAGGAAAACTGATTTTAATCACTTCGCACCTTCTGAGTGAGCTGGATGATTTGATTACCGAAATTATTTTCATGCAGGAAGGAAATGTTCTTTTTCATAAAAACATAGCCGAATTGAAATCGGAAACGCACGAACACAAAATATCAAAAGCGATTGCTAAAATTTTAAAGCGCACAAGAAAAAATGAACCGAATCATTAAAATCATTTTACTGGATATTCTCAAAAACAAAATCGTTTTAGGCTACACGCTTATTCTTGCGATACTGTCCTGGAGTTCGTTTGCTTTGGAAGACAATTCCGCAAAAGGACTGCTCACCATTTTGAATGTGATTTTGTTTACCGTACCCTTAGTATCCATTCTTTTCTCAACGATTTACCTTTACAACAGTTCCGAATTCATCGAACTCCTTTTGAGTCAGCCGGTGAAACGCCAGAAAATATGGTTCAGTCTGTTTATCGGTCTTTCTTCGTCTATGGTTTTTTCTTTTTTGGCCGGAGCCGGAATTCCTTTATTAATCAATGCTACAGACAGTGTTGGTGTCATGATGATAATCGTGGGATGTTTGGTATCGGTCGTTTTTGTCGCCTTGGCATTTCTGAGTTCCATTCTCACAAGAGACAAGGCCAAAGGTATCGGAATTGCCATCATAATCTGGCTGTATTTTGCCTTGCTGTTTGACGGCATGGTGCTGTTTTTATTGTTTCAGTTTGCCGATTATCCCATTGAAACTGCCATGGTTGGCATTACCGGATTAAGCCCCATTGATTTGGCGCGGATTCAAATACTGCTGCATCTCGACGTTTCTGCCATGATGGGATATACAGGAGCCATTTTCAAAGACTTTTTCGGCACATCGGTTGGGTTAATTGTTTCCTTTTTGTTATTGTCACTGTGGGCCGTCGTTCCGTTTTACATTTCTCTTAAAAAATTTAACCGGAAAGATTTATAAAGCCCGAAAGTGATTTTTCGCATTTGAATTTTCTGATCCGTTATCCTTTTTAGTATGAAAAAAGACATCAAGAATAGAAAAGACATTGAAAAATTAGTAGATGCTTTTTATGAAAAAGTAAAAACCGATACGGTAATAGGCTATTTATTTAACGATGTGGCGCAGGTGAATTGGAACAACCATTTACCCAAAATGTATGATTTCTGGGAAAACATTCTTTTTCACAACGGCAATTACAACGGTAATCCAATGGTTGTACACCAAGAGCTGCATAAAAAAAGCACCATGACCCAGCAGCATTTCCAACATTGGATAACGCTGTTTAAAACTACGGTAGACGAATTATTTTCGGGTGTAAAAGCAGAAGAAATAAAAGACAGGGCTTTCAACATTGCCAATGCGCTAATGGAGAAAACGCTTTACGCGAATTGAGGTTCAGGAGCGGCCATGAAAAAAGCGCTAACTTAAAAAAATTAACGCTTTTTCCTGAACACAATACTAGAAAAGGAAACTTGAATTAATAATTACTCTTATTTAGGCAACAGTACGTCTCCAATTACATGAATGATTCCGTTGGACGTTTCAATGGAAGCTACTATTTCCGAGCCGTTTACATACGTTTTCCCGTCTTTTTTAGTGATTTTCACTTTCTTGGGATTTACCATTTCAAATTCCTGACCGTCCTGCATGTAATCGGTTTTCAGAACCCCCACGTAGGTATGGTATTCCAGAATCGATTTTAACTCATCTTTCTTTTCGGGTTTTAACAATCCTTCCACGGTTCCGGCAGGTAATTTATCGAAAGCGGCATTGGTGGGTGCAAAAACGGTAAAAGGCCCGGCGTTGCTTAAAGCATCTACTAACCCGGCGGCTTTTACGGCGGTTACCAAAGTGGAATGCTCTTTACTGCCAACGGCTGTCTGCACAATGTTCGGATTTGACACCTCATCAACAACGCCGGATTGCCCGACACTTTCTGTTGCGGATGGGTCTTCTGCAGACTGTGCACTTTTTTCGGATTCTTTACAGCCAAAAACAGCCAATAAACTGGCCAGTACAAGAATTTTAACTGATTTTTTCATACTGAATTTCTTTTTTTAAGTATTCGGATTTATACGGGAAAGGTATAACCAATTTGCTTATTCTCTTATGATTATGCTCATAGAGTAACTTTTTTTTTTTAGCTTTTTTTAAAAGCATTATAGCCCAGAACCCCGCTTCCGGCAGCCAGCACTACAGCCGCTCCAAAAAGTAACTCATTTACATACGGAATCATGGTATAACTAAAAGAAGCAATGCCCTGTACTGCCAGAATAATTTCATTAAGCAACACGCCTATCGAAAAAAGAATCAGCCCAAAAAATGTCTTGCCCAATCCTGTAAAAAAGGAAACAGCATGAATATAAAACAGCAGAAATAACGTAATAACAGCTAATAAAACCAAATGCAGGTAAGCAATTACAATCGGACGGAAACCAAAAGCGAGCTTGCTTACAAAAGGAATTGTCGACCCAAGCTGAAGCAGCAATTTCACGCTTAACGCAAATCCGACAAAAAGCAGCACATAGCGCAAAGAAAACCGAAGTTCCCGCATCTTGTCCGATTTCTGTTTTAGCACTCCGTAAAGCAATCGAAACCAAGCATATACCTGTGCTACGGAAGCAATTACCACAATCACATAAAGCCACACTGGCAGTTTCAACCACAAAACCGACAAAAAATAAGCCGGAATGCAGGACGCAAAAAACCAGTTAAACGAAGTGGCAAAAAAAGCATCCTCCGTTTTTCTGAGTTGAAAATAGTCGAAAAACAACCCCATACAGGCAAAGAAAAACCAGCCGTTATACTGAAAATGCAGAAAATAATAAATAGACGCCAGATATTCTTTCTGATGGATATTCTTGGTGACCATCATATAAGCCAAGGCCAAAGAACCTAACGAAGAAAGGACGTTAAAAAAAAGAGCGCCCTTAAACCAATTCTTAAAAAGACTTTTATTGTCTGCCCGGTTCAGATCTTTGTAAAAAGTAAAAGCAAAATAAAACGAAACGGCAAGTGTCATTACCGAGAAAAAGACAGACAGCGGCCCGTATCCCTGAAGAATAAAAAAAATCAGCATCCCGTAGGAACAAATCAGGTTTCCGACAATTGCTGCTTTGTATTTTCCGAAATTAAAATCGGCCAGTTTGTTTTGAAGCGTATAAATCAGCAGCACCATCAGGGTATGGCTTATCCATCCGGTAAACGCAAAATTGGAATGCGTAAGCTGAAGGCTTTTTTGATTCAGATACGGAAATTCAAACCCAATTTTATAACGCATCAATAGGCCCAGCAAAGCCACCACGAACAGATTGATCAGGGAAAATTTCAGCCAGAACCTCATTTCTGTTTTCATTAATAGTAAATCTTGTGGTTAACTATTTCAATGGTATTGGTTTCTTTCATCCGGGAAAAAACCCTGATAACCGTTTCCACACGCAAACCGGTAAAATTGGCAATTTCCTGCCGTGTAAACGGCACCAGTTTTCTTTCGTTTTTACTGCAGTTCTTATGGGCGTTCAGAAAAGCCAAAATTCTAAACTCCGGCTTTTGGTTGATAATATCCTTCGCCATTTTGGTTTTGGTATGAATCCTTTCGGCCAGCAAATTGAGAAAGTGCTTCTGGATAAACGGATATTCATCTAAAATTTTCAAAAAACGGTCTTTGGAAAGTTTCACAATTTTGCAATCCCGAAACGCCACAGCTGTAGCCGGATAGTCTTTATCGATTAACAACGGAGGCTCACCAAAACTTTGTCCGCACCAAAAATAAGCCTGAGTAAATTCCTTTCCTTTATCATTGGCATTGAACATCCGAACGCATCCTTCCAAAATCTGATAATAAAAGCCCGCTGGAGTGTCTTCGTGAAAGATGACTTCATTTTTTTTATATTCCTTGGTAACTGCTCCCCAAGAATACAGCAAATCTAAATCTATCTGCATACCGATGAAAATTGTAAGGCAAAACACACCTTAGTTTCTGAATCTTACAAAATAAAACGTTTAAATTTAAAGAAAATATGACTAATATCATACAAAAAAGGAGAATTATCGTGTTATCTTTGTGGCATGAATAAGTTTATAATCATTTTTATATTCACCATACTTCTGAAACCGATAGTTCCGGTTGTCACTTTTGTGGTGAATTATGATTATATCGCTAAAGAACTTTGTGAAAACAAAACCAAACCGCAGCTTCACTGTAACGGGAAATGTTACCTGAAAAAAGAATTGGCCAAAGCGGCTGAAAGCACACATCCTGTTTCCCAGAACAAAAAACAAACCCAGCAGGAAACGGAAATTTTATTTCTGGAGATGCTTTACAACATTTCTTTTAAAAATAACGATTTGCAGTACAATCCTGTTATAAAAAACAACTATTCCAATCAATATTCGCATCTGAACAGCGATTCCATTTTCCACCCTCCGATTCATTCTTAATTTTTCCGTTTTTTATGCCTTTTCTTCGAAAAAACACTTTTCGGACAGGTTCTTATTACATTAATTAAAACAATAAAAATGAAAACTTTAAGAATATTATCTTTAGCAATATTGGCTTTCTTTGCCTCATGTTCCTCCGACAATGACGAAACCGTTACCGCAAACGAACTGGACGGTTTAACCAAAATTCAGGAAATGACCAACGACACCCACGTGGTCGAACTGTATTCCTCCACCGGAACCTTACAACAAGGACACAACGCCATTTCCCTGAGAATCAAAAACAAAGCAACAAACGAATACGAAAAAAATGCCACGGTTTCCTGGTCGCCTTTAATGTATATGATGTCTATGCAGCACGCCTGTCCGTATTCTGCCGTAACCAAAACTTCGGGCAAGGAAACTTTATACAACGGTTACATTGTTTTCCAGATGGCGCAAAATGATACCGAATACTGGAAACTGAAAGTTAACTACACCATCAACGGTACAGAGTACAATGTAGACGAAATAATCAGCGTGCCAGCTTCCGCTAAAAGACGAGTGACTTCCTTTACAGGAACCGACGGCTCCAAATACGTGCTGGCTTTAATCGAACCGACAAATCCGAAAGTTGCCCTTAACGACATTAAAATGGGCGTTTTCAAAATGGAAAACATGACGAGTTTCCCGATCGTTAATGATTATACCGTTAAAATCGACCCGAGAATGCCGAGTATGGGAAATCACGGTTCGCCAAACAATGTGAATTTAACACAATCGGCAACAGACCTTTTGTACCACGGCAAACTTTCCCTGACCATGACCGGCTACTGGAAAATCAATCTGCAGTTGTTAAACAGCGCTAACGAAGTGCTGAAAGGAGAAGAAATCACGGAAACCACAACGGAAAGTTCCATTTATTTTGAAGTGGAATTTTAATCTTCAGCCACTTTAATCTGAAAAGGTTGAAAGACAACTACCGTATTTCAAGTGCTTTCAGCCTTTTTATCTTTTCAGAAAAGCAACCGCAGCAGCTAATACCATTGGATTGCTTCACACTTATTGCTAAAAAAACACCTCATGAAAAACCTTTTTTTTCATATTGCGCTATTGCTGTCTTCCGCTATTTTGACGGCTCAGGAAAAAGACAGCCTGAAAACCGTTCCCTTGGAGGAAGTGATTGTTATCGGCAAAAAAACGGAATTACATCAAAAACAGTCCAAACCGCTTACTACCATTGATGAGTATTTACAACAGTCCAACAAAATCACCATGATAAAACGAGGCGGTTATGCCTGGGAACCGGTTATCAACAATATGGCCACCGAAAGAACCCTGGTAACTATCGAAGGCATGCATATTTTTGGCGCCTGTACCGATAAAATGGACCCGATTACCTCCTACGTGGAAATCTCGAATCTTTCGGAGGCAACCGTAACGTCCGGACAACAGGGCACTTGCCACGGCGCTACCATTGGCGGTGCGATAGACCTGAAACGCAACCGAAGTAATTTTAGCGAAACCGGCTGGAACGGAGCACTCCACACAGGGTATGAAACCAACAGCAATCAAAAAATAATCGGAACAGCGGTAAATTATTCCAAAGCAAAATTTTATCTGGATACTGATTTTATGTACCGTGATGCCGACAATTACAAAGCCGGAAATAACGAAGAAGTGGCGTTTTCCCAATTCCGGAAATTCAACATCTCAGGAACTTCGGGCTTTCAGTGGCACAACAACAAACTGATTGAAGCCTCCGTAATTTACGATAAAGCCACAGATGTCGGCTACCCTGCCCTTCCGATGGACGTTTCTCTGGCAGAAGCCTTAATCACCTCCTTAAAACTGGAATACAAACCCGTTTCCACAGTGCTGAAAAATTGGGAAACCAAACTGTATTACAACACCATTACCCATAGAATGGACGACACCAAACGTCCTTTCGTCCCGATTCACATGGATATGCCGGGATGGAGCGACACTTTTGGCGGCTATTCCAAAATAACCGGAAGCTATAAAAAACATCAATTTCAGGCCAATCTGAATTCGTTTTACAACCAATCCAAAGCCGAAATGACCATGTATCCGAACAATCCGAATGAAAACCTGATGTTCATGTACACCTGGCCCGATGTGAGAACCTTTTACAACGGACTGTTTCTGGAAGACCGCTACGAATTCAACTGCCACAGCTCGCTGCAAATTACCGCGAGTGTCGGAAACCACACCAACGAAGTGGCTAGTGAATTCGGTTTACAAAGTTTACAGATTTTTTATCCGGATGCTGCAAAAACTAACAGCCGCATTTTAAAAAGCAGCGCCAGTTCCTTTGCGTATGTCCAAAACCATTTCGACTATGTTTTCGGATTGGGGTACGGCGAACGCGCACCTTCGGTTTCGGAAGGCTACGGTTTTTATCTTTTTAACAGTTTTGACCGCTATGACTACATCGGAAATCCGCATCTGAAAAATGAAAAATCGCTGGAAATCAATGCGTCGATAGGTTATAAAAACAAAAAGTTCAGTTCTAAAATAGCGGGTTCTTATTTTCACATTTCCGATTATATCGTTGGAAAAGTAAATCCCGATGCTTTGCCGATGACCATTGGCGCCAGCGGAATTAAAGAATATACCGCTTTATCCTATGCGGAAATTTTCAATCTGGATGTTACCGCGGAATATCAGGTGCTGAATTCTTTGAAATGGAAAAATCAATTGGTTTACAGTTTGGGGAAAGACAACAACGGGGAAAACTTACCTTTTATGAGTCCGTTCCGATACACCTCAACCTTGGCCTACCAAAACAATTCCTTTACTGCTGAATTTTCCGTTCAGGGCAATGCGCAACAAGATCGGTTTGCCCCGAAATACGGAGAAGACAACACACCGGATTATGCAATTTTAAATTGTGCTGCGGGCTATTTGTTCCGATTGGAAAAAACCAAGTTCAATACAAGAGTAGGCATGGAAAACATTTTAGACGCCAAATATTCCACCTTTGCGGATTGGAACAACATCCCGAGACGCGGAAGAAATGTATTTCTGAATCTGACTTTCAGTCTGTAAAATTCTGAATCCGACTGTATTTTCATTTCCGATACAGGGCGATTCGAGTTTTCCGGATTTGGCGTTCCGACTGGTTGCGAAGGTACTGATGATGCAACAACCAACCCGCAACGGCTCCGATTACGCTTCCGATGATGATATCCAAAAAACGGGTTGCGATTAATTCGCCGGGTTCCATCCGAAGTGAATTCCCGACGTCTGCCAGAAAAATGGTGAGCGGTGTAATAAATACGATGGTTAGCGCATATTGTCGCACAATCAGGGTTTCCACGATAAACTGAAAGACAACGATGCTGAAACAGATCCAAAACAAATTGAGCTCCAGCTGAAGCAAAAACCAGGTAAGTACCAGTCCGGCAAAAGTGCCCAGAATACGCTGAAACGTCCTTCGCCAAACCTGTTGCAACGTTACGCCCTGAATTACGGCCGCACACGAAATCGGCAGCCAGTACGGATTGTCCAGTTTCAGCAGCAAACCAATCAGTAACGAAAGTGACATGAAAAATCCAATCACAACAGCTTCAAAAATCGTTACATAATTGCGCTGTACAACTACGACAAATTCTGATAAAAAGGCAACACCTTTGGTTATCAGCATACTGTAAACAAAAGCAATTACGGTCGCCAGCAGGGTTCCCATCGCCATTAATCCCACTTTTGCCGGTATTTCCTCAGGAGCAAAAGGCATGCAACTGGCTATGGAAGCAATCATGATAAAGAAAAAATTTCCTGGTGGTTTTAACTGAAAAAAGCGGGATACCCAATGCACAAAAGCGGCAAAAAGTCCCAATACAACGGAAGACAAATACGGCTGAAAACTAAACAAAACACCAATGGTATACGCGAATACAAATCCGAAAGAGCAGGCCAGCATGGTTACCATTCTTCGGGCCAACGAACCGCCGGGCAAATACAGAAAAACCAAGCCGCCAACACAGGACGTTATTCCGTATTCGGGTTTGTTCAGATAATAACCGATAAACAACGGAATTCCGACACATAAAGAGGCCAAAAACGGAATATGCCAGGAGCGTTCACTCTTCCTGTAGCAGAAAAGCGCTGAAAATTCAAGTTGCAGTTGCCGGAGTATTCTCATCGCCCTTTTAGACCGCTACGCAGGCATTTGTTTTCAGAAAACCGCCGCAATTTTTGGTTCGCTGTAAGGACTGTTCCACAATTAGCAGAGCCACCTGAATCATGTTTCGCAATTCACAAAGTGAGGTGGTTATCACATACTGCTTGTACTTCCCTTCTACTTCTTTCTGCAGTTGTATTAATCTGGCTTTTGCCGAAAGCAAATCGGCATCGTTACGGACAATTCCGGCATTTTCCCGCATGAGCAACTGAAGTTCTTCCTCTGTTTCCTTTATATAACCGGACGGAATTTCCCCTTTCTGTATCGGATGCCACTCTGAAAATTCTTTATTGACCGTTAAAGAGATTAACGATGTACTCGAAATGTATTTAAAAATCCTGTTGGAAAACACCAATGCTTCCAATAACGAGTTTGAAGCCAATCGGTTAGCGCCGTGCAATCCGGTTCGGGAACATTCGCCGCACGCAAAAAGATGCTCGATGGAGGTTTTTCCGTTTTTATCCGTTACAATGCCGCCGCAAAGATAATGCTGCGCCGGTATCACAGGAATCCAGTCTTTTGCAATATCAATTCCGATATCCTGACAATGGCGGTAAATCATCGGAAAATGTTGCCGGAACTCGTTACCGTCCAAATGGGTACAATCGAGGTAAACACATTTTTGCTGACTGTCTTTTAATTCCTTGTAAATACTTTGCGAAACTATATCACGCGAAGCCAGTTCTCCTCTCGCATCGTAATCCGACATGAAACGTTTTCCTTCCGCATTGCGCAAAAAAGCGCCAAACCCGCGAACCGCCTCCGAAATGAGAAAGGTCTCCGATGCTGTTTCATCAAACAAAGCCGTCGGATGAAACTGGATAAATTCCATGTCTTTAATTTTGGCTCCGGCCCTATACGCCATGGCAATACCGTCTCCGGTGGCAATTTCCGGGTTTGTGGTATGTCCGTACACCTGCCCTATCCCTCCGGTGGCTAAAACCGTGTATCCGGCTTTACAGATTTCGATGTTCCCGTTATTTTCATTCATCATGTAAACACCGTAACACCGGTTGTTTTCAAGGATTAATTCGAGGGCAAAATGGTATTCTAAAATAGTAATGTTCCGGGTTCGGTTGACTTGTCTTAAGATGGTGCGTTCAATTTCAAATCCGGTTTGGTCTTTGTGGTGTACCACTCTGTTTTCGGAATGACCGCCTTCTTTACCCAAATCGAATTCACCCTCGGAATTCTTATCAAATTTGGCACCCCAGGCAACCAGCTCCTTAAAGCGTTTGGGCCCTTCGGTTATCACCATTTCCACAATCTCAGCATCGCAGATTCCGTCGCCGGCCAGCAGCGTGTCCTGAATGTGTTTTTCGTAGGAATCTTCGATCTCATCAATCACTACCGCCACACCGCCCTGTGCGTATTTGGTATTCGATTCCGCTTCCTCCGATTTCGTTATGATAGTAACCTTTCGTTCCGGAAAATGATTGGCGATTTTAAGGGCAAAAGTTAATCCCGCCACGCCTGAACCAATGATCAGATAATCTGTTCTCATACTTATTTTGATAATTCCAACATTCTTTCAATAGGCAGCAATGCTTTTTCACGGATGGTTTCCGGCACGATGATTTCCGGACTTTCGCTTACCAGACAATCGTAAACTTTCTGCAACGTATTCATTTTCATGTAGGCACATTCGCTGCAGGCGCAGGTATTGTCTTCGTTTGACGGCGCAGGAATCAGGGTTTTCCCGGGAACTTCCTGTTGCATTTTGTACAAAATTCCGGCTTCGGTAGCGATGATGAATTTTGCTTTACTGCTTTTCTTCACATAGTCAATCATTCCCGCTGTCGAACCGATGTAATTCGCGGTTTTCAGAATATGGGTTTCCGATTCGGGATGCGCGATGATTTCGGCATCGGGATGTTTCTTGTGCAGTGCGATTAACTTGTCCAGCGAAAACGCTTCGTGCACCACACAAGAGCCGTCCCACAACAACATCTTTCGTCCGGTTTTCTCCATGATGTATTTGCCTAAATTTTTATCGGGAGCGAATAAAATCGGCACTTCTTCGGGTATGGATTCCACAATTTTTACCGCATTGGAAGAGGTACAAACGATGTCGCTCATCGCCTTAATTTCGGCGGAACAATTCACGTAGGTAACTACCATATGATCGGCGTGTTTTAAGGCAAAAGCACCGAACAAATCCGGCGGACAGGAATCGGCCAGGGAACATCCGGCTTTCAGATCGGGTAGGATTACTTTTTTATTGGGATTCAGGATTTTAGCGGTTTCGGCCATAAAATGCACGCCGGCAAAAAGAATAATATCCGCATCCGCTTTTGCGGCTTCCTGCGATAATCCGAGGCTGTCCCCTACATAATCCGCAACTTCCTGTATGTCGGCTTCCTGATAATAATGCGCCAGTATGACGGCATTTTTCTGTTTTTTTAACTCGAGTATTTTTTCTTTAAGATTTTTCATGGGTGCTCATTTTCATTAATCCCTTTCAGGTTGTAGGTTGTTATGATTGTTTTTAGTACCGGCAGCGTTATGACCAATAATCCGATAAAAATTCCGGTTCCGAAAAGTAAAAAGGCGACGTAAATCCAATGTGACTGCGACTGCATTTCGGAAAACGGAATCCCTTTGGTAAAATACATCCAATGACTTCGTTTTACCCCGGCCGCAAGTAAGCACAGCCAGAAAAGCAAAAGCGAAACATTAAAAATCCGGAAGCCTTTACTGATGAACGAAAGATTTATATCAGGCTTGTTTTTAGTGATGATATACAATACCGAAGCCAGTAAAATAGTAGTATTAATTCCGATGGTTGTTCCCATCGAATGCGCTACCGTAATATGCGTGCCGTGCGTAAAAAAATTGATGGCCGGAATGGAAAACAACAAGGCCAAAATCAGATTCAGAAAAACCCAGACATCGGCCATTACCAGAAATTTATACGGCAACAGGTTTTTGATTTTGGTTTCCTCCGGAAGCGACTTTTTCCATTCGTAAAGCATGTGGAATAAGATAATCCATTCGGTCATGCTGATACCATAGGCGACATAACGAACCCAGGGCGCCGTCGGAACAATATAAATGTGATGCGCCCATCCGAACATTAAATTGGTAAGACCGAGAAAGTAAAAGAAGAACGATTTCCGGTTTCTGCCGATACTGTCGTCGCCTTTTATTTTCGCCATCAGATAAATCGCCGTACCGTACACCAGCATGTTCCAGGAGCCTACAAACGAACCTCCGGCTTTCCACTGAATGGCCAACGATTTGATGAAATTGTTTTTAATCTCCGGGTGCAGCCACAGGTAGGCTTCACTCAAATGATAGGTCATAAAAATGATTCCCGTGCCCCACATCCAGTAATACACCGGCCAGTTTCGGATTTTGCCCACCATCGTTTTGTAATAATTAATACCGAACAACAGCCAGCCGAAAAGTATCGGCAACATCAGATAGGGCGGAAATTCGAGATATTCTTTTCCACCGAAATCTCCTGTAAAATAGCTGTAGTAAACAGCAAGACCAATGATCAAAAATAGAAAATAATGGATTTGCAACAATCGGGCGGAATACAGACGCAGGGCTTCCGAATTCGGCAAATAATAATAAATCCCTCCAACGGCACAAAGAATAATCCAGGCAATAACACTCGTTACATGGAACGGACGCAGACTGTTAAAAGGAAGTATTTCTTTTATAAATTCGGGAAGAATGTATTGCAATCCGGACAGAATTCCGAAGATCATTCCCAGTAATAAAGCCAGTAGTGCAGTAGCGATGAAGAGTATGGATGTTTTATTTCGTATCGTATTCATAATTAGTTGTCGTAGGTATAAAATGGAATTCGCTTTTCCGTAGTTCTGTTATTCCTGGCTCTTTTCATTTTTATACTCAATAGTAACCCATCCGTCGGGTGTTATGGTTGCATTATAATTCGGATAATAACCGGAGGCATCCACTTCTTTCAGAAAAGTGGTGAGGGCTTCTTTCTCCGCTTCGGAAAAACGGAACTTAGGCATTGTTTTAACACCGCTGTTCAGAAAAGCTTTGATGTACTCCGGCCCTTTGTTTTCCGCTGAAAACACATTGGTTAAATCCGGCCCCAGATAGCCGCCCAAACCGTACAACTGATGACAGGAAAAACAATTGTTCTGCTGCCAGAGGGCTTGTCCGTGGAGCGCTTTTTCACTCAGTGGGGTTTTGTATTGTGCATCATCATCGGCGTAAATCGTAAAATTGTACAACCCGAAAACACTAACCAAAGCAAGCATACAGCCCATGTAAATTTTCGTTTTCTTATGTGTCATAGCAGTTAAAAACAATAGAAGACAAAATTATCCTTAATAAAAACAAGGAAGTATGATTTTTATCAGTTTTTACTAAAATTAGAAGGGCAATATTTGCGAATTAAATTCAATACAATGAAAAGCACTCTAAAAACCAATTCCTTACATACTTTCCACATACCCGTCATGGGATTGGCGTATACCATAGACAGTCCTATCCGTGTGGCGCAATACGGTATTTCGTCGGTAATTTCCATTATGGATGATGAACTCATCGAAAAAATGAACGCTTTTTACAGCAAAAAATTCAATTTGCCCTATCAGGAAATTTCACAGAAAATAAGTGATTACCGCGCCAAACGCATCACTTCCTATTTAAACACGGTCGACAAAATCGTAACTTCAAAATTCGAACATTTCAAAACCGAACTTTCGGAAAGCAAAGCCGCCCTGGAAAATTTCATTACGATGTTGCCGAACAAATCTGAAATTAAGAAAGGACTGGAAAATTTCCTTCAGGAAGGTTGTATCATCAAAGAGAACATCAAAAATTATCTGGAGAAAAATCTTTATCCCGGAGCAATTGACATCAATATCATGACAAAAGTCGACAAGGACAATTTCGACAAAAAAGAACAGCTTCCCATAGAATTCAACGATGCGCACGCCGCTTTACGGGGTTTTGCCAACAGCACTTTAAATTCATCCGTGGTGCTGTCTGCCGGTATGAATCCGAGACTGTACAGTTATTTTGAAAGCTTTCCGGATTTCTTTCCCGACGAAAATTCAGCACTGAAGAAAAAAATCATCCTGAAAGTAAGCGATTTCCGATCGGCGATGATTCAGGGCAATTTTTTGGCTAAAAAAGGCTTGTGGGTTTCCGAATACCGCATCGAATCCGGCTTAAATTGCGGCGGACATGCTTTTGCCACCGATGGCTTTTTATTGGGCCCGATTTTGGAAGAATTCAAACAGAAAAAAGAAAACCTGATTGCTTCTGCACATGAATTGTTGTGCAAAGCGTTGCAACAAAAAAACCTTCCCGTACCCGAAGCACCTCTGGATTTAAAAATCACCGTTCAGGGCGGCGTGGGAACTGCCGAAGAACACGAGTTTTTACTCGATTTTTACAAAACGGATTCCGTGGGCTGGGGCTCGCCTTTCCTGTTGGTTCCGGAAGCGACGTCATCGGATAACGACACCCGAGAATTACTGGCAAAAGCCAAAGAGGAAGATCTTTATCTGAGCAATATTTCACCGCTGGGCGTTCCGTTCAATATGGTTAAAGGAACAACTAATGAGCTGCTGCGGGAAAAACGTATTCGCGAAAATAAAGCGGGAAGTTCCTGTCCGAAAAAATATCTGGCGCTGAGCAAAGAATACGATAAAAAAGGTATCTGCACCGCATCCCGGAAATATCAGGAGTTAAAACTGTCGGAACTCGAATCCGAAAAAGAAAATCTGTCGGATAAGGAATATGCTAAAAAACAAAGAACCATTACAGAAAAATCCTGCCTCTGCATCGGTCTGGCGAACGCTTCCTTGTTGGAAAACAATATCAAAATTAAAGGAGAAGCACAAGGCGTAGTGGTGTGTCCCGGACCCAATATTGCGTATTTCGACCGACAATATTCTTTGTTTGAAATGGTACAGCACATCTACGGTTACAAATCCGTGTTAAACAACGTGAAGCGTCCGAACCTGTTTGTAAAAGAACTCTCGCTGTACCTGAACTATTTCAGAAAGGAGGTACAGGAAGCCTTAGAATCGGGAAATACCGCACAACAAAAGAAACTGAACCATTTTAAGGAAAATCTGCTGTCGGGCATTGAGTATTACCGGAATCTTTTTGCGGGCGGAAACTATTTCCAAAAAGAGAAAGAAGCGATTCAGAACCAACTGAACCAATACAAAACAGCACTCGAAACCGTAGAAATCGGTGCGTTGGTATAACAAAAAAAGGCTTGAAAATTCAAGCCTTTTTGTTTTTAATACCGTAAGAACGTATATCCGGACTTAATGCCTAAAGCCAACTCTTCCAAGGTAGTGTTTTCCAGCATCGTTATTAATTCTGCTTTTATGAATTTGAATTTGTCGTGCACCGGACAAGGACGTACTTCCGAACAATCGCGAAGTCCCAAACCGCAACCTCTGAAAATCGAATCGCCGTCTATGGCTTCAACGATATCTGCCAGTTTTACCTCTTTCATTCGCGTCTTTTCAATGCTGAACCCGCCTCCAACTCCTTTGGCCGAACTCACAATGTTGCGATGTACGAGTTTCTGAAGGATTTTAGCCGTAAAAGCCACCGGAGAATCAATTTCCTCCGCGATTTCTTTCTGCCCGACTCTGTTGCTTTTTAAAGATTCGGACGCTATAAAAATAGTGGCTCTGATTCCGTATTCACATGCTTTTGAAAACATAGTCTTATCTTGATTATCTGGTGTTCAATCACTCTGCAAAATACAAATTTTGAGATTCATTCAAAACGGATTTTCAAAGTAATCGTACTATTTTTGAAAAAGAGACAAAAATATCGTATTTTAAAAACAAATCAAAGAAAACAACTTTTTTATTCCAAAAGTTTCAGCATCCAGACCGGACAGGAAGAATGACCCGTGCAGCCCATCGGTTGCTCAAGATAGGTAAACCCTGATTTTACATACAGTTTCTGCGCCGCTTCCATGTATGGCATGGTTTCGAGGTAACATTGCTCAAAACCAAATGCTTTTGCTTTTTGCAGACAAAGCTCCATCATCCTTGCTCCGATTCCCAAGCCGCGTGTTTCGGGTAAAAAATACATTTTCTGTAATTCACAAACTTTGGGCGAACCGTTGGCCAAGGGCGCAATTCCGGCACCTCCGATGATTCTGCCTTCTTTTTCGACTACAAAATACACCGAATTCGGTTCGGAATACGTTTCAAACATGCAATCCAGCTGCGGATCGGCGTATGCAGTGCCCACCTTCGGCACGTTAAATTCCTCCAAAACACTGCGGATTACTTTCGCAACGGAAACATTGTCAGCCTTTTGGATTTCCCGTAAAATCACTTCGCTCATTGTCAAGAAATAGCTTAATTTTGCAGGGTGAAGATACAAGAAAAATATATGCAGCGCTGCATCGAATTGGCGAAAAACGGTTTGGGAACGACGTATCCGAATCCGATGGTGGGCAGTGTGATTGTACACGACGGCAAAATTATCGGCGAAGGCTGGCATCGGAAAGCCGGAGAACCTCATGCCGAAGTAAATGCCATTAATTCCGTTACCGACAAATCGCTGCTTCCAAAAGCGACCATTTACGTGAGTCTGGAACCGTGCAGTCATTTTGGCAAAACGCCGCCCTGCGCTGATTTGATTATCCGACACAAAATCCCAAACGTGGTTATCGGTACGATTGACCCTTTCGCGAAAGTGGCCGGAAACGGCATCAAAAAACTAATGGAAGCCGGTTGCAATGTAACAGTTGGCGTTTTGGAAGATGAATGCAACGAACTCAACAAACGTTTCTTCACTTTTCATCAGCAGAAAAGACCGTATGTTATTTTGAAATGGGCCGAAACTGCCGACGGTTTCATCGCGCCGAAAACCAAATCGGAACAAAAACCAGTGTGGATTACCAATCCGTATTCGAGACAATTGGTGCACCAATGGCGCAGCGAAGAACAGGCGATTTTAGTAGGCACACAAACCGTTTTGGACGATAATCCGAAATTGGACGTTCGGGACTGGAAAGGCAACAATCCGGTTCGGGTGGTTTTGGATCGGACAGGAAAGATTACATCAGGTTACCATGTAAAAGACAATTCCATAAAAACGATTATTCTTACCGAAAATCGAAATTCTGAAAATTTTGAAGCTGTTTTTTTCGAAAATTGTAACTTTGCTAATGCACTGGCAAAAACGATTACCGAAGTACTTTACAGGTACGGTATTCAGTCTGTAATTGTTGAGGGCGGACGACAAACGCTTCAAACTTTTATCGATGCGAATATCTGGGACGAAGCCAGAATTTTTAAAGGAAACCAACTTTTTTCAGAAGGAACGCCTTCTCCGAAATTACAAGGTAACCTAATCCAAAAAAAAATGATTCTTGAGGACGAATTATTAATGTTCAAGAACTATGATTGACACCATTATTTTTGATTTCGGAAATGTTTTTATCAATCTGAGCCAGGAAGCGCCTTTTGACCATATGCGCAAAATCGGATTGACCTGCTGGAATGAAGATTTAGACAGCCTGAACAAGCGTTACGAAAAAGGCAAGATTGACGAATTACAGTTTTTTAAGGCTTTTCAGCGTTATATTCCCAACCGGGAATTAGACGAGATCCGGGAAGCCTGGAATTCCATTTTATTGGATTTCCCGTTGTATCGTTTGGAGTTTCTGCAAAAATTAGCCACCAAATACCGTTTGTTTCTGTTAAGCAATACAGACAAAACGCATATCGATAAATTCGAACACAAAGTGGGCATGACCTTCAGCCGCGACTTTTACCAATGTTTCGAAAAGGTGTATTTTTCGTATGAAATCGGACTGCGAAAACCCGATCCGGAAATTTTCAATTACATTATCAACCGTCACAACTTAGATCCGCAACGCACCCTTTTTGTAGACGACAACCGCCACAATACCGAAGTAGCCGCTAATTTAGGACTTCAGGTCTGGAATTTGGAAGTCGGCAAAGAAGATGTGGTAGATTTGTTGGATAAAAACTGGTAACTGCCCCTTGGAACAGGATTCGTATAAAACCTTAGCTTCCCCTTCGGAAGAAGTGCTCTATAAAGAAAAAAACAGCAAGTTTTTCGGTTACGCCTTTCCGGTTACTACGGAAGAAGAAGTGAAAAGCATCGTGGAAAATCTGAAAAAACAACACTTTTCTGCCCGGCATTGGTGTTATGCTTTTCAATTGGGTACCGAAAAAATCCAGTACCGCGCCAATGACGACGGCGAACCAAACAATTCGGCCGGCATGCCCATTTACGGACAAATCCAGTCTTTTGAAGTTACTAATGTTCTGGTAGTGGTCGTTCGTTATTTTGGCGGCGTAAAACTGGGTGTCGGCGGCTTGATTTCTGCTTACAAAACCGCTGCGCAAATGGCTTTGGAAGTTTCAGACATTGTTGAAAAAACCATCGACATTCATTACCTGGTTCGCTTCGATTACAAAAACATGAACAAAGTGATGCGGATCATCAAAGAAAAAAATCTGGATATCATTGCCCAGAAAATGGAAATGAGTTGCGAAATTGAAATTGCTACCCGAAAAAAAAATGCCGAAATGATTTTCGACACTTTTTCGAATTTGTATGAGGTGGAGATTTTACAACAAAACTGATCTTTTTTGTCAGAATAATCGTTTTTTTTGTTTGTATAGTTAAGTTTCATTTTTTTACAAAAAATCTTATAAAAATGAAACAAGTTTATCTTTATTTATTATTGCTCTTCTCAATAACTTTTAATGCTCAAGAGACAATAAGCTGTGGCACAGACGATTTCGAAATCAATCTTAACGCATTCCCGCCTCCTCCCGGTGAACTAACTTTAGTTGATAATGACACCCCCATGGTTTTTAATATTTTTTTTCATTATGTAAAAAATAGTGATGGTCAATTTACAGGATTACCCGATTTACCAGGATATGGCGTAAGTGAAATAGGAATTTTAAATGCAGTTCGCTCTTTAAATTTGTCATTTAACCCGCACAATATCTATTTTAAGTACCTCGGTTATCAAATAATTAATGACCCAACACCGAATGGTTCGTACACCAACCTCACGCAAACACAAAACCTGATTGACGAATATGCTCACCCAAATGCTTTCAACTATTTTGTTGTAAACAGCATTCAGAGTTCTCCAGGAGGATTACCCGTTTCAGGATTTGCCATGCCTAATAGCCCAAATATGTTTTTCACAAAAGGTATATTTACCGATAATACTAGTCAAACCAATCTAGCCTTAACTGCTCATGAAACAGGCCATGTCTTAAATTTAAGGCATGCATATTTTGGTTTCAACAATGCTCAGAATTGTGAAAGAGTGACCCGTGACCCACTAAACCCTTTGTACAATGCCACAACTCATGGTGATTTAGTAGCCGACACTCCTGCACAACCGGACTATCCGTGTTGTGTTCAAACCGATTGTTCGATCCCAATCAACGATACGACGCACACTAATTATTATGGCGAAACGTATGAAAATATAAATATTGGTAATTTCATGAGTTATTTGTTAACCTGCAATCGTCATTTCACAAATGGTCAGGCACAACGAATGCACCAATCTGTTCTTAACAACTGGAATTATTACTCACCATGTATGAATACCGTTGAAAGCCTTTACCAACCTTTTGAAGCAATAGGCATAGCAGGCTCAACCGTGGTTAGCATTCAAAACAATAACGACGGTACGGCCAATGTTTGCCGAAACCTACTTATGAAACACCGTTTCCAACCCGGGTTTACTTATGAATTCCCGGACAGTTTTGGAGAAGACCCTTTAGCAGCCAATGTAAATCAGGTTCCGGTAATTAAAAACAACACCTTTAACTTTAGGGTAAAAATACAACAATTAAGCGGTATACATTATGAAACGGTTTTAGTTAACTGTTCCAAGATGGTTATTTGTCAAAACGAACCTTATATTAAGGGGATGCTCATATCCACACAAACACTTTTGGCTCTACCAATATAACTGTTCAAGAACTTAACCAAGAACAAGTTAACAACCCTAATTTATACGAAGCCTTAACAGAACAACATTACCATATCCTACAAAAAGAAACAGATCACGGTGCTGTTAAAGAAGAAATTATATACAAACCCTGAAAAACAAATCCGCTGGGAAATTTCCCAGCGGATTTTTAATTAATTTTACTTACTCGTAAACCTAAAGCTGTCAGCATGAAAACGATTATCCCTTTTTTTCTTCTTTTACCTTTTTTTCTATTGGGGCAAACCCCAACCCTGGGGTGGCAAAAAACGTTTGGAGGCAGCGAAATTGATTTTTTAACACACTGTATTACAACCAGTGATAACGGGTTACTACTTACTGGCTATTCATATTCTAATATCTCAGGAGACAAAACCGAGAATTCAAGAGGAAGTGCCGATATCTGGGTGATTAAATTGGATGCCCAAAAAAATACGGTTTGGCAAAAAACTATTGGTGGAAACGATGACGACAGCGTATCATCAGTAATTGAAACCACAGACGGTTATATTTTAGGAGGGTCATCCAATTCAAATGTCTCCGGAGAAAAAACCGAAAATTCGAGAGGAGAATCAGACATCTGGGTTATAAAACTTAATTTCTCAGGAACTATACTTTGGCAAAAAACCATTGGAGGCATTGGTCTTGACTTTACTTCCGATATTGATAAAACTTTAGACAACGGCATTATTATCGGGGCTTACACTTTCTTATCGGGTATTTCCGGAGAAAAAACGGAACCCGATTATGGCGACGTCGATTATTGGGTACTAAAATTAGATGCCTTAGGCAATATTGTTTGGCAAAAAACCTATGGTGGTTCTGGTGAAGACGTTCTCTATTCTATCAAACATACGCCAGATGGAGGTTATATTATGTGTGGCGATTCCATTTCACCAATTTCAGGCGTAAAAACAGAAGGCGCTAACGGCTGGGATTATTGGGTTATTAAAACCGATGCTTTGGGAAACATTCTATGGCAAAATACAATTGGAGGCATCAACGCAGATTCTTGGCCCTACCTTTTGGTTACCAGCAACAACGATTACCTGATAGCCGGTTCTTCCCGTTCGCCAGTTTCGGGGGATAAAACGGTAAGCAATTATGGTGACCGCGATTTCTGGATTGTAAAATTAGACTCCGCCGGAAACATCATCTGGGATAAATGCTTTGGAGGAAACGACAGTCAGGAAGTTAAAGCTCTTATTGAAACTCCAGACAACAACTATATACTTGGTGGCTGGTCTACTTCTCCAATTTCAGGTACAAAAACAGAAAATTCACGAGGTGTTAATGATTATTGGCTGGTAAAAATAAATCAAAATGGAACACTTTTGTGGGACAAAACAATTGGCGGCACTGATGCTGACCAAATAACCTCTTTAGCCTTAAAAGACAACAGCCTGATTGCCGGAGGTACTTCTCGTTCCTCTATTTCAGGCGACAAAACCGAAAATTCAAGAGGTAATTTCGATTATTGGCTGGTAGAACTTGAAAACATCAACTTAAACAATGAAGCTTTTCAAAAACCAAATGTTATACTATACCCTAACCCAACAGCTAACGGTATTGTGAATATTGACTTAGCAGGATTTTACAACAAAGCGACGGTTAAAGTGTATAATGCTATTGGGCAAGCTGTTTTTGAAAAAGAATATCATAATACTTCAATAATTACAGACAGCTTCATCAAACAATCTGGAGTTTACTTTTTCAATCTTGATTTAAACGATTCAATAAAAACAAACTTTAAAGTAATTTTTGAGTAAAGATTAGCTTTACACCAATTCATTTAACTTTTCCGTAATGTATTCCGGTGGTAAAACCGGTCGCCCGGTTTTCATATCCACAAACACTAAAATAGAGTTTCCGGTTGTTAATAACTCACCCTTTTCATTGACAATTTGGTAGTCAAATTCTATCTTAACAGAGGTCTGGCTTTTAAAGAGGGTACGCACCGTTAACAGGTCGTCGTAACGCGCCGGTTTTTTGTAATTCATCGACAGCGAAACTACCGGAAGCATCACGCCATTTTCTTCCATCCAACGATAGGAAACCCCCAGATTTCTTAGCCATTCCACGCGTCCCATCTCAAAATACTGGGCATAATTCCCGTGATACACCACACCCATCTGATCGGTTTCCGCATAGCGAACACGCACCTGAAACTCGTAATTTTTCATCTTAATATTATGTTAATTTATTTCAAATATTATTTAAAAAATGCGTACAATTTTTTTTTTACAAAATCAATATCAAAATGATTTTTTTTTGAAAAATTTTGTCCACATATTTGTCTTCCCAAATCTTAGAAAGGTAACCTCAGAAAACTTTTGTAAGACAATTAATAAATCTAATTTATGCTTGAGTATATGAACAAAACTGCGCAATCGGTATGGGATAACTGTCTTCTTTTCATAAAAGACAATATTCAGGAGCAGGCCTACAAAACCTGGTTCGAGCCGATCAAGGCAGTGGAGCTTTCTGACAATGCACTCTATATTCAGGTACCCAGCAAATTCTTTTACGAATGGCTGGAAGAGCATTACGTTAAATTATTAAAAGTCGCCCTTACCAAAGAACTTGGACAAGGCGCAAAGTTACTTTATAAAATTAAAATGGAGAACAAACTTGGCAACAAACTTCCGTTTACGGAACAGTTACCAAGTAACAACCACGCTGCGGTAAAACCTCAGGAAGTGGACGCTCCGATTCAGAACAAAAATCCGGAATTAAAAAACCCATTTGTCATTCCAGGTATCCGCAATGTAAAAATCGAATCACAGTTAAATTCGAATTACAATTTCGACAATTTCCTGGAAGGCGAATCCAACCGTTTGGCGCGTTCGGCCGGTATGGCAGTTGCCAACAAACCGGGCGGTACTTCTTTTAACCCGTTGTTGTTCTTCGGTGGTGTCGGATTGGGAAAAACGCACCTTGCGCACGCCATCGGAGTGGAGATCAAGGAAAAGCATCCGGAAAAAACGGTTTTATACATTTCCGCAGAAGTATTCACGCAGCAATACACTGATTCGGTTAAGAAGAATACAAGAAACGATTTCATTCATTTCTACCAGTTAATTGATGTTTTAATTATTGATGACGTGCAGTTCCTGTCCGGAAAAGCAGGAACGCAGGACGTTTTTTTCCACATCTTCAACTATTTACACCAAAACGGAAAACAGGTTATCCTGACTTCCGACAAAGCGCCGGTAGACATGCAGGATATTGAACAGCGTTTGCTGTCCCGTTTCAAATGGGGCTTATCCGCCGAAATCCAACAACCGGATTACGAAACCCGGGTTGCCATTCTGAAAAACATCCTGTTCCGCGACGGAGTGGAAATGCCGGAAGAAATCGTGGAATACGTGGCGAAAAACATCAAAACCAACATCCGCGAACTGGAAGGCGCCATTATCTCTCTGATTGCACAATCGTCGTTCAACCGTCGTGAAGTAACGCTGGAGCTGGCCAAACAGGTGGTGGAGAAGTTTGTAAAAAATGTAAAACGCGAGGTTTCCATCGACTACATCCAAAAAGTAGTTTCCGATTATTTCCAGTTGGATATGGAAACGCTTCAGTCGAAAACCAGAAAACGCGACGTGGTCCAGGCCAGACAATTGGCGATGTTTTTTGCAAAGAAATTCACCAAATCGTCTTTGGCGACCATCGGTTCCCAAATTGGCGACCGCGATCACGCAACCGTATTACACGCCTGCAAAACGGTTGACAATTTAGTAGCCACCGACAAACAATTTAAAAAATACGTGGAAGACATCCACAAAAAGTTATCGCTATAAAATGCCGGTAAAAATACTCATGGTCTGCCTGGGGAACATTTGCCGTTCCCCGTTGGCGGAAGCCATCTTACAATCCAAATTATCCAAAACCGACTTTATCGTTGATTCCGCAGGTACCGGAGGCTGGCATATCGGGCAAAAACCTGACGAGCGTTCCATCCAGACCGCTTTGGAGCACGGGCTCGACATTACCCAACAACGCGGCCGACAAATTCAGCAAACCGATTTTGAAATTTTTGATTACATTTATGTGATGGACCGGTCCAATTATAAAAATGTACTCGCAATTGCACCGGACGCTTCGGGAAAATCGAAAGTTAAAATGATACTGAACGAATTGCACCCGAATGAAAATCTGGATGTTCCCGATCCGTATTACGGCGGACAGGACGGTTTTGAACTCGTTTTCAAATTATTGGACAACGCCTGTACTGTCATCGCTGAAAAATTAACGTCAAAAGAACTGTAAAATCATGAATGCTTACGGAAAACTTTACCTCATCCCTACCACTTTGGGCGAAATGAATCCTGAAGAAGTACTACCGGTTACGGTTAAGCGCACCCTAGCAGTGATTGACGATTACATTGTGGAAAACGAAAAAACAGCCCGTCGTTTCATCAAAAGCGTTTTGCCCGAAAAAAAACAACCTGATTTAAACCTTTTCGCCTTAAACAAGCACACAGACATAACCGAACACTACGAGTTTATCAAACCCCTTTTGGAAGGAAAAAACATGGGACTGATGAGTGAAGCCGGCTGTCCTGGGGTCGCTGATCCCGGAGCGGTTATTGTAAAACTGGCACACGAAAAGGGCATTCAGGTCGTTCCGCTGGTTGGTCCTTCGTCTATTTTATTGGCAATGATGGCCTCGGGGATGAACGGCCAGAGTTTTGCTTTTAACGGTTATCTGCCCATCGACAAATCAGAGAAGAAAAATGCGCTGAAGAATTTTGAAAGGCTTTCTTTTGAGAAAAACCAGTCGCAATTATTTATCGAAACGCCTTACCGCAACAACAAACTGATGGAGGATTTACTGCAGATTTTACAGCCTTCCACCCACCTGTGCGTAGCTTGCGACATCACGCTTCCTACGGAACATATCAAAACGTTTACCGTTAACCAATGGAAAAAAAATAAGGTCGATTTGCATAACCGACCTTGTATCTTCATTCTCCACAAAATGAATTCCTAATTTAATTTTACCATGGCATTCGGATTTGCCAGAATGTTGGAAGTATCATAACCTCCAAACCGTTTGATATACGTTCGTAAATTTGTTCCGAATCCATCTGTAAAACCACTGCGCCCGTTGCTTCTTAAATAACTTTTCACCGAGCCTGCCCCGCCTAAATGTGCGGCTGCCAACAATCCGGATTCGGTTATTTTCACACCGTTAATGACTCTGCCTTCGTAACGACTGATCTCTTTTCGGAGTTCCCATTTGTTCCTGGCTAAAAGTGCTTTAAACGCTTTCTCCTGTAATCTCGGGTTCTTTAAAAACTCGTTGGTATTGTAAATTCCCACGGTTCTTAAAGTGCTTTTACCAAACTGGTATTTACCCATATAACCAAAAGTATTTACCAATCTGTACTGTCCTAAAGATTCCTTGATTGCCAAGGCCTGCTTAAACCCTACATACGACTTCCCGGTAAAAGGCAAATCGTAGTATACTTTCTCAGTTTCTTCTTTGGTAGGGACCAGATAATTAATTACCTCATCTTCTTCAACGTGAAATCCTTCCAATTTCTCAGGTTCAAAAGCCTTAAAACCGGAACTGATTAACGTTATCAGAAGTGTCAGTCCCAAAAAATACGTCCATTTTTTTGTCATAAATTTTGTTTCTTCACCTGCTGTCACCATGGTGAAATTACCGACTACAAAGATAGGCTTCAAAAAACAAACCTGAAAATCAAGTAGTTAAAGTTTTACTAAAAATAGATAAAATGCATTTTTGTCCGAGCAAACTGATTGATTTCCAGGGCGGGAGCCGGAATTTTAACGGTGTTAAAAAGTGTGAAAAGTGTCTTTAAGGTATGTGACTGGGTCTCAATTTTGGTTAAATCGACATCGAAGCTGAGATAAAACTGACGGGTTCTGTGGTTTTCAAAGGCAAATTCTTCGGGAATCGTTGCTTCGTTTCCTGAAATCATGCCTTCTGCACCATAACCAAATGCCAAATTCAGCCATTTCGGAATAAATTCCGCCTTCGTAAAGGCATATAAATTAGCCGATAACCAATACGTCTGTCCGTTGTAATCTTTCAGGAGTTCTTCGTTAAAACCTTTCCCTAAAGTTTCCGGTCGCAGTTTCGCGTAACGGGTACGGTGAAAGGAGAATTTCGGAACAATGCGCTGTTCTTTCCAAAGCAATTCCTGAGAAACATAAAGTCCGGTTCCGGCGGCATTGGCGATTACATCGCCCCATGAAGCACCCCATTCCTCGGAAAAGCCGTCGAATACTTCCACGGTCGTCAGAAAGGCAAAACCCAAAGTCGCACCATAAACTAATTGCTGTTTTTTATTGGCACCAGACCAAGCTAAAGTTTCAGCACCCAATCTTCCGATATGATACGTGGAATACAAATGCCCAATTTTGTCCATCTGCTGCCAGTCGTCGTTATCATTCTTAAAGTGAAAAGACGATTTCGGGTAATCTTTATACCAGATTTGATTCAGACCAATGAGCGTTCCGCCCAAAAGTGTCGCTTCGGTAACATAAACCGTATTTTTTCTGGGCAGATTTACAGTATCAGAAGGTGTTAAAAAAGCATTCAACTTTGATTGTGCCTGTCCACCCCATTGCAGCAACAGTGCTATCCAAAGCAAAACGAAAGTCGGAAACTTGTTCAAAATTATCGGTTGATTCCTAATTTACTTACCCACTCGGCATATTTTTTGGCATTCGCCTGATGGGCTTCGTAAGTAGCCGCAAAATCATGGTAGCCTGCCCGGTCTACGCTGGCACAAAAATAAATATAGTCGTGCTGCTCTGCATTTAAAACGGCATCGATGGCTGAAATATCCGGCATGGCGATTGGTCCCGGCGGCAATCCGGTATGGATATACGTATTGTAAGGGGAATTAATCTTTAAATCTTTAAAAAGCACGCGTTTAATCACCTGATCAAAATCACCGGATTCGCGTTTTACCGCGTAAATAACAGTCGGATCGGCCTGTAACGGCATTTCCTGTTTCAATCGGTTTAAGTAAACACCTGCTACTCTTGGTCTTTCGCTCACTTTTGCGGTTTCTTCGTGAACGATTGCTGCCAAAGCGGTTACCTGCTGCGGTGTCATATTTAAGGCTTTTGCTTTTGCCTGACGTTCTTCGTTCCAGAATCTTCTGTACTCTTTGGCCAGCTTGTCGCGGAATTTGGTTGGCGACACATTCCAGTAAAACTCATAAGTATTCGGAATGAACATCCCTAAAATATTCTCTTCGTTAAAACCGTTTTCCGCCATAAAAGTGGAATCGGTAAAAACCTGCGTCAGCGTCAAACTGTCCGGTTCGATTTGGGAAGCCATGCGTTGCACTAATTTCCCCAATGACTCCTGATTGTTGAAGGCTAATTTCACCGGAACGTTATGACGTAAGGACGACACGATACTGAAACTGTTCATTCCTTTTTTCAATAAAAATTTTCCGGGATTTACGTTTGCGTTATAACCTCTTTTTTCGGCCACAAACTGAAACTTATCCAGACTTTCCACATAAGGTTCCATTATTTTTTTCACCTCTTCGTAGGTGGAGTTGGTCGGAATATACACAAACACTTCGCTTTCGTTAAACTTGGTATTTGCTGTAAATGCTTTCAGATATACTACTACGCCAAAAATTGTAGCGACCAACAATATGGCTACTGAAACAAGGGAAACTATTCTTTTAGGGTTCAAAATTTTATTTGTTAATTGGGTTAATTAATTGATACAAACCTTCATCGGTGTAGTGATTCTGAAAACGGTTCCAGTCTTTTTTTATCCCTACGCACCGGAAGCCAAAATTAGTAAAAAGGTTGATACTTGCGTTATTCTCACTGCCGATATTTGCATACAGCTGGTGCAACTGCAACTGAGTGAACGAATACTTAATCAGCAACTCCAGCGCTTCGCTGCCAATGCCCTGATTCCGGTGTTCCTGCTTCTGAATAACAATCCCTACTCCCGCCCGCTGATTTCTCGGATCGAAGTCAAACAAGTCTATCAAACCGATGGCCTCCGGGGTTCCGTTTTTGCAAATCGCCAGACGCAATTGTTTCGCTTCATAAATATCCTGCTGCGCATTCTCCAGATACTGACGGATTAAAAACCGACTGTACGGCGTTTGCGTATTGCTCACTTCCCAGATGGATTCGTCATTTTCTATGGCATAGACAAATTCCAAGTCTTCGGGTTCAAGCGCGCGCAGGTAGATTGTATTTCCTTTTAGTGTGATCAACGGATGGTTAGATGGTTGGTTATTAAATTATTAGATTGCTGAAATCATTTTACACTTCTATTTTTCCTTCAAAAACAAAGGTGGCCTGACCTTTCAGAAAAACGTGGGAATAAATACCGTTTTTTTCCGTGAAGGAAACCTCTAATGTGCCGCCTTCCACCTGCAGCTCGATGATAGAGCTGTTGGTTTTTCCCGTGGCTTTCATGGCGATGGCTACCGCTGTGGCTCCGGTTCCGCAAGATAAGGTTTCGTCTTCCACACCTCTTTCATACGTGCGTAACGCAAATTTATTTTCATCGGTTTGGGATACAAAATTGACATTGCTGCCGGCCTGACCGTACAAATCGCTGAAACGGATTTTTGCGCCCTGATTGCGGACATCGAAAATATGCAAATCCTCTACCATCTGCACGTGATGCGGCGAACCGGTGTTCAGAAAGACGTGGTTTTCGTGTTCCTGAACCTCATCGACATCTTTCATCTGAAGCGAAACAATTCCTTCCTCATTGATGGTCGCATAATGCAAACCGTCCGTAGCGATAAAGGTCGTTTCAGCATCGATGATTCCCAATTGTTTTGCAAAAGCTACCAGACAACGCCCTCCGTTTCCGCACATCGAACTTTCGTTGCCGTCGGAATTGTAATACACCATCCGGAAATCTGTCGAATCGTCATTTTCCAGCAATATCAGACCGTCGGCACCAATGCCAAAACGTCTGTCGCAGAGTTTTTTAACCAGTTTGGTATCATTTTTGGGGAAATGCAAATCGCGGTTATCGATCATTACAAAATCATTTCCGGTGCCCTGATATTTATAAAAAGTGTAGTACATCTGATTGTCAATTAAGTAACAAAAGTACGAATATTAATAACAAGTTAAAGTCTGTTAAACGAGCGTTAAACCATTTTTTAAAATTGACGAAGTTTTTAATTTTACTGTTAAATCTTTAAATACATTTTACATTATGAACAAATTTTCAAGCTTATTGGTCGTATCTCTGTTAAGCGGAACAATTACGCTTGGCGCTTATAAATTATTTTTGGAGGAAAATCCAGGTTCAGAAAGTAAACTTTCGATAACATCGGACAATTACGCCCGAAACGTAAGTCTTGGTGCAGAAAATGTAGATTTTACCACGGCTGCCGAAAACGCAGTGCATTATGTGGTACACGTAAAAAACGTTACCGTATCTGAAATTCCTTCCAACCCGATTATGGAATATTTTTACGGATATCGGGGCGGACAGCAGCAAACTCAAATCGGAACCGGTTCGGGAGTCATTATCACCGAAGACGGTTACATTGTAACCAACAATCACGTAATCCAGAATGCCACGGAACTGGAAGTAACTCTAAATAACAACAAATCGTATAAAGCAAAATTAATCGGTACCGACAGCAAAATGGACATCGCACTGTTAAAAGTCGATGCCGAAGAAAAACTGCCGTATGCCACTTTCGGGAATTCCGACAATATGAAAGTGGGCGAATGGGTTTTGGCAGTCGGAAATCCTTACAACCTGAATTCTACTGTTACGGCAGGAATTGTATCGGCGAAAGCCCGAAATTTAAGTAAAGACGGCATTCAGTCATTCATTCAGACCGATGCAGCCGTGAACCCCGGAAACAGTGGCGGTGCTTTGGTTAATACACGCGGGGAACTGGTGGGAATCAACACGATGATTTCTTCACCAACCGGAAGTTATGCGGGTTACTCGTTTGCCGTTCCGTCTAACATCACCCGAAAAATCATCGAGGATTTAATGGAATACGGCAACGTACAAAGAGGCGTTTTAGGTGTGGAAGGCCGTGAACTGAACAGCGCTGCTTCCAAAGAATTCGGTGTAAAACAAACACAGGGTTTTTATGTGAATGCCGTGTCGAAAAATTCAGGTGCTGAAAAAGCCGGACTAAAACAGGGCGACATCATCGTGCGATTAGACAATCAGCCGGTTAACAGCTTTACCGACTTGTCCTCTTACATCAATACCAAACGGCCAAATGACGTGATTCAGGTAGGCATTATCCGAAATGGTGATGAGAAAACCGTACCGGTTCGCCTAACCAAAAAAGAATTGGTGAATGTAGATTACAACGGTTTCGAGTTTGAAGATTTAGATGCCGCCGACAAAAAGCGCTTCCGATTGAATGAAGGCGTAAAAATCAAAGACGTATCCAACGAAGAATACATGGAATATGCCGAAGTACTGAAAGGAAGTGTCATTCTGCGCATCGACGGCAACAAAGTAACCTCGATGGAACAGGCTTCGCGTATTCTGAACTCGAAAGCAAACAATCAGAAATTCCGTGTGGAACTGATTACGCAGCGCGGCGAACGCCTGCAGATGTTCCTGTAATCCGTATGAAAGCATTTAAAACAGAACCCGGTCGAAAGATCGGGTTTTTGTTTTTTTTAGCAAAATATTTTTCGCCAATCTGATTAAAAATCAATATTTTTGCACCAAATTTTAACAACACAAAATAACACATGAACAATTCCGCTTTATACGAAAAAGAATTGGCTTTTCAGGCAGACCGAAGAAGAGCCGGTGTAGAATTAATCAAGATTATCAGTGATTTATGGTACGACAAGTCAATTGAGTTGGTACTTTTCCGCAACCAGTTGATTGACCGCAATGTGAGTGACATCATCAATTTACACGAATATGCTGTGGAATTCGTTCAGAAACCGATTAACGTATTCGATTCTGTGGAAATTGCACGCGCCATTCAGGCTTTGGATTTACCACCTTCCCGAATCGACATTGGTAAATTAACGTACGAATATCATTTAGAAGACGACAAATACAACGATGCTACGGCTTTCGTTATCGACAAACTAAAAGAAGCCAAAGACACTTCCGAAATCAAACCAAAAGACGTGGTACTTTACGGATTCGGACGTATCGGACGTTTGTTGGCCCGCGAAATGATGTCTAAAGTAGGAAAAGGACAGCAATTGCGTTTGCGCGCTATCGTAACCCGGGATAAAAATGATGCGGTTCTGTTAGAGAAACGCGCTTCTTTATTGCGTTACGACTCGGTTCACGGCGATTTTGAAGGTTCTGTTTCCGCCGACGTGGAAAACAATGCTTTAATCATCAACGGTGCTACGGTTCACATCATTACGGCAAATTCTCCGGAAGAAATCGACTATACGGCTTATGGTATTAACGATGCTTTGGTTATTGACAACACCGGTGCTTTCACTACGGAAGAAGCTTTAAGCCGTCACTTAACCTCAAAAGGCGTTGACAAAGTTTTATTAACGGCTCCGGGTAAAGGCGTGCCAAACATCGTTTACGGGGTTAATCACGAAGACTACAACCCGGACGAAGTAAAAATCTGGTCGGCCGCTTCTTGTACTACCAACGCAATTACTCCGGTTTTAGCGGCTATCGAAGAGACTTTAGGCGTTGTAAAAGGACACTTGGAAACGATTCACGCGTATACTAATGACCAAAACCTTGTGGACAACATGCACAAGAAATACCGTCGTGGTAGAGCGGCTGCGTTGAACATGGTAATTACTGAAACCGGTGCCGGAAGTGCTGTCGCTAAAGCGTTACCAAGTTTAGCCGGTAAGTTAACTTCAAACGCTATCCGTGTACCGGTTCCAAACGGTTCATTAGTGGTTTTAAATCTTGAAGTTGGTAAAAACACCTCCAAAGAAGATTTGAACGCCATCATGAAAAAATATGCTTTGGAAGGTAACTTAGTGGAACAAATTAAGTATTCGTTAAACAACGAATTGGTATCTTCAGACATCGTGGGAACTTCGGCTCCTGCTATTTTTGACAGCAATGCTACGATTGTTACCGCCGATGGCAAAAACGTGGTAATGTACGTTTGGTACGACAACGAGTACGGTTACAGCCACCAGGTAATCCGCTTAGCGAAATATATTGCTAAAGTGAGACGTTACATGTACTATTAACAGGCATAAGTAAAACCCAAATAATAAATCCGCTTCGAGAAATTGAGGCGGATTTTTTTATTATTTTTGAACGTCACCAACCCATTTCCATGAAAAAGGCAATCTTACTTTTCGGGCTGATTTTTGTAGCACAAATGGCATCGGCTCAAAACAAAACCACTAAGAAACCCGCCGAAGTAAAACCATTCCTTTTGGGTCAGATTCGGGAAATTGACTCTAAAATCCTTTCGGAAAAGAGAACTTTAAACATTTATTTGCCCGACGGTTACAACCCCAAAGACACACTAAGGTATCCTGTAATTTATTTATTGGACGGTTCTGCCGATGAGGATTTCATTCACGTAACAGGATTAGTTCAATACAACACTTTCCCTTGGGTTGACCGGATTCCGAAATCCTTTGTAGTCGGAATTGCCAACACGAACCGTAAACGGGATTTCACTTCACCGGCTACTGTAACCATTCTGAAACAGCAAATGCCGAGTCAGGGCGGTTCCGGAAAATTCATTGCGTTCCTCGAAAAAGAATTACAGCCTTTCATTGAAAAAAACTACAAGACCACCGATTCCAAAATGATAATCGGGCAATCGTTAGGCGGATTACTGGCAACTGAAATTCTTTTCAAAAAACCGGAACTTTTCAGCCAATATGTAATCATCAGTCCGAGTCTTTGGTGGAATGACGGCGAATTATTAAAATTGAATCCGTCCGTTTTGGAAGAAAGCTTCACTGCCAAAAAAGACATTTATATCGGAGTCGGCAAAGAAGGCTTGTCTCCTTTTTTCGACAACCATGTCATGGAAGTGGATGCGAATCTTTTATTCGATAAGATTAAATCCGGAAAAAGCAAATCGGTAAAAGTGTATTTCGATTATTTACCCGAAGAAGACCACGCCACCGTAACGCATCCGGCATTGTTTAACGCTTTCCGAATTTTATATCCGAAAAAATAAAACCATGAACCTGCAACCCGTTTTAGAAAACGAAACCGTAAAACTCCTTCCGTTAAAAGAGGAGGATTTTGAAGCATTGTATCAGGTTGCTTCCGATCCGCTCATCTGGGAACAGCATCCGAACAAGGACCGCTACAAACGAGAAGTGTTTCAGACTTTTTTTGAAGGCGCCATGGCATCAAAAGGAGCTTTTAAAATCATTGACAAAAATTCAGGAAACATTATCGGAAATACCCGTTTTTATGATTTTAACGAATTGGATAAACGTATATTGATTGGTTATACTTTTTACGGAAGAGCGTATTGGGGTTCGACTTACAATCCGCAGGTAAAAAAACTGATGCTGGATTACGCTTTTCAGTTTGCAGACAAAGTTTTTTTCCACATCGGAGCGCAAAACATCCGTTCCCAGAAAGCCATCGAACGGTTAGGCGCCACAAAAGTCCGGGAAATAAATATTGCCTATCACGGCGAACCCGAGAAACTGAACTTCGAATACGTGATTGAAAAACAAAATTGGACAAACCGAAAACCGGCTATTCCAGAACGCGGTTAATCTGCACAAATCTTTTGGCATAGTACGCTTCTTTGGTCGAAGAAATAATCACACCCGCACTGGTGGAAGAATGAATGAATTTGATTTCATCTTCCAAAACTTCGGTAATCATCCCCACGTGTCCGATGGCTCTTCCTCTGGTGGTAAAAAATATCAAATCGCCTTTCTGCGCCTGGCTTCTGTCAATTTTAACTCCGGAATTGGCTGCCATATCCGACGAAGAACGCGGCAAAGTCATGTCAATGTTTTTAAAGGTGGTAAACATCAGCCCAGAGCAATCAAAACCGTTTCGGTCGGTTCCGCCACTGCGATAGCGGACTCCTATATTTTCGGAGGCTTTGGCGATTAAAAAATCGGCTTTCATCGCAGCATCGGCAGATAAAGGCAGCGCTTCAGCTTTCGTTTCCGAAACACTTTCATTAGAGGCTGATGCCACATCTCTCTGGTTATCGTAGCCGACTACAGTTTTAACTCCGGTTTTCGCTTCAACACTGGCCGGCACTCCTTTTATGGTAAGACGTTGTCCGACATCCAGACCGCTAACAATCTGCGGGTTTAGCCTTTCAAGTTCGGCTATGGTTATTCCGTATCGCTTTGAAATTCCGTATTTGGTTTCTTTGGGAAGTACTTCGTGTATAACAGAAGCTATGTCGTTTGCGTCGACAAATGCAACGTCTGCAACATTTTCAGTTTTATCGTTTTCGATGGTTTTCTTCTTCCCTACTTTGGCCTTCTCTTTATCAACCACCGCATTTTCAGTACCCGGGATGAAAATCACGTCTTTAACATCCAGTTTGTCGTTTTCAATTTGCGGATTGGCTTTTTTTAAGTCGGCCACCGAAATATTGTACTTTTTAGCAATGACATAAAAGGATTCGCCGGAAGCCACAACGTGTTGCTGTAATTTATCCTGCTGTCTGATAATTTTGGTCTTTTCGGCTTTTGACAATTTTTCCTCTACTTGCCTCTTAACACCATTAGGTAAAGTCAGCAATTCCCCCAATTGCAGATTATCCGATTTCAACTGCGGATTGGCGTCACGGAGTTTTTCTACTGAAGTGTCGTATTTTCTGGCAATCGCAAACAACGATTCTCCCGACTCCACTTTATGAACCGCTCCTGATGCTGCAGTTTTAGTCTGTTTTCCCTCGGATTTCTTGTTGGAGTTTTTAGGAATCAACAGCACCATATCCAACTGCAGTAATCCTTTTGCTTTGGGATTTAATTCAAAAATTTCAGCTTCTGTCACTTTGTACTTTTTGGCTATGCTGTAAACGGATTCGCCGCTAACCACCACGTGTTTAATCTTTTCCTGAGAAAAAACAACCGTTGAAAACAACAAAAAAAGTAAGGCAAAAAATCTGAAAAAACTCATCTGCATATAAATTATAGGGAACCGAAATTCCAATTTTCGATAGGATTGGCAAGATAAAAAAACTCCCGGCAAAACCGGGAGTTTTTAACTATTTATTCTGATTTATGATTTCATCAAGGAGGTTTCTGAATTTTTTTGAGTTCCAATTTGCCGCTCCGGAATAAGCAACAACAACACGGCCTGACTTGGTTATCAGATATGTCTTAGGAGCCTTATCCAAAACAATGGTTTTCAAGGGTGTGCTTCCTGAATAAAAAACGGGAAATACATACCCAGTTTCCTTCAAAAACCTGTTCACATCAGTTTGTGAATCTTTGGTAACAAAAACAAATGCAATATCATTTTTATAATCTTCATACAATTTTGCCCAAACTTTCATTTCCTCCACTGAGGATTTCGACTTTGAAGACCAAAAATTCACAATTACATTTCTTCTCTTATACTTAACAAACGGATTTGAACTCCCTTTGGTACCAATTAACGACCAATTGTACGAATACAAAGGCAATTGCTTTTCAAATGCAATATAAGTCGGATCCGGCAAATCAGACTCAAAAAAACATTCTTGAATTTCTTGTTTAAAAACATAAATTCCTAATCCGATAAGCAAAACTCCTATTAAAAATATTTTTTTCATCTCTTAAAATTTAAGTGTAAAGATAAACACTGTTAAGCCAGACACAAAAAAAACGCCTCATAAAGAAGCGTTTTTATTAACATCTAATTTTTCATTACGCCTTTCCGGCCGCAATCAGATTCAAAGCAGAACCGGCCACAAACCAGCCAATCTGCCCTTCATTATACGTATGGTTGGCCATAATGATATCTTTGGAACCATCCGCGTGAACGAATTCCAATGATAACGGTTTGCCTGGTGCAAATTCGGTTAAATCTAAGAAGTTGATGGTATCATCTTCCTGAACTTTGTCGTAATCGGCTTCATTGGCAAAGGTAAGAGCCAACATTCCCTGTTTTTTCAAATTGGTTTCGTGAATACGCGCGAAGGATTTCACCAATACCGCTTTCACTCCTAAGAAACGGGGCTCCATAGCCGCATGCTCCCGGGAAGAACCCTCCCCATAATTGTGATCTCCCACGACAATGGACGGAATTCCGGCAGCTTTGTAAGCTCTTTGTACTTTCGGCACCTCATCGTATGCTCCCGTTAATTGGTTTTTCACAGCATTGGTTTTTCGGTTGAAAGCATTATCAGCCCCAATCAGCATGTTGTTGGAAATGTTGTCCAAGTGGCCACGGAAACGCAACCATGGACCTGCCATCGAAATGTGATCGGTCGTACATTTTCCGAACGCTTTGATTAACAGCTTGGCTCCGGTGATGTTTTTACCGTCCCACGGTTCAAACGGTGCCAATAACTGCAAACGTTCCGAAGTAGGCGACACAATTACCTCCACTGAAGAACCGTCTGCAGCCGGCGGTTGAAAACCAGGATCTTCCACATCAAAACCTTTGGTTGGCAACTCATCGCCTTTTGGTGCTTCCAATCGCACTTCTTCTCCTCTGTCATTCAATAAGGTATCCGTAATTGGGTTGAAATCCAGACGGCCTGAAATCGCTAACGCCGCCACCATTTCCGGTGAAGTTACAAAAGCGTGTGTATTCGGGTTTCCGTCCGCTCTTTTGGAGAAGTTACGGTTGAAGGAGTGTACGATGGTATTTTTCTCCTGTTTGTCGGCTCCGGCTCTGTCCCACTGTCCGATACACGGTCCGCAGGCGTTGGTAAACACTTTGGTTCCCATTTTCTCGAAATCCGCAATGATACCATCTCTTTCAATGGTATAACGGATTTGCTCGGAACCCGGATTGATTCCGAATTCTGCTTTCGGAGTAATCCCGTGTGCTACGGCTTGTCTCACAATAGAAGCGGCACGCGACATATCTTCATAAGAAGAGTTGGTACAGGAACCGATTAAGCCCCATTCCACTTTAATAGGCCATCCGTTTGCGGCGGCTTCCTCTTTCATCTTGGAAACCGGTGTTCCGCGGTCCGGCGTAAAAGGTCCGTTGATGTGCGGTTCCAATTCGGACAAGTTGATTTCAATTAATTGGTCGAAATACTGCTCCGGATTGGCGTACACTTCTTTATCGGCCGTTAAATAGGAGGCTACTTTATCGGCGGCATTTACCACATACTGACGGCCGGTCGCGGCTAAATATCTTCGCATGGAATCGTCGTAACCAAAAGTTGAAGTTGTCGCTCCGATTTCCGCACCCATATTACAAATGGTCCCTTTTCCGGTACAGGACATGGATTCGGCGCCTTCTCCGAAATATTCAACGATAGCACCCGTTCCGCCTTTTACGGTAAGGATATCCGCTACTTTTAAAATAACATCTTTTGGAGCGGTCCATCCGTTAAGTTTTCCAGTTAATTTCACACCGATTAGCTTCGGGAATTTCAACTCCCAAGACATGCCGGACATTACGTCTACCGCATCGGCACCACCAACACCAATAGCTAACATCCCTAAACCTCCGGCATTAACCGTGTGAGAATCCGTACCGATCATCATACCTCCGGGGAAAGCATAATTTTCCAAAACGATTTGGTGGATAATTCCTGAACCCGGTCTCCAGAACCCGATTCCGTATTTGTTGGATACCGAAGACAAAAAATCGAAAACCTCTTTGGATTGAGTATTCGCAACAGCCAAATCGGTTGCTGCCCCGACTTTTGCCTGAATCAAGTGGTCGCAGTGCACCGTTGTGGGAACCGCCACTTTGCTTTTTCCGGCATGCATGAACTGTAACAAGGCCATCTGTGCGGTGGCATCCTGACAGGCTACGCGGTCCGGTGCGAAATCCACGTAATCTTTACCTCTTGTAAATGCCTGCGTAGGCATTCCTTCCCATAAGTGGGAATACAAAATCTTTTCAGACAAGGTAAGCGGACGCCCCACCAATTCACGTGCTTTATCCACGCGGGCAGCCATATTTGCGTACACTTTTTCAATCATTTCAATATCAAAAGCCATAGTATATAAGAATTATAGTGTTGTTGTTTTAATCCTACAAGTTACAAAAAATTGCTTTGCTGTAATAAAAAAAGCCCAAGTTTCTCAACTCAGGCTTTTGAAATATAATCACAGTGTTTTCGGTTATTTAACCAACAATTTGTGAGATGGCGCAAACTTAGTCAGATTGATTCCTTCTACGGCTGCTGTATACTCTTCGATGGTTGGTGTTCTTCCCAAAATGGTAGACAGAACTACAACTGGTGTGGACGATAACAATGATTCTCCTTTTTTCTCAGCAGAATCTTCCACTACACGTCCTTGGAAAAGACGGGTTGAAGTAGCCATAACGGTATCTCCTTTAGCCGCTTTTTCCTGATTCCCCATACAAAGGTTACAGCCCGGACGCTCTAAATACAACATGTTTTCGTATTCCGTACGCGCTGCCGCTTTAGGTGCATTGTCGTCGAATTCGAAACCGGAATATCTTTGCAACACTTCCCAATCGCCTTCTGCTTTCAACTCGTCTACGATGTTGTACGTTGGAGGCGCTACCACAAGCGGTGCGTTAAATTTCACTTCGCCTTTTTGTTTTTCTACATTTTTAAGCATTTGCGCCAGGATTTTCATATCGCCTTTGTGCACCATACACGAACCGATAAAACCTAAATCCACTTTTTTGGTTCCGCCGTAGAAGGAAAGCGGTCGGATAGTATCGTGTGTATAGCGTTTTGAAACATCAGCGTTGTTTACATCCGGATCGGCAATCATTGGTTCTGCAATCTGATCTAAATCCACCACAACCTCAGCGTAATATTTAGCATTCGCATCCGGTTTTAAGGCTGGTTTTTCTCCTGATCTGATCTCAGCAATACGCTTATTGGCTTTGTCGATCAACCCTTTAAGCACTTGTTTGCTGTTATCCATGCCTTTGTCGATCATGATTTGAATACGGCCTTTAGCAATTTCCAACGATTCGATTAAGGTTTCATCTTCTGAAATACAGATAGACGCTTTCGCTTTCATTTCCGCTGTCCAGTCGGTAAAGGTAAATGCCTGATCTGCAGTTAAAGTACCGATATGCACTTCGATGATTCTGCCCTGGAATACGTTTTCACCGCCAAACTGATGCAACATTTGCGCTTGAGTAGCGTGTACCACATCGCGGAAATCCATATAATCTTTCATAGTGCCTTTAAAAGTCACTTTTACAGATTCCGGAATTGGCATGGAGGCTTCACCGGTAGCTAACGCTAACGCTACGGTACCCGAATCTGCTCCGAAAGCAACTCCTTTGGACATACGGGTATGCGAGTCACCCCCGATGATGATGGCCCATTCGTCTACAGTAATATCGTTCAGTACTTTGTGGATTACGTCGGTCATGGAATGGTAAACGCCTTTCGGGTCACGCGCGGTGATTAGGCCGAAATCGTTCATGAATTTCATCAGTTTCGGAATGTTGGTCTGTGCTTTTTTATCCCAAACCGAAGCGGTGTGACATCCGGATTGGTAAGCCCCGTCAACGATTGGAGAAATCGTGGTCGCTGCCATGGACTCTAATTCCTGAGCGGTCATCAAACCGGTAGTATCCTGAGAACCCACGATGTTTACCGTTACGCGAACGTCTGAACCCGCGTGTAATACTTTACCCGGTGTGGTACCTACTGCATTTCTGTTGAAGATTTTCTCTACCGCAGTAAGTCCTTGTCCTTCGACAGAAATTTCTTTAGAAGGCGCATATACCTGAGCTGCTTGCACTCCTAATGTTTTAGCCGCAAACGTCTGGATTTTTTTACCGAAAACGATCGCATACGAACCGCCGGCTTTGATGAATTCCATTTTTTGAGGCGTGAACGATTTGGATAAATCAATCAGTTCTTTATCCCCGTTGTATAATTTTTTTGTTTTGGTATTGATAGTCAAAACTGTTCCGGTTGCCACAGAATACACTTGCTCTAAAACCGGCTCTCCGTTTTCATCGCGTACTAATTCTCCGTTCGTATCGGTTTTCTTCACCCAGTTTTTCAGGTCGATTCCGATACCGCCGGTTACGTCTACGGTGGTTAAGAAAATCGGAGAAATTCCGTTGGTTCCGCCTACGATTGGAGCGATGTTTACGAAAGGAACGTAAGGGCTCGCCTGTTTTCCGGTCCAAAGGGCCACGTTGTTTACTCCGGACATACGGGATGAACCAACACCCATTGTCCCTTTTTCCGCAATTAACATCACGGATTTGTCCGGGTGTTGTGCCTGTAATGCTTTGATTTCAGCCTGAGCCTCAGGTGTAATCATACATTTTCCGTGTAATTCACGGTCGGAACGAGAGTGTGCCTGGTTCCCCGGAGACAATAAATCGGTTGAAATATCTCCTTCGCCGGCGATAAAGGTTACCACTTTGATTTCTTCCGGAACTTCAGGAAGTTTGGTGAAAAATTCGGCTTTCGCGTAGCTTTCCAAAATTTCTTTGGCTACGGTATTTCCGCTTTCATAAGCCACTTTTAAACGATCCATATCGGCATCGTAAAGGAAAACCTGAGTTTTTAACACATCAGCCGCTTGTTTGGCAATCGCTTCGTCGTTTCCTAAGGCCAAATCCAGCAGTACTTCGATGGATGGACCGCCTTTCATGTGGGACAACAATTCGAAAGCAAAAGCCGGCGTGATTTCCGCAACGGTTGCTTCGCCTAAAATAATTTCTTTTAAAAATTTAGCTTTTACACCCGCCGCCGGAGTGGTTCCCGGTAAGGTATTGTAGATGAAGAATTTTAAAGAATCTTCACGGTTTGCGTTGCTGACGTCTTTAATCTGGGCAATAATTTCACTTAGCAATTCGGCACCATCAATGGGTTTCGGGTGAAGCCCCTGCCCTTTTCTTTCTTCAATTTCTTTAATATAATCGCTGTAAATATTCATCGCAATAGTATTTTTGAATGAGTTATGTTATTAGTTTATTTTTAAAAAGCTGCACAAATTTAGAGAATCAGATTTAAATTAAAAAATATTTAGCATTTCTTTAATTTCAAAAGAATATTATTTATAAAGATTCTATTTTAATGAAATAAATTCATCGAAACACTTAAAAGCACTGATTATTTTACGAATTCTTAATTTTTAAAAAATATTTTACCGAATTCGAAAAAAAGTTTCTTTAAAATTGTCAAATCGGCAGAATCACCACCGGTCGCGCATATCCATAATTGGCTTTTCGAAGTAGCGGTGAAGCAGATAGGAGACCGCAAGGGTCAGGAAAAGATAAATCAAAATCAGCGGAAAAGACGAAAGAGTCCACCCGAGATAACTCATCAGGTATTTCAGCAAAGCACTCATAATGCAATAATGAATGAGATAGGCTGCGTAGGAGATCTTACTCATCACGGTAATCATTTTTCCCATAACTGTTGCAGACGATTTCCAGAAGATAAAAAAGGGTAACGCCAGGGCAAAAGTAAATGACGTCAATGTGAAGTAAAACACATGAAAATAAACCGGAGCGGAAAAAATATCAACACTCATTACATTCAACACCAAAAACTGCAACAGAAACAAGTGGGCAGCCACAATAAAACCATAAACTGCAATTTTTCGCAAAACGGCTTCGTAATAAAAATGCGCCCAAGCCACGATAAAACCGACCGCTATGGCATCAATTCTGAAAATCACGACCGACTTTACTTCGGCATTCCACACGGTCATATCGGTGGTTCGGTGGTTTAAATAATGATGATACCGCAACCAATGAAGCGCCAGAATGACCAGCAGACTCGTCACCAGAAAACTGCTTTTAGGCTGTTTCTTAAAAAGTTGCCAACCGATAAAAAGCAAAACCGGCAGCAGTAAATATGCCCATTCTTCCACGGACAAACTCCAGGATTCCGGAAAAAACGTGATGTAATCTTTATTGAAATTCTGCACAAACAGGAAATAGCGCCAAATACCTTCTTTGGAATACCCGAAAGCAAACGCAATAGCCACATTCAGAAGCAGGGCTACATAATACAGAGGCAACGTCCGGAACCATCTTCTTTTAAAAAAACGAAACAAATCGGAAGGGGTAACGAAATCTTTCACGAACATTTTAAGTAGTAGTGTTCCGATTAAAAAACCGCTCAACACAAAGAACAATTCCACTCCGGCATAGCCAAACAGACCGCTCAGAGAGATCAAAACAGGGTTCTGGCTTCCGATTAAATAATAGAGATGCGAAAACAAAACAAAAGAAATTGCGGTTGCCCTGACGAAATCAAGCCCAAATATTCGGGCGGTGCTTTGGTTTTCTGGTCTCATTTATAGTACATTTGTTTGGAATACAGTCTGCTATGCTTAACCGGTCAAATATATACAAATATTTAATTTTTACTTTCATCCTGTCTTCTGTTTTTGGAATTACGGTGTATCTGAATTTGTCCAACCGTCATCAGGCAATTATCAAGACCACCCTGCTTCACAAAACCAGGCTGGTAGACAGCGACTGGACCATTGCCAACAAGCAGCAACAGTACAAAATGCTCTCGCCTACTTTTGTCATTGACGGCATTTACAAATCGATGGAAGGCCCGAAAGCTTCGCGGTACATTCAACTGGAAGATTCTAATAAGCTCTTGTGGATTACCGGTTTTGAAGTAAAAGCTTTAGACGCCACTACTAACGAAACGCTTCCGAACGACTACATCTGTCACATGAATGTTGATATTAACGATACACAGTATTATTCCTATTGGCAACTGAACGACCGCATCGGAAAGCAATATCCGAGAATGACCTCCCTTTCCCACGGACTCGAACATTTTGACTTTCCGAAAGGTTACGGCGTTCCCATTATTGGGAAAGATTATCTCTTTGTAACCACGCAAACGCTGAACCACAACCAACCAAAAATTTTCAAAAAAGTAAAACACGAAGTCGGTGTAAAATACGAAGCGTACAACAAAACCCAAAAACCGCTGATGACCCGAACGGTGTACATCCAACTTCCGTTTGACAAAAACGATCCGTTTAAAGGACCGTTGGATCCGGCGAGCAATCAGTGTATTCCGGTGGAAACGAAAAACCACACGTATTGCGACAAAGCCGGCAACATGCTATCCGGACATTGGGTGATTCCGACCGGCGTAAAAACGTATCGAAGTTCCATTACGGAACAACTGCAGATTAAAGACAGTCTGCGTTTGCACTTTTCGGCACCACACGTCCATCCGTTCGCGACTTCTATCAGCGTTTTTGACAAAACGGCGAACCAAACGGTTTTCACCTGTAACGTAACCAATTACAAAGACCGCATCGGATTGAAAAACATCGAAACCTTCAGTTCCGAAAAGGGTATTTGGCTGTATGAAAATCACGAATACGAATTGGTGATGACCTGCCACAACACTTCCAAAGTGGAACAGGACATGATGGGCAGTATGTTTTTATTCTTCTACGACAAAGAATTAGACAAAAAAATACAAAAACAACTATAAAAGAAAAGGCCCACAAACGCGGAGCCTTTTTATTTAAAACAATTTTTTGATAATCATTTCTTCCGATATGCCTTCCGCATCGGCTTTGTAGTTTTTGATGATACGGTGGCGTAAAATTCCGGTGGCTACCGCCTGGACGTCTTCAATGTCCGGTGAATATTTTCCATTTAAGGCGGCATGGGTTTTCGCAGCCAGAATCAAATTTTGCGATGCGCGCGGTCCAGCACCCCAATCCAGATAGTTTTTGATAAAATCGGTTGCTAACAGATTGTCGGGACGGGTTTTGGAAGCTAAGGTTACTGCATATTCAATCACATTATCCGCAACCGGAATGCGTCGGATTAAATGCTGAAAATCTATGATTTCCTGAGCAGTGAACAACGGATTTACTTTTACAGAATTATCTGTCGTGGTGGATTTAACCACCTGAACTTCTTCGGCAAAACTCGGATACTCCAGTTTGATGGCAAACATAAAACGGTCTAACTGCGCTTCCGGTAACGGATAGGTTCCTTCCTGCTCGATTGGGTTTTGAGTTGCCAATACAAAAAACGGTAAATCCAGCTTATAATGATGTCCTGCAATCGTAACGGCCTTCTCTTGCATCGCTTCCAATAAGGCAGCCTGCGTTTTGGGCGGCGTACGGTTAATCTCATCCGCCAGAATGATATTGGAAAAAATTGGTCCTTTGATGAATTTAAAATTGCGGTTTTCATCCAGAATTTCACTACCCAGTATATCAGAAGGCATCAAATCCGGTGTAAACTGGATGCGCTTGAAATCTAATCCTAAGGCCTGTGAAATCGTATTCACCATTAAGGTTTTGGCCAATCCGGGCACTCCAATTAACAAAGCGTGACCTCCCGAAAAAATGCTCAACACAATCTGATTGACCACTTCTTCCTGACCTACAATGATTTTGGCAATTTCCGCTTTAAGCGCTTTTTGCTTTTCTACCAGATTCTGAATTGCTGCTACGTCCGACATTTGTATCGTATTTTAAGTAAAAAGAGTTAGCTCCATGATGTCATAAAACTAACTCTTTTACTGATTTTTTAAAAATTTATTTTTTCAACCAGTTATTGGTAAAGGTACAATCTCTGTATTCGCCGTTGATTTTAACGTACGTTTCTTTGATTTTCTCTTCCGACCATTTTGCCACTGCTTTAATCTGTTTTTCTTTTAAAGCCAATTCTTTAATCTTCATATAGTCTGTGGAGAAATCGGCGGTATGCTCTTCGAAACGGTTGGTAACGGTAATCAGTTTATACCTTCTGTTCCCGTTTTGCTCCTGATCTATCAATGGCAACGATACTTCTTTGTCTTTTAAGTCAGAAACCTGACTGTATAAGGTTGGATCCATTTTGGTAAGTTCGAAACGGGTTTCCATGGTTCTTGGATTCATCAGTAAACCGCCGCTGTTTCGGGTTTCTTTTTCATCGGAATACTGACGCGCTGCTTCGGCAAACGTAATTTCGCCGTCCACGATGCGCTTGCGGATGCTTTCGATTTTGGTTTTGGCTTCCGCTAAGGCTTCCGGTGTTACTTTTGGCGCCATCAGAATGTGACGCACATCCAATTCCTGACCGCGTACTTTTTCCAGATAAATGATATGGTAACCGTATTCAGTTTCAAATGGTTCGGAAATCTCCCCTTCCTGCAAACTAAAAGCCACGTCTTTAAATTCTTTTACGAACTGTGTCTTCTTGGTTAACTTATAATATCCTCCGTTAGACTTCGACCCCGGATCTTCCGAGTACAAAATGGCACGGCTGAAGAAACTCGAACCTTCCTGCACTTCTTTTTTTAACTCCTTAAGTTTGTCGATTACTTTTTGCTTTTCCGCTTGCGAAACAACCGGTTTTACAACAATTTGTGCAACTTCCATTTCCGCACCGAAAACCGGCAATTCGTCTTTTGGAATCTTTTTGAAAAAAGTTCTTACTTCTTCCGGAGTAATGGTAACCTCATCTATGATTTTACGCTGCATCTGCGAGGTTAGTTTATTCATTTTGATGATGTCGAAAAAGTAGGTTTTAAAATCTTCCAGGTTCTTTTTATTGTAAAACTTTATTACTTTATCTATATCGCCAACTTGCTCCACCATCTGATCAATCTGATTGTTCATGTATTCATTCACTTCAGCATCCGTAACCACGATACTGTCCTGAATGGCCTGATGGGCATACAAACGGTCTTCCAAAAGTTTTCCCAACATCTCACAACGGCTGATTCCTTCGGTTGAAACACCCTGAGCCTGAAGTTCTATGAAGGTCTTATCAACATCCGAATCCAACACCACATATTCTCCTACCTCCGCTACCACTCCGTCGATCTTCTTTTTGGAATTCGGTTGCGCATACATTTGATTTAAAAAGGCAATCGTAACACCAAAAATCAGGGCCAACTTACTTGTCAATACTTTCATTCTCGTTTATTTATGCTTTAAGCCGTTTTTTTCTTTTTATTTATTTAATTCACTTTTTACTCGTGCAAAAGTAGCGTCATTTATTTTAATGGAAAATTCTTTTTTAAGTTCATCCACCCAATGTTGCTCCAGATACTGCTGATAATCGTTAATCACACGGCCTCTAGCTTCTTCCAGAGTTTTATCGGAGACCGGAAGTTTGGCATCGATGGCCGCAACGAAGTAATAATTTCCTTCCTGAACAATCTCTGAAATTCCTTTTTCATAGCTTTTCAGTTTTGGCAAACCGTCTGCACCGATTTCAAAAACACCCGTTTTAACCATAACGTCTACTTTGCCGTCTTTGTTCAGCTGTTCTTTGATATAATCGGCTGATTTTTTCTTTTTCAGGTATTGCTGTACTTTCTTAATAACATCCGCTTTGGTTGAAGAGAAAACATTTCCCTGAATGCGCTCTTTCCACTGATATTTCGATTTGTTCAATTCGTAGAATTTCTGCAATCCGATAGTGTCGGTTTTAGCTTTCTGCCAGATTTCTTTCTCCATCAGATCAAAAAGCAGCAGACCGTCACGGTACTCATCCATTACATAGGAAAACTCCGGGAACTCTTTTTCAAGATTGTCATTGTAATAGGCCGACAATTGTTCTTCCACAAACTTACCGTACAGTTTATCCGCCAGTTTGGAAAGCGGTTTGACACCCATATTCTGCTTCTGCTGTCCAAACATATAACTTAAAAACGCGCGAACGTTAACCTCTTTGTCTTTGTTAATCACCAAAAGCGTTTCGTTAAAATTTTTAAGGTCTGTTGGCAGTTCCCATTCGTTTTTATAGTATTTATCGTTTAAAAGTGCTACTGCTTTAGCATACACTTTTTCGTTGCGTTTTACGATATATTTCTTACGCAGCTTTTCATTCAGCGAGGCACTGATTAATTTGGAACGATCGTCTTTTCGGATTTTAGCATCGAAATCTGCCTCTACTTCCTCTAGGGGTTTTATCGGATGTTTTTCCAGCAGTTTGATGATATGCCATCCGAATTCCGACTGAAACGGCTCTGAAATCTGCTCCTGCTCTTTCAGCGAAAAGGCCACATTTTCAAAAATTTCCGAACTCAACTCTCCGGATCCGAAACGCTGCAAAGCCCCGCCTTTCCCTGATGACGATTTGTCCTGCGAGAATTGTTGTGCGAGTACTTCAAAACTTTCGCCTTGTTTCAACTTCTTGTAAACATCTTCAATCGTAGCTTTTGCAGCAGCGGCCTCAATCGGATTTTGTCCGTTTAACGTCATGATGTGAGCAACGGTAACCTGACCACGGTTGTCTCGGATGTCCTCCACTTTTACCAAATGATACCCAAAACGGGTTCTCGCCGGCATCGAAATACTTCCTTTCGGTGTTTTATAAGCTGCCGTTTCAAAAGGATACACCATTCGGAATACCGAAAACCATCCCAGATTCCCTTTATTGTCTTTAGCCGAAGGATCTTGTGAATACTGCATGGCCAAACTCTCAAAACTCTCTCCTGCCAATGCTCTTTTGCGAATTTCCATGGCCTGATTGTAAGCTTTTAAAGTATCGGCCGGCGCTGCATTTTCATCAACGGAAAACAAAATGTGTGAGGCTTTGATTTCTTTCAGGGAACGCTGATAGGCTTCATTAATAAGCTCTTTCGTTACTTTGGTATCTGTTGTATAATTACGGGAAAGCTGGGTTCTGTAGGAACGCAGTTCGTTCTGATATGCCACTCCGTCCTGCAATCCTAACTTATTGGCTTTTGCTACTTTCAGTTTGTACCCGATAAACAAATCCAGATATTGGTTTAAGTCTTTTTGAGAATCATCTTTTACCAAATCGAGATTCTTTTTATACACCCTTACAAATTCGTCTGTGTAATACGGCTTTTCATCAATAGTAAAAAGTACTTCTTTTTTGATTTCCTGAGCATGACCTGCACTATTCAAGGCTAAAAACATGCCCAACAAAACGTTTCTGAATTTCATATTAATGATGGTATTTATAAATAGTTGTTTTACAAATTAAACCACAAAACACTGTTTTTCGTTTTGCGACCAACAAAAATAGCAATTCAAAGCTATTATACAACCATACCGCACTGTATTAACAAAAAATTATGCGCAAAAAACAAGCATTCCTGAAGTTTTCTATTTTTTTGATAATAAAATGAGTTCTCGCAAATTATAATTACTTTTGCACCCACAAATTTTTGTCTGATGAGTTTTCAAAAAGAAATACAACGAAGAAGAACTTTCGGGATTATTTCCCACCCCGATGCCGGTAAAACAACCTTAACCGAAAAACTGCTTTTGTTCGGAGGAGCCATTCAGGAAGCCGGAGCCGTAAAAAGTAATAAAATCAAGAAAGGAGCCACTTCCGATTTCATGGAAATTGAACGACAGAGAGGGATTTCGGTAGCAACTTCCGTATTGGCTTTTAACTATAAAGACAAAAAAATCAACATTCTGGATACGCCGGGGCACAAGGATTTCGCCGAAGACACTTTCCGGACCTTAACCGCTGTGGACAGTGTAATCGTGGTAATTGACGTAGCCAAAGGGGTTGAGGAACAAACCGAGAAACTCGTGGAAGTATGCCGTATGCGCAACATCCCGATGATTGTTTTCATCAACAAATTAGACCGTGAAGGTAAAGACGCGTTCGATTTGATGGACGAAGTGGAAAAAAAACTGGGACTTCACGTAACGCCGCTTAGTTTCCCAATTGGCATGGGGTATGACTTCCAGGGGATTTACAACATCTGGGAGAAAAACATCAACCTGTTTGAAGGAGACAGCCGTAAAAACATTGAAGAAACCATCGCATTCGACGACGTAAACAATCCTGAACTGGAAAAAATAATCGGGGAAAAACCCGCAAACAAACTGCGTGAGGAACTGGAACTGGTTTCGGAAGTTTACCCTGCCTTTAGCCGTGAAGATTATCTTGAGGGCAAATTACAGCCGGTTTTCTTCGGTTCTGCCTTAAATAATTTCGGGGTTCGCGAGTTGCTGGATTGTTTTATCGAAATTGCACCGACGCCAAGACCGAAAGATTCCGACACCCGTGAAGTAAAACCGGAAGAACCTAAATTTTCAGGTTTTGTCTTTAAAATTCACGCCAATATGGATCCGAAACACCGCGACCGTCTGGCCTTCGTAAAAATCGTTTCCGGAACTTTTGAAAGAAACAAACCGTATTTGCACGTGCGTTTGGGGAAAAACTTAAAATTCTCCAGTCCGAATGCCTTCTTTGCCGAGAAAAAAGAAATCGTTGACATTTCGTATCCGGGTGACATTGTAGGCTTACATGATACCGGGAACTTCAAAATCGGTGACACTTTAACGGAAGGTGAAATCATGAATTTCAAAGGAATTCCAAGTTTCTCTCCGGAGCATTTCCGCTACATCAACAACGCCGATCCGATGAAAGCCAAACAGCTGGAAAAAGGAGTCGATCAGCTGATGGACGAAGGTGTGGCGCAGTTATTTACCCTGGAAATGAACAACCGAAAAGTAATCGGAACTGTTGGAGCGCTGCAGTATGAGGTAATTCAATACCGTCTGGAACACGAATACGGAGCAAAATGTTCGTATGAGAACTTCCCGGCTTTTAAAGCGTGCTGGGTAAAACCGGAAGATCCTAAAAACGAAGAATTTGCCGAATTCAAACGCATCAAACAGAAATTTTTAGCGAAAGACAAATACGGGCAATTGGTATTTTTAGCCGATTCGGATTTCTCGATTCAGATGACACAGAGTAAATATCCTACAGTAAAACTGCATTTTACATCGGAATTTGAATAATTAACAAGCTGAACATCAAAGTAGTGAAGAGAATTAATATATTTGCTACCCTAAAAAAACTAAAATGAAATCGACCTTATTAAAAATTTACATTTTCAGTTTTCTTTTTATGACTGATTTTGTAGTATTTGCCCAGCCGGGAACCGATGATGGCAGCGGCGGCCTGGAAGACGATGATCCTCCTCCTTCGGCACCCATCAACACGAAGCTGCTACTTCTGGCACTGTTCGGAGTTTTATATGCCGCTTACTATTTCAGAAATAACAGACAGACGACATAAAAAAACCGCCTTGAAGGCGGTTTTTTTATTCTTATTGATTTAATTTCTTTAAAAGATAATTTTTCGGGTGGCAACAAGACCGTTTCGGATTGCTATTTTAACCAGCAAGACCTGTTTGTTACCTGTTAACGGAACAATGGCTGATGTCGTATCGATGTTTTTCTTTTCTGTCAGCAACCTGCCCTGAACATCAAAAACCTGAACCGCTTCGATGGCTTCGGCATTGCTTTTTACCACAAGACTGTTATCGGCCACATAAGCAATTACATTTGCAGCACCTAAATCCGGATGCTGTACTCCTAAACTGCTGTCTGTATAACGAATCTCAAACCGGTTGGAAAAAGCTCCGGCACCTGAAGTAAAAACATACGCTCCGGCCTTCAGATTATGCACTACATTGGCAACATTGTCCTTCAGATAAATCTCCTGACTTCCCAAGAACAAACCTTCCAAACGTTCGAGTGAAATGGTAAACTGACCGGCTGCATCCGTATTAAAATACAGAGGAACAACGTCTTCATTCTGAAACGGCGCCCTGCCTTCAATTAAATATTTTTCACCTCCAATAAGCGTACTCAAAGCCACTGAAGTTTCTTCAATCGCCTTACCGTCTATGGCGAAATCTACGCCGTTGGTAGCCACATCAAAATAGCCTAACAGCATTTGGTTTTTAACCCCGGCGTCACTGACAATATTCAGGCAGAATTTATCGCCTGCTAATTCGTCACTGTCATCCGAAGTGATTTTGAAAAACTGATCCGCATTATTGGCTACACGCATTGCATTGTTAAACAGTACACTGGTTTCGCTGTTAACCATTTCCACTATAAATCCCTGACCTGTTCTTAAAATACCATTCGGATTCACCACCTGTGCTTCTCCGTTGCTTACAAAACCGGCCAATGTCCAGGTGCAATACCCGGGTTCTGTTGCCGTATTGTTAGTTTTTCGCCAGAAATAAAGCGTTCCGGTAATTTTTGTGGAATTAGCATTCACGAAGTTACTCATCTTTACGGGTGACGGATACGGGTTACCGATAGCATTGTAACGGAATCCTGCCCCGCCGTTTACCAATGACAGCGTAATATCACCATTATTCGGCACACCCGTGAATTGTCCTGACCAAACGGTTGGTGTTGTCGGGTGATTATTTGGCATCCGGATTAAATAGCCTTTACCAGTTTGAAAGGTATTGGCTGACGGGTTAACAGCACTGTAAGTATTTGTTAAAGTATTGTACTCGTAGAAGCGGCCTGTTAAGGTTTGAGGAGAAAAATTCAGAAGGTTCTGTCCGGTAACCGGAGAAGACCACAATGTATAATCCTGTCGCATCAAGGCTGAACTGTTTCTGCCTACCCGAATTGGCCCGCTATTATTTCCTGTATAAGTAGTCTGTAATAAATTTGCATTGTTCTGGAGTGTGAAATTACCGTCTCCGACAACTGTTACCGGTCCTGAAGCCGTTAAATTATATCCTGAATTTACGGTTAAAACACTACCCGGCTGCAATGTTAAGTCTTTAACGGCTGCATTTACAGTTATAACCGGATTATTGGCAGCCGGAAGAATTATCGCACTGCTGATAGCGGCAGGAACCCTGCTGCAACTCCAGTTATTGGGATCGCTCCATGCCGAACTTACAGTCCCAAGCCAACGGTTTTTCTTTACTGCAATAGCCTCATTTAAAGAAGTTGCCAAAGCACACCCTCCGGAACCCTGAGCTAAAACCCTGTAATTCCATGTAGCTTCATCTGTTCCGTAAGCCACATTAATGGTGAGAATACTTGAAATCACCGTCCCTCCGGCATTTATCCGTTGCTCCGTATCATAGGTTATTCCCGAAATTGAAAAGGCCGTTATATTTTGCCAGACACCCGGCGACGATTCCACCTGCCAAGTAAAAACAACCGAATTGACGTTTCCGGCATAAGGCGTACAAGTACCACTGACAGTACTCACAGCAATTTTTTTAGAGGTACCGGTACAAACATCAGAGGTAATCTGGTCTAAGTCGTTATTGAAAACTACCTGACCATTGCCGTAATTTGCAAGCAAAAAGACGACAATTACCGACAATCGTCGGAAAGTACTATTTCGGAAAATGTGCATTTAGTAGTGATTTTATATAATTGGGCTTTGATTAAGATTCGAAAATCAATACAAATATAAGTCAATTATTTGATAATCAACAAACAATATTACGCCTGACCGGTTGGACCGAAATTCAAAGGAATCGGTGGCTGTTCTGCTTCTTTGATTTCACCGTGAGCTGCCTCAAATCGATGAATATTCTCTCCTAATGCTCTTAACAGACGTTTGGCATGCTGTGGTGTCAAAACAATTCTGGACTTTACTTTTGCCTTTGGCATCCCCGGCATAATGCTCACAAAATCCAACACAAATTCGGTATTGGAATGATTAATGATGGCCAAATTGGAATAAATCCCTTCTGCTGTCTGTTCATCAAGCTCAATATTGATTTGCCCTTGATTGGTATTTTTATCACTCATTATTGTAATAGTTTTAGATAATGCTAAAATATAAAATCCCAGCGGTTATTCACCACTGGGATTCATAAATATAATAAAGAATTTTAAATCTTAGTAATTAAATTCTTCTTTGGCGGCCAACAATTCGTTGAACTCTTCTTTAGAACCTACGATGATGTTGTCGTAATCTCTCATACCGGTTCCGGCCGGAATTCGGTGTCCTACGATAACGTTCTCTTTCAATCCTTCCAAATCGTCAACTTTACCGGCTACCGCAGCTTCGTTTAATACTTTTGTTGTTTCCTGGAACGACGCCGCAGAAATAAACGATTTAGTTTGTAACGAAGCTCTTGTGATACCCTGAAGTACCGGAGTAGCAGTTGCTGGAACGACATCTCTTGCCACTACCAGATTCTGATCGTTACGTTTCAACAAGGAGTTTTCGTCGCGTAACTCTCTTGGCGATACAATCTGACCCGGTTTTAAGTTTTGAGAATCGCCGGCATCTTCCACCACTTTCATTCCGTATAATTTGTCGTTTTCTGCGATAAAATCAGAGGTGTGTGCCAATTGCTCTTCTAAGAACAAGGTATCGCCCGGATCCTGAATTTGTACTTTACGCATCATCTGACGAATTACTACCTCAAAGTGTTTGTCGTTGATTTTTACCCCTTGTAAACGGTAAACCTCCTGAATCTCATTTACCAAGTACTGCTGAACAGCAGATGGCCCCTGGATTCTTAAGATATCTTCCGGAGTGATGGCTCCGTCGGATAACGGCATACCTGCTTTTACGAAGTCATTCTCCTGTACTAAAATCTGGTTCGAAAGTTTTACTAAGTATTTCTTCACTTCACCAAATTTAGACTCAATCACGATTTCACGGTTACCGCGTTTGATTTTACCAAACGATACCACACCATCAATTTCGGATACTACAGCCGGGTTCGAAGGATTACGAGCTTCTAACAACTCGGTAATTCTTGGTAAACCTCCTGTGATATCACCCGCTTTCGAAGAACGACGAGGGATTTTTACTAAAATCTTACCTGCTTTAATCTTCTCACCGTCGTTAACCATCAAGTGAGCGCCTACCGGTAAGTTGTACGAACGGATCAGTTCGCCGTCTTTTCCGTAGATCAATAAAGTAGGAATTAATTTTTTATTTCTTCCTTCGGTAATAACTTTCTCCTGGAATCCGGTCTGCTCGTCGATTTCAACCATGAACGTTTGTCCTTGTTCGATATCTTCGTAAGCTACCTTACCGGTAAATTCAGAGATGATTACCCCGTTATACGGATCCCATTTACAGATGGTTGCACCTTTTTCAACTACGTCGCCGTCTTTTACAAAAATGCTGGAACCGTAAGGAATATTATGTGTATTTAAAACAATACCTGTTTTTTCATCTACTAATTTCAATTCGGTAGAACGGGAGATTACGATATCCACAACGTTTCCTTCGTTATCTTCTCCTTTAACCGTTTTCAAATCTTCGATTTCCAGTTTACCGCCGAAACGTGCAATGATACTTGATTCTTCAGAGATACCTCCTGCAACCCCTCCTACGTGGAACGTACGAAGTGTTAACTGTGTACCCGGCTCACCGATGGACTGTGCCGCAATAACACCCACGGCTTCACCTTTCTGCGTCATCTTACCGGTTGCAAGGTTTCTTCCGTAACATTTAGCACAGATTCCTTTTTCTGCCTCACAGGTAAGCGGAGAACGAACCTCTACTCTCTCAACTGGAGAAGCTTCGATTTCTTTAACAACCGCTTCTGTAATCTGCTCACCGGCCTGAACCATTACTTCTCCATTCAATGGATTTACCACATCCTGAAGCGCAACACGTCCTAAGATTCTTTCACCTAGCGTTTCAACAATCTCTTCATTTTTCTTCAATGCTGAGATCTCAACACCTCTTAAAGTACCACAATCTACAGAGTTTACGATAACATCCTGAGATACGTCATGCAAACGACGGGTTAAGTAACCCGCATCCGCTGTTTTTAACGCCGTATCCGCAAGACCTTTACGGGCACCGTGCGTAGAGATGAAGTATTCTAAGATGGATAGACCTTCTTTAAAGTTTGACAAGATCGGGTTTTCGATAATTTCACCACCTCCGGCAGTTGATTTTTTCGGCTTAGCCATCAAACCACGCATACCGGTTAACTGACGAATCTGTTCTTTCGAACCACGCGCTCCGGAATCCAACATCATGTATACCGAGTTGAATCCTTGCTGGTCTTCTCTAATGTTCTTCATCGCCAATTCGGTCAATAAAGCATTCGTTGAAGTCCAAACGTCGATTACCTGATTGTAACGCTCGTTGTTGGTGATAAGTCCCATGTTATAGTTCATGGTAATACCTTCCACCTGCTCGTTGGCATCGGCAATCAAATCCTGTTTCTGGTCCGGAATTTTGATATCTCCCAAAGAGAAAGACAATCCTCCGCGGAATGCGAAACGATATCCCATATCTTTGATGTTATCCAGGAAGGCAGCGGTTGTAGGCACATCGGTTACTGCTAAAATTTTACCGATGATATCGCGTAACGATTTTTTAGTCAATACTTCATTGATGTATCCTGCTTCTTCCGGAACTACCTCGTTAAATAATACTCTACCTGCAGTAGTCTGGATAATTTTATATACTAACTCTCCGTTTTCGTTGAAATCTTTGGCACGTACTTTCACACGGGCATTCAATTCCAAACGTCCTTCGTTCAGGGCAATGTTTACCTCTTCCGCAGAATAGAAAGTTAATCCTTCACCTAAAATTTTGTGTGTTTCGGTAGACAAACGCTCTTTGGTCATATAGTAAAGACCCAAAACCATGTCCTGAGAAGGTACCGTGATAGGCGCACCATTCGCCGGGTTAAGGATATTGTGGGAAGCCAACATTAACAATTGTGCCTCTAAAATAGCCTCCGGTCCTAACGGCAAGTGAACCGCCATCTGGTCACCGTCGAAATCCGCGTTGAATGCCGTACAGGTTAACGGGTGCAACTGGATTGCTTTACCTTCGATCAGTTTTGGCTGGAAAGCCTGAATACCTAATCGGTGCAAAGTAGGAGCACGGTTAAGCAGTACCGGGTGTCCTTTGATTACGTTTTCAAGGATATCCCATACCACCGGCTCTTTTTTGTCGATGATTTTCTTAGCTGATTTAACGGTTTTAACGATTCCCCGCTCGATTAACTTACGGATAACGAATGGTTTGTACAATTCGGCTGCCATGTCTTTCGGAAGACCACACTCGTACATTTTCAATTCCGGTCCTACAACAATTACCGAACGCGCCGAATAATCCACACGTTTACCTAATAAGTTCTGACGGAAACGTCCTTGTTTTCCTTTTAAGGAATCCGAAAGGGATTTTAACGGTCTGTTCGATTCGGTTTTAACCGCAGAAGCTTTTCTGGTGTTGTCGAACAACGAGTCTACAGATTCCTGTAACATACGTTTTTCGTTACGCAAAATTACTTCCGGTGCTTTGATTTCCATTAAGCGTTTCAGACGGTTGTTACGGATAATCACACGGCGGTATAAGTCGTTCAAATCCGAAGTCGCGAAACGCCCACCATCCAACGGCACTAACGGACGTAATTCCGGCGGAATTACCGGAATCACTTTTAAAATCATCCATTCCGGAAGGTTTTCACGATTCTGGTTCGCTTCACGGAACGATTCTACTACCTGAAGACGTTTTAACGCTTCGGTTTTTCTTTGTTTAGACGTTTCGTTATTCGCCGCGTGACGCAATTCATAAGACAACGCGTCTAAATCGGTACGGGCCAATAAGTCCATGATACATTCCGCACCCATCTTCGCGATGAATTTGTTCGGATCGTTATCGTCTAAATATTGGTTTTCCATCGGAAGTGAATCCAGAATGTTCAGGTATTCTTCTTCGGTTAGGAAATCTAATTTATTTAAGGATTCTCCGTCCGGACCTTTTGCAATACCCGGCTGGATTACTACGTAACGTTCGTAGTAAATGATCATGTCTAATTTCTTAGACGGCAATCCTAAAATGTATCCGATTTTGTTCGGAAGAGAACGGAAATACCAGATGTGCGCGATAGGCACCACCAGGTTGATGTGTCCTACACGGTCACGACGTACTTTTTTCTCCGTAACTTCCACACCACAGCGGTCACAAACGATTCCTTTGTAACGGATTCTTTTGTATTTACCACAGGCACACTCGTAATCTTTTACAGGACCGAAGATTCGCTCGCAGAAAAGTCCGTCACGCTCAGGTTTGTGGGTACGATAATTGATGGTTTCCGGTTTTAGAACCTCACCTCTTGACTCAGCCAAAATCGACTCAGGAGAAGCAAGACCGATGGAAATCCTGTTAAATCTTTTGATCGTATTTTTATCTTTATTTCTATTCATGATAAACGTGCTATCGATTTATAAAAAACACTTTAAAAGGAAGCCGTCCGAAAACAGCTTCCGTGAAATTATTCTTCTAATCTGATGTCTAATCCAAGACCCTTCAATTCATGCATCAATACATTGAATGATTCCGGTAATCCTGGCTCCGGCATAGTTTCACCCTTAACGATGGCCTCGTAAGTTTTCGCTCTACCGATTACGTCATCTGATTTAACTGTCAAGATTTCTCGTAAAGTACTTGATGCACCGTACGCCTCAAGAGCCCAAACCTCCATCTCTCCGAAACGCTGACCTCCGAACTGTGCTTTACCTCCTAAAGGCTGTTGCGTGATCAACGAGTAAGGTCCGATAGAACGTGCGTGCATCTTATCATCTACCATGTGCCCTAATTTCAGCATGTAGATTACACCCACGGTGGCCGGCTGGTGGAAACGCTCTCCGGTTCCTCCGTCATACAGATACGTATGTCCGAATCTTGGTACACCTGCTTCGTCGGTTAAGGCATTGATCTGGTCTAAAGAAGCTCCGTCGAAAATCGGTGTGGCAAACTTCTTCCCTAATTTCTTACCTGCCCATCCTAATACGGTTTCGTAAATCTGTCCGATGTTCATACGGGATGGTACCCCAAGCGGATTCAATACGATATCTACCGGTGTTCCGTCTTCTAAGAATGGCATATCTTCCTGACGAACGATTTTGGCCACGATACCTTTGTTACCGTGACGTCCTGCCATCTTATCTCCCACTTTCAGTTTACGTTTCTTAGCGATGTATACTTTAGCAAGTTTCAGGATTCCTGATGGCAACTCGTCTCCAACAGTAATCGTGAATTTCTCTCTTCTTAACGCTCCCTGTAAATCGTTTAACTTAATTTTATAGTTGTGGATCAAGTCATTTACCATGGCATTTGACTCTTCATCTGTAGTCCACTGACCTTTTGTTAAGTGCGCGAAATCTTCTACGGCGTAAAGCATTTTTTGCGTGTATTTCTTACCTTTCGGCAATACTTCCTCACCCAAATCGTTCATTACGCCCTGAGAAGTTTTTCCGTTAACGATTTCAAACAATTTCTCTACCAACTTGTCTTTCAACTGAACGAATTTCACTTCAAATTCAGCTTCAAGAACCGCTAAATCGTCTTTGTCTTTGGAACGCTTACGTTTATCTTTTACCGCTCTCGCGAATAATTTTTTATCTAAAACCACACCGTGAAGCGATGGAGAAGCTTTCAAGGAAGCGTCTTTCACATCACCCGCTTTGTCTCCGAAGATTGCTCTTAACAATTTCTCTTCCGGAGTCGGATCGGATTCTCCTTTTGGTGTAATTTTTCCGATTAGAATGTCACCCGGTTTCACCTCGGCTCCGATTCTGATCATACCGTTTTCATCCAAGTCTTTGGTAGCCTCTTCTGAAACGTTTGGAATATCGTTCGTCAACTCTTCATTACCCAATTTCGTGTCACGAACCTCTAACGAGTAATCGTCTACGTGGATGGAGGTGAAAATATCATCACGAACTACTTTTTCAGAAATTACAATCGCATCCTCGAAGTTGTACCCTTTCCAAGGCATAAACGCTACCTGTAGGTTTCTACCTAAAGCTAACTCTCCGTTTTGCGTGGCATATCCTTCACAAAGTACTTGTCCTTTCACCACTCTGTCCCCTTTTCTTACGATTGGTTTCAGGTTGATAGAGGTACTCTGGTTGGTTTTTCTGAATTTGATTAATTGATACGTTTTCTCGTCCGGATCGAAGCTTACCGCTCTTTCCTTATCGGTACGGTCGTATTTGATGGTGATTTGATTCGCGTCTACATATTCCACTACTCCGTTTCCTTCTGCATTAATCAATACTCTGGAATCGGAAGCCACCTGACGCTCTAAACCGGTACCTACAATTGGTGCTTCAGGACGTAACAATGGTACGGCCTGGCGCATCATGTTCGATCCCATCAATGCACGGTTCGCGTCATCGTGCTCCAGGAACGGAATCAACGAAGCGGAAATCGAAGCGATCTGGTTCGGTGCTACGTCGGTATAGTGAACGGCTGTAGGCTCTAATACCGGGAAGTCACCCTCTTCACGAGCAATGACTCTTTCCGCTGTAATTTTACCATTAGCATCCATATCAATGTTTGCCTGCGCGATCAATTTACCTTCTTCTTCTTCAGCGCTCAAATAAACAGGCTCAGATTTTAAATCAACTACACCATTTTCAACCTTACGGTACGGTGTTTCGATGAATCCCATTCCATTTACTTTCGCATATACTCCTAATGAGGAAATAAGTCCAATGTTTGGTCCCTCCGGAGTTTCAATCGGACATAGACGTCCGTAGTGTGTATAGTGAACGTCACGAACCTCGAAACCGGCTCTCTCTCTGGATAAACCTCCAGGTCCTAATGCCGATAAACGACGTTTGTGGGTAATCTCCGCTAATGGATTCGTTTGATCCATGAACTGAGACAACTGGTTGGTTCCGAAGAATGAGTTAATAACGGATGATAAGGTTTTCGCGTTAATCAAGTCGATTGGCGTAAACACCTCATTGTCACGAACGTTCATTCGCTCACGGATAGTTCTGGCCATACGCGCTAAACCTACTCCGAATTGAGCAGATAATTGCTCACCAACAGTTCTCACACGACGGTTTGATAAGTGATCGATATCATCAATCTCTGCCTTAGAGTTGATTAGCTCAATCAAATATTTCACGATAGTGATGATATCCTCTTTGGTAAGCACCTGCTTGTCCATAGGAATATCCAAACCTAATTTTTTGTTCATTCTGTAACGACCTACATCACCTAAGTTGTAACGCTGATCTGAGAAGAACAATTTATCGATAATACCGCGAGCCGTTTCCTCATCAGGCGGTTCTGCATTACGCAACTGACGGTAAATGTGCTCAACAGCTTCTTTTTCAGAGTTTGTCGGGTCTTTTTGTAACGTGTTGTGGATGATTGCGTAATCCGCCTGGTTGTTATCCTCCTTATGTAACAAAATGGACTTCACATTAGCGTCTACGATTTCCTCTACGTTGTCTTTATCTAAAAGCGTATCACGGTCTAAGATAATTTCGTTACGCTCGATCGATACTACTTCTCCAGTATCTTCGTCAACGAAATCTTCATGCCAAGTGTTCAAAACACGCGCAGCAAGACGACGTCCGATGTATTTTTTAAGACCTGTTTTTGAAACTTTGATTTCCTCAGCAAGGTCAAAAATTTCAAGAATATCCTTGTCACGCTCGAATCCGATGGCACGGAACAGAGTCGTTACAGGTAATTTTTTCTTTCTGTCGATATACGCGTACATTACACTGTTGATATCGGTAGCGAATTCAATCCAGGACCCTTTAAAAGGAATTACCCTAGCGGAATACAATTTGGTTCCATTGGCATGGAAAGACTGCCCGAAGAACACACCTGGAGAACGGTGCAACTGAGATACTACCACACGCTCCGCTCCGTTGATTACAAACGTACCGCTTGGCGTCATGTAAGGAATGGTTCCTAAGTAAACATCCTGTACAATTGTCTCAAAATCTTCATGTTCCGGGTCTGTACAATACAGTTTCAAACGCGCTTTTAACGGCACACTGTACGTTAACCCTCGGTCTATACACTCTTCAATTGTATATCTTGGCGGATCAATAAAATAATCTAGGAATTCCAACACGAACTGGTTTCGGGTATCCGTAATTGGGAAGTTCTCCATGAAGGTATTGTAAAGCCCTTCGTTTCCTCTCTCATCGGATTTGGTTTCCAATTGGAAAAAATCCTTAAAAGATTTTACCTGAATATCCAGAAAATCCGGGTAGTCAGGGATGTTTTTCGTCGAGGCGAAATTTAATCTTTCAGTCTGATTTGCTAACATCAATGGACAAAATTTTGATTAAAAAAAGTAGTTTTTTGTGTAATAACACAGTGTAATTATACTTTCTTCATATAATCGATACATCTCTGAAAATGAACAGAAAGTGAGGATTTCATTTTCTTTCTTCGTATGGATTAAATACAGTGCGCAACACAAATTATTTCAAAACAATTTTCAATAATTTATTATACGCAAAATGGTTTAGGCCTTTGAGAGGTAATCTCAGGGCCTAAACCTTGCTTTTATAACTTGAGTGAGCTTATTTCAACTCAACTACAGCTCCTGCTTCTTCTAAAGCTTTTTTCAATCCTTCAGCTTCGTCTTTAGAAACACCTTCTTTAACGTTAGCCGGAGCAGCATCTACTAAATCTTTAGCTTCTTTAAGACCTAAACCAGTTAATTCTTTAACCGCTTTAACAACTCCTAATTTAGAAGCACCAGCATCTTTCAATACTACAGTGAATTCAGTTTGCTCTTCAGCAGCACCAGCATCACCACCACCAGCAGCAACCACTACAGCTGCAGCAGCAGGCTCGATACCGTACTCATCTTTTAATATTGTTGCTAATTCGTTAACTTCTTTAACTGTTAAGTTAACTAATTGTTCTGCGAATTGTTTCAAATCTGCCATTTTTTCTATCTTTTAAAATGATTTGTAATATATTAATTAATTAGTGCGCAATTTATTCAGCTGCCTCTTCTTTGTTCTGATTCTGAAGAGCAGAGATAATTCTCTGAGCTGGGGACTGAAGCAATCCGATGATTTCTCCGATAACTTCTTCTTTCGATTTGATGGATACTAACGAATCAAGTAAGTTATCTCCGATGTAGATTTCCTCGTTGATGTAAGCACCTTTCAATAAAGGTTTGTCGCCTTTTTTACGGAACTCTTTAATGATTTTTGCAGGAGCGTTCGCTGTATCTGCAATCATGATTGAAGTGTTTCCTTTTAAAACCGTCGGAAGTTCCCCGAAGTTAGCTTCAGAAGACTCCATAGCTTTTGCAAGCAATGTATTCTTAACAACTTCTAATTTGATACCTGCTTTAAAACAAGCTCTTCTTAAGTTTGAAGTAGTATCTGCATCAAGTCCGGAAATGTCTGCCAAGTACACAACATTCACACCAGCTAACTGTGCAGTTAAATCTTCAATAGCGATTGATTTTTCTTCTCTAGTCATACTAAAAACTTTTAACTACCAATTATACTGCTTTAGGATCTAAAGCAATTGCAGGACTCATTGTAGCTGAGATGTGGATAGACTTAATATAAGTTCCTTTTGCTGCAGTTGGTTTTAATTTAATTAATGTTTGAATAATCTCGTGAGCGTTCTCCTGGATTTTCTGAGCATCGAAAGATACTTTTCCGATTCCGGCGTGAACGATTCCCGTTTTATCTACTTTAAAGTCGATTTTACCAGATTTTACCTCTTCTACTGCTTTACCTACTTCCATAGTTACAGTACCAGTTTTAGGGTTTGGCATTAAACCGCGAGGTCCTAAAATACGACCTAATGGCCCTAATTTACCCATAACTGCAGGCATTGTGATGATTACATCAACATCTGTCCAACCGTCTTTGATTTTTTGCAAATAGTCATCTAATCCTACGTGATCTGCACCGGCAGCTTTAGCTTCAGCCTCTTTATCCGGAGTAACCAATGCCAATACTCTCACGTCTTTACCTGTACCGTGCGGCAAAGAAACCACACCTCTTACCATTTGATTCGCTTTACGTGGATCTACACCTAATTTTACTGCGATATCAACTGACTCATCAAATTTTGCAGAAGCAACTTCTTTGATTAATGCAGATGCATCTTTCAAAGAGTACAATTTGTTCTTCTCAATTTTTGCTGCAGCCTCTTTTTGCTTTTTTGTCAATTTTGCCATGTCTTTTTCTTAATTAAAGATTAAAAAGGAGCAGTTCCTGATACTGTTATACCCATAGATCTAGCTGTTCCGGCAATCATACTCATTGCTTTTTCGATTTCGAAAGCGTTTAAGTCTGCCATTTTGTCTTCAGCAATAGTTCTAATTTGATCCCAAGTAACGCTAGCTACTTTTTTACGGTTAGGTTGTCCTGAACCAGACTTAATTTTAGCAGCATCCAATAATTGAATTGCAGCCGGTGGCGTTTTAACAACAAAATCAAAAGACTTGTCTTTATACACAGTAATCTGTACTGGTAAAACTTTGCCAGGTTTATCCTGAGTTCTCGCATTAAATTGCTTACAGAACTCCATGATGTTAACCCCAGCAGCCCCCAAAGCAGGTCCAACCGGTGGCGAAGGATTCGCGGCACCTCCCTTAACTTGTAGTTTAACTACTTTACTAATTTCTTTAGCCATTTTTTAAAAAAATTTAGCACATCTATCAATTGGAAGCGATTGATGTGAGTTTATAATGTAACGATATTATACTTTTTCAACTTGCATGAAACTCAATTCCAACGGCGTTTTTCTACCGAAAATTTTCACCATTACTTCAAGTTTACGCTTTTCTTCATTTACCTTCTCAACCGTTCCGTTGAAACCGTTGAAAGGTCCGTCGATTACTTTTACAGTCTCACCAACAGCATATGGTATGGCGCCGTGATCTACTTTTACAGAAAGTTCATCTACCTTACCTAACATCCTGTTTACCTCCGACTGACGCAAAGGCACTGCATCACCTCCTTTGGTTTCACCCAAGAAGCCAATTACTCCGGTAATCGATTTAATAATATGAGGAATCTCTCCTGTCAGGTTAGCCTCAATCATCACGTAACCCGGAAAGTACACACGGTCTTTGCTGATTTTTTTACCGTCACGCACCTGCACCACTTTTTCGGTTGGTACCAATACCTGAGAGATATAATCCGACATACCCAAACGACTAATTTCCGTTTCGATATAGTTTTTAACCTTGTTTTCTTGTCCGCTTACTGCTCTAACGACATACCATTTTTTGACATTATTGTCTGACATATCAAAAAAATTAAGCTTTTAACCAATTAAAGAAAACCCCTAATACTTTTGCAAATACTGTATCAACCCCCCAAGTTGCCAAAGCAAACAATACGGAAAACACAGCCACCACAACAGTTAAATGTTGTACCTCAGACCATTCCGGCCAAGTAACATTCGATTTTAACTCTTCAAATGCCTCTGATATGTAATTAACAACTTTTGTCATATCTTTTTCTTTTGCACGGGCGGAGGGATTCGAACCCCCATCAATGGTTTTGGAGACCACTATACTAGCCCTTGTACTACGCCCGTTTGTTAAAAAAGCCGGCAGCAAAACTGCCGACTTTATATACAACTAATAATTAGTCTAAAATTTCAGTTACCTGACCAGCACCTACAGTTCTACCACCTTCACGGATAGCGAAACGTAAACCTACTGATAATGCGATCGGGCTTAACAATTGTACTTCAATAGTTAAGTTATCACCTGGCATAACCATCTCAACTCCTGCAGGTAAAGAAATAGTACCTGTTACGTCAGTTGTACGTACGTAGAACTGAGGACGGTAGTTGTTGTGGAATGGAGTGTGACGTCCACCTTCTTCTTTTTTCAAGATATACACCTCAGCTTTGAAGTGAGCGTGTGGTTTTACAGAACCCGGCTTGATAATAACCATACCACGTTTGATATCCGCTTTATCGATACCACGTAACAATAAACCTACGTTATCTCCAGCTTCACCTCTGTCAAGGATTTTACGGAACATCTCAACCCCTGTAATTGTAGAAGTCAATTTGTCTGCACCCATACCAATGATTTCAACAGCATCTCCAGTATTAGCAACTCCAGTTTCGATACGACCTGTAGCAACAGTTCCACGACCTGTAATTGTAAATACGTCCTCAACTGGCATCAAGAATGGTTTTTCTCTGTCACGTACCGGCTCTTCAATCCAGTTGTCAACAGCATCCATCAATTCCATTACAGTAGCAACCCATTTTGGATCACCATTTAAAGCTCCTAAAGCAGAACCTTTAATAACTGGACCATTGTCACCATCGTACTGATAGAAAGACAATAAGTCTCTTACTTCCATTTCAACAAGCTCTAACAACTCAGCATCGTCAACCATGTCAACTTTGTTCAAGAACACAACAATTCTAGGCACACCAACCTGACGACCTAAAAGGATGTGCTCACGAGTTTGCGGCATTGGACCATCTGTAGCAGCAACTACAAGGATAGCTCCGTCCATCTGAGCAGCACCAGTAACCATGTTCTTAACGTAATCCGCGTGACCTGGACAGTCAACGTGAGCATAGTGACGGTTTTTAGTAGAGTACTCTACGTGAGATGTATTAATAGTAATACCTCTTTCTTTTTCCTCAGGAGCATTATCGATCTGATCGAAAGATTTAGCTTCTGATAAACCAGCATCAGCCAATACTTTAGTAATAGCAGCTGTCAAAGTAGTTTTTCCGTGATCTACGTGTCCGATAGTTCCGATATTTAAATGGGGCTTCGAACGATCAAAGGTTTCTTTTGCCATGATTTAATAATTTAATCTTAGTTATATAATTAGTGTTCAAATATTCAAAATTGAGCCAATGACGGGATTTGAACCCGTGACCTCTTCCTTACCAAGGAAGCACTCTACCCCTGAGCTACACCGGCTTTTGTGCGTTTCAGAAGTTAGAATTCAAAATTCAGAAATCTCCGAATTCTTTTTTTCTAAATTCCATTTTTTTGTGGGGAGAGCAGGATTCGAACCTGCGAAGGTGTAACCAGCAGATTTACAGTCTGCCCTCGTTGGCCGCTTGAGTATCTCCCCAACTTTTTAATTTTCAATACTTTATCGTATTTGAGCCGATAGAGGGACTCGAACCCACGACCTGCTGATTACAAATCAGCTGCTCTAGCCAGCTGAGCTACACCGGCATTGAAAATAAAAAAGTCCGCTATTTCTAACGGACTGCAAATGTAGGCATTTTATTTTTTAATCAAAATAATTTTTCTCTTTTTTTTATTTTTAGCTGTGTGCTCTGATTTTTTCTTTTCGTTTCATCAAAAGTCGCTCCAGTGAATCTACCGACAAATCTACTGCTTCCTCAAAAGATTTGCTTTGTTTTTTCACCATAAATTCATCACCCGGCACGTTAATTTTAATTTCCACTATTTTATTTTCCTTGTCACTTGTGTTCTGCACTTTCAGGAAAACATCGGATGAAACCACCCTGTCGTAATATTTTTCTAATTTATCTAATCGTTCTTGTACAAAATCTACTAATTTTCTATCAATGTTAAAATTGACCGCATGAACATTTACTTTCATAATTAAAAAATTTATTTGGGTTAAACGTTTAGAATTATTAATGGCTGCGCGGATGAGAATCTTGATAAACTCGTTTCAGTTCCGCTAAACTGCTGTGCGTATAGATTTGAGTGGAAGATAAACTGGCGTGACCCAACAATTCTTTTACTGAATTTAAATCGGCACCGTTGTTCAGCAGATGCGTCGCAAAGGTATGCCGCAGAACGTGTGGACTCTTTTTTACTTTCTCAGAGACATTACTAAAGTAATCATTTATTAATCGATACACAAACGTTTCACTAACTTTATGCCCGTTTTTATTCAAAATTAACAAATTGCCGGACGAACCACTTTCAACCGTTTTCCTAACCTCAAGATAACGATTCAGCAACACAACCGTACAATCCAGAAGCGGCAGAATTCGCTCCTTATTTCGCTTCCCAAGCACTTTTAAGGTTTTAGTGTAGGAGCTGTAATTGGACAGCTCCAGCGAAATCAATTCCGCTCTTCGCATGCCGGTGGTATAAAAAAGCTCAATAATTAAACGGTTGCGAATGCCTTCAAAATCATCGGGATAATCGTTTTCCTCAAAAACCATTTCGAGTTCTTTTTCCGAAAAAGGAACCTGAACTTTCTTCGGCGTTTTTAAAGATTTGTGTTTTTGCAACGGATTGATTTCAATCTGCTTAGATTTGAGCAGAAATTTATAAAAGGATTTTAAGGAAGAGATTTTCCGGTTCACCGAATTGTTGGAAATACCACCTTCCACCAAAGCCACGATCCAGGAGCGAACCTGACCGTACTGCACCGTTTCCAATGCCTGCGCGGCGTCTTCGTTTCCCAAAAAAACATTGAAATCAGAAATATCTTTAAGATAGGCCGTAATCGTATGAGAAGAATAGTTTTTCTCCTTCTGAAGATAGTTCCGGTATGCCTGCAAAGAATCAATCATAAAAAAACCGTTAGCAACAAAGTTATAAAACTTCGTTCACTAACGGTTATAGAATCATTCAAAAATCTACTAGTTCTCTAAAGAGTCTCTTAAACCTTGAATATATTGTGCTTTTTGGATCTGCGCTCTTCTAACCACAGATGGTTTTGTGAACTGCTGACGTGCTCTTAATTGACGAACTGTACCAGTTTTATCAAATTTTCTCTTATAGCGCTTTAATGCTCTATCGATATTTTCTCCGTCTTTAATTGGGATAATTAACATAGTTTAGACACCTCCTCTCATTTAGGCTGCAAACTTACAATTTTATTTTAAATTACAAATTATAAATTTTGAATTATTTTTTACCGAAAGACCCCTCACTATTCTTAACAAAAAAGCCAAGTTACAATTTCTTGTCTCTTGGCTCTTGCTGCTATTTAAAATCCGACTATTTATGCTTCACAGCCGGTTCGTAATTTTTATTATCGATGATCATCTTCGACAAAATCTCTTTCAGAATTTCCGAAGTACCGCCACCAATTGGCCCTAAACGACTGTCGCGGAACAAACGCGCCAACGGATATTCTTCCATATAACCGTACCCTCCTAACATCTGCAGACAACTGTAAATCGTTTCATCAGCAACTTTAGTCGATTTCAGTTTCGCCATAGTCGCTTCTTTCACCACATATTCCCCCTGATCCAAACGGGCTACCGTAGCGTAATTGAACCATTTACAATGCTCAACATCGGTTGCATGCTCCACTATAGTGTGACGTAACGCCTGAAATTTATCAATGGTTTTGCCAAATGCCTCACGCTCGGACATATAGCCTATGGTGTATTCAATAGCATACTCTGCTCTTGCATGGGCGTTAATGGCCATAATCAAACGCTCTAAGGCAAAATGCTGCATGATGTACGGGAAGCCTTTTCCTTCTTCACCCATTAAATTTTCGGCAGGAATCTCTACATTGTCAAAAGCGATTTCCGCGGTATCGGAAGCTCTCCATCCTAATTTATCAAGTTTAGTAGCCGAAACACCTGCAAGTTTTGCGTCTACCAGAAACATGCTTATTCCTTTGTTGCCAAGTTCGGGATTTGTTTTGGCTGCAACTACATAATAATCCGCATAAACCCCGTTGGTTATGAACGTTTTGGAACCGTTAATGATATATTTGTCTCCTTTTTTTACAGCCGTTGTACGCATACCTGCCACATCACTGCCTCCAAACGGCTCGGTAATACACAAGGCTCCAATCATGTCTCCGGAAATACTCGGCGCCAGATAATTCTGCTTGATGCGCTCATCGCCTTCCGCATTTAAATGCGTCATGGCCAAATAAGAATGCGCCCACATAGCCGCGGCAAAACCGGACGATTTTATTTTCTGCAATTCTTCCAAAAAGACAACCGTATAGAACAAATCCAGATTCAAGCCTCCATAAGCTTCCGGATAACGCAATCCGAAAAAGCCCATATCCCCGAACTTTTTCCATATGAAACGCTCAATGGTTCCGGTTTTTTCCCATTTTTCGATATGCGGCACCACTTCTTTATGCAAAAAATCGCGTAAACTCTCTCTAAATAATTGATGTTCTTCTGTAAAGTAGACTGAATTCATTTTGGTTGAATTGTTTGTTTGTTTAAAAGTCCAAATATAAGGCAATTATATCGACTTTTTCAACTGGAAAATTCTTAATTTTATGCAAATCTTCTTTGGATTTTATTTCGCCATTCATACTGCGATAGGTAACAATCTCCTTAGCCAACGGATAGCGGAAATAAGGCAGGGTCTGAAGTTCTTTAACCGAAGCCTCATTTATCGGAATCTTTTTAAGAACCGGAACCGCCACTACTTTAAAATGTTTGTTGAGCCGTTCCACTACCTCCGGAGACAAACCCCAAATGTCATTCATCTGGTTCATGTTTACAAACGCTCCGAATTTCTCCCGCTCTTTCAAAATACGTTCCGACAAGCCCGGTCCTATCCCGTAAATTTTCATCAGATCTTCCTGTGTAGCCTGATTGATGTCTATAACTGCCAGCTTTTCTTTTTTATTTGCAAACGGCTCGGTTTTATAGTTCTGAAAAGAGGACTTTTTATGCTTCACCCAATCCGGAAATTTGAAATACGGCGCATATTTCCGTAACCATTCGTCGGATACTTTTGTGACTTGCTGAAATTCTTCCGCTGAGTTGACAAACTTATTGGCTTCACGGTATTTATGCAATCGATCGATTTCGGCAAGGGACATTTTCAGAGTATACCCTTTGTAATCTGAAATAAAATTTGGATTAAACGGGTAGATTTTATTGCCTTCCGCTTCCTTTTGTATCTTCAGACTGTCAATCTGTTTTTGCATCGCCAACCATTGAAGTTCTTCTGGGGAAAGTTTTGGCTTTTCACTTCCGGATTGTAACGAATAGACATAATACCCTAACTGGGTAACAACCATAAGCAACAGCAACGCAACGATACCGCTACGCTGCTCGCGTGTGAATTTCACACTGAGACCATTATCATGCATAGAAAAGGGGATTACAAATCGAAAACCGAACTGCGTTTGGTGTACACCATGTCTTTCAGGCGCAGCAAAAAGGCTAGCGTAAGATACACTCCAAACCACAAGCCTACCGTAAAAAAGGAAATGTAAATGAAAAACAAGCGGACGCTGGTGGTTCGCATACCCAGCTTATCAGCCAGACGTGACGATACTTCAAAGCCGTGCTTTTCAAAAAAATGGCGGATGTTTGTGATTAGTCCCATAAGTCGGTTACAAATTTAAGTATTTTTTTGACATGGGTGTTTTGGGAATACCGAACGATTTCCGGATTCCGACAGGATTGCCATTCCAAAACCGACAGTTCTGTCTCATCGCTGCTTTTCACTTTCCTGTCATGATTACAAACAGTGACACCGCCGGCGCGACGCAACGCACCAGTGAATATTTGCGCATTAAAAAAACAGGAAGCGGTCTTCAGAAGGCAACAACCGGAATGAAGTGTCCGGAACGGTTCTTCCCGGACTGTTTTTAATCCGGAACTCTCAAATTGCTGTACCAGCCAGAGATGGCGTAGAAAATTCTGCTGCATGGTGTGTAATAGTAATATGGCTTATAAATAAAGTGCTAATATAAGGAAACTTTTATCTTTGTGTAAACTTCACAACTAAAAAATGAAAAAAATTCTTACTTTATTTTTAGTCTTGTCGTTGAGCGTCACTCATGCTCAAAAGAAAGACAAATCGTCAACTACCTATAAAATAACCTATTTGCGGAGTTCCAACGGAAAACTGGTGGAAAATCAGGATCCGATTCTTGTTTTCTGTAACGGACGTGAAACCGTACTTACTTCGCAGAACATCCTTGCGGCTAAAACACCGTTTCCTTTTGAGCAGACTGTCGTTAACCACAGCAACAATTCTTACCGTCAAATCGGACAATTGGACAAAAGCAAGTCGGTAAGTACTACTGACAGTATTTCCCTTGGCAAGCAGACTTTTGAAATCGGTTCTGAAACCAAAACCATTTTAGGTTATAAATGCCGAAAAGCGAAAACCGTGGTCAATTCCAATCAGATTGAGTTGTGGTTTACCGAAGACCTGAACGTTAAAGGCGCCCCAACCGTTTTAGGACAGAACTTAGGATTGGTACTGGAAATGAACCGCAACAACAATTACATCATTTCCGCCACCAAAATCGAAAAGCAAAAAGAAATTTACAAACTGAACTCCCTTTCAAACGCTAAACAAGTAGATTTGCTGACCTATCGCGATTTACTTTGGAAGAGCCGCTTCACTACCTTAAAAATATTCGAAAACGAAACTATCAATTTTTCCGAGGCTTCGAAATCCAACGACAGTATTTTGCGGTTTGCCAACGGGACGATTATCCTGAAAAAAGTCAAATTCCCGACGATTAACAACGGCAGTCAGATTTTTGCGGAGGTAAGCGAGCAATCTAACGGAGATGCCTACGACCGCACCGGTTCGGTTTTTGTCATTCCGACGGATCAGAAAATTTCCTTTTTGGACGGGTTGAAAGATGGTGCCAAAACGCTTCCGGTATACGAAAACGGCAACGGAAAACAATACCAGGGCGTGGTTCGGACCCAAAACTATGCCCCATTGCTGGAACTGATGCGTTTTTTCACTCCGTTCGGCATCAAACAATACAATCATATTCAGCTGAAAGACAAAACCTGGCATGAAATAGTGCCGTACAGACAGGACATTTCGGAATTGCGTACAGCTTTGAGCAATCAGGAAGTTTGGGTAGGCACTTTCATCGGAAATTACGACAAAGGCGGCCACAAAGTTTCGCTGAACATTACGATTCACAATGAAGAAAATGCCGCTTCGAAAAACAATTTTCTGTTACCGCTTTTCAACACCACCAACGTGATGGAAATGGCCGGTCAGGAATATGCTACCATGTTCAACAATGAAAAAGGGCTTTTGGTGGAATTTACTTTGGACAAAGACCTCAAAAACGCTAAGCTTCGATATATCACAACAGGTCATGGCGGCTGGGAAAATGGCGATGAGTTTGTCCCTAAGAAAAACTCGATACTGTTAGACGAAAAAGAAGTGAATGCTTTTATCCCTTGGCGACAGGATTGCGGCAGTTATCGCTTGTTCAATCCGGCTTCGGGCAATTTTAACAACGGTTTGTCTTCGTCGGATTACAGCCGTTCGAATTGGTGCCCGGGAACGGTAACCAATCCTGCTATTATTGAATTAGGCGATCTGAAAGCCGGCAAACACAGCTTTCGGATTAAAATTCCGCAAGGGGCTCCGGAAGGCAACAGTTTCAGTTTCTGGAACGTTTCGGGAGTTTTGGTTGCCGATTAAAATAAGAAAGCCGTTCATCTGAACGGCTTTCTTATACTTGAAATTATTTTATCGAATTGATGACATCGTGTTTGGTGATGATGTGGTGTTTTCCGTTGCCCAAATCTACCAAAACGGCCTGGTTGTCTTTGTTAATCAGTTTGGACACTTCTTCTACCGGTGTTCCTAATTTTACAATCGGGAACGGCGCGCCCATGACTTCCCGGATTGGTTTTTCCGAAACGTTTTTATCCGCCACATAGCTTTGGAACAAATCGGTTTCGTCTACCGAACCTACAAAACCGTTAACGTCAATTACCGGGATTTGGGAGATTTTGTGTTTGCGCATGCGCTCGATGGCATGGGACACTAATTCTTCGGTACGCACTACCACTAAAGGTTTGTCGATATGATCCTGGATCAGATCTTCGGCTTTGGTGATTTCATCATCCAGATAGCCTCTTTCGCGCATCCAGTCGTCGTTGAATATTTTCCCCACATAACGGGAACCTGAATCGTGGAACAACACCACCACCACATCGTCGGGGCCGAATTTATCTTTTAACTGCAACAATCCTTTGATGGCCGCTCCAGAAGAATTCCCGACAAAAAGGCCTTCTTCCAAGGCCAATTTACGGGTGTACACGGCGGCGTCTTTGTCGGTTACTTTCGTGAATCCGTCGATCAGGTCGAAGTTTACGTTTTCCGGCAGGATGTCTTCTCCGATTCCTTCGGTTACATAGGAATAGATTTCGTTTTCGTCGAAGATGCCGGTTTCTTTGTATTTTTTGAAAACCGAACCGTAGGTATCGATTCCCCATACTTTTACATTTGGATTTTTTTCTTTCAGGTATTTGGCCACGCCTGAAATTGTTCCTCCGGTTCCCACTCCTACTACGAAGTGCGTTACTTTTCCGTCGGTCTGATCCCAGATTTCCGGACCGGTTTGTTCGTAGTTGGCTTTGGTATTGGACAAATTGTCGTATTGGTTTACATACCAGCCGTTTGGCGTTTCTTCAGCCAGTTTTCGGGATACGGAATAGTACGAACGCGGATCGGTGGGTTCTACGTCTGTGGGACAAACGACTACTTTGGCTCCTACGGCGCGCAGGATGTCCATTTTTTCTTTGGATTGTTTGTCTGTGATGACACAAATCAGTTTGTAGCCTTTGATGATGGCTGCCAGCGCAAGCCCCATACCGGTGTTTCCGGAAGTTCCTTCGATGATGGTGCCGCCCGGTTTTAAACGACCGTCAGCTTCGGCATCTTCAATCATTTTTAAGGCCATGCGGTCTTTGCAGGATTGTCCCGGGTTGAAGTATTCCACTTTTGCCAAAACCAAAGCCGGGATTTCGGCCGTAATTTTGTTCAGTTTAACCATCGGGGTATTCCCGATAGTGCCTAATATGTTCTCTGCGTATTTCATTTTGACTTGATTGCGAACTGCAAATGTAGAGATAATTAAAATCTTTCCAAACAATAAAATGGTTTCCTCCCTAGCCCCGATTGCAGTGGCACGAAGTAGAACGGAAAGCGGGAATTGCCTTTACAGAAAAGCCCTGATGTTTCGCTCCCCAAAAAATTAACTGAAGAAATTCCAGATAACCCCAAAACGCACCATGAAATCGCGGTACGGATAATTCGGTGCCGTATAATAGTTGAAACCTGTAAAGCTCGAATTAAAGTGCTCGGCTTTCAGGAACATGCGAAAGGTTCGGACTTTGGCGTTGATGAAGAAATCCATCATCGGGAAATCGCCGATTTCTTTCTGATTCTGGATGTAAAATTCTCCCAGTAAAGGATTGTAGTCGTTGGCTTTGTATTTCGTAAAATAATTGAGCGTGACACCGGTTTGGATGTACAAGGCTTTCTTGAAGTAGTAATCGGAAAAATACAGCGTATTCCGGGTTACAAATTTGGGCACATTCAGGATTGGGTCGTTCTGCTCGACTTGCTGAAATAAAACGGTATTATCAAAACCCATTTTCCAGAATTTAACATCTTTGGAAGCCTTCACCGACAAGTAATTGATGGTTTTATCGTACTGAAAAGGCTTTACGACAAGCTGTTCTGCAATGCCCTGCTCGTTATAAACCGGGTTTTGGTTAGCAAAAAACAAATGGTCGTTTAAAACCGTATACTGGAACGACGCATCAAGCCATTGGGTTTGGGCCTCGACTTCAAAATTGTTGATCTTTTCGTTTTTGAAAGTATTGTACCAGTTGTACGCAACGTAGTCACTTTGGTAGAGCACGTAATTTAAATCCGGTAATTTGTTCATGTTCTGGTACTTTAAAGCAAAGGTGTTTTTGTCATTTAAAGTATAACGCACATTGGCCTCGATATTGGCTAAAGACTGATTGGTCAGCGAATTGGAAACCAGTAAATTTCCTTTCCAACTGTTTTTCTGATAGCTGTATTGGGCTCCCCAGGTGTTGATACGGTCGTTGTTTTTGTTGGGCACTATTGACCCGTCGGCCAGTGTTACGGTTCGGTAGTAGAAATAGTTATACTTATAATCGTCTGCAAAAAACTGGAAATCGCCCAATTTGGCATTGGAATAGGCCACCCCAAATTTGTTATACATTCTGTTGTAGCGCGTTTTATTGTTGACTGTAGAAGCATAACTGTCTCCAAAACGCTCGTTGGCGCTCATGGAAAATTCAAAAAACTTATTTTCAAAATTGAACTGGTGTAAAAGTACCAAACTGTTAGGATTCGATTTGCTCAACCGAAACGAATGGTCTACAAAAAAACGATTGCCTTTCAGCAAGGATTTGGCATCGGTAAAGTACGTTTCCAGTCGGGCTCGTTCTCTGTAAAGGTTTTCACCCTCTTCAAACTCCGACAGATTAACAATTCCTCCGTTTTCCTGATTTAAAATATCCTGAGCGGTGATATGTGCTTTCAGGTGATAGCGTTTATTGGTGGTGTTATAACTGGTGATGAACCGGAAGTTTCCGGTACTGGACAGTTGATTAGCATACTTGCCCAAAGAGCGCAAACCTTTATAGCCAACGGAAAAATTAAGGTTTTTGGAAGTGTTTAAGGAAACAAAAGCATCCAGATTTTGCCCTTGCTCCATTACAGACTTGAAATACAAATCGGAATAAGGTGTGGGCACGTTATAATAGTTGACATCCCGAACCTCAAGATAGTTAAAATGCTTGGCCTTGAAACCAAATTCCGGGTAAGGATTGAATTGGTTTAACCCAAAATTCAGAGTATTATAAGTTTGCCCTTCGTTAAGAAACTGAAGTAACCCGAAGGTGTCTTTACGCAGGTAGTTAAACTTGTACTCTCGCTGAATGGTTAGCGTAGTGTCTACGTAGGTGGTATCATTATCCAGGCTGATGATTTTGTATAAATCGATAGAGGCTTTTTTTTCAGCCGTCTGTTTTTCAAATTTTCGATCCGGTTTTAAAACTTCGTCTACCTGTGCGGAGCAAACAAAGGAAAAGAATAATATCACAAATAAAAAACGCTGACTCATACTTTTAAGTTATGACGCAAAGGTAACGAGAATTATATGATATTTTCAAAAAATAAAAAACCCCGCTGTTGCGGGGTTTTTCTAAAGCCTGAAATAAAAATTATTTTCTATTCGCTTTGTGTTTCATTTTGTTTTTCAACTTAGAAACTTTACCAGAAATGATAACATCTCCTGAATTAATATCATAAACAGTATAAATATCTCCAGCTTTTTCAACTATGGCAACATAATCACTAAAACTGTCATTACTTGTTAATGGGATATTAATAGTTTTAGACCAAACACCATATTTAGACATGTTAACTTTCAAATCATGGTTGAAAGGAACAGCAGGTGCCGGACCAGCTTGCCATAAATCTACATATAAATAGTAGTTTCCGTCAGGCAAAGTTGATTCCATGGTAAAAAACTCAGGAGAATTAGCAGTAGCACCTGGATAAGTACCACCGTTTACTTCATTCCCTAACTCATCCTCTAACCAGAAATCGAAATCCCAGTCAGAAAAATAAGCAGTAGAAGTAGGAGTCGCATATGTACCATCAAAAATCGTACCGTGAATATCTGTAGTAGTCTGAGCCCACTCCAACTCAAATCCAACATTATTATTGATAACATCAGAAATGTTAATTGTAATGATTTCAGAAGCTGAAGCTACCAAACCAGCACCATTTCCAGAAGAAGCAATACGAAGCTTTAACACTTCATTACCTTCTGTTAGCAAATCTAACTTCGGTGTAATTGTGAACTGAAAAGTTTCAGCATACGCAGGAAAAACCAGTTTATAACCAATTGGTCCCTGAGAATATCCTCCTTCAGCAATATCAGTTTCTACTCCTGAACAGTCAAAATCTCTGAAAGAAGCTGTACTACCATTTGCATAAAGTTCCACTTTAAAGTCCATTGGAGTGGAAGATGGCTTGTCTACAGTTAAAGTAAAAGTCAACTCCTCACCTTCATTTGCTGAAGCCAGAATGTTATCAACAGTAACAACAGGCTTAGCGTTTCTTACATCGGCTAAAGTGTCGTCATCATTACATGAAGTAACCAACATTGATAATGCAGCTACTGCCAGTAAATTTTTAAAATTATATATCTTCATAATATTTATAGTTTAGTATAAACAGTAGTTTTTCTGTCAAAAAACACACCAGATCCCACAGTCAGTCCATTGTAAACTCTTAACTCTTCAAAAGTCAATGTGTTTAAATCACTGTCCCAAGTAATATTACTAGCTGAACATAAATAGGTATCGCTAAAATCCCAACCTAAATGAGTAAACTCACCACAGATATCGTTAAACTGCATTGGAATTGGCTGCCCTCCAGAAGAAACTCCTGGGAAAGGAACTTCAAACGTATTGGTTGCAATCTCAGTAATATTTGCTGTTCCAGCATATCCAGCAGTACTAACCCATGAATAAGCTCCAGTTGGCAATTGCGACTGACAACCTACGAAAGCAATAGTGGCAATTTTTTGGGATTCACTAATTACACCGTCAGTGGTAGTTGTCAATTTAAGAACCAATTCCGTTTTAGAAATTGGATTAAAAGAACCTGTATTTACCAACAATGGAATCGTAGCAAAAGTACTACCCGCAGGAATTGTAATTTTATTTGTAGTATCCGCAAATTCAAATTCAGTTCCTTCCGTTGCAGTTGAGTTGTCTAAATCAACTTCATAGGTAATCTCAATATTAGAACCATTAGCATTACCATCGCCAAATCCATAGATAATTACTGGCAGGTCATACTGAATTTGACCTTCATCTGAAAAATAAGCAATATTTTCGATAGTATTCTCGAAACCAACAATCTTAGGACCTTGATTCAAGACGTCTGTCTCTAATCTATCATCATCAGAGCATGAAAACAGCGATAATGATAACGCAGAAAGAATTAATAATTTTTTCATCTTTTTCTAGTTTTTAGTTATTATTCACTCCAGAAAGGACCTGTTGCAAAAACTGTAGCACTTGTTTGTGCAGGTACATTTGCAGTATTAGAAATATATTCTGAAGCAGGATACATTAATCTCTTAGGCTTACCAACTCCACTATTAGTCAATGCCAATGGGGTTACAGGGAAACCAGTTCTTACGTAATCAATCCAGCTTTCAATTGCATGTACATTCATTAAAGCAATCCATTTTTGAGTCATAATTGCCTCAATCTTATCTGCAGAACCATTCCAGCCAAAACCATTGATAGGGTCGATGTTTGCCAAATAAGTTGCACCAGCAGCAGGAGTAACACCTAATCTGGTGAATGAAGCCTGAATTCCTTGAGTAAACAAAGTTTCAGCATCATAAGCTCCAAATTTCGTAGGATATCTGAAAGCAGCTTCAGCCAAAATAAACTTAGCCTCACTCAAAGTCATCACATAACCAGCCATAGAAGAACCCACAGAAGCATTCGTTCCAACTGGTACAGGAATAATTGCAGGACCTAAGAATGAAGGGTTATCCGGAGCATCTTCCGAATCAGCACCTTGTTCAATTCCTACTACTAGACCACCTGTTGTGGTAAACAATCGGCTTCTTCTTGGGTCTGAGGTATTGTTTAAAGCATCTGCAGCATGAGCAGAAGCTGTAATAAGAGCCCTATTACCCGTTGCCTGACCGGTTATAGTATAACCATAAGCACCGTAGAAAGGATTTTGTCTGTTTGCATTGGTTGCATTATAACCAGGATTGATTGTTACATCAAAATCTACAAACTGAGCATCTGCTAAAGTATCGAATTGCGCGTCTAGATAAGCAATAGTTTCAGTATCTGTCAACTCCGATTGTCTAAGCAAAATTCTAAGTTTAATTGTGTTTGCAAAACTCTTCCATCTTGTCATATTACCGGCAAGCATAGCATCTTCCGCTCCTACAGTAACATCACTAGAGTTAGCATTCTCAATTAGTTCGATAGCTTCGTCTAACTCGTTAACTAAGCCTCTGTACACTAATTTATCGTCATCGTACTTAGGATAAAGATTAGCTTGTCCTTGAAAAGCCTCGCTATAAGGACAATCACCATATAAATCTACAATATATTGCATGTAAAAACTCTTAAGAATTTTAGCAATAGCTTTGTGATTATCGTAGTTTGGACTATCGTAATTGATAATTTGTTGGAAATTAGTCACATTTCTGTATGTCCAATCCCAAATCGGATTGTAGAAAGTTGAACTCAAGATAGAGCGGTATTCTTCGCTATACGGGTTGGTAGTATTGTTTACGTTTCCTGCCCAACTGTTCATCCATAAGTTCCCCAATTGATTCATTGACTGGCTTCTGATGGAAGTCTCAAAATTCTGATTGTCACCAGAAATTGCTCTGTAAGTTTGCGTCTGAGCAGCACTCAGCGTCAAAACCGGAGAGATATCTGAATACACAGGACTATTCGGACTTTTATTTTCATCCAAGGTACAAGAAGCAATTGACATCACCGCAAGAAACGCAAATGGATATAATATTTTCCTTTTCATATTCTAAAGTAATTAAATTAATTAAAAAGTAAGATTTACTGCGAAACCATAAGTTTTCTGAACCGGATATCTGTCTGTAAAAGATAAACCTCCAGCATTTCCAGTCGTTTCAGAACCTTCAGGATCGTTATAATATCTGTTTTCCTTAGGGAACCAAGTGAACGGGTTACGTGCATTAACTCCAATAGTAACTGCTGTTAAACCAGCTCTCTTAATAAGATCTTGGTTAAAGCTATAGCTTAATGACAATTCTCTTACTTTGAAAGCAGTCGCATCAATAACTAAATTCTCACCAGTTGTAGAATAATAACTGTTATAATAGTTAATGAATGAAGCCATACTACCACCACCTGTCATAACATTTGTATTAGCCTCATTAGCCTCATACAACCCATTTCCATTATAATCGTAAGATGAATTCGGCATAATGAATCCAGATCTGTTTTCAGCTGATTCAACTAACTGTCCAGTCCAAGATAAATTACGTTTTACATCTGAATAGAATTGGTGACCAGTTCTGTAGTCCATAGTAGCAGACAATTTAACTCCTTTGTAAGACAATGAAGATGTCAAACCTAAGATGTAATCAGGATTAACTTTTCCTAATTTTTTCATAGTAGGGTCAATTGTTGGATTACCATTTGCATCAAGAATGATTCTACCAAACTCATCTCTAGAATAAGTAGTTCCTTTAATCAAAGGATATTCTTCTCCTGCAACTGCATAAATTCCAACAAAGTCATACGGCTGACGCAATGACACCTCAGTTGCCTCATCAGACACTTTGTTAATCACAGATTTATAATGAGTATAGCTCAATTTGTTATCCCAACGCAATCCGTTGTTTGCCATTTTAATAGGCGTGAAAGACAAGTCAATCTCATAACCTTTGGTTTGCATTTCTCCAACATTTCTTCTAAGAGTAGTAAGCCCCGCAGCAGCAGAAGCACCTGTATTTGTAATCAAATCATGTGTATCGGTAACATAATATGAAGCATCAAGTGTCAATCTGTCGTTAAAGAAACCGAAGTTTGCAGCAACTTCTTTAGATGTCACAAACTCAGGCGTAATACCTTTAAATGTTTGACCCTGTTGCTGAACGTAAGAGTTTGCCCCACCAAATGGATATCCAATACCAAGAACCCCAAGACTATTAATAGCATAGGCAGGAACCGCAGATTCATTACCAACTCTAGTCCAGTTAGCAGACAACTTAGCATAGTTTAAAATATCACCTTTAAGACCGTCAAAAGCTTTAGTAGGGATAAACGAAATACCCGCACTTGGATAGAAGAAACTAGAATTTCTCTTCTCGAACACACTTGACCAGTCATTTCTTCCGGTTACATTCAAGAATAAATATTCCTTATAGCCTAAATCAACATTTCCAAAAAGACCAAACTTATTTCTAGTAATAATTGTATTAGCTAAATTTGAAGCCAAAGCAGGGTTCAAAACGTTAGTATAGTTATAAAGTCCCGGAATATTCAAATTAGTACCTCCAACTTGGTTTACTTTTGTATAGAAATCCTGCGTATTGAAACCTACGTTAGCTTTAAATGAAAGATCATTAGTTAACATATAGTCAAAATTCACAATAAAATCTCCGTAAAAATTTCTGTCAAGCTGAGTAGAACTATAGTATTCCGATGTTACAGAATTACTTCTTGAACCATAAACACTGGCTATATTATCTACGTACTCATTTTTATAAGACCAGTTATCAAATGTATTCAATCTCAAGTTAGCCAAATAAGAAAGGCTGATGTTTTTATTGATTTCATACCCCAAAGAAACAATTGCCGCCATTCTGTTTGTTTTACCAAACTCTCTCTCGTTATCTCTTCTCCAGTATGGAGAGTTATAATAAACAGTCCAGTGATGTTGGTTCTGACCTCCGCTAAATTGACTAACAGGAACATTCGAAGCTGTCTGTAAAAGGTTACCATACAATCCTGAAACTGTATTTTTTACACTCTCATTGATATAGTTAATATTACCTTCTACTGTAAATCTACCCGATTTCTTCCCTGCTTTTAGCAAGAATGAATTTCTTTTCAACTCATCCTTATCTACAATGAAATCTGTTTGATTTCTGTTTGCAGAAAATATAGCATAACCATTCTCAAGATTACCTCCACTCAAAGTAACCCCTGTCTGCACAATAGTACCTTTTTTAAAGAATTGCTTATAGTTATCCTCAATAGGGCTATACGGAGCCATAATATAAGATCCATCTGCCTGAGGTAAACCTACCGGCACAAGCGAACCGTCAAATTCAGGCCCCCAAGAACCATTCTCCTGACTCGCATGCAATCCGTCCCAACCCTGACCGTAACGCAATTGTCGTTGTGGCAAATATGCAATATCAGAAATATCAACAGAAGATGTAACATTTACTTTAAATTTACCTTCTGTCGAACCTTTCTTAGTAGTCACAATAATAACACCGTTAACACCATCAGAACCGTACAAAGCAGCTCCCTGCGCACCCTTCAATACGTTCACGCTCTCAATGATTTCAGGAGCTAATTGTTGAAAAGTACCAATGTTTGAAATCGCCCCATCAATAACAACCAAAGCCTGGTTATTACCTGTCATCGATCTGGCCCCTCTCAACACAACTCTGTTCTCAGCATTAATTCCACTGCTAGTTGTATTAATTTGTAAACCTGAAACCTTACCAACAAGCGCCTGAACCGCATTCGGGTTAGCCGCTTTGTTCAATTCTTCAGCATTTACTTTTTGATACGTTGATGTAACCGCATCTGTTTTTCTCTTAATACCAAGAGCTGTTACAACCACATCCTCAATCGCAGTAGCCTCTGCAGCCATAGCCACATTGATTTTGCTTGCAGCACCAACCACAATTGTCTGATCCTTCATCCCAATGAATGAAAACACCAAAGACTCTCCTGTTTTTGCTGCGATGGTATAATTACCATCCATGTCTGTTTGTGTCCCGCGAGTCGTACCTTTTACAACAACGCTAACACCCGGCAACGGTAAACCAGCCTCGGTTACTGTACCTGTAATAGTTTTCTCCTGTGCGAAGGAAAACTGCATTGAAAACGCCATTAATAGCGCAAAAATCCATTTAAACTTCGATCTCATATTAAATTTATTTGAGTTAGTTATTTCGCAAACTTCTTAATAATTTCTTAAATAACCAAATAATACTACAGATTTATAGTATTTTATATATGTTAAAAAATCATCCCGAAATTTTCAAAATTCCTAACAAACACATTTATAAGATTAAAAAGTAACAAAAGGGTTGCGCAAAAAATTTTACTTTTGGCAAAAAAAAAGAATGTTACTAAAAAACCACTCCTCTATGCTATTTGAAGCCGGTACCGATGAAGCCGGGAGAGGCTGTCTGGCAGGTCCGGTCACAGCCGCCGCAGTAATTCTTCCCACAGAGTTTGAACTCGAGTTCTTAAACGACTCCAAAAAACTATCCGAAAAGACCCGAGACAAACTAAGACCACTTATAGAAGAAAAAGCACTTACCTATAAAGTAACCCATCTGGAACCTGTTATTATTGACAAAATAAACATTCTGAACGCCTCCATAAAAGCCATGCAGGAATGCATCCTACAACTCAACCCTTCTCCGGACCACATTATAGTAGACGGCAATCGGTTCAAACCCATCAACGGCATTCCTTACAGTTGCATTGTAAAAGGCGACAGTAAATATTTAAGTATTGCAGCTGCATCGGTTCTGGCCAAAACCTACCGGGACGAATACATGAACCGGATTCACGAAGAATTTCCCATGTACAATTGGAAAAAAAACAAAGGCTACCCAACAGAAGAACACCGGGAAGCCATTAAAAAATACGGTATAACCAAATACCACAGAATGTCGTTCCGATTGTTACCCGAACAACTCACTTTAGATTTATAAAAAAAGGAAGTCAATCGACTTCCTTTTTTATATTAAACTAATTCCGCTTCAAACAGACTGGAAAAGTGCTTCAGTATTTTTTGCTTCACTTCTTCTTCATTCACTTTGTCAACTCCCAACTCAACATTAAGAGAAGTTACTGCCTTTCCTTTAATACCACAAGGAATAATATTATCAAAATACCCTAAATCCGCATTAACATTCAACGCAAAACCATGCATAGTTACCCATCGGGAAGCGCGCACGCCCATGGCACAAATTTTTCGGGCAAAGGGCGTGCCAACTCCCAGCCACACTCCGGTTTCTCCCTGGCTTCTTTCGCACTGCAAACCGTATTCGGCCAACGTAAGGATAATAGCTTCCTCCAACAAGCGAAGATATTTATGGATGTCTGTGAAAAAATTCTCCAAATCAAGAATCGGATAGCCTACAATCTGGCCCGGACCGTGATAGGTAATATCTCCTCCTCTGTTGATTTTGTAAAACGTCGCTCCTTTTTCTTCCAGTTGCTTCTCACTTAAAAGCAAGTTCGATAAATCGCCGCTCTTCCCTAACGTATAAACATGCGGATGTTCCACAAAAAGGAAATGATTATCGGTTGTGATTTCCGGGTGGTCTCTTTTTGCCATTTTTTGGGCTACGATAGCCGCAAAGAGCGCTTCCTGATAATCCCAGGTTGCTTTATAATCTTTTCGCCCCAGATCCTGAAGCTGTACTTTTTTATTCATAATTTTTAAAAACTACACAAAAATACAAAATAGTTTCCACATAGCCCTGATGGGAGCAAGCTACCGTGTAGCGCGGACAGCAGGAAAACGGATTCCAAAAAAGCCCGGACCTTTACGCTCCTAAAAGAACTAGCCATCACAGTTCGCAGCATCAGCCATCAATAAGACCACTGTTTTTGGACCTTTGCAACTTTACAACTAAAACAGTATCTTTGCACCCTTAAAAATCAATACGATATGCAACTTTCAGAACAAGAAATCATCAGAAGAGAGAAATTGAGCAAGTTGAGAGCACTTGGCATCAATCCGTATCCCGCAAATTTGTTTCCCGTAAATACTACGTCGAAGCAGATAAAGGACGCTTTTGAAGAAGGAAAGAAAGTTGTGGTAGCCGGCCGCCTGATGAGTGTGCGCGATCAGGGGAAAGCCTCTTTTGCCGAACTTCAGGACAGCGAAGGCCGTATTCAGGCGTATTTTAACCGCGATGTGATTTGCGAAGGCGAAGACAAAACCTTATACAACACCGTGTTCCGAAAATTAACCGACTTAGGGGATTTTATCGGAGTGGAAGGCGAATTGTTTACGACTCAGGTGGGCGCGAAATGTATCCGAGTTTCCAATTTTACATTCTTAAGCAAAACTTTACGCCCTCTTCCGCTACCCAAAACCGATGCCGACGGAAACATTTACGACGAATTCGTAGATCCGGAATTGCGTTACCGCATGCGCTATGTGGATTTGGTCGTAAACCCGCAGGTAAAAGACGTTTTCATGAAGCGAACCAAATTGTTCAACGCTATGAGAACGTTCTTTAACAATGCCGGTTATATGGAAGTGGAAACCCCAATTTTACAGTCGATTCCCGGTGGAGCAGCCGCAAGACCGTTTATCACACATCATAACAGTTTAGACATTCCGTTGTACATGCGAATTGCGAACGAATTGTATCTGAAAAGATTAATCGTTGGCGGTTTTGACGGCGTGTATGAGTTTTCGAAAAACTTCCGCAACGAAGGCATGGACCGTACCCACAATCCGGAATTTACCGCGATGGAAATTTACGTAGCCTACAAGGATTACAACTGGATGATGGAGTTCACAGAAAACCTGTTGGAATATTGTGCCACTCAGGTAAACGGCACGACAGAAGCCATTTTCGGCGAGCACAAAGTAAACTTCAAATCGCCGTATGCGAGAGTGACCATGACGGATGCGATCAAGCAATTCACCGGATTTGACATTACCGGAAAAACCGAAGACGAAATCCGAGAGGCAGCCAAAGGCATGGGTATTGAAGTGGACGACACGATGGGGAAAGGCAAACTGATTGACGAAATTTTCGGGGAAAAATGCGAGGGTAACTTCATTCAGCCGACGTTCATCACGGATTATCCGAAAGAGATGTCGCCTTTGTGTAAATCGCACCGCGACAATCCGGAACTAACGGAGCGTTTCGAATTAATGGTGTGCGGAAAAGAAATCGCGAATGCGTATTCCGAACTGAACGACCCGATTGACCAGAGAGAACGTTTCGAAGCGCAGTTAAAACTTTCGGAAAGAGGTGATGACGAAGCCGGACAATTCATCGACGAGGACTTCCTAAGAGCTTTAGAATACGGTATGCCGCCAACGTCTGGTTTGGGAATCGGAATGGATCGTTTGATCATGTTCTTAACCAACAACCCGTCGATTCAGGAAGTATTATTCTTCCCGCAAATGCGTCCGGAGAAAAAAGCACCGCAACTGGAACTGGAAGCCGAAGAAAAACTGATTGTGGAGTTGTTACAGAAAAACGAAAACACCATGGATTTGGCCGAACTAAAAACCCAGGCTGCTTTGAGCGGCAAAAAATGGGACAAAGCCATGAAGGCTTTAGCACAACACGGCCTTACAAAAGTAGCGGTAAACGGCGAAAGCAAAATTGTGGAACTGACAATGTAATCCTTATTTTACCTATATATAAAAGCTGTCCCAAAGACAGCTTTTATTATTTTCTGAAAATCCGATTAAACCATTTTCATTTTTGAATGTCTTATAGCTGTAACACAAAAATTTTAAAGACATGAAAAAATTAGCATTAGCCGTAATTGCCTTAATCGGATTAACCGTTCAGGCACAGGAGAAAAAAATGGAGCGTGAGAAATTAACTCCGGAACAACGTGTAGAACTTCAGGTTAAAAAAATGACCCTGGATCTTGATCTGAATGAGAAACAGCAAAAAGAAGTCAAAACACTGCTGACCGCCCGACACAAAAAAATGGAAGAAGCCAGAGCAAAACGTCAGGCCACAAAAACTGAAAACAAAAAACCTACCAGCGAGGAACGCTTTGCCATGAAAAGCAAAATGCTGGACGAACAGATTGCTTTCAAAAACGATATGAAAAAAATCTTAAGCGAAAAGCAAATGGCAAAATGGGAAGAGCGCAAAGCAGACCGAAGCGGACACCGCATGGAGCGAAAAAGAATGATGCATCACAAATCTGAAAAATAATGTTATTATAGCAGGTAAATTTTGCTTTTCATACATTTTTGATTAGATTTGACAGCATTAATCATTAACCTTTAACGAATTATGAAAAAAATAATTGCTCTTTTTGTCATGTTGTTTGCTTTCTCTGTAGGCATGAACGCACAAGACAGATCTAAAATTGAGGAAGCAGCCAGAAAAGATGTTGGCATGCTTAAAGAAATTATCGAATTAGACAAACAAACAGAAGACGCTCTGTTTTGGTTATTCGTAAAAAAACATGACGCTTTTGCCGCTCCGGATTTGAACGAAGAACGCGTAAAAGGCATCGCTCAAACCATCGAGGCTAAATTAAGAGCTACCTTAAGTGATGAAAAAATTGAAACGTTAATCAAAAAAGACAAAAATCTTTTCAGACAGCTTGTAGCTAACGGTAAATAAACATTTATTACAAAATAAAAAAACCACCTAAAAAAGGTGGTTTTTTTATTTTCAGTGATTCATTACAATTCTTTAGCCACTTTTCCAACAGCCTTAATTGTAAAATCCAAATCTTCATACGTAAGCGCATCGGTGATGAACCAGGTTTCATAAGCAGAAGGCGCGATATACACTCCTTCTTTCAGCAATCCGTGAAAGAATTTCTTGAAGGTTTCATTATCGCCATTGGCTGCGGTTTTAAAATCGCAAACCGGATTGGCGTCAAAATGTACGGATATCATCGACCCTACACGGTTAACAGTAAACACTACATTATTTTCGGTTAACTTTTCACGAATGCCGTTTTCAAGATAAGCAGTTTTTTCTTCCAATCGGGCAAATAATTCCTGATCGCTGTTGATCTGCTTCAGCATTTCAAACCCGGCTGCCATAGCCAACGGATTTCCGGACAAGGTTCCCGCCTGATACACCGGACCAACCGGTGCTAAATAATCCATGATTTCGTTACATGCCGCAAAAGCACCTACCGGCAATCCACCGCCTATTACTTTTCCAAAACAAACAATGTCAGCCTGAATGTTGAACAATTCCTGCGCTCCGCCTTTTGCCAATCGGAATCCGGTCATTACTTCATCGAAGATAAGCAAGGTACCGTTTTCACTGCACACTGTTCTCAAATCCTTCAAAAAACCTTCTTTTGGGGGAATACATCCCATGTTACCGGCAACCGGCTCAATAATAACCGCAGCAATCTGGTCTTTATTCGCAGCAAAAAGGGCTTTGATGTTTTCAATATCGTTATAGGCGGCCAACAAAGTATCCTTAGCGGTCCCTTCTGTAACTCCCGGACTGTTGGGAACTCCGAAGGTACTTAATCCGCTGCCGGCGGCAATCAGAAATGAATCGGAATGTCCGTGATAACATCCGGAGAATTTAACAATCTTGTCTCTTTTGGTGTATCCTCTGGCCAAACGAATGGCACTCATACAGGCCTCGGTTCCGGAATTCACAAAACGGATTTTATCGATGTTAGGCACCATGGAAACGGCTAATGCTGCAATCTGGGTTTCCAGTTCGGTCGGCATACCGAAAGAGGTTCCCTTTTTAGCTTTTTCGATTACGGCGTTGACTACCGGTTCGTATGCATGGCCTAAAAGCATCGGCCCCCAGGAATTAATGTAATCGATTAGACGATTGCCGTCTTCATCATACAAATAGGCTCCTTTGGCTTCTTTAACGAATATTGGTGTTCCTCCTACTGCTTTGAAAGCGCGAACGGGAGAATTTACGCCTCCGGGTATTACTTTTGCAGCCTCCACAAACAACTGACTGCTTCTCTGATATAACATTATGATTTGATTTTTAAAATTTGTCCAATGGATATGGCATTGGAAGAAAGATTGTTCATTTCGATTAACTGATCGACAGATAAATTAAATTTTCGGGAAATAGAATACAGTGTATCTCCTTGTACAACGCGATACGATTTACTGTCCAAAGGCGTATCCGATGTTTTGGCAATCGTCTTGTAACCGGAACCTATCACCTCTTCATCTAGGCGAAACAATTCGTAACGCTCTATCAGGCTGATTAATTTATCCGGATATTTTGGATCGGTAGCATATCCGGCCGCTTTAAGCCCTTTTGCCCAAGCCACATAATCGCCTTTGTCCAACTTAAAAAGATTGGCGTATCGGCTTCTTGAAGTAAGAAAAAGAGAATGATCTCTATAGGATTCTGACGGATGATTGTACTTACGAAAACATTCCTGAGCCGCATCATCATCATGATGTACGCTTTCTCCTGTCCAGCCGGTGTGACATTTAATCCCAAAGTGGTTGTTAGCTTTGACACTCAAAACACCTGTACCTGCACCCGATTCTAAAATTCCCTGTGCCATGGTGATACTGGACGGAATCCCGTGCTGGCGCATGTTATCTTTAGCAATATCTTTAAATTGTGCAATGTAATTTTTTACATCTTCACTGGTAACCCCAACTTTAGAAGTAGCCTCAAGCACTTCAGACTTTTTTTCAGAAGCTGACTTATTTGATGAAGTAACGACCACGGGCTGATGTTTCTTAACTGCAACCGTAGGCTTGGTGGTTTTAGTCGTCGTTCTCACTTTATTGGAAGAACCACAGTTGTATAACAAAACTGCAAAACACGCAATAAGACACTTTTTCAACATATGCTAATAATTAATAGTAGGCATTCTTTTTTGAAGCAACAATTGGTTCATCCCCCTAATTCCCTGCAAACCACCTGTATGAATGGCTAAAATTTTGGCGCCGGCCGGAAACTGATTTTTAGCAATCATATCCATCACCCCATACAGCATTTTTCCGGTATACAACGGATCTAAAGGAATTCCGGTCTGTTGGTAAAACGTATTCAAAAACTGCACCAATTCGGAGGTTACTTTTCCATATCCTCCAAATTCATAGCCTTTAATAAGCTTCCAATTGTCCTTTTTTGCAAACTTACGAATATCATCAGATAAAAACGAACCTTTTAACGCAGGAAACCCCATAACCGTCTGAGAAGCACCCGAAACATTGATAATTCCCGAAATTGTACCTCCTGTTCCAACAGCACAACAGAGGTAATCAAAACCCGAATCTTTTTCGTCTAGGATTTCTTCACATCCTTTTACTGCTAAGGCATTGGTACCGCCTTCCGGAAGAACATACACATTGCCGAACTTTTTTTTAATGAACGCTTGAAAAACTTCTGAGTCTTTATGGCGATAGACTTCACGCGAAACAAACTGCAACTCCATACCGTCTGATTTAGCCAAAGACAGCGTTGGATTGTCCGCTATTTTTGTTGCTAATTCCTCGCCGCGAATAATCCCAATAGTAGAAAACCTCATTTCCTTTCCAGCCGCAGCCGTTGCAGCTATATGATTCGAATAAGCCCCTCCAAACGTAAGCAACCTATCATAACCCAAAGCCTTTGCTTCCAGAAGGTTGTACTTTAATTTCCGGAACTTATTTCCTGAAATGTACGGATGCAGCAAATCCTCACGTTTGATTACAAGCGTTATGGAATTGGGCAGGTTATAAACTATTTCCTGATTCAACGGCATTTTTATTTTACAAAAGTAGTAAAAATAAAAAAGTGCAATCTTTCGATTGCACTTCTGTTCTGTAGTTTACAATATTAGTTTTTCACTATTACTTTTTTACCTACCTGCTGATTGTCTTTTGTATTCAGACGAACAATATAAACCCCTTCGCTTAAAGAACTGGTGGAGAATTCATAAGAATCATTGTTTCCTAATTCTTTTTTAGCAAAAACCTGTTTTCCTGTTACATCATAGACTTCACAGGATTTCAACTCGGTTTGAAGCGGATTTTTAATTGTCAATACATGACCACCATTGTTCTGATAAACTTCAAGAGAATTCACCGCAGCATCGTTCACAGATAAGGCAGCAGCATCTTTAAAGGTAATTTCAAAACGGTCTTTATTGTTACCTGCCGGCAATGTTATTTCAAAGAAATTGTTTTTAATATCGTAGTAAATATCGGTTAACTTATCGTGAAGGAAGATATTCTCTGCCATTTCAAAATTCACCAAATCACCCACAGTCACTCTAAAAGTAGCCTGTCCAGCCGATTTAAAAGCAAACGGGATTTTTTTATCAATATCAAACGCTACTGTGGAAATTACGTATTGTTTGCCTTCAAGCGGAAAGTACACATCTGTTGGTAAGCTACTGTCCGGAGACTGCCCGTCAAAAGTATTGTCTACACCATCTGTTGCAATTGGATTGAACGCCAACGCTACTTCTCTCGTATATTGATTGTTTAAAACAGTATGCAGTTTAATTTGTGGAACCGGTTTTCTTGAAATCTGTTTATAATCGGTTCCGGCCACATTCTGAATTTCATCCCATTTATCGTCACTTCCAAGATTTGATGCACCGGCATTTGTGTTTTTCTCAAATTGTGAATCATTAGCCACTCCTTCTTTTCTGAAAACACGGTAAATGTTTTTCATTTGTGCATTTCCTACCGCAACTCCCTGTATCTGAAAGCCCTGACCTATAGGAGAAAACATTCTTTTGTACGTTGCGCCAGTGCTCCCGCCTGTAGTATTTGGAGTTCCGTCCGGGTTGTAAGTATTCCAGGTTGCTGAAACATAAGTTCCCGGTGTACCAATGTTAGCCCCGTTAGGTGTATAAGTACCATAACCTCCTACGTACTGATCCAAATAATGCGACGTTGCCGGTTTAACATGCTCCCAAAAATAGGCTGCACCGGTAATAACATTAACAGGACCTCCCGCAGAAATAGCACCGGTTGTATAGTTAACCGTTTTTCCGCTGTTTTCCACAAGGAACGCATTTAAATTAATAGCTGAAGGATACGGATTACCGGTAAGCGTTCTGTTTTCATAATTTGGACCGTCAACATTGCCAACTGCTATGTTAATAGTTCCGTCATTAGGTTTTCCTCTAAAGTCGTAACGCTGGTTGTTGCCCGGATTGTTCTGAACGCCCAATACTGTAGTAGCATCGGAACCGCTAACCCCTTTCATAGTAAATCCTTCTCCGGCATTAATTGTATTGGCACTGCCAACAAAAACCCAGTTGGAATATTGATTCGCATTGATGAATTTATAAATCCATCGGTTTGAAATAATTAACGAACTGTTTGACGAAGAACCGTCCAAACCGGTAGTAATACTCTGTCCTCCAAAAGATGTAACCCCGGTCGGTCTTTTTAACTGACCGATTCCAAAAGCATTATTCCCTGCCGCAGCAGCCGGAACACCAACCGGAGAACACCAATAGTTGTACCCGAAATTATTTGAGGTTCCCTCCTGATAAACAGACAAATCTCCCACACCTTTATTCACCCCGGCTCCGGTTGTTCCCTGAAGCAATTGTCCGTCATTTCGCAGATAGAAATTACTGGTAGCTGCATTTAATTCCAAATCGCTGGTTATAAAAACCTGCTCGTTATTAACGTAAACATAGCTGTTTGGGCTAACATACATCTGTGCCGAAACCACACTGAATCCAACGATTGTGAAGGATAGTGTTAATACATTTTTAAGTAGTTTTCCTCTCATAATCAGATATTTTGGGTGAATACTTATGATAAAACAAATATATTATATTTTAATTAACATTTAATATTTGCTCACGTTTTTTTGTTAAAAATCGATTAAAGGCAGATTATATCTATAAAAACAAATTCCTCTCCCGCTAATTTGTATTTTTTTTAATATTTTTTTTTTGGATATTTAATTTTTTTTATGTTATCTTTAACAAAAAGTTCATTTTTTGTTGTATAAAATTATTTTTTTTATGAAAAAAACTACATTTTTTACATTTTCGTTGTCTTTTATATTTTTATGGTTTTTTTCTTACTTTTAAAAAGACGCTATAGTAACAAATGTCGTTTATAAAGTTCCGAAACGATTATCAAACTACAACTGTAAACAACCTAACATCAAAATTATTGACCATTAAAAAATAAACTACTGTAACGAATTCACAATATTCTGAAAACATTGCCAAAAAGAAAACAGTAAAACAAATCAGTAAAAAAAATATATAACAAAAGGTAAAATACAAAACCAACCTAAGAAGGACGAAATTTCACACATCAAACAACAAAACCATGACTAGAAACGAGAAAATAAAATTGCATTTACAACAAAAAAACACCTTATTACAAGAAAAGAACAAAAAAAATCACACTTAATTAACAGTTAAACTTTATTATAAATAAAAAGTTTAACACCATGTCTGAGACACAACATTTTATCAATACTTTTATCACATCCGTTTAAGTATTTGTGTCAAAAAAATTATAACTTGCTAAAGACATTAATGTATTGCCCTATGAAAAAAAATTACTTTAAAAAATGCAGAAAATATTTTTCATTTTTTGCCTCCCTATTCTTTTTAATCCTTCATTTTGAAGGCTTTGCACAGACTACGCAAACCTTTACAACACTAGGAAACGGAAGTTTCACGGTTCCTTGTGATGTTACCTCCATAACCGTGGAATGTTGGGGAGGAGGAGGCTCCGGCGGAGGGCAAGGAAATAATAACGCTCAAGCCGGTGGCGGTGGCGGTGGTGCATATGCACGATCAACCGTTGCAGTTACCCCAAATACAACAATCAACTTTTTTGTTGGTGCTGGCGGGGCTCAAACTGCTTCCGGAAACACCAACGGAAACAACGGTGAAAACACCACGTGGAACACAAATCAAGTAGTTGCCCAGGGTGGTTTTGGCGGTGCCTATACTGGTGCCGGAGGTAACGGAGGAACAGTAGCAGGAAGCACCGGAACAGTAGTTTTCAGAGGAGGTAATGGCGGAACTGCATCCGGAGGCACATCTGGTGGTGGTGGCGCAGGAGCAGGAACTGCTGCAAATGGACAAGATGCCAATATTGGAACAGGCGGGATCGGAGTAGCACCTGCAGGGAATGGCGGCGGCGGCGTATCCGGAAGCGCAAACGGGGTAGCTGGTACCCTATATGGGGGCGGCGGTTCCGGCGCAAGTAGAACCGGTGGAAACTACAGAGGTGGTGCCGGCGCTCAAGGGATGATTCGCATTACCTACACTACGGCATTCACCAACTCTTACTGTACAAAAACATACACAACTGCAATTGAACCCATCACAAACGTTACTTTTGCTGGTATTAACAATACCACATCCGCAACACTTAACGGAACACCTGCCAATGAAGCATTTTGCGATGTGGCAACAGTAATTCAAGGACAAACGTATTCGTTTTCTGCCAAAGGAAACACTGCCGGAAACTACAATAATTACATAAGAGTCTATATTGATTTTAACCAAAACGGCATCTTTGAATCTACGGCAACCGAGGAGTTCAACATTGGCATTATTACCAACTCAACTGGAACCGATGCCATCTCAGCAACAGCAAATATAACGGTGCCAGCCGGCGCATCTCTTGGTTATACAAGAATGAGAGTTGTAAAAAACTATAACGCCTACACAGGATCATGTACATCAACAGGTTACGGACAAGCTGAAGATTATACTGTTTATGTAGTAGCTCCGGCGCCTTGTAGTACCCCAACAGCACAGGCAACAGCGTTAAACCTAAGCCCGTCCGGAAACTCTATTTCCGGTACATTTACACACGCTGTTCCGCAACCTGACAATTATTTGGTTATCATCAACCAAAGTGGCATTGCCCCGACAGCTTTACTTAACAACGGTACTACTTATGTAGCAGGACAAAACCTAACTGGTGGAAATTATGTGGTTGACGTAGACAGCAACAATAACTTTAACGCCACAGGGTTAACTGCAAATACAACCTATTACATCTTTGTTTACTCGTATAATTCTGCTTGTACAGGAGGACCTTTGTACTACACGAGCACACCGTTAAACGGCAGTACAACCACTTTAAGCGTAAGTTATTGTACCCCAACCTCTTCCAACCCTAACACCCGTTATATTCAAAGTGTTCAGACTATCGGTAACTTAACCAATATGTCTAACATGAACACCGGAGGAACAGCCGGAGGTTATGCCAACTATACTGCGTTGCCAACAACTACGCAAGTTGAAGGAGGCGGTATTAACGTAGATTATTTATTAGCACAATCCCGTATGTTTATGCGTGTTTGGGTAGACTGGAACAAAGACGGTACTTTTACAGATGCCGCTCCGGAATTAGTGTATCAGACCGGTGGTGTACAAACAATTGCCGGTTCCTTCGGTTTTGTGGTGCCACTCGGTACTGCTCCAGGAAACTACAGAATGCGAATCCGTGCCTACGAAACCGCACAAGCATTTAGCCCTTGCGGAAATTTAGCAAATGGCGAAACAGAAGATTACACCATTACAGTTGTAGCAGACTGTCCGGCCAAAATAACTTCGGTTACAGACGGAAGCCGTTGTGAACCCGGAACAGTAGACCTATATGCCTACGGAACAGCAGGCGTTACGGAATACCGTTGGTACGATGCCGCAACAGGAGGATCTTTAATTGGCACATCCAACACCAATTTATGGACTACACCCTCCATCGGAACCACAACCAATTATTACGTAGCCGCTTATAACGGATCCTGCGAATCGCTTTTCAGAGAAAAAGTAATTGCAAAAGTTAACCTTTCATCCATTATTACCGTAACACCTTCTACCCCTGAAGTATGTGGAGAGAACAACATTGTTTCCATAACAGCTTCCGGAGATGTTATGGTAGAAGACCTGGTTAATGTTAACTTTAATGACGGAACTTTCGGATCCTTAATCCGTCAGAATGTTGCAGCAAGTGCCAATACACAATGGATGGTACAAACCAGTCCTTACATCCCTACCGGCGCTGTTTGGAAACCGGCTTTGGTATCCCGTTCTGTTGGCGACAGATTTGCTCTGTCGGTATCAGACTTCTCTGCTCCTAACCCTAAAGACATGATTTTAAGAACAGGTGTTTTAAATGCCTCACCTTATACCGATTTGTTTTTAACATTCAGACATCACTTCTCTTATTATGCAGGAGAGCCGGCACAATGGGCAGACATTGATGTTTCAACCAATGGAGGAGGCGCCTGGACAACTATTCAGTCGTACACGTCTACACAAGGATACGCGGGTGATTTCGCTCAGGTTACTTTAGACTTAACAGCTTACGCCGGTGCTCCGAGTTTAATGGTGCGTTTCCGTTACCATTTAGCCGGAGGTTCTGCTTGGGCAGACGGATGGGCCATAGACGATGTACGTTTGTACGGAACAAGACCGATGAACACAACTTTTACCTGGAGTGGCGGTTCTGTATCTGCCTTTATCGATGCAGCTTGTACCATTCCTTATGTAGCACAGAGTGTTTCAACAGTTTATGTTAAACCTACGGGCGCCCAATTAACAAGCCCTGACTGGTCTTTTACAGCTATTGCCACCTTATCTAACGGCTGTCCTGTTTCAAAATTGATTACCGTTAACAATAAAACCAAATTCTGGAAAGGCCTTACTAACGACTGGAATGACCCTAACAACTGGGAGCCTGTAGGTGTACCAGATGCCAACACTTGTGTTGTAGTACCTACAGCACCAAATGGTTCTGTTATTTCAGGTTCTGGCTATAATGCTTTTGGTAAAAATCTTACGGTTAAAAATACCGGAAATTTAGAATTACAATCGAACAACAATCTTACCATAACAGATTGGATTGATGTTAATGCCGGCGGTATTTTCAGCGTGAAAAACAACGGTAGTTTACTTCAGATTAACAATGTTGCCAATACCGGTAGAATTACTTACGAGAGAATTTCACAACCGATGTATCGCACTGATTACACCTATTGGAATTCTCCGGTAACAACTGCTTCCGCTTTTGCAGTAGGCAACCTTACTTCCGGAACAAATTTAATTTTCAGATATACGCCTACTCAGGCTGGCGGAAACGGAACATGGACACAAGTTGCCACCGGAACTTCTATGAACCCTACCTTTGGAATCATAGCAAGAGCCCCAAGCACTTTCCCTACTTCCGGAGCAAAACAAACGTTTACGGCTACATTTGCAGGAACACCAAACAACGGTGACATTACCATGCCGATTTCAAAAGGGACAAACGCTAACATGGGCAGTACGTTACCAAGTGGCGGTTCTACAGTTGTAACGAATGCAGATGACGAATGGAACCTAATCGGTAACCCATACCCTTCCGCAATTGACATCTTAAGTTTCCTTAACGATCCGGCAAACATTCCGGTTATCGACGGTACGGTTTACATCTGGACACATAACACTCCACCATCTGCAGCCACACCAGATCCATTCTATGGTAACTACGTTCAGAATTACACCATGAGCGACTACGCAACGGTTAATTCATTAGGAGGCACCACTACGGCACCATCAGGAGGCGCAACACCTACCACTTTCATTGCCGCAGGACAATCTTTCTTCGTAAGTGCAGATGATGCTATGGCGAACGGTACTACTCAGAATGTGGTATTCAAAAACTCAATGCGTGTAACGAACAACAACAATATGTTCTTTAAAACTTCAGACACAAATGAAAATCTGAACAGCAATGGTTTTGAAACGCAACGCTTGTGGTTAAACTTATCAGGCGACAATGGTGGTTTCAGCCAAATCTTAGTGGGTTATGCACAAGGTGCTTCCTCAGGTTGGGACAGAGGTTTCGACGGAGAAGCGTTAGCCGGTAATGCCGTAAAATTCTACTCCTTGGGAGCAGACAGAAAATTAACCATTCAGGGACGTTCTTGGCCGTTTAATCAGGAGGATGTGGTTCTTTTGGGTTACAAAGCAACTGCACAAGGAAACTACACTATCGGAATCGACCATTTTGATCTGCTGTTTAACGACCAGAACATTTATCTTGAAGACAAAGTTTTAAATGTTGTTCACGATTTAAAAGTGGCACCGTACAGCTTTACTTCAAACGTTGGTGAATTTGAAGACCGCTTTGTATTGAAATACACTAACCAAACGTTAAGCACGGAAGAAATAACAGCTATTGAAAATTCTGTTATACTTTACAAGACAGATAAATTAAACATCAAGTCTGCCGCGCAACCTATTAAGGAAGTTAGGGTGTATGACATTCAGGGCAAACAACTTCTGTCTGAAACAAAAGTTAACGCGAATGAATTTACCGCTGCAACTTTAAACCCTACACAAAGTACTCTGATTGTGAAGATTACTTTAGACAACGGAACCGTAGTAAACAAAAAAGCGATTTACTAAAATTCTCACAATCTCTTTTTAAAAAAAAGCTCCAAGATTTGGAGCTTTTTTTTATTCCTACTAATTACCCACCATTTATTACTTGTTAATTTTTTGTTGAAAAATATTTATAACCCAAAAACCCAGCAACCACAAGGGATATCTTTCATTGATTTTAGAGAATATTTTAATTTTCATCGATTTTTTTGGGATTTTATCGACAAATCATTACTTTCACCCTTAAGAATTAAAGAATTAACATTTATATAACAATTTAACCAAAAATCGTGAAAAAAAACTACTTTACCACAACTTTCTTCAACAGATTTGTGGAACGAAAACAATTCTTAAAAGAACGGCTTCTTACGTTGTTCCTTTTTGCTTTTTTTACCCTAAGTTTTTCCGGCTTTTCTCAAACCACTCTTATCTCCCCTACGGGCGACGGTGGATTTGAAACAGGTAACACCCCGGCTTTAAACGGATGGACCATTACCAGTAGCGGAAACAATACCCGCTGGGTAACCAGTACTGCTGCTACCGGCTACACGGGTGCCCGATGTGCTTATATTTCAGACAGCAATGCTGCGACTCCTGCTTACAACTACACAACTGGTAACGCAAGAGTGGCGCACTTATACCGAAACATAACGGTTCCTGCCGGCGAAAGCATTATAACTTTAAGCTTTGACTGGAAAGGCTACGGAGAATCAAGCTATGATTACCTTAGAGTATGGGTTATTCCTAGCGGCACTAATCCAGCATACGGTACAGCTATAACGGCAGCCGGTAACCGCATTCAAATAGGCGGAAATTTCAACCAACAAAATGCATGGACTTCATCGGGTACGCTTACGTTACCTACAAATTTAGCCGGAACCACTTTCCGTTTGGTTTTTGAATGGACAAACGACGGCTCTTTAGGTACACAACCTCCGGCGGCCATTGACAACATCTCCTTAATATCAAGTGTTCCCGCCGCACCGTCAAATGACAATTGCGCTGGAGCAATCACGGTTACCGCGAGCAACAACCCATCTTGTAACACTCTTACCGGAACAACTTTGGGCGCAACCCAATCTTTGGCAGGTTGTAGTGGTGCTGCAGATGATGACGTATGGTATAAATTCGTCGCTACAAGCACTACCCATACCGTTACGGTAACCCCTTCCACTTTAGTAAATGCCTCATTTCAGGTATTTAGTGGCAGTTGTGGTACTCCTACCAGTTTAGCATGTATTAATGCAACAACTGGAACAGCAGCAGAAACTACAGATTTAACCGGTTTAACAATCGGTACGACCTATTTTATTCGTATTTATAGTTCTGGAAATGGTTCAGGTCAAGGTAACTTCTCACTTTGCGTAAATTCACCGCTTAGTAACGATAACTGTACAGGCGCGATAGCTGTTTTAACCAACACAGATTTAAGCTGCACAAACAGTGTTTCCGGAACCATCCAGGGCGCAACCAACTCGGGTACAAACTGTGGATTAGGAACTTCTGATGATGATGTTTGGTTTAGCTTTGTGGCCACCTCCACAACCCATAACATCAACCTAACAAACGTATCTGGAAGTACTACCGACTTAGCACATGCGGTTTACGGCGGTAGCTGCGGCAGTTTAGGCGCTTCTTTGGTTTGTTCAGACCCTAACAGTAGTGTAGTTTCCGGCCTTACTATTGGAAATACTTACTATGTTCAGGTATATTCCTGGACTTCAACAACTGGTCAGGACTCCACCTTTACCCTTTGTATCAACACACCAATAACCGCTACCAATACAACCTGTGCCACTGCAACTACGCTTAATTGTGGCGACACCCTATACGGAACAACAAACGGAACAACGGGAGCAGTCGCTCACGGTACCGGCTGTTCCATGAGTAATTACGGGGTATGGTACACTTTCGTGGGAGATGGTGCGCAAACGATTATTTCCACAAGTCCTGATTTCGACATCAAATTATCCGTAGTTACAGGAAACGCTTGTGGTTCTTTTACCAACATCGCATGTACTGACTCGTCTCCAGAATCTGCTACTTTTACAACGGTTGCAGGTCAAACATACTACGTATACATTGCCTATTGGACAACAGGCTCCACTACAGGAAATTTCACGATTACAAGAAACTGTATTACGCCTTGTACTCCGGGACCTGGTACAGGAACCTCTACTTTAGGCTGTCCTAATGTTATAACAGGTGGTTTAGGATTAAACGGTGCCGATCCGGCAGCTATAGACTGCACCACAGGAAGCTGTGTTGATTTGGAAGCTACGTATCTTCAATTAGGAAACACGACTACGTATACCGTAACTTCTATTCCTTACAACCCACCTTATCAGTTTAGCTGTTTGGCGAATCCGGTAAGTGTTAATATTGACGACAGATGGTCGGCTCCTGTTAATTTGCCGTTCAACTTCTGTTTCTACGGAAACACCTACAACCAGTGTGTAATTGGTTCTAATGGCGTTTTAACTTTTGATATGTCTAAGGCAAACACTGGTTCGGGATATTCTTTCAGCAACAACCTGCCAAGTACGACAGGTGCTTTGTTTGCCAATACTATTTACGGGGTTTATCACGATATTGACCCAAGTGTTGGCGGTGAAGTGGGCTGGGAATTAATCACATTGAATTCCGGCTGTAGAGCTTTGGTGGCTTCTTGGAGTAATGTGCCGATGTTTAGCAACAACAGTTTACTTTACACAGGAATGATGGTTTTGTATGAAAACACAAACATCATCGAAGTATATATTAAAGAAAAAAGAGTTGACGGAACCTGGAATGGCGGTAACGCTATCGTTGGGGTTCAAAATGCTGCCGGAACTGCTGCGGTGGTTGCGCCGGGAAGAAATGGTTTAGATGCCGATTGGACCGTTTTACCAACAAATGGGGAAGCATGGCGATTTACCCCTTCGGGAACATCCATAACCAATTTACAATGGTTCGAAGGACCAACGGCTACCGGTCCGGTTATCGGAACTTCCCCTACGCTTACTGTATGTCCGACAACAACAACAACCTATACCGCTCAGGTTACTTATACCTTGTGTAACGGAACAATTCTAAAAGAAACCGATCAGACTACCGTAACAGTAGGCGCAAACAAAACCTGGAACGGTTCTGCCGGTACCAACTGGAACACTGCTGCCAACTGGACGCCTGCCGGAGTACCAACTGCTACACAAGGGGTATTAATTCCAAACACCGTAAACAAACCGGTTATTAACGGTGGAGCTGCTGCTGCTGCCTGTAACCTTAACATCCAAAGCGGTGCTACTTTAACTGTTAACCCAGCCAATACAATTACTGTAACAAACGCAGTAACCATTGCTGCAGGTGGAGACTTGATTCTTGAAGACACCGGTAGTTTAGTACAAATTAACAACAGCGCTAACTCTGGTATTGCCCATATCAAACGCACTAGCAAACCGATGTACCGTTTAGACTATTCCTATTGGAATTCGCCGGTAACAACTGCTTCAAACTTTGCCGTTGGGAACCTGACTTCCGGAACGAATCTGATTTACAGATACACTCCAACACAAGCGGGTGGAAACGGAATCTGGACACAAGTTGGTACCGGAACAGCCATGAATCCGACATTTGGTATCATTGCAAGAGCACCTAGTACTTTCCCTTCATCAGGGACAAAACAAACCTATACCACTACGTTTGTAGGAACGCCTAACAATGGTGATATCACTGTGCCGATTTCAAAAGGAACAAATGCCAACATGGGCAGCACAACACCAAGCGGTGGTTCTACAACAGTATTGGATGCCGACGACGAATGGAACCTGATTGGTAACCCGTATCCTTCAGCAATTGATATCCAAACGTTCTTATCAGACCCTGCGAATGTACCGGTTGTAGACGGAACCATTTATCTGTGGACACACAATACACCTCCTACTGCTGCAACTCCGGATCCATTCTACGGCAACTATGTTTCTAATTATACGGTAAATGATTATGCTACAGTTAATAGCTTAGGAGCAACGACTACTGCACCGTCAGGCGGTACAGCACCTACTAAATATATAGCATCAGGACAGTCTTTCTTCATCAGTGCAGACGATGCCATGGCAAACGGAAGCACCCAAAATGCTGTCTTCAAAAACAATATGAGGGTGGCCGGCAACAACGCTAACTTCCTGAAAACTACTGCTGGAAAAAACAACAATATTGACTCCTTCAGTACGGAAGGCTTTACAAGTCAGCGCGTGTGGTTGAATTTATCTAACAACAATGGCGGTTTCAGTCAAATTCTTGTCGGATATGCCGAAGGAGCAACTCTGGCTTGGGACAGAGGATTAGACGGTGAGGCTTTAGCCGGTAATGCCGTGAAATTCTACTCGTTAGGCGCCAATAAAAAACTGACCATTCAGGGACGCTTCTGGCCTTTCAACCAAAATGATCTTGTACCGCTGGGTTATAAAGCGACAGCTCAGGACAATTACACTATCGGTATTGATCATTTTGATGCCGAATTCAACAATCAGAACATTTATCTTGAAGATAAAAAACTGAATATAATTCACGATCTGAAAGTGGCTCCATACAACTTCACATCGGAAATTGGAGAATTCGAAGATCGTTTTGTATTGCGTTACACCAACAACACATTGGGCAACGACGAAGTTACAACGCTTGAGAACGCAGTAATCATTTACACTAATGACTACTTAAATGTAAAATCGACTTTACAGCCAATTAAAGAAATCAGAGTGTACGATGTTTTAGGTAAACTTTTATTATCAAACACTAAAGTAAATGCCAACGAATTTATGGCAGCTACCTTACGACCTACACAAACAGCTTTAATTGTCAAAGTAACACTGGACAATGGTGTGGTCGTAAACAAAAAAGTAATCTATTAGATTTCCTGCTTATTACAAGTAAAAAGCCTTTCAGTTTTCCTGAAAGGCTTTTTTAATCCCATCAATTCAGATTACAAATTCAGAATATCGATTATTTAAGACATTTCATCCAATTTCAAAAATTTACTGTAAAACGGATGCGATAAAAAAAATAACTTTACTTTCCAAAACCCGAAGAAAGCGTTTGTATCACAAGTATCAATTCTAAATAATAGCGATATGAAACGTGAATCATTACTATTTCTTTTTTTATTTTTTCTACTGTCAGGCAATTATGGATTTTCTCAGGTTGGAATTGGCACCACAACACCGGATGCATCTGCCAGTCTTGATGTAACAGCTACAGACAAAGGAGTATCCATCCCAAATGTAAATCTTGCCTCAGAAACCGATGCGGTAAAAATCCCGAATCCTAAACCCGGACTGATGGTATACAATACCAACGCAGCACTGCCTTGCGGAAAAGGATTGTATTTTAATAACGGAACAGCCGCTACACCAGTCTGGTCGTGTTTCAGCAAAACAACTAAAGAATATCATGCTTACAACACAAATTCCCGAAACAATGTTAATTCAGCCACCTTAACCTTACAACCCGGCTGTACCATAAATTTCACGGTACCTGCCGGCCAGATTGTCGATGTAAAAATCGATGCTGTTTTAGGAGGCACCAACAATTCTACCAATAGTGGACAATATTCTGTTTTTGATACCGTAGTATATGTTGACGGTGCGCCATTACCACAGGGAGGCTGGAACAGAACTTCCATTGTAAATCCGGGGAGCAACACCAACAGTTTTAATGTTTGCAGTATATCAACTGTCTGGAATGGTGTAACATCGGGAGCGCACACGATTCAGCTGTATTCATCCAGACCATACGGCAATTCAAATATAACCTTAGGAGGCAATTGTACCACTGCAACTAACTGTGGGGAAATACATGCTACTGTAATATATCGCTGATTATGAAAACAATGCACTTCACCATGTTTCTACTACTCATTTCGACTGCTGCAATCGGACAATCGAACAGCAGATTAGGAAACGAGAAAAAACCAACGATTGAAGAAACTTCTGAGAAAATCACAAACCAGATTCATGCAGAAAAATCCAAGATAGAACGCCGGGCTTTAACTTTAAAAAAGCAAACAGAAGACCAAAAGATTATAACCATTAGGGATTCCGTTACAAAAAAACATGAAAAACAAATAAAACACGTTTCCAACCTAAAAAAACAAAAGAACTAAACACAAAAACTTAAACAATAAGTATTTTACCTGTTTTTGTTATGAATGTATTTCAAAAATGTAGTATTTATCTTTTTAAAACAAATATTACAATAAAAGTTAATATTATTGTACTACTATTCTTATTTTTATGCATTTTGTCGATGTTTTTTACCTTTAATCGATAAAATAATTTTTCTTGGATTGGCTTATTATACATTCGCGCACAAAATCAGCCAATTTATGAAAGTCATATTAAACAAAATAGCTTTGTTAGCGTTGCTAATTAGTGCTACTACAAACGCTCAGGTAGGGGTTGGAACAACAACACCGGCCGGAGCTTTAGACATTAATTCAACAACTCAAGGTTTTATACCTCCCCGAGTTTCGTTAAGCGCAACAAACCAGGCTCTTCCCGTAGTTAACCCGCAAGGTGGTGCTTTGGTGGCCGGTACAGTGGTTTGGAATACCGCAACCGCCGGTACTTCCCCTAACAATGTTGCTCCAGGTTTATACTATTGGAACGGCACACGCTGGATTGCATTTGCTGGTGCACCTGGAGGACTGGACTGGTCCTTAACAGGAAACAGTGGTACCACAGCCGGGACAAATTTTTTAGGAACCACCGATGCGCAGGACCTTCGCTTTCACACTAACGGTGTAGAAAGAGCCAGAATTCTCAGTACAGGTACAATGGGTATCAATTCCGTTGGAGCCGCAGGATCGCAGCTTACAGTTGCGGCAGCAGGAACGAATGATGCCGTTGCCTCAACAGCCAATCATAACGTCGCCAATGCAGTATGGGGCAGAAATGCTCACACAACCGGTACAGCCATTATTGGAGCGACTAATGGTTTGGGCGGTATATACCCAACCAATGGCGCCGGTGTTGCGGGCTCAGGCGTAAACGGTATCGGAATTTATGGCAGCACTGGAAACGGAGCACCTGACAACGATGCTCATAACGGAAATCATGCAGGCGGTTTCACACTAGACAGCGACAATGATGCAGCAACTGCCAATTCTAGTGCAACGGCAAGATTAGCAGGAAAAGAAGTGCTAGGCCCTCCAGGACCAACAACCAGAACCCTTTACGGAGGATATTTTTCTTCAAAATCTGGTGCTTCATCAACAAACTACGCTTACGTTGGGGTAAATTATAACCACACTAACAATGCTAATGCAACAGGGGGTACAAACTACAAAATTCTAGGTAATGGAGTGGTTTCCACCATAGTACCAGACGCAGAGAACAAACCGAGAATCATGTTTGCCCCGGAGGCTCCCGAAGTTCTTTTCCAGGACTATGGTATCGGGAAATTGCAAAACGGAACTGCAACTATTAAAATTGACAAAACCCTAGCAAAAAATATTCTTGTTGATGCAGAACACCCTCTAAAAGTTTTTATACAGCTTGAAGGCGACTGTAACGGTGTTTATGTAACCAATAAATCTGCAGAAGGGTTTACAGTAAAAGAATTACAAAACGGAAACAGCAATGTTAGTTTCTCCTGGCAAATCGTAGCAACAAGAGCCGATTCAAAAGATGCAAACGGGAATATAACCTCTCACTTTGAAAATTTAAGATTCCCGGTTGGTCCAAATGCCATAAAAGAAACCAACGTAAAAGCTAAAGAAATAAAAAAAGAAGACGTTCAAAACTAAACATACTTCCAAAATTTCCAGAAAGACCTTTGCTTTAAATAGTGAAGGTCTTTTTCGTTGACATACGCTTCCCGCTCAAAACTGATGTTCCGATACGCCACACGACGGTCCTTAAACTGCACCCATCGCGCCAGAAATTCCAGCCCATACCACAGAAAAAAAGGCAGCACGAGTAACTCCAGCTGTTGCCGGATATGAATCATCTCGTGGTTGACAATTACCACATCTTCCCTGTCCTCTTTATGTGTTAACAAGATAAACGGAAAGAGGGTAATGCCACGAAACCCTTTCGGCGTTAAATATTTAACTACAAGTACAATCATTCGCTGTAAAGTTCCTAAATTTGCTTTTATGAACGAACAACTTAACCCAAATAATTTAAAAGAAGGAGAAGATTTTTACTATACGCCCGAGGGTTACAAATGTTTTACCGAAAAGTACCATTTAAAACGCGGGTATTGCTGCAAAAGCGGCTGCCGTCACTGTCCGTATGGCTTTGACAAAAAAACTGGAGAAATTAAGAAAAAATAGTTGGGCGTTCCCCGCCTCCATGCTTACGGCGGGTCGGGCTATGCGCAAGTACACGGTACTTTGCTCCTATCCCTAACGCGGTCCGGCTTAAAAACAACATACAACTAAAAAATGGACATCCATTTACAAAATTACCGAATCAAAATTTACAAGTCCTACCACCGGTCGGACATCCGTTATCCTTAGGTTTCAGAAAAAAAACAATTCAAAAGTAAACCTATAAACATAACCATAGTTCTTGGTTCTTAAGTGCCCTAAAAAACTTAGCACCATAGCAACTCAGTAACTTAGCAATTCAAAAAAAATGACATTTCAAGAACAAATACTGGAAGGAATTCCATCGGTTTTACCACAACCAAAGCCCTACGATGCCAGAATCAACCACGCGCCAAAACGCAAAGAAATCTTAACTGACGAAGAAAAAAAGCTGGCTGTCAAAAACGCCCTGCGTTATTTCGAACCCAAACATCACGCTGCCCTAATTCCGGAATTTAAGGAAGAACTGGAAAAATACGGACGCATCTATATGTACCGTTTGCGTCCGGATTACGAAATGAAAGCCCGTCCTATTTCCGACTATCCGGGAAAATCGGAACAGGCCAAAGCTATCATGCTCATGATTCAGAACAACCTGGATTATGCTGTGGCACAACATCCGCACGAATTAATCACCTATGGCGGAAACGGCGCAGTGTTCAGCAACTGGGCGCAATACCGTTTAACCATGAAATACTTAGCCGAAATGACCGACGAACAAACATTGGTCATGTATTCCGGTCATCCGATGGGCTTGTTCCCGTCCCATAAAGAAGCCCCAAGAGTCGTAGTCACCAACGGAATGATGATTCCCAACTACTCCAAACCGGACGATTGGGAAAGATTCAACGCGTTAGGCGTAACCCAATACGGGCAAATGACCGCCGGAAGTTACATGTACATCGGACCGCAAGGCATCGTACACGGCACCACCATTACCGTATTGAATGGCTTTAGAAAAATCGGCAAGAATCCAAGCGGCAGTTTATTCGTAACCTCCGGTTTAGGAGGCATGAGCGGTGCACAACCCAAAGCCGGAACCATCGCAGGCTGTGTAACCGTTTGTGCCGAAGTGAATCCGAAAATCACCAAAATCCGCCACGAACAGGGCTGGATCCATGAAATTGTGGAAGATTTGAACGAATTGGTAATCCGTGTCCGCAAAGCCTTGGAAAACAAAGAAGTGGTTTCCATAGCCTATTTAGGAAACATCGTAGATGTCTGGGAAAAATTCGACGAAGAAAACCTGCACATCGATTTAGGTTCCGACCAGACGTCGCTGCACAACCCTTGGGCTGGTGGTTATTACCCTGTAGGCATTTCTTTCGAAGCCGCCAACGAGATGATGGCCAACCATCCGGAGCATTTCAAAATTGAAGTTCAGAAAACCTTGCGCCGCCATGCAGCAGCGATTAACAAGCATACCACCAAAGGCACGTATTTCTTCGACTACGGAAACGCTTTCTTGCTGGAAGCTTCCAGAGCCGGAGCCGATGTAATGGCCGAAAACCCGACTTTAGGCAGAGAATTCAAATATCCGTCTTACGTGCAGGACATCATGGGGCCAATGTGTTTCGACTACGGTTTCGGACCGTTCCGTTGGGTGTGCTGCTCCGGAAAACCTGAAGATTTGGCCAAAACCGACCAAATTGCCTGCGATGTTTTAGAGGAAATGATGAAAAACTCCCCGGCGGAAATCCAACAGCAAATGGCCGACAACATCCAATGGATCAAAGGTGCTCAGCAAAACAAATTAGTCGTGGGTTCCCAAGCCCGTATTTTATACGCCGATGCGGAAGGAAGAACCAAAATCGCAGAGGCCTTCAACCAGGCTATTGCCCGGGGTGAAATCGGCTATGTGGTTTTAGGACGCGATCATCACGACGTTTCGGGTACTGACTCTCCATACAGAGAAACGTCCAACATTTATGACGGTTCCAGATTCACTGCCGATATGGCCATCCATAACGTCATCGGAGACAGTTTCCGCGGCGCTACCTGGGTATCCATTCACAACGGCGGCGGCGTGGGCTGGGGCGAAGTAATTAACGGTGGTTTTGGTATGGTTCTTGATGGTAGTAAAGAAGCGTCAAGACGTTTAGAATCCATGCTTTTCTGGGACGTTAACAACGGAATTTCAAGAAGAAGCTGGGCCCGAAACGAAGGCGCCATGTTTGCGATAAAACGTGCCATGGAGACACAACCGTTATTAAAAGTAACTCTTCCTAATTTAGTGGATGAATCGTTATTGTAGTTCGAAGTTTGGGTTTTATTGCCATTAGAAAGTAACTTTTAAACTTCGTAACTTTATATATTAAAACTGAAGGATATGAAAACGTTTAGATTGCTCTCGTTAACCTTACTCTTTATGTTGGGCGCATGCAGTACTGTAAGAGTAGACGCCGATTTTGACAACAATGTTGATTTCAGCACCTATAAAACCTATGCTTTTCAGAAAAGCGGTATCGACAAAGCCGAAATCTCCGATCTGGACAAGAAACGGATCCTTCGTGCAATCGATGCCGAAATGAGCAAAAAAGGCTACACCAAAAGCGAATCTCCCGATTTATTAATAAATATTTTCACTAAAGAAAGAGAACGGGTTGATGTAGACCAATATAACGCCGGCTGGGGTTACGGCTGGGGATGGGGCTGGAATCCTTACATTTGGGGAGGACGAACCTATGTTTCCACTTCAACGGAAGGCACGTTGTACATCGATTTAATTGATGCCAAGAAAAAAGAATTAATTTGGCAGGGAAAAGGCAGCGGATACCTAACTCAGGACCGTGAAAAAAAAGAAGATCGCATTAACGAATTTGTGGCTAAAGTTCTGGGGCAATTTCCACCGGAAAAAAAATAACTACTCAAGGCTGTCTTCGGACGGCCTTTTTTATACAACCCTAATCAGGTTAAAAAAATCACAAACTAACAATTATCATATTTACATTGCAAAAACTGCTTTATTTTTACCCAAAATCAGAAGCAAAATGACCGATATTCAGAATCTTGAAGATATCAAACAAATGGTGAATTCGTTTTACGGAAAAGTACAGCAGGACGATTTCATAGGACCGATTTTCAACGAAAAAATACAAAACCGCTGGCCGGATCACCTGGAAAAAATGTACGGTTTCTGGCAAACGGTTTTATTGGATGTGCGCGCCTATTCCGGCAGTCCGTTCCCACCGCACGCCACCCTTCCAATCCAAAAAGAGCATTTCGAGCGCTGGATGGAAATCTTTACCCAAAACATCGACGAACAATTTGCCGGCCCAATTGCTGACGAAGCCAAGTGGCGCGCCGGAAAAATGGCCGAAATGTTCAACTACAAAATCGAATATTTCCGAAATGCCAACCAAAAGCCTCTTACCTGAAACGTTATTTTAATTTTGATTTTTCCGCAAAACGTTTATATTTGATTAACAATCAATACGCTGATAATCATGACTAAAAACTACGGTAAGATCTTCTTGATACTTTTTGCTTCAGGGCTGTTGGCTTCGTGCAGCGCCACTAATTTATTAACCCTGAGCGTAACCGAACCGGCACCGGTACATCTCGAGTCGAAAGGAAAAGCGGCAGGAATACTTAACCGCTCACTCCAGGCTCCGCAAAATGAGGTTATCGATGCCATTGACAAAATTTTATCGGTCGAAGGAAAAGATTTCGACAAAGACGGAGCCCATGAATCTATCCTTGGACTGCAAAACGAATTAACCAAGAACAACAGATTCAGCAGTGTAAAAATTATTGACGACAGCACTCTTAAATCGGTTGGTTTGAGTGTTTTTCCTGCACCGCTACCTTGGGAAACCGTTGAAAAAATAGCCACGGAGAATCAGGTAGATTATTTGTTTGAACTGTCTTTCTATGACACCGATACCAAAGTGGACTACAAAACTGCCACGGTAGAAAAAGCCAACGTTCTGGGAATCAAAGTTCCCGTAATCGAACATCAGGCAACCGTTTCCACCCTGATTAAAAACGGCTGGCGCATTTATGATGTACGCAACCGAAACATTCTGGATGAACAGGCCAGCAACAACGTAACAACCGCTGTGGGTCGCGGTATAAATCCGGTTAAAGCCGTGGAAGCCGTTTTAGGCCGAAAGCAAAATGTAATGCAGTTGAGTAATACGTTGGGAGCCGACTATGCTTTAAAAACATTACCTTATAAAATAAGGGTTTCCAGAGATTATTATGTAAAAGGAACCTCAAATTTTGAAATCGGAAAACGCAGGGCGCAAACCGGAAACTGGGACGGCGCGGCTGAATTATGGAAAAAAGAATTAACCAATAAAGATCCTGAAATTGCCGGAAGAGCCTGCTACAACATGGCCATCATCAACGAAATCAACGGAAATCTGGACGCGGCGGTAAACTGGGCGGCAAAATCCTACAGCGATTATGGCGACAAATTAGCGTTGCGCTATTTAAATGTTTTAAAAAACCGACAATACAAACAGCAACAACTCGAATCACAAATACAGTAAGGAATGAAATGTTACGCAAGGATATTTCCCTGTCGTCATAACGCTAAAACCGTTGTAATCTCCTGAAACATTTCATAACTTTACAGCAAAATACAACACACGACGCCTTATGAATACGACTTACGAAACCAATCCGTTAATCGAAAGATTGCCCAAACACCTAAAACAATTCATCAAACCGCAGGATTATGACGAGTACACTCCTATCAATCAGGCCGTTTGGCGTTATGTGATGCGTAAAAACGTCGATTACCTGGGGAAAGTGGCGCACAGTTCGTATCTGGACGGTTTACGTCAGACGGGCATTGACATTGAAAGCATCCCGAACATGTACGGTATGAACCGCATCCTGAAAGAAATCGGATGGGCAGCTGTGGCTGTGGACGGTTTCATTCCGCCGAATGCCTTTATGGAATTTCAGGCATACAATGTGTTGGTTATCGCTTCCGACATCCGGCAGCTGGAACATATCGAATATACGCCGGCTCCGGACATCATCCACGAAGGTGCCGGTCACGCGCCTATCATCGCCAATCCGGAATATGCGGAATACCTGCGTCGTTTTGGGGAAATCGGTTGCAAAGCCATTTCTTCGGCACACGATTATGAAATGTATGAAGCGATTCGTTTGTTGTCTATTTTAAAAGAAGCGGAAGATACACCACAAGCGGAAATTGAAGCCGCAGAAAAACACGTAGACGAATTACAGAACAACTTAGGCGAACTGTCCGAAATGGCACAAATCCGCAACCTGCACTGGTGGACGGTGGAATACGGCCTGATCGGAACAGTCGACAATCCGAAAATATACGGCGCCGGTTTACTTTCCTCCATAGGAGAAAGCGCCTGGTGCATGACCGATAACGTAAAAAAACTGCCGTATGACATCAGCGCGGCCAACCAGAGTTTCGACATTACCAAACCGCAACCGCAATTGTACGTTACCCCGGATTTTGCGCATCTGAATTCCGTACTGGAAGAATTTGCCAATAAAATGGCATTGCGTACCGGAGGATTAAGCGGCATCCAAAAACTGATCAAATCCAAAGCCTTAGGAACCATTGAATTGAGTACAGGCATTCAGATTTCCGGTGTTTTAACCAATGTAATCGAAGACGAAGGAAAACCGGTTTACGTTCAGACTACCGGAAAAACAGCGCTTTCGTACCGTGAAAAAGAATTAGTGGGCCACGGCACCAATTACCACGCCGAAGGTTTCGGTTCACCCATCGGAAAACTGAAAGGCATCAATTTAGCGATTGAAGACATGAGCCCTCGCGATTTGCGCGCGTATGACATCTACGAAGGCGAACAGGTAACACTGGAATTTGAAGGCGATATTACCGTTTCCGGAGAAATTATTACGGGTTCGAGAAACCTTCGCGGAGAAATTATCCTCATCAGTTTTAAAAACTGTACCGTTAAACACAAAGATACCGTGCTGTTCCAGCCGGAATGGGGCACTTACGATATGGCGGTCGGCAAAAAAGTAATCGCTGCTTTTTCCGGTCCGGCCGATGTGAACAGTTTCGACATGATCAGTCATGTGCCGTCTTCCAAAACCATCAAACAGAGAAAATCGCCGGAACGCGAGGAATTGGAAGCGCTTTATAAAAATGTGCGAAACATCCGGGAAGGAAAACACGCTGAAATTACTTTAAAAGAAGCTTTTGCCGCGGTTTCTGCCAACCACCCTAATGACTGGCTGCTTTCTGTGGAAATTGCCGAATTAGCCGAAAAAGAACACAATTCCGACCTAACAGACAAGGTGCTCAACCATCTTGAAAAAGTAAAAATGAGCCGTCCTGAAGTCGCCCATTTAATAGCCAACGGCTTAGATTTGATTTTTGACAAAACCACTGCGTAACATTCGTTACACAACACGGGCATTAGCCTGCTTAACTTTGTCAAAAAAAATAAAATCATGGGTTTATTAAATCTTTTGGGATTGGGTGCCAAACCGGATAATCTTTCGGAATTTGTTGCAAAAAACGCTGTAATTGTAGATGTTCGCACTGCCGAAGAATTCGCGTCGGGACACATTGAAGGTTCCAGAAACATACCTTTGGACAGTATTGCCGCGAAAGTTTCCGAAATCAAAAAATGGAACCAACCGGTAATTGTATGTTGCCGTTCGGGTATGCGCAGCAGTCAGGCCGCTTCCCTTTTAAAACAAAACGATATTGAAGTCATGAACGGCGGCGGCTGGCAAAATTTACAACGCAGATTATAATGAAAACATTCAACCGGAAAGCGCATTGGGAAAGCATTTACAATACCAAAGCCCTGAATGAAGTGAGCTGGTATCAGCCAACCCCAAAAACCTCTTTAGACTTCATCCAGAAGCACGCCCAAAAAGGCGACGCCATTATTGACGTAGGCGGCGGCGACAGCTTTTTAACCGATCATTTACTGGAGTTAGGCTACACCAACCTGACCGTGCTGGATATCTCCGAAAAAGCGATAAACAGAGCCAAAGCCCGTTTAGGTGCAAAAGCCGATGTCGTAAAATGGATTGTTTGCGACATTACCGAATTTGAACCAACGGAACAATACACCATCTGGCACGACCGGGCCGTTTTTCACTTCCTCACAGATGCCGAAGACATCGCAAAATACCAACAAGTCGTTGCTTCTGCCGTAACGGCCAAAGGGAAAAAACTTATCGGAACGTTCTCAGAATCCGGTCCAAAAAAATGCAGCGGGATTGAAATCAAACAATATTCGGGCAATTTACTGAAAGAAACGTTTAAAAGGGATTTTGAACCGCTGGAATGCTTTTTTGAAAACCACACCACGCCGTTTGACACGATTCAAAATTTTGTATTTTGCAGTTTTGAGAAAAAATAAAATCCCAGGATTACCCGGGATTTCTTTTTATAATTTAAGGGTTTCTTCCATCTGCTTTTCGCTTTCGATTACCTGATTTTTGTATTCGAGCTTCCATCTCATTTCGCGGGTCAGTATCAGGATTTTGGCCAGTTCGCTGATCAGACGGTTTCCCGCATTGGCTTTTAAAGACGATTTTTCCATCTTGGCTGCCAGATCGGCTTTTACTTTTTTGTTGATTTTATTGTAATCGTCTCCGGTAAAAGGATTCATCCGGCTTTGCTCGACATCGTAAAACTGAATGTCGGGGCTGATTTTGATTTCTTCCTTCGGAATGCTGACAATTGTTATGGTTTTGTTTTTCGCGTCGATATCGTATTGCACCTGACGCAAATCGTAGGCAATGGTAACATCCGCATTAATGACAATCAGGGCTTTTTTCTCAAAGGAAATCAGATCCATGAGGTATTTCTGCTGGTCTTTGTAGGTCATGACCTGGGAAAAATGCCCCTCGGTTACGACTAACTTTCCGACGTTTTTAATCTTCTCCTGAATCAGATTGGTATTGTATTCGGTGGTTGTGGTGGGTTTTTCGAAAGCAAAATACTTGTACAGCACGACGCCAATCACCACTAAAACAATCAGATACAGCAATTTTCCGGAACGACCGAAGGCCTGAACAATCGGAATAATAATGTTTTTTAAAGCCGTTTCGGTGGAATCTTTTCTGGTGGCCATGTGTTTAAATTTGCCTGCTAAGATAGGAAAAACTTAAATCCAATTGTTGTTTTTAGCCTTCTGTACGGCTTCCAGTTTAGAATGTACCTGCAGTTTTTTGTAAATGTTTTCAATATGCTTGCGGATGGTGCTGGGCGACAAAATGAGATTTTCGGCGATAAGCGTATAACTCAGCCCCCTGCTCAACTGTTCGAGCACTTCTATTTCCCGCTCGGAAAGCCTGACTTCTTCTTTTTCCGACACATCACTGATTTCCATCGGATTGCGCAGCAAACGGAGTGTTTTCATGGCGATGGAAGGCGTCATGGCTGCGCCGCCGTTTAACGTTTCCACTATCCCGTCGTGAAGTTCTTTTGCATCAATTTCTTTTAACAGATATCCGTCGGCTCCGGCTTTGATGGCTTTGAAGATGTTTTCATCGTTGTCAAAAACCGTCAGCATGATGACTTTGATATGCGGGTATTTTTTCTTGACCCAAGCGGTGGTTTCAATACCGTTCATAACCGGCATTTCGATATCCATCAGGATAACATCAATTGCGGGATTTGCTTTCAGTTTTTCGACAAATTCCTGTCCGTTGAAGGCAAAAAAACGGGATTCCAAATCGTCGAAAAAGGACAGTTTTTCCGATACCGCCTTGATTAAAAAAGAATTATCGTCCGCAATGGCGATTCGTATTTTACGCTCCATATTATTTCTCGAATACTACTTTAACTGTGGTTCCTGAACCGATTTCGGATTGTATAACAACTTGTCCGCCTACTTCAGACAGGCGTTTCTTCATGTTATGCATTCCGTTTCCTAAGCTATCGCTTGCCGGATTAAACCCTTTCCCGTTATCGGAAATCAGCACCACAAACTTATCTTCTTCCTGCTGAATTTTCACCGTTATCACACTTGCCTGCGCGTGTTTCAAGCTGTTATTCACGCTTTCCTGGATTACCCGATACACATTAATCCCTTTAAGGGACGACAAGGTTAGTGTATCCGGAATATGGCTGTCTAAATAAAAATCAAAGTGTATGTTGTGGGAAGCTGATTTGGCACTCTCGATGAAATTTACAATACGGGTGCGCAAGTCGGAAATGGAGATCTCGTCTTTATTCATCGCCCAAATCGTATCGCGAAGCTCGGTAATTGTACCCCGGGTAAAACTGCAGATACCAGACAGTTTGTTCTTTAACTTCTCGTCTTCGATGGAAAATCCGTATTTAAGGTTGTCCAAGGACGAAATAATAAAGGTAAGCTGTGCCCCGATATTGTCGTGTAAGTCTCGGGAAATCGCCAGACGTTGTTCCTGTAATTTATTTTGGATTTCGATGCGTTGCAAAGCTTCTTTTAACTCGTTTTCTCGAATAATTTGTTTGTTTCTCATTTTTTGGCGGTTATAAAAAAGATAGCCCAACAATATGGAAATGACTAATAATGCTCCAACGGCCAACAACCAAAGGTTTTTCTCGGCCAGCGTTGCTTTTTGCACTAGGATTTCTTTTTCTTTTTTTTCGGTTTCGTATTCGATGTCCAGTTCGGCTTGTCTGGATCGGATTTCAAAACTCTGAATACTGTCTTTATAACGAATGTGATTTTTAAAACTTTCGAGCGCTTTTTCAAAATTTTTATTGCTTTCATACAATTCGGAAAGCACCTGATAATTTTCCTGTGTCAGGTTTTTATAATCGTGCGCTTTGCTCGCAGCCAAAGCATTATTAAAATAATCGATAGCCTTTTTAGTATCGCCGATACTCTTAAAGAAATGCCCATAGAAATTCAGGTTTTCCGCAATGCCTACTTTGTCGCCACGTTTTACCCGCATCGCATAAGCTTTGTCCAAAAGCGCTTTGGCTTCGGGAAACTTTTTTTGCATGATTTTTACCATGGCAATCTTATTCAGACTGTAAGGAATGGCGATTTCATCTTTCGAAAGCCTCTTAAAATGTAAGGCCTTTTCATAGAAATAAAGTGCGCTGTCCAAATCGGTCTGCATTTCTTTGAGGACACCGTAATTGTCGTAAATAGCATTGAGTTCGGCTTCTTTTAAATGAATTTTTCCGAGTTTAATGGCTTTGTTCATATACGCTGAAGCCAGTGCCATATTCCTGCGCTTCAACTGATAGCCGTATTCGCCGTACGTTTTGACCAGAGAGGGAAAATCCTTTTGCTGTTCAAAAATGCGGATGGCTTTTAAGGTGTAAAATGTATTCTGGTCGTATTTTCCCTGATAATAATACAAAAGCCCCAAATTAGCGTACGATTCACCCAATCCTTTTATGTATTTTATCCTGGCGGCTTGTTCTGCGTTTTGAAGCGTAAGACGAATTACTTTGGCCGTGTTGGCTATTTTGTAATCGAACGGAAGGTTATTTATGGAATCGATTTCCTTTCTAAGATCCTTATTCGCATAGGAAAACTGAGCCATCAAACACCACAGAAAAAGAAGCATCCGAAATCGTAAAATCATAGCTGGACATTTTGTTAAAGTTAAGAACATTTTCTTTAGAAAAACACCTTACTTTTCAACCAATAGTGCACCACCATGAAGGAAGGCTAATGAGCCAGCAGGTAATAAATATTCAGCACAAGGCATAAGAGCACAAACAGCACCATCAAGACTACTGCGATTTTTACTTTACCGTATTTTAAAACCCTGTCGCTCATCTTTGAGAAAAAAACCCACATTGGTTCAAACATTTCGGTAAAATTGAACTATTTGACGGCACAATTCAATACGGCAATTGCCTTATTTTAAAAAGTCATGTGAGGATATTTTTCCTGAAGTGCTGCGATTTTCCGGTTCAGGTTCGCAGTAAATTTTGCATGCTGTTCCGAATCCGGATTAAACGAACGGTGTTGCAGACCTTTCTGAACAGCGTCTATGGCATCCATAACCACATAAGTGCTTTCCGCCAACATGGCCTCACAGAAGCGCTCCCAGATATAGTCGATGGCTACAGCATTGGGATGCAGCATGTCTTCGGCGTAAAAGCGGTAATCCCGAAGTTCGTCCATCATAATCTCATAACTTGGAAAATAGTGTGCGGTCTGCCGATGGGTTCCCGTTTGCAGGACTTCGTGTAAAGCTGTGATAAGATGGGCTTTACTCTGTTGGTTTTCCACAAAACCGTCTTTGATATGACGCACCGGAGAAACGGTAAAAATAAATTGTAGTAACGGATTAAAAGCTCTCAGTTGGGTAATTATTCCGTTTAGATTATTCTGAATGACGGTAACCGATAGCAATTCTTTATCAAAATGTTTTTGTGGCACTTTATGACAATTGGCTACAATTTCGCCAGCTTCAATATTACGGTAAACCCAAGCGGTGCCAAGGGTAATAACACAATGTGATGCTTCCTTTAATTGCTGATGCGTTTCTTTGACTTTTTGATTGAGTTGCTTCTGGAATTCGTTTTTGTCTGTTTTACTTAGTTCGGAATGCACTTCATAACAGTTCCAGCGTTCGTTGTGGAAGAAAATATCTTTTTCGGTGTACCAATCAAGCTGGACACAACGGCGGAGCAATCGCTCCAAAGAAACCGGATTAAAAATAATCCCAAAGGGATTGGTCTGGTTACGGAATTTGAAATAATCGAATTTCGCTCCGATATTTTCTGCAAAACAAGAACCCAAAGACACTATCCGCGCATCGTAATCTATTGGAAAATTACTTTGGTGAACAGGTATTTGGGTTCTGAATTGCATGTTAAGTTTGTTTGCTTACAAACTTATGAAATTATCAATAAACATAGTCGAATGTTACCGAACCTTTGTCAGCACTTAACGGATAATTGGCCCCGTTGTAAACATATTGTGCCGATTCCACAACCGCCGAACCGCTGGTTACACTCTGAACGTTGTTATAGTTGGGGTTTGCCGTAATGTCGTAATAGGCCAATTTATCAAAACCGGTTATGTTTTTAAACGGTGAGTTTTTAGAATCATAGGAATAATTCAGCACTTCCGTTACCGTTGTGCCGTTTTGTACTGTATAGTTTTCGATTTTGTTAACACGGATACCGGCCGTAAACACTTTTCGGTTTACAATTTGCGAAGACGGGCTGGTCGAACTTCCGCTATACCCTTTCACAATAACCGTTCCGTCTGAATTATTGGTATACACGGCATTGTAAGTAGTAGTTCCGGATGCATTTTCGCGTCTGTACTTTAACAACTGTCCTTGTCTGCTATATTCAAAAAATTCTTTGGAGTTTAAAACGTTGTTCAGATAGAAATCTTTGCGGATAATTAAATCACCTCCGTAAGTATACACCACTTCTCTTCCGTCTGTAGAAGTAATCTTTACCAGTTTCGTACCATTATAAGTATACTGATCAGTAACAACAGTTGCCCCTCGTTCTGAGGTTGCGGTAATGCTCTGCACCAACAATGAAGTAGTACTCATCTTGGAAGAATCTTCCGTTGTGTCATATTCTTCATCCAAAGAACAGGAAGCAAAAACAGTGGTTAGCACCATTCCTAAAATCAAGCTAAATCTTTTCATAATCATTTCGTGCTGTTTTAAAATTTTCGGTAAAAGAATAAAAAAAAACAATACAAAAATGCTTTTTAACGATTTTTTTTGATTTTAATCGATTAATTATCAATTAGTTACATAAAAATCTTACTGAAATTTGTTTCCGTATTTTTTAACAGTTTCTGTAAAACGTTCCAAAGATATCTTTTATAAGGTGTGAAAATCATAATAATTATATAAAATACTGATATACAGCAAAATAAAAAGCCCAAATCATAAGATTTGGGCTTTTTATTTTAGTATTTGGCTAAAATTATTCGTAGAAAAATTGATATGAAATATTTCCTAACACACTATCATCATCAACGCATGTAACAGGATAATCACTTGAATTATACGTATAAGTACTTGTCACACTTTCTCCATCTGACTTAGTTAGCATCACAACATTGTGGTTTATTCCCTGATCATTTCCTGAATCATAAAAAGAAAGTTTCCCCATACCTAAAACATTTTTGAATGGAGTATTTTTAGTATCATAAGTATAGGTTTTGGTTACACCTGCATCCATATCCGTCATCACACTGATTTCTCCGTTTAAAAAAGTAACATTTCCGGTACCGGTTTCGTTAGTCTGGGAAGCCAAATCACCATCATAATACGTTACTGCAACATTTCCTGACGCATCATATACATAAACCTCTTTGAACCCTAAATCTTCATTATGAAGTAATCGTTGAAAGTTTACTAATTGCTCATTTTCATTATAAACAAACAAATCGGTTTGCTCCAATTGATCTGTTTCGCTAAAAAACTCCATTTTGGTTATCAAATTCCCTGTATAAGTGATGTTTTGGTAGGTTCCATCATCATTTACAGTCTTAATTAATTTATTCCCATTATAGAAATAATCTGTTGTATAAACATCTCCGTTAAAATCTGTTTCGATTAATTTCTTTAATAAAACAGGTCCTGATGTATCTTCCGAAGAACTGTCGTTGTCACTGGAACAAGAGGCAAATAAAAGCGCCAAAGCACTAAACGCATAAATAAGTTTTTTCATTTTTTCTAAATAAATTTTAAAAAAAAATAACATTTTCTAGTTATAAAAAAATAAAAAACAATATTATATGTTACAAAAAAAGCCCAAACCGATAACGATTTGAGCTTTAAAGAAGTATCCTTAAAAATATTATTTCACAAAATCTACGGCTTTTTCCAACGCTTCCTTAATTCCGGCAACGTTTTTACCTCCGGCAGTTGCAAAAAACGGTTGTCCGCCTCCGCCACCCTGGATGTATTTTCCAAGCTCGCGAACAACTTGTCCGGCGTTTAAGCCCTTGCTTTCCACCAATTCTTTGGAAATGTAGGCTGTAAGCATTGGTTTTTCGTCTGCAGCGGTGGCTAAAACTAAGAATAGGTTGTCTTTGTTTTGTCCTAATTCGTACGCTAAATCTTTGGCACCGTTCGCATCCAAATCCACCTGAACGGCTAAGAAATCGATGCCGTTGATGTTTTGCAGTTGTGAGGCCAACTCCCCTTTCAGGTTTTTCGCTTTTTCTTTCAGCAACTGTTCGATTTGTTTTTTCAGTTTGACGTTCTCGTCCTGTAAGGAAACTACGGATTTCAGTACATCCTGAGGATTTTTAAGCGTTTCTTTAATTTCTTTCAACGCCGATTCCTGAGCTGCAAAGAACTGTTTCACCGCATCGTTGGTAATCGCTTCTATACGACGGATTCCTGCCGCAACAGCACCTTCACTGGTAATTTTGAAATGCCAGATATCCGCCGTGTTTTTTACGTGAATTCCGCCGCACAATTCCATGCTTTCGCCGAATTTGATGGCACGCACTTTATCGCCGTATTTCTCTCCGAACAACGCCATCGCGCCTTCTTCAATTGCCTGTGCAAACGGGATGCTTCTTCTTTCGATAAGCGGTAATTGCTCCTGAATTCTTGCATTGACAAAATCCTCCACCTGTTGTAATTCCTCATCGGTTACTTTTGCGAAATGTGAGAAGTCGAAACGCAAATAATTAGGTGCCACTAACGATCCTTTCTGCTCTACGTGGGTTCCCAAAACCGAACGCAATGCCTGATGTAGCAAGTGCGTCGCTGAGTGATTGCTCGCTGTATGGTTTCTTAAATCCGTGTTTACTTTTGCCTGAAAACTTCCGTTTACGTTTTCCGGTAAGCTTTTCGCAAAATGCAGGATTAAGTTGTTTTCTTTTTTGGTGTCGATGATTTCGATGGTCTCGTTGGCTGAAACTAAGGTTCCTTTATCGCCAACTTGCCCTCCGCCTTCCGGATAGAATGGCGTGTTGTCTAATACGATTTGGTATAATTTCCCGTCTTTTTTGGAATCCACTTTTCGGAAACGGGTGATTTTCACGTCATTTTCAGTTTGATCGTAGCCTACGAAGGTTTCTACGTTGCCCGGAATTAAAACAGTCCAGTCTTCGGTGGAAACTTCGGAAGCGGCACGGGAACGCGCTTTTTGTTCCGCCATCGATTTTTCGAACTCGTTCTCGTTGAAGGACATGCCTTTTTCTTTCAGAATCAACGCGGTTAAATCTTTAGGAAACCCGAACGTATCGTACAATTCGAAGGCTTTTTCCCCTGAAACTTCGTTGCCTTTGGTCTCGGTTACTACATTTTCCAACAACTGTAACCCTTGGTCTAAGGTTCTTAGGAAAGACGCTTCTTCTTCTTTAATTACATTGGAAACCAGATTTTTCTGCGCCACAATTTCCGGGAAGAAAGCGCCCATCTGATTGGCCAATACCTCAACCAACTGATAAATAAAAGGCTCTTTGGTATCTAAAAACGTAAACCCGTAACGGATCGCACGACGCAAAATACGACGAATTACATAACCCGCTCCGTTGTTGGACGGCAACTGACCGTCAGCAATCGCAAAGGCAACCGCGCGCACGTGGTCTACAATAACGCGAATCGCAATATTGGTTTTATTTTGCTCCTCGCTGATGTTTTTAACTTCGTTATTGGTATATTTTTTTCCGGTGATTTGCTCCACTTTTTCAATAAGCGGTGTGAATACATCGGTGTCGTAGTTGGACGTTACTTTCTGCATCGCCATACACAAACGCTCGAAGCCCATTCCGGTATCTACGTGTTGTGCAGGAAGTTTTTCCAGGGAACCATCGGCTTTACGGTTGAATTCCATGAATACGTTGTTCCAGATTTCAACGACCTGCGGATGATCGGCGTTTACAAAATCACGTCCTGGAACGGCTGCTCTTTCGGCATCAGTACGCAAATCAATATGAATTTCTGAACAAGGCCCACACGGTCCCTGATCGCCCATTTCCCAGAAGTTGTCTTTTTTGTTTCCTAAAATGATGCGGTCTTCCGAAACGTATTGTTTCCAAATGTCGAAAGCTTCTTGGTCAAACGGTACGTTCTCAGCCGGATTTCCTTCAAAAACGGAAACGTACAAACGGTCTTTATCCAGTTTCAAAACTTCGGTTAGGAATTCCCAAGCCCATGCTAACGCCTCTTTTTTGAAGTAATCGCCAAACGACCAGTTCCCCAACATTTCAAACATAGTGTGGTGATAGGTATCAAAACCTACATCTTCCAAATCGTTGTGCTTTCCGGAAACGCGAAGACATTTTTGCGTATCGGCGATTCTTGGTGATTTCGGTGTTCCGTTGCCTAAGAAAAACTCTTTGAACTGAGCCATCCCAGAATTGTTAAACATCAAGGTAGGATCGTCTTTTAAAACAATCGGCGCGGAAGGCACGATTAAGTGGCCTTTGCTTTCAAAAAAATCAAGGTAAGCCTTACGAATGTCTTGTGATTTCATTTTTTTATTCGTTTATGCGGTAATCTGATGATTTGGTTATTCGGAAAATTCACAAACAAACAAAACCACGAATCCGCAAATTTATTTATACATTACAAAAAGTAAAATGGCTGCTCCTTTAGCCCTGATGGGAGCGGTATCTTTTTATACCTGTCAGGTATAAAAAATTTAGCGGACAGCAGGAATAGGGTTTCCAAACAGGCCAAATGTTTCGCTTCAAAAACCGATTAATTTGAAACATTTTTTAAATTTGTTCGTATAACCCTTACAACTGGTTCGCAGGCACCATTTTATAAGCTGCAAAAATAGTATATTTTAGAACATGGCGAAGGTAAAATATGTTTACGATCCTGAAAAATTAGCCTATCGGAAAATCAAACCGAGGAAAGCGCGTAAATTCGGCTATTTTGCCTTGTTTCTGGTGGCTTCGGCGCTGTTTGGCTTTTTGTGTTTTGTGGTACTTTTGAACACTTCGTATTTTGAAACACCGAAAGACCGCATGATGGCGCGCGAAATCGACAACATGAAAATCAATTACGCGATCCTGAACAAACGTCTCGAAGCGCTCAACGAAACCCTGAACGACCTGGAAGACCGCGACAACAATGTGTACCGGGCCTATTTTAACAGTGCGCCGATTGACGAGGAATTGCGAAAAGGCAAAGTTCCGGCAAAAAACCGCTATAAGGAACTCGAAGGCTACAACAATTCGGATTTGGTAATCAATACGGCCAAAAAACTGGATTTGATGGCCAATCAGATGGTATTTCAGTCGAAATCGCTGGACGAAATTGTAAAGCTGGCAAAAGGAAAAGAGAAATTGTTAGCGGCGATTCCGGCTATTCAACCGGTAAAAAATGAAGAGTTAAAGCAAATGGCTTCCGGCTACGGCTACCGAAGCGACCCGTTTACCAAAGTGCGGAAATTCCACAAAGGCATGGATTTCTCGGCAAGAACCGGAACACCAATTTATGCCACCGGCGACGGCGTGGTGGAACGGGCGGATGCGTCGCTTTCAGGCTACGGAAATCACATTGAAATCCGTCACGGCTATGGTTACAAAACGCTGTATGCACATTTGAGCAAGTACAAGGCAAAACCGGGACAACGGGTAAAACGGGGTGATATCATCGGCTATGTGGGAAGTACCGGACGTAGTGAAGCGCCGCATTTGCATTACGAAGTATACCAAAACGGAAAAGTGGTGAACCCGCTGAATTTTTATTACGGCTCGATTTCGGCCAAAGAATATGTTGTAATTTCACAGATTGCGAATCAGGAAAACCAGTCGTTAGACTAAGGGAAAAGTGAGAAAGGAAAAGAAAACAAGAGAAAAAAGAGGAAACCAACTTTGACACATCTCACAACTTATCCCTTACGACTTATCCCTCAAAACAATTAACTAAAAAATGCATTTAGACTTACCAGAGAAAAGATATTACAGCATCGGCGAATTGGCCAAGGCTTTCGACGTGAATGCTTCCTTAATCCGTTTTTGGGACAAGGAATTCGATATTCTGAAACCAAAAAAGAATGCTAAAGGCAATCGTATGTTTACCCCGGAAGACGTAAAAAACCTGCAATTGATTTACCATTTGGTAAAAGAACGCGGTTTCACGCTGGATGGTGCCAAAGTGCATCTGAAAGAAGGACAGAAAAAAACGCTGGATAAATTTGAGGTTATCAGTAAATTAGAAGCAATTAAAGCACAATTGACAAACATCAAAAACGAATTGTAAGTAACAATTTATAAAACGACAGACTAATACAAAAAACAATTTTTAAAACTAGACACATGAGAAAATTTGCACCAATTTTAGTAGGTATTGGACTTTTAGTAATCCTTGGGTTTTGGTACATGGGAATAAAAAACGGAGCTATCCGTGAAAATCAGGCTGTAGGCAAAGAATGGGGTAACGTAGAAACTTCCTACCAGAGAAGAAACGACCTTATCGGCAACCTGGTTAAAACCGTTAAAGGGGCAGCCGATTTTGAAAAAGGTACTTTAACAGCTGTTATTGAAGCCCGTGCAAAAGCAACACAGGTTACTATCGACCCTTCAAATGTTACACCGGAACAATTAGCGCAGTTCAATCAGGCACAGGGCGGTGTTTCTTCTGCTTTATCAAGATTATTGGTAACTGTGGAACAATATCCGGATTTGAAAGCTAACGCTAACTTCTTAAAATTACAAGACGAATTAGCCAGTACAGAAAACCAAATCTTAACAGCAAGAACACGTTTCAACGAAGCCGTTCAGAGCTACAACAATTATATCTTAAAAATCCCGAACAACTGGTTCTTATCGGAATACAAAGAGAAACCTTTCTTTGATGCCGTAGCAGGTGCTGAAAAACCAGTGGATGTGGAGTTCAATTTTGACAACAACCAAGAGAAAAAATAATGTCTTTAACTGAAGATTTTCTGACCCCGGAAGACGAAAAAGAAATCGTGCACGCGATTGCAATAGCCGAAAAAAACACTTCCGGCGAAATCCGGGTTCACATTGAAGCGCATACTGAAAAACCTCCGCTCGAAAGGGCTCAGGAGGTTTTTCACGCTTTAGGCATGAACAATACCGAAGCACGCAACGGCGTTTTGTTTTACGTGGGGGTTCAGGACCATACATTTGCGATTATCGGAGACGAAGGCATCGACACAGTGGTGGAAGCCGATTTCTGGGATTGCACCAAAGACCTTGTGATTGCACATTTCAAAAACAAACGTTTCAAACAAGGCCTGGTGGAAGGCATCTTAAGAGCCGGTGAACGCTTAAAACTTTACTTCCCGTATCAAAGCGATGACACCAACGAATTATCTAACGAAATATCCAAGGGATAATGACAAACTTCCTTTTAAAATTGATAAAATTCTCCGTTACGGTAACCTTGCTGTTATTGCACCAGTTGGGGTTTGCGCAATTTGACATTCCTAAAAAACCGGATTTTCAAACCAGTGTTTACGATTACGCCAATTTGTTGAGTACAACGGAAAAACAACTACTGGAAGAAAAACTTATTCGGTATTCAGATTCGACCACCACGCAAATTGTAGTCATTACCATTGAAGATTTAAAAGGCGAAGACATCGGGATTTTAACGCCGAAATGGGCCCACACCTGGGGCATCGGACAAGCCAAGGAAGACAACGGGATTTTAATTTTACTTTCCAAAAACGACCGCAAAATCTGGATTGCTCCGGGTTATGGCGTAGAAGACCGGCTCACAGCAGGCATTAACGGGGAATTAATCCGCAACATCATCATTCCGGAATTTAAGGCCGGGAGTTTCTACAGCGGATTAAACAAAGGCGCGGATGCCATTTTTGAAGTACTCAAAGGCAAATACAAAGGCAGCCGTATAGCCGATAAACCGGAAGACATCGGCATCGGGAAAATTATTTTCTTCATCATTCTGTTCATCATTATCATCATCATTCTTTCCAAAAGCAATAAAGGTGGAGGAAGTGGTGGCCGTTTTTCCGGACCGGATTTAGGCGACATCATTATCTTAAGCAGCTTAGGCCGTGGCGGTTTTGGCGGCGGAAGTTCTTCTGGTGGTGGATTTGGCGGCGGCGGCTTTGGTGGCGGTTTCGGAGGTGGCGGATTTTCCGGAGGTGGTGCAGGAGGAAGTTGGTAAAACAACGCTTTGTTTTCAGGCACGATTTTCAGTAAAACATATAAACAAAAGAGATTGTTTTCGCAATCTCTTTTTATTTATTACCACTTCCTTAACGCTCAATTTCCCTTTAAAAACGTAACTTTAAGAGAAAAAGAATCATGAAAAACTATGCAATTAAACTGGTGTGGGCAACCACCTTGTATGTTTTTGCATTTGCGGTTTTATGTCAGACGGATGTTTCGTATAACGTATTGGTGGGATTACTGCTATTCGGTTTTCTGTTGATTCCTTATATGGTGTATACTGTGCTTACTGACGACTACACAACTACAAAAACATTTCGGGACTGGTATGAAGATCATGCGGTATAATCTTCATTAGCCCTTAAAAAAAAGAGACTGTTTTGCAGTCTCTTTTTTTAATGAAACATATATCGGTTTCGGGTAGGTTTCTCCTTCCCGGCAAATTTTTCAATTTTATAGGTTAAGGAAAACATGGCATAACGCTTTAAAACCGTATTTTGTTCATCGCGAATGGTGGTCGCCGAAATGGTTCGCGTAGCACTCTGATTCTGGTTCAGCACATCGTATACTTTCACTTTGGCCGTAAACTTTTTGTTGTAAAAACTGTACGACAAACTTGTATTCCACAGGTAAAAATCCTTTTTAAAGCCATCGGCTATATTGGAATTGTAATTGTAGCTGAAATCGTTTCCGAACACCCAGTTTTTCGGCCAGTAATTCGTCGTCTGCAACCCAAATTGGTGCTGAAAGTTCGAAGCCTTCTCTACAAGATAGTTGGTGTATTTGGTATTGTTGGAGATGTAGCGGTAATTCGGAGTAATGGTTAACAATTCCCCATACTCATAGGAGAAATTACCTCCAATTCGCCATCGCACCCCAAAAGCTTCATACAACTCAGCATTGGTAAATCCCTTATTCATCGACAGATTCACATTGGTTCCAAATCCGAACTTAAAGGTATGCGCGTCTTTTTTAATAGATTTGTTTATGTTAAATCCGGTCCATGTGTAGTAATTATCCTGAACATTTTCATACGTTGTGGTGCGCTTTCCATTTGCCGTCACCTCGATTGAGGAAACATACTGCGAGTCGTAATAATTTCCTCCCAGATAAAAACTGAACCCTGATCGGGTGGCGTAGTCATAATTACTGAAACTGGCATACATATAATGCCTCTTGTTCAAATCCAGATTTTCATTACCTACAAAGGTATTCAACGGATTCGATACGTCTTCCACCGGCATCATCTGACTGGCGGAAGGCAAATCGTATTCATAGCTGTAACTGGCCCAGATACTCTTAGACTTGGCCAATTTCCAATACACATTCAAATCTGCCGAAGGCAACACGAAATTCCGGTTCAGATTGGTATTTGTTCCCAAATAAACAGAATTCGCATCAAAACCGATTATGGTAGTACCTCCGTTAAGATTAAAATTAAATTTTTCTTTGTTAATACTGAAACCGGCATTCGGTTTGGCAATTCGGGCTGTGGAAGCAATATAATTGGTCAGGACATCATTCGCGACGGAATACGTTTCGGAAACAGCATCGTAATCAAACGCCTTTTTGTTGTTTGCCGATTTTTGCCATTCGTAGGCCATTCCCACACTTACACTCAATGAATCTTTTAAGGGTTCCGTATAACTCACATCCACATTGTAGTTGTCAGTCGTATTTCTGGATTTTCTGACCTGATTACGGATATCATCAGGATCGGTTCCCTGATAAAACAGCGTAGCGGAATTGTTGTAGGAATCCACATCATCCTGACTGTTGGTACTTCCCACTGAAGTACTCAAATACCTGCCTTTTCTTTTAAACGCTTTGTTCAGGTATAATTTGTTTTCAAACTTATTCCCCGTGCTTTCATCAAAAGTTGCTGCGGTACTCTCGTTTTGCACATTGCCGTCTTCATCGGTCGATACCTGATACGAGTTTTCACGATCTTTTCCGTAAGAACTGGAAAATCGCGGTACGTAAACCACCGTGGTTGTCGAATCAATTTTATATTCTAATTCCATGCTGGCCTGGTGACTAAAACGATCCGATTTGCTTTTCGATTGCGAATCGGTGGTAAAAGCGCCGGATGGCAGGAAGTTAATCTGCTTAGCTCTACTGTCGTTTTTGGCATGCTGATCGGAGAAAAAATAACTGATTTGGGTATCGAAGTTTTTAAACCATTCATCACTGTAATTAATTCCGACCATATTGGATTGGGTAATTCCGGCACCACCGCCAAAACGCATTCCGTTAATCCCGAAAGAGCCGTTATCATTGTAATATACCGAACGATTTCTTCCTCCGCCCATGTTGTCAAAAATCTCATCCATCGAAAAGCCTGTGGAATTGATATTGTTGGAAGAAGCCAAAACACTTAGCTTGCGTTTGTTTTTAAAATAATTCACCAAAGCACTGCTTTCATAGCGGTCATCCGTGCCGTAACCGGCCATGAATTTTCCGAAAAACCCTTTGTTTTTATCTTCATCAATGGTCAGGTTGATACTGGCATTGTTCCCGGAAGCAGGTTTCCCCGACAACTCTTCCTGTTTGGTTTTCGTATCACTTACCTGCACTTTATTGATAATATCCGCCGGCAGATTCTGCAACGCAATTTTGCCGTCTTTATCGAAAAACGGCTTGCCATTCACTAAAATCTGATTCACTTCTTTTCCGTTTACCGTTATTTTCCCATCAGAATCGATTTCCACGCCCGGTAATTGCTTCAGTAAGGTTTCCACGTTGGAATCCGGACGGACTTTAAACGAAGCCGCGTTAAATTCCAGCGTGTCTTTTTTAATCCGAATGGGTGGTGCTTCGGCTTTTACTACAATTTCACCCAACATCGTGGCTTCTTCTTTCAGGGAAATTACCCCAAAATCTTTGTTTTCCGAAATACTGTTCAGCGAAATTTTACGACCTTCAAAACCCGTCATCGAGATTTTCAGCCAGATCGGATTGGAATTTTTTTTCAAATCGAAAGAGAAATTTCCGTTTTTATCGGTGATGGTATAATCGATCAGTGAAGAATCTTTGGCCACGGAGACATACACCGTTACGGCTTCCATGGGCAATTTGGTTTTTTCTTCGATAACTTTCCCTTTAAACTTAATGGAGTTTTGTGCCGATGCCTGTAGCGAAAACACGGCGAAAACTAAAAACAGTACTCTTTGAAACATTGATTTTGGCATAAAAAATTGCGGTTAAAATGATTGCTCATTAAAACCGCGAAATAAAGATTTTATTATGTAAGAAAATGTTTCTTTTTAAAATTTTTAACAGTTTATTTCTGTCTGAAGTAAATATCAATCGGAACACCCGTAAAATTGTAGTGCTGGCGCAATTGATTTTCAATAAAACGCTTGTACGGATCTTTAATATACTGCGGCAAATTGGCAAAAAACACAAACTGAGGCGTTGGCGTTGGCAACTGCATACAATATTTTATTTTCACGTATTTTCCTTTTAAAGCCGGTGGCGGCGTGCGCTCGATAATCGGCAGCATCAGTTCGTTGAATTTGGAAGTGGAAACACGCTGTTTACGGTTTTCATATACTTCTACCGCAGTTTCTAACGCTTTCAGCAAACGCTGTTTGGTTAAAGCAGACACAAACAAAATCGGCACATCGGTAAATGGTTCAATCTCTTTGCGGATTTTCGCTTCGTAATCACGGGCCGACATCGTATCCTTTTCCACCAAGTCCCATTTGTTGACCAAAATCACAATTCCCTTGCGGTTTTTCTCGGCCAGCCAAAAAATATTCTGATCCTGCCCTTCAAAACCACGGGTCGCATCAATCATCAGGATACAAACATCGGAATGTTCAATCGCCCGCACGGAACGCATTACGGAGTAAAATTCCAAATCCTCTTTCACCTTGGCTTTTCTGCGGATTCCCGCCGTGTCCACTAGGTTAAATTCAAATCCGAAACGGTTATATTTGGTATCGATGGCGTCGCGGGTGGTTCCGGCAATATCGGTTACCACGAAACGATCTTCTCCGATTAAGGCATTGATAAACGACGATTTTCCGGCATTCGGTCGTCCTACCACACAAAAACGCGGTAACGGATTTTCCTCTTCCACCGCATCCGGCAATTCCGGTAACACTTTTACCAGCGCGTCCAGCAATTCCCCGGTGCCGCTTCCGTTCATTCCGGCGATGGTAAAATATTCACCCAATCCTAAATTATAGAATTCCACAGCGTCTTTTTCACGCATGGCGTTGTCTACTTTATTGACCGCCAACAAAATCGGCTTGGTTACTTTGCGCAGTAATTTGGCTACTTCCTCGTCCATTGGCGTAATGCCTTCTTCCACATCCACTACAAAAATAATTGCATCGGCTTCGTCAATGGCCAATTCTACCTGTTTGCGGATTTCGCCTTCAAAAATATCGTCGGAACCTTTCACATAACCTCCGGTATCGATTACCGAAAATTCCTTTCCGTTCCACTCGCTTTTCCCGTAATTTCTGTCGCGCGTCACACCGCTCACCGAATCTACGATGGCTTCTCTTCTCTGGATTAAACGGTTAAAAAAAGTCGATTTCCCTACGTTTGGTCTTCCGACTATGGCTACGATATTGTTCATTTTCTGCTATTTTGGTGCAAAGTTAGGCTAATTAACTTGAAGTTGAAAGGGATAAGCGAAAAGGGATCAGGCAAAAGCAAAAATCTTATCCCTTACTCCTCTTTCCTTTTACCTTAATTTTATTTCTGATTGTACCCGAATCGGCGCAATTGAAAGGCGTTGCTTCGCCAGTCTTTGTTCACTTTCACGAACATTTCGATGTGAATCTGTTTTCCGAAGAATTTTTCCAGATCCTCGCGCGCCTGAATCCCGACTTTTTTAATCGCCGAACCTTTGTGCCCGATGATAATTCCCTTCTGGGTGTCGCGCTCCACCATAATCACCGCACGGATTCGGATGATGTTGTCGTCTTCTTTGAATTCTTCGGTTTCTACCTCACACGCATACGGGATTTCCTTATCGTAGTTCAACAGGATTTTCTCGCGGATGGTTTCGTTTACAAAGAAACGCTCCGGTTTATCAGTTAAAGCGTCTTTCGGATAATACGGCGGCGATTCCGGCAACAATTCCAGAATTCGGTCAAAAACGGCACTTACGTTGAAGTTTCCCAAGGCGGAAATCGGAAAAATTTCGGCATTCGGCACTTTTTCTTTCCACAAATTCACTTGTTCTTCCAATTGTTCCTGATTCGATTTATCGATTTTATTCAACAACAACAACACCGGAATTCTGGAATGGATGATTTTGTTGAAAAAGTCTTCGTCTTTCAGTTCCTTCTCGCCTACTTCTACCATGTAAATCAGGATATCTGCATCTTCAAAGGCCGACTTCACGAAATTCATCATGGATTCCTGCATTTCATACGCCGGTTTTATAATCCCCGGAGTATCGGAAAACATAATCTGAAAATCGTCTCCGTTCACAATTCCCAAAATACGGTGTCGGGTAGTTTGTGCTTTAGACGTAATAATGGAAAGGCGCTCCCCAACGAAAGCATTCATTAGCGTGGACTTTCCAACGTTAGGATTTCCGATGATGTTTACAAAACCTGCTTTGTGCGACATGGTAAAAAAATTAGCGTACAAAGGTAGTCATATCAGCCGAATAGACGAAATAATTCAATATTATTCTAAATAAAACTTGTTTTTTCAAATAATCGTTGTACTTTTGCACTCGAAACAGCGCGGGATAGAGCAGTAGGCAGCTCGTCGGGCTCATAACCCGAAGGTCACAGGTTCGAGTCCTGTTCCCGCTACTAAGAAAATATTGAGAATACAAACCGTACAGCGCGGGATAGAGCAGTAGGCAGCTCGTCGGGCTCATAACCCGAAGGTCACAGGTTCGAGTCCTGTTCCCGCTACTAGATGAAGCCACTCAGCAATGAGTGGCTTTTTTTTATTTTACAAAACATGAATACAAAGAAAATCGCCGAATACCGAAAATTACTGGACGTTACCAAGACCGCTACTTTAAAAGAGCTGAAAACGATTTACAGAAAAAGCATGAAGGAAGACCATCCGGATACCGTTGCTGATCCAGTGGAGCGCTTGGCGGCAGAAGAGAGAAGCAAGCAAATCATCGAAGCGTATCACTTTTTGGTAAGCATCGCGCCGGAAACGCTGGAAAAAGACAAAGAGGAATATCTCAAAACCACTACCACTTCGTCAATTTTGGAATTTAACATGGATAACGGCGTGTTATACATTTCCTTTTTGGACGGCAATCAGTTTGAGTATTTTGGCGTGCCGAAAAACACCTACTACAAAATGATTAACGCGGATTCGCCGAACCGTTTTGCCAAACGCCATATCTACAACGAATTTCTGTACCGCAGCGCCAGTAAATTAGTAGCAGCGGAATAAATCATTTTCTCTCAAAGATTTAATCCAACCGCAGATTCGCAGATTTTTTATTCTCTGAATTTTCTATCTGTAAATCTGTTGTATATTTAAAAAAAAAGACCATCAACAAAAGTTGGTGGTTTTTTGGTTATCTGTTTTTATTTGTTAAATTTGAGAATAACCAAAAACAAAACAATTTATGGAATTTAACTACTTAGCAGTATTGGTAGCCGCTCTGGTTACTTTATTGGTTGGATTCGTGTGGTACAGCCCTAAAGTTTTCGGAACCATCTGGATGAACGAAACCGGAATGACCGAAGAAAAAGCCAAACAAAGCAACATGGTAAAAGTTTTCGGCTTAACCATTTTTTACTCCTTAATGCTGGCCTTCATTTTGCCTGCGTTAACCATTCACCAAATGAGTGCTTTGGGTATGATTGGCGGGCCGGAATTCATTGAAACTGCCAAACCTTCTTATGCCGCTTTTATGGCCGATTACGGTGATGCTTTCCGCACCTTCAAACATGGCGCTTTTCATGGTTTCTTTGCGGGATTGTTCATCGCCTTGCCGATTACAGCCATCAACGCACTTTTTGAGCAGAAATCCTGGAAATATATTTTAGTAAATGCCGGCTATTGGATTGTTTCCCTAACTATTATGGGAGCGATTATCTGCGGATGGGAGTAAGAATTAACATTTTATTATAGCACAATCGCTCTACCTTTGTAGGGCGATTTTTTTGATTTTGAGCACGACCACTTTCACGATTTATTCGAAAATTTCAGAGCTCCCCAAAAACTGGGACGACGTGGCTATAGCCAATGCTTTTCTGCAAACGCCGTATCTGAAAGTACTCGAAACTTCGGCCCCGACCAACATGCAGTGTTTTTACATCGGCATTTTTGAAAACTCCGAACTGATTGGCGTGGCGTTGGCGCAATACTTAAATCTGAACCAACTGGAATCATTTGGGGAACGGGACAAATGTTTAAAAACCGCCGTCCGGAATTTCGTTTTTAAGAACTTCGCGTCGCATGTGCTGTTTTTGGGCAACAATATGATTACCGGACAAAACGGGTATACCTTCAACAAAGAAATTGATTTTGAACACATCAGCAGGGTTTTGGTGGAATGTGCCGAGGCAATTATAGGGTATTTCAAAAAGAACCGAATCAACATTCACTTGGTTTCGTTTAAGGATTTTTACCCGTATTGCGCCGATGCATTGAAACGTTTTGATTTCAAAAACATCTACGAATTCAACACGCAGCCCAACATGATTTTCAGGCTTTCAGACGACTGGAAAACCAAAGACGATTATGTAGCGGCTTTTTCCAAAAAATACCGCGATCAGTACAAACGGGCACGTAAGAAATGTGACAGGGTTCTCACCAAAGAACTGAGTCTTGAGGAAATTACCGCAAACGAAGAACGGATTTACGAGTTGTACCACCATGTGGCCAAAAACGCGCCGTTCAACACGTTTTTCCTGGCTAAGAACCATTTTTCGACTTTTAAAAAGCAACTGAACGAGCAATTTGTACTGGTGGGTTATTTTATGGAGGAAAAATTAGTCGGGTTTCACACCTTACTGCTGAACGGAACGGTGCTGGAAACGTATTTCTTAGGCTACGATTCGGAAATACAGAAAGAAAAAATGCTGTACCTGAACATGCTGTACAACATGACGGAATTCGGGATTGAAAAAGGCTACAAAAAAATCATTTTCGGAAGAACGGCTTTGGAAATTAAAAGTTCCGTTGGGGCCGAACCGGTGAGAATGTCCGGATTCATTTACCATCGCAACGGGCTGATTAACCAATACATCGGAAAGATTTTTACCAATCTGGAACCGGAAGCCCAATGGCAACAGCGCCACCCTTTTAAATAAAACCGACGTTCAAAAAGTTCCCAAAGTTGTCCTTTAGCCCCGATGGGAGCGGCACCGCGTAGAGCGGACAGCGGGAAAATGGCTTATTCGCTGCCCGGACGTTTGGCTCCAAATTTTACTGCGCTTCCAATTCCATCTGAACGTTTTCCCAGTCTTCGAGCAATTGATCCAAGTCTTTCTTTTTCTTTTCGTAAGCCGCAAAAAACGAGGCATCCTGCATTAGTTTTTCGTAGTTTTCCACAAGTGCTTTGTCGTCTTTCTGTATGTCGGTTTCCAGTTGTTGGATCTGGCTTTCGATTTTGCTTAGTTTATTCTGAAGTGATTTGTTTTTCTTCTGATCTTCGTAAGACAAGGCTTTGTTTTCTTTCGGCGTTTCTTTGACTACCACGTCTTTCTTTTCGACTTCACGCATGTTCTGCACGTTGCGCTGCTCCAAGAAGAAGTTGATGTCGCCCAAGTATTCCTTGATTTTCTGGTCTTTGAATTCGTAAACAATGTTTGCCATACCCTGAAGGAAATCACGGTCGTGGGACACCAACAGCAGCGTCCCCTCAAATTGCTGTAAAGCGGCTTTTAAAACGTTTTTCGATTTGATGTCTAAGTGATTCGTCGGCTCGTCCATGATTAACACGTTAAACGGCTGTAAAAGCAGTTTACAAAGCGCCAGACGGTTGCGTTCCCCTCCGGACAGTACTTTTACTTTTTTCTCCACATCGTCTCCACGAAACAAGAAAGCCCCTAACATATCGCGTACTTTGGAACGGTTGGTGTCGGTGGCGGCCTCGGTCATGGTGTCCAATAAGGTTTTTTCGCCGTCGAGATATTCAGCTTGGTTTTGGGCAAAATACCCTACCTGAACATTGTGTCCTAATTTAATATTGCCTTCGTATTCGAATTCATTCAGAATGGCTTTTACAAACGTGGATTTCCCCTGTCCGTTCTGTCCTACGAAGGCTATTTTACTGCCGCGTTCCACTAAAAGGGAAATGTCTTTCAGGATGGTTTTGTCTCCGTATTTTTTAGTCACGTGCTCGGCTTCCACTACTACCCTGCCCGGCGTTACGGAAACCGGAAAGGAAATGCTCATCACCGAATTGTCGTCTTCATCCACTTCAATGCGCTCCACCTTGTCCAGTTTCTTGATAAGCGATTGTGCCATCGAAGCTTTGGAGGCTTTGGCGCGGAATTTTTCGATTAGTTTTTCGGTTTCCTCGATTTTCTTCTGCTGATTCTTTTGTGTGGCCAACTGCTTTTCACGGATTTCCTGACGCAGCACTAAATATTGGGAATACGGTTTGTTGTAGTCGTAAATCTTTCCTAAAGAAATTTCTATGGTACGGTTTGTCACGTTATCCAGGAACATTTTGTCGTGGGAAATGATTACTACCACGCCCGGAAACGATTTTAAGAACCCTTCCAGCCAGATGATACTTTCGATGTCTAAGTGGTTCGTTGGCTCATCCAGCAATAAAATGTCGTTATTCTGCAGTAATAATTTTGCTAATTCAATACGCATGCGCCATCCGCCGGAAAAGGTATCAGTTAGGTTGTTGAATTCTTCTCGTTTGAATCCTAAGCCCAAAAGGATTTTTTCGGTGTCGCCCACGTAGTTGTAGCCGCCTAAAATTTCGTAATGATGGGTCACATCGCTTAACTGTTCGATCAGTTCGGAATATTCGGCGCTTTCGTAATCGGTTCGGGTGGCCAGCTGATGGTTGATTTCATCCATTTTGAATTCGGCCTGCTTGATTTCCTCAAAAGCCTGATACGCTTCTTCCAACACGGTTCGGCCCTGAACAAAATCAATGTCCTGACGCAGAAAGCCGATGCGCACTTCTTTTTCGGTGGCAATGCTTCCGGTATCGGGCTGCATGTCGCGCGAGATAATTTTCAGCATGGTGGATTTTCCGGCGCCGTTTTTCCCGACAAGACCAACACGATCGCCCGCTCCCAAACGAAACGTTACTTCTTCAAACAAATACGTTCCTCCAAAAGAAACCGACAAATTGTGAATATTAAGCATATTTTTGTGACTAATGTTACCAAGGCAATTCTGAAAATAAAGTACCTTTACTGAAATTTTTTGCAAATGTTAAAAAAAGGATCGAAACTCAACAGCATTTTAACAGGAAGTTGTCCTAAATGTCAGGAAGAAAGCATGTACCTGGACCAAAATCCTTACCACTTGGGGAATATTTTCAAAATGCATGACACCTGCAGCCATTGCCACACCCGATATAAAATTGAACCTTCTTTCTTTTACGGCGCCATGTATGTAAGCTACGGTGTTGGAATTGCTTTTGGTGTTGCGGCTTTTATAATCAGCTATTTGTTTATCGGAACAAATTTAAAAACGGCTTTCATTGCTATTATCGCTACTTTAATTGTTTTTATGCCGGTAATCATGCGATTGTCCCGCAACATCTGGATTAATTTTTTTATCCACTACGACAAAAACTGGAAAAACCAACAACCATAAAGGAGCTTAGTTAGCTCCTCTTTTTTTATAAAAACGCTTCACATCGATTTGCGGATCTAACTCGGCTCCCGATTCAAGATGCTCGAACAGTTCTTTGGCTAGCCAAGGACCAAGCATAACGCCGCGTGTTCCCAATCCGTTCAGAATATGGAGATTCTTGTGGTCGGGATGTGTACCTACTAACGGTCTTCTGTCGTTAACGGTTGGACGGACTCCGGCGAAATGGTCTACGACTTCGAAATCACAGGAGATGATTTCTTTCAGGCTTGCCACCAATTCCTGTTTACCTTCTTCGGTTGGCAGATCGGTTTTATCGTCCCAATTGTAGGTGGCACCTACTTTAAATAAGTTGTTCCCCATCGGCAGAATAAATACGCTGGATTTTAAAACCACGTCTAAATCCAACCCTGGAGCTTTTATGATGATTAGTTCTCCCTTGGTTCCGTCTAAGGGCAAATCATTGAAGTACTGGTTCCCTTTTAAGCCAAATCCGTCGGCTAAAATTACTTTTCTATACTGCTGGGAATGGTATTCCACATAATCTTCGTGAAAAATCAAATCGGGATACCTAAACGCTTCCCGAAACAACAACCCTTGCTCTTCAAGTTTAGCATTGTAAGTTGACAACAAAACCGTTGTGTCTACATAGCCTGTGTGCAAAACTTCACCGTAACCGTATTCCGCTTCAATTCCTGAAAATTGCCTGGTAATAATTTTGGTTGCCAGAAATGGGGAAAGTTTGGGCTTGTCGGCAGCCTGAAACCAGTTGTTCTGTTCTTCAATGGAGGCAAACTTTCGGTACACCGGCATGGTAAAATCAAACTTACAATGGAGTCTTTCTTCAATCCTTTTGTAAAAAGGCAAGGCGTAGTGAAGCTGTTCCGTGGCTTTCCAAACCTGACTGAAGCGTTTCAGGATTACCGGATTGTACAATCCGGCAGCTACTTTGGAAGAAGAAAAACGAAAGTCGTCTATTACGCGAAAAGTCTTGTCATGTAAAAAAGCCGTTTCGGCAAACGAAATTCCGGCCAAACCGGAACCTACTATAAGATACTCTGTCATGGTACAAAAATAAAAAACTCCTGCCGATTGACAGGAGTTTTTCTATAATTTGAGAATTTTAGTAATTCCACATATCCATTTCGAAGTTGCGGATTTTCTCTTTTACTCTCTCGGATTCTAACAATTGCATCTGAGCATTTTCTTTCATGTACTGCTCGATGGTTCTGTCTCCGTATACGTTCTCTTCTTTGTAAATAACACCGCTGAATCGACGCGCATTTAACAAGTGGTCGAACGTCATAGGCATAGCAGAGTTTCTGTCGTTGAAAGCCTTTGCTTCGTGTAAAACGTCGCGGATTGAAGGGAAATACACCCAGAACAATTCAATAACGTCAGCATTGTCATTTCCAATATCTCTAGCTTCAGGAGAAACCGGACAGATTCCCAACATTCTGTATTTCAACTCGCCTTGACGCTTGTCAAAATACCAGTAACCTTTAACTTTATATCCTGAAATATCAATAGCTGTTAAATCTCTTTTATCTATAAACTGAGGATCTAACACTCTTTTAGCTGTTCCAGGAACAGTTTTGGTAACCCATTTTCCGTTAACCTTTTCTTTAACAGTTTGCGGCTGTGGGAAATAATCCTCATAGTAAGTATTAATCTCATCCCTACCTGCCTGAGTGGTATCGATATAAGAAAAAGAAGATTCCATATCCTTCAGTGTCTTTTTGGTTGTGAAATAATCATCACCATACACCTCTGTGATTCTTCCGCTTTTGATACCTTTTAAAAGAACATCAAATAAAGAACGTCTGTCTTTACCAATATTAGCAGTATCGATTGGATAGTATAAAGGAAAATTAACTCTTTCATCTAAGTCGATGATTTCCCAAGTTGTTTTTCCCATCAATACATCACGATCATGCACATATCCGTAAGGCAACGGCTTATCATTATCCGCATTCATCTGAGCAGCTGTTTTTTTACCAATCTCATCAGGAGTTTTGGCATTTAAAAGGTTCGACTGCGCAAAAGAAGTATAACCTCCTGCTACTGCGAAAAATACTACTAAAAATTTTCTCAATTTCATGTTCAAAATTTAAAGGTTATTTAAGCTGGGGTACTTAAACATTATTGAATTTCGTATACAACCGGAGCTGTTTTACCTGTCACAATGTTAGCAGTAACACCAACAATTTTTGTTTTAATATCAGAGATAGTTACCACATCTCCACGACCAGCTCTGGCTAAAGCAGCTTTACACTGTGCGTTTACTCTGTCTCCATTTACAATAACTGCCGGCTGACCAGGAACTTTAAATGTAAATTGCGTTACTTGGAAGTTTAAGTCATACAAGAAGTCTTCCAATTTAGCAGAAACCTGAGACACTTCTAAACGTGACTTAGATCCTTTCACTGTTCCAGTTGTTCCACCGATTGCACCAAAAGGAGGCGGAATATTTTTGATACGGAAAACTTTCTTATCCGATACTGTTTTACCATCAGGTAATTTACCAGTAGCAGTAATAGTCACTTCTGTACCAGAACCAGGGTTTAAGTTATATTTACCTTTTCCAGTAGATGTTAATCCAGGAGCAGAAGCTGTAACTTTATCCTCAGCAATACCTGCGAATGAAATTGTCATCGGGTTAGGTAAACCTCTATACACCACATTCATTTTATCAGCAGAAATGTTAGCTGAATTAGGACGAGGCACAACCACATATTTCCCTTCGAATTTCAATGGAATTTCTTTTCCGTCTTCCAAGAAACCAAATTCTCCTGAGATGTTTTGTTCTCCAACACCACCAGCCGTCATCGAGATAACTGCTTGTCCGTTTTCGATTTTACCAGGTCCTTTGAAAGAAGTTGGCTGAGTGTTTGCGTCATAACGGCCTAAAACCACTTTACCTTTAACCTCTTCCCCTTGGAAATATGCATTTTTCTCTAATACAACAATTGCCTGGAAGTTTTTCATAGAAGCAGCCTGTTTCAAAGCGTTTCCTAAGAATAAGTTATAAGCACCAGCCTCTGTATTTTTAACATCGTTTTGCATAGACGTAAACAATGTTAAAGTAGAAACTGCAGGGAATCCTTTAGTCTTATAATCTAAGAATTTTTTCTTTACTCCCTCTCTGTCTGTAATATCAGCTGTTGAGAATTTTTTCTCAATCTCTTTAATAAAAGGACCGTATTTTACATCGTTTCCTAATACTTTTTTAATATCAGCAACATACTTGTCGATTTTTGAAACAATTTCAGTACCTCTTGCACTGTAACCGTCACCGGCAAACCATTTCTCATCGATAGTAGACTTATCCATTGCCTCGAAAGGTAATTTCCCAGTTTCCTTATCAACTTCAATTCCTTCAGTAACTTCAGCTTTAACTTTTTCTAAGAAAGCCGTAAACTCTTTAGAAATTCTGGAAACTTCTTGTGCTTTTTTAGCAGACTCACCATATTTCGCAGGCTCGTCACTTGCTTTAGTATTTAAAGCAGACAATAAAGTTTCATTGGACTGCTCTGTTAATTTGTTTGACTCGTCAAATTTGTCATTGAAATTACCAAAAGCAGTTAATACTTCTTTTGACATGTTTAATGCCAACATCGCGATGAAAACCAAGTACATTAGGTTAATCATCTTCTGTCTAGGGGTTAATTTTCCTCCTGCCATTTCTTCTAATTAGTTTATAAGATTAAATAAAATAATAATGAAACTAATTAGCCTCTGTTACTCATTGCAGAAAGCATTCCGCCATATACGTTGTTTAATGAAGATAAGTTAGCAGCCAATGATTGCATTTGATCTTTCAATTTCAAGTTGTTTTCTGCAACTTCTTTATTGATTTCTGCATTACGAGACGCACTCTCTAACTGAATTTTATACATGCTGTTTAAGCTTTCTAACTGAGCAGCAGCCAATCCCATCTCTTCAGCATATTTCTTTTGAGAAGCAATAGCATCCACAGTTGGCGCCATATTTTTAGCAGCTCCTTCAAAGTTTTTAATGCTGTTTCCTAAGCTAGCCATTAACTCGCCGTCAATTTTAGCCTCTTTTAACATATTGTCTAATTTCTGAGATAATAAACCTTGAGCTTCTGCTGGGTTTTCACCTTTTTTGGCATCTCTTTTTGTAACTTCTCCACCTGCTAATTCAGGATAAACCAAAGTCCAATCTAATTCTTTCTCAACCGGGTCAAACGCAGACAAACCGAAAATAGCCGCTTCTGTCAATAGACCGATAATCAACATTGGACCAGCTCCAGGCCAGTGCATCAATTTAAATAATGCTCCAACGATAACTACTGCCGCCCCCATACCGTAGGCGAAGTTCATAACTTTTTTTGGTAATAATGCCATAATAAATAAATTTAGTTAGTTAAGTTAATATAAAAAATTGGTTAATTTTTTCTGTTTTTATTTCGGCTCAGTTGCAGTATTACTAGTTCCCATATAATCCTGAACTGTTCTAAATCCGATATATGATCTTGCAGAATCTGCATATTCATAATCACGAGTACTCACCTGCAAGAAATACGCTACATCTTTCCAAGAACCACCACGAGTCACTTTTCTTTGGTTAGACAAATCCGGCACGTTAGGATTCATAGTAGAAACATATTCATAAGCTGCCGGGTCATAAGAAGAATCCGTCCACTCCGCAACGTTACCTGCCATATTATACAAGTGAAATTCATTTGGCTCATATGATTTTGCCTCAACAGTATACAAGGCTCCATCCGCCGCGTAATCCCCACGATTAGGCTTGAAGTTAGCCAAGAAACAACCTCTGTCATTTTTAGCATAAGGACCTCCCCAAGGATAAGTACCTGACTCCAGACCACCTCTGGCAGCATATTCCCACTCTGCCTCTGTTGGCAAACGGAAAGAGTTCACCTGATCTCTACCTTTTCTCTTTTTAATATAAGAGTTCTTGTTCAAAGTTCTCCAAGCACAAAACGCTTTCGCCTGCTTCCAAGACACTCCAACCACCGGATAATCTCCATACGCTTGGTGCCAGAAGTAATCGTTATGCATTGGCTCATTATAAGAGTAAGCAAAGTCCTTAATCCAAACCGTTGTATCCGGATAAATCTGAATGCTTTCCGTTTTGATAAACTTACTTCTCTTCGTTCTGCTACTTCCAACCGATTTGTCTTTAGCCGCAGCCTGAATATCCATCCAAGTATATCGGAATTGCAACTTCGAAACATCAAATGTTCTTAACCCGTTATACGACTCAGACGCAGGTAAATACAAAGAATCCATTACTTCAACATAATACTCATCAGGATATTTCTGAACATCGGTATGCAATTTAACTTTTCTATTCAAACGCCTTCCAGCATAAGGATCTTCATCTGTCCCCACACTATAATAGTTCTCATACATATATTTATCGTACGCAGACATTTTTGCCGGATCCTGATCTTTAAATGCAAAATCACCAATACTTCCGCCTTTTCCTCCGTTACCGGAACCAGGCTTTTGTCCTTGCTCATCTGCCAAAATAGCCAAACGAGTTCTGATGATTGAATCTTTCACCCATTCTACAAACTGACGATACTCACTATTTGTGATTTCCGTTTCATCCATATAAAAGGAACGAACTGTAACAGTTTTTGTCGGAGCATCACCAACATTGGCCAAATCATCGTCTGATTTACCCATAATAAAGGCGCCTCCAGGAACCAAAGTCATTCCAAACGGCTTCTCTGGATGCCATTTCCTTCCTTTAACTCCTACTAGCTCTCCTCTGTCGTTCTTGTGACAGCTGCTAACGAATAATGATAAAAGTGCTGTTAACGCTATGAACTTCTTCATATAAATTTGGGTTAATTATATACACATTTTTAAGGGCGTAAACCTATTTATTTATTTTCAAAAAAACAATTTTTTTCCTAAAAAAAACTTAAAAAAACAATTTTCGCCAATTTTCAACAATATACAGCAATTACTACTGCTTAAATTAAATTCTTTTTTTGTGCTTTCCACCACCTTTCCGGTATTTCCTGATTGGTTGCACCAACATAATCCTCATAGGTACATGGTAATAACGTACTTCTTTTTATTTTATTGTTAATATTTGTTAAAAAAGGCACTTCAATCCACCATCTCTCCGTTTTATCGCTCTTATAGAAGATCAATTCTTCATCTTCCAACGGAACAATATACCTCAGATAATCTTCCTTACTTCCGTATGGATATTCCCTGGAGCGATAATGATATCCTTCAACAAAATACCACAATATCTGGGCAATCAGCACCGACTCTGCCTGTGTGCCGTTATGATTAAAAACACCAAACGCACTGACTTTGTCACTAATACCAGAATAGCGCGAAAGTACACAAATTTCTTTTCCGTTGAATCCATTAGGCATAAAATTCACAAAATTTCCAGAATCACACGATTTTATTGCATTTAGGTCTAGGGTAACCAGGTCGGCATCACGAAAAACCGGCTCTGCAATGGCGGAATTATTACAAACTTCCCCCAAACGGTAGGCATCAAAATACAATTTTTCAATCAAATCTATTTCCTCCTGAGAATTATAATAGGTCTGATACCCAATATTACTGTAGTTAAAGAGATTGTTCGGTTCTTCCACGATCATCTTGGACAAATACGAATGTGCCGCAGGACTTTGCTCTTTAGCAAAATCAAACTTACTGTCGATGGCTACCACATTTACCATTTGTTCCAACACATCATACGCGCGATACATAGCATATGTCAGATCTTGCGAGCCTCCTATTACCAATGGAATCACCTTGTTTTTCACCAATTCGGCAATCGCCGTTTTCAACACATAATAAGTGTCTTCCATGGTATTTCCCGGCGCAATATTCCCCAAATCTACAATCTGAGCATGCCAATTCCCGGGAAACAGGCTGTAAAATTCTTTACGGATATGATGCAAATCTATTTCACTTTCCGACTGCCCTAATCCCCTATTCTCCAAAACGCCGATAATTGCAATAGTCGCCTTTTCGATATTCGGAAAATCGGTAGCACTGTGAAAAACAACTTTTTTGCCTAATGCCTGATGACTCAAGCTTCCGATGAATTCCAAAAAATCATCTTCCAAAGGCTGAAAAAAATCAAATACCATACTTTTTTATTTCTTTTTAGCAGTGGTTTTCTTCGCCGTTGTCTTTTTAGCCGCAGTTTTCTTGGCCGGCGCCTTCTTCTCGATAAGTTCTTTTACCTGCTCCAAAGTCATTTTAGACGCATCAACATCTTTACTCAGTTCGATTTTGATTTTTCCTTTCAGGATAACCGAACGTCCCCAACGGGCTTTTTCCACGCGAATACCTTCATCTTCCCAATTGTGAATGACCTTATCGATGTCTTTTTGCAGTTTGTCTTCAATCAGTTCTGCAATATCGGATTCCGACAAATTGTCGAAATTGTATTTTTTACTTACGTTGATAAAGATGCCGTTCCATTTGATGAAAGGCCCAAAACGACCGACACCTTTCTGCACTTCCATACCTTTATATACAGCAATTGGCGCATCGGCTTGTTCTTTTTCCTGAATCAGTTGGGCGGCACGCTCAAAGGTAACATCTAACGGCTCTTCACCTTTCGGAAGGGAAATAAAGGTTTTGCCGAAACGGACATACGGTCCGAAACGTCCATTGTTCACTTCCACCTCTTCACCTTTATAAGTTCCTAATATCTTAGGAAGCAGGAACAGATTAAGCGCTTCTTCCAAAGTAATATTTCCGATATTCTGTTCCGGACGCAGGCTCGCGAATTGCTTGTTTTCATCGTCGATATCCCCAATCTGGGCCATGGGTCCGAATTTCCCCAAACGAACCGAAACCTGTTTACCCGATTTCGGATCCACGCCTAAGATACGCTCCCCGGTTTCTCGTTCTGCCGTGGTTTCCACTTTGGAGACAATCGGATGAAAATGATTGTAGAAATCGTTCATCATTTTGGCCCATTCGATATTCCCTTCTGCGATTTCGTCAAAGTCCTGCTCTACTTTCGCGGTAAAATTGTAATCTAAAATGGCTTCGAAATTCTTAACCAAAAAATCGGTTACAATGATTCCGATATCCGTAGGCACTAATTTCCCTTTATCGGAACCTACATTTTCTTTCAGCTCCTGTGTTTTTATGTCTGCACCTTTCAGGGTAAGCACCTGATATTTGCGCTCCTGTCCTTCAAAGTTCCCTTTTTCCACATAGTTTCTGTTGATGATGGTAGAAATCGTCGGCGCATAGGTAGACGGACGTCCGATGCCCAACTCCTCCAATTTCTTTACCAGAGAAGCTTCTGTGTAGCGGGCCGGTGGTCTTGAAAAACGCTCGGTAGCCGTAATATAATTGTTGCTTAATTTTTCACCCACATGCAAGGCCGGCAACATGCCTTCCTGTTCTTCTTCTTCATCATCGTGGCCTTCCAGATACACTTTCAGGAAGCCTTCAAATTTGATGACTTCACCGGTTGCTGCAAATAGTTCTTTATGATTGTTGGCTTCAATTTTCACATTGGTGCGCTCTAATTGCGCGTCACTCATTTGGGAAGCTAGGGTTCTTTTCCAGATCAAATCGTACAAACGCGCCTGATCGCGGTCAATATCTACCGAATGACGGGACATATCCGTAGGACGAATCGCCTCGTGAGCTTCCTGGGCTCCTTTGGATTTTGTAGCGTAGTTTCTCGGTTTACTGAATTCTTTACCGTAAGATTTAATGATTTCTGTCTCTGCAGCTGCCATCGCTTCGTTGGAAAGGTTCACACTGTCCGTTCTCATATAAGTAATCAATCCGGCTTCGTACAAACGTTGCGCCATCATCATCGTAACGCCAACCGGAAAATACAGTTTTCGCGCTGCTTCCTGTTGTAAAGTCGACGTGGTAAACGGTGCGGCCGGTGATTTTTTAGTCGGTTTGGTTTCTAAATCCGACACCTTATATAAAGAACCTACATTTTGTTTTAAGAAGTTTTCCGCTTCCTGTTTAGTTACAAAATTTTTAGGCAATTTGGATTTGAAAGTTTTTCCGGCTTCGTTAGTGAATTCTGCCGTTACGCTATAGGATGCTTCTGCCTTGAAATTCTGGATTTCTCTTTCGCGTTCTACAATCAGACGAACGGAAACGGATTGCACACGACCGGCCGACAAACCGCCCTTTACTTTTTTCCAAAGCACTGGTGACAATTCGTAGCCCACCAATCGATCCAACACTCTTCGCGCCTGCTGTGCATTGACCAGGTTATAGTCGATACCGCGCGGATTTTCGATGGCTTTCTGAATTGCCGATTTCGTAATCTCATGAAAAACAATACGTTTGGTCTTTTTTTCATCCAGTTTCAGTTCTTCCGCCAAGTGCCATGCAATAGCCTCTCCCTCGCGGTCCTCATCGGAAGCCAACCAAACGGTTTCAGCCGATTTAGACAAATCTTTGAGTTTTTTCACCAAGGCTCTTTTATCGGAGGACACTTCATATTTCGGTTTGAAATTATTGTTTACATCCACTCCGATTTCCTTAGACGGAAGATCCGCAATGTGTCCGTAACTGGACTCCACCTGATAATCTTTCCCCAGGAATTTCTCAATGGTTTTTGCCTTGGCAGGCGACTCAACGATTACTAAATTCTTTGCCATTTACACTTAATTTGAACCGCAAAAGTATAGGAATTTTTTAAATATTGCGTCTTTGCCATTTTTAAAAACACATTTTATCGATTATAAGTTATACGCGGCCATCACTCTCAACGTCGCATGTTTCTTTTTAATCCGAAAAATATTTTGAAGAAAAATCTGATGTTATTATTTTTTTGACTAAATTTGTCAAAACAACATTTGTCATATGGATTCTTTTGGAGATATAATCAGAAAGGCCCGCGAAGAAAAAGGACTTCTTTTACGACAGGTTGCCGCCGCTTTGGAGATTGACCAGGCCATCATCAGCAAGTTCGAACGGGGCGACCGAAAACCGTCTAAAGAACAGGTGGAAAAGTTTGCCGAATTTTACGGAATAGCCAAGAAAACACTCATTACTTCCTGGCTCAGCGACCAAATCGCAAGCGTATTGTACGAACAAGAAAATTTTGAAGAAATACTAAAAGTCGCCGAAGAAAAAGCGCGTTATTTCACAAAAAACAAAGAATAATCTTATTCCAAATTATACAAATACAAGCCAAAAAGATGAAGTGGGAAGCCAGATTAATCCATATAAATGGTGAAAGTCGCATAGGGGTTGTCTTTGAAAAAAATCCTGACACCATTGCCCGAATAAGAGCCCTTAAAGGTTCCCGTTGGAGCTACGATTTAAGAATATGGCATCTTCCTGATACAGAAGAATACCGCATACGGTTTCGGCTGAAACTTAAAAACGAATTACTTCCCTCAGAAGAAGGCTTTCAGGCAATTGAAAAGTTTAAAAAGTATTTGCGCTCCAAACGGTACAGTGAAAATACCCTGAAAACGTATGCCGAGGCATTGCGCTCTTTTTTGGTTTTCTACAACACTAAGCCTATAACTTCCATAACCAATGAAGATGTGATTACCTATAATAATGAGTACATCATTAAAAACAGACTGTCGGCTTCTTTTCAGAATCAGATTGTGAATGCCATCAAACTCTTTTTCAGAACCATTCAAAACAAAGAAATAGATCCGGAACTGATTCACCGTCCGAAACGGGAAAAGAAATTACCCAACGTGTTAAGCAAGGAAGAAGTGAAACAAATTCTGGAAGCCCCAATCAACATAAAGCATCGGGCCATGCTAAGCCTCATTTATGCGTGTGGCCTGCGACGAAGCGAACTCCTGAATTTAACCCTTAACGACATCGATTCCAAAAGAAATGTACTGATCATCCGGCAATCCAAAGGCAAGAAAGACCGCATTGTACCCTTTACCGGAAAAGTCCTGACCCTGATGAGAACGTATTATTCGTTTTACAAACCTTCGTACTGGCTCTTTGAAGGACAGGGAAAAGGCGAAAAATATTCCGAACAAAGCCTTCAGAGTGTTTTAAAGCAATCGCTTGAGAAAACCAAGATTACTAAACCGGTTACTCTGCACTGGTTGCGACACAGTTATGCCACACACCTGCTTGAAAGCGGCACAGATTTGCGATACATTCAGGAACTTTTAGGTCATAACAGCAGCCGAACCACGGAAATTTACACTCATGTGAGCACCAAAAGCCTGCAACAAATTAAAAGCCCTTTCGATGATTTATAAATAGCGATTTGCGAACCACAAACACTGTTGCTGCGAAAGACAACCTCGATTTTCAAAACAGGAACCTATATAATATGTTAAACAAATCTGCCATCTTGTCAGAAAGTCAAATTTAGTATTATCTTTGCGGACTGATTTTTACACTTTGAAGTGATTTATGGAAAAGATTATCGAAGAAAACAAGCAAGGTACCAGCCTTGTAATGGAACAGAAAACGGAAAACCAGAAGAAGCTTTTTATCGAGAGTTACGGCTGTCAGATGAATTTCTCCGACAGTGAGATTGTAGCTTCCATTTTGGCGAATGAAGGATACAACACCACTCAAAACCTTGAGGAGGCCGACTTGGTATTGGTAAACACTTGTTCGATTCGCGACAAAGCCGAACAAACTGTACGCAAACGTTTGGAACAATACAATGCCGTAAAGAAAATCAACCCCGGAATGAAAGTGGGTGTTTTGGGCTGTATGGCAGAACGCCTGAAAAGCAAATTCCTCGAAGAAGAAAAAATCGTAGACATGGTAGTCGGTCCGGACGCTTACAAAGACATTCCGAATCTTTTAAAAGATGTGGATGAAGGCCGCGATGCCATCAACGTAATCTTATCCAAAGACGAAACCTATGGGGACATTTCTCCGGTTCGTCTGCAAAGCAACGGTGTAACAGCGTTTGTTTCCATCACCCGTGGTTGTGACAACATGTGTACGTTCTGTGTCGTTCCGTTTACCCGCGGACGGGAACGCAGCCGCGAACCGCAATCCATTTTAGAGGAAATTCAGGATTTATGGAACCGAGGCTTCAAAGAAGTCACACTTTTAGGCCAAAACGTAGACAGTTATCTTTGGTACGGCGGCGGACTGAAAAAAGATTTCGACAAAGCCACCGAAATGCAGAAAGCAACAGCGGTGGATTTCGCACAGTTATTAGACCTGTGTGCCACCCAGTTCCCGAAAATGCGTTTCCGTTTCTCGACATCCAACCCGCAGGATATGAATGTGGAAGTAATTGAAGTGATGGCGAAACACCACAACATCTGCAAATACATTCACTTGCCGGTACAATCGGGAAGCACCCGCATTTTAAAAGAAATGAACCGTCAGCACACTCGCGAAGAGTATATAGCACTGGTAGATAAAATTTATGAAATCATCCCGGACATTTCCTTGTCACAGGATATAATTTCCGGTTTCCCTACCGAAACAGAAGAAGACCACCAGGATACGTTGAGCCTGATGGAATACGTGAAATACGATTTCGGATTCATGTTCGCTTACTCGGAAAGACCGGGAACTTTGGCCGCCCGAAAAATGGAAGATGATGTACCGGAAGAAGTTAAGAAACGTCGTCTGAATGAAATCATCGATTTGCAACAAAAAACATCTTTAGAGCGCGCACAACGTTTCATCGGTCAAACTGTTGAAGTATTGGTTGAAAAAGAATCGAAACGTTCTGATGCACACTGGAGCGGAAGAAACTCGCAAAACACCGTAGTGGTTTTCCCGAAAGAAAATTACAAACCGGGCGATTTCGTTCTGGTAAAAATCAGTGATTGTACTTCGGCTACCTTAATAGGTGAAGCGGTTGGGTATTCAACTGAAATGAATTAAAAGCACACGCTCCAGATAAATTAGAATTAAGTAAAATAAAAATGGAATCCGTTCAAGCCATAAAACAACGCTTTGAGATTATCGGAAACGACCCGAAACTCAACCGTGCGATTGAAAAAGCCATTCAAGTCGCCCCGACCGATATTTCCGTATTGGTAACGGGAGAAAGTGGTGTGGGTAAAGAAAGTATTCCGAAAATCATTCATTCGCTTTCCCACCGCAAACACGGAAAATACATTGCCGTAAACTGCGGTGCGATTCCGGAAGGCACCATCGACAGTGAATTGTTCGGACACGAAAAAGGATCGTTTACCGGCGCAACTTCCACCCGCGAAGGGTATTTTGAAGTAGCAGACGGCGGAACCATTTTCTTAGACGAAGTAGGCGAATTGCCGCTAACCACGCAAGTACGATTGTTGCGTGTTCTGGAAAACGGCGAGTTCATTAAAGTGGGTTCTTCCCAGGTTCAGAAAACCAATGTAAGGATTGTAGCGGCTACGAATGTTAACATGCAGGAAGCTATTGAGAAAGGGAAGTTCCGCGAAGATTTGTATTATCGTCTGAGTACGGTGGAAATCAGTTTACCGCCTCTTCGCGAACGCAAAGATGACATTCATTTACTGTTCCGGAAATTTGCTTCCGACTTTGCACACAAATACAAAATGCCGCCGATTAAATTAGATGACAATGCGGTGCAATATTTAATCAAATACCGTTGGAGCGGAAACATCCGTCAGTTGCGCAACGTAGCCGAGCAGATTTCGGTTCTGGAAACCAACCGCGACATCACGGCGGCAACGCTGGCTTCTTATTTACCAATGGAGAGCAGCACTCTACCTTCGGTAATCGGAAAAAAACCAGAAAGTGACTTTAGTTCCGAAAGGGAAATTCTGTACAAAATCCTTTTCGACATGAAAAGCGATCTGAACGACCTGAAAAAACTAACCTTGGATTTGCTGCAAAACGGCAATGCGAAAAACGTGCAGGAAAGCAACAAAACCCTGATTCAGCGTATATACGGTCAGAAAGAAGACAGTGAAATTCCGTTTGAAGAATCCCTCAACGCGATTCCGGTTCAGGAACGGCACCAGCAGGAAGAATTTGACGACGATGACGACCAAAACTATCTTTTTGCCGAAACCGTGGAAGAAGAGGACTCGCTTCGTTTGGACGAAAAAGAAATCGAACTCATCAAAAAAGCTCTGGAACGCAACAAAGGAAAACGCAAAGCTGCCGCTGATGAATTGGGAATTTCCGAAAGAACGCTGTACCGAAAGATAAAACAATTTGATTTATAGTATATTTGAGGTTTTAGAATCAAATGAAAAAATTACACGCTATAATTGCCTTTTTTGTATTGCTCAGCATTACCTCCTGCTCCTATTACAATTTTACGGGAACGGGTAAAATCGACGCTAAAACCTTTCAGGTAAACTACTTTCAGAACAATGCCGCTTTAATTGAACCCGGAATTGAAAGAACTTTTACGCTAAAATTACAGGAAATTCTTCAGAATCAGACCAATCTGAATCTTACCAATAACAATGGCGATTTGGTGTATGAAGGCGAAATTACCGAATACCGCATCACACCCATGACCGCCACCGCCAATCAGTTGGCTGCCCAAAACCGTCTTACTATAACGGTAATCGTCCGTTTTACAAACAAGAAAAAACCAGATGATGATTTTGAAAAAAGATTTTCGTTTTACCATGATTTTCCGGCTAATGATCAGCTTGTAGGCTCAAGACTTACAACCGCATTGGACGAAATTTTCGAACGCATCACTCAGGATATTTTTAATGCTTCCTTAGCAAAATGGTAATTTAAACTGCAACGATTGAACGTACACGATTTAACATATTTAATCCGCAAACCTGAGGCAATCAACGGAAGACAGACCATCGAACTGGAAACAGTTCTGGAACAATTCCCGTATTTCCAGTCGGCTCGTGCGTTGCATCTTAAAGGGCTTTACAACCAGAACAGTTTTCGCTACAATCAGGAATTAAAGAAAACGGCAGCTTATACCACCGACCGCAGTGTCTTGTTTGAATTCATTACCTCGGAAGGATTTGTTTCCATACAAAAGGCTTTTCTGGAAGAAAAAGAGGCCGCTATCAACGACATCATTGTAAATCAGTACAAGATTGTGGTATCGGATAAAATCGAGGTTCAAGCGAAAACAAATCCATTAGAACAATCCATCCTTTCTTCCATTCAGATTGCCGAACCGGAAACAGAACAAGAACCTGAAAGTCCGTTAACAGCTACTGTTGAAACTTCTGAAAAACAAGTTAGTACCATTTCGGAAGAGCAGCCCACTCTTGAAGAAAAACTCGAAATCGGCAAACCGCTGGATTTTTCAAAAGAGGAAAAACATTCATTTCAGGAATGGCTGCAACTGACCAGATTTACCCCAATTGACAGGGAAAACACTCCGGAAACCCCTAAAATTGACGAAGAAAAAAAGAAAAAAATAGATCTAATCGACAAATTTATCGAATCGAATCCAAAAATAGTTCCGGTTAAAAATGCTCCGGTAGCCCCTGTTAACATTGAGAAGTCCACACAGGAAAACTCTTATTTAATGACGGAAACACTGGCCAAAGTATATCTGGAACAAAAAAAATATCAGAAAGCCATCCAAGCTTATGAAATTTTAATTTTGAAATATCCGGAAAAAAGTAGTTTCTTTGCAGACCGAATTTCGGATATCAGACTTTTACAACAAAATAATAATTAAAGATTTAGAATATGTTTTCAATTTTTTTAGTGTTAATCACAATCGTTTGTTTTTTACTTGTGGTAGTTATTATGGTGCAGAATCCTAAAGGCGGAGGTTTGTCTTCTGCTATCGGCGGATCACAAATGATGGGTGGTGTACAGAAAACAAATGACTTCTTAGATAAAAGCACCTGGACATTGGCCGGTTTGTTAATCGTGTTGATTTTATTATCCAGCTTAAGTTTCACAGGAGCATTAAGCGACAACGGTTCTAAATTAATCGACGGAAGCACTCCTGCCCCTGCTGCCACAACAGCTCCGGCAGCAACAGACGCTAAACAGGAAACCCCTGCCACAACTCCTGATGCAGCACAACCGGCTGTAACAGATGAAGCAAAAAAATAATTTAAGCTATACGCTTACACAAAAAATGCCAGCCTGTCAGTGCTGGCATTTTTATTTGGTAAATTTGTCAGTTTAAAAGCCTTGGCACAATTTCTGAAATTAGCCATGCATCCAATTAATAATAACATAAAACATATAATTATGGCATTAAAAATCAAACCTCTCTCAGACCGCGTTTTGGTGGAACCTGCCGCTGCAGAAACACAAACCGCTTCAGGAATCATCATTCCGGACACTGCTAAAGAAAAACCGCAGAAAGGAACAGTTGTAGCTGTTGGAAACGGCACAAAAGACCACGCCATGACTGTAAAAGTTGGCGACACGGTTCTTTACGGAAAATACGCCGGTACCGATTTGAAATTTGAAGGGAAAGATTATTTAATCATGCGTGAGGACGACATCCTTGCAATCATCTAAATCAGAAATTAGAGTTCAGAAATCAGAAAATTTCTAATTTATAGATCTTTCTTGCAATTTTTCTTAATTCTAAAATCTTAATTCTTAATTAATAAACTATGGCAAAAGATATTAAATTCGACATTGAAGCACGCGACGGTTTAAAACGCGGCGTAGACGCCTTGGCCAATGCAGTAAAAGTAACTTTAGGACCCAAAGGCCGTAACGTAATCATTTCTAAATCTTTCGGAGCACCAACCGTTACCAAAGACGGGGTTTCGGTTGCGAAAGAAGTGGAACTGAAAGACGCTTTGGAAAACATGGGGGCACAAATGGTAAAAGAAGTAGCTTCCAAAACCAACGATTTAGCCGGTGACGGAACCACAACAGCTACCGTTTTAGCACAAGCCATCGTTAAAGAAGGATTGAAAAACGTAGCCGCCGGAGCTAATCCGATGGATTTAAAACGCGGAATCGACAAAGCGGTGGAAGCCATCGTTGCCGATTTGGGCAAACAGGCCAAAGAAGTGGGTTCTTCTACGGATAAAATCAAACAAGTGGCTTCGATTTCTGCTAACAACGACGATGTTATCGGGGATTTAATTGCAACCGCTTTCGGAAAAGTTGGCAAAGAAGGTGTAATCACGGTGGAAGAAGCCAAAGGAACCGACACTTACGTGGATGTGGTGGAAGGAATGCAGTTCGACCGCGGTTATTTATCGCCTTACTTCGTAACCAACACCGAAAAAATGGAAGTGGAATTAGAACGCCCTTACATTTTATTATACGACAAAAAAGTATCCTCTTTAAAAGAATTACTGCCGATTTTAGAACCGGTAGCCCAATCCGGAAAACCGCTATTAATCATCGCTGAAGATGTTGATGGTGAAGCCCTTTCCACTTTGGTGGTGAACAAATTGCGTGGTGCTTTAAAAATCGCCGCGGTAAAAGCGCCAGGATTCGGAGACCGAAGAAAAGCCATGTTGGAAGACATCGCCATCTTAACCGGCGGAACCGTAATTTCGGAAGAAAGCGGATACAACCTTGAAAACGCGACTTTGGAAATGCTGGGAACTTCAGAAAAAGTAACCATCGACAAAGACAATACAACCATCGTAAACGGCGCCGGGGAAGCGGAAATGATTAAAAACCGCGTGAACCAGATCAAAGCACAGATGGAATCCACTACTTCGGATTACGACCGTGAAAAACTACAGGAACGTTTGGCTAAATTAGCCGGAGGAGTTGCCGTACTTTACGTTGGAGCCGCTTCCGAAGTGGAAATGAAAGAGAAAAAAGACCGCGTAGACGATGCTTTACACGCCACAAGAGCCGCAGTGGAAGAAGGAATAGTTGCCGGTGGTGGTGTGGCTTTATTAAGAGCCAAAAAAGTACTTGACAAAGTAAAAGCCGACAACGCTGACGAAGCAACCGGAATTCAGATTGTAGCCCGTGCGGTGGAAGCGCCTTTGAGAACCATCGTGGAAAACGCAGGTTTAGAAGGTTCAGTTGTGGTGGCAAAAGTAGCGGAAGGAAAAGACAACTTCGGATACAACGCCAAAACCGACGAATACGTAGACATGCTGAAAGCCGGAGTTATCGATCCGAAAAAAGTAACCCGTGTGGCCTTGGAAAATGCCGCATCGGTTTCCGGAATGATTTTAACTACCGAATGTGCTTTGGTGGAAATCAAAGAAGAAAATGCCGGAGGCGGAATGCCAATGGGCGGCGGAATGCCAGGCATGATGTAATATTTTTTTATTATGACATTTATTTGACTTTTTAAAACCACTAGTTTTTTCTAGTGGTTTTTTTTTATATTTTTACAAAAAAATTGTAATGAAAAAACTACATTTTATAGAATTCATATTGCTTATTTACACTTTTACATTTTCATATTCACAAGCTCCGAATTTTTCAAAAAGTCATCAGGAAAAAATTTCACAAAATATTGTAGACTATTTCAAACTTGACCGTGAAAACATTCATATTCACTTAAACAAAAACGAATATTTATCTTCTGATAAAATTTGGTTTAAGGGTTATATAACTGAAAAGAAAACAGGTTTACCCTTTGGTTTAACTATTAATACTTATGTGGCACTGTATAATGAAAATGGTATTAAGCTTAAATCACATCTTATCTATACCGAGAATAGCACTTTTTACGGCAACATTGAATTAGGCCCCGAATTTAAAACCGGAACATATTATCTTCAAGCCTATACCAACTACATGAATAATTTTTCGGAAGATTGTTCATCAGTGTACAAGATATATATTATTAATCCTTTAGAAAACAAAGTCGTAAACAACACACAGAATATAAATCTGGACAATGTAAACATAACATTCAGCCCGGAAAGCGGTGTACTTTTGGAAGGGGCTACTAATGCTGTTGTTATAAAAATTAACGATTGTAACAATACAGCTATTGCCACTCATGACGGTAAAATTGTGGATTCAAAAAACAATACAATCACAACTTTCTCAACCAATAATTTGGGTTTCGGAAAATTTGAAATCTTTTTGAATCAGAACGAAACGTATAAGGCTGTGGTTACTATCTCCGGAAAATCATTTGAGAAACACCTCCCGCCATTACAAATGGAAGGTTTTACATTTTCAGTTAACAACTATACGTTTCCTGACAATACAATTATAAAAGTGAAAACCAATTCACGTACACTAAGTAAAATCAACAATGCTCCTTTTTCATTTGTTATCCATCAGAACAGTGCTGCAATAATTGCCGATTTTACTTTTGATGGTAAAACAGAAAAAAACATAAGTATTCCCAATTCTTCAATTCCAAAAGGACTAAGTACGGTTTACCTGATAAATGAAAAACTAACCAAAATAGGAGAACGAAATATTTACAGACAGCCTTACGAAAGTACCCAAACATCACTTTCGATCTTTGAAAAAAGAGCCGATTCCATTCAAATAAAAGGAAATACAAGACTTAAAGCCGGTGAAATAAGTATTTCTGTTTTACCTGAAAAAGCTCAATTTGAAAATAAAAATCAAACCATATACAACTATATGATATTTGATGAACTAAAAGAAAAAATACCCAATGCCGCGTATTTTATAAATGAGTTCAACAAAAAGAAACATTACGAATTAGACAATATTTTAATTACTGCACAATCCAAATACATTTGGAACAACTTACTCAATAACCCTCCTAAGGAAAATTTTGAATTTGATTTAGGGCTAACATTAAAAGGAAAAGTAAATCTAGAAAACACTGATTTAACAAAACATAAAATCAATATGTCGTCTACCGCATATGGTTTTACTGAATTCACATCAATAGACAGTAAAAATGAATTTCAGTTTAAAAACCTTATTGTGGCAGACTCCACGACTGTACACTTCAGCTTGTTAAATTCAAAGGCAGTACAAAAAACTCTTAAAATGTACAGTTCAATTACAAACAATAAACGAGTCTATACTAAACCAATCTCTCCTGAACCTCAAACCTGTTTCAGCAAGTTCATCACAAATGACAACAATGATTGGTTTCCTAAAATTATTAACGGCACTTTATTAGAAGACATTACTGTTAATACTGTCAAAAAAAACAAACCTTTGACCAACAATCTCCGATACAACAACGGAATGTCCAAGGGCTTTAAAATTACTGAGGAAGATCAGAATCAGGATCTTCTTCAATTTATAGCCAGCCATGGCTACGATGTAAACATACAAGGTGCAACTGTCACTATTATATCACGAGGAGTACATACTTTTAACAACATCAGTAATGGTCCAACTATTTATATTGACGACTCTCTAATATCGGATTATAATATTTTATTAGGCTACCGTTTAACTTTTGTTGATGAGATTTATATTAATAAAAGAGGCTATGGTAGCGGTCAGTCAGGTTTTGGAGGAGTGATCCGTATTTACACAAAAAAAGGAGCGGACGGACCGACTGCCTTTAAAGTAAAGTCTAATTCACAAGTTTTAACTGGAGGTTTTCAAAAAGATGAAATATTTAAAAACCCAAAATACGCAAATTTTAATGATCCGGGCTTCCAAAATTACGGCACTATTCAATGGCTTCCAAAAGTACTTACAGATTCCGACGGAACATTTACGTTTTCAATCCCCAATTTCAATCAAGAAAAAGTAAAAATCATACTTGAAGGAATAGATAGTGATGGTCAAATACTTTCCGAAACAAAAATTATCGAAGTAAAATAATTAAGAAGCGCTATTTCAAAAATGAATAGCTCTTTATAATTAAACCGAACAGCAAATACAATTTAAAATAAGGCATATAGGATACCCGAACGTCGGATTGATTTCCTGAATCGGATTGCCGAAATTCCAGCATTTTACCAACCATCTTATCCTCCAAAAATCCGCATTATCAGAAGAATACAAAAAATCCGTCTTAATGACGGATTTTTCTATTTTTTACCTATCGTACTGACAACAGTCGTGAAGCGTGTTATATTCTGCTTCTGTTGCTTTCACATCTTTCGTATCGTGACCGGCCTTAGCCACTGCTTTTTCCACATCGGTTGTTGAACACTTCTGCTCGTTGTATACCAAATGTAACATCTGATCGTCTGAATGCCACACTGCCGATTTTACTCCCGCAACGGAATACGCGGCTTTTTCGATGCGTTTTTTACACATTTCGCAGTTGCCTTTTACCTCCACATCGGCTTTGGCGTTTTTATTTTTCTTCTCCTGTGCCTGCATTGCAAATCCGAAAAGGGAAACAAGCACGATTGCTATTACTTTTTTCATGGTTTTATTTTTTATCTTTTATTTTAAATCGAATACCCGCATAATACATCTGTCCGAAAACCGGCGCATAGATCATAGAACTATCAAAATACGGACCAAAAGGATTATCGGCGCCTAAAATTGCATTTTTCTGTTTGTAATTCCCGATGTTTTCGCCCCCTACATACGCTTCAAAAACACTCGAGAACGTTCTTGTAATCTGAGCATTCATCACCGAAAACGGATTCGAGAATTCTCTTAAACGATACGGCTCCGGATTGGAACCCGTATTAGGCAAACGCTGTTTTCCCATCCAGTTGTAGGTAAAATCGAATTTCCACTGTTGTCCTTTCTCCTTAATATGCGTTTCATACGCAATATTGGTAAAGAAACGGTGCTTCGCCTGCAACGGACGCTCTAACGTTCCGGTTAAGTAATCCGTTTGGATGTCGTAGAATTTATAGGCCGTTCGCACGGTAAAATGGGTCATCAAATCGATATTGAAATCAATTTGCAAACTGTTCGCGAATGATTTTCCGTCCAGATTACGAAACACTGCCTGCTGCGGGCTGAAATCCAAATCCACCACGGCCTGATTCTGGAAATCGGTGCGGTAATAATCCAGCGCCACTTCAGCTTTTTTTCCGAACAACTGGAAGCCTTGTGAAAAACTCAAACCGTAATTCCAGGCAATTTCTGGAGCCAATCCGTAGATTTTTCCATCCGTATTTAAAATCGAGAACGCTCTTGACGTGGCAAAAAGGTTTTGGTTTTCCGCAAAAATGTTCGCACTTCGTTTTCCTCTTCCCACAGAAGCTCGCAAAACGGCTTTTTCCCATGGATTGTAACGCATGTGAATTCTCGGTGTTAAGAAGGCTCCCAAACGGTTGTGCATGTCAAAGCGCCCTCCGGCTACCAAACTGAAATTATCGGTATTGTCATAGGTATATTCGAAGAAAGCCCCAACGGAATTATCGCGACGGCTAACGTCCATCGGAAGTCCTACGGATACAAATTCATTGTAATCGTCGGAAGTAAAATTCAGACCGGTTGCAAATTTGTGCAGCGTATTGCTGATAATCGAGTTGTAAATCAGGTTGGAATAAAAACTGTTCTGTTTAATATTGTATTGGTTTAAACCGAAATACGATTCCTGCTTGTGGTAATTGAACGAATTTTGAAAACCAAAACTTTTCCAGGGCGTATCGGGAAACACATAACCTATTTTGGACGACATCTCCAGTTTATCGGTATTGATTTCCGAACCCCAATGGTTGGTTGTCAGTTTATCCCGGCCCGGATCAAAGGCTTTTTGCCCGGTTTGTTTTTCGTCTCTCATGTAGCGGACGTTCAGAAAGCTTACCCAGCCTTTTTCGGGATTGTTGTACTGCCAACGATTCATGATATTGACTTGCTTCCCGAGCGGATTATCCAGAAACCCATCGTCATTCATGTCGTTTTTGGAGACGCGTGTATTTCCGTGTACAAACAGACTACTACTTAATTTATCATTGATTTTTCTGTTGAAATGGGTATTCAGTTCGAAACGACTGTCCGTAGAACCGTATGCGTTCAGGTAAAACGGAATATCAGTCGCCGGTTTAAGCAATTCGTAGTTGATTTGCCCGGAGATGCTTTCGTAACCGTTCACCACGCTCCCCGCACCTTTGGTAATCTGAATGCTTTCTACCCAGGTGCCCGGCACAAATGACAAACCATACGCCTGGGAAGCCCCGCGGACGGAAGGAATATTTTCTTCCGCCATTAAAATATACGGACTGGTTAACCCGAGCATCTTAATCTGTTTGCTTCCCGAAATGGCATCGGAAAAATTTACGTCGATGGACGGATTGGTTTCAAAACTCTCGGAAAGGTTACAGCAGGCAGCTTTCAAGAGCTCTTTACTGCTCATGGTTTGCGTATTAAGCGGTTTCACATAAGAGCGTTGAAGGGAATTTCGTTTGGTATTCACCACTACGCCTTCCAAGGCTTTGACCGGTTTCAATTCGACGCTGATAACTTTTGGTTCGTGTACCATCAACGTTTGGCTTTCATAGCCCACATAGCTTACGGTAACTTCATGACTGCCCGGATTCATGGGTAATTCGAAATAACCTTTATCATCGGTCATGGTTCCGACTGACGAGTCCTTCCAAACCACGGACGCGCCAATCATAGGCTGTTTTTTTTCGTCGGTAACAGTACCTGTCACCTTTTCCTGCGCCGATGTAAATTGTGTCATCAACACCAGGAAAAACATAAAATATTTATACATGATTGTTGTTTTAATGTTTTCAATAGAAGTTTACTCCGAAGCGATTCAGAGTTGCAAAAACATTAAAACGAGTCGTAGAAAACATACTGGCAATAGAGTTTATAGAGCGGCGGTGCGTTACTGTCGCAATAGAACGACGGTGTATCGCTTTTTACAGCTGCTTCTTCAACTGCCTCAAAATTTATGGGTTCCCAGACATCGGCAACGGTAAACGCTGCCAAATCCAGCTGAAAACTTTTAACAATAATTTCGTCGGAAATCGATTTTTTCAGGTCTATTTTGTCGTTGGAACAACAACTGTCGTGTTCGTTGGAAGTAGCGCAACAGGACTTTTCCGCTTCGGCTTTTTCCTCGACACAAGGCTCGTATTTTTTATAATCCAGTGAAACGCCGGCCAGTTCGCCTTCGCAATAATGCACATTGAACGCTAAACCGACATTGGAAACCAAAATCAGCAGGGCCAAAACAAAACTTATGTGCTTGTTAATTTTCATCAGTTATAAAAAATCGAACCAAAAATACATCTTTTTCTGAAACTAAAATCTAAAATCCTGTTAATTGATTTCTACCACCTGTCCCTGATACGGAATCTCGCAACGGAACTGATATTTTCCTTCAATTTCATTTTGCAGTGTTGTCAGGGCTTCCGTTTCACCGTGCACCAGAAAAATCGTTTCCGGTTTTTGTTCCAGTTCGGACAGCCATTCTAACAAATCTTTTTGGTCGCCGTGCGCGGAAAGCCCTTCGATTTCCACGATTTTTGCTTCTACCGGATAGTATTTTCCGTAAATTTTGATTTCTTTTTCGCCGTCGAGCAGTTTTCTGCCGCGCGTTCCTTCCGCCTGATAGCCCACAATCACCACCGTGGTTTCCGGTCGGACGATGTAACGCTCCAAATAACTCAGCACTCTTCCGCCGGTTAACATGCCACTGGCCGCTATCACCACTTTAGGCTGATCGTCGTAAATCGCTGCAATCGTATCTTCATATTCGGTAATCATGGAAAACATTTTGCACATTTCCTCACACTGATCGATTCGGAGTTTGTGCCACTGACGGTTTTCCACAAAAAGCTGCAGCATTTCAATCCCCATAGGCGTATCAATAATATACGGCATATCGGGAATTTTACCTGCTTTTTTGAGTTGCCAGATTAAGTACATAACCGCCTGAGCACGCTCCACCGCAAAACTCGGAATTACAATATTACCGCCTTTTTCATAAGCTTCGTTGATGTATTCGGCCAGTTCTTCTTTAGGGTCGTTCTCCGGATGTAGCTTGTTGCCGTAGGTGGATTCCAGAAAAACGTAATCGGCTTGTTTGGGTTTTACGGCCGGGAAAAGCAAGTCGTCGTTATCGCGACCGATATCGCCCGAAAAAACCAGTTTTTTCCCTTCGAGATTCAACTCGATGGAACAGGCGCCCAAAATGTGACCGGCGTAAAAATACCGGGCCGTAATTTCCGCATCGAGATTGAATTCCTGGTCTTTTTGGATGACTCTGAAATACGGCAACACTTTTTCGGCTTCCTCTACCGTATACAAAGGTTTGGCAGGATTGTGTTTGGAATATTTTTCCTTGTTGGCTTTTTCGGCTTCTTCTTCCTGAATTTTGGCACTGTCCCTCAGAATCAATTGGGTAATCGCTTTGGACGGGCTGGTGCAGTAAATTTTTCCTTCAAAACCCTGATTGACCAATATCGGCAACCAACCGCAATGATCCAGATGACCGTGCGTAAGCAAAACAAAATCGATGGTCGACGGCAAAACCGGAAGCGGCTCCCAGTTTTGTTGCCGCAATTCGTGTCCGCCCTGAAACAAACCGCAGTCGATTAAAATACGGATGCCGTTCGATTCGATTAAAGTTTTGGATCCGGTTACAGTTCCGGCCGCTCCTAAAAATTGTATTTTCATGATTTATCCGTTAAAAATGGCACACTTATTCCCTACGTAATCGCATAATTCGGATGCTTCCTTCATAATGTTTTTAATACGGTTGAAATTGATTCCGATGTCCAGCAGCAACCCGCTGTTTCCAATGAGGTCGGATGCCAAAAGTACATCGCGGATGAGCAGTTTCTCCTTTTCGTATTGTGTTAACGTGGTGAGGCAGGTTACCGGATAAAGGCCGTTTTCTTCTATTTTGTATTTCAGACATTCCTTGGCCGGAAAATCCCAGCTCACCATTTTTAAATTGGAGCAGGTTCCGAACTGAATGGCTTCGCTGGTAAACCGATTATTAGTAATTACCCAGCATTTACTGATGGTATCATCCTTACTGAAAACGGAATGTGTTTTCCCTTTTAAATCGTTAAACCGCGACAAAATGTACATCGGAATTTTAACATCGGATTTGATTTCGTTACTGCTGTGAAACTTACATTCCACCATCGAAACAACGCCTTCTTTTTTTACCACAACATCCACTTCATGCGAAACACATTTTCCGTTAAGCACAAGATTCGTCTGCGTTGCAAATCCCTCATTGCGGAACAACAACGCTATAAATTTTTCAAAAAAGAAACCCGCCGGTCCTAAGGCCTGAACGGCTGCTTTCAGATTGTATCGTGCGGCATGCACTTTTGACGTTTTCTTTAACAGCTGAAACGCCATTTTGTAAATTTTCCGTGTGGGCATCCCGTCGTAAATTTCCCTTTCGATGATGCCGAGTATGTCTTCTATTTTTTCTTTCGTAGCACCGGAAAGCTGAAGGGAGTTTCGCAATTTCTCCCGATCAAAATGTACAATATCACCGGATTGTTTGACAACTTTCATACTTATGTCCTTTGTCTAAAGGTACGAAATTATTTTCAGGAAACTTTTTTCTGATAGTAAAACGCCGGCAAAAACAACACCAGAAAAAGCGGTTGAATAAGAAAACGGCGGATATAAAAAAGCAGTCTGTAATCCGGATGTTGGGTCCAATGCAACAAGCCGAAGAAAACGGCAACCAGAAGCAAAAACAGCATCAGGTATAAGATTGCGGAAAACTTCACCAGCGAAAAATCCTTGAAGATGACATAAATGATTGCCAGTGAAACCACCGTATTCATCAGATAGCGCAACAATAATCCCCAAAACAGCTTTACACTGTCGAACTGTGGCAAATCAGCCTCCTGGAAATCGCCTTTGAAAAAATCAAGAAACGGGTCGTAAAAAAGGGATGCCTCAAAAAAGCGAATGCCCGCCAAAACTACTACCAGCAAGGCGACAAGCGCTATCGCTCCTTTATTTCTTTTTAGCATGTTTAGCATATCCTGAAAATTTCTGAAGCCACAATACCCACAAAACAAAAACCACTGCGTAAATAAACAACGGAAAGACAACACCATGCAATAAATGTTCACTTTCGGGATAATGGTAGAGCGCTATTGCCAAAAGTGCAATGCGAATGACGTTCAGCGCATGAATAATAAAACATCCTGTTACAATGTAGCCGACAGTTTTCAGCCACTTCGCAGAAAAAGCAAACACAAACGCCGCAAACAGTATCATCACACTTACCGCATTACAACCTTCGATAATACGGGCCACGAACTTTCCTTCATAGATTAAATTCATGCAAGGTTCAATAGCGCTGGGTTCTACTTCCACCTCTTTTCCTAACACTTCCAACAATGATTTGGACTGTTTCGCAACCATTCGGGTAAAGCCATCCAATTCCAGTCGCGCTTCATCAAACTGATTAAGGTACAATCCGTAACCTATCGTCAACACCGCGTACAGCACGAAAAACCTGAGGAGAAAAACAAAAAAAGGCCGGTATTGCAAAAAGACTTGTTTCACGAATTTGATTTTAACAAAAATATAAAAATAAAAAAACGGCGATTCAATACTTTTGCAGAAAACTAAAAAACATGCACTTTCAGGAATTACAGCCAAAAGTTACCAAAGTACTAGCACAAAACGGACTTTCCCGCGACGAGAAACTCAAAAACCTGTGTCAATTACTAACTGACAATATTGACTATTACAATTGGGTCGGTTTTTATTTTGCGAACCACGACACCAAAACGCTGCATTTAGGCCCTTATGTGGGAGCGCCCACCGATCACACTGTGATTCCTTTTGGAAAAGGGATTTGCGGACAGGTGGCCGAGTCGAATACCAATTTTGTAGTGCCGGATGTTGCGGCGCAGGACAATTACATCGCCTGCAGTTTTACCGTGAAATCGGAAATTGTGGTACCGCTTTTTGTTAACGGCATCAACATCGGACAAATCGACATTGACAGTCATGTGATCGACCCGTTCACCGAAGCCGACGAACGCTTTCTGGAGTTTGTAAATCAGGAAGTTGCAAAATTATTTTAAGGAAGTTTCGGCAAATAATTTGTGATTCTGAAAAATAAAGTTACCTTTGCACCCGTATTGAGATCGTCTCAATCTGCATAATAATCATTTTAATAATATTAGCATGTATTTAACTAAAGAAGTAAAAGCCGATCTTTTCGCGAAACACGGAGGAAAAGCTGAGAACACAGGTTCTGCTGAAGGACAAATCGCTTTGTTCACATTCAGAATCAATCACCTGACCGGACACTTGAAAGCTAATCGTCACGATTACAACACCGAGCGTTCGTTAGTGAAATTGGTAGGTAAAAGAAGAAGTCTTCTTGACTACTTAAAGAAAAAAGATATCAACAGATATCGTGCGATTATCAAAGAATTAAACATCAGAAAATAATCATGAAGAAGAGGTGCCTGCGCGCCTCTTTTTGTTTTGTATATTTTGACAGAAAAAAGTTTGGTTTTTCATTGGGTATTAGACAACTACACACAACAACACAACAACAACACAACTGAGACCCTTTGTTTAATTAAGAATTAAATTTTATGATTCCTAAGGTTACCCAAGAAATTATCGATTTGGGAGACGGTAGAACCATCTCAATCGAAACAGGAAAACTAGCCAAACAAGCCGACGGTTCTGTCGTGGTTCGTATGGGCGATGCAATGTTATTAGCAACGGCAGTATCTGCCCGTACTGCCAATCCAGGAGTGGATTTTCTACCTTTAACCGTAGATTATCGTGAAAAATTTGCCGCTGCGGGACGTTTCCCGGGAGGTTTTTTCAAAAGAGAAGCGCGTCCGAGTGACAGCGAAGTGTTAACCATGCGTTTGGTAGACCGTGTATTGCGTCCGTTATTCCCGGATGATTATCACGCGGAAACGCAAATCATGATTCAGTTAATGTCGCACGACGACAACGTAATGCCGGATGCCTTGGCAGGTTTAGCGGCTTCTGCGTGTTTAGCTGTGTCTGACATTCCTTTCTACAATTTAATTTCCGAAGTGCGCGTAGGCCGTGTGGACGGAAAATTCGTCATCAACCCGAGCCGTGAGCAATTGGAGGTATCCGACATCGACATGATGATTGGTGCTTCTGCTGATTCTGTATGTATGGTGGAAGGTGAGATGAAAGAGATTTCAGAAAGCGAAATGGTGGAAGCCATCAAATTTGCACACGAAGCCATCAAAGTTCAGATTGCCGCTCAGGAACGCATGCGTGCTGCAGTTGGCGCTCCGGCATACCGCGAATACGAAACAGAGAAAACAGACGAGGCAGTTTACGCAAAAGTAAAAGCCGCCGCTTACGATAAATATTACGCTATTGCTCAGGAAGCTTCTTCCAAACAAGAGCGCAGCGAAAAATTTACTGCTATCAAAGAAGAGGTAAAAGCCTTATTCACTGAAGAAGAATATGCCGAAAATGCAGATTTAGCAGAATTGGTATCCAAATATATCTACAAAACACAGAAAGAAGCAGTACGCAACGTAGTCCTTGAAAAAGGAACACGTCTTGACGGTAGAAAAACCACAGACATCCGTCCTATCTGGTCGGAAGTGGATTATTTACCATCGGCACACGGATCGGCTATCTTTACCCGTGGGGAAACTCAGGCGTTAGCTACCGTAACTCTTGGAACTTCAAGAGAAGCCAACATAATCGACTTGCCTTCAGAACAAGGTGAAGAGCGTTTCTACTTACACTACAACTTCCCTCCTTTCTCTACCGGTGAAGCAAAACCGTTAAGAGGAACTTCAAGAAGAGAAGTTGGCCACGGAAACTTGGCACAGCGTGCTTTAAAAAACATGATTCCTGCCGATTGTCCTTATACCATCCGCGTGGTGTCTGAAGTATTGGAGTCGAACGGTTCGTCATCGATGGCGACGGTTTGTTCCGGAACTTTAGCATTAATGGATGCCGGTGTACAAATGATCAAACCGGTTTCCGGAATTGCGATGGGATTAATCACAGACGGTCAGAAATTTGCCGTATTGTCGGATATTTTAGGAGACGAAGATCACTTGGGTGATATGGACTTCAAAGTAACCGGTACTGCTGATGGTATTACCGCTTGTCAGATGGACATCAAAATCGACGGTTTGCGTTACGACATCATGGAGCAGGCTTTAGAGCAAGCCCGTGACGGACGTTTACACATCTTAGGAAAAATAACGGAAACTCTGGCTCAGCCAAGACCAACCGTAAAACCTAAAGCACCGAAAATCGTGATGACCACCATCCCTGGAAGCTTCATCGGAGCTTTGATCGGACCGGGCGGAAAAGTGATTCAGGAATTACAGAAAGCCACAGAAACCACCATCGTTATCAACGAAGTGGATGAACAAGGTATCGTAGAAATTTTAGGAACCAACCAAGCCGGAATTGACGCTGTTTTAGCGAAAATCGATTCGATTATCTTCAAACCGCAGGTTGGGGAATCTTACGAAGTAAAAGTCGTGAAAATGTTAGATTTCGGAGCCGTAGTGGAATACACCAAAGCCCCAGGAAACGAAGTATTGTTACACGTTTCGGAGTTGGCTTGGGAACGCACTGAAAAACCATCCGACGTAGTAAATATGGGCGATGTTTTCATGGTGAAATATTTAGGCATAGACCCTAAAACCCGTAAGGAAAAAGTATCCCGCAAGCAGTTGTTACCAAGACCGCCGCGCGAGGAGAAAAAAGAAGTGAAAAAAGAAAATCCTCAAGGTTAATTGCAATTAATTAATTCATAGGTTGAACCCTGTTTCTCACGAAGCAGGGTTTTTTTATTAAATCAACCCAAAATCAGAACCGTTAATCGATTATAAATAGTCAATTTAAACGAAGAAAAAAAATATATCTAAATTTATGGTAATGAAATGATTAAGGTTATGAAAAAAATTATTCTCCTTTTCTTTTTAAGCATTTTTACGTTAGGCTGTAACAGTAGTGACGACCCTGCTTCCGCTACTGATGACGGTTTAGCAACGGCTCCGGAAGCAAAAGCAGAATATGATGACAGCAATTTCGGTATTTACAAAGGGATTTTTGTTGGCTCCTCCGGAACGGTGTACGTAAACCTCAATAACTCGGGAAATATTTCAGCAAAGCTTGTTATAGACGGCATGACGTACAACTTCACAACATCGGAAAACGTTATGGAAGGAGTTGCCATCAGTAACCTGACTTTTACCAGCGGCGAAAGTTCATTTGAATTTAATGTCTCGGCAACCGGAGAAGAACCCTTAATTGAAAACATCGTCATCGACGGACACCCCGATTCTTATGTTCAGATTTTTAAAGAATATTCATTTGCTCAGATTAAATGCTATTTAGGTAGTTTTTCCGGTGACGACAGCGGGGTGTTTAATTTAGCTACAACCGCGGACGGCTATGCTTTGGGACTGGTCGTTCCCAATGGCGAAACCTCGGCGATTTATTTGGACGGAACCATCACCGGAACTTCACTCAGCGGTACATTCGAAGGTGGGAATTTTTCCGGCACCCTCAACGGAAACACCATTAGTGGTATATGGCAAAATTCGGTTCCGGAAAGCGGCACTTGGTTGGGAACTCGTAAATTATAAGGTTAGTTAGTTATTGTAACAACAGTACTTTTAAACAGCTTTGTTTTTAAGTACTGTTTTATTTTAAAATTTTTTGTAACTTTTTGAAACCCGATTACGTATAACTACCTGAACACTTAAAAAGATAAGGAGAAACAATTAATGAGACAGCTCAAAATTACTAAGCAGGTAACCAATCGTGAAACTGCTTCCTTAGACAAATACCTTCAGGAAATTGGTAAAGTAGACCTGATTACGGCAGATGAAGAGGTAGAATTAGCACAGCGAATTAAAGCCGGCGATCAGAGAGCCTTGGAAAAATTGACCAAAGCCAATTTACGTTTCGTTGTTTCCGTAGCGAAACAATATCAGAACCAGGGATTAACCTTACCCGATTTAATTAACGAAGGTAATTTAGGTTTAATTAAAGCCGCACAACGTTTCGATGAAACCCGTGGTTTTAAATTTATTTCGTATGCCGTATGGTGGATTCGTCAGTCAATCCTTCAGGCATTAGCCGAACAGTCGCGCATTGTTCGTTTACCGTTGAACAAAATCGGTTCGATTAACAAGATTAACAAAATGTATGCGTTGCTGGAGCAATCGCAGGAACGCGCTCCTTCAGCCGAAGAGATTGCAGCAGAGTTAGACATGACCGTTAATGACGTTAAAGAGAGCATGAAAAACTCCGGACGTCACCTGTCGATGGATGCCCCGCTTGTGGAAGGGGAAGATTCCAACTTATACGACGTTTTACGTTCGGGAGAATCGCCAAATCCGGACAGAGAACTGATTCACGAATCGCTTCGCACCGAAATCGAAAGAGCCCTGGAAACGTTAACCCCAAGAGAAGCAGACGTAGTGCGTTTGTATTTCGGATTGGGCGATCAACATCCGATGACTCTGGAGGAAATCGGCGAAACTTTCGATTTGACCCGCGAGCGTGTGCGTCAGATTAAAGAAAAAGCAATTCGCAGGTTAAAACACACATCCAGAAGCAAGATTCTTAAAACTTACTTAGGATAATTTGGAAAAATCAGAAAAAAGTTGTAAATTGAATTGTTTATTTTAACTTTACGGCTCAAAATTTGATAGTTATTCTTTAAAATATTGAACGCAACAACAGTTTCAATAACTGTTCGTTTTTTGATTGATGATTGAAACTCCGGCTGATTACCGGAGTTTTGCTTTTTATTACAAGTTACATTAGCACAAATTCTTCTTAACAAAATGTATAACTTTAAACTTTAAGTTATCTTTGCACCACAAACAACAACACAATTTATTTACAATGAGCAAACAAGCTATCATAGCACCTTCTGTACTTGCCGCCGATTTCGCCAATTTACAGCGCGATATCGAAATGATTAACACCAGCCAGGCCGATTGGTTTCACATCGACATCATGGACGGTGTTTTTGTGCCCAACATTTCTTTTGGCATGCCGGTTCTGGAAGCCATCAACAAACACGCTAAAAAAACCATCGATGTCCATTTGATGATTGTTGATCCGGACCGCTACATCAAAACGTTTAAAGCCTTGGGTTCCGATATTTTAACGGTGCATTACGAAGCCTGTACCCACTTACACCGAACGCTTCAGGCCATCAAAGCAGAAGGCATGAAAGCCGGTGTAGCCTTGAATCCGCATACAAATGTTTCACTCCTGGAAGATGTTATCAACGACATTGACTTGGTTTGCCTCATGAGCGTGAATCCGGGGTTTGGCGGTCAGTCTTTTATCGAAAACACCTATAAAAAAATAAGACAGCTTAAGGAGATCATTACCCGAAACGGCGCTTCAACACTAATTGAAATTGACGGTGGTGTAACCGACAAAAACGCAAAACAACTGACGGAAGCCGGTGCTGATGTTCTGGTAGCCGGAAGTTTCGTATTCCGGGCCGAAGACCCGATTGCTACAATAGCCGATTTAAAGAAAATCACTACCCTGTAAAAACCAAAAAGCGCTGAATTCAGCGCTTTTTTTAATTGTATTGCTCTAAGAGGTATTTTATCAGATCGGTAGTGGTTACAATGCCAACCAGCAAATCTCCGGTACAAACCGGAAGTGCGTGAAACTCATTGGCAGCCAGTATTTCCGCCGTTTCTTTGATGGTCGTATCGGGTGAAACACTTACCACTTTTTTCGTCATTACCTGCTCCAAAGTAAACATGTTGTACACCGTAGTGTCTACCACTTCATCGTCATCATCTACCGCATCGGCAAAAGAGATTCGTAACAAATCGGTATAACTCAACATTCCGATGATATGATTTCCGTTCACTACCGGAATGTGTCGGATTTTATGACTTTTAAAAAGACTTTCGGCCTTAGTCAGATCATCCGTGAGGTTGAGCTTAACAATATTCTGTGTCATGATAGTCGACACGGGCACATGCTGTTTCATAACCGTAATGCATTGATTATCAATAAAATTACCGTTATAAAATTACAAAATACCTGATAAAAATCAGCGGATAATTAAAACTTAATATTTCCTGCGATTTCGTGTAATGCGATTTCGGAAATTTTGGCCTGAAATTTAGCACTGCTGTGTCTGGCTACCGCATTAATATAATTTTCCTGAGCCGTTCGGAACTCGATCGTGGGAACCGTTCCGATTTTAAACTTATCCAAAGTAATCTCAAGATTGCGTTTTGCGATGGTTTCGTTGTCTTCCTCCAGTTTTACTAGCTCAATATTAGTCGTATAGGTCTGAAAAGCCGTCGCCAATTGCGCATCAACAGCACGATTTTGCTGTTCGATTACCATGCTGGAACTTTCCACCTGCAATTTTGCAATCTTCTCGTTGCGGTGTTGCAAAAAGCCGTTAAAAATCGGGATGGAAGCCGATACACCGTAATTCAACCCACGGGCAGACGATTGCGAGACAAATCCCAAACTCGATTCGCTTTCGCTGAAATTGTAACCGGCATTCAGGTTAACGGTTGGGTAACGGCTCGCCTTAACCTGTTTCAGATTTAATTCGGCAACGCGTTTATTGATGAACGCCAATTGCAACTGTGGATTTTGCTTTTTCATTAATTCGCGCAATTCCGACAATTGCAGCTTATCATCAAATTCTGCCGTTTCTATTACGTTGAAATCAGTATCAGTATCCCTTGCCAGCAACTCATTGAAACGGATTTTAGCATGCTGTAACAACTCTTTTTGTTTCAGCAGATTGGACTTATCGGTATTCAAATCGACTTGTGCATTTAACACTTCCAACTTGGCTGCTTTTCCGATGGCAAAACGGTTTTCAGCGGTTGTTAAACGTTGCTGGGAAATGACAATTGTGGTATCCAGGGCCCTTAACAGTTGCTGTTGCTGCACCAGATCATAATACCCCGCCATCACATCGCTTACTTTGGTCATGATGGTTAATTTCAGCTCGGTTTCGCCTTGCTTTTGCAATTCTTTGAGCTGATCGTAACGGGCAAACATCCGGAAACCGTCAAACACGGTCCACCCCATGTTTACCCCGTAGGACATACTGTTATTCTTGGCATTATCCAATTCCCGAACGGCCCCGGTCGATTGGGTCTGTTTGGTATTCTGGATGCTGTTGCTTTGTGTAAAAGTAGCATCAATTCTCGGTAACATTCCGGCATTCGCCACACCAACTCCGGCTTCGTCTATTTTCAAATCGTTGGAAGCCAAACGAATGTCATAATTATTCTTCAAGGCAATCTGAACGGCATCTTCCAGCGTTAGAACCTCTTGTGCCCGCGCTGTCTGAAAAAAAGCCAGCAATAGAACCAGTTGCCATACAATCTTTTTCATAGCCTTATTCCTTCTCATACTTTTCAAGGTTATCAAATTCCGGACGATGCTTTTTCTCACGCGACCACATCAGATAAATGGCCGGAATGACAAACAAAGTCAGCATTAACGAAAACAACGTTCCGCCAACAATTACCACTCCCATTCCTATTCGGCTGGTGGATGCGGCACCTAAGGACATCGCAATAGGCAAGGCGCCTAACGCAATGGCCAAACTGGTCATTAAAATAGGGCGCAATCGCGACTCGGAAGCCTGAATGATGGCGTCGTATTTCGATTTTCCCTGTTCGCGAAGCTGGTTCGCAAATTCCACAATTAAAATACCGTTCTTCGTTACCAGACCAATTAACATCACCGTTCCAATCTGACTGAAGATATTCCAGGTTTGCCCGAACAGCCAAAGCGAAAACAACGCTCCTGCCACCGCCATCGGTACGGTTAAAATAATGATAAACGGATCGATAAAACTCTCAAACTGGGCCGCCAAAATCAGGAAGATTAACAGCAACGCCAAGCCGAAAGCGAATGACGTATTGGAACTACTTTCCACGAAATCACGGGATTCACCGCTCAAATCGGTGGTAAAACTGTCATCCAGCACTTTTTCTTTGATGCGTTCCATCGCGTCAATACCGTCGCCTATACTTTTTCCGGGAGCTAAACCAGCCATAACTGTAGCCGACATATAACGGTTGTTGTGATACAACTGCGGCGGACTGCTCTTTTCTTCGATGGTCACCAAATTGTCCAGCTGAATCAATTCTCCTTTATCGCTTTTCACAAAAATAGACGTCAAGTCCATTGGAGCATCCCTGTCTTTTTTGTCGAATTGCCCCATCACCTGATACTGTTTCCCGTTCATCATAAAATAGCCGAAACGCTGCCCGCTCAGGGAAAGTTGAAGGGTTTGCGCCACATCAATGATGGAAACCCCCAAACTCTGCGCCTTCTCACGGTCAATGGTTACATAGACCTCCGGTTTGTTAAATTTTAAATTGACATCGTAATTGGAGAAAGTGGGATCGTCAGCCACTTCATCCATGAAAACCGGTATTTTTTCTTCCAGTTTTTCAAAATTCTGGGCCTGAATGACAAATTGAATCGGCATTCCGCCACGACGGTTTACGGCAATGGTAGGCGATTCGGAAACGTTCACTTTAGCTTCCGAATATTGTCTGGTCCATTTGGTGAGACTTTCGGCAATTTCTTTCTGTTTTCTTTCCCTTTCGCCCGGCTGCACCAAGGCAATTCTGGCCCGTCCGCTGTTTACCGAGGAAGAACCAAAACCCGGTGAGGTGATAATCAGACTCACTTTTTTCTCCGGAATGGAATCGTTAATCAGATCGGTCAATTCATTCATGAACCGGTCCATGTAATCGTACGATGCGCCTTCGGGTGCCGTAACATTAACACCAATAAAACTGCGGTCATCGTACGGAGCGGTTTCTTTTTGTAGCACGTTAAAAAACAGGTAAATCAATCCGAAACAGACAATCAGTATCGGGAAACTCAGCCATTTTTTCTTCATAAAACCGGTCAGCGCTTCGGCGTATCCGGAATTCATTTTTTCAAAAAGCGGCTCGGTTAACTTGTAAAATTTGGATTTTTTCTGTTCGCCGCCTTTCATCAGATAGGCGTTTAACATCGGCGTAAGCGTTAAAGAAACAAAAGCTGATATCAGTACCGCAGCGCCAATCACCACCCCAAATTCGCGGAACAAACGTCCTACGAAACCTTCCAGGAAAATCACCGGTAAAAACACGGCTGCTAGCGTAATGGAAATGGAAATTACGGCAAAGAAAATCTCATTGGAACCTTTGATGGCCGCTTCAATCGGCGTCATGCCTTCTTCTACTTTTTTGAAGATGTTTTCCGTCACTACGATACCGTCATCCACCACCAATCCGGTCGCTAAAACGATGGCCAGCAAGGTTAAAACGTTCACGGAAAATCCGCATAAATACATGATGAAAAACGTAGCAATCAGGGAGACCGGAATGTCGATTAACGGTCGGAACGCAATCGCCCAATCCCTGAAAAAGGCGTAAATGATTAAGATCACCAGAATGATGGAAATCAGCAGGGTTTCTGCCACTTCCGTTACTGCTTTCTTTACGAAAACCGTGTTGTCGATGGCGATATTCAGTTTAAAATCTTTCGGTAAATCTCTTTGGAGTTGTTCGTATTGCTCGTAGAATTTTTCGGCAATATCCAGGTAATTCGTTCCGGGTTGCGGAATAATCGCCATCCCGACCATAGGCTGACCGGAATCCGAAAGTTTGGTTTCCAGATTTTCGGCTTCCAACGAGGCTTTTCCGACATCGCTTAAACGAACAATTTTATCTCCTTCAGCTCTGATGATGATATTGTTGAACTCTTCTTCCGTTGAAAGATTTCCAATCGTTTTAACGGTAAGTTCGGTATTGGCGCCAGTCAGTTTTCCGGAAGGCAATTCGACGTTTTGCTTGTTCAATGCGGTTCGCACATCCGAAACCGTGCAACCGTAAGACGCCAGTTTATTGGGATCGATCCATAACCGCATGGCGTATTTCCGCAAGCCCCAAATCTGGACGCTACTTACGCCCGGAATGGTTTGCAAACGCTGGGAAAGCACATTGTCTGCATAATCGGAAAGTTCTAATACGTTTTTCTTGTCACTCTGAACCGTCATGGTGATAATCGGCTCGGAATCGGCATCGGCTTTGGAAACTACCGGCGGCGCATCGATATCCTGCGGCAAACTTCTGACCGCCTGTGACACTTTATCGCGTACGTCGTTAGCGGCTTCCTCTAAATTTTTATCAAGGTTGAACTCAATGGAAATATTACTTCTCCCCTGACTGCTGGAAGAGGAAATGTTGCGAATCCCGTCTATGGAATTAATCGCTTTTTCCAGCGGTTCGGTAATTTGCGATTCGATAATATCGGCATTGGCACCGGAATAATTGGTTTGTACGGAAATCTGTGCCGGATCAATCGACGGAAATTCGCGCACGCCCAAAAACGTATACCCAATCACCCCGAAAAGAATCAGCATCAGGTTCATTACAATCGTAAGAACCGGCCTTTTGATACTTAAAGTGGATAAACTCATACTTAATATCTTACTTTAAACTTACGGCAACGGGTGCGTCTTCTTTTAAGGTCATAACACCGCTGGTTAACAACGTATCGCCTGCTTTCAGCCCGGACAGAATCAGAATTTCTTTATCGGTACGGGTTCCGGTTTCCACCATGATTTCTTTGGCTTTTCCGTTTACGGATACAAAGACTTTTTTCCCGTTTTGCACCGGAATCAGGGCTTCTGTCGGCACTAAAATAGCGTCATTAATTTTTTCCAGCGGTAACGCGATGTTGGCAAAGGTTCCGGGAATTAATTTCCCTTGTTTGTTTTCCGCCAAAGCACGCATTTTCAACGTTCTCGTAGTCACTTCTACACCGGGTTCAATAGCATATATTTTAGCCGTAAAAACTTCTTTGGAACCGGCAATCGTAAAGGAAATGGTCGTTCCTTCTTTCATCTGACCGGAATATTTCTCCGGAATGGAAAACGTAATTTTCACCTGACTGGTGTTCACCAGATTCGCCACAACCGTTGTCGGCGTAACATAACCGCCTTTGGAAATGGAACGCAATCCGATTTTCCCTGAAAAAGGAGCTCGCACGGACGTTTTGGCGATTTGCGCCTGAATCAGTTGGGTTTGCGCCTGTGCGGAACGGAAATCGGCACTGGCAATGTCGTATTCTTCCTGACTTATGGCTTCTTTCTGCAACAACAACCGGGCACGGCGCTCGTTTTCGGAAGCCAAGGTTTGTTTCGTTTTGGCCTGCGACAGTTGGGCGCGTAATTCTAAATCGTTAATCTTTAACAGTTGCTGACCCTTGGTTACAAAACTGCCTTCTTCGAAATTGATGCTTTCCACCACACCGGGTACTTCGCTGCGCACTTCAATCTGTTCGTTGGCCTCGATGGAACCGGAAAGGGAAAGGTTGTCGGAGAAAACCCGCGTCTGTAACACAAGGCCGGTAACTTTTGCAGGTTTTTTTTCACCGCCGTTTTTGCCTTTTCCGCCGCCGTCTTTGGCTTTATTTTCGGAAACTCTGTAGAAAATCATTCCTCCCAGCACTACGACCAGGAGTGTGTAAATTAAATATTTTGGCTTCATAAAAGTAGTACAATAGCTTGTATGTCTATTAATTCTTGATTTGGTTAAACAAAGCTACTTCTTATCTCGCGGACGAAGGTTTTCTGTTAGTTTTTTTAACAAAATTTTAGGCTGTTTCTTTGTAATTAATCATTCGTTTCACCAAATGAAACAATTCTGGGAATTCGGTTTTAAATTCTTTCGGGGTTTCAAAAAAATGCTCGAGAACGACCGCCAGAAATTCAAAATCGTTGGTGTAGGCATAATCCCGAAAATATCCGGAAGCCATCAGTTTTTCACGATTGGGACCGTGGTTGCATTCCTGACGGATGCGGTTAAAGAAACGGGCAAAAATAAGCGAACTGGCATCTTCGCTTCGCAATCCCTGAAAGTTAAGAACATGGGTAAATTCGTGCAAACCAAGATTCAGGTTGTCATTATTGTACTCGAGTCCCTGCTCGAAATCTTCCCAGGAAAAAACCACGGCTTTCATCATCGGGTTAAATTCACCTTTGTGGTACACTTCATTAATCGTGGAATAATACGACGTCGGGTAAATGATGATTTTATCAAAAACCGGATACAAATAAGAGCGCATCCCAAACGTAAGCTGCACATAGGTTGATGCGATGAGTACCTTTGCCCGGTTGTCTACATCAAAACCGTCTTTTCCGATAAACTGATAGGTTTCGATAAACCGGGCAACACGATGTTCAAAATAAACGCGTTTTTTTGGCTTTAATTTCCGATAGTACGGATACTCGTTAAACAAAATTTCAAACTGCTTTGCCGGTAACGTTTTATGGGAACGGTACCAATGTACAAAAAAGGGTTTATGAAAGAGCCGCCCGTAAACAAATTCAAAAAAAGTAAAAATGGTGGCAAAAAAAAGAATCAAAACAATAGCCACCATAAGGACGGCTACCAGAAGTATAAATACCGGAATCGGTTCTTCCATATTCTGATTCGGTTAGGGGCTTAATTTTATTTAAAGAAAGTCTGAATTCAAAACTTTGACAATAAAAACTGTAAAAAAAGTTTAAGCTAAACTCTTAAAAGGATTTACGGTATGCATTCCTCAAAGCGCCGCCTTGAAAATAACAACAACGTAAAAATGCTCAAGCAAGCTTCAACTTATAAAGGGATTCACTACGTGCATCCCTCAAAGCTCCGCTTTGAAAATAAAAACAACGTAAAAATGCTCAAGCAAGCTTGGACATTTTTACTTATGTTTTTATTTATCCGTGACCTCGGAGGGATTCGAACCCCCAACCCTCAGAGCCGAAATCTGATATTCTATCCAGTTGAACTACGAGGCCGGTTGAAGTCAGAAATTAGAAATGTGAATAAAAAACAAATTCTAAATTCTAAATTCTAAATTCTAAATTCTAAATTCTTTATGCTAATAATTTCTTCACAATAGTGGAAATGGTTTTCCCGTCTGCCTGACCGGCCAATTCTTTGGAAGCCTGACCCATTACCTGACCCATGGCTGCCATACCGTTAGCTCCGGTTTCTGCGATGATTTTAGCGACTATGGCTTCCACTTCTGCTTCGGATAATTGCGCAGGCAAAAACTTCTCGATTACCGCTACCTGAGCTAACTCTGGTTCTGCTAAATCAGCGCGTCCTTGTTCGTTAAAAATGGCAGCGCTGTCTTTTCTTTGCTTTACCAGTTTTTGCAGCAATTTAATTTCGTCTTCTGCGGTTAAATCGCCGCCTCCTGCTGACGTTTGTGCCAGTAAAATTTCCGATTTAATCGCACGCAGCGCTTCTAAAGCTACGGTATCTTTTGCTTTCATGGCGGTTTTCATCTCGTCCATGATTTTAACTCCTAAACTCATATTTATTGGTCTATTCGGTTATTTTTCAATTGACTGCAAAAATTCAAACGGTTTCCCCTCTAGCCCCGATTGCAGTGGCACGAAGTAGAACGGAAAGCGGGAAAAAGGCCTCCTGAAATACCCGGACCATTCGCTCCCAAACCCAAAATTAATTTTTCGCACTGCGAAGATAAAAAAATAACCCGAAACTTCACAAGCCCCGGGTTAAAGGTTTCTCAAAATATGGGTTAGTTAATCCACGTTGTCGTGCAGGAAGGAGTTGTTGGAACGCAACTGAATGTCGTCGTTACTGTCCAATCCTAAAGACATGCGCGATTTACTGTTGTCGACAGGAGCGGAATTCAGGTCTACTCCCATGCGTTTGTAAGCAGGTTCTCTTTCCAATTCGTTCACGCGGGAAGCGCTGTTGTTGAATTTATAGTTGAACTCTTTCATTTTTCTTTTGCGCTCTTCGGCTCGCATGCGCAACGTTTCCTCAATGGTCATTTCCACCGGTGAGATTTCGTCGAAGAAAGACTGTGCTGCCGCAGGTGCTTCCTCTGCTTTTCTCATGGTGATGTCCAGCTCGGGAGCAATTGGCGTTTCTTTTACTTCCGCAACCGGTTTGGACGCTAGCAGTTCGTTTTCTTTTTCCATGTAATCGTCTAAAGAATAACGCACCACGCCAGATTCGTTTACTTCGGTTACCGGAACTACCTGAACCGGCTCGTTTACTTTCATCTCGCGGGTTTCTTCGGTTAAGTCGAACACCATGCGGTCGTCGTTTGTGGAAACGCCACCGTTAGTAAGGTCGAAGGAAAACGAAATCTGCTCCTGAACTTCTCTCACTTCCGGTTTTACGATTTCCGCTCCAAATACCTCGATTTCACGAACGTCTTTGATTTCAAATTTCGGCTCTTCTTTTACCGGGGAAACGATTTCAAAGAAAACGTCTAAATTATTGATGAATTCAGAAGTCGGAATTAAATCCACTTCCGCTACCGGCTTTTTTTCAACTACTTCTACTTCCTCCTCTAAAGCAAACACGATTTTTTCTTCCGCTGCCGGCGTCACTTCTGCCACAGGCTCTGGTTTTACTTCCTGAGCGATGGAGGAAAAATCAAAAGAAGGAACCATTGGTTTTTGGGTTAAATCCTGCACTAATTTCTGTTCCCCTTCTAAGGTGTGGATAATCTTTTTAGGCTCGGAATTTACGATTTCCGCTTGTTGCTCTACGTTGAAACCGGTTGCGATTACCGTTACGGAAATAGCATCGCCTAAGGATTCGTCTTCGCCGGCCCCCATGATGATGTTGGCGCTGTAACCTGCTTCGGTCTGGATGTAATCGTTGATTTCACCCATTTCGTCCATCGTGATTTCGTTGGTTCCGAAAACGATTAGCAACAATACGTTTTTGGCACCTGTGATTTTATTATCGTTCAGCAGCGGAGAATCTAAAGCAGCCACGATCGCATCTTTGGCACGGTTTTCACCAGAAGCTGTAGCCGATCCCATGATTGCCGTTCCGCTGTTGGACAACACGGTTTTCGCATCGCGCAAGTCGATGTTTAAGGCGTAGTGGTTGGTAATTACTTCGGCAATTCCGCGTGATGCTGTTGCCAACACTTCGTCGGCTTTGGAGAATCCGGATTTGAATCCTAAGTTTCCGTATACTTCTCTTAACTTATTATTGTTGATAACGATTAAAGAATCTACATGTTTACGCAGTTTTTCAACCCCTTGCAACGCCTGCTCGGAACGCACTTTTCCTTCAAACTGGAACGGAATGGTTACGATACCTACAGTTAAAATATCGCGTTCCTTTGCCAATTGTGCGATTACCGGAGCAGCACCCGTACCGGTTCCGCCACCCATACCGGCAGTAATGAAAACCATTTTGGTATTGCTGTCCAGCATTTTTTCGATTTCTTCGATACTTTCCAAAGCCGACTGCTGCCCTACTTCCGGGTTGGCGCCTGCACCAAGTCCTTCCGTAAGACCAATCCCCAATTGAATTTTGTTAGGCACCGGACTGTTTTGTAACGCTTGGGAATCGGTGTTGCAGATTACAAAATCCACACCTACGATTCCTTGTCTAAACATGTGGTTAATGGCATTGCTGCCACCGCCACCTACACCAATAACTTTAATTACATTTGACTGGTTTTTAGGCAAATCAAATGAAATACTTCCAAATTCGTTGTTGCTTTCCATACTGTATCGGTTTTATTCTGCGTTATCTAAAAATTCTTTAATCTTGTCTATATATTTGTCAAAAAAGCCCCGTTTGATCTTATCTCCCGTGGATTCCATTTCAACCGGAGGTCTTTTGGTTTCCGCTTTGGACTGTTCAGTAAGCTGTTCTTCCTGAGTTTCCTCCTCAACATTCTGAATTACCGGCGGCTTGATTTCAATTTTCGGCTCCGGCTGTTTCATTTCTACCAACGGCGTGGCACTCTTGGTATTGTTTCGGATGCTGTTCATTACCAAACCAACGGCTGTAGCATACAACGGACTTGAGATTTCCTCATCGGAATTACCCGCTAAATGTTCGTTCGGATAACCGATTCTGGTGTCCATTCCGGTAATGTATTCCACCAATTGTTTGATATGTTTTAACTGCGAACCACCCCCGGTTAATACAATTCCCGCGATCAACTTTTTACGCGGATCTTCGTGTCCGTAGGCTTTGATTTCCGCAAAAACCTGTTCGATGATTTCCACCACGCGCGCGTGAATGATTTTCGAAAGGTTCTTTAACGAGATTTCTTTAGGCTCACGCCCTCTTAACCCCGGAATCGAAACGATTTCGTTGTCTTTATTTTCACCCGGCCAGGCCGAACCGAATTTCACTTTTAACAATTCTGCCTGTTTCTCGATAATCGAACAACCTTCTTTGATGTCTTCCGTAATCACGTTTCCGCCGAAAGGCACCACTGCGGTGTGACGGATGATGCCGTCTTTGAAAATAGCCAAATCCGTGGTTCCGCCTCCGATATCAATCAACGCTACTCCGGCTTCTTTTTCTTCCTGACTTAACACCGCATCGGCTGAAGCTAACGGCTCTAAGGTTAAGCCTGACAAATCCAATCCTGCACTTTTAATGCAACGGCCAACGTTTCTGATGGACGAAGCCTGCCCTACTACCACGTGGAAACTGGCCTCCAAACGTCCTCCGTACATTCCGATCGGTTCTTTGATTTCGGATTGTCCGTCGATTTTGAATTCCTGCGGTAACACGTGGATGATTTCCTCACCCGGCAACATGGCCAGTTTGTGTACCTGGTTGATCAGCATGTCGATATCGGCATCGCCAATCACTTCTTCCGGATTCGGACGACTGATGTAATCGCTGTGCTGAATGCTGCGGATGTGCTGACCGGCGATTCCCACCACCACATCGTTAATTTTATATCCGGAATCCGCTTCGGCTTCAATAATTGCCTGCTGAATCGACTGGATAGTTTGTGTAATATTGTTTACCACACCGCGTGCCACACCAAGGCTTTTGGACTTGCCAACGCCTAAAATCTCCAATTTTCCGTACTCATTTTTCTTGCCGATCATCGCCACGATTTTCGTGGTTCCGATATCTAATCCTACTGCAATACTGTCTTTTTCCATTTTCCTGCTATTTGGTGCACACAACCTGTTGTGTAAACTTCAAATTAATCAACTTATATTCCCCTATCAGGGTATCTTTCAAAGCGTGTTGATAAAAGGCTTTGTAATTGTTAAACTTTTTATCCGCATTGATGCTTTTTCCGAAAAGAATCCGATAATCGTAATTCCTGTTCGTCATAATCATGCTTCCCGTTGGCAAAATCTGTACGCCTGTAATGTTTTTTTTAAGGAAATCATCGTCGTGAATTTTCCTGAAAATTTCCACCAATCCCGCTTTATTTTCGTCATTCACCTCACCGGACAAAAGAGGCACGCGCGCGGTATAGGTTTCCGATAACGGCATTTCTTCTCCTTGATAGTCAATGTAATACGAACCTTTTTCGTTGCTAACTCTTGCGATTGGGGTCTTCTGTGTAACGAGTGCTTTTAGGGTTCCGTCTATTGTGGCATATACCTCGACTTTTTCGATCATTTTGTTACTGTCGAGAGTATGCTCCAAACTATTCAAATCTAATTTATCTTTTCGTATCGTGGAAGCGCCGTTAAAATTTTGTATTAACAAGTTATTAACCGTTTCATGGGTTATAAACGGGTTGTTTTCGCCGGTAAATGCAACATCGGTTTTTACAATTTTTCGGGTTCCGTTTCGCTTCGAGGAAAACGAATACAGAAAAATCATGACGCCGAGCATCAGAACCAAACGCACATCTGTCCATTTAATTTTCCTCATTTTTCCAACGCTTTTTTAATATCCTGAACCATTTCGCCTACGTCGCCGGCACCAATCGTTACAATTACCGGAGCATCAGCACTTTGCAGTAACGAAATCAATTCCGGTTTCTGTACCAATCGCTTGTTTTTATTATCTATTTTATCCAACAGCCAGCTCGAAGTAATGCCTTCCATCGGCAATTCTCTGGCCGGGTAAATTTCCATCAGAAAAACTTCGTCGAATTGCGATAAACTTTTGGCAAAATCATCGGCAAAATCGCGGGTTCTGCTGAACAAATGCGGCTGAAACACCGCCAAAACCTTCTTCCCCGGATACAATTCCCTAACAGCCTGATGCACCGCATTAATTTCCGTTGGATGGTGCGCGTAATCGTCGATGTATACCAACTCCGGCTTGCGGATCTGGAACGAAAAACGGCGGCGTACACCTTTAAACGTTAAAAAAGCCTTGGCAATCGCGTCCGTTGGGGTACCAAATGTTTTTGCCATCGCCAAAGCTAACAACGCATTAGTCAGGTTATGTCTGCCCGGCAGACCAAATTTCAAATTTGTTATTGTTTCGGTCGGTGTTTCCACATCGAAAACGTACCAACCGTCTTCTATTTTGATATTTTTCGCAACGAATTGCGAATCGTCGTTTACTCCCACCGTAATGGCTTCAATCGGCAAACCGTTTGTGACGAATAACTTCGTTTTGTCTTCCACTTTGTTGGCGAATTCGATAAACGATGCTTCAATGGAAGCTTTGTCGCCGTAGATGTCCAAATGATCGGCGTCCATTGATGTTACACACGCGATATTCGGATGCAAATGCAAAAAAGAACGATCGAATTCATCGGCTTCGACTACGGTAACCGTTTTTCCGTTTCCGATTAGGTTAGAGTTGTAATTTTCTACGATTCCGCCTAAAAAGGAGGTGACATCGGCGCCGCTTTCGTATAAAACATGTCCTAAAATACTGGACGTGGTTGTCTTTCCATGTGTTCCGGCTACAGCAAAACAAAACGTGTCTTTGGTGATGATTCCCAACACTTCGGCGCGTTTTTTCACTACAAAACCATTATCAAGGAAATAATTCCATTCTGCATGTTGTTTCGGAATGGCCGGCGTAATCACCACCAGCGTATTTCCTTTGTTTAAATAGTCCTGACCAATTAACGCAACATTGTCTTCAAAATGAATCTGAATCCCTTCCTGCTCCAGTTCTTCGGTTAAATGCGTAGGCGTTTTATCGTAACCGGTAACATTTTTTCCGATGAATTTAAAATACCGCGCCAAAGCACTCATTCCGATGCCTCCGATTCCGATGAAATAGACGTTTTGTATTTGGTTTAGGTTCATTCTTTTTACTTTTTAAGACTGATTACTTGATCAGTTTTACAATCTCATCAACTATATCTTTTGTCGCGTTGGGCAAGGCCAACTGTTTTATGTTTGCACTCAATTGGTTTTGTTTTTCTTCGTTGGAAATCAAATCCTGAAAAACGGTTTCAAACTGTGTGTCCAATTCGGATTCTTTTAGCAAAAGGGCGCCGTTTTTATCGACGATGGCTTTTGCGTTTTTGGTCTGATGATCTTCCGCAACATTCGGCGACGGAATAAAAATCACCGGTTTTCCGACGATGCACAATTCAGAAACGGATGATGCTCCGGAGCGGGAAATTACCACATCTGCAGCAGCGTATACCAAATCCATTCGGTCAATAAAGGACAACACTTGTACGTTTTCTTTATCGTTGAAATGTTTATACTCTTCAAAATATAATTTTCCGCATTGCCAGATAACCTGAACGTTTTGCGATAACAAAAAATCCAGTTCTTTAGCGATTAACTGATTGATTCTTCTCGCCCCTAAACTTCCGCCTAAAACTAATAGTGTTTTTTTGGAAGGATTCAGTTTGAAATAGTCAACAGCTTCATTTCTTTTATCGCCTACCGAAATCAAATCCTGACGGACTGGGTTTCCGGTTAAAATCATGTTTTCCTTCGGAAAGAAACGCTCTAAATTTTCGTAGGCCACACAAATTTTATTAGCCTTTTTGCTTAACAGTTTATTAGTGATGCCCGGATAAGAATTCTGCTCCTGAATAACCGTTGGCGTTCCCATCATCGAAGCCACTTTTAAAACGGCACCGCTGGCAAATCCACCGGTTCCAATAACCACATCCGGTTTAAAACTTCTCAAAATTCCGAATGATTTGGCTAAACTTGAAATCAGTTTCAACGGAAACATGGCGTTCTGTAACGTTAGCTTTCGCTGAATTCCCGCAATCCACAATCCTTTGATCGGGTAACCAGCCTGGGGAACTTTCTGCATTTCCATCTTGTCGCTGGCGCCCACAAAAAGAATATCCGCTTTCGGAAAACGACTTTTCAGTTCGTTCGCAATGGCCACCGCCGGGTAAATATGCCCTCCGGTACCACCTCCGCTGATTATGAATTTTGGATTGTCTTTCATTTCTTTAACTTAATTCTTATCTCTTTTCACTTCTCACTTTTCACTTCTCACTTCCCCAACACCGCATTCATCGGATTATCGGATTCATCTTCTATGGAATACTCTCCGCCTTTTGTGGCTCTTTCGATTATTTCCTCGATATTGTTATTTTTTTCAGCCTCCAAGGCCACCTCCCGGTCAATCATGCGCTGCAAAGCTTCGTCTCTTAATCGGGCTTCAGCTTCGATTTCGGCCATCTCTTCATCTTTCTTGGTTACACTCAGAATGATTCCGATGGAAACACAAGTCATCCAGATGGAAGTTCCCCCGCTACTGATTAACGGCAAGGTCTGTCCGGTCGTCGGCAACAATTCCACCGCTACGCCCATATTGATAAGCGCCTGAAAGATGAGCGGGAATCCCAGCCCGACGATCAGCAGTTTTCCAAACAAAGACTGTGCTTTGTGCGCGGTTACCAGAAACCGAAAGAACAGCATCATGTACAGAAACAAGATACCGATACCGCCTACCAATCCGTATTCTTCAACGATGATGGCGAAGATAAAATCCGAAGAGGATTGCGGCAGGAAGTTTTTCTGAACGCTTTTTCCAGGCCCTAAACCGTAAATTCCTCCGGAAGCGATGGCAATTTTGGCATTTTCAATCTGATACACATCTTCATCGGGTGCATCGGAAGTAAAACGCTCAATACGGCTCATCCAGGTGTCCACACGGCTGGTTAATTTGTTTCCGGGAAACGCTTTGGCTATCAGAAAAAACAGCAACAGTCCTGCAATCCCGATTCCGATAACGGAAAACAAATACTGCAAACGGTACTTCCCGACAAACACCAGCATACAAACCATACTGAACATTAAGGCCGCAGTCGAGAAATTGGCCGGCAAAATTAAGCCAATTATCACAAATACCGGCAGCCATAATTCAAAAGCTGACGATTTAAACGTGTATTCTTTGGTTTCGATTTTCGCCAGATAACGCGCCACGTACACCATCAGCACAATAAACGCCAGTGAGGACGGCTGAAAGGTAAATCCGGTAAACGGAATCTGTACCCAGCGACTGGCATTTGCTCCACCGATTGTATTTCCTTTAGCCAACGTATACAACAACAGAACAGCCATTATCGGAACCGCTATCCAGGAAAGTGCTTTAAACTTGTGGTAAGGCAGTCTGTGTATCAGGAACACAATCAGAAATCCTAAGGAAATATGAATTAAGTGTTTGAACAAATAGCCGACAATCGACCCTTTTCCCACCACGTACACCAAATTGGAACTCGCACTGAAAACCGGCATAAAAGAAAACAGCGCCAGCAACGCCACAAACGCCCAGATGCCTTTATCTCCTTTTAAATTGTTTAACAGTTGTTTCATTTTGGTTCTTGTTATCTTGTAATTTCCGTTTCAATTATAAATTCTGAACCGCGTTTTTAAACTGCTTTCCGCGGTCTTCATAATTTTCGAACAAATCGAAACTGGCACAGGCCGGTGACAATAACACGGTGTCGCCCTTCTCGGCCATGCGCTGTGCTATTTTCACGGCTTCGGTCATGCTGGTGGTTTCTACCAACGTGTCTACCACATCGCCAAAGGCTTCCACAATTTTAGTATTATCCACCCCTAAGCAGATGATTCCTTTTACTTTTTCACGCACCAACGGCATTAACTCGCTGTAATCGTTTCCTTTATCCACACCACCTACAATCCAAACGGTTGGCGTAATCATACTGTCCAGAGCAAAAAAAGTAGCGTTTACGTTCGTGGCTTTGGAATCGTTGATATACTGAACGTTCTGAATTTTCAACACCTTTTCCAAGCGGTGCTCTACCCCTTGAAAGTTCGACAAACTCTCACGAATGGTTTCTTTCCGGATACGCATTAACTGCGCCACGGTGGTAGCCGCCATTGCGTTTTTCACATTGTGTTTTCCTTGTAATGATAGTTCGTTGATTGGCATGGTAAATTCTTCGTTATTGATAATTATGTTGATGTTGTCGTTTTTTACAAAAGCTCCTTCTTTCAGTTCCTTGGTTAAGGAAAAAGGAATTTTCTTGGCTCGTATGGTGTTTTCGGATAACCATTTCACTATGGCAGGATCGTCGTCGTCGTAAATGAAATAGTCGTCTTCAGTTTGATTTTTGGTAATCCGGAACTTGGCAGCGATGTACAAATTGTAATCGTAATTATAACGATCCAGGTGATCCGGGCTGATGTTCGTCATGACGGCAATGTGCGGACGATACTCCTCAATTCCGTCCAGCTGAAAACTGCTCAGTTCCAGAACATACGCTTCGTATTTGTTTTCCGCAATCTGCCAGGCGTAACTTTTACCGATATTACCGGCAATTCCAACATTCATTCCGCCTTGTTTCAGCAAATGGTGCGTTAGCATTGTGGTGGTCGTTTTACCGTTGCTTCCGGTGATCCCGATGGTTGCGGCTTCGGTAAACTGACTGGCAAATTCGATTTCGGAAATGATCGGAACATTATTTTTTTTCAGCTGCTTCACGATGTTGGATTTATCGGGAATTCCCGGACTTTTCATCACCACATCGGCATTCAGTATTAATTCTTCTGTATGTTGTTTTTCTTCCCAAGGAATCTGATTTAAAATCAAAACTTCCTTGTAGTTATTTTTAATCTCTCCAAAATCGGACACAAACACTTCGTACCCCTTTTTCTTTCCTAGGATCGCGGTGCCTACGCCGCTTTCTCCTCCACCTAAAACTACCAGTCTCATATTATCTCAGTTTTAAGGATACCAGTGAAAAGATCGCTAACAGGATGGCTACAATCCAGAACCGGGTTACGATTTTACTCTCGTGATACCCTTTTTTCTGGTAATGATGGTGCAACGGCGACATTAAAAAGATGCGACGCCCTTCTCCGTATTTTTTCTTGGTGTACTTAAAATAAGCCACCTGAAGTACTACCGATAAATTTTCGGCTAAAAAGATTCCGCAAAGCACCGGGATTAACAATTCTTTGCGAACCGCTATGGCCAACACCGCAATAATTCCGCCAATAGTCAAACTTCCGGTATCGCCCATGAAAACTGATGCCGGATACGCGTTGTACCAAAGAAACCCGACGAGCGACCCCACAAAGGCCGCAATGTACACGGTCATTTCTCCGGAATGCGGGATGTACATGATATTCAGATAATTTGAGAAAATGATATTTCCCGAAACGAAGGCAAAAATACCGAGCGTAAGCACCGATATGGCCGAGGTTCCCGCTGCCAGACCGTCGATTCCGTCTGTTAAATTTGCTCCGTTGGAAACCGCCGTAATGATGAAAATGACCACCGGAATAAAAATCAGCCAGGCATAATCCTGATAATTATCGCCGGTCCAGGCTAAAAGTTCCGCATAATCGAATTCGTTGTTTTTAAAGAACGGAATGGTTGTAGCGGTGGATTTTTCCTCTTTTGCCAGAGCCGTAATCACGGTTCCTTCTTTAAAAATATCGGTGGTGGAAGTATCGGTTCTTACCGTAACACCGGGATGAAAATACAATACCGAACCCACAATAAGTCCTAAGCCAATCTGACCGATTACTTTAAATCTGCCTTTTAAACCTTCTTTATCTTTTTTGAAAATTTTGATATAGTCGTCTATAAAACCAATGGTTCCCATCCAAAGAGTGGTTACAATCAGCAGGATTACATAGATATTGTCCAGTTTGGCCAATAACAACACCGGAATCAAGGTGGAGAAAATAATAATCAAGCCTCCCATGGTGGGTGTTCCCGCTTTTTGCGTTTGCCCTTCCAAGCCTAATTCGCGAACGGTTTCCCCGATTTGCTGTCTTCTTAAATAATTGATAATACGCTTTCCGTAAATGGTGGAAATCATCAGTGACAATATAATTGCCAATCCGGAACGGAACGTAATGTACTGAAATACACCGGTTCCCGGAACATCCAGATTTCTGTGTAAATATTCGAAGAAATAATACAGCATATTTTTTAGTTTTTTTGATTAAGGTTAATTCTGTCTGGCGGATACTATTCTGTTTACAGCCTGCGGAATACGTATTACTTACTATTTATTTAATTGTTCCAATAACTCTTTTACAATCTTCATATCGTCGAAATCATAACGCACGCCCTGAATTTCCTGATAGGTTTCGTGACCTTTTCCGGCAATTAAAATAATGTCGCCGCTTTGTGCCAGCTGACAAGCCGTTTTAATTGCCTGCTTTCTATCTACAATCGACAGTGTTTTTTTGAAATTTTGGCCTTCCACCCCTTTTTCCATGTCTTCGATGATGGCTTCCGGTTGTTCACTTCTCGGATTATCCGATGTAAAAATGGCTTTATCGCTCATTTCGGACGCTATTTTTGCCATTATCGGTCGCTTGGTTTTATCGCGGTCGCCACCACAACCCACTACCGTGATTAACTGTTCGTTTTTGGTACGGATGTCTTCGATGGTTTTCAGTACGTTTTCCAAGGCATCCGGCGTGTGCGCATAATCCACTATCGCCGTGATGTTCGATTCGGAAACGATAAACTGAAAACGTCCGGAAACACTTTCCAACTCGCTTAACAACCTTAAAGTTTCCTGTTCTTCCAAGCCCAATTGCACTGCAGCGCCGTAAATCGCCAGTAAATTGTAGGCATTAAACGAACCAATTAAACGCACCCAGACTTCCTGATCGTTAATCTTCATCAGCAGGCCTGAAAGTTGATTTTCCAAAACCTGAGCGCGATAATCTGCATACGATTTTAGCGCGTAAGTCAATTTTCGGGCTTTAGTATTCTGAAGCATTACCGGTCCGTTTTTGTCGTCGGTATTGGTGATGGCAAAAGCGGTTTTCGGCAAATTGTCGAAGAACGATTTCTTAACATCGCGGTATTCGGCAAATGTGGTGTGATAATCCAAATGGTCGTGCGACAGATTCGTAAAAATTCCGCCGGTAAAATGTAAGCCTTCTGTTCTTTTCTGATGAATGCCGTGAGAACTTACTTCCATAAAACAATAATCACAACCTGTTTCCACCATTTCGCGCAAATAGTGGTTTATCGTAAGGGAATCCGGAGTGGTATGCGTGGCTTTGAATTCGGTTTCATCCACCATAATTCTTACTGTGGACAGCAAACCGACTTTGTACCCCGCATTTTTAAACAATTGATACAACAAAGTCGCAATTGTGGTTTTTCCATTGGTTCCGGTTACGCCTACGAGTTTTAAATCGGCAGACGGATTTCCGTAGAAATTAGCGGCCATATATGCTAAAGCGCTGCTGGTGTCGGCTACCTGAATATAGGTAATTCCTTCCGCAATCGCACTTGGTAAAACCTCACAAACCACAACTGTCGCGCCTAACCCGATTGCTTTTTCAATAAAATCATGTCCGTCGGAAACCGTTCCTTTTATAGCTACAAAAGCATCGCCGGAGACGATTTTTCGGGAATCGAATTCGATTTTGTTCACCTCGATATCCGTGGAACCTTTTACAGCTTCAATCGCTACTTTATATAATATATCTTTTAAAACCATCACGATAATTCTAAGGTTATGATTTGATTTTTTCTGAAAACCTGTCCGGGCTGAATGGACTGTTGTTTCACTCTTCCGGTTCCGATTACTTTCACTTTCATCCCGAAATTCTCAAGCATTGCCACAGCATCCATTCCGGTCATTCCTTTCACATTTGGCACTACTGCTTCTTTTTTCTGGACCTTATCGTAATACTCCGCGTAATTTTTCTCCTGCGTTTTATAGCGAACGTTCAGTTTTTTGATTTCGTTGGTGGACGGCACATCGGTAAAAATCTTTTGTGCGATTCGTTTGAAAACCGGCCCGGCCACATCGGCTCCGTAATAGCCTGCCGCCACATTAGGTTTGTGCACTACCACTACGCAGGAATATTTCGGTTCATCCGCCGGGAAGAAACCTACGAAAGACGAAGCGTAATACATTTTCCCGTCTCCTTTATGATAATCTACCTGAGCGGTTCCGGTTTTTCCGGCCATCGAAAAATCTTTGGAATACAATTTCGAACCGGTTCCCCGCTTCACCACATTACCCAAAACGGCTTTAATTTTAGCCAAAGCATCATCGGAACAGATTTTAGGATTGATTACCTGCTTGTCAAATTTTTTGATGGTTTTATTCCACTCCTTAATTTCTTTTACAAACTGCGGTTTTACCATTTCACCGTTGTTTGCCACTGCATTGTACAAGGTTAGCGTTTGTAAAGGTGTCATAGAAACCCCATACCCGAAAGCCATCCACGGAAGGGAAATCGCCGACCATTTTTTATCACTCGGCTGCGGAACATACGGTATGCCTTCTCCTTTAAATGGCAACCCGAGCGGTTTGTTTAAACCCAAATTGTTCAATCGGTTGACAAATTGCTCCGGATTGTCTTTGTAATTTTCATATACGGCCTGCACCAATACAGTATTCGAGGATACTTCAAAACCTCGGGCCAGTGAAATTTTTCCGTAACCGCCTTTGTGGGAATCGCGAACGTGACGGCCTCTGTAAGTGATATCCCCTCCTTTGGAATCGTACACCTGACTGGTATCGACTTTTTCATCATCTAAAAGTGCAATTAGATCTACCAGTTTAAAGGTTGAACCCGGTTCGTGCGATTCCGCTACGGCGTAATTAATGGTTTCATAATAATTCCCGCTTTCCGAGCGTCCTAAATTGGAAATCGCTTTTACTTCGCCGGTTTTGGTTTCCATCACCACCACACAACCGTGATCGGCCTGATAGTATTCCAATTGCTTCAGCAAGGCGTGATGGGCAATATCCTGAATGTAAACATCAATGGTTGAAATGATGTCATAGCCGTCTCTTGGCTCAATTTCGTTGTTATCACTGATAGGTTTCCACTGATTTTTGGCAATTTTCTGCATCAGACGACGGCCGTCTTTTCCGTTAAGGTATTCACCGAAAGCACCTTCAATTCCTACTCTTGTTCCTTTTCCTTTTTCGTCGAAACGTTCGTAACCGATGGTTCTTTCCGCAATTTTTCCAATCGGATGTTCCCGAACGGTTTTCTGCTCGGTAATCATACCGCCTTTATAAGCTCCCAGATTGAACAATGGAAAACTCTTGATACGCATGTATTCCGTATAACTTTGCTTGCGTGCTAACAAATAATAGCGGTTTTTGTTGGCTCTGGCTTTTCTCAATTCCGACTGGAAATAGCCGGACGGTTTCCCTAAAACTAAGGCCAGGGAATCCGAAAGCGGTTTCACGTATTTCTCAAAATTTTCCGCAGAAGGCGCCAACGCATCGAAACGGATGGTGTAATTCGGGATGGAGGTGGCCAGCAAACTTCCGTCGGCGGAATAGACATTTCCTTTATTCGCCGGGATTACAAAGTTTTTTACCGTACGCTGTTTGGCCAGCTGACGGTAGTGCTCCCCTTCCACCCACTGAATATTGGTAAGCTTTACGGTAACAGCAACAGCCATCATGAAAATCATGAAGGCTACCAGATAAATGCGATACGATATGTGTTTGTTGTCTACTGCCATAAACCCTGTAACACGCCTTTTTCTTCTTTTGCTACTCTTATTTTTTTAGGCGGAACCGATGACGGAAAAATATGCTTCGGTTCCATTTCCTTTGATATGGTGGATTCCATTTTAAGTTCCATCAGTTGGGAACGGCGGTCTACAAATTCAGAACGCAGTTCTTTTACCTCATTCGTGAGCTCTGTAATACGGTAGGTTTTCTGCTCATAACGGTGCGAATTGGCAATCATAATCATCGCCAGCAGGATCAGAAACAGGATGAATTTCCAATTCTTCAACGCATCGTCTTCGATCAGAAATTTTGCTTTTAACAAACTGTATACGCCGCCTTTCATTTCTTATCGTTTTTCCGCAATTCTCAATTTGGCACTTCGGGCACGGTTGTTTTCTTTAATTTCCGCTTCGGAAGGCACAATCATTTTTCCGATTAGCCTGAATGGCACTTCAAATCTTCCAAAAAAATCGCGCTCCGGCTCTCCTTCGAACAAACCGTTTTTCATGAAACGCTTTACCAGTCGGTCTTCCAGAGAATGATAGGAAATCACACTCAAACGACCGCCCGGTTTTAAAATTTCCAACGACTGTTCCAAAAACTCTTTCAGCACTTCCATTTCCTGATTTACCTCAATGCGGATTGCCTGATAAATCTGTGCTAAAATCTTATTGCTTTTGTGTGCCGGTAAAAATTTCGACAGCACTTTTTTTAACTGTTCCGTATTTTTGATAGGCTGCTCTTTTCTAGCCGTCACAATGGCGTTTGCCAAGCCTTTTGCTGTTGTTAACTCGCCGTATTCAGCAAAAATTCTGCGCAAATCAGCTTCCTCATATTCATTTACCACATGATAGGCACTTACAGCATCGTTTTGATTCATGCGCATGTCCAGCTCTGCATCGAAACGGGTTGAAAAACCGCGCTCCGCTACGTCAAACTGATGCGATGAAACGCCTAAATCACCTAAAATCCCGTCCACTTCTTTTACGCCGTGAAAGCGAAGAAAACGCTTTAGGAATCGGAAATTTTCATTGATTAACGTAAAGCGCTCGTCGTCAATCGCATTCGCCAGAGCATCGGTATCCTGATCAAACGCAAACAATCTTCCGTTCGGCCCCAAACGACGCATAATTTCTCTGGAATGCCCTCCGCCGCCGAACGTTACATCCACATAAACCCCATCCGGTTTAATATTCAGACCGTCCACCGTTTCTTTTAGCAAAACCGGATTATGATATTCCATTTCCATCGTCATTTAAATTACCCATTACTTGTTCTGCCAAATCCGCAAAATCGACATCATCTCCGGAAATGGATTGCTCGTACAAATCTTTATCCCAGATTTCGATGATATTTACCTTTGAGGTCAAGACCAAATCTTTTGAAATTCCGGCAAAATCAATCAAATCTTTTGTGATTAAAAGGCGGCCTGCATCGTCAATTTCGACCATCTTCACTCCTGCCATAAACTTGCGGATAAAATCGTTGTTCTTTTTTACAAAACGATTCAATCCGTTGATTTTCTGCATCATTATATCCCATTCCGCTTTCGGCCAGAGCTCTACGCATTTATCAAAAACGGAGCGTTTCAACACAAAACCATCATCCAAAGAAGGCAATTGCTTCTTCAGCGGAGCCGGCACCATCAGCCTTCCTTTAGCGTCGATTTTACACTCGTATGTTCCGATAATATTCGTCAAGCGAAACGGTTTTTGAATTGATTTAGAACAAAAGTACAGATTTTTTTACCACATTTTACCACAAATTCCCACTTTGTTGATAAGTTTTTACACCCGAACACCAATTCGTAAGAAAATCTGGTAATTCACTCATTTTTAATATTTAAGAAAAATTTAATGTTTTAAAAGAATCTCAAAACAAAACGCAATAATTTTTAAAAAACGACATAATTTATTGCCGAATTTCGAAAAAGAAGAATTTCCATTTTTCAATAGCTTTTCGATTCAAAAAATGTTGATAATTAACACTTTAGCCAAAACAATGGTTTCAAATCAGTTTTAATAAGAAACTATTTTCGATTTTCAGGGTGAAACGCTCCTATTTTAGGAGAAAATCATATATTTGTCTGAATTTGATATTGGATCATTATACACCAAAAACACATGTTGAAAAAAGAAGGCAAATACAGATATTTTGAAGCTGGAGAGGGCACGCCTATCATTATTTTACACGGATTAATGGGCGGTTTAAGCAACTTCGACGGCGTTGCAGATTTCTTCCCAAAACACGGTTATAAAGTTGTCATTCCGGAATTACCACTATACACCAATAACATTTTAAAGACTAATGTAAAAGCGTTTTCAAAATTTGTAAAGGATTTTATCACCTTTAAAGATTTCGATAAAGTTATTTTGCTGGGAAACTCGCTTGGAGGCCATATCGCGCTGTACCACACCAAAATGTATCCCGAAAAAATGGCCGGCTTAATCATTACGGGAAGCTCCGGTTTATACGAAAGCGCCATGGGTGAAAGCTATCCAAAAAGGGGTGATTATGAGTACATTAAGAAAAAAGCCGAAGATGTTTTTTACGATCCGAAAGTAGCCACCAAAGAAATTGTGGACGATGTGTATGCTACTGTTAACGACCGCATCAAGCTTTTAAAAACGCTTACGATTGCAAAAAGTGCCATCCGACACAATATGGCGAAAGATTTGCCTAAAATGACAACGCCAACCTGTATTATCTGGGGCCGAAACGATAAAGTTACCCCGCCGGATGTGGCTGAGGAATTCAACCGCTTATTGCCCAATTCCGATTTGTACTGGATTGACAAATGCGGTCATGCAGCCATGATGGAGCATCCGGACGAATTCAACCGATTGATGCTGGAATGGCTTAAAAAATCGAATTTATAAACAAGAAGTTACAGGCAACTGTAACTTTTTCAATTTAAAATATCATGAAAATTAACACTGCCGAATTTGTCATCAGCAACTCCGAAGTGAGCAAATGCCCGAAAGAACCGCTTCCGGAATATGCTTTTATCGGCCGTTCGAACGTGGGAAAATCGTCGCTGATTAACATGCTGACCAACCACAAGAATTTGGCAAAAACTTCCGGAAAACCCGGAAAAACACAGCTTATCAACCATTTTAAAATCAATTCCAACTGGTTTTTAGTCGACTTGCCGGGATATGGTTATGCAAGGGTTTCCAAAAAAACAAAAGAAACCTTTCAGAAGTTCATCACCGATTATTTTGAAAAAAGAGAACAGTTGGTTTGTGCGTTTGTACTGATTGACATCCGTCATGAAGCGCAGAAAATCGATTTGGAATTCATCAATTATTTAGGCGAAACCGGCGTGCCGTTCTGCATTGTTTTTACCAAAGCTGATAAAATCAGTCGGGGAAAAATCGATCAGCATGTGGCCGCTTACCGCAAGGCGCTTTTGGCCAACAACTGGGAAGAAATGCCGCAATATTTCGTAACCTCATCCACAGAGGAAACCGGAAGAGAACCGCTTCTGGAATTTATCGATCAGGTGAATGACGATTTATTTAAAAACAACAGCTTGTAAAAATATCTGTATAAAAAAGAACCGCGAATTCACGAATATTAATAAATACATTCGTGAATTCGCGGCTAAATTATCAAAAAAGGCCGCTTACTTCTTCAATTCCAGCTTTTCAGCGAAATAATCGCAGAAATCCCGCATGGTGGCTGTCATTTTCTCATCTTCGGTAGCGCGGTGAAAGGTATCGGCCATGGCTACTAAGGTTTGGTGGAAAAACACTTTCATTTCGTCCACCGGCATGTCTTTCGTCCACAAATCGATGCGTAAGGTTTCCTGTGCTTTGCTGTCCCAGATGGATAACAGCATGGCTTTGGCTTCTTCTGCATTTACACCTCCGTCTTTAGCAGTCCACGATAATTTTTCGGGTACGCGGTTTTCGTCTAACTCAACCGTAAGTTTTATTTCAGATTTAATCGTTTTTGACATTATTTTTTTGGTTTGTATTTAGAGTTATCAAAGATTTGTTTGGCATCCGTGGCTAACATTTTCTGCAGTGTTACCTCGTTGTTTTTCATATAGGAACGCACTATTTGCCAGCCAATCCACTGCCCTACACGCCCGGGCGATTCCTGATCGATTTCAAGGTAAAATTTGGAATACGGACCAACCGAAATGAACCGCTGCATCAGTTTTGTATCGGTATCAAACAACAGCTTGTTATCGATGAAATAACGCCACAGTTCCGATTCATTCTCCTGACACCATTTAATCTGTTCGTCTGTGTATTCGATTTTGGCGCCATCAGAAGCATCCGGCAACAGCAGGTCTTTCATATACAATTCTTTACCGAAATAGATCATCTGTCCTAACAAACTGCGGTCTGTTGGCGGTGCAATTTTTCCCTGCGAAAAACTCGTTACCAGATCCGGCATCATCTGCGACGGTTCAAAACCCTGACGCTGGTATTTCGGAAAGCCTTCGTAAAAACGATGGTCTTTGCCCAAATACGTATCTAAAGAAAGTAACACCAGACTGTCTGCGTAAATAGCTTTGGCATCAGTATCAACCTCTGAAATTAAGGTGATGACTTTAGGCGCTTTATATTCCGGATAATAATACTGAATCCGTTTGAACAGACTTTCCAAATCTCCTTCAAAGGCAGTATTGTCGGGGTATTTTTTCTTTACCTCGCCGTACAACTCCTGCAATAACGGATTTTGCAGTTTGTTCGTCCAAACCGTATCGGGATTACCGGCAGGAAAGAAAAACGGATAGGTCTTTTTCAGTTGGGCTAAATCTTCCGGTTTGGATTCATAAAAAAGTTTATCAAAACGCTCAATAGTCAAATTCACCGGAATGGCTTCAACGGCTTCAGTTACCTTGTCTTCCTTTTTACAAGAAACAAAGGCCAGCGAAGCAATCAAAAGCAATGCGTATTTCTTCATATAACTTTAATCAAAAATTAATACTTTTAGGGCTACAAATTTGACGCAAATATACGGTACAGTTTTTATAAAATCCTCATAAATAATCATGACACAGGCAAAGACTTTTCAGGCAGAAAAAATAAACACTCATATTGTTAACTGGTTACGCGAATATGCCACAAACGCTAAAGTAAAAGGTTTTGTTGTAGGGATTTCCGGTGGGATTGATTCTGCCTTAACCTCAACACTTTGCGCCCAGACGGGTTTGCCTACTTTATGTGTGGAAATGCCGATTCACCAGCATCCTTCCCAGGTTTCCCGCGGACAGGAACATATTGCACAATTAAAAAAGCGTTTTCCGAACGTTTCCAGCGTAATCGCCGATTTGACTCCTGTTTTTGAAACGTTCAAAGCTGAAGTTCCCGATTCTGAAAACGAAGCCACTTTAAATCTAACATTGGCCAATACCCGAGCGCGTTTACGCATGACGACCTTATACTATTTTGCCGGATTGCATTATGCGCTTGTAGCCGGAACCGGTAATAAAGTAGAAGATTTCGGCGTAGGTTTTTTTACCAAATACGGTGATGGCGGCGTAGATCTCAGCCCGATTGCCGACTTGCTTAAGAGCGAAGTTCGCCTGCTGGCCAAATATCTGAATGTTCCGCAAAGTATTTTAGACGCCAAACCTACAGACGGTCTTTTTACCGATGCCAATTACGAAGACGAACGCAGCGACGAAGACCAATTGGGTGCCAGTTACGATGAACTGGAAATCGCAATGGCAGCAATGGCGGCCGGTAAGACGGAAGACGACTTTTCTGGAAGAGCAAAAGAAGTGTTCAAAATCTATAAAAGGCTGAACGTCATCAACCAACACAAAATGAACCCGATACCGGTTTGTCGTATTCCGGACGAATTGAAATAAATTTCTGATTGTTGATTATCAGTATATTGTATTTTTTTAGTAATTTTACAGACTATTACTATTAAAAATGTATGTGAAATGATTAGAGTGTGTTTAGCAGACAACCACCCCGTAGTACATCAAGGGGTGAAATCCTACTTCAAAGACAGTTCCGCTGTAAATTTTGTAGGAGTGGTTAGTAATTTGGATGACCTGGATGAATTACTAAAAAAGAAAGCAGTAGATGTTGTTGTCTTAGATTTAGAGTTGGAAGGATTAACGAGTATTAATCTGGTAAAATCATTAATCAGAGAATATTCCGATAGTAAGTTTGTGGTTTTTACCAACTTAGGAGAACAAATCTATGCACCAAATGCTTTAAAAGCAGGAGTTTCAGCTTATATTCACAAAAGCTCAAAATTAGAAGATTTAGAAAACGCTATTAAGAAAGTTAACGAAGGGCATGTGGTATTCAGTGAAGCGGTTAAGAAAAACCTGGCCTTACTAAACAAAGGGAAAAAATCCGATCGTTTGTACCGCAAATTATCGTCGAGAGAAATCGAAGTATTACGCTATTTAAGCGACGGAAAGAAAAACAAAGAGATTGCGAAGTTGTTAACCTTAAACGAGAAAACCATCAGTACATACAAGTTGCGATTGTTAACCAAACTCCATGTTACAAACTTGGTTGATTTGGTAAACAAAGCAAAAGCTTTGGAAATCGTTTAACTGTAACGCGACATTACTCTACCTAGTTTAGTCGAAAACGAATTGATTAACTTATAATATTCCATCGCTAAGGCGAGTGTTTCGGAATTATCGGCTTCAGGTTCGGCAGAAAGAGTATTTTTCAGTTCGTTGATAATTTTATCTACTAAAAACCAGCGCAAAGTCAATATTGTTTCGGAAACGTATTGACTTACCGTCTGGTTTTTTTGTTTTACGATGATTTGCTGTGCTTCCCAGTTGTGAAGCAAATCGCGCTCTTCTTCCATCAGAATATTCGTCACTTCCTGAGCCAGATCCGGTTCCAGTCGCATTAAATATTGTTCGAGTTCAAAGGTTTCGTGCTGGTGAAAATAATTAATCAAATCGTTGTAAATCGCCCGAAATGGCGCATTGGCCAGTTCCACCTCATCTTCCTGCAAACTCAGGTAAATGCGCTGGTACACTTTATAGGCATTCATTTCCTTTACCTCGACCGTTTCGCCCTCTTCATTCACTTTTAAAATCAAATCTTCAAATTCTTCTTCCACCGTTCCGTACAACAGTAAAATTTCGATGATTTTGCGCTCCAACTCATACAACACATCAACCTTAGTTGCCATCTCCGGATTGGTTTCCGGTCGGACCACCTCAAACGCTTTTTGTTCGGTTTTCAGTTTTTTCCCGGCTTCATGGATGTCTTTCTGAACGAGCTGCGCCAACGTATTAAACAACACGTCTTCGGAAATATCCATAATCCGGGAACACTCCTGAATGTAAATTTCGCGCTTTATTTTATCCGGGATTTTAGACACGCTGGTTACCATATCGCGAATGAGTTCCGCTTTTTTGATGGGATCGTTTTTGGCTTCCTTCATCAGCAACGACGCTTTGAACTGGATAAAATCCATCGCGTTGTCGCTCAGATACGCGACCAGTTCGTCATGCGAGGTTTTCTTGGCAAAACTGTCCGGATCTTCGCCGTCGGGAAACGTGCAGACTTTGGCGTTCATGCCTTCTTCCAGGATTAAGTCGATTCCACGGATGGACGCGCGCAAACCGGCGGCATCCCCGTCAAAAAGCACCGTAATATTTTTCGTCAGACGATTCACCAGACGAATCTGATCTGGCGTTAAAGCGGTTCCCGAAGACGCTACCACGTTTTCCACTCCGGCCTGATGCAGCTGAATCACATCGGTATAGCCTTCCACCAGAAAACAGTTGTCGAGTTTGGCAATGGCCTGTTTGGCGTGGTAAATCCCATACAGCACTTTACTCTTGTGATAGATGTCGCTTTCCGGGGAATTCAGGTACTTGGCTGCTTTTTTATCGTTGGTGAGAATACGGCCTCCAAATCCTAAAACACGGCCCGACATACTCTGAATCGGGAACATCACACGGCCTTTGAAACGGTCAAACTGTTTGTCTTCCTTTACAATCGTTAACCCCGTTTTTTCCAGATATTCGAGTTTGTATCCTTTGCCGAGCGCTTCCATGGTAAAAGCATCCCAGGTTTCCGGGGAATACCCTAAACCGAATTTTTCGATGGTTTCTTTTGTAAAACCGCGCTCTTTGAAATAAGAATAGCCGATAGCTTTTCCTTCATCGGTATTTAACAAGGTCGAATGAAAATATTTTTGGGCGAATTCCGATACCAGATACATGCTTTCCTTTTCATTGGCTTCGGCTTTGGCATCGTCGCTTATTTCGGTTTCCTCAATTTCGATGTTGTATTTTTTGGCTAAATACCGAATGGCTTCCGGGTACGAAAAATGTTCGTGTTCCATCAGAAACGTCACGGCATTGCCGCCTTTTCCGGAACTGAAATCCTTCCAGATTTGTTTCACCGGCGACACCATAAACGAAGGCGATTTTTCATTCGAGAACGGACTTAATCCTTTCAGATTGCTTCCCGCTCTTTTCAATTGGACAAAATCGCCGATTACCTCCTCGACGCGGGCGGTTTCAAATACGGTTTCTATGGTGTTTTGTGAAATCATTTTTTTTCTGTGGCAACGTTCCAAAGATACAAAGTTCTAAAGTTTAAAAAGAATATCTTGAATTTTTACTGCTGCACCACTAAAACAAAAGACTGCCAGCAGATTTTTCAATCTTTTAATTAAAAAAGGTGCCTCTTTCGATGACACCTTTTAAAAACGTATGTGTAACTAACCCTGATTAATTCAAATCGAAACGGATACCCAAGGAAACATTGTGCTGATCTACCGCATTATTTTCAAACAACGGATTTAAATCGTACTTCAGATACAAACTGGTTTCTTTCCAGCCTACATAAGTACTCAATCCGTAATTCCAGTCGTTTACATTCCAATCGCCTTTTTGCTTTTCCTTAATTTTATAATCGTCTATTTTATAACTTAAAAATTGCTTGGAATTGGTATTATACCCTACAAAACCTCCTACCCCAAAACGGAAACCATTGTGTGATTTATAGTATGTTGTTCCGTCTTTCGTTGTTTTTTTTGAAAAATCGAATTCCAAATGCACCGGCAATGCCAAATATACATTTTTAAAATAACTGTCTTTTTTGCGTAATTCCACCGGATAGGTTTCCATTACGGTTTCTTTTCCATTGTCTACAAAATAACGATTATCGGTAGGTGCAATAATGTTATACATAAACGACAGTCCGTATTTTAAATGTAACGGGCTTGCTTCCTTGCCCAAACGCGTTCTTTTGGTTAAACCCCACTCGAAAAACACAGATCGCATATAACCGAAATCTGAATTAGCAACCGCACCTTTGGTAACGAGATTATTGAATCCGGAAGCCAACACAAATTGTGTTGTTGTTCTCTTTTCTCTTCCCGGCTCGTTCAAATCGTCTCCGGAAATGCTGATGGAAAAGCGGTTTCTCTTTTTGGTTTTGGTAGTGTCATTGATTTTACCCTCCACTTTTTCCTGAACCAGATCATTTAATTTAGCTTGTTCCATCGCCACGCGCTCTTCGATGTTTTTGGAATGCCAGTTGGCAGCCGCAATTTTCTTTTGATCGGCTTCTTCAGAGGTGATTTTCTTGCTCTCTAAGTCCTGATTGATCAGATCGACCTTTTCCTTTAAGGCTTGTTTCTCTTCCTTCGTGATGTTCTCAATGTTCTGAGCGATGACTTTAGCACGCTGCTCAAACGTTTCTTGTGCCACTACTTTGCTCACAAAAAGGCATAAGGATACCGCTACATAAAAAATAATTTTCTGCATGATTAAAAAATTTAACTGTTCGATTTTTGATTGTTATTCGTAATTCCTGTTGGCAACAGCCGTTTTTACCGTTTTAAAGTTTTTCTTGATTTTATCCAAAGTGGTTTCGCGGAATTCCATATTCAGTTCGCCTTCTACCGACGACAACAGCGAATTGGCGTTTACTTTTACCTTTGGTTTCTCTTTAGGCGCTTCGTTTACTGCCAGCATTTTTTCAGGTTCTTGATGGGTGTTTTCGAGGATAACCGGCGGTGTTTCCTGTAAAACAGGCACTTTATCAATTCGCACTTCCTGAAGCGTGCTGTTTGCAACTTTTTGTTTTTTTCTTACTGGTGTGCTGGTGTTCGATTGATGTTCAGCTAACGTTTCAGCATTGTTATGTTTCTCAAAAATTGGTGAACCATCACCATTTACAGGTTCCGATACGGCTTCCGCTTCTTTAATTGCCTTTCCTTCAACCACAACATTGTCGTTACTATTCATCGGAAGGGTTTGATTGCTTCTTTCCTGATGCATAAGCAACAACCCCACTCCTGAAAAAAGCACCATACTTGCCGCCACGTACAGCCATCGGAAATTGCGTTTCGGTCTCTTGTTTTCGGTTACCGAAAGCATCGCATCCAATCTGTCCCAAGCGGCTTCAGAAGGCTGAATTTCTCGCTCATTCAGCTTTTTTCTGAATACTTCTTCCATTTTATTCGGTTCCATAGTCATAATTTTTTTGTTTGTTAATTTGGTCTTGGAGCATTTTCCGGGCGTGCGACAGTTGCGATTTCGATGTTCCTTCGCTGATGCCCAACATTTCAGCAATTTCCTGATGTTTGTAGCCTTCAATCGCATAGAGGTTGAACACCATTCGATAGCCGTCGGGAAGACTGTCAATCAAAAACTGGATGTCTTCCACCGAAAACTGACTTTCTATATTGTTGAAGCGCTCCTCAAAGAAATTTTCATCTTCGGTAAACTTTACCTGCTTCTGAACTCTCAAAAACGAAATGCTTTCGTTGACCATGATTCTTCGGATCCAGCCTTCAAAACTGCCTTTGTGCTCGAAATGCTTCAAATTTGAAAACACTTTCATAAAAGCGGTAATCATAATGTCCTCCGCCTGGTGAACATCTTTAATGTACTGTCGGCACACACTCAACATCTTCGGAGCGAACTGCGCATAAATCTTGTGCTGCGCATGCCGGTTGTTTTCGACTGCCAACTGTATGATTTCTTTTTCGTCCTGATGCAAGTGGATTACTTTCATTCCTTTTTTAAGTTCCAAAATCAGAAAACGGCACTATTAACCGACTTCTATCAGCATAGACGATTGAGATTGTAAAATAGTTGCATGACACATGAAAAAAAAATTAAATTTTTCTTTCAATCACGTAATTCACCATTAAAACAAGGGAATCTTTATAGGGAGAATCGGGGAAGTTTTGGATAAGTTGTAAGGCTTCCTGCTGGAATTGTATCATTTGCTGTTCGGCATAACGCAATCCGTTTTTATCTTTTACGAACTGAATGACTTCGCGAACGCGTTTTTTGTCTTTGTTGTGGTTTTTCACCGAATTGATGACCCAGCTTTTTTCTTTCGGCGAACAGTTGTTCAGCGCATAAATCAATGGCAGTGTCATTTTTTGTTCTTTGATGTCGATTCCGGTCGGTTTTCCAATGGCATCTTCCGTATAATCGAATAAATCGTCTTTAATCTGAAACGCCATTCCTATTAACTCGCCGAATTTACGCATGCGTTCCACCACTTCAAGGTCTTCCGGTTTTACGGCACAGGCGCCCAACGAACAACACGCGGCAATTAAAGTTGCGGTTTTCTGGCGGATGATTTCGTAATACACCTCTTCCGTGATGTCAAGGCGTCGGGCTTTTTCAATCTGGAGTAATTCGCCTTCACTCATTTCCCGAACGGCTACGGAAATAATCTTCAGTAAATCGAAATCGTTATTGTCAATGGAAAGCAATAAACCTTTGGACAGCAGATAATCACCAACCAAAACGGCAATTTTGTTTTTCCACAAAGCATTGATGGAGAAAAAACCGCGGCGTTTGTTGCTGTCGTCCACCACATCGTCGTGTACTAAAGTGGCGGTGTGAATCAGCTCGATTACGGAAGCCCCGCGATAGGTTCGGTCGTTTACCGTTCCGCCGGACACCATTTTGGCCGTTAAGAACACAAACATCGGACGCATCTGTTTCCCTTTGCGGTTAACAATATAATGGGTGATGCGGTTTAAAAGCGCCACTTTGGAAGACATAGCCAGTTGAAACTTCTTTTCGAAAAGTTCCATTTCAAAGGCAATCGGCTCTTTTATTTTTTCCGTGATTTTCATTCGCCTCAAATATAGCGAAATTCTATCAAGAAAAGTATCGAAATTTAGGCTTCTTTGTTGGCCAATTGTCCGCAGGCAGCATCGATATCTTTCCCGCGACTTCTGCGTACTTTCACTACTATATCGTTTCGTTCCAAAGCCATAATGTAATCCTCGATTGCCTTTTGAGACGCTTGTTGGAATTCACCGTCGTCAATCGGGTTGTACTCGATTAAGTTGACTTTACACGGCACGTATTTGCAGAATTTCACCAACGCGTCGATGGATTTTTTATCGTCGTTGATGCCTTTCCAGACTACATATTCATAGGTGACTTTGCTTCTGGTTTTTTTGTACCAGTATTCCAGCGCTTCCCGCAATTCGGTTAACGGAAAGTTTTTGGTGAACGGCATGATGTCGTTGCGGATTTCTTCAATCGCGGAATGCAGGGAAACTGCCAGTTTGAATTTCACCTCATCGTCCGCCATCTTTTTAATCATTTTGGAAATGCCCGAAGTGGACACCGTAATGCGTTTGGGCGACATTCCCAATCCTTCCGGTGACGTGATTTTTTCTATCGCCTTCATCACGTTGGGATAGTTCATCAGCGGTTCGCCCATGCCCATAAACACGATATTGGACAACGGCCGGTCGTAATACAATCGGCTTTCGCTGTCGATAGCGGCTACCTGATCGTAAATTTCGTCCGGGTTCAGGTTGCGCATTCTTTTCAGTCGGGCGGTGGCACAGAAATTACAGTCCAGACTGCAGCCTACCTGACTGGAAACACAAGCCGTAGTTCGGGTTTCGGTCGGAATTAAAACGGATTCGACAATTAAATCGTCGTGCAGGCGAACGGCGTTTTTTACCGTACCGTCCGAGCTGCGTTGCATCGTATCCACTTTAATGTGGTTGATGACGAAATTCGCTTCCAGCATTTCCCGGGTATGTTTGGAAAGGTTGGTCATGTCTTCAAACTTATGCGCGCGCTTGTGCCACAGCCATTCGTACACCTGATTGCCGCGAAAGGCTTTATCGCCGTTGGCTACAAAAAAATCGCGCAACTGTTCTTTGGTTAACGCCCGTATGTCTTTCTTCTCCGTTTGCATGGCGCAAAGTTACTTACATTTTGTGAATTTGATTGTCGGCTTATTTGTAAATTTGTAAAAAATCAGTTTATGCATTTTATATCCGAAGCTTTAGAAGAGTATGTGGCGCTGCATTCCGAAAACGAACCGGAGTTGTTGGCGCGTTTAAATAAAGAAACCCATCAGAAAATATTGCAGCCGAGAATGTTGAGCGGACACTTTCAGGGACGTTTTTTAAGCATGATGTCGAAACTCATCCGTCCGAACACTATTTTGGAAATCGGAACCTATACCGGTTATGCGGCTTTGTGCTTAGCAGAAGGTTTAACCGAAAACGGCACGCTGGACACCATCGACAACAACGAAGAACTGTACGGTTTTCAGCGGAAATATTTTGACGAATCGGCATGGGGAAAACAAATTCATCAGCATTTGGGGAATGCCTTGGAAATTATTCCGACGTTAAATAAAAAATTCGATTTGGTTTTTATCGATGCCGACAAGGAAAACTACATCAACTATTTCAACATGATAGTACCGATGATGAACAAAGGTGGCTTGATTTTGTCCGACAATGTGTTGTGGAGCGGAAAAGTTTTGGAAGAAGTAAAAGCCAACGACAAGAGTACCAAAGTGTTACTGGAATACAACGAAATCCTGAAAAACGATCCGCGCGTAGAAACGGTTTTACTACCAATTCGCGACGGTTTGACGATGAGCCGTGTAATCTAGTTGACAGACTACCGTTAGCCGTAAAATATTAGCCACGAAGCACGAATGTTTCAAAAAAGAATTCGTGCATTCGTGGTTTTTTATTAGTTGATTTATAAACTTTCCGGAAAATATTTCCTTCTGAAAATGTCGTAAAGTTTTGAAAAACCGTAACCGGAAAGCGCTCCGAAAAAGTAACCGGATAAAATATCTCCCGGAAAATGCAGGCCCAGATAAATACGGCTGTACGCAAAAATCAGCGGAAATAGGAACAGCAAAAACGCGTAACGGTAATATTTTCTCAGAATCAGGAAGACAAACATGGTCGAAGCTGTCGAATTCATGGCGTGTCCGGAAAAATAACTGAAAGTGTCACTGCATTTTACAATTCGGATGATATCTTTAATTTCCAAATCATTACAGGGACGCAACCGTTGTACATTGTCTTTAATCAGATTGGTAAACTGATCGGTAAACGTTAACATCACCGCTATCGAAACAACAATCAGCAGCAAATGTTTCCAACCCAGTTTTTTGAAAAGCAAATAAAAAATAAACAGAAAAAAAGGTGTCCAGTGCAGTTGCTTGGTAAGGAACAGCCAAAAGCCGTCGAAAGCTTCAGAGCCCAATCCGTTTAAAAAAACGAAAAGTTCTTTATCGAGTTGAATGATTTTATCCACAGTTACATTTGGCGTTTAATCGGTCCGGTCATGTCTTCGATATCTTCTTTGGCTTTGTCGATTTCTTTGTTGATGTCGGCCGTGAAATCAATCTGATTCATCGGATTTAAATCTTTCAGCTCATCCATCTGGGCACTTTTCTGAATTTCGCTTTTGATATCGTTGGTGGCGTTTTTCAGTTCCGCCATTCCCTTTCCGAGCATACGCGCGATATCCGGAATCTTATCCGATCCGAACAACATTAACGCGACTACAATAATCAGGAAAATTTCCCCGCCTCCTATTCCAAACATGATGGTACTATGGTTATTATTTGCAAGAACGCAAAGTTACAAAGTTTTCGGAATGAAACTGTTATTAAAAACCAAAAAAGACCATCGGGTAAGACGGTCTTTTTGGTTATTGGTTTTGTGAAAGTTCGTCGAATTTCGATTTTGCTTCTTCTTTCGGCCAAACGTTGTTGGTTACATCAATGTCTGCCGTTTCGAGTTTCGGATCCAGTTGGATTTTCTTCAACACTTTATCCGTAGCAAAAACGCGTTTTGCAGTATCGTTGCCTTTTCTCCAGATCTGTACCGGGAAATGGTGGTTTTCTTTGATTCCGTCTTCAAACTGCAACTCCACAATGATTGGCATCATCATGCCGCCCGGTTTGTCGAATTCCACTTCGTAGAAATATTTTGGGGTTTTCAGCTCTTTTTTCTCGTCGGCCGAAAGTCTTGCCATGTATTCGCTTAAAAGTTTTACGTCTTTGATTTCAAGCGGTTTTTTCAGTTCCGGTTTGAAATCTTGCGATAATTCCGACACCATGTACACCATTGGCTGCGCGTCGCTGATTTTTCGTCCTCTGCGGTTAAATTGCTCGGTGACCTGTTTGGTCGGATTTTCGGTTACAAAGTACTGTTTTACTTCTTTGATGCCGATATCCACATAATCGGTGGAATAGAACCAACCTCTCCAGAACCAGTCCAAATCTACTGCCGAAGCATCTTCCATCGTTCTGAAGAAATCTTCCGGCGTCGGATGTTTGAATTTCCAACGCTGCGCATACGTACGGAAGGCATGATCGAACAATTCACGTCCCATGATGGTTTCCCGCAAAATATTCAGTCCGGTGGCCGGTTTTGCATAACCGTTGGCTCCAAAATTATAGATAGTTTCCGAATTCGACATAATCGGTTCCAGATACTTCTGATCGCCACTCATGTAGGGTACAATTTTAGCGGCCGGCCCACGACTGGACGGGAAGTTTTTGTCCCAGCTTTGTTCGGTTAAATATTCTAAAAATGTGTTCAGTCCTTCGTCCATCCAGGTCCATTGACGCTCGTCGGAATTGACAATCATCGGGAAAAAGTTGTGTCCCACTTCGTGGATGATTACGCCCATCATCCCGTATTTGACGCGGTCACTTATATAGCCGTTTTCATCCGGACGCCCGTAATTCCAGCAAATCATCGGATATTCCATCCCCTGATCTTCGGCTGAAATGGAAACCGCCTTCGGATAAGGGTAATCAAAAGTGTATTTTGAATAGGTTTTTAACGTATGCGCCACCACTCGGGTTGAATATTCGCCCCACAACGGATTGGCTTCCGGCGGATAACACGAAATTGCCATCACGGACTTCCCGTTTTCCAGTTTCACGGCCATCGCATCGTAAATAAATTTTCTCGAAGTGGAAAATCCGAAATCGCGCACGTTTGTTGCCTTAAATTTCCAGGTTTTTTTCTTATCGGAAAACCCTTTGGAAGCAGCTTCGGCTTCGGCCTGTGTTACCACCACAACCGGTTTGTCATACGTTGATTCGGCCAATTGGTAGCGTTTAACCTGCTCTGCGGTAAACACTTCGCTTCGGTTTTGCAACACTCCGGTGCCTTCCATGATGTGGTCGGCCGGAACGGTAATGTTTACTTCAAAATTCCCAAACGGCAACGCAAACTCTCCGGAACCCCAGAACTGCATGTTTTGCCAACCTTCCACATCGTTGTATACCGCCATTCGCGGATAAAACTGCGCAATTACGTACAAATTATTGCCGTCTTTATCGAAATGCTCGTATCCGGAACGGCCGCCGTCTACCATATAATTATTGATGTTGTACCACCATTTGATGGAAAACGATACTTTTTCCCCTTTTTTCAGCGGAGTATCCAGATCGATGCGCATCATGGTTTGGTTGATGGTATACTTCATCGGATTGCCTTTGGCATCTTTAACGTATTCGATGTTGAAACCACCGTCAAAGGAAGGTTCCATGAATTTTTTTACGAAGCCTCCCGTACTCATTGCCGGATCCATGCGCTCGTTTTGCACCAATTCGGCCTGACCCCCGCGTTTTTTCTGGTTCTGATCCAACTGTACCCACAAATAGGTTAACGTTTCCGGAGCGTTGTTGTAATAAGTAATGGTTTCTTTTCCGTAAAGACGGGTGCCTCGGTCGTCCAGTTCCACATCGATTTTATAATCGGCCTGCTGCTGATAATACGCCGGGCCCGGTGCTCCCGAAGCTGTACGATACGAATTCGGAGTGGCCATTTCACGGTACATCTGACTGAATTTATTCGTGTCGTAATGGCCCGGTTCACGCTTTTTCTCTGTGGTTTTTGTATCCTGAGCCAAAGCCATAAAAGGTACAGCCAGGGCAACTAACGAAAAAACGGATGCAAATTTTTTCATATCTTTTTTGATTTGGTTGTTCTAAAATTCAATTTCTCCTTCCGGTTCACTATGAGTCAACAAAAGGGTCTTTTTGTTACCGTTTACATTAAAATGCACAATATTTTGTTGCTCCTCGTAGGTTTCCATTAAAACAGCATTGTATAAGGCTATGTTGTTTATCTTCTCCGGAACTGAAGCGGTCAGATAACAAATCAGCACATTGTCTTCGGTTTCTCTCCCCAGAAATTTTAACGTTTTGGCAGTAGCATTAACCCGAAGCACAAATTTTTCACTCAGGTATTCTCTGACGAAATCATCGGTTTCGGAAATTTCTTTAGGAGTGGCAAGATAAATTCGCTTTTGATATTTATGTTCCAGTGCCTTTTCCAGATCATCGATAAAAATGCGTGCCGTGATTTGAATTTCCTTCTTCTTCGGCACATAATTTACCTGATAGATACCCACATAAAATTTATGCACCGCAAAAGAGCAAAGCATCACAATAAGAAAAACAGGTAAAAAACGTCTAACAAGCAACTTCATGCGCCAAATGTAATAAAAGAAATAATTTATTGATTTTTTTTAAGATATTCTTCACTCTTTTTTAGCAGATAATCAATAAGTTCAAATTCTTTTTTAGGATTCAGCAAGGCGCGGTTTGCTGCGGAACCGTCATCACAATAGGCGAGAAACAAATCGATTTGTTCGGGTTTCAGCTTTAAGGTTTCTGTAAAAAAACTTTCGGAAAACTTTTCTTTTACCGCATCCGAAAAGATTTTGTCGGTGATGAATTCGATTTTTCTCGACTTGGGTTTTGGTTTGAAAACAGCTTGATATAACAATGATCCCAAATATTTCAAATCGATACCGGTTAATGAACTTTCCGTTGTGGGCAAAACACTTTTCATACCTTCCTTAACCGCGCTATATTTTACTTGAGGCGCAGACAACCCCGCAACAGCCGCTTTCACGTTTATATCAATAGTTTTTACTTTGAGTTTTTTCGTATCGGTTTCCAGATTCCCCGTTAAGGTATACGGTCGGACAATAATTTCGTCCAAAACATTGATTTTTACACTAAGGCGTATCGTCAAATCTTCATCGGCAAGATGGGTATGGCTAACAATCAAATGAGAAGAATGAAAATTAATCCCGCTGAAAACCAATGTATCTTTTTCTTTGGCCATCAAACGAAAATCCCCTTTAACATCGGTCATCGTTACTATACCGGCCGTTTTGTTGGTTACCGAAACATTTGCCACTTCTAAAGAATCGGCCACAATTTTACCTTTTAAAAGAGAGCGGTCTACTTGTGCCAACGTAAAAAAAGGGACCATTACCAGTAGCAACAGTTGTATTTTATTTCGCATCGGTTATCATCTTGTTGTATGTTTCGGCCAAACCACCCAACAAAAACGTAGTCAGGGTTTTATTCTTGTCTTTCACGGCTTTGGCTACTTTCGGATTTTCCGAAGCGAATACCACAAATCCGTCTATATAGTCTTCGGGGATTTTAAATTCGGTCATCAGATAGTCCGCATCGAACATATTACCCAGACGCTCTTGTATCATTTTGTTGCGCTCGGCGGCGATTTCCTTTTTCAGCATGGCATTTCTGCCCGATATGGTATTAATGATAGCATCCACCGACACTAAACCCGAACCTGTATTGGCCGTATAATACCGACGCTCTGCCGGCGTGAAGGGTTTTACTTTATACGGAATAATCCCAAGGCTTACAGCATCAATGTTGCTTTTTTCCACAACAACTTCCTTAATTTCGGTAACTTTCAATTCCAGGCGAACGGGAAACGGCAGGTAGTCAAAATCTTCCTTTTCCACCACAATTTTCCGCGTTTTTAACTGAACCGACGTAAAAAGCAACGTATCTCCTGCTTTCGCATAAATGGAAAACTGACCGTCTGAAGCCGTAAACACTTCTTTGTGCGTCGTGAGATTTCCAACGGTAATTCCTCCGAGATCTTTGGTATCGGCAATCACCTTCCCTTTCAAAATTTTAGGGTTTTGAGACCAGGCTGCGGAAAAAACCAACAGCAAAAGAAAAAGTAATTTTTGCTTCATGCGTCTTGATTAGTGTTGATGCGGTAAAACTATCTGACATTCCTCACAAAATAGTCCTAATAGCTTTGTAATTTTTTGTTAAATTAAAATTGCATTACCTTTGAAGTATCGAAACACAACCTATGAAAAAAATCATTATTGCCAGCACTTCTACCCTGCACGGCGGCAGTTATCTGGATTACCTTCTGCCTGCTTTATCGGTACATTTTAACCATGTAAAGAAATTACTTTTCATTCCTTTTGCCCGTCCGAGCGGCATTACCCACGACGAATATACCCGTAAAGTTAGTGAAGCTTTTGCACAAATCGGGATTACGGTACAGGGAATTCACGAGTCTGACAATCCGATTGAGGCGCTCGAAAACGCAGAAGCCATTTTTACCGGCGGCGGCAATACCTTTCTTTTGGTTTCGCAATTGTACAAAACCGGTCTTATGGAAACCCTGGAAAAAGTAGTAAAAAACGGCACGCCTTATCTGGGAACTTCTGCCGGAAGTAACATCTGTGGCTTAACGATGGGTACCACGAACGATATGCCGATTGTGTACCCGCCGAGTTTCAACACTCTTGGTTTCGTTCCGTTCAACATCAACCCGCATTATCTGGACCCGATAGAAGGTTCGACGCATATGGGCGAAACCCGGGAAACCCGTATTAACGAATTCCACCATTTTAATCCGCAACCGGTTTTGGGCTTGCGCGAAGGCAGCTGGCTGGAAGTTTCGGGAAATAAAATCACGCTGAAAGGCAACCTGCCCGCGCGACTGTTCCGCAAAAACCAGGCCCCCGTTGAACTGGAACCGGAAACTGATTTATCCGATTTAAACTAAATCCTCCTTCATCATAACCCATTTATTTACAAAATAATAAGAAAATATTCTTACATTTGTAAAAAGCAGTCGGTTATGAAAATGCGCATTGAAGCCATACAAATTGCCGAAGCTTTCAATATGAAAAAGTTTCGGGCTGAATTCCGTACCGAGGTATTTTCCGGAAGCACCTCTGAGGCCTTCTATGTATTTCCGGAACATGACCGTTTTTTGTATCTTTTCGATTATGGTGTGGTGGTTTTTGCCAATTACGATGCCGTAGCGAAAAGCGAGTTTCTCAACTTCCTCAAACCGTATGCTTTAAATCCCGTTTTTTTAGATTTAACCGAAGAATACCAGATTGAAACGGATGCCGGTTATCCCAAAACCATGGTGAAAAACGACCGGGTAGTCGTTCCGAAAACCGATGCTGACACCCTGCGGATTGTCATGTTAAATACCGGACAGTCAGTGGCTTTGGAATATTACGAAAAGCTTACGGACGAACTGATTACCTCCTCAAAACACTACATATTAAAATTGGAAAGACGCGGCAAACTGAACATCTCCAAAAAAGAACTGCTGAAATACATCGGAAAAGTACTGAATGTTAAAAACAGTATCGTCGACAACCTGTATATTTTAGACGACCCGAATCTGGTTTGGGATAACGAAGAGTTGAATTTACTGAACAAAAACCTGAAAGCCAATTTCGACATCATTCCACGGTTTAAGGATTTGGATTACCGCTTACAGATTGTGGAAGACAACTTGACACTGTTCACGGATGTATTGAATGTTCGGGAAAGTGCCCGCCTGGAATGGATTATCATCATCCTGATTGCTTTTGAAATTGTACTGACACTCTTTTCACATTAATTCCAAAACGTCATAAAACAAAAAAACCACACTTTTCAGTGTGGTTTTGCTCTTTTGGAGCGGAAGACGAGGGTCGAACTCGCGACATTCAGCTTGGAAGGCTGACGCTCTACCAACTGAGCTACTTCCGCCTATTGATGCTTTTTAAAACTTCATCGGGTTTTTCCAAGAGCGGAAGACGAGGGTCGAACTCGCGACATTCAGCTTGGAAGGCTGACGCTCTACCAACTGAGCTACTTCCGCATTTTCAATCACCAACGCTAAACAAAGAGTTGAATGATTTCGTATTTGTGGGTGCAAATATAAAAAAATATTTTTGTTTCAAGCAAATTTTATCGCGAAAAAAATATTTCGTTTTCGAAAGCAACTTTTAGGAAATTTTAGCATCTATAGTAATAATTAATTCAGCATTAATTCGTTACCAATTTGTTAACCGCTTTCAGCACTAAAGAAAAAAATATGATTTTTATCCATCAGATTGAAGCAGAAGAAACATTTTCGGTACGACAACCTGTGCTTCGTCCCGGAAAACCCATCGAGAGTTGTCATTTCGAGGGCGACAATTTAGGAACCACCGCCCATTTTGGCCTATACGAACACGACGATCTGATTGGCGTAGTTTCGGTGTACAAGGTCAATCATCCCATTTCGTCCAAAAAAGAGCAATATCAGATTCGGGGCATGGCAGTATTGCAGGAATTCCAGCGAAGAGGCGTCGGAGAACAATTGGTAAAAAAAGTGGAACATCATGTGAAAGAGCAAAAAGGCGAACTTATCTGGTTCAATGCCAGAGAGAAAGCCGTTCCTTTTTATCAAAAATTAGATTACAAAATTAAGGGTGAGCCTTTTGAGATACCAGAAATCGGCACGCATTTTGTGATGCTGAAGTGCATCTAAATGTTAAAATAGTAAAACGTCGGTTGCAATTTTTGTAACTTACAGTGTGAAAAACAAATGATTATGTCGTATAAATACCTCTTTTTAGTTCTCCCGATTTTCATCATCAGCTGCAAAAAAGAGGCGGTATTGGCGAACAATACACAAAAAGATACTGTCAAAGTTGTGCCGCTTTCTTCACCGGAAGCCATCGCTTTTGACAGTCTTGCCCTTAAAGACAAACCCAAACGCATTAAGGAATTTTACCAAAACAACCTTTTCAAAACGGTTTGGACCAAAGAAGAGGACCGGAAAAAGCTCATCGCCCTTATAAAAAGTACCGAAGCCGAAGGACTTGACCCCGACGATTACAACCTGAAAACGCTTGAGAAAAAAGAAAAATCAAGGCTTACTTTAACCGAAAAAGAGGTTGTAGCCACAGATATTCTTCTTACCGAATCCTTTCAGCGTCTAGCCAATCATCTTTACAACGGAAAAGTGGATCCGACCCAGCTCTACAAAGACTGGGACATGTATCCTAAAGAACTGAAAGCTATCGACTTACTTCAGGAAGCGCTTCGGAACCATACAGTGGAAGAAACGCTGGACACCTTAAAACCCAAACACATTGTTTACAAGCAACTAATAAAGAGCCTAAAAAAAATCAACTCCTATCCGAACGACAACATCGGCGTCATTCGGGTTGCGGACAAAATCAAGCCGAACGACACCACCGAAACCATCAAAACCGTTAAGGAACGCTTGGCTTATTGGGGCGATTATCAGAAACCGGACAGCTTAACGGCGGTTTACGACCAGAAAACCGTGGAAGCCGTAAAACGCTTTCAGGAAAGACATGGTTTGGCAACAGATGGGGTTATCGGAAAAGGCACCGCTGCCGCCATGAACATCACCAAAAATCAGCGAAAGCAACAAATTTTAGCCAATCTGGAACGTTGGCGATGGTATCCGAGAGATTTGGGCAACGATTATGTGATTGTAAACATTCCCGATTTCAGGCTGTACGTGGTAAAAGACCAAGACACCATCCGCACGCACAAAGTTGTGGTGGGAAGAGAAAAACGACGAACTCCGGTGCTGTCTTCCAAGTTCAGCAATCTGGTGATTAACCCAACCTGGACGGTTCCGCCTACCATCATTAAAGAAGATTTAGGACCAAGTGCCGCACGAAACCGCGGTTATTTTGCCGCAACCGGCATTACCATTTACAACATGCGCGGCGAAGTGGTCGATCCTTACAGCTGGAATGCAGACAAACCTAACAATTACCGCTACGTGCAAAAACCAGGAAGCAACAATTCTTTGGGGCTGGTTAAATTCAATTTCCCGAACGGTCATCTGGTTTACCTGCACGACACCAACCACAGAGAGCTGTTTGCCCTGAACGGCCGTGCTTTGAGTTCGGGCTGTATCCGCGTGGAAAATCCGTTGGAATTGGCTTATTATATTCTGGAAACCGATGAAAACATCATGGATCAAAAACGGGTGGAAAAACTTATTGAAAGCAAAAAAACTTCAGGAATACCACTAAAAAAACCCATCTTTATTCATCAGTGGTACTGGACCGCCTGGATGGATAAAAACGGGCTTCTGGAATTTCGGGATGATATATACAACCTCGATTTCGATTTGTATGAAAAATTACGAAACTAACTTCGATTGTTTTTCATAGTTTCGGGACGGATGATAAATAAACAAACACGATTTGTCTTTAATCATTTCGATGATTTCTTTGTGAAGTGCATACGGTACTGCCGGACAACCTTGGCTTCTGCCTAATCTTCCCTGTTGCTTGATGATGCTTTCGTCAGCATAATCCGCTCCGTGCATTACTACAGCTCTGTTTCTGGCGTTGTTGTTGATACCATACTCCAAACCGTCTAATTTTAACGACAGACCGTGTTTTCCGTTATAGGTTTCCCCAGTTGCGTAAAACCCTAAACTGCTTTTATAAGAGTTGGCTTCATTGGAAAAAGACATGGCGAACTCCTCACCGCTGTTTCTTCCGTGTGACACTACCGATTGCAATAAAACGGTATTGGTAGCCATATCGATAACCCACAGTCTCTTTTTGGTTGACGAAAGACTGAAGTCTATAATGGTCAGGATATCTTTTTGGATAATTCCCTGTTCTTTCAGTTGAAAATACCCTTCCAACGCCTTGGAAAAAGCTTCCATTTTCGGCATCTGAAACGCATTTACATTTAAACTGCTGTACAGGTTTTTAACTTTTAACTCTAGTGAAGCCTTTGCATTTGCAGCCAATAACTTCGGATCGTTGTTCTCTTTTACTGTGGTGGGTTTGAACGATAAAAGAAACAAAAATAAAATTGGCAATACTCTGTAAATCATTGATAATCTAGTTGTTATGTTTTGGTTAAGTCGATTCAAAAATATATAAATAATTTAAACCGCCAAATTTTTTTTGCACTTTATCGGTAATATTTAACATTTCACCGACTGATTTTTATGCCTTTAGTTAAACATTTCTTAATATCCGTAAGGGTTTCAACAATTATTTATCTTTGACATGTCAATCATCAATTCAATCAAAAAAATGAACAGACTTGCCCTGTTTGCCTTAACCCTTGGTTCTTCACTTGTGAGTTTAGCCCAAACAAACCATAATGACACGATGCCTCTAATCAAGGCAAAGAAAAAAATTACCGCTCTAAAAACACAGACCAACATTAGCATCGACGGAAAATTATCAGAGCCTGAATGGCAAACTGCCCAAACGGCCACCGATTTTATCATGTTCGAACCCGATAACGGCCAACCGCTCGCACACGAAAAACGCACGGAAGTTAAAGTGCTGTACGACAACGAAGGCATTTACATCGGGGCTACAATGTACGATGATCCGGCTAAAATCTTAAAAGAAATTACGGAACGCGACAATTTCGGGACATCCGATTTCTTCGGGATTTTCATTAACGGTTATAACGACGGACAGCAGGATTTCCGCTTTTTCGTAAGTACCGCCGGAACCCAAATGGACGCTTTGGCCACCGAAGGCAACGAAGATTATTCCTGGGACGGAATCTGGAACAGCGGGGTTTCGATAACTGATTTCGGCTGGATCGCGGAAATGAAAATTCCTTACGCTGCCTTGCGCTTTGCCGAAAAAGAAGAACAGGTCTGGGGCGTAAATTTCTTCCGGGAAATCAGACGGGACCGTCAGAAATTCACCTGGAACCACATCGACAACAAAATCGGAACGATTATTCAGCAGGCAGGCATACTCGATGGCATTCAAAACATTCAGCCGCCTACCCGACTCTTTTTCATCCCGTATTCCTCGTACTATCTAAACACCAACAAAACAGGAACCGACAACACTTTTAAAGCCGGTATGGATTTAAAATACGGCATTAACGACTCGTTTACTTTAGATGCGATTTTGGTTCCGGATTTCGGACAAACCACGTTTGACAATGTCGTTTTAAACTTAGGACCTTTCGAACAGCAATTCAACGAAAACCGCCCTTTTTTCACTGAAGGAACTGATTTGTTCAACAAAGGAAATCTGTTCTACTCCCGAAGAATCGGAGCCGCACCCTCGACTTATCCGGCCACTACCGCCGATGAGGAAGTTTTGGATTATCCCGCCACCGTCAACCTGATAAATGCTCTTAAGGTTTCCGGCCGAAACGCGAAAGGACTCGGAATTGGCGTTTTAAATGCCGTGACCGAAAAAACAGACGTAACCATCCGGAACAAAACCACCGGAGAAACCCGCTCCGAAACCGTAGAACCTTTAACCAATTACAACGTATTGGTACTCGATCAGCGTTTTCGGAAGAATTCCTCTTTTACTTTTGTCAACACCAATGTGATGCGAAACGGCGATTTTCGGGATGCCAACGTTTCGGCTTTCCTGTTTGACCTGAATACAAGAGCGAATACCTATAAACTGTCGGGAAATTTCAAATTCAGCCATGTTAACGAAATCACGGAAAACCTTAACGGATACACCGGCTATCTGAATTTCAGCAAAATCAGCGGAAAATACCGTTTTAACGTGAACAGCACCTATGTTTCCAACAAATACGACATCAACGACATGGGCATTCTGTTCATCAACAATTATCACAATGTCTATGCAAATGCAAATTACCGTATTCTGAATCCGAACAAAACGTTCAACAGCTTTAACATCAACACCAATTATTACGCTGAATTCCACAATACCACCGGGCGCGCACAGGAAGCCTATATGAGTGTAAACATCAATACCACGAACAAAAAAAATCATTATATCGGCGGCGGTCTTCAGGTAAATCCATTTGAAACCTACGATTTTTACCAGCCGAGACAGGAAGGCCGTTTTTCGTACAACCCACAAATTTACAGCGGTTGGTTTGACATTTCCACCAACTACAACAATCCGTTTGCACTGGATACCGGCGTTTGGTACGATCGGTTCAATCAGGATATCCGTCACAACATCGGCTTTTATTTCAGCCCGCGTTATCGCTTCAGCAATCAGTTTTCGCTCATTTATTACCTGCAGCACATTCGCCAGAATGCCGACAAAGGCTGGGTGGATTACGACAGCGTTAACGACGATATCGTGTATTCCAACCGCGATCGGAACACCATCGAAAATACGCTTACCGGAAAATTTTCCCTTAACCACAAAATGACGTTCAATTTAAGAGCCCGTTATTATTGGTCGTATACCGAAAACCTTAACTTCCTGACTTTAAAAGACGACGGTCATTTTGAAAACAACAACACCTACACGCAAAATCAGAACAACAATTTTAAAATCTGGAATTTTGATTTGTCCTATTCGTGGTGGTTCGCTCCGGGAAGCCAGGTTTCCGTTTTGTACCGCAACAATGCTTCGCATTTTGAGCGCAGGGTAAACAAAAACATCGTAGACAATCTGGATCATACCCTAAACAACAACCTGAACCATATTTTTTCCGTAAGCGTTCGTTATTACATAGACTACAATCAGGCAAAGAGCTGGGTTAAAAAAGTTTAAAACAAATTTCAGGCTCCCGTCCGATTCGTTATCTTTGTTGAAATTTAGCGAAAATGAACAAAAAAGTGATTTTAATGATCCTGGATGGTTGGGGCAAATCACCCGATCCGAAAGTATCTGCCATAGACAACGCCAATACGCCTTTTATTGACAGTTTGTACCTGAATTATCCCAACGCCACCTTACGCACCGACGGTTTAAATGTGGGTTTACCCGAAGGACAAATGGGCAATTCGGAAGTAGGTCACATGAATTTGGGTGCAGGACGCATCGTCTATCAGGATTTGGCAAAAATCAATCTGGCGGTACAGCATAAAACGCTGAATCAGGAAAAAGTACTACATGACGCTTTTGCTTATGCCAGACAAAACAATAAAAACGTTCACTTTTTAGGTTTGGTTTCCGATGGTGGCGTTCATTCCCACACCTCGCATTTACGCGGTCTGTTGGATGCGGCAAAAGATTTCGGCCTGCAAAATATTTTTGTTCACGCCTTTACGGACGGCCGTGATGTGGATCCGAAATCCGGAGCGAAGTATATTGAAGATTTAAACAATTACCTGGCAGATTCCCCTGCAAAACTGGCTTCGATTGTGGGCCGTTACTATGCAATGGATCGCGACAAACGCTGGGAACGCATCAAAAAAGCCTACGATTTGATAGTGAACGGCATCGGAACACATTCCATTAATCCGGTGATGAGCATTTTAGCGAGTTATCACAACCATATTACCGACGAATTTATCGAACCGATTCTGATGGTCGACGAGCACAACCAACCGGTTGCCACAATCAAAGAAGACGATGTGGTGATTTTCTTCAACTTCCGTACCGACCGCGGAAGACAATTAACCGAAGTGCTTTCGCAAAAAGATTTCCACGAACAGAACATGCACAAAATGCCGTTGTACTACGTTACCATGACCAACTACGACGACACCTTTGAAAACGTACACGTGATTTACGACAAAGACAACATCACCGAAACCTTGGGTGAAGTTTTGGAATACAACAACAAACTGCAAATCCGGATAGCCGAAACCGAAAAATATCCGCACGTGACGTTTTTCTTTTCCGGTGGTCGCGAAACCCCTTTTATCGGGGAAAGACGTTTGCTTTGCCCGTCACCAAAAGTGGCTACTTACGATTTACAGCCCGAAATGAGTGCGTTCGACATCAAAGACAAATTACTTCCCGAACTGAAAAAAGGCGAAGTCGATTTTGTCTGCCTGAATTTTGCCAACGGCGACATGGTAGGCCATACCGGCGTAATGAAAGCCGCCATCAAAGCCTGTGAAGCGGTCGATGTTTGCGTGAAAGAAGTGATTGAAACCGCTCTGGAAAACAACTACACCACTATTGTAATTGCCGATCACGGTAACTGCGAAACCATGATCAATCCGGACGGAACGCCTAACACGGCGCACACGACCAACCCGGTGCCGATTATTTTAGTGGACAAAGAACTGAAACACATCAGCGACGGCGTTTTAGGCGATATTGCCCCGACCATTTTAGAACTAATGGGTCTTGAAAAACCCGAAGTAATGACAAGACATTCCCTGCTGTAATTATGAAAAAAATAGTTTCAATTTTAGTATTAGCGGCAACTTTCACAGGTTGCAACGCCCAAAAAAAACCGATCATGACCTCAGAAGTAACCACCGTTCAAACCCGTGATATGTTAGTAGGCAAATACGACAAAAAAGCGCTTTTAAAATCGCCATACAATTTGTGGTTCAACCCAAATTATGAGAATTACAAACCGAGTGCGGCTACTCTTTCGGAATTAAAAAAACATACCGGAGGTGTCACCGTAACCGTTTTTATGGGAACCTGGTGCGAAGACAGCCAACACCGTGTTCCGGAATTTTACAACGTTTTGGACGCGATTGGTTTCGACACTGAAAAAGTGACTCTGATTATGGTCGACAAATTGAAAACCACCCCGGAAAATTTTGAAGCAGGATTAGACATCACCAACGTGCCGACCTTCATCTTCTACAAAAACGGCAAAGAACTGCACCGCATCGTAGAGTCTTATATGGAAAGTGCCGAAAAAGACATGCTGAAGATTTTAAGCGGACAGCCTTACAAACACGCTTACCAAGATTAAGCTACTTACTTCACGCTATAAAAAAGCCACGAATTCACGAATAATCAGTGTCCGAAAAAACAATTCGTGAATTTGTGGCTTTGTTTTTTTATCGCTAACCATTCTTGATCATCTCAAAATATTCCCGCTCGACGCGTTCCTGATGCTCCGGATGGGCAATTTTTACCATTTCGGCAACTCTTTGTTTTAACGTTTTTCCGTATAAATCGGCAATGCCGTTTTCGGTGATGATGTATTGCACGTGAGACCGCGTGGTTACGACACCGGCTCCCTGTTTTAAATGAGGTACGATTCGGCTTTCTCCCCGTTTGGTAACCGACGGCAGGGCAATAATGGCTTTTCCGCCTTCACTCAACGAAGCCCCTCGGATAAAATCCATCTGACCGCCAACACCGGAATACATCTTTCCGCCAATCGAATCCGCACACACCTGACCGGTTACATCCACCTCAATCGCAGAGTTTATCGCTACCATTTTCGGATTCTGCCGGATGATTGAGGCGTCATTCACATAAGACGATTCCCGCATTTCAATAAACGGATTGTTGTCCACAAAATCATACAATCGCTTGGAGCCCACCAAAAAGGTTGCCAAAGCACGACCGCGACTTACTCCTTTGTAGTTACAGGTAACAATTCCTTTTTCAATCAAATCTATGACGCCATCGGAAAACATTTCGGTGTGCAGCCCTAAATCTTTGTGATTGCCCAATTTCGCCAATGCGGCATTCGGTATGGAACCAATTCCCATCTGTAGGGTGCTTCTGTCCTCGATTAAACTCGCCACAAAATCGCCTATTTTGGCTTCTTCAGGAGTAATTTCAGCCATGCCGTGTCCGTGGATTTCGGTTTCCGCTTCCACCAGATAATCAATTTCAGACACGTGAAGCAAACTGTCTCCGAAAGTCCGCGGCATTTTAGGATTTACTTGTGCAACCACCATTTTGGCATTTTCTATAGCCGCTAAAGTTGCCTCAACAGAAACACCAAGAGAACAATATCCGTGATTGTCGGGCGGCGAAACGTGAATGAAAACCACGTCGAGCGACACCACCTTTTTGCGGAACAGCAGTGGCAGTTCGCTCAGAAAAACCGGTGTATAGGAACCATTCCCCGCTACCAGCGTATGCCGAACATTACTGCCAATGAAAAAGGAATTCACGTGAAAACTTTCGGAAAGCTCCGGATTGGCGTAAGGCGCCTCCCCTTCGGTATGGAGATGACAGATTTCCACATTTCTCAGTTCGGCTGCTCTGTCGGTTAAGGCTTTGGTTAATACTGAAGGCGTGGCAGCAGCGGCCTGAACGTACACTCTGTTACCAGACTGCACTACTTTAACAGCTTCTGCAGCAGTTACATATTGACTCATACTTTGAATTTTCGTAAAATTACTCCCACTAAAGTTACGGAAATCTGATAAATCTCAGGCTTATTTTACAAATAAAGATTTATCCGCAGAATATTGTATTTTTGCAGTCCAATATTTAAGTTATGATTATCATCAAAACCCGTGAAGAAATCGAATTGATGCGTGAGAGCGCCTTAATCGTTTCCAAAACCTTAGGAATGATTGCCTCGGAAGTAAAACCCGGCGTAAGCACCCTGTATTTGGACAAACTTGCCGAAACCTTTATACGCGACCATGGCGCCACACCGGCATTTTTAGGGATGTACGGTTTCCCGAATTCGTTGTGCATGAGCCCAAATTCCCAAGTGGTTCACGGCATTCCGAATGACAAACCTCTGGAAAGTGGCGATATCATTTCGGTAGATTGCGGTGCGCTGAAAAACGGCTTTTACGGCGATCACGCTTATACTTTTGAGGTAGGCGAAGTGAGTGAAGCCACAAAGAAACTTCTAAAAGTAACCAAAGAATCGTTATACGTTGGTATCCGGGAATGTAAAGCCGGCAACCGCACGGAAGATGTGGGCAATGCGATTCAGAAATATTGCGAAAACCACGGCTATGGCGTAGTGCGCGAATTGGTAGGACACGGTATCGGACGCACCATGCACGAAGCCCCGGAAATGCCCAACTACGGAAAACGCGGCCGCGGCAAACTGTTACAGGAAGGCATGGTGGTAGCTATCGAACCGATGATTAATCAAGGCACCAAAAACATCAAACAGCACAAAGACGGCTGGACCATTACCACGGCAGACGGCAAACCTTCGGCACACTTTGAACACGATGTGGCTATTGTGGACGGAAAACCGGAACTTTTATCCACCTTCGCTTATATTTACAAAGCTTTGGGCATTACGTCCGATGAGGAAAACGAATTCCGAAAACAACCGCTGGTGCTTTAATGAAAAAACTTTTTAAATTCATACTCAATACCATTCCGCGTCCGATACTGATTCGTTTGAGTATCGTGGTGCGTCCCGTTCTGGCGTTTCTTTTAAAAGGAGACCGGTTCACCGATCCGATTGACGGGAAAAGTTTCCGCATGTTTTTGCCTTACGGCTACGGCACGCAGCGAAACAATGTTTTATCACCCAGCACTTTATCTCTGGAAAGACACCGATTATTATGGTTATATCTGAAAAACGAAACCGATTTTTTCACGACAACCGAAAAGAAAAAAGTGTTGCATTTTGCTCCGGAACAGGAATTTTACAAGCGGTTCAAAAAACAAAAAAACATCGAGTACACTACTACTGACCTGCTTTCTCCGTTGGCCGATGTGAAAGCCGATATCTGCAATTTGCCTTTTCAGGACAATTCGTACGACATCATTTTCTGCAACCACGTTTTGGAACACATCCCGGATGACACCAAAGCCATGCAGGAACTATACCGAGTGTTAAAACCGGGCGGTATGGGCATTTTTCAAATTCCGCAGGATTTGAACAGAACGGCTACTTTTTCGGACGATTCGATTACCGATCCTAAAGAGCGTGCTAAAATTTTCGGTCAGTACGATCATGTGCGCGTATACGGAAGGGATTATTTCGACAAATTGAGAAGCATCGGTTTTAAAGTTTCCGAAGTGGATTACACTGCAACTTTATCTCCGGAACTGGTGGAAAAATACTGTTTGGCCAAAGGCGAAATTCTGCCGGTTTGCCATAAATAACAGCTTCCTTTTTTGGAACAGATTTTGTTTGAAGAAAATCATTACTTTTATGAACTGCCAAAAATAGTATTATGATTTTCAGTAGAACGCATCTCTTAATTGTTTTATTTTTCTCCATCAACTTGTCTGCTCAAGCAGAAAAGGAAACACTACCACCCTTTAACATCAAAACGGTTTCTTTTGTTCAAAACGGCAACAATATGATTCCGATGTTCCGGTTAGGCGACCGTTTCGAACTGCAATTTGACGATTTGTTTGGCAACGAAGCAGACTATTATTACACCATCACCCAATACAATTACGACTGGACGCCAAGCCCGCTCGCTAAAGTGGAATACCTGCAAGGCATGGATAACCAGCGGATTATGAATTATCAGAACTCCTTCAACACGCTTCAGATTTATTCACACTATACGTTGTCGTTCCCAAATCAGTACAACCGCATTACCAAAAGCGGGAATTATATGGTGAAGATTTTCGATTCCAGTCAGGAGCTGGTTTTTTCCCGAAAATTCATGTTATACGAAGAGCAGCTTGCTGTTCCTTTACAGATTAAACGTTCCCGCGACATCAGCACCATCAACCAGATGCAGAATCTGGATTTTGTAATTAAAACCGGCGATCATCTTTTTCAGAATCCTGCCAATAACATTAAGGTGGCCTTGTTTCAAAACGGACGTCTGGACAATGCGATTTACAACATCAAACCCCAGTACACCATTGGGTCCGATTTAATTTACCGCTATAACAAAGAAACCCAGTTTTGGGGCGGAAACGAATTTCTGTATTTTGAAAACAAGGACATCCGGGCCGTGGGAAACAATGTGTTTAATGTAACGGCCGGCGAAATTTACAATTCGCATCTGTACCTGAATACATCGAGGGCCAATCAGCCGTATACTTATGCCCCGGACATCAACGGAAACTTTCTGGTTAACAACATGAACAGCTCAAACAGCACTCTGGAAGCCGATTATTCGTGGGTGTATTTTTCCCTGAGTTCCAATCCTTTTATTGGCGACAAAGACATTTATATTGTGGGAATGTTTAACAATTACAGCCTAAGCCCGGAATACAAAATGGACTACAACAAAGAGCGCGGCATTTTTGAAAAACCGGTTTTAATCAAACAGGGGTTTACTAATTATCAGTATGTTATCGTCGATAAAAAAGGAAAAATCGATTATGAAAATGCTGTCGACGGGAATTTTTATCAGACGGAAAACGACTATTTTATTCTCGTTTACTACCGGGGCAACAACGATCGTTATGACAGAATCATCGGGCGCGGGATTTCCAATTCGGAAAACATCACCAATTAAATTTTTTCTAAATTGCTGTTTCTAAAACAAATATTTCTTATTTTTGAAGAAATCTAATTTTTCCTTAAATGGTTTCACAGATTACGAGCGGTATAAAGATTTCGGTTCTGACCAGTTTTGAAGGCACGTACTTCAAAAACTACAAGATTCACTTTGCCTTTTCGTACGAAGTGACCATTGAAAACCAGAGTAAAGATTCCGTACAGCTCAATTCCCGCCATTGGGAAATTCACGATTCCCTGAACGATTTGGAAATTGTGGACGGCGAAGGGGTTATCGGAAAAAAACCGGTTTTAAAACCCGGTGAAAAACACACCTACAATTCCGGCTGTCTGCTTTCGTCGCCTTTCGGAGCAATGCGCGGGTATTTCAACATGATCAACTTTACCACCACGAAAACTTTTCGGGTAATCATCCCTACCTTTAAATTAAGTGCGCCTTTCGCCTTAAATTAAACTCTGAAAAATTACAAAACCATTAACAGTTAACCGGTTAGCGTATTGGCTAATAATTTGTATCTTCGCTACGCGAAATTTTTTCAAAACACAAATACAACAAATTATGCCAAAAGGAATTTACAATGTTCCCAAAGCGGTTAACGAGCCAGTTAAATCATACGCTCCCGGAACACCGGAAAGAGAAGCTGTGGCTGCAGCTTTCAAACAAATGTACAACAGCACCGTAGACGTACCTTTATATATCGGTTCGGAAGAAATCCGTACCGGAAAGACCAAAAACATAACGCCTCCGTTCGACCACAAACACGTGGTGGGACAATACCATGAAGCCGAAAAAGAGCACATCGAAAAAGCGATTGCTACTGCTTTGGAAGCAAAGAAAAAATGGGCAAACATGCCTTGGGAGCAACGCGCTTCCATCTTCTTAAAAGCTGCGGAATTGTTAGCCGGACCTTACCGTGCGAAAATCAATGCAGCGACTATGATTGCTCAGGCAAAAACCGTTCACCAGGCAGAAATTGATTCGGCTTGTGAATTGATCGACTTCCTGCGTTTCAACGTACAGTTCATGTCACAGATTTATGCGGAGCAACCGGTTTCTTCAGAAGGCATCTGGAACCGCATGGAGCACCGTCCGTTAGAAGGATTTGTGTATGCCATTACGCCGTTCAACTTTACCGCGATTGCAGGCAACTTACCGGCTTCGCCTGCTTTGATGGGGAACGTGGTAATCTGGAAACCGGCGGCTACTCAGGTTTATTCGGCCAATGTAATTATGGAAGTGTTCCAACAGGCAGGTTTACCGGCCGGGGTGATCAACATGATTACCGGGAATTCAGGAATGATTTCCGACACCTTGTTGGCAAGTCCTGATTTTGCAGGCATTCACTTTACAGGTTCTACCGGAGTATTTAACGACATGTGGGCGAAAATCGGTCAGAACATCCACAAGTACAAAACGTATCCGAGAATTGTTGGAGAAACCGGTGGTAAAGATTTCGTCTTAGCACACCCTTCTTCTATTCCGGCACAAGTAGCCACCGCTTTATCAAGAGGTGCTTTCGAATACCAGGGACAAAAATGTTCGGCAGCTTCAAGAGCCTATATTCCGGCTTCTATCTGGCCTAAAGTAAAAGAATTGCTGTTAGCTGATCTAGCATCCATGAAAATGGGATCACCGGAAGACATGAGCAATTTCCTTTCTTCGGTAATTTCAGAACAGTCGTTTGACAAATTGGCCGGATTTATCGATCAGGCGAAAAAAGACAGCGATGCGGAAATTATTGCCGGCGGCGGTTACGACAAATCTGTTGGGTATTTCATCCAGCCGACGGTTATCGTAACCACGAATCCGAAATACAACACCATGTGTACCGAATTGTTCGGACCGGTATTGACGATTTACGTTTACGAAGATGCCAAATGGACAGAAACTTTAGCATTAGTAGACGGAACGTCAAGCTACGCTTTAACCGGAGCCATCTTCAGCCAGGACCGTTACGCAATTGCGGAAGCGACCAAAGCCTTGGAAAATGCAGCCGGAAACTTCTACATCAACGACAAACCAACAGGAGCCGTAGTAGGACAACAGCCATTTGGTGGTGCAAGAGCATCCGGAACCAACGACAAAGCCGGTTCGGTATTGAACCTGATGCGTTGGGTTTCCCCAAGAACTATCAAAGAAACCTTTGTAACACCAACGGATTACAGATATCCGTTCTTAGGCTAAAATTAGTCCTAAAGTCAAAAGTCTAAGGTCTCAGAGCCTTAAACCCTCATAAAAAAAAGTCGAATCCGGATTTGGGTTCGACTTTTTTTATTCTACTATTTTTGGACTTTCCGCTTCTCTTTTTGACTTTCGACTTTTGACTTTTGACTCTTACACTTTATACTTCAGCGGCAAATGCACTACTTTCTTTGTTTCAAAAAACTCATCCTCGAAGAAATCGGATAAATTATACAAAGTCGCTTTCGGAAAATCTTTCAGCTCTTCGGTTAAATCGCCGCCTTTTAAATACAAAATTCCGTTTTTCAATGCATGATTGCTTTGCTTTTTGATTTTATCTTTTACCCATTTGTAAAAATCCGGCATGTTGGTTACGGCGCGGCTCACGATGAAATCGAACTCGGCTTTTACGTTTTCGGCGCGCATTTGCTCGGCTTTTACGTTTTGCAACCCCAATCCTTTGGCTACTTCATTTACTACCCGGATTTTTTTGGCAATCACATCGATTAAATAAAAATCAGTTTCAGGATATAAAATTGCCAACGGAATGCCCGGAAAACCGCCACCGGTTCCCACATCCATGACTTTCGCCCCGGGCTGAAAATCCATCACTTTGGCGATGCCCAGCGAATGCAATACGTGTTTGGTGTACAATTCGTCAATATCTTTTCGGGAAATCACGTTGATTTTTGCATTCCAGTCATGGTACAACTCTTCCAGTTTCCGGAATTGTTCCCGCTGAGTATCAGTTAGGTTAGGGAAATACTTTACAATATCCTGCATTATTCAAATTTTTAGCAAAAGTACACAATTTAACAGTGAAATTTTTATCAACTTTAACGAATTAGGTGTCGATTAATAATTACCTTTGGGCGAATTTAATGCAAATGAATATGGAAAATAACGCTCCAATTTTTTCAAAATCCGACAGCCTGAAGTTTTTCAGAACGCTGAACAAACGCGTAAACGACTATTTTAAAGAAAATAACCTCAAAAAAACCGGGAACTGGAAACTGCATCTGAAAACCATAATCATGTTTTCGATTTTCCTGACTCCGTACTTTCTGATTTTAACGCTTGATTTACCGCTTTGGGCGCATTTGCTGATGACCATCGTAATTGGTATCGGAATGGCCGGCGTAGGCATGAACGTGATGCACGACGGCAACCACGGTTCGTATTCCACCAAGCCCTGGTTAAACAAAATCATGGGCGGCAGCATCTATATTTTAGCCGGAAACGTTTACAACTGGCAGGTACAGCACAACGTACTGCACCACACCTACACCAATATACACGGACATGATGAAGACCTGGAAGCCGGACGCATCATCCGTTTTACCAAACACGCCGATTGGTCGCCTGTGCATAAATTCCAGCATTATTACTCCATTTTCCTTTATGGTTTGCTAACGTTCAATTGGGCAATTACTACGGATTTCAAACAAATGCGCCGTTACATCAAACGCAAACTATCGTACGGTGAATTCCCGAAACCTTTTACTCTTTGGAGCACATTAATTGTAACTAAAGTGATTTATTTTTCCATCTGGCTGGTCATTCCAATGCTTTTAGGCATCGTTTGGTGGGAAGTATTGTTAGGCTTCCTGATCATGCACTATACCGCCGGATTAATCTTAAGCGTAGTATTCCAGTTGGCACACGTGGTGGAAGAAACCGAACATCCGCAACCAGACGAGAACAACGAAATCGAAAACACCTGGGCCGCGCACCAATTGTTTACAACAGCCAATTTTGCACCTAAAAACTGGTTGGTAAACTGGTACACCGGTGGCCTGAACCATCAGATTGAGCATCACATTTTTCCGAACATCAGCCACATCCATTACGGAAAAATCGCTGAAATCGTAAAACAGACCGCAGCAGAATGCAATTTGCCGTATTACGAATTTAAAACCACGCGTTCGGCTATTTATTCGCATTTCAAGCACTTAAAAGAAATGGGACGAAAACCGCAATTAGCATAATACAAAACAACATAACTCGACAATTATGAACCCGTTATCGGACAGAATTAACAGCCTGGCAGTATCACAAACCTTAGCCATGGCGGCGAAAGCCAGAGAATTAAAAGCACAAGGAAAAGACATTATCAGCCTTAGTTTAGGAGAACCGGATTTCAACACGCCGGATTTCATCAAAGAAGCCGCAAAAAAAGCGATTGACGAAAACTACAGCACCTACACTCCGGTGGAAGGTTATCTGGAACTGAAAGAAGCCATCTGCCGCAAATTCAAAAGAGACAACAATCTGGATTACAAACCTTCGCAAATCGTAGTATCTACCGGTGCGAAGCAATCCTTATACAACATTGCCCAAGTCATGTTAAACGACGGCGACGAAGTAATTTTACCGGCTCCGTATTGGGTGAGTTATTACGAAATCATCAAATTATCCGGTGGCGAACCGGTTGTGGTAAAAACTTCCGTTGACAGCGATTTCAAAATGACACCGGAAGAACTGGAAGCCGCCATCACACCAAAAACCAAAATGATGTGGTTCAGTTCACCATGCAACCCGAGTGGTTCGGTATACAGCCGTGAAGAACTGACTGCACTTGCCAGAGTTCTGGAAAAACACCCGAACATTTATGTGGTTTCCGATGAAATCTACGAACACATCAATTTTTCAGGAACTTTCTGTAGTATTGCCTCGATTCCGGGAATGTTTGACAGAACCATTACCGTAAACGGAGTAGCCAAAGCCTTCGCGATGACCGGATGGCGCATTGGTTATATCGGAGCACCGGAATTCATTGCCAAAGCCTGTACCAAAATTCAGGGACAGGTAACCAGCGGTGCCAATTCCATTGCACAGAGAGCTACGATTACTGCCGTAGACGCCGATCCGAAAGTTTTAAAATACATGGTGGATGCGTTCCACAGCCGAAGAGATTTGGTGGTTGGTTTGATCCGCGAAATTCCGGGGATGAAAATCAACGTACCGGAAGGCGCATTTTATGTATTCCCGGACGTTTCGGCTTTCTTCGGCAAAACTTTAAACGGTGTAAAAATCAACAATGCCGACGATTTTTCGATGTACTTATTGGAACACGCCAACGTAGCCACCGTAACCGGAGACGCTTTCGGAAACCCGAACTGCATCCGTTTCTCCTATGCCACCAGCGAAGATTTACTGAAAGAAGCGCTCCGCCGCATCAAAGAAGCGGTCGCCACTTCCGAAGTTTTAGCATAACAATACAAAGCCTCAAGCAAATTTGAGGCTTTTTTATTTCTCCTATTTACACAGGCAAAAAAGTCTCGCATCCGTTTTGTGATTTTTTATTTAAAGAAAAACATAAAATTACAAAACTGTGATCAAATCGATTTTGAATCTAAAAAATCACAACCGTCAAAAACTTGGTCAATCAGCCTAAACTAACTACCTTTAAGCCTTCAAAACAACACAACATAATGCAAAAGAAAATCCTCCTTTTAGGTTCTGGGGAATTAGGAAAAGAATTCGTAATTGCCGCCCAACGCATCGGGCAGAAAGTAATTGCCGTTGACAGTTATGAAAACGCTCCGGCCATGCAGGTTGCGCACGGGTTTGAAGTAATCAACATGTTAGATGGCGCCGAACTGGACCGCATCGTAGCCAAACACCAACCTGACTTTATCGTACCGGAAATCGAAGCCATCCGCACCGAACGTTTTTACGATTATGAAAAACAGGGCATCACAGTAGTTCCATCCGCGAAAGCAGCCAATTTTACCATGAACCGAAAAGCCATTCGCGATTTGGCAGCTAAGGATTTGGGCTTGCGAACAGCCAATTACCGTTACGCCACTACTAAAGAAGAATTGCAAAAAGCAGTATCTGAAGTTGGAATACCATGTGTTGTTAAACCCCTGATGAGCTCCTCGGGTAAAGGACAATCGACCATTAAAACACAAGAAGATATAGAAAAAGCCTGGAACTACGCCGTGGAAGGTTCCCGTGGCGACATCATCGAAGTCATTGTGGAGGCGTTTGTGAATTTCCATTCTGAAATTACTTTACTGACCGTTACCCAAAACAATCACCCAACACTATTCTGTGCACCAATCGGACACCGTCAGGAACGCGGCGATTATCAGGAAAGCTGGCAACCGGCACGCGTTTCCGAAAAGGATATCCTGGAAGCTCAGGACATGGCGCGAAAAGTAACCGAAGCCTTAGGCGGCGCAGGCCTTTTTGGCGTGGAATTTTTCTTAACGGATGAAGGCGTTTATTTCTCCGAATTGTCGCCCCGTCCGCACGACACCGGCATGGTTACCTTAGCCAAAACACAAAATTTCAACGAATTCGAACTGCATTTGCGCGCCATTTTAAGCATCCCGATTCCGGAAATTACGTTGGAACGCATAGGGGCAAGTGCCGTGGTTTTAGCCACCCAAAATTCCGACAACCCGACTTATGACGGCATTGAAAAAGTAGCGTCGCTTTCCAAAACCGATTTCAGGATTTTCGGCAAACCCACTTCCCGACCGTACCGCAGAATGGGCGTCGTATTGGTAAACGACACGCTGGACACGCCAATCGAAGAAGTGGTGGAAAAAGCAAAAAAAACCGCTACCTTAGTAACTGTTAATCCATAACACATGAAAAAGTTATTTACTATACTTCTTGTCACAGTAGCATTTTCTGTAAATGCCCAAGAAAAAAAAGAAAAACCCAAAACACAAATCGTGGAAGCTTCCTGCGGGCAGTGTCAGTTCGGGATGACCGAAAAGAAAGGCTGTGATTTAGCCGTTCGCATAAACGGAAAACCGTATTTTGTGGAAGGTACTTCTATTGACCAACACGGTGATGCCCATGCGTCCGACGGTTTCTGCAATGCCATTCGCAAAGCGGAAGTTTCCGGTGAAGTGGTCAACAATCGTTTTGTTGCGAGTTCTTTCACCTTACTTGACGAAAAGAAAGACACGAAAAAATAAGCCCCATGACCCAAGAACGCGAAGCCATCAACGCTACATACTTCAGTATTATAGGGAATACCTGTCTGGCCATCAGCAAAGGGCTGGCTGGTTTTTTCGGGAATTCCTATGCTTTGGTTGCCGATGCGATTGAATCTACCGCTGATATTTTTGCTTCTATTCTTGTTTTATTCGGAATAAAGTACGCCAACAAACCTGCGGACGACAACCATCCTTACGGCCACGGAAGAGCGGAACCGCTGATTACGTTTATTGTGGTGGGCTTCCTGATTACTTCGGCTACCATTATCGCCTACGAAAGCATTCAGAATATCGGAACGCCGCACGAACTGCCCAAATCCTGGACGCTGATTGTTTTGGGCATCATCATTCTCTGGAAAGAATTTTCGTTTCAGAAAGTCATGAAAAAAGGCATTGAAACCAACAGTTCTTCCCTGAAAGCGGATGCCTGGCACCACCGAAGCGACGCGATTACTTCGGTTGCTGCTTTTATCGGGATTTCAATCGCCTTGTTTTTTGGCAAAGGCTATGAAGCCGCGGATGATTGGGCGGCCCTTCTGGCTTCGTTTTTCATTCTTTACAATTGCTATAAGATTTTCAGACCGGCACTGGGCGAAATTATGGACGAACACCGCTATGAAGATCTGGTACAGGAAATCCGGACCATTTCCTTAACCGTTGACGGTATTCTCGGCACGGAAAAATGCTTCATCCGAAAGGCAGGAATGAAATACCACGTCGATTTGCACGCCATTGTAGATGCCAACATCACCGTTAAAGAAGGCCACGATCTGGCACACAAATTAAAAGACACTCTGAGAAGCCAACTGATTGAGCTTGGCCACGTTTTAATTCATATTGAACCCAACGAATAAATAATCTTTTGCAGCAACTTCTGGACAATATCGCCAAACACGTATCGCTCACCCCCGTGGAACAGGAGCGCGTACTGGCTTTTACCGAAATCCAAACCTATAAACCCAAAACATTGTTGTTAAAAGAAGGAGAAGTTTGCATCAACTCCTTTTTTGTAACCAAAGGGATTTTGCGCAGCTACAACATCGATGAAAACGGCGTCGAGCACGTCGTGAGTTTTGCCTGCCCCGGCTGGTGGATTGCCGACATGTACAGCTTTTTATCACAGCGTCCCGGCCAGTTGTACATCGAAGTAAATGAAGAAGCCGAAGTAATCCTGCTTTCCAAAGAAAATCGCGACACGTTGTTTGCCGAAGTTCCGAAAATGGAACGCTTTTTCCGCATCCTGATCGAAAATTCGCTGGTAGCCAACCAACAGCGCCTGATTGACAATATGAGCTTCACCGCTGAAGCCCGTTACGACAAGTTCTCCAAAAAATATCCGGATTTAGTCCATTGCCTTCCTCAAAAACAAATCGCATCTTATATTGGTGTAACGCCGGAGTTTTTCAGTAAGATGAAAGCGCGACTGCTTAAAAAATAGTCCCTAAAATGCTGAGGACTTAAAACCTCAGCAACTTAGCACCTTAGCACCTCAGTACCTCAAAAATCATTTCTTAATCTAGGTTAAGGACTTCCACCCCAATCCCACCGTAACTTTGTCCTATCAAAATCAAAGTTATGAACCGAAAAGATTTTATCCGAAAAACACTCTTAGGCACCGGAGCCGTCATTACGGGAAATGCACTGGCTAACAAGAGCGCTGAATCCGAGGAAAAAGCTGTCGGGTTCAATCACATTCAAAACACAAATTCAAAGATTATGGACAATGTTATTTTACATAAAGCCGAAACGCGCGGGAATGCGAATCACGGCTGGCTGCAGAGCTATCACACCTTTAGCTTTGCGAATTATTACAACCCCGAGCGCATGAATTTCGGTGTGCTTCGCGTACTGAACGACGATACGGTGGCGGCCGGAATGGGCTTCGGCAGACATCCGCATCAGAATATGGAAATCATCAGTATTCCGTTGGAAGGCGATTTGGAGCATCAGGACAGCATGGGCAACAAAACTGTAATTAAAAACGGGGACATCCAGGTGATGAGCGCCGGAACCGGAGTACAGCACAGCGAATACAATAAAAACGAAGACAAAGCTGTAAAATTCCTTCAGATTTGGGTGATCCCGAACAAACAAAACGTGGCCCCGCGTTACGACCAGATTACGTTAAATCCGGAAGAACGTCACAACAAATTACAGCAGATTTTGTCACCTAATCCAGACGATGCCGGAGTTTGGATCCATCAGGATGCGTGGTTTCATTTGGGAAAATTCGACAAAGATTTCGCAACTGATTACACCTTTAAAAAACAAGGCAACGGCTTATATGTTTTCGTATTAAACGGTGATATTACCATAAACGGGCAAACCCTGAACCGAAGAGATGGTTTTGGCATCTGGAACACCGACAAGGTTTCGATAAAAGCCGATTCGGAAGCCGAATTGCTACTGATGGAAGTTCCGATGCAAATTCAATAACAATTTATTTCTTAATCTAGGTTAAGTACCTGAACTACAAACCCAACGTAACTTTGTTTCATCAAATTACAACACTTAAAATTTAAAAAAATACAATTATGGCAACAACAAAATGGGCAATTGACCCGACACACTCCACCGTAGGCTTTAAAGTAAAACACATGATGTTTACCAACGTAGCCGGAAAATTCAACAACTACGATGCCAATATCGTAACCGATGGCGATGATTTCACCAAAGCGAACATCGAATTCACGGCCGACATCAACTCGATTGACACCAATAATGCGGACCGCGACAACCACTTAAAAAGCGCTGATTTCTTTGATGCGGAAAACCATCCGAAAATGACGTTCAAAGCTTCTTCGTTTACCAAAGTGGACGACGAAAACTACGAAATAGCAGGAGATTTGTCAATAAAAGGCGTAACCAAGTTCGTAAAACTTCCGGCTGAATTCAGCGGACTGATGACCGATCCTTGGGGAAACACCAAAGCAGGAATCAACATTTCCGGAAAAGTAAACCGCAAAGACTGGGGCTTAAACTGGAACTCGGCCTTGGAAACCGGAGGCGTTTTGGTGGGTGAAGACGTAAAACTGGATATTGAATTACAGTTGGTTAAACAATAAATACCTTTTCATAATAAATAAGTTTTTGGTTGATTTCGAAACCCGTTGCTTTGTACTAAAGCAGCGGGTTTCTCTTTTCCGGCACAAAAGACGATAACTTTCCAGCCCCGATGGAAGCGGCACCTTGTAGAGCGGACAGCGGGAATGACGCCTCCAAAAAAGCCCGGATGTTGGCGCTCCAAAAAAATCACTATTTTTGTTTTTCCAAACTAAACCAAATAAAAATGAAAGCATACGTTTTCCCGGGTCAGGGAGCTCAATTTACCGGAATGGGTAAAGATTTATACGAAAACTCTCCGTTAGCAAAAGAAATGTTTGAAAAAGCCAACGAAATTTTAGGTTTCCGCATTACCGACATCATGTTTGAAGGAACGGCAGAACAATTAAAAGAGACCAAAGTAACACAACCGGCCGTTTTTTTACATTCGGTTATTTTAGCGAAAACACTGGACATTAAACCGGATATGGTCGCGGGTCACTCGTTAGGAGAATTCTCTGCCTTAGTGGCTAATGGAACCTTGTCGTTTGAAGACGGCTTAAAATTAGTGTCCCAACGCGCCATGGCGATGCAAAAAGCCTGCGAAATCACACCTTCTACGATGGCAGCCGTTTTAAATTTAGACGATAAAATCGTGGAAGACATCTGCGCTTCGATTGACGGTGTGGTGGTGGCCGCAAACTACAACTGCCCGGGACAATTGGTAATTTCCGGTGAACTGAAAGCCGTGGAAGAAGCCTGTGAAAAAATGAAAGAAGCCGGAGCAAAACGCGCTTTGATTTTACCCGTGGGCGGTGCATTCCACTCTCCGATGATGGAACCTGCAAGGGAAGAATTAGCGGCTGCGATTGAAGCAACAACCTTCCACACGCCAAGCTGTCCGGTGTATCAGAACGTTACGGCCAGCGCGGTTTCGGATCCTGCGGAAATCAAGAAAAACCTAATTATCCAATTGACCGCTCCGGTAAAATGGACGCAATCCATACAACAAATGATTGCTGACGGTGCGACCAGTTTTACGGAAGTCGGCCCCGGAAAAGTTCTTGTTGGTCTGGTAAACAAAATCAACAAAGACGTGGAAACGATTTCGGCTTAATTTACGACTGATACTTACAGAAACTCCGATGCAAAACGTCGGAGTTTTTTATTTTTAGTAATATCTTTGTTTTAGAAGACTTCACTATGGTTCAAACTACTTTACGGACGGTTAACGTCATGCGTTACATTACCCCTTTACGGGAAGGCGGTTCGTTACCGGCTTTGGCGGAGGCGGATGACGATTTCAAATACGTCTTAAAATTTCGCGGAGCAGGACACGGTGTAAAAGCGTTAATTGCGGAGTTGCTTGGTGGAGAAATTGCCCGTTATTTGGGTTTATCGGTTCCGGAACTAGTTTTTGCCACTTTGGACGAAGCCTTCGGACGTACAGAAGCCGACGAGGAAATTCAGGATTTGCTGAAATTCAGCCAAGGACTGAATTTAGGGCTACATTATTTATCCGGAGCTATCACGTATGATGCCGCCGTGAACGACTGCGAAGCACTGCTCGCTTCCAAAATCGTCTGGCTCGATGCGTTTATCACCAATGTTGACCGTACGTTTCGCAACACCAACCTACTGATCTGGCATAAGGAATTGTGGCTGATTGACCACGGCGCCTCGTTTTATTTTCACCACGCGTGGAACAACTGGGAAGCCAGTGCCGTTACGTCTTTTGCACTGATTAAAGACCATGTTTTACTGCCGAAAGCAACAAAATTAGAGGAAGTGCATCAGGAATTTACCTCCCGACTGAACGAAAAAGTATTGCGGGAAATTGTTGCCCTGATTCCGGAAGACTGGTTGCTTTGGGATGATCACACCCTATCTCCTGAAGCCATCCGAAACGTCTATTTTCAGTTTTTGACGACCCGTTTACAACATGCCGATTTATTCTTAAAACAAGCCCAAGATGCACGAAAGATACTTATATGAATACGCCGTAATCCGGGTGGTCCCGAGAGTGGAGCGCGAAGAATTCCTGAACATCGGGCTGATTCTTTTCTGCAAGCAAAAGAAATACCTTCGCATGAGTTACTCGGTTCCTTCCGGAAAAATCAGAATGCTGTGTCCTGAATTTGATTTGGAGCAGTTAGAGGAAAACATCCGCTCGTTTGACAAAATCTGCTCAGGCAGTAAAGACGGAGGACCGATAGCCGGTTTTGATGTGGCGGAAAGGTTCCGTTGGCTGACGGCGGTGCGCAGTTCCAGCATCCAGATTTCCAGACCGCATCCGGGCTTTAGCACAAATCTCGACCTGACATTCGATAAACTTTACAGCGAGCTGGTTTTGTAAAGTCATCTTCTGGATTTTTTTTCATATTGCCTTGTTTTTTATTAAAAAAATAGTTTAACTTTAGCATTACCTATAAATAATTATTAATTCTTAAAATTTAGAAAATGAAAAAAACACTTTTAGCGTTAGCTTTCGTAGGAGCATTAATGGTTTCTTGCAAAGAAAAAACAGAAGATAAAGTAGACGAAGCTGTAGAAGCTGTAGGCACTGAAATGACTGAAACAGTTGATTCAACTGCTGCTGCTGCCGGTGAAGCTATGGATTCTGCTGCTGCTAAAGTAGAAGATGCTGCTGCTGCAGGTGCTGCTAAAGTAGAAGCTGCTGCTAAAGAAGTAAAAGAAGAGGTTAAAAAATAATCCCGTCTTTTTACAAAACAAAAAGTCCTTACGGTGTAAGGACTTTTTTATTTTACATTATTGCAAATTTCTTATTTTCTGTTCCCATTTCCAGGCACTGGCCAAGGCTTCTTCCAGGGTGGATGCTGCTTTCCAGCCTAAAACCGCATTGGCTTTGTCTGTGTTGGCATAAGCAATGGTGATGTCGCCTTCTCTTCGGCCTACTATTTTATACGGTAATTTCCGGCCGCTTACTTTTTCAAAAGCGGTAATCACTTCCAAAACGGAACTGCCGGTACCGGTACCCACGTTAAAAGTTTCCACTTTTTCCTGATTTTTATGGTCCAGCAGTCTTTGTAAGGCCACCACATGGGCTTTGGCCAAATCCACTACATGAATATAATCGCGGATAGCCGTTCCGTCCGGTGTGGGGTAATCGTTCCCGTAAACCGATAAACTCTCGCGAAGTCCTGCAGCAGTTTGAGTGATAAACGGCACCAAATTTTGCGGCACCCCAATGGGCAATTCGCCTATTTCAGCCGAAGGATGTGCACCAATCGGATTGAAATAACGCAAAAGTATCGCACTAATATTGGTTACTTTGGCCACATCGTTAACGATATCCTCACCAATTTGCTTGGTATTTCCGTATGGGGACAGCGCTTTTTGCAAAGGAGCCGCTTCTGTAATCGGCATTTTTTCGGCCTGACCGTAAACCGTACAGGAAGAACTGAAAATAAAACTTGCTCTAGGTCTTTTCTGCAATTCCTTTAGAATATTCACCAAAGAGGTCACATTATTTTCATAGTACAACAACGGCTTTTCCACACTCTCCCCCACCGCTTTCGATGCTGCAAAGTGAATAACCGCAGCAATATCAGCATGACGTTTGAAAAAATCTTCCACCAGAGCTTTTTCCCGCAAGTCTAATTGTTCAAACACAGGCGCAACTCCGGTAATTTTTGTGATTCCTTCTAAAACATTCAGAGATGAATTGGAAAGATCATCTACAATTACCACTTCAAAACCCTTGTTCTGAAGTTCTACCGCCGTATGTGAGCCTATAAATCCTAAACCTCCTGTAACGAGTACCTTCATGCAGCTAAAATTTACATTAATCCTTAATCCTTATAAAAATAAGCCTTCTTAAAGATTATTTAAAAAATTCAAGCACCGAATCGACAATAAAACCGATTTGTTCGTCGTCTAACTCCGTATGCATCGGCAAGGAAATTACTTCGTTTACCAATTGATTTGTTACCGGGAAATCATCTTCGCGGTAACGGACATCCAAATACGCTTTCTGGCTGTGCAACGGAATCGGGTAATAAATCGCGCACGGCACTCCTTTGTTCTGCAGATGTTCCATCAACGCATTGCGGTCTGCATCTATAATTCGTAAAGTATATTGATGAAAAACGTGATCATCGCCGTTCAAATCGAAAACCGGCGTCACAATATTTTTATGATTTGCAAAAGCCACGTTGTATTTGGCCGCCGCTGCTCTTCTTGCTTTATTGTAATCGTTAAGATGAGGCAGTTTTGCATTTAAAACCGCTGCCTGAACACTGTCCAATCGGGAATTTACGCCCACTACGTCGTGATGGTAACGCACGTACATACCGTGGTTTACAATCCCTCTTAACGTATGCGCCAAAGCATCGTCGTTGGTAAAAATGGCACCACCGTCTCCGTAACAACCTAAATTTTTAGACGGGAAAAACGAAGTTGAAGCTACGTGACCAATCGCCCCTACTTTTTTCTTGCTGCCATCCTTAAAGGTATAATTGGCACCGATGGCCTGCGCGTTGTCTTCAATCACATACAAATCGTGCTCTAAGGCCAATTGCATAATCGCTTCCATATTGGCCGCGCGTCCGAACAAATGCACCGGCACTATGGCTTTGGTGTTTGGGGTGATGGCTTTTTTAATCGCGTCGATGGAAATGTTCATGGTTTCCATATCCACATCCACCAAAACTGGTGTTAACTGCAGTAAAGCGATGACTTCAACGGTTGCGGCAAAGGTAAAATCAGCAGTAATGACTTCGTCTCCGGGTTTTAAACCTAAGCCCATCATGGCAATTTGTAACGCATCGGTACCGTTGGCACACGGAATAACGTGTTTTACATCCAGATAACCTTCCAATGCATTCTGAAACTGATGTACTTGCGGTCCGTTGATATATGTCGTGGTATCTAAAACCTCCTGAATAGAGGCGTTTACAGTATCTTTTATTTTGTCGTATTGACTTTTTAAGTCAACCATTTGTAGTTTTTTCATCTGGAAAATATAATTTGAAACAAGCAAAAATACGAATTAAAGTAGAATGATTTAAGGATAACGAAAAGAAACCGTATTTTAGCGCTACAAAAGAAAAAGTATGTTTTTTTGCTACAATCTATTGGTTCACCTGGCCGGTTTTCTGCTGAAAATTGTGGCGTGGTTCAGTCCGAAAATCAAGCTGTTTGTGGAAGGCCGCAAGTTGGTTTTCGCAACGCTTTCCTCGAAAATTTCCACTTCCGACAAAACAATCTGGTTTCACGCGGCTTCTTTGGGCGAATATGAACAGGGACTTCCGGTAATGGAGAAAATCAAAGAAAAGTTCCCGAATCATAAAATCATTGTGACCTTTTTCTCGCCGTCGGGTTATGAAGTTCGTAAAAACAATACGGTTGCCGATGTTACGGTTTATCTTCCGCTGGATACCAAAAGTAATGCCCGGCAGTTTCTGAAACTGACGCATCCGGAAATGGCGTTTTTCATCAAATACGAATACTGGCCGAATTACCTGAACGAACTGAAAAAGCAAAACATAAAAACCTATCTGATTTCGGGTATTTTCAGAGAAAAGCAATCTTTCTTCAAATGGTACGGCGGGTTTTACCGCAACGCTTTAAAAACCTTCAACTACTTTTTTGTGCAGAATGAAAGCTCTAAAAATTTATTGCAAAGTATAAGATTTACCAAAGTAAAAGTGTCCGGCGATACGCGTTTTGACCGGGTGGTTTCGATTCTGGAGCGCGACAACAAGCTGGATTTCATCGAACAGTTCAAAAACAACACCACCACAATCATCATCGGAAGTTCCTGGCCGAAAGACGAAGAGTTGCTGATTCCGTATATCAATCAGTCGCAAGGGGTAAAATTCATCATCGCGCCTCATAATATTAAAGCAGAACAAATTCAGAATCTTAAAGCACAACTGAAGAAAAAAACGGTTTTGTTTTCCGAAAAAGAAAATCAGAATCTTGCGGAATTTGACGTTTTCCTCATCGACACCATCGGGATTCTGACCAAAATTTACAGTTATGCCGATATTGCGTATGTAGGCGGCGGCTTCGGAAATCCGGGCGTTCACAACCTTTTGGAACCGGCTACGTTTGGTGTGCCGATTGTCATTGGTCCGAATTACTCCCATTTCGCGGAAGCTACGGCATTGGTCAACATCAAAGGTTGTCTTTCCATCAAAAACCAAGACGAACTGAATCAAACTTTCGACTTATTGCTGCAAAACGAAGACGAACGCTATGAAAAAGGACATATTTGTGCTACTTTCGTACAAATGAATAAAGGCGCAACCGCAACAATTATGAACTACATTTGTAACAATCAGGCATAAAACCAAACCTATACTGAAAATCCATATTACAATTCAAATACTTACTCATGAAATTTCTAAGACTTCTTATTATTTTATTCGTTCTGCCAACATTCGCCCAGCAAGGCGGGATGTGGATTCCTTCTTTATTAAAAGGAATGAACGAAACGGAAATGAAAAATTTAGGCATGAAAATCTCTGCGGACGATATTTATTCCGTGAACCATTCCAGTTTAAAAGATGCCGTGCCGCATTTTGACGGAGGCTGTACCGCAGAAGTGATCTCGCCAAAAGGTTTGATTTTAACCAATCACCACTGCGGGTACGACAACATTCAGAGTCATTCTTCTGTGGAACACGACTATCTGACCGACGGTTTCTGGGCTATGAAAATGGAAGACGAATTACCCAACAAAGATTTGTTCGTTACCTTCATCGTCCGCATCGAAGACGTCACCAACAAAGTTTTGGAAGGCGTAGTGAATTTGCCGACCGAAGCCGAAAAACAAAAGAAAATCCAGGACAACATTTCGATGTTGAACAAAACCCTGCCGAAAGAAGCGTATCAGGAAAACAGCATCCGTACGTTTTATGACGGAAACCAGTACATTTTGTTTGTAACGGAAACCTTCCGCGATGTGCGTTTAGTGGGAGCGCCGCCGAGTTCCATCGGGAAATTCGGTTCGGATACCGACAACTGGGTTTGGCCGCGTCATACCGGAGATTTCTCTTTGTTCCGAATTTATGCGGATAAAAACAACCGTCCGGCAGCGTACTCCAAAGACAATGTACCATATACACCCAAGCATTATTTCCCGGTTTCCATCAAAGGCATCCAGGAAAATGATTTCACTATGGTAATGGGGTATCCGGGCAGAACGCAGGAATATTTGCCTTCCTATGCCGTGGAACAGCTTATGAATTCCTTAGATCCGGCCAGAATTGAAGTGCGCGACCGTGCGTTGAAGGTTCAGGACGGCTTTATGCGCAAAGACAATGCGATTAAAATCCAATATGCTTCCAAATATGCTTCGGTAGCGAATTACTGGAAAAAATGGATCGGCGAAGTGAAAGGTCTGAAAAAATCGAATGCGGTGGGCATCAAACAGAAATTTGAAAAAGACTTAACCGACAAAATCAACAAAGCCGGAAAACAGGCAGAATACGGTAACTTACTACTGGAATTCAAAACCAATTACGAAGCTATTGCCCCTTATGCCCTTGCACGGGAATATTTTTCCGAAGTCGTATTGCGAAATACCGAAATTTTAAGTTTCGCGTACCGTTTATACCAGTTGGAACAAGTATACAACACCAAAGGGGAGCAGGCTTTCAACGACAGAAAGGTAAATTTGGTTGCCGGTTTTGAAGCGTTGTACAAAGATTTCAATGCCAATGTAGACGAAAAAGTATTCGAACAACTGATTGACCTGTACGCGAATAAATCGCCGAAACAGTTTTTACCGGCTACTCTGAACAACATCAATGCCACACAAATGGCTGAGGATGTTTTCAAAAACTCAAAATTAACCAGCTACAACGGACTGAAAGAGTTGCTGAACGGCGACGCTAAAACGGTTCTGGAAAAACTAAATCAGGACAAGGCTTTTGCCTTAGTAAAATCAATTGCCGATGCCTACAACAATAACGTGGCACCGAAATACGACGAGTTAAACTTAAAAAACATTGCTTTACAACGCACGTACATGAAAGCGATTATGGAGCTGAGCCCGAAATCGGCGCGCATTTTCCCGGATGCCAACAGCACACTTCGCGTTACTTACGGAAAAGTGAAAGGCTACCAGCCAAGCGATGCGGTTTCATACGCTCCGATAACTTATCTGAACGGCGTGATGGAGAAATACGTTCCAGGCGATTACGAATTTGATGTCCCACAGAGGCTAATCGACTTGTACAATGCCAAAGATTATGGTCAGTACGCCGATAAAAACGGAAAAATGCCGGTAGCGTTCATCGCGACCAACCATACCACGGGAGGAAACTCGGGAAGTCCGGCCTTAGACGCCAACGGAAATTTAATCGGCTTGAATTTCGACCGGGTTTGGGAAGGTACCATGAGCGATATTCATTACGACCCAGTCATTTGCCGTAATATTATGGTCGATATCCGCTATGTTTTGTTTGTGATTGACAAATATGCAGGCGCAAAACATTTGATTGAGGAAATGAAGCTGGTAAAACCTGCTGCGAAAGCCACAAAAAAGAGCAAAAAATAACCCTTTAATTATCAGTTGTTTAAACTTTTGAAAGTCAGAAAAGCCAGCAAAACAAACACTTGTTCATGACGTCGAAAAAAAAAATCGATTCAGAACAAAAAAATAATTGGGTAAATATTATTACATATCAAAAAATTTATATCTTTGCTCCGAATTAATAATTAACCTTTATAATTTAGTAAGATGAAAAAAGTTGTTTTAAGCTTAGCATTAGTTGCTACTATGGCAGTTGTTTCTTGTAAAGAAAACAAAGCTGAAGAAGCTGTAACTGAAACTACAGAAGCTGTTGAGGCTACTGCTGCAGAAGCTACTGAGGTAGTTGATTCTGCTGCTGCTACTGTTGATTCTGCTGCTGCTGCTGTTGCTCCAGCTACTGAAGAAGCTAAAAAGTAATTATAAATTACTCTTAGAAAAAATAGTCCCGATCAGATCGGGACTTTTTTTTATTTATACATTTCTGATATTTCTTTCCGTAAGTGGTTGCGGCTTACTGTTGTCGCAACGTCCGGGACCGCATCCCAGTCTTCTCGGTCCGCAGGACACGGCAAAGCCTGCCAGTATCACTGTAACAATTATTCTTTTCATGATTTTCTTATTTAATTTCTGAAAACTGCATCGCTTTCAGCTGTTCCAAATATTCCCGCTGATTGGACAAACGCGGAATTTTATGCTGTCCGCCCAATTTGTCCTGCTCTTTCAGCCAATCGTAGAACAAATTTTCCCTGGCCACATTCATCACCAAAGGGTTTAACGTCATATTGTTGTATCGTTTAGCCTCGTAATCCGAATTTAGGGATTGCAGCGTTTCATCCAACGTTCTTCTGAATTCCTCATTATTTCCAGGCATTTTGCGAAACTCAATCATCCATTCGTGCGCTCCTTTTTCTTTTCCTTCCATAAAAATCGGCGCTACGGTATAATCAATCACTTCTGCACCGGTAAGTTTACAGGCTTGGGCAATAGCCGAATCGGTGTTTTCCACCATCAGCTCTTCGCCAAACACATTGATATGATGCTTGGTTCTTCCGGTAACGCGAACGCGGTAAGGATTCAAAGAAGTAAAACGAACGGTGTCCCCAATCAGATAGCGCCACAAACCGGAATTGGTAGTGATTATTACAGCGTAATTTTTACCCAACTCCACTTCCGCCAGTCGGATTACGCGTTGGTTTAAAGTTCCGAAAGTATCCATCGGAATGAATTCGTAGAAAATCCCGTAATCCAGCATCAACAGCAAATCACTCGAATTGTTCAGGTCCTGAATGGCGAAAAATCCTTCCGAAGCATTGTAAATCTCATAGTATTTAAAATCGGCTTTCGGCAACAGTTTTTTGTATTGTTCGCGGTACGGTTCAAAAGCGACTCCTCCGTGAAAATACACTTCGAGATTCGGCCAGATTTCCAGGAGGTTTTCTTTTCCGGTTTCTTCCAGCATTTTATTCAGCAATACCAACATCCAGGAAGGCACACCGGCAAAACTGGTTACATTTTCATTTTTGGTTTCACTGATAATCGCCTGGAGTTTGGTTTCCCATTCGCTCATCAACGATACTTTATTGCTGGGTGTACTGCTGAACTCGGCCCAAAAAGGCATGTTTCCGATCAGAATTGCCGATAAATCCCCGAAGAACGTATTGTTATCCTCATACAACTGCTTGCTGCCGCCCAGACGAAGGCTTTTTCCGGTAAACAACTGTGATTCTTCATTGTTATTCAAATACAGGCAAAGCAAATCTTTACTCGCTTTGTAATGGCAGTCTTCCAGCGCTTCGTTACTTACCGGAATGAATTTACTTTTTGCATTGGTGGTTCCGCTGGATTTGGCAAACCATTTTATCGGTGTGCTCCAGAAAACGTTCTGTTCGCCTCTTCGGGTAAGTTCAATCATGGGTTCCAGTTCTTCATAAGTAGACACCGGAACACGCTCAGAAAAGGTCTTATAACTCCGGATGGAAGAAAACTCATGCTTCTTCCCCACCACCGTATGTTCTGCAGTTCGCAAAAGACTGAACAACAATTCTTCCTGTACCTCATTCGGGTATTTCAGAAACAACTCCATCTGATGGATGCGTTTCTTCAGGATCCAGGAAGCAATCGAATTTATAATGGTTAACGGCATTTTCGCAAGTATGAATTATGAATTGTAAAATAGGAATTATACCTTTACAATGTTACCAAAAATAGCAAAAATCACTTTTAATTCCTAACACAAATGACGTACGAAGGTGTCTTAACCAAAATGGAAACCGAATTCGCCGACCCAATTCAGTATTATCTGGTTTTTGAAAACAGTTTTTTAAACCTCAACCAGCTTTTAAACAAGGAACTCGAAATTACGTTTCAGGGCTATCAGTGTTTGAACTGCGGCAAAAAGAAGAAGATTTTCCGCCAGGGATTTTGTTACGATTGCTTTATGAGCAGCGCAGCCGCCGGCGACTGGATCATGAGACCCGAATTAAGCACTGCTCATTTAGACATCGAAGACCGTGATTTGGAATACGAAAAAAAAGTACAATTACAACCACATATCGTTTATCTGGCCTTATCCAGCGAAGTAAAAGTGGGTGTTACCCGAAAAACCCAGGTCCCAACCCGATGGATTGACCAGGGCGCCATTCAGGCCGTTCCGATTGTGGAAGTACCGAACCGCTATCTGGCCGGAATTACGGAAGTCGCCTTAAAAAACCATTTTGCCGACAAAACCAACTGGCAAAAGATGCTGAAAAACGAAATCCCAAATGTCGATTTACTAAGCGAACGCAACCGTTTACAAAATTTACTCCCGGAAGAAGTACAGCCGTATTTTGCCGCCAATCCTGACAAAACATACGACTTGCATTATCCGGTTTTACAATATCCTAAAAAAGTAAGCAGCCTGAATCTGGACAAAACCCCGAATTTCAACGGAAGACTGACGGGTGTAAAAGGACAATACCTCATCTTTGAAGACGGTACGGTTTTTAACGTCCGTACGTTTGAAGGCTACGTGGTCAAAATAAATTTATCATAAAAAAAGCCCCTTTTTGGGGCTTTTTAATTTATGGTGTTTGCTGCTGTTTCGGCTCTTCTTTTTTCTTCTTACCAAACAAATCTTTAATAGCGTTGGTAGCAGTGTTTTTAATTTCGTCTTTCACCTTAGGAGGAGCCGCTGTTTTTGTGGAGTCAGTGGTTGTTCCCTGGTCATTTGTGCTCGGTTTTGTACCGCCGCCAAACAAGTTTCCTAGAGCAGACGTTCCCTGATTCAGCAATTTATCTTTTTGATATTGGATTAACTGCGTGGTTACATTCGTTACTGCCTGTTTCATATCGGTTGCTACTTTAGGGCTTTTGAAACTTCCGGTCATCGTGGCGTTTACCGGAACATTATCCAGTTTTCCCTGTTCGGCCGGTGTTAATTTGGCCAACAATTTTGTTACTTCCGGACCAAGATATTTTGCCGGAACATCGAATTTTAAATTATAATTCATGGATTGATCAAAACCGTGCGTTCCGCCAACCGTTACTTTGATGTCCTGGTATTTTAAATCGATTGGTTTTAAATTTACGCGGCCGTTTTCAAATGACAAAGCGGCTTTTACATCGTTCAGGTTGAGTTTACTCACATCCAAAAATTTCACATTAGAAGTCAACGACGACAACATTTGCGAGTTTTGCGTATTGACTTTTGTGGTAAGCAATTGCCCTAACAAATCTCCGGAGATGGTTTTTAAATCCGGGGTCATTTCCATGGCATCCAGATTTCCGGAAAGGTTGATTGTTGAGTTCAGCTTTCCTTCAATCACCCCGGCAATCGGCGCAATGGATTTCAACATGTCCAGTTGCGTAAACGATTTGGCAATGTCCACTTTATCCAGCCCTAAATTCATTTTAAACGTAGGCACTTTTCCTTTAGTAGACACCACACCGTCCAGCCCGATTCTTCCGTCGAAAATACTGGTTTTGATGTTCTGCAACGTTACCGCCTGATCGCGGATAATCATTTTCCCGGAAACATCTTTTAACGTAAGATTGTCATACACTACGGTATTAGCCTTCGCGGTTACTGCACAGTCCAGGAAAGCCGGAATTTTAACCGCTTCTTTTTTAGCCGTTCCTTCTTTAGTAGTAGTCGTGCTTGGTTCCATAAAATCCGACACTAAGAACTGGTTGGAACTCATGTCGAAATTTGCTTTCAGGATCTGATCTTTAAAGACAAATCCGTAGAAATTATCGAGTGTTCCGGTAGCATGGATATCGGATTTACCGGTTTTCATATCCAACTGATTCAAACGGATCTGGTTCGGATTAAAGGCAACCACGGCCTGTGAAATCTGCACCGGTTTGGCCATTTCAGGTCCGGAATAATTAAAGCCGGTTAACGACATCGTACCCGAATTCTGAATGTTCTGATACTGACTGGTTTCCACCGATTTCATGTCGAATTTGGTCATCACATCTGCTTTTAAAATACCGGAAAGCGGTTTGTCCAGTTTTACCGGATAGGCTTTGGTTACGTTGGCCAGATTGATGATCCCTTTCAGTTCGGCATTCACCAAAGCGTTTTCGGCGATGTTACGGATATTCGCTTTGGCATTGAACACGTCCTGATCGATGCGGAATGACAATTTATCCAAATTCACATAAGTATCATTCACCAGCCCGGTTTCGTTGATGATCTTGGTGTCAATTACAATATTCTGTACCGATTTTGGCAAGTCCGGATATTGGAAAGAAGCGTTGTTCGAAGCAATTTCCACGTTGAATTTCGGAATGGAGGTATCGGTCAGTTCGCCTTTTACCGTTCCGTCTACTTTAAATTCTCCGGTGGTTTTAACCTCTTTTAAGTTACCGGCATACGCTTCCGGAATCAATCCTAAGAAGTTTTTAAAATCGGAGGTTGGGGTTTTAAATTTCAGATCGTACACCTGTCCCTTTTCCACCATCTGAATGAATCCGGTAAACTCCAACGGCAACTGGTTGATTAACGCCTTGTTGTCTTTGAATTCGTATTTCTGGTTTTTCAGGTCGATTCCCAAAACCGCATCCAGATTCAGCGCCACATTTTTCATGTAGTTCATTTTGTCCATATCGAACGACAATTTCGCCGAGGTTTTGGTATTCAAATCCAGTTTTTCGGCTGCAAAATTCCCGCTGCCTTCATGGTTCAGGTTATCGATAACCATTTTGATTTTGGACTTCTCATCGATATAACGGAAACGAAGATTTTCCACCGAATACTGCTGAATGTTCATGGCAAACGGTTTGCTTTCGGAGGCTTCTTCCGGTTGGTCGTCTTTCAGGGCAATGTCAAAATTTCCGATGCCGTCTTTATTGAAAATGATGTTCACCAATCCGTCTTTTGAAGAAAACCCTTCAATGTTCATCGGCTCACCTTCCCCTTTAAAAAGTTCTTTGACCGACATTTTCAAATTGACTTCCCCGGCGTACAATAAGGTATCGCCTTCAAAAGGAGCTTTGTTGATAATACTCAGTTTGTCGATGGTAACACTGGCATTCGGAAAGTTTTTGAACAAACTAACTCCAACATCTTCAAAAGCGACTTTAGCATCGACATTTTCATTGATGGTTTTGGCGACTAATTCTTTGATTTTGTCTTTAAACAAAAAAGGCGCGGCTGCTAATACTATGACAATCAGCAACAACGAAATTCCCGTTATTTTTAAAATTTTCTTCAACATGGATGGACTATTTATCTTACGAATTTACTACAAAAATTAAACCAACTTACTTAACAAAACGCAAATAAGTTGGTTTACAGTAAAAATAATATGTTAAATCTTATCGAATGTTCAGCGCATAAGGCATAATCACCTGATTTCCGCGACGTTGGTTTACCGTACGAATCTGCTCCAACACCTGATAATTTTCTTCTCCGATTTGTTCCTTGATAAGCGTTTCTTTGGTTTGGAACATGGAAATCCCTCCGAAATTGCGCAATAAATCTTCAAAAGTTTTTTCGTATTCCGGATAATTTTTCACGCGGTATTCTTTCACTTTTGCCAGAGTTGCCGCGTGCTTGATTGCCGCATCCATCCCGCCGATTTTATCCACCAAACCTAATTTCAGGGCGTCATTTCCGGTCCAGACTCTTCCCTGCGCTACAGAATCTACTTGGGCAATCGTCATTTTTCTGCCGTCCGCTACGCGTTTTAAGAAAACGGAATAAATGTGCTCGATGCTTTCCGTTACGTATCCTTTGAAGTTTTCATCAATCGGTTCGAAAACACTATAGCCGGAAGCGTTTTTATGGGTTCTGACCTGCTCGGCGTTGATTCCGATTTTGGTCGCCAGCGGATTGAAATTCGGCAAAGCCCCGAAAACTCCGATGGAACCGGTAATCGTATTCGGTTCGGCAAAAATGGTATTGGCATTACACGAAATGTAATAGCCGCCCGAAGCCGCCACATTTCCCATGGAAACCACCACCGGTTTTACTTTTTTGGTCAGTTCGATTTCTCTCCAGATTAATTCCGATGTTAAGGCGCTTCCTCCCGGTGAATCTACGCGCAACACCACAGCTTTTACATTTTCGTCGTTACGGGCTGCTTCCAGGGCGCGTCGCATCGATCCTTCCCCGATATAATCCACATCGCCTTCTCCGGATTTGATTTCTCCTTGCGCATATACTACCGCAATCTTCGTTTTCTCCGACAGGTTTTTGCCTTCTTTGGCTACATTTCGGGCATAATCGAGAATGCTTACTTTGTTGTATTTTTCATCCTTTTCCACACCTAACGCTTTGCGGATGCCGTTGTGGTATTCGTCTTCGTAGGCAATTTTGTCAATCAGGTGTTTTTGTTGAGCCAGTTCCGGAGTTCTGGCACCCAGCGAATTTGCGATGGCGTTTAAACTGTCTGTCGAAATCTTACGGCTTTTGGCTATATCGGACACCACGGAACTCCAGATGGAATTCAATAAAACTGTCATCTGCTCGCGATTGGCCGGACTCATCTGGTTTTCAAGGAACGGCTCTACGGCACTTTTGTATTTTCCGTGACGGATAACCTCCATTTTCACGCCGGATTTCTCCTGAAAATCTTTGAAGAACAGAATTTCTGCCGAAAGACCCTTGAAATCCAATTCCCCAACCGGATTCAGGTAAATCGTATCGGCTACGGAATTCAGATAATATTCTTTCTGGGAAAACGCATTAGCATAAGCTACCACAAATTTTCCCGTTTGTCGGAATTCGTCCAGTTTACGACGGATGGCTTTGCTTTGCGCCAATCCCAGCGCGGATTCGTTGTTCAGGATGGAGATTCCTTTAATTTTGTCGTCGGTTTTCGCGGCTTCAATGGCGTTCAGCACATCGGAAACCCCGTCGTTTTTGGTTTCAAAATAGTCAAAATCGGTAAATTTGAACTGACCGCCGTAATCCTGCGTCACTTCTTTCAAATCCAATTCTATTACGGATTTGTCTTTCACCCGAACCTTATCGCCGTCGCCGCCAAAAAGCACTCCGATGATCAGAAATCCGAAGAAAAACAAAAAACAAAAAACAAAAAGTCCGACAATTGTAGCTAAAACATTTCCTAAAAATTTCATGATACTTTGCATTTCCTTATAAGTAGCAAAACTGTTAAAATTGTTACAGTTACCATTTCCTAAATATCACTTCAGAACTTATTAACATTGGTTCAAATTTCCTTTATTTCTAAAATTCTTTTAGTTACTTTGCCGGCATGTACAGTCAGCATCAGGTCGTTTTATCGTTGGGCAGCAATCAGGGCAATCGGTTAGAAAACATCCGGTCTGCTATTGCTTTGATTCACAAAACCATAGGCACGGTCATCAACGTTTCCCGGCTTTACGAAACGCCTTCCTGGGGCTTTGAAAGCGATGCCTTTTACAATTGCGCGCTGTTGCTGCACACCCGAAAGCCGGCTAAAAAAGTGCTGGAAGAAATCCTGCAGGTTGAAAAAACGCTCGGCCGCATCCGAAACGAGCAGTCAGGCTATCAGGCAAGGATTATTGATATCGATATCATTGCGTTCGACGAAGAAATCGAAGAGACAGACATCCTCCACATTCCGCACCCGCAGATGGAAAAACGGCTGTTCGTTTTATTGCCCTTACAGGATTTACAGCTCAACTGGACACATCCGAAGTCGGGTAAATCTGTTGCTGAGTTAATCCGCCTGACGGAAGACAAAAGCGATTGCAAAGTAATAGGCAACATCGAAAATCCTTTGGAGCAATTCAAATTGGAGCACTACAACTACATTGCCATTGAAGGGAATATCGGCGCCGGAAAAACTACGTTATCCACCAAAATTTCGGAAGATTTTAATGCCAAACTGGTGTTGGAACGTTTTGCGGACAATCCGTTTTTGCCGAAGTTTTACAAGGATCAGAACCGCTATGCTTTTCCTTTGGAAATGTCGTTTCTGGCGGATCGCTACCAGCAATTATCCGACGATTTGGCACAGTTTGATTTGTTTAAAGATTTTATCGTGGCGGATTACCACATTTTCAAGTCGCTGATTTTCGCCAAAGTAACACTCGCCGAAGACGAATACCGTTTGTATAAAACCCTGTTCGACATCATTTACAAAGAGATGCCGAAACCCGATTTATACGTTTATCTGTACCAGAATACGGAACGTTTGTTAAGTCAGATCAAACAGCGCGGGCGTACGTATGAACAGGAAATTCCGGCTGAATATCTGGAAAAAATCAATCAGGGTTATCTGGATTACATCAAAACCCAGACGGATCTGAACGTTTTAATCATTGATGTTTCGGAAATGGATTTCGTTAACCGGCAGGAAGATTATCTGACCATTCTGAACCGGATAAACGCTAAAATTTAATTGTTTTTTAAATCTGTACTGTTCGAATCCGATTTTATAACACCGCTATTTTCTGAAACAAATCCCAGACTACAATTCCGGCACTTACCGAAATGTTTAAGGAGTGTTTGGTGCCCAGCTGCGGAATTTCAATCACGCCGTCGCACAGGTGAATAGCTTCCTGCGCCACTCCTTTCACTTCGTTTCCGAAAACCAAAGCGTATTTCTGATGGGCAACCACCTGAAAATCATTCAGCATGATGGAATGTTCCACTTGTTCCACGGCATAAACCGCTACGTTATCGGCTTTAAGTTGTTCAATTACCGCTAAAACATCTTTGGCATATTCCCAAACAACGGTTTCCGTGGCGCCTAAGGCGGTTTTGTGAATTTCCTTGTTGGGAGGTGTGGCTGTGATTCCGCACAAATAGATTTTCTCGATTAAAAAGGCATCAGAGGTTCTGAAAACCGACCCGATGTTGTGCAGGCTGCGGATGTCGTCTAAAATAATGATAATGGGCGTTTTTTCCGCCTTTTTAAATTCGTCTATATTTTTGCGCTCCAGTTCGCTGTTGGCCAGTTTTCTCATAACAGTGCATTAAAAAAGCCTCCAAAAGTAAACATTTCAGAGGCTTTTCCAGTATTTTGAATTAAAAATTAACTTTTTACTTCCTGAGGTTGGGCCGGATCCACTTTTGCCGGAGCCGCTTTCACTTCTCCTTTAATAGTAAGTACTTTTGGTGTTTCGGATGCATTTGTGGTTAGTGTTACCTGTTTGCTGAAATTTCCTACACGGTGTGTATCGTATTTCACCCCAATAACCGCTTTTGCCCCGGGTGCAATAGGCTCTTTAGGGAAAGTAGGCACCGTACAGCCACAAGAACCTACCGCGTTCATGATGATTAACGGTTTGTTCCCGTTGTTGGTAAGCACAAATTCTCTTTTTCCGTCTGCATCCTGTTCGATAGTACCGTAGTCGATTGTTTCGCTTTCAAAAACCATCCCTACACCATCCACTTTCGGAAGTTCGGTTTTTTTGGTTTTTTTAGTTTTTTTGGTTTTTTTGGCTGCTTTAACCTCTGTTACGGTTTTAGACGCAATCTCCTGAGCCTCAACTACTGCCGTATTCAAAACAAATAAGGCACTTAATAGTAATATTTTTTTCATAATCTGCCGTATTTAAACGTTTAGAAAAACAAATCTATTAAAAAAAAGGTTGTTTCCAATTAAGAAATCAAATTTTAATTATTTTTTAAGAGAAGCTAAAACCCAATACAGTCTTCGTGTATATTTGCAAATAAACCGATTAAGCATGTCAGCAAAAGAAAAAGCGCCGAAAGAAACCCCGTTAATGAAGCAGTACAACGAGATTAAAAACAAGTATCCCGATGCCTGTTTACTGTTTCGCGTAGGTGATTTTTACGAAACTTTCGGGGACGATGCAGTACGTGCGTCTGGAATTTTAGGGATTACCTTAACCAAACGCGGTGCCGGTTCGGATTCTGAAACGGCTTTGGCCGGCTTTCCGCACCATTCTTTAAACACCTATTTGCCCAAATTGGTAAAAGCAGGATTACGTGTGGCGATTTGCGATCAGCTGGAAGATCCGAAAATGACCAAAACCATCGTCAAGCGCGGGGTAACCGAATTGGTCACTCCCGGCGTTGCGCTAAATGATGAAGTACTGCATTCCAAATCGAACAACTTCCTGGCTTCGGTACATTTCGGTAAAAAAAACATCGGTATTTCGTTTTTGGATGTTTCCACGGGAGAATTTTTAACGGCTCAGGGAAACAGCGAGTACATCGACAAATTGCTGCAGAACTTTAACCCGAGCGAAGTTTTGGTTCAGAAGCATTTTAAAAATCAGTTTAAAGAGCATTTCGGAGAAGATTTCCATTCGTTTTATTTAGAAGACTGGATTTACAAAGAAGATTACGCTTTCGAAAGCCTGACCAACCATTTCCAGACGAATTCCCTGAAAGGTTTCGGGATTGAGGAATTGCAGGAAGGCATTATTGCTTCCGGAGCTATTTTGTATTATTTATCCGAAACGCAACACAATAAAATACAGCACATTACCAACATTCACCGCATAGCCGAAGACGCCTACGTCTGGATGGATAAGTTTACGATTCGCAATTTAGAACTTTACCATAGCTATAATCCTAATGCTGTAACCTTATTGGATGTGATAGACCGCACACTTTCCCCTATGGGCGGACGATTGTTAAAACGCTGGCTGGCCTTACCGCTGAAAGACACCAAAAAAATTCAGGGCCGACATGAAGTGGTGGAGTATTTAAAAGCCAATCCGGAAGTGCTGCAAACCATGCAATTTCAGATCAAGCAGATTTCCGATTTAGAGCGTCTGATTTCGAAAATTGCCACCGGAAAAGTCAGCCCGAGAGAAATTGTCTACCTGTGTAATTCGTTAGATGCAGTAATTCCGATGAAAGCTGCCGCCTTAGGGAGTTCCAACGAAGCCCTGAAAACCATCGGCGACAGTTTGCATTCCTGCGATTTGTTGCGCGAGAAAATCAAGACAACCTTAAATCCGGATGCGCCGGTGGCTATCAACAAAGGAAATGCGATTGCCAAAGGCGTGCATCCCGAACTGGACGAACTGAGAAGCATCGCCTATTCCGGAAAAGAATACCTGGAGGCTTTGGAAATCCGCGAAAGCGAAAAAACCGGCATTCCTTCCTTAAAAGTGTCGTTCAACAATGTGTTCGGCTATTATATCGAAGTCCGAAACACGCACAAAGACAAAGTTCCGGCGGAATGGATCCGCAAGCAAACCTTAGTGAATGCCGAGCGTTACATTACCGAAGAACTCAAAGAATACGAAACCAAAATTTTAGGCGCCGAGGAGAAAATACACAAGCTGGAATCCGAATTGTTTGAAGAATTGGTGCTTTGGATTGCCTTATACATCAAACCGGTTCAATTGAATGCGAATCTGGTAGCCCAACTGGACTGCCTGTGTTCCTTTACGCAATTGGCTATTGAGAACAATTACATCAAACCGGAAATTGACGACAGTTTCGATTTGGATATTAAAAACGGCCGCCATCCTGTAATCGAGAAACAATTACCCATCGGTGTTCCGTATATTGCCAACGATGTTTATCTGGACAATGTAAGCCAGCAGATTATCATGATTACCGGACCGAATATGTCGGGTAAATCGGCGATTTTACGTCAGACGGCCTTGATTGTTTTACTGGCGCAGATGGGCAGTTTTGTACCGGCAGAAAGCGTCCGTATGGGCATCGTCGACAAAATTTTCACGCGTGTGGGCGCCAGCGATAACATTTCGATGGGCGAATCGACGTTTATGGTGGAGATGAACGAAACGGCTTCCATCCTGAACAACATCTCCGACAGAAGCTTGGTGCTTCTGGATGAAATCGGCCGCGGAACCTCCACGTACGACGGCATTTCCATCGCCTGGTCGATTGCGGAATACCTGCACGAACATCCGAACAAACCCAAAACGCTTTTTGCCACGCATTACCACGAGCTGAACGAGATGGAAACAACTTTTGAGCGCATCCAGAATTTCAACGTTTCCGTAAAAGAGCTGAAAGACAATGTGTTGTTCATCCGCAAACTGGTGAAAGGCGGCAGTGCGCACAGTTTTGGTATTCATGTGGCTAAAATGGCCGGAATGCCGCAAACCGTAATTTCAAAAGCACAAAAAATCCTGAAAAAACTGGAAAAAGACCATTCGAGCGAAGCCATGACAGGCATCAAACCGGACAAAGAGGAAATGCAGCTCAGTTTTTTCAATCTCGACGATCCGCTTTTGGAAGAAATCAAGGAAGAAATCGTGAATTTAGACATCAACACGCTTACGCCGGTAGAAGCGCTGATGAAACTCAATGAAATCAAGCGTATGCTGGGCAAAAAATAAGCGCTCTTAAAAGTAAGGCTGTCAAATAATTATAAAAAAGTTTCTTTTTTTTCATTTGAAACCCTTGCAAAATTAAATTTATGTGTTACATTTGCACTCGCAATACGAAAGTAGCGCGGTTCTTTTACAAAGATGATTTGCGAAAATAGCTCAGTTGGTAGAGCGCAACCTTGCCAAGGTTGAGGTCGCGGGTTCGAACCCCGTTTTTCGCTCCAAGACCAATATAATGCTCGAGTGGTGGAATTGGTAGACACGCTGGACTTAAAATCCAGTGGACATTATGTCCGTGCGGGTTCAAGTCCCGCCTTGAGTACAAAAGCCTCAAACTTTTCAGTTTGAGGCTTTTTTTATTTTACTCTTTTTTTATAACATTTTGTTGTCCTCATAAAAATACTTCCCGATTTTGTTACAAAAGCAGTTTAACGAGTTTTTGTGCAGTTCACCGATTATTTAATGACAATACAACACAAGAGGTAACTTTGCGCCCGAATTTGATTTTTTTTCAAAAAAAACAACAAAAACAAAAAAATACCACAACAAAATGAAAACTAAATTATTGTTTCTTATCACAATAATAAATTCAGTCTTTTTATTTGCTCAGGGAGGACAGAACTTAATCAAAACCAACAAAGCCGTTACTGCTTCAAAAATCGAAACAACCGGCTTAAACTTCATCACAAATGATTCTGGTATCAATACCGAGCTTTCTGAAGTGGGTTCTACTTTTTTCATGGGCAAATACCTAATCTTATCCAACAAAAAAAGAGGCTTCGCAAAAATGACTGCGAACGAAAACAATAGGCCAAACAATAATTTATTTTGTGCTAACATCGACAAATACGGTAATCTTTCGTACCCAATCTTATTTTCCAGACTGTTAGACAGCGAAACCAATGAAGGCGGTGTGGCTTTTTCTCCGGACGAAAAAACGATTTATTTAACCCATGCGAAAGCAGACCACCAAAATCAGTTCGAAATCTTCAAAGCGACTTTGGATTTGGAAATTAAAGGGTACTGGAAAGATCTTCAGAAATTAACCATCAATGGTGATTATTCCATTGAAACGCCATCCATGAACAATGAGGGAACCAAACTGTATTTTGCTTCCGATATGCCGGGTGGTTTTGGCGGATTTGATTTATATGTTGCCGATGTTTTAGCCGACGGCACACTTACCAACGTAACCAACTTAGGAAATACCGTAAACAGTGCCAAAAACGAAAAATACCCCTACATCAACGGCCGTTACCTTTTCTTCTCTTCTGAAGGACATGAAACTTACGGCGGTTACGACGTTTTCAGAGCTTCAATGACTGAAAACGGCATTACCAACAGAACCAACATCGGAAACACTTTAAACACAGCCAACGACGAAGTTGCCTTTATCTTAAGCGGACCAAACAAAGGGTACATCTCTTCCAACAAAAACAGCAACAAAGAAGACTTCAACGTATATAAATTTGAATTGACACGTTTAACACAAAACTTAAGCGCGCTTGTTGTAGAAACCAATTCCAAAGTAGTGTTGCCAAATGCAAAAGTGACTATTACCAACGAATTTGGCGAAGTAGTTAAAACGACCACTTCAGACGAGAACGGAAGAATCGCTTTACAAGTGGAACCGCTTACCCAATATTCGATTGTTACAGAGAAAGAAGGATACAACACCAACCAGATTGTCTTCCACGCCTGGAGCAGCAAAAACAACAATTACAGCGAAGTGATTGCAATGAATCAAACCAAAGCTGAAATCATCGACAATGCCATCGTAATTGAAAACATTTACTTCGACTTCAACAAAACTGCAGTTAAGAAAGAGTCTGAGCTTTCGTTAAACAAAATCATCGAAGTGTTAAGCATCAATCCTGACATGAAAATTGCAATTAACGCTCATACAGATGCTAAAGGTTCTGACGCTTACAACATGAGTTTATCCGAGAAACGCGCTAAGGCCGCTTACGACTACCTTGTGAAAAAAGGAATCGCCAAAGACCGTTTAGAATACAAAGGATTCGGAGAATCGCAACTGAAATTCAACTGTGGCGACAATTGTTCCGCAGAAGAAGACAGCAAAAACAGAAGAATCGAATTCCTAATTAAATAAGACCATGAAAAAAATATTCGTCGCTGGTGCTTTAGCCCTAACCTTAACGTCCTGTTCAAGCGGATGGAGCTGCAAAGCAAGGTATGTAAAATCTGATATCCATAAAAACAACGATACGCACCGAGTTGCTTAATAAAAAGTCCCGAATATTTCGGGACTTTTATATTTTTGCAAACCTTAAGAAAACACATGGGAACCTTCACAATAAGTAAAAAAGAAAACGGTCTGATTAAATTCGAATTCAATTCGCGGAAAGGCAAAACCCTGCTTACGAGTCAGAGTTACAGAAGCAAGGAAGAATGCGAAAAAGACATTGCTCTTCTGAAAGAAAAAATAGAAGTCGTTTCCTTTTTAAAATTCAAAACACCGGCCGGAAAGTTTTTCTTTAAGATGATTTACAACGGGCACATTCACGGCATCAGCCGAAAATTTACCACCGAATTGCTGTTGCTGAAAAGCTTGGAAGAAATCCGAAACAACTTTACCGAATCGGAGACACTGGACTTCTCCCAAGACATTTTCTTCGATTAAATCATAAAAAAATCCCGAAATATTCGGGATTTTTTATTTAAGACGCAGCCTGTAAACGCTGCAGTAAATTTTTGCTTAGGGAATGTTCCGCATAATCGCGGTCGATAACCAATTCCGTTTCATCGGAACCCGGCAAATCGTACATCGCATCAGTTAGAATTGCCTCGCACAACGAACGAAGACCCCGGGCACCCAATTTGTACTCTAAGGCTTTGTCGACAATAAAATCCAGCGCATCATCGGTCATGGAAAATTCGACATCGTCCATGGCGAACAGCTTTTTATATTGTTTTACCAAAGCGTTTTTAGGTTCGGTCAGAATCGCGCGCAGGGTTTCTTTATCCAGCGGATCCATGTGGGTAAGCACCGGCAAACGTCCGATTATTTCCGGAATCAGTCCAAAATCTTTGATGTCTTTCGGAATGATGTATTGCAACAAGTTGTCCTTATCAATCGCATCGGAATTTTTAGAAGAACCGTATCCAACGGCCTGTCGGTTCAAACGCTTGGAAATTACGCGCTCGATACCGTCAAACGCACCTCCGGCAATGAACAGTATGTTTTGGGTATTCACTTCCACAAACTTCTGATCCGGGTGTTTCCGGCCTCCTTTTGGCGGCACATTTACCACCGTTCCTTCCAACAGTTTCAACAAGGCCTGTTGCACCCCTTCTCCGGACACATCGCGTGTAATGGAAGGATTGTCGCTCTTACGGGCAATTTTGTCAATCTCGTCGATGAAAACAATCCCGCGTTCGGCTTTGGCTACATCGTAATCGGCAGCCTGTAACAAACGGGTTAAGATGCTTTCCACATCTTCCCCTACGTAACCGGCTTCTGTTAAAACAGTCGCATCCACAATCGCTAACGGCACGTTCAGCATTTTGGCAATGGTTTTGGCCACCAGTGTTTTTCCGGTACCGGTTTGCCCCACCATAATGATGTTGCTTTTTTCGATTTCCACCTCATCGTCCAGCTGTTTCTGCAACAATCGCTTGTAATGGTTGTACACCGCTACCGACAACACTTTCTTGGTTTGTTCCTGACCAATTACATACTGATCCAAAAAAGCGCGGATTTCTTTCGGTTTGCTGAGCACCAATTCTGCCAACAACCCCGAATTACCGCTTTGTTTCAATTCTTCCAGCACAATGCCGTGCGCCTGCTCGATGCATTTGTCGCAGATGTGCGCATTGATTCCCGCAATCAGCAGGTTGGTTTCTGGCTTTTTCCTTCCGCAAAAAGAACACTCTAAAACTTCTTTAGCCATATGGTTTCAATTTCATTATCCGTTGATGCCGGATCCTAATTATTTATTTCTTGACAATACCTCATCGATCATCCCGTACTCTTTTGCTTCCGCAGCAATCATCCAGTAGTCTCTTTCACTGTCTTTGTACACTTTATCGTAAGGTTGTTTGGAATGATGTGAAATGATCTGGTACAACTCTTCTTTCAGTTTCAGCATTTCTTTCAGGTTGATTTCCATATCGGTAGCTACTCCCTGAGCACCTCCTGAAGGCTGGTGAATCATCACGCGGGAATGCGGTAAAGCCGAACGTTTTCCATCCGCTCCGGCGCACAACAACACTGCTCCCATAGAAGCCGCCATTCCGGTACAGATAGTAGCTACATCCGGTTTCACAAACTGCATGGTGTCGTAAATCCCCAATCCGGCATACACGCTTCCGCCAGGGGAATTGATATAAATACTGATGTCTTTGGAAGCATCTACACTCTCCAGAAACAACAACTGGGCCTGAATAATGTTCGCCACATAATCGTCTACACCGGTTCCCAGAAAGATGATTCTGTCCATCATCAAACGGGAGAACACGTCCATAGACGCTACGTTTAACTGGCGCTCTTCAATGATGTACGGCGTCATGCTGCCTACGATTTTATCGTAATACAGGCTGTTCACACCGTGATGCTTCGTGGCATATTTTTTAAATTCTTTTCCGTAGTTCATTATCGTGTTATTTTTTAATTTGTAAGTTATAAAAAAACGCCAGACAAACAAGTCTGACGTTCAAATATACTTATTTTTTGCGAAAAATTATTCGCCGTACATTTCTTTAATAAAGTCTTGGTAAGAAACTTCTTTGGCTTTCGCGGAAACTTTCTCTTTGAACAGGTTTAACATCTTTTCGCTCATTACCTGCTCGGATAAACGTTTCACTTCTTCCTGGTTAGACAACACTCGAGCCACGATGTTTTCCACGTCTGCATCGGTAGGATTCATTTGTCCGAATTGTGCCATTTGTTTTTTAATCAACGTTGACGTGTAGGCTTTTAAATCTTCGAAAGTAATCTGTAAGTTATTTTCAGTGATTACTTTTCCTTCGATTAACTGGTAACGCAAACCGTTTTCGGATTTTGCATACTCTTCTTCCGCCTGTTCTTCCGTTAACGGGTTCTCTCCCACGGTTTGGATCCATTTTTTAAGGAATCCTGCCGGTAAATCGAATTTTGTGTTTTCGATTAAGAACTCGGTTACATCGTTTAAGAATTTCTGATCGGCCTGTGTAGCGAATTGCTGCTCGGCATCTTCCTTGATTTTACCTTTCAATTCTTCTACTGAAGTAACATTTCCGGCTCCGAATAATTTATCAAACAATTCCTGGTTCAATTCCGCTTTTTCAGAAGTGTTGATTTCTTCGATAGTGAAGTTAACGTCGATATCCAGACCGTGAACATCGTCATGATCTACTTTTAGGTAATCCATCAGTTTGTGGTCGTCGTCGAACAATCCTTTTGTGCCAAGGGCTACCACATCGCCTACTTTTTTACCGATGAATTTCTTAACATCCGTTTTTCTTTTGAAAGCGTCCAGGTTGATGTTTACGGTATTGCTGATTCCTTTTTCTTCATTTGAAAAAGTTCCTCTCAAGTCGTCGCCTTCCTCCACTTTCTCTTTCGAAATTAATTTTCCGAATTGTTTCTGGATGCGCTCCACCTGCTCGTCAATCATTTTGTCGTCGGCAACGATGGTATATTTGGTGATTTTGTTTTTAGCGGTTAAATCCACAGTAAACTCTGGAGCCAAACCTAATTCAAACTCGAATTTGTAATCGTCTGCATCCCAGTTGAAATCTTCCGTAACTTTCGGAAGTGGGTTTCCTAAGATATCCAGTTTTTCTTCAACTAAATAATTGTTTAATGAATTTTGCAACAACTTGTTCACTTCATCCAATAATACCGCCTTACCGTATTGTTTTTTAATCAAACTCATCGGCACTGCTCCTTTACGGAATCCCGGAATACTAGCATTTTTACGGTAATCAGCCAATACTTTTTCTACCTGACCTGCATAATCGTCTTTAGTAACTTCAACCGTTACCACTGCATTTAACGCATCTACGTTGTTTCTTGTAATATTCATTATTTAATTTTTTTACATACTAAAATTGGGTTGCAAAATTATAGATTTTTTACAACCCAACCAAGTTTTTAACTTATTGTATTTCAATACTATTAAAATTATTTCTTTTTCCGTTAGTCCTGAACAAAAAGATTCAGAAACCACTGACTTAACGACAGCACCACACTGAATACAAAGGCATTCACAAAACCGTCTACCTTAAATTCATCAATGAGATGATCGGCCAGTAAAACCATACCGGTATTGATCACCAGCAAAAACAATCCCAGCGTCAATAACGTGATCGGCAAGGTAAAGAAAACCAAAACCGGTTTTAAGAAAGTATTTAACAACCCCAAAACCACCGCCACGATTAGCGCCGCTTTGATGGTTGCCACATGAATTCCCGGCAGAAAATGCGATAAAACCACAATGAGAATTGTAGTAATCAGCAGTCGAATCAGTACGTTTTTCATAATTGCAAATATTGGATAAAGATAAAAAAAGCGCTGAAATTTCAGCGCTCTATAACTTTGTTATGGTTAAAAATTAATTCGTCGTCACTAAATTAATTCCAGGATAACTCGCTGAGTTTTTATACGGCAATTTTGCTTTAAAATGCTTGTTAATAACTTTAATCAATTCATTAGTAATGACCGCATAACCTCTGGGATTAGGATGCACCCCATCTAATGAGAATAACACTGTACTAATATTTGTTCCGTTAAAATAATTTGCAGTATATATACTTCCATCCTCCACTCTAAGTCCTGACACCAATTGCTTCATAACAACATTCATGTCTGCAATAGCAATATTAGCAGATTCTTTAGAACGAATGTGTGCATTGATTTGATCAGTAGCATCTTTAACATCTGCAATTTCCACTTGGGTCAATACCCATTTGTCCGCTAATGGGTTTGTAACCCCATTGATGTTTACCGGAGCTGGAGCCATAGCATTTGTAGTTCCGATATACGATGATGCCGGCAACACAATTAAATCATTAGCAGTAGATTGTCTTGCTTTTCCAAAAATTTGACCAAAAGCGGTAGCGGTTGGTGCATCATACCCTTGCATCATTAACGCTCCGGTTATCTGAGCCGTTCTGTCTTGTGCATTTTCATCAACAATCAACACAGGATTAGCTGCCGTGGCCGACAACAAACGCACACGATTAGGTTCACCATAAGCTGTAAAGATTGCATTTAAAGGCCCGTATAATTGACTATTCAATGCAGTAATATTAGCCTCCCCTCCTAAAGCCGCCGGCGATAACGGAGCATAAGGAACCGTAGTAAAATAAGGAATAGAAGTTACATAAGGAATCGTACACAAAACCCCTTTCACATCATTTGTACCATTAGCTGTTAATGTATTCAATACTGCATCGTAAGCTGCCTCAAAAACAGGGAATGGCGTAATATCATTAGCCCCAATTCCAGCTGTAGAACCAGCTCCTCCGGAAGTAGCATACGCCAATACATCCATATCTCCAATCCAGTTAGTAAAAAAAGTCGGGTTCATTTGCATGGCATCTCCCAACACTGTCGCATCATCAGCAGTTGCATGGCGTACATACCACGGATTTGCAGTTCCAGTACCCAAACCGGTAAGACTTCCGTATCCTGAATAAACTGCGTGAAAGGACTTCATACCCGGAACCCCCATATTATGATACGCTCTAAATTGTCTCTCCGAAACATCATTAGTAGAAACCGCATTAATGTTTTCAGGTTTTAATTGTGACTCATCGAAAACCATTCGAGTCGGGAAGAGATTTGCTCCAGTAACAGGATCTGTAATAGGCATACCTCCCAAAAGCAATCCTCCAACATTATTAGCGTCCATTGAAAAATCGGGCTGCGTAAACTCACCACCTCCCACTAACGCAAATTGTTGGGACAACATTAACGGAAATGAATATTGCTGACCTCCTTTAGATATCGTTCCGTCAATATACCCAGCCGACAATGAATTTCCCAGAGCTACATAGCTTGTAAAATCAGCCTCTCCAGAAGAATAACTTGCATTGGATACTTCATTTTCAAATTCAGGCTCACAAGATGCAAGACCCATTGCCGCCAATACAGCAAAATATATAAACTTATTTTTCATAATTCTTTTTCTTTAAATATTAGAAGCTGTAGGTTAAACCAAGACCTGGAGAAAACACAGTATTTTTATACGTTCCGCTAAATGGAATTGTACTGATAACCGGCTGACCGTTTACCACTGTCGATTCAGTATAGTGATCGTAAGAAGCATTCACTTCATCAAAATGCAAGTATAGGAATGATGCATCTATCCCCAACTTTTTAGTAACCTGATACGTTAAACCTCCCGTGTATCCCATAGAATCGTTACGCGGTGTTTCCGGAGCAAAGTATCCTGCAGAAATCGGGCTTTCGTCTTTGTACCACCCGGCTCTGAATGTAAATTTATCGTTCGCTTTATACTGCGTTCCTACTCTGTATGTATTAGTATCATGATAATTTCTGGCATTATATGAAGTAGGTACATTATTGGCAAAATCAACCACTAAAGCATCGTATGCTCTCCATAACGTTCTGTTGTAATCGAAAGCCACCATCCATTTATCCGTAATATTATACGACAAACCTGCTGTAATTTCAGCCGGCAACGGAAGATCCGCATCAAAACTTGTATCGGAATAAGTCCCTTGAGCAATAAGCGGAATGTCATTAAATTTTGCATCCCCGCCACGTGCTTCCATGATGATTTCCGAACGGTAATTAACCCCTAAACGAAGTTTTTTACACGGATTGAACATAAAACCTGCCGTATATCCCCAAGCCGTGATTCCCTTTGCATCTAAAGTTACATCAGAACGATTACCGTTCTCATCTGTTAAATTTCGATTCAGGTTTCTGTTGAACTCTACCGAACCGGTAACATAAATCGGCCCTCCGCCAAAACTAAACTCATCGCTTACTTTAACGGAAATCGTTGGCTGAATATAAATTGCCTGCAAATCAATATTGTTTACCAAGTGAGAACCTTCCCAATCCTTATCCCACTCTACAGCACTTCCATAAGGCGTATATACTGCCAAACCTGCCGTTAACCATTTGTTGATTTTATAAGAAGCATAGACATTAAACGGAGTACCCATGTTCTCAGTTGAATTTTTCCAATTATAGGTTTCGTTTTGAAACTTAGTTTTAGCAAACAAAGCATTTGCTCCAACAGAAAGGTTGAATTTATCTTCCAGAAAAGACAAACCAGCCGGGTTGAAAAAAGCAGCTTCAGCACTATTAACCACGGCAACACCGGTGTGTCCCATAGCCAATTGCTTCTGACCCTGTAAACTTACACGATATCCTCCTGCGAATGCCGTTGAGCCTGCCAAAGCCATTAAAGTTAACGATAATAGTTTTCTCATAATTTAATAAAAGGTGTTAGTTTTTTTTATGTTTTCAAATAAACAGCAACCCAAATTTATAACAAAATATGGATTTTACAATTTTTTTAAGAAAAATGTTATGCTTTCATAATATTATCTTAAAAAAGCCAGTCGGAATCCTACTTTACAAGGAATTCAGCCACGGCTTCAAAAAAGTCTTTCGGATTTTCGGCGTGCAGCCAGTGCCCTGCATTTTTAATCGTGACAATTTCACTGTCCGGAAAATGGTGGTGTATGGTTTCAAAGTCTGCATCAGCTATATAATCGGAACGGTCGCCGCGAAGAAACAAGGCAGGTTTTTCAAAACGGCTTTCAAAAGGAAGGGCCTCGCCGATTCCTTCCACTTTTCGGTTGAAAACATCGAGATTGAACCGGAAACCGAGTTGTCCCGGCGTTACCCAATACAGGTTTTTCAGCAAAAACTGCCGCGTGCCGAAGTCGTAGATGTATTCCGATAAGGTTGCTTCGACTTCCGCACGGGTGGGTTGTGTGGTAAAATCTATAGCCGTGAGTCCTTCTAAGATTTTCTGATGGTGCGGCGCGTAATATTTCGGTCCGATATCTGCTACTATCAGCTTTTCTAGCTTTTCCGGATGGTTTACCGCAAAAAACATGGCGATTTTTCCGCCCATGGAATGTCCTAACAGGTCAATCTTCTCCAAACCATGCTTTTGGCAATAATCCAACACATCCTGAACCATCACTGCATAATTGAATTCCTCGCTGTGCGGACTCTTCCCGTGATTACGCATGTCTAACATATGCACCTGAAACCCTAAGCCGGCAAACTGACCGCCCAACGTTTTCCAGTTGTCCGACATTCCCATAAAACCGTGAATAATCAGCAACGGCTTCCCTTCTCCTTCTATTCTTGAATACAACTCCATTACTTCAGCCTTTGCAGATACATGTTTACGACGTTTTCCAGACCGAGGTACAGCGACTCGGAGATTAAAGCGTGTCCAATCGACACCTCTAAAAGGTCCGGAATGTTGTCTTTGAAGAATTTGATATTATCCAGACTTAAATCGTGTCCGGCGTTAATTCCCAATCCTAAATCGTTAGCTAAAACGGCCGCAGTTACATACGGCTGAATCGCTTCTTTATTCCCCAAACCGTACTGATGTGCAAAAGCTTCGGTGTACAATTCGATACGGTCGGTTCCGGTGGCTTTGGCACCTTCAATCATTTTAAGTACCGGATCCACAAAAATGGAAGTGCGGATTCCGTTTCTTTTAAACTCGTCGATAACTTCTTTTAAATAGGACTGATGCGTTACCGTATCCCAACCGGCATTGGAGGTTAAGGCTCCGATGGCATCCGGAACAAGGGTTACCTGCGTGGGTTGGCACTCCAGCACCAAATCGATGAAATTGTGTTGCGGATTGCCTTCGATATTGTATTCTGTATACACTACTCCAACCAAATCCCTGGCATCCTGATAACGGATATGGCGTTCGTCCGGTCTCGGATGCACGGTAATTCCCTCAGCTCCAAACCGCTGAATGTCTTTGGCCACCTGCAAAAGATTGGGCACATTTCCGCCTCTTGAATTTCGCAGGGTCGCAATTTTATTGATGTTAACCGATAATTTCGTCATGGTAAAAAAATTTACTTACAAAAATACAAAGTATATTTAAGCGGTAATGTCCCATTTTTTGATTATTTTGCATTCGATTTCGATTTTTGTCTTATGAATGAAATTACAGATTATATCACCCAGGAAATTAACGCGCTGACCGTTACCGATGTAGTGGAAAAAGCGCAGGATATTTTCCTGAATTTACCGTTCAGTCATTTTCCCGTTCTGGAGGATGGCGTTTATATCGGCTGTGCCAATGCGGAAGATATTGACCTGTTGGATCCTGATAAAAAAATCGGTGAATTTCGCTTTAATTTCGACCGTTTCTTTGTCCGCAACACCATGAACTGGCTGGATGTACTGGAAGTATTTGCCAAAAACGAAACCAATCTGGTACCTGTACTCGACGACAAAAACACTTATCTCGGGTACTATGAAATGGAAGACATCATCCGTTTTTTCCATGAAACACCTTTTCTAAGGGAAGACGGCGGAATTATTGTGGTCGAAAAAGGCCTGCGCGATTACAGCATGGGCGAAATTGCACAAATCGTGGAAAGCAACAATGCCAAACTGTTGGGCGCCTTCATTTCCTATACCGATGTTAACAAAGTACAGATTACTATAAAAATGAGTTTGGGCGGCATGAACGAAATTATTCAAACCTTCCGCCGTTACAATTACGACATCATCAGCGAACATCAGGAAGATGCGTACCTGAACAATCTGAAAGACCGTTCCGATTATCTGGACAAATACCTAAACATATAATTCGCTATGAAATTAGCCATCTACGGACAATATTACCCCGAAAAAACAGCCGATATCCTGCATAAAATGTTTTCTGTTTTCGAAAAATACAATGCCCAGGCGGTTTTTGAAGCTAATTTCTACCGTCTTTTACTCGAAAACAACGTCCTGAAGAACGAATACGAAGTCTTTTCCAATCATACCGAACTGAACAACTCTTTTGATTTTTTCATCAGTATCGGAGGAGATGGCACCATGCTTCGGGCCGCTACTTTCGTGAAAAGCAAGAACATCCCCATAGTAGGGATTAACGCCGGCAGACTGGGTTTTTTAGCCAATGTACAACAGGATGCCATCGAAAAATTATTGCCCAACCTGTTTGAAAACAATTACAAACTGTCCCAACGCACTTTACTGAGTTTAGAGTGCTATCCGGATCCCTGCGATATTTTCGATTTAAATTTTGCCCTGAACGAAATTACCGTTTCCCGAAAAAACACCACTTCGATGATTACCATTGAAACCTGTTTAAACGGAGAATACCTGACTTCCTTCTGGGCAGACGGTTTGATTATTTCAACGCCAACCGGCTCCACGGGTTACAACCTGAGCTGCGGTGGCCCGGTGATTACCCCGGAATCGAAATGCATCGTGATTACCCCTATCGCACCCCACAACCTTAACGTTCGGCCGCTGATACTTTCCGACGATACCGAAATAAAACTCAAAGTATCCGGAAGAGAACCGCAATTCCTGCTTTCGCTGGATTCCGGAACCAAAACCATCGACAACGAAAACGAGGTTTACATCAAAAAAGCCCCTTTTACCATCAACATGGTCGAGTTTCCCAACGAAACATTCCTGAAAACTTTACGCAACAAATTGCTTTGGGGAGAAGACAAACGAAATTAATAATTTATGATTTACAGCATACTACGCCCTGAAATTCAGCGTTAGATAAAGTGATTCAGATAAATTATTAGGCAAACCATGTGAAAATATAACAATAGAAGCGGTTTAGAAATCTATATTATTATATTTGCACACTATTTTAACAAAATGAACAGAATTGCGGCTGTAGTAATCTTCCTTTTCCTGTTTTCCAAAGCAAACGCCCAAATTAACGAATTGGGAGTTTTTTTAGGAGGAAGTAATTATATTGGCGATGTCGGACCAACTACTTACATAGCCCCTAAAGAGTTGAGTATCGGCATTTTGTATAAATGGAACCGAAGCACGAGACATTCGTGGAGATTTTCCTATACACAAGGTAAAATCAGCTCGAATGATTCAAATTCGGATGTACCGGCGCGAAAACAGAGGGGCTTTAGTTTTGAAAATGAAATTAAGGAACTTTCGGCTGGTCTGGAGTTTAATTTTTTTGATTTTAACTTGCATGAAAGTGGATGGATTGCCACACCCTACGTGCATACGGGGTTGAGTTATTTCAGATATGACGAACTATACGTTCTGGACGGACAAACCAAAATAGACGACACCAAATATGCTATGGCTATTCCCATGACGGTTGGGTTAAAAACCCGAATAGCCGATAAATTCGTCTTAGGCTTGGAAACCGGTATACGCTATAGTTTTACCGACAATTTAGACGGTAGTAATCCCAAAAAGGAAGAGTTTTCGCAGTACAAATTCGGAAACTTAACCAGTAAGGATTGGTATGTTTTTACAGGATTGACTCTAACTTATACTTTCGGCCAAAATCCTTGTTATTGCGCAGAATAAAATGAATTTGAACGATACTATAAATAAAGATAATTTACCCAAACACCTGGCCATCATCATGGACGGCAACGGGCGTTGGGCCAAGCAGAAAGGAATGTTGCGCGCTTTCGGTCATGAAAACGGCACCAAAGCCGTACGCGAAACCGTGGAGACCTGTGCCAAATTAGGCATTGAAAACCTTACACTCTACGCTTTTTCAACCGAAAACTGGAACCGCCCGAAACTGGAAGTAGACACCTTAATGAAGCTGCTGATCACTTCCCTTAAAGGCGAGTTAAAAACCCTTCAGAACAACAACATCCGCCTGAATGCCATCGGCAATTTAGACAATTTACCGTCGTCGGTAAAAAAGGAATTGCTTGAGGTAATCGAAAAAACAAAAGACAATACAAGAATGACATTAACACTTGCCCTGAGCTACGGTTCGCGCGACGAAATTGTTAATGCCGTGAGAAAAATAAGCGATAAAGTTAAAAATAATATAATTTCAGTAACGGATATTGACGAATCCATTATTAATCAGCATCTTTACACGCAAAATTTACCGGACGTAGATTTGGTAATCCGTACTAGTGGTGAGCATAGAATCAGCAACTTCCTGCTTTGGCAGATTGCTTATGCCGAATTCTATTTCACAGAAGTGTTATGGCCTGATTTTAGAGAAAAAGATTTGTATGAAGCAATTATCAGTTATCAGAAAAGAGAACGAAGATTTGGAAAAACGAGTGAACAAATTAAATAATACCCCAATGTTTCAAAAAGCAACAAAACTGTTTTTTGCTGTTTTACTATTAGGAAATATATCATCTTTAAAGGCACAGGAAAACAACACTCCCGAAGCCGGAAAACAATATACTCTTGCTGATGTTGACGTAACCGGTAAAATAACCTACAACAAACAAACCGTAATTACTTTCGCCGGTCTGGAAAAAGGGCAAAACATTTTGGTTCCCGGTGATGAAATCAGCAATGCCATTAAAAAGCTATGGAAACTTGGTCTTTTTAACGACATCAATTTTTACGTGAACCGTGTGCAGAATGACTCAATCTGGCTGGAACTGAACATCAATGAACTGCCCAAACTCAATGAGGTAAAATTCAAAGGCGTTAAAAAAGGAAAAGTAGATGAATTAATTAAGGACAACGACCTTAAGAAAGACAAAGTGGTCAATGAAAACTTACTGACCACCACCAAAAATTACATCGAAAACAAATACAAAAAAAACGGCTACTACAACACTAAAGTTGTTATTAACACTATTCCGGACACACTTGAAAACAAAGTAAACATGGTTGTTGCCGTAGATCGCGGCAAAAAAGTGCGAATCAGCAGCATTAACATTTCCGGTAATTCCGAAATGAAAACGAGCAAAATCAGGAAAGCCTTAACCAACACTAAGAAAAAAAGCTTCATGAATCCGTTGCGCCTTTTCAAATCTTCGAAATTCATCAAGGAAAAATACAACGAAGATTTGGTTAACGTTGTCGACAAATACAAAGAAAAAGGCTATCGCGACGCCCGTATTACCGAGGAGAAAGTTACTTACAACAAAAAGAAAAACACGGTAGACATCGACATTAAAGTTGAAGAAGGCCGTAAACACTATTTTGGAAACATTCGTTATCTGGGGAACACTATTTACAGCAACCAGCAATTGGAAAGAGTTCTGGGCATTCAAAAAGGTGAGGTATATAACGGAAAGCTATTGGATGAGCGCATCTCTAACAAGAAAAACCCGGACGCGGAAGATCTTAGCAACTTATACCAAAACAACGGTTATTTGTTTTCAAACATCAATGCCGTAGAGGTAAAAACAGCGAATGACACTATCGATTTCGAAATCAGAATTACCGAAGGACCAATTGCCTATTTTAACAACGTAACCGTAACCGGAAACGACAGAACAAACGATCGCGTTATCTACCGGGAGTTGCGAACAAAACCCGGACAAAAATGGAGCAAAGAAAATGTAGTAAGAACTATCCGTGAATTAGGTCAGTTAGGCTTTTTCGATGCCGAGCAATTACAGCCGGATGTAAAACCAAACGGTGCAGACGGTACGGTAGACATTAATTACAACGTAGTAGAAAAAGGATCCAGCCAGGTAGAATTACAAGGCGGATACGGAGGAGGAGGTTTCATTGGAACCCTTGGTTTATCGTTTAACAATTTCTCTATCCGAAACATCCTAAACAAAGATGCTTACAAACCGCTCCCTATGGGAGACGGTCAGAGAATGGCGCTACGTTTGCAGGGAAGTTCCTATTTTCAAACCTATAGTCTGTCGTTTTCTGAGCCGTGGTTAGGCGGCAAAAAACCGATTAATTTCTCCACTTCTGTTTCGCACAGTAAACAGTTTTTATACAATTATTCCTCCCGTGATGTCGACAGAAACCAGAGCTTCAACATTACCACTTTATCGGTTGGTATGGCAAAAAGGCTTTCCGTTCCGGATGATTATTTTGTTTTATCCCATTCGGTTGCTTTCCAATATTACGACTTGAATAACTACAATACCGGACTGTTCACTTTTGGAAACGGCTCGTCAAGAAATTTAACTTACACCATCGGATTATCCAGAAACAGCAAAGGTTTAAATCCAATCTACCCAACTTACGGTTCCGATTTTTCAATAACCGGAAAGTTCACGTTACCGTACTCATTGTTTAACGGTGTGGATTATGCCAACTTGGGAAATCTTGAAGAAAATAAAATAAAAGCAACTTCCACCGGATATTATACCGGAACAGACGGATTAACGCATTCGTACCCAGCCGGTACTTACATAGACAGCAACGGACAACCTGTTTTAAATTCAGACGGCTCTCCTTCATCAGACTATACTTTAGCTGCAGCTGATCAGGGAAAAGTCGACCAAAAACGATTTAATTGGTTGGAATATTATAAAATTAAGTTTAAAGCAGACTGGTATACAAAAATTTATGATAAATTAGTACTTCGTTCTTTGGGTGAATTCGGATTTTTAGGAGCCTATAACCAAGACAGAGGATTAGTTCCGTTTGAACGTTATTATTTAGGTGGTGACGGTTTAGCAAACTTTTCGATGGACGGAAGAGAAATGATTCAATTGCGCGGTTATCCGAACCAATCCCTTTCCCCTATCATTTACAGAAATGGATTACCGGAACAGATTGGAGGTACGATATACAATAAATTCTCATTAGAATTGCGCTATCCGATAACTTTAAAGCAAGCTGCTTCAATTTATGTTTTAACGTTTGCAGAAGCCGGAGCGTCTTTTGCTTCCTTTAAAGACTACAACCCGTTCGCACTACAGCGCTCAGCAGGTTTCGGTTTACGCGTATTCATGCCTGCCTTTGGTTTGTTGGGAATTGATTTTGGTCACGGGTTTGATGCGGTTCCTGGGGAACAACGAAAAAGCGGATGGCAAACGCATTTTATCATCGGACAACAATTTTAAGATTTGGCACGATAGTTGAACTAAACTTAATTAGTTATGAAAAAATATTTTTTAACTGCACTGGCTACCCTGGTAACGGTAATGGCTAATGCCCAGGGAAAAGGCGTAAAAGTAGGCTATGTAGATATGGAATACATCCTGCAAAAAGCCCCAGACTATGCTGAAGCCAAAAACCAGCTGGAACAAAAAGCCCAAACCTGGAAACAGGAAATAGAGGTTAAAAAAAATGAAATCAACAAACTGAAAGAAAATCTCAAGACCGAAAAAGTACTTCTCACTAAAGAGTTGATTGAAGAACGGGAAGAAGAAATTGCGTTCCTTGAAAAAGAAATGTTGGACTACCAACAAAAGCGTTTTGGCCCCAACGGCGATTTGATGATTCAGAAAGCCACTTTGGTAAAACCGATTCAGGATCAGGTTTTTAATGCCGTACAGGATATCGGAGAGCGGATGAAATACGACTTCATCTTCGACAAATCCTCCGACATGACCATGTTGTTTGCAGCGCAACGATTCGATTTGAGCGAGCGGGTGATTAGAGAACTTACCCGGGCACAAAAAAAGGAACAGTTAACCAAAAAACAACTTAAAGAACAGGAAAAACAAGATGCTTTAGACGACATGGCTGCGGAAAACCCGGATCAGATTGAACGTCAGAAGAAACTGGATGAAAAAAAGGCCGCCCGTGAAAAAATCTTAGAAGACCGAAAAAAAGCGGCGGAAGAGAAGAAAAAAGCCATTGAAGAACGTCGCAAACAGATATTAGAAGAAAGAGAAGCCAAAAAATCTGCAAAAGAAGTAACAAAACCGGAAGATAAAAAAGAAGACGCTGAAGGCGAAAGTGCTGAGGATAAAAAAACAACCACTGCTGCCGAAGACAAAAAAGCCGAAGCTGAAGCCAAGAAAAAAGCAACAGCCGAAGAACGACAAAAGCTATTGGACGAGCGTAAAAAAGCGTTAGAAGAAAAACGCAAAAAGATAATCGAAGACCGCGAAAAAGCAAAAAAAGAGCGTGAAGAAGCGCAAAAAAAGAAAACAGAAGAAAACAAAACAGAGCAAAATAAAAATTAAGATTAATTAACTTGTATTAGAAAATGAAACAATTGAAAACTTTACTTATTGCTGCCGCACTATTTTTAGGGGCAAACCAAACCATTTCTGCTCAGGCAAAAGTGGCGCATATTGATGTTCAGGAGTTGATGACCACCATGCCGGAAATGAAAACCGCTCAGGCACAGGTGAAAAAAATTGGTGAAACTTACGAAAAAGAATACCAGACTTTGGTTACCGAGTACCAAAACAAAATGAAAAAATACGAGTCTGAAGCTACAACCGTAGGAGAAGCTGTAAACGAAACAAGAGCAAAAGAAATGCAGGACATGGGGCAGCGCATCCAACAATTCAGAGAAACAGCTCAAAAAGAATTACAGCAAAAAGAAATGGATTTGGTAAAACCAATCATGGACAAAGCCAAAAACGCCATCCAAAAAGTTGCTAAAGCCAAAGGATATCAATATGTATTGGATTCTACAAGCGGTAGCGGCGTGATCCTTGCAGACGGTCCAAACTTGTTAGCGGACGTGAAAAAAGAATTAGGATTCTAATATTATAATTTTTTCATAAATTGAAAAACTGCTCTTTTTTTGGAGCAGTTTTTTTTTACATTTGTTTTATGAGCAGTAACAAACCTATCGGCATCTTTGATTCAGGCATTGGTGGTACTTCCATCTGGAAAGAAATCCACAAACTACTCCCGCACGAAAACACGATTTATCTGGCAGACAGCAAAAATGCCCCATACGGACAGAAATCAAAAGAGGAGATTATTGCCTTAAGCTGTAAGAACACCGAAGAATTGTTAAAACAAGACTGCAAACTTATCGTGGTAGCCTGCAATACCGCCACCACTAACGCAATTAAAGAACTACGGGAAAAATATGACGTGCCCTTTATTGGTATCGAACCGGCTATCAAACCGGCTGCCCTCGGAACCGAAACGCAAACCATAGGCATTTTAGCCACCAAAGGCACTTTAAACAGCGAATTGTTTAACAAAGCTGTAGAAACCTTTTCCAACATAAAAATAGTGGAACAAATCGGCCATAATTTAGTCCAACTGATTGAAGACGGTAAAATTGAATCGGAAGAAATGACTAAATTGCTTGAGAAGTATTTAAAACCGATGGTTACGGCCAATATCGATTATCTGGTACTCGGCTGTACCCACTATCCTTATCTCATTCCACAGATAAAAAAAATCATCCCGGAGCACATCAAAATCATAGATTCAGGCGTAGCCGTAGCCAAGCAAACGCAAAAAATCCTACAAAAAAATGACTTGCTGAATCTTTCGGATGCTGAAAACACACAATTATTTTACACCAATAGCGATGCTGCGGTATTAAAATCCATTTTAGGTTTTTCAGAAAATGTCTTTGAAAAAGATTTTTAATCTTCCTTAAACCAAGAGGAATACATCACATAATTGTTAGAGATCCTTTCAATCTCGCCGGCAAAATCAGAAGCATTAATATCTTTAACTTTTTTGGCAGGAATGCCGGCATAAATAGTTCCGGATTCCACCACCGTGTTTTGGGTAACAACCGAACCCGCCGCAATAATGGAATTGTTTTCAATCACACAATTGTCCATCACTATCGAACCCATCCCTATTAAAACATTATCCTTTACCGTACAGCCGTGTACAATCGCATTGTGTCCAATGGAAACATTGTTCCCGATAACCGTCGGATGTTTTTGGTACGTACAGTGAATTACCGCACCGTCCTGAATGTTCACTTTATCTCCGATTGTTATCGAATGAACATCGCCGCGCACCACAGTATTAAACCAAACGCTGCAAGACTTACCAAAAACCACATCACCAACAATCGTGGCATTTTCCGCCACAAAACAATCTTCCGGTATCTGAGGATATTTCCCTCGTACTTCTTTAATCAGAGCCATAATAAAGTATATAAAAAAGCGTCCCGATAAATCGGGACGCCAATAATATTGTAAAATTAGTTAACCGCAGGACAGTTACAGTGGTAAGGATCTTTTTTACAGTTGAAATTGAATCCTAAGGTAATCTGATGAAATCCGCTGTTGTCGAACTTAACATCTCCAGTTAAATAAGAATAAGTGTAAGCGGCCATAAAGTTTTTATAGTTTACCCCGATGATTGGTGTAATGTATTGCAATTTTTGCTCTTTCACTTCTCCATTCTGAAGGTATTGCGTTCCGTCGAAACTTCTTCTGTAGGACAATCCTCCCCAGATTTTTCCGAATTCCTCCATGGTTTTGTACACTTTCATGTTTACGTCAATGGCTTTTTCTTTGGTTTCCTGTGTTAACTGAAACATCATGGAAGGTTCCCACTGATAGGTATCACTGTTTCCGAAAGTATATCCCATAGACCAAATCAACTTACGCAGGTTATCGCTTTCTACATCCGAATAAATCTGACGTTTGTTTGCGATGGCGTTTTTAACAGAAACATGCGTATAAAAATCACTCAAGTGGTAAGACATCCCTAAATCCACATTGAAATAGGTATATTTATTACGTATCGTTCCGTTAACGGTAGGGTCCGGATATTCAATAATGTTGAAACGCGTTTCATCCAAAACACTCTGCACAGCACCCGCACTCAAACCAAAAGAAAGCATATTCAAATCACCTCCAAAACGAATATGGTGTGCATAAGTTACTTTTGCACCCACTTGCGAATGGTATCCGTTTCTGTCATTAAAAGCAATCGCTCCGAATCCAGATGTCTGGCTGTCCCCCAATGATGTATTAAAACTAATGGTTTGCAAACGCGGCGCATCGGATTCTCCAAACCACTGCTGACGAGCCGTAACCCTCACTTTTGCACAGTTAGCCGCCCCAGCCATTGAAGGGTGAATTAAATAATAGTTATCCGATAAATAATCCGAATACACTGCAATCCCTTCCTGAGAGAATGACATCTGAGATAATAAAAGTCCTAAAATTAAACAACTTTTTTTAATAACATTCATAAGTTATCGTTTTAAAGAGAAATGTGCTTTAAATAATTTTTCTGTTCCGTTTTCATTAAATCTTACGGTAAACCAATAGTCTGTCGATGGCAACAACTGCCCTCCGAAAGTTCCGTCCCAACCGTTTCCTGCCGGGGTAATCTGTTTAATCAGTTTTCCGTAACGGTCAAATATATGAATTTCTGCATTATATTGATCAGCTATTGACCAAATATTCCAAGTATCGTTAATTCCGTCTCCGTTTGGCGTGAAGAAATTAGGATAACTTACCGTGTTCACCACGCGGGTTTCATCGGTACATCCGGTTTGTCCTTCATCCTGAACCACTACCGTGTGCTCACCCGGTAAGACATACGGGAAGACATTGCTGCTCTGGAATTCACCACCGTCTAAACTGTACACGAATGGTCCTGTTCCTCCAATTACCGTTACCGTGATGGTTTGCGTATCTGCAAAATAATTGCTCACCACCGCCTGAACATCCACTGCCGGATTCGATTCGGTTACCGTTACCGTTTTCATATAATTACAACCCGTAG
>NZ_AUCZ01000004.1 GCF_000430025.1 Flavobacterium suncheonense GH29-5 = DSM 17707
GATGCGACACAAGATTTCTGTGAATCTGACAGTCCAACCGTAGCCTCATTGCAGGTTAATGAAACTGGTGTGATATGGTACGATGCACCAAGTGGAGGCAATATCCTGGCACCAACAACGGCTTTAGAAGACGGGGTTACCTATTATGCAGGAATGGTAGATAATGTGACTGGTTGTTTAAGTTCTTCATTATTAGGTGTAACCGCTCATTTTAGAACAAACAACCCGGCAACAATCAATGGAGGATTGGTAACTACTTGTGTTTTAACATCGGTTACCTATACAACAGAACCTAATATGGACAATTATGTTTGGAGCGTTAGTAACGGAGGTCAAATTACAGCAGGAGGAGGAGTAAATGATGATTTTGTAACTGTAAACTGGCAGCAACCTGGTGCAAATTCGGTAGGTGTCGAGTACAGTAACAGTTTAGCCTGTAATCTGGTTAGTTCGGAAACCTTGAGTTTGGTTGTAGAAATATGTGTTGAAGGAGTATCGAGTGATCCGTGTCTTACTGTTTATAACGAGTTCACACCAAACGAAGATGGCTCTAACGATGTGTTTACCATTAAATGTGCAGAGTTCTATCCTAACAATAAGCTTGCAATTTATAACCGTTACGGAAATCTGGTTTTCCAAACCAGAGGTTATAAAAACGACTGGAAAGGTATTTCAAATGTTAGCAACACTTTCGACGGAAATGTTTTAGCAACTGGAACATACTATTATACTTTCGAGACAGGAGAAACAGAAAACGTAACGAAATCAGGATGGTTATTCATAATGCGATAGGTGTCTTACCTATCGCATTCTAATCCTTTAAAATAAAAATTTATGAAAGCGAAGATAAATACCACATTATCAAAGTTAATCATCGGATTAGCTTTGGTTTTCCTCCCTAAACAAATAACAGCACAACAAAGTCCGGAGTATACTCAGTATATGTACAATACGATGATGGTTAACCCTGGTTATACAGGTTCAACAGGAGCCTTAGAAGCGAATTTACTCTTGCGGAAACAATGGGTCGGCTTAGACGGAGCACCACAAACCGGTACCCTGGGAGTTCATTCACCGGTAGGAAGTAAAAAAGTGAGTTTAGGCTTAAATGTTATCAGCGACAAATTGGGACCTTCAAATGAAAACACCTTAGCCGGAAATGTTTCTTATACACTAGATCTTGGCGTTCAAACTAAATTGGCTTTTGGTCTGAAGGCAGGAATAAGAGTGTTAAATATTGATTGGTCCAAAGGAAGGTTTTACGATAGTAATGATGTATTGCTGAACAGTAATATAAACAATAAAATGATGGGACTAATGGGTTCCGGAGTTTATCTGTATTCCGAAAAATGGTATGCAGGAGTTTCGGTTCCAAACTTTCTCCGATACGATTATTACGATGATATTCAGGAATCGGTTGTGTCTGATAAACTGCATTACTATTTTATTGGAGGCTATGTGTTTGATTTGTCAGAGTCCATTAAATTCAAACCTTCTGTTTTGGTAAAAGCTGTAGGAGGCGCACCATTGTCAACAGATATTTCGGCTAATTTTCTGCTTCAGGAAAAAGTGACATTAGGGGCTTCTTACCGTTGGGACGATTCAGTTAGTGCTCTGGCAGGAGTTCAGTTTCTCAAAGATTTCTTCTTGGGTTATTCCTTCGATTATACCGTAACCGAATTAAACAAATATAACGACGGAACACACGAGATAATCCTTCGTTACCAACTACCTCAAAAAACTTCAACCATTAAGTCGCCACGTTTCTTTTAATACTAATGCATATGAGAAAAATATATATACTAGGGATACTGTTGTGTACAAGTACCTTATTTGGCCAGTTAAAGTTAAAAAATGCAGAAAAAATGTTCAATCAGATGTCTTATGTAGAAGCGTCAAAATTATATGAAGAATATCTGGAAAGCGAATCCAATCCTTCACTCAAGACAATTACCAACATAGCGGACACATACTACCATCTTAACGATATGCGAAAAGCGCTTACGTGGTATCAAAAGTTGTACGACATGCAGAGGCAAAGCCTTTCCGATACTTATATGTTGCGTTATACTCAGGCCTTAAGAAGTGTAAGAGATTATGATAAAGCCAATCAGATAACGAAAGAATACCTTAAGAACAAAGGAGATAACGAACAAATTAAACATTTTGCTTCCAATCAGAAATATTTGGATAGTTTGTCTAAAAGGTCGCCTTTGTACGATTTGAGAAATTTAGAAATCAACAGTCCGAATTCAGATTTTGGAGCGGCTTTTTTTGGAAATCAACTGGTGTACTCTTCGAGTAAACAGGGTGCAGATAGCGACAGCAAAATTTATTCCTGGAACCAGCAGCCTTTTTTAGGTATGTATGTGACAGACAGGAATATTTCAGACGGAGCACTAATCAACGAACAGTTATTTCTAAAAGAGATAAACTCAAGTTATCACGATGCCACAATAACCTTTGCGCCAGATTTAAAAACGTTTTACTACACAACGAATACATTAAAAGGCAACAGGTTGAAAAACGACAAGAAAGGAACCAACAACTTTCAAATCATTAAAGCATGGATAGAAGGCGATAAAGTGGTTAAAACCGAGAAAATGTTTTTCAATAGTTTAGATTATAGCGTGGGGCATCCGTGCTTAAGTCCGGACGGTAAATGGTTGTTTTTTGTGTCGGATATGCCCGGTGGGTACGGAGAAACCGATATTTATGTAGCAGAGGTGTTTCCCGACGGAAAAATTAACACCCCGGTTAATGTTGGTCCTACAATCAATACCATCGGACGTGAAATGTTTCCTTTTTACAGTAACGGTGTATTGTATTTTTCTTCCGATGGGCATTATGGTTTTGGCGGGTTGGATATACTGGAAAGTAAACACGACGGTAAAAATTTCTCCGAGCCTAAGAATTTGGGCGAGCCGGCAAACAGCAATAAAGACGATTTTGCCTTCATTATTGATTCGGAATCAAAATTCGGCTACCTGTCTTCAAACCGCGATACCGGTAAAGGAGACGACGATATTTACTATTTTACCAAGAAAAAACCGGAATGTTTTCAAATTGTACAAGGGAAGGTTATTAGCGTAAAAGAAAAAGAAGGACTATCCGGAGCAACAATAAAAGTTTTTGATGCTTTTGGCGACCTTAAAAACGAGATACCAACCAGACCAGACGGCACATTCGAATTCCAATTGCCATGTGACCATACCTATAAAATAAACGCGTCTAAACCAGAGTACAGCACACAGGAGAAAGAGTTAACCACTTTAGGAAAAGACGGAGATATCCATAAAGTAGATTTCGAACTTAGCAAGCTGGAAGATTTTGTAGTGAAAGACAACGGCAACGAAAAAATAGACATTAACCCGATTTTCTTCAACTACGATAAATGGGATATAACACCACAGGCAGCTGCAGAATTGGATAAGGTTGTGTATGTGTTGCAGAACTTTCCAAAAGTAAAAATCCGTATCGAATCGCATACAGATTCCAGAGGGAAAGATTTATACAACTTGAAATTGTCCGATAACAGAGCCAAATCAACCCAGACCTATATTTTGTCTAAAGGTATTTCTTCCGATCGCATAGAAAGTGCGGTAGGATTTGGTGAGACCAGATTGAAAAACAGATGTAGTAATGGTGTAAAATGTTCAGAAGAAGAACATTATGTAAACCGAAGATCAGATTTTATTATTGTAGAGAAATGAAATAGAAATTCATTATAAAACAATTAGGTATTAATTTTTAAAGCATAAAAGAGCTGAGATTTATTTCAGCTCTTTTACTTATTTTCCTTTTATAGATGAATGATTTTTTTAATTCCAGAATTTTAGAATTTTTAAAAGCTAACTGCATTATCCTTGCAGCCATTTTAATTGTATTATTTACAATAAATACCGCAAAAAAGCGGCGATAAAAAGCAATATTAAAATATATAGTTGAGTACTAATTACTGAAATCTAAACGCTTTTTCCATCAATTCCTGTTCATTTCTTGAAATTCCAATATCCTTTGCTAAGGTCTTCCAATGTGCTGTAGCTTCAAGAACTTCTTGTATAATGGTCTCCATTTGTAAGTTATTTAAACGGAAATATTCACCAACACTTTTTGCTAATTCAAAATCAAGAGCATTATTATCTAGATCAATGTTCAGTGCTAAACCTTCTTTATCGATAGATGGATTAAGGTCGTAAGCCGGTGAAAGTATCCAGCCGTCTTTTGTTAGGATAAAACCGTGGTTTCTTAAATGGTCGTCGGTGTTGGAAATAGCAATATTGAAGATTATCCTGCGCCATAGCTGGTGCAAATTTGCCTCAATGTTAGTTCCATAAGTACTAATAAATTCTGCTATATCCAAGTAGCTTGCCTGATGATCGCGTATTGTGTCTTCGTTGTTCCCTGTCATGGTCATGGCTGAAGCAAAGTGTATCCTCCCTCCATTTTCGCGGTCGAAGCGTTTTGTGAAAAAGGTATTATGGTTGCCCAATATTCTGTCTATGCGACATGGTGCCATTTCAATTCCTGCTTTTATGGCTAGTTGATAAGCCAGAAATTCCCAGGCGGCTTTATCGATAGTATCAGTTTTGGAGGGGAATTTTGCTATCCAAAGGTTTTTATCGGCATCTAAGATGTTTGCTTTTGGTCTTGCGCCTCCCAATGATGAACCGGGGGCTATAAGTACCGTTAACCATCTGTTTATGTCCTCATTTTCTATATCATTTTCAAAAATATAGGCAGCGTTTTGAAGTTCGCGAATAGACGACCAGGGTGGGGTTGAAGTTGTTTTATTATTGTCTAAAAAATCTCCATTTGGGTCTGTTTTAAAGCGTAATGCACCCATACGACTTTCGTCATATACCCCTAAAAGAAAATCGATGTCGTAAAGTGTAGGTGCTTTTGTTTTATTCACTTTTGCCCACTGTGCGGCTCTGCGTTTCATTAGTGTTCGTCCCCAAGTGTCTGGCATGCTGTCTAGGAAAATGCCAAAATTTTCTTTTTGGTTTGGGTATTGTGGGCCATTATATAAATGAATGTCTGGGTCGAGCATGAATTTTTGTTCCGATTTGAGCCAATCGTTATCATATTCGAAACTGAATGCTTTTTTTCCTTTGGCTTGTTGTGCTGAAAGGATACCAATGATTTTAGGTTCCTGCATACCTAGCCAATGTGCGTAAACGTATATGTCTGTTTTGTTTATGGACATTTCAGATTTTTAATAGATTATAGTAGGTTGTGTCGTTTGTATAAATAACTTTATTTTAATAGTTCAAGATCCTGTAGTTTTCTTCCCAGTTCATCATCTGCAGCAAGTTTTAGGAAATCGTCCTGAAGACCTAATACTCTTAAAACATTAAAATAAGCACCAATAGCAACACTAGGATTACCTTTTTCTATTTGATATAAAGTTGTTCTAACAATATCAGCTCTTTCTGCTACCTGAACAGCAGTAAGTTTCCTTCTTTTTCTGGCTAACTTTATATTTTCTCCCATCTGTTCTAACGTCTTTAGATGCTTAGGAAAAATGGTTTGTTTTTTTTTTCTCATTTTTATGAATGTTCATTAATATGAACAAATATAGTGTTTATGTTCATAATAATAAACATTTTTGTTGTTTTTATTCTCCTGTAGTTTATTGGCAATGTATCAAACTTAGTGATACAACAATTATCAATACCTAGCAATTTAATAATCAGTAATTACTAAAAGGATAAACCTGAAAATAGCAAATACCAATCTCTTTTTTTATAAGGTTCTGGTTTGTGTGATAAGGTATTTAAGTTATAAATGACGAAAAAAGATTTCTTTAAAACATTTGTTAATTATGGATTCTACCATAAACAACTAATCAGTCTTGCTTTTTAGCTGCAAAATATGTTTTCATCATATAAGGGGTAATAGCTTTAAGAGGTTTCTCATAAACAGGATCAAAGCCTGGTTTGTTATACAATTCAATTTCATCACCAGATTTGCAATACCATAAAATAGGTTTACCGTCTTTAAAAAAAGTAGTGGTATCGCAAGGCCATATTCTTCTGAAATCGGTTAAAGACTCGTCAAATGGAATTCTTACAAAACCTTGTGTTTCCGTAGTACAATCCACAACTACATAATGGTCTTTTTGCCACTCCATACATTGCTTTTTAGGAAAAAAGATTTGTTTAACTGAAAAACCTAGACCTAAAACCGTAGCGAATACCAATAATAGAATTGTAATTTTTTTGTTGTTTCTCTTTTTGTCGGTTGTAATAGTAAGTTTTTGTGGAAAGTCTGTATAGGGTAAGTCTTTCGTATGTTTATTAGTTGTTTTAACAAATGTAGCCGTTGGATTTTTTTCAATAATATCAGTAGTAGTATCCGTATTTTCTTTTTTAGAAAATTTCAAAAAAGGTCTTGGCTGAAAATCTACCAAAATAGCAGCCATGTTTACAGTTTCAAAATCTGCGGGTTCCGTTTCTCCCTTTAAAAAGTTTTCAATAGGTCTAAACTTATCAGTTTCTTCTTTTAATTTTTTCCTGCAATCTACACTGAATTTGTATTTGAAAAACGATTCAAAAACTTTTGAATCATCAGGATTGCTATTGTCTTTAAAAAGTTCAAAACATAAGTTTCTCAATTTTGCTCTGGAAGGATTTAGAAAGACATCGGCATGAACACCATTTTTCTCAATCTCAAATTTTTCCCGTATTCCTTTTTTGTATTCCTCAGAAGTATTTTTTGTCATAATCAAATCGGATTTTTTAGGATTTTTCAGGAATTCTATGGACTCCTGCGGAATTGCAGGAATTTCAGGAATTCCGTATAAATACCCGAAACAAAAGGCTTTTACTTTGCCTCAGAATTAGTTCTTGTTCTATTTCGCGATAAGAACAAATGTACAAAACTACTTCTACAAAGTGTTGCCAAAAATCGCTTTGAATAATTGTTCGGGAAGTACGATTCTTTCACTGCGGTTTAGGCACACTACACTTCCCAACTCAAATTAGCATTGCTGTTCAAGCAAGTCCGGGATATGCCCGGAAGGCAATGCCTATGTCTAATTTTAATACAGAAAAAAATGAGAAAAATAGTTTTTTTGACTGCATTTGTAGTATTGGGTATAGCAGGTGTTTCTTGTTCATCCGATGATTACGAACAGGTAAATGTTCACGAGAAAGGATTCAGGAACAATGGTAGTACTGGTGCTGTTTTTTCAAGAGAAGGTGATACAATCAATATGATTGATACACTTCAAATTACGCCACAAGTTGGAGGGCCGGGTGATGATCCAATTATTGTTCCGCCACCACCTCCAAGACCATAAATAAATTATTACATTTTGTTAATAATTACTAATTTCGGGGAAAGTAACAGTTATGGTACGTTCCCCGTTTTTAATTTTAATTACCGGCATATTTTTTTTCTCGTGTAACGATAGTATCAAGGAAGATGCCTTGCAAGCTGTAAAAACTGAAGCTCCTTTTTTTAGAGAAAAAGCATCTCAATGTTTTAATAAAGAAGTTTATGATAGCGCCTTTTTTTATTTTAATAAATCAAAAGAATTATATGAAATAGAAAAAGATACTGCAAATATTGGGTATTGCTTGTATCAAATGGCAATGGCTCAGCAAACCTTAGGTGATTATTACGGTAGTGAGGAAACGTTAACAGAGTTATTGAAATTTAAAATTCCAGATTATATAGCACCGGCATATAATCAATTAGGGATAATAGCAAAGGAGCAAAAAAATTATGACGATGCCTATGAATATTATGCTTCAACTTTAGAAAACGCTAAGAATAAAGTTGAAAAAATATCACCGCTTAACAATATAGCTGTGATTTGGATTCAAAAGAATGAACCTTCCAAAGCAGTTACTATTTTGGAATCAATTTTAAAATCTGCTGTTTTTAGAGATACTACGCTTAAAGCTAAGAAGGCAAGGGTAATGGATAATTTAGGATATGCTTACTTTAAAATAGGTCGAAATAAAGATGCCTTGGCTTTTTTAAATAAAAGTCTTGAAATCAGAAATAAAGAAAGTCTTAGTTATGATGCTATTGAAAGCTATTTGCATTTAGCCGAATTTTATCAAAAAAATAATTTGTCAAAGTCTGATGAATATGCTCTTAGGGCATATCAGAACGCAACATACCATAAAAGTATAGACGAAAGATTAGAAGCCCTTTCTTTTTTAATGGCTAATCATATTAAACCAGGTTTAAATCAATATACGAATCAGTTTTTAAGGTTAAATGACAGTATCACCGGGGTTCGCAATAACGCTAAAAATCAATTTGCTAAGATTAAGTACGATTTCCAAAATGAAAAAGACGAAAATCAACGGTTAAGAATTGAGCGAACAGATAATCTTTTAAAATTGGAACGTGCCAAAAGGCAAAGACTCTTGTCAATTACAGGAGTAAGTGTGTTGGCGTTTTCAATTATTTGGATAGTACGATTTTTTAAGAAGAAAAACAGAAAAGAAAAAATTAAAGCCGTTTACGATACCGAAACCAGAATTTCAAAACAATTACACGATGAACTCGCTAACGATGTTTTTCAAACCATTTCATACGTGCAGATTCAGGAACTTCCAAATTCTGAAAAAAAGGAAACCCTTTTAAACAGTTTGGATAAGATATATAAAAAAGCAAGAAATATTTCGAGAGCAATTACAGATATAGATACAGGCAATCAATACCAATTCCATTTAAAACAAATGCTTTCGGAATACGCCAACGAAGAAATAAAAGTGATTATAAAAGACAATCATGATATTAATTGGGATAAAGTAAATCCGGAAAACAAAGTAACAATCTACAGAGTTTTGCAGGAATTAATGGTTAACATGCGAAAACACAGCCAGGCTAACATTGTTGTGGTCGGATTTGAAGATATTGGAAAGAGTATTCAAATTAGTTATTCAGACAACGGTATTGGAATGCAGGAAGAATTAAAATTAAAGAACGGACTTAAAAATGCGGAAAACCGTATTCTTTCGATAAAAGGAACTCTTACTTTTGAAACAGATTCCGGAAAAGGATTCCGATTAAATTTTTCAATACCCAAATAATAGTTTATGTTTAGAAAAGTTCTTGTTGTAGACGATGTAGATTTAAACGACATTGCGGTAATGCAGGTTTTAAAAGAGTTGAAGGTGCCAACTATAGAATCTTCCAAATATTGTGATGATGCGCTCTTGAAAATAAAGCGTGCCCTTCAGGATAACCAGCCTTACGAGTTATTAATTACAGATTTGTCGTTTAAGGAAGATTATAAAACTAGCATATTAAATTCAGGTGAAGAACTTATAGAGGCAGCCAAAAAAATCGATTCAAACCTTCGAGCAATAGCTTTTTCGGTTGAAGACAAACCCTATCGCATAAAAGCATTGTTTGACAAATATAAAGTAGATGGTTTTGTACTAAAAGGAAGACGCAGTATTGAAGAATTAAAAACAGCAATCAGCAATGCCCATAACGCTGAGAAGTTTATTTCTTCAGAATTAAGCAATATTTTAAAAACCAAATCGGTTGGTGAAATTGATGATTTTGACATTAAGGTTTTACACTATCTGTCGGTAGGAATTCAGCAGGAGAATATGGAAGCGACGCTAAAGGAAGCCGGCATAACACCAAACAGTAAAAGTACTGTAGAGAAAAGGATTGCTAAGTTAAAAGATTATTTTAAGGCGAATAATACAGTACATCTGGTAGTAATAGCCAAAGATCTCGGAATAATATAACTCTTAAGTTTTTTAATTCATAAAGCGCTCTTATAGAGTGCTTTTTTTATACCCATAAAAAAAATCCTCACCTTACGGTTTTCCGTAAGGAATAGTTTTCGGTTCCTCATAAGTTTGATTATTGCTATTGATGAATGAAGAAACAGTTATTTTTTGGTTCGGTTGTAACAGTAACTTTTGGAAGCTTAATTTATGTGCTGTTCAGAAGCGAATCTTTAAAAATGTTTAATTGGCTCGACGCAATAGCTTGTTTTGAAGTAACACAAAGTATACGGAGCAATACGCTAAAAGTTGTAGAAGTAATTCCGGATTGGGTATTATATTCTTTACCTGATGGCCTTTGGTTGTCATCCTATGTCTGTTTGGTTTTATTGATTTGGAAAAACAAAATCAACAAAGAAAGCGCAATATGGATATTCGGAATGCCGGTAATGGCCATTATGTCTGAAGTTGGACAATTCTTCAGGATTATTCCAGGCACTTTCGACTGGATGGACATGATAATGTATGTGTTAGGAACAGCGTTTCCGTTAGAGTTTTATAGAAGAACAAGAACAAATAATTTTAAATAGAGATGAAGAGAAAAGTACAACACCTGTTTTCTGCCCTGGTAATTTCAGGATTTTTAGTTGCTGCATACGGCAGCGGAGAAGATAAAAAAACTGTTTCAACAGAAGCAAGTTTAAATCAAGAAGCAACAGAAAATGAGAAACCCGAAGTGGAAATATTAAAGCAAACAGCTAATTATGAGGCTACAATGGATACTTACACAGTGCATTGCAGGGTTAAAAATAATTCAGATGAATTAATCAACTATCTAGACTTGAAAGCTACCTTTTATAATAAAAAAGGTGATATAGTTGGAACAGGAATAGGTAACGCTGCAAATTTAGCAGCAGGTGCTGAAAAGACTATTGATGTAATAGGTTTTGATATTCAAAATGCCGAAAACTATGAGGTAGAAGTTGGAAATGTTTTAAAATAATAACTAAAAAGATAAAGATTATGGCATTAACAAACTGCAAAGAATGCAACTCAGAAATAAGCGATAAAGCTTTTGATTGTCCAAAATGTGGCGCAAAACTCAGAAAACCGGAAAGGAGCTTTTTTGGAAAAATAATTAAATACACTTTCATAGTCTTCAATCTCTTAATGTTACTTTGGTTTGTTACAGGAGTAGGAAGTGCGGCACAAACAGTTGATGCTGCAGCAAGTGAAGCAGAGCAGGCAGGAGCAGCAATTGGTACAGGCATTGGTGCAATGCTTATCATAACCATTTGGGTATTTGGAGATTTAATATTAGGAATCATGACCTTGTTAACCCGTCCTAAAAAGTAAAATCATGGAACTACAAACACAACTAAAATCCTTAGCTGATAAAATACATCAGTTAAAGGATAAAATAGAAACGGAAGAATCAACGAAACACGCTTTTGTGTTACCATTCATCAATACACTCGGTTATGACACATTCAATCCATTAGAGGTAGTGCCGGAATATGTGGCAGATATCGGAATCAAAAAAGGAGAGAAAGTAGATTATGCCATTGTTCAGAATGGAGAGCCTATCATGATAATCGAATGTAAAAACTGGAAAGAGAATTTAAGTGTTCACGGGTCACAATTATTTAGGTATTTCCACGTAAGTAAGACACGTTTTGCGTTGCTGACTAACGGAATACAGTATCAGTTTTTCACTGATTTAGACGAGAAAAACAAGATGGATGAGAAGCCATTCTTTGAATTTGATATAACCAATTTGAAAGACAGTGCCATAAACGAGGTGGCAAAATTCCACAAATCAAATTTTGACATTAATAAGATTCTTGACAATGCAAGTTCACTTAAATATATCAAAGAGATTCGTAAACAAATTGATAGTGAGATAGATAATCCTTCACCAGAATTTGTTCGGCTATTTGCCAATAAAGTATATAATGGGAGATTGACTGAAAAAGTAATGGATGAATTTACAGAACTTGTTCAAAAAGCATTTGGTCAGCTTATTGGCGAAAAGATAAACGAGCGGTTACATTTGGCCTTAAATAAAGAGGTAATCATTCAGGAAAAAGATCAAATTGAGGAATCTGAAATATCTAAAGTTACTACAACAGATGAAGAACTCGAAGCTTATAGAATTATAGTAGCAATTCTTAGAAGAAAAATACCCGTACACCGGATAGTGCACCGCGATACCCAATCTTATTTCGGAGTACTTCTCGACGATAACAACCGTAAACCACTTTGCAGATTGCATCTTAACGGAGGTAAAAAGTACATTGGCCTTTTCAATGAAAATAAGAACGAAAACCGTCAATTAATTGAAAGTATTGATGATATCTACAATTTTGAGAAAGAGTTGTTGGATACGGTTGGGTTGTATGAGTGTGAAACTAATTAATTTTTATAGCATGAAGAATAAAAGATTGGTTATCGCAATTTTTATCCTGTTAGTCTCAATTAGTTTAACATCATGTGCTCCTAACAATTACACTTCTAGTGAATATGGATTTTTTTCAGGTATTGTTCATGGATTTGTATTCATTTTCTCTTTGATTGGAAAACTGTTGGGTTTTAATATTGGGCTATATGCAGAACATAATTCAGGATTTTTTTACTGGTTAGGTTTCATAATTGGAGTTGGAGGATTAGGAGGGGGAGCTTCGTCTAGAAGGTGAAAAATCAATTGCAAGAAATTTATAATTAACAAAATACCATAAAAATGAAAAACTACTACACATTAATATCTATACTTTTTAGCTCAATCATATTCGCTCAAGAAGCAAAAAAAGATTTAGAAACAGTTAAGACAAAAATGGATGTTTTTGCTTCTAAAACAGGCGTCATAACAAAGTTTATTGATTACAATCTGCAACAAATAAAAGGGCCATATGGTACAGTTTCAGATACAAGAGTTCGTAAATTAATAAGTGGTGCAACATCGCATTATTTCTTTCAAATTATTAAAGAGGGGAAGTATAGCAATTCAACAGCCTCAATAGAATATACAGATTTATTGGAAGTGATAAAAGCATTGAATAGTTTGAAGGGCGACCTGGAAAAAGACCTTCAATCAGCACCTGATTATTTGGAGAACAAGTTCACAACAGCAGATGGTTTTCAGGTAGGATACTATGTAAGTAAAGGCAAAGCCGTGTGGTATTTAAAACTGGAAAAATATGGGGCAGACAACACTTTATTTGTTAACGATGTAGAAAGTTTAGAATCATCATTTGATTCTGCAAAGTTCAAAATCGAAGAATTAAAAAAATAGACATTTTATGCCTGACTGAAAAACCAAATCCTTCAGGCTCTTAGTTTTAAGAAAAAAATCTATCTTTAAAAACCAAAACAAAAACATGAAACTACTTGCACTATCATTAATTTTTGTGATCACTTCATCCTATACCAGGGGTTCAGAAGTTTACATCTGTGGTACAACAGGAGCAAAAAAATACCATTATAAAGAAAATTGCCGCGGATTAAATTCATGCAGTCATGGTATCAAGAAAGTAACCCTTAAAGAAGCTCAAGGGTATGGTTTAACCCTTTGCGGTTGGGAAGATTAATCAAGTTTATTAGTTGTGTTTTGAAAAAGAGCCTAATAATCCTTCTCATTCTTTGTGCTCATTTGTGTTCTTCACAAATCAAATTATGCACATGGAATATCGCAAACATAGGTTCTTCAAAATCTGATGAAAACCTAGAGTACATTGCCAACACAATCAAAAAATTTGATGTAGTGGCGATACAGGAAGTAGTTCCTAATGATGGAGGCGCGCAAACCATAGCCAAACTCGCCGATATTCTAAACCGTAAAGGAGCAAAGTGGGATTATATAGTGAGCAATCCTACCACAGGCAGTAAGTACAAAACCGAACGCTATGCCTTTCTCTGGAAAGTAGCACAACTCAAGAAAATAGGAGAGGCCTGGCTTGAAGCAAAATACCAACTTGAAATAGACCGGGAGCCTTATTACTGTACGTTTCAGTATAAAGGAAAAAACTTTACACTTTCCAATTTTCACGCCATTACCAAAAAACTGCAGCCGGAAACCGAAATCAAGTATTTTAAATTTTTACCCAAACAATATTCAGAACATAACCTTATTTTCCTGGGCGATTTCAATTGCCCGCAATCCCATTCTGTTTTTGGGCCGTTAAAAGGTATGGGGTATAAACCAGTATTTCAAAATCAAAAAACATCCTTAAAAAAGCAATGCAATGGTTCAGATTGTTTAGCATCAGAATACGATAATATATTCATCAATACTTCAAAAGTTGAGGTAATAAATACCGGAGTCATTCACTTTTATCAGGACTTTGAGAGCATACAAAAAACAAAAGAAATTTCAGATCACATTCCCATTTGGGCAACAATAGAAATCAAATAGCGTATGAACAAAACTACTTTTTTGGCATTTTTATTCGTTTTAACTAGTCTATTAGGCTGTAAAGAAAACAAAACGAATTATGAAGATAATAATGATTCCCAGGTTCAAGGTTTCGTGTCAACTAAAGATATTGAATACGAAGAACCGAAGGATGATCCAACGTATCATGTAGACGAAGAACATAAATATGAATATCGCACCGGAACATCAGGAGATTACGATTACAATTACGATGTTGTTGGGCACAATGATAATGGCGATGAGGTTTCCGGAAATGTAACCATGAATGGGAAATATGGTAACGGAACTATTACTACACCAGATGGTGATGAAGTTGAAGTTGATGTCGAATGGATAGATTATGGAAAGTTAAAAGCTACTGATGAAAATGGGAATGAATATGAGTTGGAGGCAGAGTAATTGGGAGTAATTTTTTACAGTCTTTTTCGAGTTGTTAAAATATTACATTTACAGTAAATACTTATATTTATTATTTGAAATAGTTTGTTATGAGTGATAATTACCCAAGATTTATATCAACATTACCTTTAGGAGTAGATAAACTAAAGGGTAGCTCACATGATAATATTGCTAAATCAATAAGTAGTATTATTAAAAATCAGAGTCATGAAATAAAAAAACAGATAATTGGTCTTGAAGGAGATTGGGGATCTGGTAAATCTAATATAATTAAGATAATTCAAAGGGAGGAAGAAGCTTATCTCAATAAAGAAAAATATGTTCATTTTATTTATGATTCTTGGGGACACCAAGAAGATTTAAATAGAAGAGCTTTATTAGAAGAGTTAATTGATTTTTTGGATTTAAAAGAAATAATTCCTCAAGATGTTGACTGGAAAAAAAAGAAAAATGAATTAAAAGGAAAAACAGTAACTTCTATTAAAAATATTTATCCTGAAATTAAGTTTTTTTGGATAATTTTTATTTTATGTTTTTTATTCTATGCTTTCCTCAAAACAATCTATCCAATCATATCATCTATTGATTTTATTCCAAACAATAATCTTGGGGTTTTTAAAGAGTTGTTATTAGTCTGGTTTATCCCTGCAATTTTGTTTGGTATAGGTTTTTATCATCTTGTTTTAGAGATTAAAAATCAATTTGAAGAGAATGAAAAAGAGGGGGAAAACAAGTTGACTGGTAGGCAGCTTTTAGGCCAAATATTTTATTTGCTAAATGGAAAGGAGATAAAAAGTAACACTGTTGATTATGTGATTGAAAATGAACCCTCAAATAAGGAATTTAGACGTTTTTTGAAAGATATAAATAAAGAATTGTTGAACAATGGGAAAACGTTAATCTTAACAATAGACAATATTGATAGATTGTCAAAAGAAAAGGTAAAAGCTTTATGGTCAACAATTAATATTTTTTTTGCAGAAAATAGTGAAAATGAATTGTATGATAATATTTGGTTAATTATTCCATATGATGAAAGTAAGATTGTCGAATGTTTTACAGAAAATAATGATAAAGAAATAGGAAGAGGTTTAATTGATAAAACTTTTGCAGTTAAGTTTAGGGTTACTCCGCCATTATTTTCAAATTGGGAGCAATTACTTGAGGAGAATTTAGTTATGTCTTTTGGCGCAAATTTTATCAATAATGTGGAAGAAACTCACTTTGTCAAAAGAATCTTTGACAATTATATAACAGATTCAGTTATTAAGCCTAGACAGATAATTAACTATGTAAATGATATAGTAACGTTGCATCTACAATATCCAGAAATTAATTTTCGCTATTTAGCATTATTTTCAATGACTAAAGATTCGATACTTAATGACGAACCCAATGAAAATAATTCAAATAGAAAAAGAACTCCTAATGAAATGATTTTATCTAGATCGTATATAAATGAAAATACACAATTATTATTTAAAGGTGATAGAGATATAGATAAGTCTATGGCTGCAATTGTTTTTGGAGTATCTCTTGATAATGCGGAGGAGGTTCTTATGGATCGAGAGATCGAGACAATTCTTGTTAATGGCAAGGTTGATGAATTAAATAAATTTTTAGATACCGTATCATTCCCGGCCCATTTTGAGAAAAAGTTTGCAAAAATTTCACTGTCAAATATCACTTTAAAAAATATCGCTTTACTGCCTGATATTTTAACCAAACTTGAAGATTTAAATCTTGTAGATAAAAATATAATTAGTAATTATTGGAGAGATTTAAATGATAGACTAATTAGTAATGATTATTATCACAAAGAGTTTTATGATTTACATAAAAAAATCACGTTAAAAGATATTTCTTTAGGGAAATCTATTTTAAATAAATGTGTTGATGTCTTGTATTATGAAATCAGAAGTGCATCTGGGGAAGAACAATATATAAATGGAATTTATGAAGTTAGTACTTTTTTGGATAATGAAGTTGAAGGTCTCGATTTAAAAGATTTAGACCTTAAAAATAGAAGTATAGAACCTTCCAGCTTTTTTTACCTTTTAGAGAAGGTATCTGAAGATTATATAGTTTACAACCTCACATGTACACCCCAAAAAATAAGAGAATATTTTTATACAGATGACAATATTTTAGACATTGAGCGATTAGAATCAGAATTGAAAGGTTTGAAAATATTAAAGGAGAACGTTGATTTCGATTTCACAGAGATTGTAGCTGATTTAAAATCTGGTTTAAATGAAATAACAGAATCAAATATAGATGAGATAAAATATTACTTCGAATGTCTACAAGTATTAACAGACAGTAATCCAATTGATGACATTTCAGTAAATAAAGGGGTTATTAATTCAAGTATTCGAAAATCAAAAGATAATAAAGAGATATTAGTTTTATTATTAGCGTTTGCATTAAAAAACGCACATGATTTGTCCCCTAATTACGAACCAGAAATTTTTAATGAGATACAATCCTTAAATGATGAGTCTACAATTAGGTTATTAGCTTTAAAAATTGAAAATGTAATTACATTTCAAAAACTTTTGGAAATTATAATTGAAAATCAATTTAATTATGAATTGTTAAAAAGAGTTGTAAAAGAAATGACAAACAATTCACATCTAGGAAAGAGATTGAATATTAAATGGGTTCTAGAAAATTTTCAGTTGATTGAGGAAATAATTTTTGAAAATAATGATGTACTAGTCTATAGGTTTTATCGTAAACTATCGGGATGGGCTATTCATGTTGAAGAAAAATATGATAAGAAATTTAATGATATTACTAACATAAATATTAATGTTGTTGATTATGTTTTGAAAATTGATAATAATCTATCTAAGGTGCTTGTTAAATACTTTAATTCCTATTTTAAGGAATTAACTAAAGAAAAATATTATGATATTTTTGAAAATAGAGACCTTTTCCATAATCAACTTTTTAGAAAAATGAATAATAAAAAAATTGAACAAGTTGTATATTTTGAAAAGGTTTTTCCTTGTTTAATGGAATATCTTAAAGACTTTGCTTCAAGTAAAATTAATGTCCAACAGTCACAATTTGTTTTTTTAAAAAAATTATTGATTCAACTCGATAAAAAAATTATTGTTAATTTTTATAAATCAATACTTGATTCTTTAAATTGTAATTCAAGTTTAAACCATTCACATATAATATTCTTCTTTGACGATATCGTTAACCATAATTTATTAATTAAGAAGCCTGATGAATCAATAAACGGAATTTTGAAGGTTCTATTAGAAAATGACTTTTTATATGGTAAATATTTTTCAAAGCATTATAAATTGTATGTAGACGTAGTGTCAAAAGGAAAGGATAATAAAGCTAGTGGAATAGTTTTGTTGAAAGAAAGACTTAAGAATTATCCTAAGAAAAATGATATGAGGGTTTATGCGGATAAAAAAATACCAAATTGGTCAAAAACAAAAAGATAATAAATCAAAGATTGAGGTATGCACTGACAATAAAAAGACGCCCAAAAGCGTCTCATCTAATTATCCCATAGCATTTAGCTCATCCATTCGCGCCTCTAATACTTCAATTTGTTTTGCAATATCATAACAATAGTAAATCGTAGCAATTAAAATCATAGCAGCTAAAATAAGCATCCAATATGCTTTTAAAAATTTCAAGATGTGCTAGCTTATAAATTAGGCTGCAAAAATATAAAAATATTCTTACAAAAAAGAAACTTAAAGGCGACTTTTATTTCATAATCTAATCAACTTTTATAGCCTTATTAAAACATTATTTCTTATGTTCTATAATCAAACCATTTTCCGAAAATGAAAATGTTTTTTCTTCAAAAATAGATTTCATTATTAGCCAAACTTTATCAACCAGTGTAAATTCTAAATTTTTACTTTCATTATTTTGAGTTAATTTCCCTGTAATAGTAACAACATCTAATCTAATACTCTCATTTATACCTTGTCTGAAAAGTTTGCTTTCCGGTAGTTTGTAGCTTTTAATAATTTCAATTTCCATCTTTTGCTGATTAGCCACGTATTTGCGAAAATCGGTCACATAATCATAAAAGGGACGGCGTTTCCCATCGATGAGTTCTACATAATAATTGAAAAGATCCAATTCATCTTGGACGTCTAGAAATCGATTATTGCCTAGATTAATTTGTAGAAGTTTTGGGCGTATAGCTGTAATGTTAAGATTAACTTGTAAAGTTCCTAACTCAATTTCTTTTGGCCTTGAACTTTGGTCATTATTGTTCCATTCCTTTAAAGTTACTAAACCAATGTTTTTAAATTTTGCGTAATCAATCGCATCTTTAGTAAAGCCTTCTTTGGAGACTATGATACCTTTATTAATGCTAGTATCTTCTATAATTCCAAATACCTTCATGACAATGTCTCTGTTGACTTTCTTCTTCCAATATTTACATTCTATAGCAGTATCGTAGGTATTTATTCCATCAGAATGTGTTGTTAAAACATCGATTTGATAATTACTACCAGACCTGCCGGTAACTTTACATTTACTGCCAAATCCTTTTACCTTAACTCCGGATTGATGGCCTAACATTTCGTAAATGTATTTCGTGATTGATTCGTAAATTTTCCAATCTAACTTGTTAGTCGGTTGCATATCAATTTGCATAAAATGAATAATGCTAAGTTAAACTAAAAGCTTTATGATTACATTAAAAAAAATGAAAGACGCCTCAAAAGCGCCTTTCATTTCCTATTCCTCCAACTACCATTATACCCACGATACTTCCCACCATCATAAGCTTTCCCCCGCAACCAAATCCCGGCAAGCACAAATACAATTAACCCTAAAATTTCATACCATTCCATAACCCAAAAATACAATAAGGTAGAGTAGTGGTGGTTAGGGTAAAACCAAATGCTCCGTTTTGGATAACTGTTTATCCCAAATTAACAACTACAAATGTTGCTATAAAAACATAAAGATGCCCTAATGCATTTTTATGTATAAACAATAAATAAGTTTCAGTTTTGTACTAAAATCCAGCCAGCTTTAACAAAACCGCTGTTATAGGCAGTACTTTAAAGTTCAGTTTTAATAGTCACTATCTGTTTAATTTCTCCGTTTTCAATTTGTAGTCGTAATTGTTCATAGTTTATATTATTTCCACTCATCACACTTACATTCCCAAGTGCTTCTTGAGGCCCTTCAATTTTTAAATCATCTAAAAGAACTATTTGTCCTCGATGAAGTTTTCTGTCTACTAAAGTTAAATCCTTGGTAAAAGAATTTGGATATTTAGAGCCAATATCTGTTCCAAATCTTCTAAGTAATTCATCAGTAAAGTGGTCTTCACCAAATTCTTGCGGATTAATTATGCCAGATGTGTTTTCTCTGTAAAGTACATTTATGGCATTTTTGAGCCCTCTTTTATCTTCAAAACCTTGAATATTTGTATCAATAAATTTAAAAACATCTTCATAGAAGTTTTTTGTTACTAATTTATCATTTGAGTTTGAATTAAATCCTAAGAAAGTAGAATAAAAATATTCCGCTAAATCTTTTTTTCCACTACTAAAATTATCGTCATACATATAGCAGGAATGTTTTTCATTTGTTTCACTCGCAAGTATATTTTCTTCTAAAAGAAATCCGATTTTATAAAAGTCTTTTGCAGGTGAAAGAAATAAATCATTTATCAATTCAACTAGTTTTTGATTGTTTAATTCTCTTATGGTAAATGCAACTTGCAATTCAGCCTTAATTACTAATGTGAAATGTTTATTGTTAATTCTACCATCCATTATTAAAAGGAGTCCTGAAGGAATGGTTTTTTTATCATGACTTTTTGCTAATAAATCTGCAATGCTTTTAGATTTAGTTATGAATTTTTCATCTGATGAATTTTTCATCTCTAAAGAATAGCTATAAAAACTATCTGCTTCATCATCATCAATTTGCAATTTAAAAAATCGTTTGTTTTTTGAAAAAGCAGTAGCAATTCGTTCTTTTAAAGTTTCTAACTCTGCCTCTCCAAATCGAAAAAGATTTTCTGAGTATTCTGCTGTTCCAAAATCTTCACCTTCTCTTTTTTTATGAACCTTATGAATAATAATTCTCGATATTTCAATGTTTTCAACGTTTATCATAATTTAATAATCATTTATAAAGTCAATATTATTAGGATTTATTTCAAATATTTTTTGCATATAATCTAACATATTTGGATAGCCTAATACACAAGTATTTAGGTGCTCTAAAACTAAATAATATAGTGTACCTAATGTGCTTCTTTTCTTGTCAAATTGTAATAGTATCCATTCATTTTCTTCTTTGTTTTCAATGAATTCAGGATATAAATTGATTTTGAAAATTCCTTGGTCTAATGCAGGTTTATTTATATTTACAATTATTCCTTTATCAAATAAGCATAAAATATTTGGAAGAAATTTCCAGTCTTTATTTTTATAATATTCAGTGATATCTTCGTAGGTAAATGTATTACTTATGCCAATAAACATGAAACTTAGTAATGGATTTTTATGTGAGTTGGCAGTAGTTGCTTTGTCAATAAAAATACCTTTTCCTCCTGCTTCAATATAATTTGGACTTATTTCAGGTCTGGTCAGAAATGAGTGCATTCTTTCTTTTGTTGTAACAAAATCGTTTATATATTTTTTATTCCAACTTGATTTAATTTCAGCGTAAGCAAAAATACTTTCATAAGTTAAGTATTCCGTATTATCAAAAGTTCTATATAATATTGGAGTTCTAAAATTATCAGCAATTATCATATCTAGTTGTGGACTTGCTGAAAGTTTAGTATCAATTATGTGCCCATTACTAATATAATATTTGTCAGGTAGTTTACTTCTAAAAAAATTTCTAACTGCTATTTCAAAATGATCGCCTGAAGCTCTTATATTTCCTGTATTGTGAATTAATTTGACTTGACTTTGAGCAATATCTATACCATCAGCCTCGAAATCGAAGAATGTATCAATTGAAATTTTTCTAAATTCTCTATCCTTTTTTTCCATCTATTTACGGATGTTTATTTGGGTAATGCCTATAACGTTCCCCCGGCTTTTGTGTCAGGTGGGACTTTTGTTCCTTTAGTTTTATTTTATCACCTAGTCAAATGTACGAAAAGATCATTCTATTAATTACTAAACTCTATGTTAGCAACGGTTATTTAAGTAATTCAAAAATAATTGAAGATTTATAAAAAAATGAAATACCAGAATGACTGTTTACTGAATCTTTTACTGGAATATGTCCAGCGTTTATTCCTACTAACATTATTTCCCTAAATCCACCACCAAACAATGGAGCTTCAACTTTAATACCTTTTTGAATTGCAAAAACAGGACTTCCTGATGAACCTCCAAAGGAAAAAGCTTCATATGCTATAACTTGTCCTTCATCTTCACCTGAATATGAATAATCAAATCTAGGATCGCTCGCAATTGTTCCAGTTCTTAATATTGGTAGATTATTTTTTTTATCATACCAGTCTGGGAAACCAGGAAAAGCAACAAAATCACACACAGTTATTTTTTCCATTAATCTAGTTTGATCTGCAATATCTTTTAAATTTATGCTAAAACTTGCTTTTGGTTCTTTGCCATTTAAACTTGCAGCTTGAACGTTTTTAAGACAAGCGACATCATTCATATAATTATCAGAATAAATGAATTGATCAATATTACCAATTAATAGTTCATTGTCATCTGTTGGTAATCCTGTTTGCGGATCTTTCTCTTTATTATAAACTATTAATTTTACAAGTTTGAAATTTTTATATTTTGCTGTTCTTTGTTTATAATCAAGATCAATAACATGACGATTTGTTATCAAATTAGTACTCCCTTCTTCAGATTTTACAAAAAAAGCTGTTCCAGATACTGCCTTTTCTGAGCCTATGTCGTCTTTAAAATACGCTTCAATTCTACTAGCGGCACATAAATAATCATTTTTAAAACCGTGATTCATATTTATCTTTTTGTTAATTGATACTAACTTCTAAATATATGAAGTCTCTGTCAAAAATAAGAATACTCCTAAACAAACCATTACGGTTTCCCGTAAATAAAAAAGATGCTTAAAAGCATCTTTTAGTTTTCATCAAAATCGATTTCAAAATCAAATAATTCTTTTGGATGTTTATTTAACCCTTTAGCTAATTCTAAAATTGTTTTTAATTGTATATCTACTTTTCCTTTTTCGATTTTACTTATATCACTAGAATCTACATCACATCTTTCTGCCATTGAACGATAAGACAGATCTTGTTGAGTCCTAAGAAACTCTAACCTTTTACCAAATAGTATTTTAAAATCGTCTTTTGTCAAAATTTAATTTTCTAGTATCTAGTGGCAATTTCAATACATTTTTAAAAAATATTGTGGGTTTAAAAACCTACATTTAAAAATATTTCTTACATTTGCTTTGAAATACATATTTTTGCGATTCTTTAAATAAAACATTTGAAGCTCTCGCTTTGAATCTCGTCTTAGAAAACTGGTAATTTTTTGGCACACGAGAGGATAAGCATGAAGCTCACGACCATGGCGTGGGCTCTCTTATCTGTGTGCGGGTATACCAGTACCTCTAAGGCATTTAAGTTGAGTTCCACGCTTTTTTATGCACTAAACTCTCTTTTTTCAAAGCAAAACTTCACTTTACAGGCTCGCAAAATCACAATAAAACCGGCTGGGTCTACCTTGCCGTTATATGCCACTATGGCTTAGCTGCATTAGGCTAATAGTGGCATTGTTTTAAACAATGTCAAATCATAACAGTAATGCCTATGATGAAATAATTTTTAAATAAAAAGAGCCTTCTGCCTCGTGTTGGCGCATAAGTACAGAAGGCCCAAGTAAACAAAACTAACGTTTCATTAACCAATCCAATACTATGAAAAATTTTTTATTCAGTAGGCATAGGCTGGAAATATTTTGCCTTATTTTTTCTGTTCTGCCTCTTACCATTCAGGCGCAATCCCAACCACATAAAATAACTGGCACCGTGTCAGACAATAGTGGTGTTCTGCCTGGAGTAAGCATCATTATTAAAAACAGCCAAACAGCAACCATTTCAAACGGTAACGGTGGGTATACCATCGAGGCAAAACCTACAGATACTTTGGTGTTTTCCTTCATCGGGTACAAAACACAATACATCACAGTAAACAACCAAACAAAAATCAATGTAATCCTTCAAGACGATGCCACCCAATTACAGGAAGTAAAAGTAAACGCGGGCTACTATTCCGTAAAGGAAAAAGAACGCACGGGCAGTATTGCTAAAGTTTCCTCCAAAGACATCGAAAAGCAGCCCGTAACCAACGTAATCGCAGTTATGCAAGGTCGCATGGCAGGGGTAGAGGTAACGCAGGACAGTGGCGCACCGGGCGGCGCTTTCCAAATCAAAATCCGGGGGCAAAACAGCCTTCGGGCAGATGGTAACCAACCGTTGTATATTATCGATGGAGTATCATACTCCTCCGAAACTATCGGTTCGCTCAACACTTCAGGGATGATGCCCACCATGACGAGCCCTTTAAACAGCATAAACCCTTCCGATATCGAAAGCATCGAAATCCTCAAAGATGCCGATGCCACAGCTATCTACGGCTCAAGAGGGGCTAACGGGGTAGTGCTCATTACCACTAAAAAGGGAAAGTCAGATAAAACAGTTTTCAGTGTCAATGCGTCAACAGGGGTAGCCTCCGTCACTAAAAAGCTTGACCTTATGAATACTCAGGAGTATCTGGCAATGCGCGCCCAGGCTTTCGCAAACGACGGCATCACAACCTATCCCGATTATGCTTACGACATCAACGGCACTTGGAGCCAAGATAGATATACAGACTGGCAGGAAGAGTTAATAGGCGGTACAGCCGAAATCAACAACCTGCAAGCTTCGGTTTCCGGTGGCTCTAAAAATACACAGTACTTGTTAAGTGGAAATACCCGCTTGGAAACTACGGTATATCCAAAAGCTTTTAAATACAGGAAAAGCGCAGCGCATTTCAGCATGAACCATACGGCCGATAATAACCGCTTCAAACTAAACTTTTCAGCCAACTACACCGCGCAAAACAATAACCAACCCGCTACAGATTTAACAGCAGTTTCCAGAACATTGGCGCCAAATGCTCCGGCTTTATACGATGCCAACGGAAGCCTAAATTGGGAAAACAGTACTTGGGACAATCCGTTAGCGTTATTAGAATCTGAGTTTTTTTCCAAAATCAAAGATTTTAATGCTAATGCGGTATTGTCGTATAACATTCTACCCAACCTGCAACTCAAAACCAGTTTAGGGTACACAGATTTGCGCAGTAATGAGAGTAACACACAGCCTTCCACCATGTACAATCCTGCTTATGGGTTGGGCAGCGAAATATCGGGAATCAGCAACAACATCACATCAAGAACGTCATGGATTGCCGAACCGCAAATCAACGGGAACTGGAATCTCGGGAAAGCTAAAGTCGAGGCATTGCTTGGTACTACTTTTCAAAGCCAGATAACCAATCGGTTGTTTCAGTCCGGTTTTGGTTTTTCAAGCAACAGCTTAATTCACGATATAGCTTCAGCAAACCTAAAAGCTATCGACTTGAGTGATGAAGCCGTTTACAACTATCAGGCGGTTTTCGCACGTATCAATTACAATTACGATAGCCGTTACATCCTTAACATTACCGGCAGACGTGACGGTTCCAGCCGCTTCGGACCCGGCAAACAGTTTGCTAACTTCGGGGCGGTTGGTGCCGCTTGGGTTTTCTCCGAAGAAAAATTGCTGCAAGGCAACAGTATCTTAAGTTTCGGAAAACTTCGCACCAGTTACGGTACCACAGGCAACGACCAAATTGGCGATTATCAGTTTTTAGATACCTATGTGTCTTCCGGAAACACCTATCAGGGCACCATAGGCTTACAACCAATACGATTGTTCAACCCCGAGTTCGGTTGGGAAACCAATAAAAAGTTCGAAGCAGCACTAGAAGCAGGTTTCTTTCAGGATCGTATTTTCCTAACGTCGGCTTATTATAACAACCGCTCTACTAACCAATTGGTAGGCATCCCGCTTCCGGGCACTACAGGTTTTCAAACTTTACAGGGTAATCTCGATGCAACGGTGCAAAACACAGGGTTAGAGTTTACGTTGGCTTCCAAAAACATTGCAGGTAATGATTTCTCTTGGACAACCAATTTCAATATCTCATTCAACAGAAATAAATTGCTGTCATACCCGGGCTTGGAAACATCTCCTTATGCAAATACGTATGTAGTAGGGCAGTCGGTCAATATTGTCAAACTTTACCATTACACAGGTTTCAACCCATTAACTAACCTATACGAGTTTGAAGATGTAAATAACGACGGCCAGATTACTTCATTGGCAGACAGACAAACTATTGCCAATCTAAGCCCTAAATATTTCGGAGGCTTGCAAAACAACTTACGTTATAAAAACCTGCAACTGGATTTCTTGTTTCATTTTGTAAAACAGCAAAGCTTTGGCTATATGCCGGGCGTTCCCGGTACTGCGGTTAATCAGCTTTCAGAGGTAAGCCATCAGCAATTACCATTTACATCAGGAGCAAATGGTGAAGTTATTGCTGCTTATTACCGTTATGGCTTAAGCGATGCAGCATTGCAGGACGCTTCCTTTGTAAGGCTTAAAAACGTATCATTAACGTATGATATTCCTTTGAAAACGAAGGATTTAAAATGTCAGTTGTATTTCCAGGGGCAAAACCTGCTCACCTTCACACCCTACAACAGTGGCGATCCCGAGTTTAAATTCTCAGGCTATCTGCCCCCATTAAGGGTATTCACAACGGGGGTAAAACTAACCTTATAATCAAACACTACACCAATGAAAAAGCTACTCATATTATCCGTATCGCTAACCTTGTTAGCCTTAACAACTGCTTGCGAGAGTTTTGTTGAGGTCGAAACACCCCAATCGCAACTCACAGGCTCCGAGGTTTTCGAAAACCACAACACCGCAAATGCAGCCGTGTTAGACCTTTTTGCAAAAGTACGCGACAACGGCCTTATCACAGGTTCTGCATTGGGCACTTCGGTAAATCTTGGCTTATATACAGACGAGTTAATCTATTACGGTACAACAGACGAGAACGTTTCTCATATTTTCAATAACAGCCTGTTGGCAACCAATCCAACAGCACGGCAGTACTGGAACGACAGTTACCATCAAATCTATTGTGCCAATGCTATAATCGAAGGGTGCCAGCAATCGGTAAGCCTGCAGGAACCCTATAAAACCCAATTTACGGGAGAAGCTTATTTTATCAGGGCTTTGCTGCATTTCTATTTGGTAAATTTGTATAACGATGTTCCGTACATCGCCACTACAGATTATCAGCAAAACCGCTTAGCCAGCCGTATGCCTAAAACATTGGTATACGAACAGGTCGTTTCAGATTTACTCCAGGCAATAGAAATGTTGTCAACAAGTTATCTAACGCCAGACCGGGTGCGTCCTAACAAGGCCACAGCCAAAGCATTCTTGGCGAGAGTATATCTGTATCAGGAAAACTGGTTGCAGGCAGAAACCTTGGCAACAGAAGTAATCAACACAACCGATTATGTTTGGGAAACCGATATAGACAAAATATTCTTAAAAGAAAGCACTGCTACCATTTGGCAGTTTTCACCCAAAATGGAAGGCAACAATGCCGATGAGGCATCGGTCTTTATTTTTAACGATGGCCCGCCGCCGTTCGTAGGCTTAAGTCCGGGTTTGGCAACCGCTTTTCAGCCCGAAGACCTTCGCAAATCCCATTGGATTAACACCATTACAGACGGAACAAGCATTTGGTATCACGCCCATAAGTACAAGCAAAATACCAACACGGGAACTTCGTTGGAATATTCGGTTGTCTTCCGTCTGGCAGAACAATATTTAATCCGGGCAGAAGCAAGGTTAAAACAAGGTAACGAGATTGGAGCAAAATCAGATGTAAATCTTATCCGCAATACCGCAGGTTTGCCCGATACACCTGCAGTAACCGAAGCGGCAATATTCAATGATATTATGCTGCAACGCCGTTTAGAATTCTTTACCGAATATAGCCACCGCTTTTTCGACCTAAAACGAACCGGACAATTAAACGCAGTGTTAACACCAGTCAAACCGGGATGGAACAATACAGATGCCCATTGGCCAATTCCAGAAACGGAATTACTGGCAAACCCCAACATGACCCAAAATCCCGGATACTAATGAAAAAAGCCTATTTACAAGTTGTTTACGGCGCATTAGCTGTATTCATATTTGGGTTTGTTTCCTGCCCTGTAATGGGGCAGGTAGCAACCAAAATCCCGCTTACCGGGAAAGATTATCACCTGTGGGGCACGTTGCAAACGCGGGCTCTTTCAGATAACGGTAATTGGGTAAGTTATTCAATGTCCTACCCATCGGGTGCCGATACGTTGTTTGTCTTAAGTACCAAAACACAAAGGAAATATGTGTTGCCTAAGGCTTTAGACAGCAGGTTCATACAAGAGAACATCTTTGCTTATCGTAAAAACAACAGTCTAATACTGCTAAACCTTTCAAACGGAACAGAAACCGGCATTACTAATGTTTTCAATTACAGAATAACGGCAAACGAAAACTATCTTATTACCGAAGAACCCGTAGCAAACGAAAGTAAAAAGCTGTGCATCCGGAATCTTCAGGGAAAACTTTTGCAATCCATCGATGAGGCGGATAAGTATGTTTGGAATGAGGCCAAAACAAAAATCCTTTGCACTACAACAGGTTCTATGCCTTCTGTTACTATAATCAGTCTTGTCACAAAACCTCAAGTGAAATTGGTTTGTCAAAATGCAAATACAGTTTACAGTGCTTTAACTTGGCAGGAAAATGGGGAAGATGTGGTCTTCTATCGCACAAGTACTAAAAGCGATAAACAATCTGAAGTTGTGTATCTCAACAGTAAAGAAAACAAGTACTACAGTTTAAATGAAACAGGTTCAGGTTTTCCAAAAAACTTTAGAATAGATACCAATTCTAACATTGCATTAAAACTTTCAACAGACGGCAGTAAAGTATTTTTCGGAATACAAAGCATACTCGAAAAACCCGATAAAGAAAACTTTGAAGGGGTAGAAATATGGAACGCAAATGATAAAATCATATACCCTGAAAGAAAGCTAAAAGCTTCTGTGGGCAATACGCAATTATTGGCAGTATGGTGGCCTAAAACCGGAAAGGTGAGTGTAATTACCTCAGAGGAAGAATCGTGGATAATGCTAACCGGAAATCAGCAATACGCCATAACGGCCAATCCAATGCAGTACGAACCCGAATACAAACTTTTTGCGGACCGGGACTTTTACCTCACAGAACTGGCCAGCGGAAACAAAATAAAGCTCTTGGAAAAACAATCAGGACAACAGGAAATGATAAGAGTGCAACCCAACGGAAAGTATATTGTTTATTTTAGAGAAGGCAATTGGTGGAGTTATGATACTAACCTGAATAAGCATAGAAATATTACAAAACAGTTACAGTCAGATTGGGACAACCGTAAAACAGATCCGGGAGCACAATTAAATGTATGGGGTTTGGCAGGTTTTACCAGCGATTACAAATCAGTGCTGCTTTACGATTATTACGATGTTTGGTTAATCGATTTGGAAGGAAAGAAAAGCTATAGACTTACAAAAGGTAAAGAAACCAAAACAAGGTTTCGTATTAAAGTAAGCCCGACATCGTATACTAACTATTCAGGCCTTCCGGATGCTTTAATCGATCTAAAAGATACACAAATACTAACGGCATTAAATCTTTACGATGGGAGCAATGGCTTTCACGAGTTGCGACCAAATAAATCGATAATTTCGTTAGTTACAGAACAGGGAGCAGCAGGCAGATTGCTTCTGTCGAAGAATGATCAGGCTTTTGTTTATGAAACTCAAAAGTTTGATGTACCACCAAGCCTTATGTTTAAAGTAAGAAATGAGGTAAATCATAAGATTATATATAAAAGTAATCCGCATCACGACAAGTATTTTTGGGGTAAGTCAGAAATGATACACTACAAAGCCCCTTCAGGAAATGAACTAAACGGAGCATTGTTTTATCCGGCAAATTACAAGCCCGGTCAAAAATACCCTATGATAGTCTGGATTTACGACACGGTCTCACGGGAACTAAACCAATATGTAAATCCAACACTCAACAATCCCATTGGTTTAAACATTACCAACTTTACTTCAAAAGGATATTTTGTTTTATTACCGGATATCGAATTTCAAAAAGGGAGTCCGGGAAAATCCGCTTTAGATTGTGTAACTACAGCGGTCAATAAAGTAATAGACATGGGTTATACAGAGCAGGGAAAAATTGGATTAAAAGGACAATCATTCGGGGCTTACGAAACCAACTACATTATATCCCAAACCAACTTGTTTTCCGCTGCGGTTAGTGGGGCAGGCGTTTCCGATGTGGCAAGGCATTATTTCACACTTAATAAAGAAGACAATAAAATAGACGCTTGGCGTTATGAAAATCAGCAGTACCGCATGGGAAAATCCTTCTTTGAAAACCCGCAAGGCTATCTCGATAATTCACCATTAATGCAGGCGGCTGGGATAAATACACCTTTATTAACCTGGGCTGGTTTGCAGGACGAAAACGTACTGCCGAAACAAGCCTTAACCTTTTACATTGCATTGCGAAGATTAAACAAAAAACACATTATGCTACGCTACCCCAATGACGGGCATATTTTTGTTAATGGTAAAAATCAGATAGATTTAACCAACCGCATACAACAGTGGTTCGACCATTTTTTAAAGAAAGAACCCGCAGCAGCTTGGATTCAGAAAGGAACGGAATAAAAATGAAAGTGCCTCCATGGTTTGATGGAGGCACTTTGTTTTAGGGGTATTAGTGAACCACTTTATACAGGTTCAGACTACACTGGTTGGCAATGTTTTTTCGCCAAACCTGTCTTGGAGTTGCCTCGCTCGACATACAAATCTGTCCGGTGTTTACGGGAGTACAATCCACAGTAATTTCCAAACAGTTATTTGGATTCGGGTTTTGGATAAATCCTGTAATCAAAACGGGCTTTTTAGCCTCACTAACTTTCGCTTCATTAGTGCCAATGGCACCTGCGCTGGCCAATGTGAATGCCAATACTGGCAAAATCACTTTTGCAATAGTTTTCATAATAATAAAATTTAGATATGATTTTCTGATCTACTCTTTTCTACAGGTTTTCGATCTCAGTCCTGCTACCGGCCGGTATATTTTTAAGTCTTTTTGCGAATAAGATTGGTATTCAGATGATATCGGTGCAAGTAGGAGCCTATAATAGCATATAGGTTATCCCCAACAACATACATCGATTGTAGTCTTGCCTTTTCCACATGATATATGTAAATACTCGATAAATAAGAATAGTTGTGCGTATCATAAATGTCAACAACAGAAGCTTCCTGCCACATTTCTTTGGGCTCATAGCGGCCAACGATTTTAGAATTCACAAACAACAAACCGTTTGAAAAGGCAGTCAGTTGGTTTACCGTTAGTGGTGGCGAAGCCATTTTTCGTTCTTTGGTTGCTTTAATGTAGGCAGTTTTAAAATTTACATGACTGATAGTATCTATGGTTTTGCCACGATAATCAAGTTTTAAATTCGGGTCAGATACCATAAATTGATTTCGGTAATAGTAAGTGTAGGCAAACTTTTTCATCATAGGGTCAAAAGCCATGGTACCGTCCGTATCAAAGAAACCGTCAACCTGTTTTTGTAATAGATTAGGAGCGTAGGAAACATGCAGAGAATCTCCAAATTGAAACGTTCCTAATACATTCTCGCCGTTATTACTGTTTTGAGCCCTAAATACTATGGTGTTCGGTGCAGTAATTTCCGCTTTCGAAAAATAATATCCATTGGGTTCCATCAGAATTTTCCCTTTCCAGTCATCCAGTAACCCGCGATAGATAACCGGAACCGTGCCATCCGTCAAATAAAAGAAAGGAGGAAGCACTTTCATTTGCACAGTCTGAAAAGGGAAATCGTCACGTTCCAGTTCAATTTTAAATTGCTTCTTGGTTTTTAAAAGCGTATCAAAAGCGGTAATGTACATCGGAGCTAAATGATCGGCTAAAAAAACAGTTCCGTTATCAGAGCCTGCCAGATAATGAGAGTTATTAATCAATTGCACTTCATCAGTCTTAAAAGCCGAACCCTCAACAAACCTGCGGATAAAAGGATTTTCCCGATGCATGGCACGCTCCGAAGCGATATAAAGCCCAACCATAAAAACAATGCATGTAGGAAAAACAATAATCAGCTGAAAGATTGTTCTGCGTACATTGGTTGTAGCAAGGAGCAAACCCATCAAAGCCAAAATCACAAATCCGACATTAAAAACAAGATGTTCCTTCCATCCCAACGATTCCAAAATACCACCGCAGGAACAAGGCACAAAGTAGGAATAGTTCAAAATAATTACAATGTAAGCAGTAAAAAGCACCATTAAGCTTAAAGCGGATAACAAACCGATATACCGGGTTTTAGGAAAGCAGACCAATAAGGCAACAATAAGTTCAAGTCCTAATACACTATAAGACACAAATCCGGTAAAAGCACTTAAAAGAGGAGATTGCCCAAGCTGCGCCTGAAAATTGTCAAATTCAAGTAATTTACTTACAGCCGCATACACAAACAAAATAACATACAGCAAACAAATACTTTCAAGTAAAACAGTCCTAAAAGTTGCATTCAGTTTCATAACATTAACTCGATTGGTTTAATGATGTAAAATTCTGAAATACAAACAGTAAAGGCATTTCAATTCGGGACAACAACTTATCCAAAAGGGAGAAAATTATAAGGTTAACAGATAGATGTTTTTAAGCTCCTTGCATTCAATATAAATTTAAGTTAAATAAAAAAAACCTTGTTTTCTCTTTAGAAACAAGGTTTTAATATATCTAAGTTAGAATTCTTTTACTAATGCATCCAGCTATAAATTTCATTTTTCACATCTTCAGTAATTCTGACCCCCTGATTAAGAGTTTCATCAGTTTCACGTGTGTGAATACCTACAATTGAAATAGAATCTTTAAGCATGATGGCAGAACCACTGGCGCCTTTCTTAGTTGAAATTGGATATTTTAAACTCAAAGGATTAACTTGGGTTAGTGCAACCCGATAGCGCGGATTTGCAATCCGTGCCCACAAAGAGACGCGACTAAAAGCTACAACGACAAAAAGTTGTAGCTTTGTTATTTTATATAAAAAGCCATGTCAACGAAATATAAAGCCACAACAACAGAAGAAGCCTATTTTATTACCATTACAACAGTAGGTTGGATAGATATATTTACACGTCTTAATCAAAAATATGTGCTCATCCATGCATTACAGCATTGTCAACAAAACAAAGGATTGGAAATATATGCCTATTGTATCATGACAAGTCACGTTCATTTATTATGCAAGGCAACAAGTGGGTTTGTTTTGTCTGATGTGATGCGTGATTTTAAGAAATTCACTTCAAAGAAAATCATTCAAACGATAATCGAAGAACCTGAAAGCAGAAGAGAATGGATGTTGCATTATTTTCAAAACGCTTGTGAACATTTAAAAAGGAAGCAACAATATAAAATTTGGCAAGATGGTTATCATGCGGAACATGTTTATAGTAACTCGTTTATAAAGCAAAAAGTAAATTACATTCATCAAAATCCCGTCAAAGATAAAATAGTTGGTTTCGCGGAAGATTATTATTTTAGTTCCGCAAGAAATTATGCTCGTTTAGAAAATGATTTAGAAGTTACTCTGTTAGATTTGATTTAGATTGTGGGCACGGATTGCAAATCCGCGCTATCGGGTTAAACGGCTCACCATTCTGTGGTCCGCCGAGTTCAGTAATAATGGGCGAAATGCGGTTCGCAGCATTTTACCGGCTTTTCCGGCGCGTCCAAATTCCGAACCGTTCTCTCTGGTACGCTGAAATGCCGGATCACTCGCAATGCGGTTGGCATCAATACCGCCTTTTTCACGAACTAAATACCCATCTCCCGATTTGTAAAAAGTAACATCCCCAATGGTACCTTTAATTTTAAATATGCCTTTCTGTCTGGCCATAATGTTTGTCTTTTAAATTAATAAAATAATTTGCTTATCAATCGTAATTCTGTTGCAACATTTCCGGATTGATCCGGAGGCAAATTTTTAAATTATATCAAGCGTTTTTACCCGCTGCCATTCCAAATGACAGAAAGGAACACAAAAGACATTTTTAGACGTAAACGACCACTTCAAACCGATACATTTATTAAATATTTTAGTGGCTCAAAAAAACAGCAGCTTTTAAATAGCATAGACAAAGCATGGATAAAGTATGAAAACAACACCCAAAAGAATTTGTATTTACCCGAAAGATGTACAAACCATAACCGGAAAAAGCTACCGTCAGTCAGCAAGGCTATTGCAAAGGATTAAGGAAGAACAAAATAAACCCCAATCCAGTTTGGTCAGTATCGATGAATTTTGTGAGTATACAGGTTTAAAAAAACAGTTAGTGGAAAATTATCTGTAAGGAACATTAACATCACGCAGCAAAGCCTCCCGGGCTTTAAGCAAAACTAAAAACAAAAGAACAGGATTTACGGTTCATTTTCAAAACCTACAGCTAAAATTCATATTGCAACAAAAAATCAAAGCAAAAATGTTGTTACAACGGTGCTAAAGCCAAGAAACCACACACCGGTTCGTGTAAATTCGTGTAATTGGTGTAATTCGTGGCCAATTCAAAAAACTCTTAAAAAATTAAGAATTTCTTCATAAAACAACGGGTATTTCTTAAATTTGTTATTCTTCGCCTTGCTAGACACCAGGTTCACCTCATATTGTGGTAAGGTTGTGCATACCGGTTTACAGCGTTTTTTTAATCCGAAAAAAAGATACCTATGGATGATATTGTTGAAATACGGGAACTAAAGCTGGACGATTACAGACAACTGATTGAAACCATGGAAGCCGCCTACAAAAACTGGGTAGGCAACCTCTGGACGTTTATGGCCATAGACCGGCTCATCAAGAAATTCCCCGAAGGCCAGCTGGTCATTTGTTATAACGATAAAATCGTAGGCTGTGCGTTGTCCATCATTGTAAACTACGACGATTTTGGCGACAACCATACCTACAAAGAAATTACCGGAAATTATACCTTTTCCACCCACAACCCCCAAGGCGATGTACTGTACGGAATCGAAGTGTTCATCCATCCCGATTACCGCGGAAGACGCTTAGGCCGCAGGCTCTACGACGTCCGGAAAGAACTCTGTGAGAAACTCAACCTCAAAGCGGTGGTTTTCGGCGGGCGCATCCCGAACTATTACCAGTACGAATCGGAAATGAAGCCCAAAGAGTATATTGCCAAAGTAAAACGCAAGGAAATTTATGATCCTGTTTTATCTTTTCAGCTCAGTAACGATTTTCACGTTAAAAAAGTGCTTACCAATTACCTTCCCGAAGATTTGCAAAGCCGCGAATATGCCACCTTGCTGCAATGGGATAACGTCTATTACGAAGACAGCGAAACAGAAACCAAAAGAGTAACCCGAAACGTCCGTCTTGGTCTTATCCAATGGGAAATGCGCTATTATACATCGCTGGAACAGTTGTTTACCCAGGCCGAATATTTTATCGATTCCGTATCGGCTTACAAATCGGATTTTGCGGTCTTTCCGGAATTTTTCAACGCCCCGATGATGGCACTGCTGGAAAGCAAAGACGAAGCCGATGCCATGCGACAGTTAGCCGACTATACCGAACAAATCAAAGACAAGTTCAGCGAATGGGCCATCAAATACAACGTCAACATCATTACCGGAAGCATGCCTTTTATGGAAGACAACCGGCTTAAAAACGTTGGATTTCTCTGCCACCGCAACGGGAAAACCGAACGCTACGAAAAAATCCACATCACACCCGACGAGCAAAAATACTGGGGGCTTAAAGGCGGCGACATGCTCAGAACCTACGATACCGACGCCGGAAAAATTGGCATCCTAATCTGCTACGACGTAGAATTTCCCGAACTTGCCCGTTTGCTTTCCGAAGAAAGAATGCAGATACTGTTTGTCCCGTATTTAACCGATACCCACAATGCCTACATGCGAGTACGCCATTGCGCCGCAGCCCGGGCGATTGAAAACGAGTGTTTTGTGGCCATTACGGGAAGCGTCGGGAATTTGCCTCAGGTGGAAGCGATGGATTTGCACTATTCGCAGGCCGTGGTGTTTACGCCTTGTGACTTTGCCTTTCCGTTTAACGGCATCAAAAGTGAAGCGACCGCCAATACCGAAATGATTCTGATTTCCGATGTCGATTTGAGTTTACTGGAAAGTCTGCATTTCCACGGCAGCGTAAAAAACCTCTTAGACAAAAGAAACGATTTGTATGCCACGCAACTGTTAAAATCAGTGCCTTCCGAAGGATAAACAGGCAATATGAAGTAAAAAAACAGTTGAAAATGAAAAAAGCCGGGGTGGAGCCCCCGACTTTTAAAGTGAACGTGTAACCACATTGCTGTGCGTTCGGGTACAAATGTAATGCTAATTATCGGATTTAAGTCGTTTTTTCTCTGATATTTTTATGGGAATAAAAAACAGACGAAAGCGGGTAAAGAAAAAGCCACTGTACCGAAGTACAATGGCTTTTCATCAATCCATAATAACTAACTGCATTATTGCCAGCCGCCTCCTAAAGCTCGGTAAATGTTAACCATGGCGTTTAGCTGCTGCATTTTGGTTTCCACCAAATCGAATTTGGATTCCAGAGCATCGCGTTGGGTTAACAAAACTTCCATATAATCGGCACGGGCAGAACGGAACAAATCGTTGGATATGTTAACCGAGTTGTTCAGCGCTTCCACCTGTTGGCTTCTCAAAGCATAACTCTTTTCCAGATTACTGATTTTAGACACCTGATTGCTCACTTCAATATAGGCTTTCAGAATGGTCTGCTCGTAATTGTAAGCCGCCTGAATCTGTTTTGCGTTGGCCGTATTGTAGCTTGCTTTAATCGCATTTCGGTTGATTAAAGGTGCCATTAAATCACCGGCTAACGAGTACAATAACGATTTCGGTTTGAAAAGATATTCCGGATTAAAGGCCTGATACCCGATACCGGCAGAAATCCCTACAGAAGGGTAGAAACGTGCTTTCGCCGATTTCACGTCCAGTTTCGTAGCGGCCAATTCGTATTCCGCCTGTTTGATGTCCGGACGGTTGGCCAGCAAATCCGACGGTAAACCAGTGTGTACCACATTGGGCAGGCTTTCAGTAAAAGTACCGCTGTTGCGTTCCACAGGCTGCGGGAATCTGCCGACTAAGAAATTAATCCGGTTCTCCGTTTCCACAATTTGCTGTTGAATGTCAAATTGCAGGCTCTTGGTTTTAAACACTTCGGCTTCAAATTTCTTAACGGCCAATTCGGTCGTACGTGCGGCATCTTTCTGCCATTTTACGATTTCCAAAGCATTACTTTGAATGGCAATGTTCTGATTTACAATTTCCAGCTGATTGTCTAACGCCAGCAATTCATAATACGAATTCGCAATTTCCGAAACCAGATTGGTTACCATGAAATTTTTCCCTTCCACCGAAGAAAGATAACGACTCACCGCCGATTTCTTGGCGTTGCGGAGTTTTTTCCAGATGTCCAGTTCCCAGTTCGCGTAAAGCCCTAAATTGAAATCGTTTAGCGGTTCCGGCATTTCTTCCCCGGGGCTGATTTCAGTAGTGGCTTCCATAGCCCCGATGTTAGTGTACCGCGCTTTTTTATCCACGGCGGCTCCGGCTTTGGCATTTACAAACGGGAGGTATTCTCCTTTTCGGGCTTTGATTTCGTTTTTTGAAATCTCAATCTCCTGCATCGTAATGTTCAGCTCCTGATTGTTTTTCAACGCTTCGTCAATCAATGCTTGCAGGTTGGCATCCTTAAAATAGGTTTTCCAGGACATTTTTCCCGAATTCACCGTGTCCTGAACAGCGGTATACTGCTCAGGAACTTTGGTGTTGGCATTCTTTTCGGCTAGGCCGGGTGTTTTACAGCCTGCTACACTCAGCAGAATGAGCGTGCCGGCTATGCAACTATATTTCCAGTTCTTAGTTGTTTTCATGGTTTTCTTCAGTTTCTTGTTGTGGTTTAAACGCATCAATCATATGCACGAATTCATCGGATAAGGAGCTTTCGTCTTCGCCTTTAATCAGTTTACGGCCGTCGGCCAACGATCCGAAAATGTAATACAGTCCCGGAACGACAATTACGCCGAAAACAGTTCCCAACAACATTCCGCCTAAAGCAGCCGCTCCAATGGTTTTATTTCCGATGGCACCGGCTCCTGTGGCAATAATCAACGGAATTAGTCCGGCAATAAAAGCAAAGGAAGTCATCAGAATCGGACGGAAACGCACTTTTGCCCCTTCGATGGCTGCTTCGAGTATGGTCATGCCTTCGTTGTGCTTCTGTATGGCAAATTCCACAATCAGCACGGCATTCTTCCCGAGCAGTCCGACGAGCATGATGAGCCCGATCTGCGCGTAAATATTGTTTTCAAGCCCCATTAACTGCAGCAGCATAAACGATCCGAAAATACCCGCCGGCAACGAGAAAATAACCGACAACGGAATGATGAAACTTTCGTATTGCGCCGCTAAAACCAAATACACGAAAATCAGTACGATGCCGAAAATGTAAATGGATTCGTTACCCCGGTTGGATTCGTCATAAGACAGACCTTCCCAGGCGATGTCATAGCCTTTTGGCAACGAAACTTCGGCTACTTCACGAATGGCCTGAATGGCTTCGGCAGTGGTGTACCCTTTTGCCGGAAGTCCCTGAATCGCCGCGGAATTATACATGTTGTAGCGCGTAATCTCATTCGGTCCCTGTGATTTTTTCAGGGTCATAAACGCGGAATACGGTACCATTTCCCCATTTTCGTTTTTCACAAACATGTTCAAAATGTCCGAAGGCAATCGTCGGAATTTAGGATCGGATTGAACATACACTTTAAAGAAACGGCCAAATTTGATGAACCCCTGTTCGTAGGTACTACCAATCATGATGTTGAGGTTTTCCATGGCTTTACCGATGGAAACGCCTTTCTGCATCGCCAAATCGTTGTTGATTTCCAGCTCGTATTGCGGATAATTGGCCGCGAAGAAGGTAAACAAACCGGTCAGTTCTTTGCGTTTGCCCAAATCGGCCATGAATTTTTTGTTGACTTTGTCGAATTCGTGGTAATCGGTTGTGGTATTCTTGTCCAGCAAACGCATCGAGAAACCGCCCGAAGAACCGAATCCCGGAATGGCTGGTGGCTCAAAGTATTCCACCACGGCGCCCAATCCTTTCGATTTTTCTTCCAGTTCTTCCATGATTTCCTTCACGGTATGTTCCCGTTCCGACCAAGGTTTTAGGTTGATTAGACAGGTGCCGGCATTCGAACCGCGTCCTTCCGTCATAATCTCATAACCAGCCAATGAAGACACCGATTCTATTCCGTCAACACTTTTACATATTTTCTGCAGTTTTTGCGAAATCTGATTGGTGCGTTCCAAAGTCGAGCCCGGAGGCGTCTGAATAATGGCATAAATGGTTCCCTGATCTTCATTCGGAATAAATCCGGACGGCAGAATTTGATTTTCAAAGATAATGCCCGCACAGAAAGCAGCTAAGATTCCAAACGTAACCCATCTTCGGCTGGCAATCTTTCGTAACAGCGAAACATATTTACCGGTCAGTCGGTCAAAAATACTATTGAACTTGTCAAGGGCGCGGGTAAAGGCATTGCTTTTCTTTTCGTGCCCGTGATGGTTTTTCAGCATGATGGCACACAATACCGGGGTTAGGGTAAGGGCAACCAAAGCCGAAATCACAATCGAACTCGCCATGGTAATCGAGAACTGACGGTAGAACGTTCCTACAGGACCCGACATGAAGGAAATCGGCAGGAATACGGAAACCATTACCGCAGTAATCGCAATAATTGCCCCGCTGATTTCGCCCAATACTTTTTTAACGGCCTGATACGGTGTGATATGCGGGTCTTCCTCAAACTTGGCATGGACGGCCTCGACGACGACAATCGCGTCATCCACCACGATACCAATCGCCAGTACAAGCGCAAATAAGGTAACTAAGTTGATGGAAAGCCCGAAGAACTGAATCACAAAGAACGCCCCGATTAACGATACCGGTACGGCAATAATCGGAATTAAAGTCGAACGCCAGTCGCCTAAGAAGATAAACACTACAAAAGCTACCAGAATGAACGCATCGCGTAAGGTGTCAACAACCTGTTCAATAGACGCATCAAGGAACTGCGAAACGTCGTAACTGATTTTGTAATCCATGCCAGGAGGAAAGGTTTCTTTCATTTCCTCCAGTTTGGCTTTGATTTCTTCAATAACCTCGCTGGCGTTACTGCCGTAGTTTTGTTTTAAGACGATGGCCGCAGACGGGCTTCCGTCCAAATTGGAATAGATGTCGAAGAATTCACTTCCCAATTCCACTTTTCCGATGTCTTTCAAACGGATTTTTTCGCCATCTGAATTCGCACGGATAATTACGTTTTCGTATTCTTTAGGCTCGCTGAAACGGCCTTTATAGGTCAGTACATATTCCAGTGACTGGGCAGCAATACCCGAACTCTGTCCGATCCGGCCCGGACGTCCGATGATACTTTGTTCGCCTAAAGCGTCCATCACTTCATCCACCGAAATATTATACGAACGCATCCGCTCCGGATTTAACCAGACCCGCATCGCATAGGTTCGGCTTCCCAAAATCTGGGAACGCGCCACACCTTTCAGTCGGTTGATTTCGGGAATCATTTTTACGCTGGCATAATTGTACAGGAATTTTTCGTCCATGCCTTTGTCTTTCGAGTAAAGGTTCACGTACATTAGCATGGAAGGCTGAATCGGAGTAATGACAACCCCTTCCCGTTGTACCAGTTCCGGCAAGAGCGGCATCACCTGATCGACCCTGGTTTTTACCCGGACTACGGCTTCGTTGGGGTCGGTTCCGGGTTCAAAAATGATTCTTAAGGTGGCCTCTCCGGCACTGGTGGCGTCGGTGGCAATATAACGCATGCCTTCCACACCGTTTATGGCATTTTCCAAACTGATAAGTGTCGATTTTACCAATACATCGGCACTCGCACCGGGATAGGCAATAAAGATGTTAACGGTGGTTGGCGCAATTTGCGGAAACTGTGAGATGGGCAACTGTTTGATGGCCAGCGATCCCACAAAAAGTATCACGATGGAAATCACAATCGCGAATACCGGTCTGTGTATGAATTTGCTAAACATTTTTCTCTTTTTTTAAGATTTATAATTATTCAGCATACAAGTCTAAATGCGACAACACGGTGTTCGGAGCGACTGCTTTATACTCGATTTTTTCGTTTTCTTTCACCAGGCCTAATCCTTCCAGCAGAATTTTATCGCCTTCCGATAAGCCTTTTACGGCGAAGATGTGCGGCAATTCGGCCACTATGGAAATGGCTTTGGAATGTACTACATTGTTTTGGTCTACCACATATACATATTTTTTCTCCAGTACTTCGAAAGTGGCTTTTTGAGGAATCAGCATCACATTTTTCAGCGGAATCGTGGTTTGAACACTTCCGGTTTCGCCATGGCGCAGCAGCCCTTTCGGATTCGGGAAGGTCGCACGGAAAGAAATGTTACCAGTTTCGTTGTTAAAATCGGCTTCAATGGTTTCTACAACGCCTTTTTGAGGGAAGAACTCGTTATTTGCCATCAGCAAATCCACGGTGGTTTTGCCGTTATCTTTCGTTTTCGATTTGTAATCCAGATATTCCGCTTCCGGAACGTTGTAGTACACCCACATTTTGCTGTTATCAGACAAATTAGTCAACAAATCGCCTTCTTCCAGCAAACTTCCCAAACGCACATGGAATTTGTCGATAATCCCGTCAAACGGCGCGCGGATTTCGGTAAACTGTAAATGCACTTTTGCCACACCCAGTTCCGCTATGGCTTTGTCTAACTTGGCTTTTGCCATGGCAAGTTCGTTAGGAGAAACGACGTTTTTCTCGGCTAATCTTTTGGTGTTCTGATATTCGATTTGCACAAAGTTGACCTCGGCCTGCATTTTCTGCACATCCGCCTGATAGAGGTTCGGCATGATTTGGAACAACAATTGGCCTTTTTTTACGAATTGGCCTTCGTCTACATAAATCTTCTGTAAATATCCGCGTTCCTGAGCCCGTAATTCGATATGATTGATGGCGTGAATCTGGCACACATAAGATTTTGTGATTAAAGTGTCTTTTTGTATAGGGTTGGTAACCAAAAAGTTGTGATTTTCTTCTTTCTTTTCTTTTTCAGTATTGCAGCTGGTGTTCCATAGCAGACCACACAAGCTAAGAAGCAATAAAAGTCTTTTAGCCATAATAATAAAAATGGTTATGATTGTAAATTTTGAAATGGTAAAGGTGCTCCGGCTTGTTTTAGAGAACTAAAAAAGTCAGTTTAAGCCATAAAGGCTTTAAGGGAGCAATTCCGGGAAAGAAGCGGGATCAAATCCTGTAGACGCAGAAAATAATGCAGAACGACTTAATCGTTGCGAGGTATAAGAAATGTTGGCAGGGTGCTAAACCGTTGTGAAACAGTTGGCTGATATTGCCGTTGGTAGCTGTAAAAAAGTAGGTTTCAAAGAAACTGAAAGTGCCGCTGAGGTGATTGAACTGAAAATTTTCCGTTTCAATTTCACTTTCGGAAAGCTCAATTTTGTCTTTAAAAGCCTTTGGAATAAATAAGTACTGCTTAACATCAGCATCCGATTTAAACTCAGCATCTGAAGAAGCATACACTTCGGAATTCTTTTCAGAGGATAAAAAATGAGCGTGCGCCTTATCGGAATTAACAGCAAACAGGTTGTTAAACCATAAGACGGTAAAAAGAAGCAGGATGTGATGAAACAGTCTCTTCATAAGTACGGCAAAAGTAATTAAAGTTTTCTGTTAAGGAAACTTAATGCATATAAAATGATGTTAAAATAATTTTACGGTTTTAAAAAGTGTGTTGTGACGCTTTGCTTTTGTTTAAAAAGGTTTTGGAGGAAGCAGTCGTAAATCCGGAGAAGAATATTTTAGCGTTTTAGCTGTCCTGAAACGGTTTGTAAATTTAGATTTAAAAAATGCAATTTATTTATGATAGAAAATCAGAAATAGTTACTTTTGGAGCGATTAAAAATCAGACTTATACATTCTTGCATTATGGTAAAAGATTTATTTGAAAGAATACAAAACAATAAAGGCCCGTTAGGAAAATGGGCTTCACAGGCAGAAGGTTACTATGTGTTTCCGAAATTGGAAGGCGAATTAGGACCAAGAATGAAATTCCACGGAAAAGACATTTTAAACTGGAGTTTGAACGATTATTTAGGATTAGCGAATCATCCGGAAGTTCGCAAAGCGGATACCGAGGCGGCAGCACAATTCGGAGCCGCTTATCCGATGGGCGCCCGTATGATGTCGGGTCACACCAAATACCACGAACAACTGGAAAACGAATTAGCGGCTTTTGTGCAGAAAGAAGCGGCTTATTTGCTGAATTTCGGGTATCAGGGAATGGTGTCTATCATTGATGCTTTGGTGTCTAAAAACGACATTATCGTATACGATGTGGATTCTCACGCGTGTATCATCGACGGCGTTCGTCTGCACATGGGAAAACGTTTCACCTACAAACACAACGACCTGGAAAGTATGGAGAAAAACCTGCAGCGTGCCACTAAAATGGCACAGGAAACTGGAGGTGGTATCCTTTTCATTACCGAAGGGGTTTTCGGAATGCGCGGTCAGCAGGGGAAACTGAAAGAAATTGTGGAAATGAAGAAAAAATACAATTTCCGCTTGCTGGTAGACGATGCGCACGGTTTCGGAACCCTTGGGAAAACAGGAGCCGGAGCAGGTGAGGAGCAAGGTTGTCAGGACGGAATTGACGTATATTTCTCAACATTTGCAAAATCCATGGCTAATATCGGGGCTTTCGTAGCGGCAGATAAAGATGTAATCGATTATCTGAAATACAACTTACGTTCGCAAATGTTCGCTAAAGCGTTGCCGATGATTCAGACTATCGGTTCACTGAAGCGTTTGGAGTTGTTGCGCAATTCGTCTGAAATCAAAGACAAATTATGGGTAAACGTAAACGCTTTACAAAACGGATTAAAAGAAAGAGGGTTTAACATTGGCGATACTAATACCTGTATCACACCGGTTTATCTGGAAGGTTCTATTCCGGAAGCGATGGTAATGGTAAACGATTTGCGTGAAAACTACGGAATCTTTTTATCCATTGTGGTATATCCGGTAATTCCGAAAGGTATCATCTTGTTGCGTATGATTCCAACGGCGTCGCACACGCAAAAAGATATCGACGAAACTTTAGCTGCTTTTGAAGCCATCCGTGAGAAATTAACCAACGGAACGTATAAAGCAATCGCTGAAAAAACTACGGTAGACGTTTCTGCTGAGTAATTTCAACAATTCAAATCATAAAAAAAACCGAAGAGCAATCTTCGGTTTTTTGTTTATATATCTTTTCGATACGTTCGTCTCCATTTGTGAACGGTCGGATCAAAATTCTTCCACAAATTATGCATCGCATGATTCTCCTCCAATTCCGGAGTGCGGATGAAGCGTTTGATGCCTTTTTCTTTGAAAACTTTGTAATATTCATCGAAAATAACGGCCGTAATGCCTTTGTTCTGGTATTCAGGGCTAACCCCAATCAGGTAAAAAACCACTTCTTTTGAATTTTTTTTCGCCTGCAGCAGATGAATAAATCCGAATGGGAATAATTTACCTTTGGCCTTCTGCAGTGCTCTTTCAAACGACGGCATCACCACGGTAAAACCAATCATCTTGTCGTTTTTATCAATAATAAATTTGATGTACTCCGGATTGATGAAACTGATGTATTTCTTCTTGAAATATTCCTTGGTTTCTTCATTAATGGCCACAAACGACTGTAGTGAAGCATAAGATTCGTTAAACAGATCAAACATCTGATCCACATACGGCATGACTGCTGCGGATGTTTTAAAGTTCAGCACTTTTAAACCGTAACGCTCTTTAATCATTTTGCTGGCGCGCTGAAAAGGTTCCGGATTTACTGCTTCCATGGAAAAGTAACTCTCGAAATATTCCTTTTCTTTTACCATGCCCAGTTTTTCAAAGTGTTCTTTGTAATACGGCGGGCTGTACCAGGAAATCATCGTACCCAGTTGGTCAAAACCTTCCGTTAAAACGCCCACTTTATCTAAATTGGAGAAACCCATTGGGCCTTCGATATGGTCCATGCCGTTTTCTTTACCGAATTCGGCCACTTTATCCAATAGCGCTTTAGTTACTTCAAGGTCGTCAACAACATCAAACCAGCCAAATCGGGTTTTCTTTTTCTTCAGCAGGTTTACTTCGTCCCAATTAATGATGGCCGCCACTTTTCCGGCAATTTTTCCGTTTTTGTAGGCCAGAAAAAATTTAACGCTGGCTGTTTTAAACGCCGGGTTTTTGTCTTTATCAAACGATTCCAGCTCGTCGGCAATAATCGGCGGAATCCAGTACGGATTGTTCTTAAAAAGGTCGAAGGAGAACAAAACGAACTCCTTCAACGCTTTTTTTGAGGTAACCTCTTTTATTGTAATCATGTTATTTTACTTCGTCGGTACGGTTTTTCTTTTTCTCCATGGCTTTTCCTTTCGAATCGCCTTTCACTTCTTTCCCTTCTTTAATTTCGATAGGCTTGTAGTTTTTGTCAAATCGCCACGCAAAACCTACGGCACCGCTCAGGATGGACGGCGTGTCTTTAAAGTTGGTTCCCAAAGAAACGTCAACCTGCATGTTTTTCTTCAACAGGAAAGCACCACCGCCGCGGATTACACTGTCGGCATACCAGTCGCTTTTGTAACCTTGGTTTTCCAGAAAAACAGACCATCTTTCCCCAACGGCACGGCTTAACGTTAAGATGTAGCCCAGTGAAGGATAGTCGGTTGTGAATTTATCGTAGATGATGTTGGTGGTCAATACGGTTTTGTTACCGAAATGGTTTTGCAAAATGGCCATTACTTTCGGGCTGAAACTCGGGTCATTCGGAAAGGTATACGGATTGTCTCCAACATTGAAATTCGCTCCGGCATACACACCAACAGCCGGCAACAATTTTCTCCATTTGAATTTTTTATTGGCTTTCCAGCTGTATACGTTCACTTTTTCCTTGTAGTTTTTCCACGGGTCGTAAACCAGATATTTGGCTCCTACTAATAATTGTCGGAAGCCGTTGCGGTTTTCGTTTCCGAAAGGCGTGCTGAATTTGTCGGTTTCATATTGCATTTCGGCAATAAATTCCAGTTGCTCCAGAAAAGCACCGTAACGAACGGCTAAATCCAATCCGAAACCTTTGGATTCTGTTTCCAGTAAATCGTGGTCTTCTTTCAGATAAAACACGCCGGTTTCCGCCTGAATTACTGTTTTTCCGATCGAATACGCTCCAAAAGATTTTCCCGGACGGTTCGAGTTAATTTCCTCTGTATATTGAGCAAAAGTGATTCCCGACGTTAAAAGCAAAAAGCCGAGAAGTTTTGTTTTTATGTTTCGCATGGTTTGTGAGTTTCCGTTTTTATTAAGCTTTCCAAAAATAGCATTTTTATTATTATTTTAAGAAACGAAACCGATTTTTAAAGTTAGCTTTGCTTAAATTTGAAAAATTTTATTTCGATTATGGATACGGCCTCATTTACCGGACTGTTAAGAACCTTACTCTGGATTGTTTTTATTTACTACGTTTTGAAATTCCTGATGCGTCTGCTTGCACCGTATTTGTTTCAGCAGGTAGTAAAAAAAGCCGAGCAGAATTTTAAACAGCAACAACAAAACTATCAGCAAAATTATCAGCAGCAATATTCGCAACAAAGTCAACCGCAGTCTTCTAAGAATGAGATGCCCCGGGAGAAGAAAAAAGTAGGCGAGTATATTGATTTTGAAGAAATTGAATAAGCACAAGTAAAAACGAATAACCCCCAGTTGTTCGTTTTCTTTTTTTAAAAGGGTTTTTATTGTTATTTTAGCCTGATTTTTAAGCTAATCGAAGCAATTTACATTCATATTATATGAAAAACCTAAACAAAATCTACCCTTATTTGCTGGTTATAGCAGGTTTTGCAATCATTTCCCTTCTTTATTTTTATCCGGTCATGCAGGGTAAAAAAGTCTTTCAAAGCGACATTGCTCAATACATCGGAATGGCAAAAGAGCAGGCGGATTTCAGAAAAACCACGGGAGAAGAGCCGTATTGGACGAACAGTGCTTTCGGAGGCATGCCAACGTATCAGTTAGGCGCCAATTATCCGCACAATTACATCAAAAAATTAGACAGTGTATTCCGATTTCTACCGCGTCCTGCCGATTATTTGTTTTTGTACTTTTTAGGTTTTTTCATTTTGCTGAAATCCCTCCGGGTAGATACGATGAAGTCGTTTTTCGGAGCGCTCGCGTTTGGTTTTTCTACTTATATGATTATCATTCTCGGGGTGGGGCACAATGCTAAAGCGCACGCCATTGCCTATATGCCGATGGTAGTTGCCGGCGTTATTCTGGTGTATCAGAAGCGCTATGTTATTGGTGGTTTGCTCACGATGATAGCAGCCGCACTGGAAATCAACGCGAATCACTTTCAGATGACGTATTATTTACTGTTTTTACTTTTGGTGATTGCGTTGTATTATACAATCCAGTATGTAAAAGAAAAAGATTTCAAAGGGCTTTGGAAGACCGCCGGAATTTTTGCACTGGCCGCGATACTTGCTGTTGGTGCGAATGCTACTAACTTAATGGCGACTTCCGAATACGCCAAATATTCCACCCGAAGCGACAGTGAATTGAGTTTCGCACCCGACGGGAAAAAAGCAGACAGCAGCAATGCCATGTCCTACGAATACATCACCGAATACAGCTATGGAATTGCCGAAAGTTTAAACCTTATTGCCCCGCGTTTGTTTGGGGGTTCCAATCATGAGAATACAGGAGAAGGTTCACCGATGTATGATTTCGTATTGTCACAAGGAGCTTCACCGGCAGAAGCCAAGGATTTTGCCTCTTCGGTACCAACGTATTGGGGTGATCAGCCTATTGTGGCAGCACCGGCTTATATCGGCGCCATCGTTTTCTTCTTATTTGTCTTGTCGATGTTTGTAGACAAGCGCAAAATCAAATACGCGTTTTTAGGCGGTGCCATTTTATCGTTGTTGTTGTCTTGGGGGAAACACTTTCCGTTATTGACGGATTTCTTCATCGATTTCGTGCCGATGTACAACAAATTCCGGGCAGTATCTTCCATTCAGGTGCTTTTGGAACTGTGTATGCCGGTTATGGCGATTTTAGGTTTACAGGCATTCTTCAAAGCTGAGGAAAAAGAGCGTTTTACCGCTTTATGGAAAACAGCTGCAGTAACGGTAGGCGTAATTGTTGTCTTGTTCCTTTTCAAAGGCATGTTCCGATTTACCGGCGGCAGCGACAGCATGTATTTGCAGATGTACGGCGAAATGGGTCCACCGTTTATCGATGCTTTAGTGGAACAGCGCAAAGAAATGTATTCGTCCGATTTGATGCGTTCCGGAATACTTATTTTACTGGCAGCAGGAACACTTTGGCTATTCCTTAAAAACAAACTATCTGAGCTAACTGCAATTATCATAGTGGGTGTTTTAATGGTAGGCGATTTATTCTTTGTAGACAAAAATTACGTAAACAATGACAGTTTCGTTTCGGCCCGTCAAGCGGATTTACCGTTCGAAGCCACACCGGCTGATGAGCACATTTTACGCGACACCACCCATTACCGTGTTTTTGAAGTAGACGGGAACATGTCGAGCGCGCGTGCGTCGTATTTCCATAAATCGATTGGGGGGTATCATGCCGCCAAACCACGAAAAATGCAACAGTTGTTTGATTATCAGATTGCGAAAAACAATATTGAAGTGTTGAACATGCTGAATGTAAAATACATCATCCAAAAAGACGAAAAAGGTCAGGATGTTCCGATGGTCAATCCGAATGCGAACGGAAATGCCTGGTTTGTGAATAAAGTTCAATTTGTAAGTTCTGCCGATCAGGAGATGAAAGCTTTGGACAAACTGGATTCCAAAAACACTGTAATTCTCAATACATTGGCAGAAGGAGGACAGGATTTTAAAGGAGCGGAAAACATTTCTAAAGATTCCACAGCAACTATAAGATTAACGGAATACAAGCCAAACCGTTTGGTTTATACATCATCAAACACTAAAGAAGGTTTTGGTGTGTTTTCTGAGATTTACTATCCAAAAGGCTGGAAAGCTACCATTGATGGAAAAGAAACGAAAATCTACAATGTAAATTATGTCTTGAGAGGTTTGCAAATCCCAGCCGGGAAACACACCATAGAATTCAAATTCGAACCGCAAGTGGTAAAAACCGGAAGCCTGATTTCCTTAGTAAGCTGCTTTGGTATGATACTTTTAATCGGTTTCGGAATTTTTACAGAAGTTAAAAGAAAAAAAGAAGAAGTATAAAATCAGTGATAATCTGCGTTGCGTGCATCCGTTTTATCTTCGTTTCAAGAAAATATGAGAATCATTTTATTAATAGCATTAGGCGGAGGATTAGGCAGCGTTTTTCGTTACCTGACCGCTCAGTTTGTTAATAAACATGTACAGTTATATTTTCCGTATGCCACGTTTACCGCGAACATTCTGGGCTGTTTCCTTATCGGTCTGTTTTTAGGCTATCTGGAGAAAAACCACATCACCAATCCGGATCTGAAATTCTTTTTGGTAACCGGTTTTTGTGGCGGTTATACAACATTCTCCACATTTTCAAACGAGAATGTACAACTACTGCAAGCCAATCAGATTGGAACGGCATTTCTATATATTGGTTTAAGTGTGATTTTAGGATTAGCCGCCACCTATGCCGGTTTAATGGTTTCGAAAGGATAACATGAAAAAAGTACTCATCATAACGTATTATTGGCCACCCGCGGGAGGACCCGGCGTACAGCGTTGGCTCAAATTCGTGAAGTATTTACCGGATTTCGACATCGACCCCATAGTTTACATACCCGAAAATCCGACTTATCCGTTATTGGATGAAAAGTTGGTTGCAGATGTGCCGAAAAACGTAACCATTCTTAAAAATAAAATCATTGAGCCGTATGCCTGGGCTTCGGTTTTTTCGAAAAAGAATACCAAAAAAATCAGTTCCGGAATTATTCCGAACCAGAGAAAACAATCCTTGATTCAGAAAATGATGCTTTGGGTTCGCGGTAATCTGTTTATTCCCGATGCCCGTGTGTTGTGGGTGAAACCATCTGTAAAGTATCTGTCAAAATACATTCAGGAAAATAATATTGATACGGTAATTACCACCGGACCGCCACACAGCCTGCACTTAATAGGATTGCAGCTCAAGGAAAAGCTGAATGTCAAATGGATAGCCGATTTCCGCGATCCGTGGACGACTATCGGGTATCACAAAGCTTTGAAATTAACGGAAGCATCGGCTAAAAAGCATAAGGATATGGAGAAGAAAGTCATGACTACCGCTGATTTTCTTTTGGTAACCAGTCCAACCACCAAAAAAGAATTTGAAGCCATTACCAATAAACCGATTCATGTCATTACGAATGGTTACGACGTGGAAAATGTGGGAAGGCCGGCTATGGATGAAAAATTCACCTTGGCACACATTGGGTCGTTTTTATCGGAACGCAATCCGCGTGTTTTGTGGAAAGCCTTGCGGGAACTTACCAAAGAAAATGCCGAATTCAGAAAGCACTTCGAATTGAAATTGATAGGCGCTACCAGTCAGGAAGTTTTGGATGCGATTAAAGAATTTAAACTGAATACTTTCGTAAACAATTTGGGTTATGTTTCACATCAGGAAGCGGTGGAACAACAGCGGAAATCGCAGGTTTTGTTGCTGATTGAAATTGATTCGGAAGACACGAAAAGCATCATTCCCGGAAAATTGTTTGAATATATGGTGTCCGAACGTCCGATTTTAGCCATCGGTCCAAAAGACGCGGACTTTTCCGAAATCTTAAAACAAACCAATAGCGGAACGTTTGCCCTGTACGACGAAAAAGACAAAGTGAAAGAAACGATTCTCAATTATTTCAACTTATATCTGGAGAAGAATTTGAAAGTGTATCCCGTTGGTTTGCAACAATACAGCCGAAAAAACCTGACCAAAGAATTAGCGGCGCTTCTAAAATAACTACTTGTAAAAGGTTCAAATGAGAATTATAGACCTATCAACCTGGAACCGAAAAGAGCATTTTGAATTTTTTACGAAAATGGACAGTCCTTATTTCGGTATCGTAACTGAAGTGGATTGTACGCATGCATATCTGAAGGCGAAAGAGTTGCAGCAATCTTTTTTCGCTACGTACATGCACAAATCGATGATGGCAATCAATCAAACGGAAGAATTTAAATATCGAATTGTAGACAATCAGGTGGTGGTTTTTGATGTCATTCACGCCGGAACGACAATAGGAAGGGAAGACGGGACTTTTGGGTTTGCTTTTATTCCTTTTTCAGACGATTTTGAAGTTTTTAATGCGGAACTGCAACGGGAAATTCAGGAAGTGCAAAATTCCACCGGATTACGATTGAACAATGATGATTTCAAAAGCGATTTAATTCGTCATTCAACTTTGCCGTGGTTGTCGTTTACCGGGCTTCTGCATCCGACGAATTTCAATAACAGCGAATCCGTTCCGAAAATTACTTTTGGAAAGGCGTTTGTCCGTGAAGGGAAACGGTTTCTTCCGTTTTCCATTGAAGCCAATCATGGGTTAGTGGACGGCTTCCATATCGCAAAATATCTTGAAAAATTTCAATATTTCCTGAATTCGATTTAATTGAAAAATCCCGCTTCATATTGCTGTGAAGCGGGATTTTTATTTACAGGTTTAACGGTTTGATATCGCCGGCCGCTGTGATAATATAATAGCGGTTGTTGCGAATAATGGTGTTTTTCGGTAATTGGTCTTCCTTCAATTTGATTTTTATTACCATATCGTAAAACAGTTGAATCGTCGGTTCGGTAATTTCCGGATTCACCACAAAAGTGTGCGATTTGGCCAAGGCTGCATCATAAAATTGCGTCGTGTTTTTCTTCACTTGATTCACCTGACTTTTTGGGTCAAAATTAATGGAAGCCTGACTGTAAGCGGAATACGATTTGTAACTTTCCATCGGATAAATGGTGTTGTAGCCTTCGGTTAGCGTTTTTTCCTTTTTGAACAAATCGGTATTCATAATGACGGAATAATTGGTGAGCATTTGTTTGTATTCTTCCAAGGCTTTTGCCTGAAGCACGTCGCGAATCTGATCTAAATTACTCGTCACATAATCCACTTTTGCCATATCATAAATTTCCTGTTTGGCGCAAATGTTCATGATTTTGTTCAGGTCGTTGGTGTTTTTGTATTTGATGATGAGGTTCTTCTTCAGTTCAAATCCGGATGGTTTTTCGTTGTAGGTTTTCGGGTTGAAAATCTTTTTTTCTGCTTCGTATTCATAGGTTGGGATGAATGTGATGATATCGGAAACCACTTCGATATCTTTGTTGAACTCCTGAAGTTCTTTTGCCACTTTGTTAATACGGTCGTCGATGAGATTCGTTACTTCTTCCGCCGATTTTCCAATCTGTAAAACACTGAAAACCGCCCGCTGCGCCGTTGCTTTTTCGTTATAAATTCCTTTGATGTTAATGACCATTTCATAATCGTTGGAATACGTTGTCTGAATACTGTTCACTTCCCGATTCTGATACTGGTTATTGTAATTGTAATTACCCATTTCTTTTTTAGCGGTTTCCGAATTCACGTTCCCGGAATGTTGTGCGTTAGCATTTAAAAAAGAAGTTGCAATGCATACGATGGTTAGCCATTTTGATTTCATGATGTTTGATTTTTAAGGTTGATGAGGCAAATGTATTTTCAGATGAAGAATTGTTTGCTGTAAAAGGACTTTCGACTTACTGTAATGTTTTTTCAGTACATTTACAGTGCTTTTACAGTAAAGAAAAGCTAGCAGCAACTACTTTTACAGCAGTTATTTATGACCGAATTGGACGTGTTTTTTCAGTTGAAACTAAGCGTTTTGGAAACGTACCGAAAGCAGCATCCGTATTTTACTGGAAGTTGGAAAACGTTCAGTTCCCAGGATATTTTCAACTTGATTGACTCCATTCAGCTGAATACAAAACAATCCGTAAGTGAAAAGTGGATTTACACCCATCTGAAACCGGAACAGAATGAGAAGTTACCCCGAAAAGACATGCTGGATATTTTAAGCCAGTATGTTGGTCTTTCAGGTTGGGACGAATTCAAATTTCAGTATAAGGGAACTGCAATTTCAGAAGAAACGGAAGAAGCTATAATTTCAAAAACCGGAAATAGTAGAGCATTTTATGTTATAGGAATATGTCTTATACTCATACTTGCAGCACTGTTTTTGAAAAATGTATTTGTTCCGGAAAAGAAAACCATCGAATTGAAAGACACTTTTACCAAAGAAAAAATTGCAACCGATGAAGTGAAAGCTTTTGTAGTAAACGATTCGGTGGAAAAGGCAATTCCGATAAAAAACGGTATTTTGGAAGTTGGTGTAAAAGATAAAGTGGTATTGAAAAGCCCATTTTATGAAGGCAAGCAAATTACGGTAAGTTCCAATTCCGAACCACAGATTATTGAACTCAAACCCGATGATTACGGAATGATGTTAAAAGCCTTTATGCAATCGGATATCAAAGATTGGGAAATCCGAAAAGCACAATTGGAGATGATTTTATCTGATAATCTGGAAGTTATGGTAATGCTAAAGGATAATTTAGGCGTCGAGTATTTTGATAAAAAAGAATTTACTCAACAATTGGTGGTGCCTACGCCTTCACTGAAGCAACTCAAAATAGTGGTTTTGGAAAAAGACAAGGAAAATAAGATTTCGCTAATCCGATTAATTCAAAAGTAAGATGAAGCCATTTTTAAATATATTTTTATTGTTTGCTTCGGTTTTGTGTTTCGGACAGAATATTTCGAATAAAGAAATGAGTACTGAAACTTCCGGTGTGAATAAAAAAATGTCAAAACAGGCAATTCAGACCAATTTTAATGTTGCTTCCATTGTAGTTTATCAAGAGAATGCGGAAGCCAAAATCAAGGATTTGTACAGTTATTTTCAGCTGCTTTCTGGTAATGAATCGGAAGCGTTTAAAAATCAGGTGATGGAAAGTATCAAGAGCCTTTTCGGAAATACTGCTGTTATGATGGATAATATGGTTTTGGATGCTGATACTACAATTACACTTGATGCTTTTCTGCAACTACTCAAATCTTCTAAACACCATATTCAGTTGCTTGAAATTGAGAAAAAAGCCGTTCAGGAAAACAGTTTTGTGTTTAGTTATACAGTTCTGGTGAATTCTCAAAAGAAGAACATTCAGCAGCAGGTTTTTTTCTATCCGGTTCAAAAGCAATTCGGAAACAAAACCAAAGAAGTTTGGGAATACACTTTGGGGCCATTAAAAATGTAAAAATCCCGCTTCACATTGCTGCTCCACGGGACTCTAACCAAACTAACCAACCAAATCTATTATGATCTTTTATTTTTTTCCATTACAGAACGTTCGTCTTTTTTAACCGCTTCGATTTCTTCTTTGCTCATTTTCGCTTTGGTTCCGTCGGCTCTGTAGTAGTAGTAATCGTCTTCGTTGTACCCTGATCCGCTATCGTAACCATAGTCGTAATCGTAGCCTGTTCCGTAGTTACCGCCATAGCCTGCATCGGCAAATGGGTTGTAAGCGTAGGCATGACTGGCACCGTTCACATATCCGGTTACATCGATGATTTGTCCTCTTCTGTTGTAGAAAATTCTCAAACCACCCACTTGAGTAAGCGCAAAACTGTTATAGCTCATGTATACAGAACCTACGCGTTTTACACGGTTACGGCTGTCGTAGTTGATGAAAACGTTTCCGATTCGTCTTACACGTCCTAAGTTGTCGTGTTCAATACGTACACCGTAGTTTGCCGGTCCGTAATAGGTTGTGGCATAAACGCCGGGCGCTCCGTAAGTGGTGTTCACCTCAGTTCTTCTTGGGCCTGAAGGTCTTGTGTTGAAATCAAATTCACCGTTAGGGAATATGTAAAACTCAATACCGCGTTCCAGAAACATAATCGGTTCGGCGTTGCGATAATCCACATAATGACGTGGGTTTCTACCGTTGTTATCAGAAAAAACAGGATTTTCTGACGCAAAAGCCATACTTCCTACCAGGATAGTACTGGCTACTAAAAGAGTAATTTTTCTCATAACATTACAATTTAACAGTTTGCTTACTCTTTCGATTTTCGGCTTCCTCGAACAAGTAAAAATTCTTGTTGCTTAGTGATATCCAATTAGCGTGCCAAAAAATGTTCTGTGTGTTTTTAATTTGATTCTTTATAAGTTAATATCCTGATAAACAGTGTTTTGTGTAAAATAAAAAATTTCACTTTTTACAGAGAAATGAGATTGTGTTTTGTGTGAAGTATGATTTAATTACAATTTTTCCGCGAAGGCAATGATGTGACCGTCCAAATCGGCTACATAACCAACGCGGTCACCCCAGTTTCGGTCTTCGATGTCGCTGATGATTTTGGCTCCGGCTTTCACGGCATTATCAAATTCAAATTGCAAATCGGTTACATAAAAATAGAACTCACAACGCGGAATACCGTTTCCTTTTTCCGGGTGAACCGTTTTCGGGGTTAAGATTTTGGCAATACCGCTGTTGGGCATCAGTCCGATTTTGAGGGTTTCGGAAAGGGTGAATTCGGTCATGCCGGGCACTTCCAAAGTAGGTTTGGTTCGGAACACGGCTTCGTAAAAGCGGGAAGTACTTTCCTGATTGTCAACATATAGGATGAATTCGGAGGCTAAGATTTGTTTCATTTGTGATTTTGTTCTATTGTGATGGAAAAATATAAAAAAATGTAGTTCCTAAGCTAAAATTTTATAAATTCGTGAACCAAACTAACAAACCGACTTAACTAATTAACTAAAAATGAAAATTCTTACCGTAAAACTACTGCTATTACTTTCGGCAGTGTTTTGTCTGCAAACCACTACTGCACAGACGTTCATTCAGGCGTATGCCGATGTTGTCAATCAGACTTCCCAAACGAACGTTACCGCAAATTTAACCGAATACGAAGCGTTAGGAGTTAAACAGCGCGGTTCAGCTGCTTTACAGAATACTTTAAATTGGCTGAAAACAAAATATCAAAGTTATGGTTACACAGCTTCACAAATTGTTGAAGATTCGTACACCTATACCTATTCCGGTTCTCCGGTTACTTGTAAAAATGTTGTGGTAACAAAGATAGGAACCCTGTATCCTAATACTTATGTTATTGTGTGTGGTCATTACGATTCCATTGTCGGAACGGGTACAAACGATAATGGCAGCGGAGTGGTAACTATCCTGGAAGTTGCAAGATTGCTGCAAAGTGTTCCAACGGAGTATTCGGTTAAGTTTATCAATTTCAGTGGCGAAGAAGACGGCCTGCGCGGCAGTCAGCATTATGTAACCGATGTGGTTAACGCGACAAATCCGAAAATGGACATCCGTTTGGTTTTCAATATCGATGAAGTAGGCGGAAGAGCCGGAATGGCCAACAATTCCATCACCTGCGAACGCGATACCGGTAATCCAACCACCAATAACGCCGCTTCGAATACCATGACACAGGAACTGATGAATTGCGTGAGTTTGTATTCTCCTTTAACCCCGGTTCTGGCATCGGCTTATGCATCGGATTACATGACTTTTGAAAACAATAACGAAATCATTACCGGTTTTTTTGAAACCAATGAAACGCCTTATGCACACACGGTAAACGATTTGTTGGTAAACATGGATCCGGTTTATAACTTTAAGGTGGCTAAAGCTGCCGTAGGAGCAACTCTTCACTTTGCCAAAGCGTCAGTAGCGGCACTTTCCCAGGAAGATTTCCAGGCTGATTTTCAGATAAGCTTTTTCCCCAACCCGGCAAAAGGCAAGCTGAACATCAATTTAGGAGTTTTAACCAATCCCAATTATACGTTTTCAGTAGTAGATATTAATGGAAAGAAAGTGATTGCAGAAACTTTTCAGAATGCCCGACAGATAGAAACGCTTGATGTTTCGCATTTGAGTTCCGGCGTTTATTTGGGTATTTTAGAATCCGGAGAGACTAGGGTTACAAAGAAAATCGTAATCGAATAAATAAAAAAGACCTCTTAAACGGAGGTCTTTTTTTTACAGTTTTTCTTTTAAATATTTTCCGGTAATTGATTTTGTGTTTTTTGCCACTTCTTCCGGAGTTCCGAAAGCTATCAGGTTTCCGCCGTTTTCACCGCCTTCCGGACCAATGTCGATGATGTAATCCGCACATTTGATTAAATCCAGATTGTGTTCAATTACGATTATGGAATGCCCTTTTTCAATTAAGGCATCAAAAGAAGCCAATAATTTTTTGATGTCGTGGAAGTGTAATCCGGTTGTCGGTTCATCGAAAACGAATAGTGCTTTTTCTTTAGTAGCTCCTTTTACCAAAAACGACGCCAGCTTGATACGCTGCGCCTCACCGCCGGAAAGAGTAGAAGACGATTGACCCAACTGCACATATCCCAAACCAACATCCTGAAGCGGTTGTAATTTCTGAATGATTTTCGTCTGTTTGTGTGTGTCGAAGAAGGAAATAGCGTCATCAATGGTCATCGTCAGTATGTCATCGATGTTTTTGCCTTCAAAATTCACTTCCAGGATTTCTTTTTTGAAGCGTTTGCCGTTGCAGGTTTCACATTCCAGATGCACGTCGGCCATGAACTGCATTTCGATGGTTACTTCGCCTTCGCCTTTACAGGTTTCACAGCGGCCGCCGTCTACGTTGAAGGAAAAATGTTTCGCCTGATAGCCGCGCATTTTCGACAATTGCTGTTTAGCAAACAAATCCCGGATATCATCATACGCTTTAATATAAGTCACAGGATTCGACCGCGAACTTCTTCCAATTGGGTTCTGATCTACGTATTCAATGTGTTTGATTAAGGAATAACTTCCGGCTAAATCGGTAAACTGACCGGCTTTTTCCCCAACACCTTCCAGTTTTTTCTGAAGTGCCGGAAATAATATTTTTTTAACCAACGTACTTTTTCCGCTTCCTGAAACGCCGGTAATTACCGTTAAACATTCCAGAGGAAACGTAACATCGATATTTTTCAAGTTGTTTTCACGCGCCCCGATAACATCCACATGGTTTTTGAATTTGCGGCGTTTCTTCGGTACTTCAATTTCCATTTTTCCGTTGAGGTACAAGGCGGTAAGCGAATCGGCATTCAGGATTTCTTCGTAAGTGCCTTGGGCGACCAGTTTTCCGCCGAAAGTTCCGGCTTCGGGACCGATGTCGATAATCATGTCGGCCGCTTTCATAATGTCTTCATCGTGTTCCACCACAATTACGGTATTGCCCAGATTGCGCAAATCTTCCAGCACTTTTATCAGTCGTTCGGTGTCTTTCGGGTGTAAACCGATACTTGGCTCATCCAGAATATACATCGAACCTACCAAGCTGCTTCCCAGTGAAGTAGCCAGATTGATACGCTGTGATTCACCTCCGGAAAGCGTTGCGGAATTTCGGTTTAACGTTAGGTAATTCAAGCCCACTTCGTCCAGAAAGCGCAAACGGTTGTTGATTTCCAGCAAAAGGCGTTTCGCTACTTTTTCCTCGTATTCCGATAAAGTAAGACCTTTGAAGAACTCAATCAGGTTTTTAATCGGTAAATCGACTAAATCGGAAATCGTTTTGCCGCCTACAAAAACGTAATTAGCTTCTTCGCGCAAACGTTTTCCTTTGCAGACGTTGCACTTGGTTTTGCCGCGGTAACGGGAAAGCATCACGCGGTTCTGAATTTTATAATTTTTCTCTTCCAGCTCCTGAAAGAAAGCGTCCAATCCGACAAAATATTTATTGCCTTTCCAGATTAAATCTTTGTGTTCCTGCGATAATTCAAAATACGGTTTGTGAATCGGAAAGTCGAAATGATGGCTGTTGTTCACCAATTGGTCGCGGTACCAGCCCATGCTTTCGCCGCGCCACGGATAAATTGCGTTTTCATACACCGAAAGCGCCGTATTCGGCACCACTAATTCTTCATCTATTCCGATTACATTACCATAACCTTCGCATTTCGGACAGGCGCCGTAAGGATTGTTGAAGCTGAATAAATGGATGTTTGGTTCTAAGAACGTAATGCCGTCCAATTCAAAATTATTGCTGAACGTTATTTTTTTACCGGAATTTAATTCCTGCAGATAGCATTCGCCTTTTCCTTCGTAGAACGCGGTTTGAATGGCATCGGCTAAACGGTTGTAAAATTCTTCGTCTTCTTTGACCACGATACGGTCGATAATCAGCAGTATGTCTTTATTGTCAAGGGAATGCTGGTCGATTTCATCCAGACGCACCATTTCGTTGTTCACCAAAATACGGGCAAAGCCTTGTTGCAGCAGTACTTTCAGTTTGTCTTCCAATGCGCGTCCTTCTTCCAGATGAATAGGGGAAAGGAGCAGCCATTTGCTGTCTAAGGCAAAGGTTTTTACTTCGTTGATAACATCCGAAACGGTATGTTTTTTTACTTCCTTGCCGGAAACCGGCGAAAAAGTCTTCCCGATTCGGGCGTAAAGCAATTTCAGATAATCGTAAATTTCCGTGGAAGTTCCAACGGTGGAGCGGGCATTGGTGGTGTTTACCTTCTGCTCGATGGCAATGGCAGGTGCAATACCTTTGATGTATTCCACTTTTGGTTTGTCCAGACGGCCTAAGAACTGACGGGCGTAGGACGATAAACTTTCCACATAGCGGCGTTGTCCTTCCGCGTAAAGCGTGTCGAAAGCCAGGCTTGATTTTCCGGAACCTGAAAGCCCGGTTATGACCACAAGTTTGTTTCTCGGAATCGCCACATCCACATTTTTAAGATTGTGAAGTTGCGCGCCTTTAATAATGATATTTTTCTTGGGTTCGAGTGTTGTGATGTCGGTTTGCATAGCAAAATTCAATGAACTGCAAAGATAGTTAAAAACCACTTTTTAAAGAACCGGAACCGAAGTTTTTGTTATTAGTATTTTGAAAATCAAAACGTTTTAAAATTGCATAATTAAAGATTTTTGAGGGGTTATTTTGCGTTTATTGTGTGAAAATATGTTAAATATTGCATTTTTGTTTGTGAGATAAAAAAATAATTCATTACATTTGGGTTTATAATTCATCACCAAAAAACATTTGCCTATCGCATAAAAATACTTTTTAGAGTTGTAAAAACTATTCCCAAAACCAAAAACTAAAAGGTATTATTATGGCTAATGTTGTACTTCCGGACGCAGTCCTAGTGAAAAGTTATGTAGGTGGAGACGAAAATGCTTTAGCTACATTAATCGAGAGACATCAATCTAAGATTTACGGTTTTATCTACTCAAAGGTAATGGACAGAGATGTTACCGAGGATATCTTTCAGGACACTTTTATTAAGGTTATCAAAACGTTAAAGACTAAAAACTACAACGAAGAGGGTAAATTTTTACCATGGGTAATGCGTATTGCCCACAATCTGATTGTAGATCATTTCCGCAAGGCACAAAAAATGCCGTATCACCGGGAAACCGAGGAGTTTTCAATCTTTTCCATCATGACGGACAACAGCCCGAATGTGGAAACGCGAATCATCACCGAACAGGTTGAAGTAGACTTAAAGCGTCTGATTAATGAACTTCCGGACGATCAGCGTGAAGTTTTGGTTATGCGCATCTATGACGATTTAAGTTTCAAGGAAATTGCCGATTTAACAGGAGTCAGTATAAACACGGCATTGGGCAGAATGCGTTACGCGCTGATGAACCTGAGAAAGGTAATTGAAAAAAATCAGATTATTTTAACGAATTAAACAATATTTATAACAGACTTGCGTTATTGTTATATAATTTAAATGTATAGCAATGGCAAAACTCTACTCTAAGAAGAAAAAAGCAAGTCCGAAAATGTCGCCTAAGAAAGAAACGGTTAATTTTTTGCTCAATTATTCTAAAGCTTTGAGCATCACAAAAGTAGGTGACTTAACTTTTGAAACGCTTGCTAATTAAGGAAATGCCCCGGGAAGATATTTTCGGGGCATTTCTTCATTTTATAATTTACCGCAAATTCGCAGATTGAATTTTTAAAAATGAGTTTAGTTATCACTTTTTTGAAAAAAATCTTTTTTGATTATTGAAGAATTCAGTTTTTCGCGATCATATCAATCTAACAAACTATTGATTAAGAGTGATTAATCATAAGTTGAGAAAAGTAAATCTGCGAATCTGCGGTTTTCTATTTACTTTTAGAATATTCCTCCAAAACGGATTTTCGTCCAATGGTTTTGGTGATAATGTCTTTCTCTAAATTCCAGCTACGCGCCGGCGAATATTCTCTTCCGTAATAAATAATCTGAAGGTGTAAAACATTCCACAATTCCTTCGGAAACAGTCGTTTGGCATCTTTTTCGGTTTGCTGCACATTTTTTCCATTGCTTAAATTCCAGCGGTACATCAAACGGTGAATGTGTGTATCTACCGGAAAGGCCGGAACTCCAAACGCCTGACTCATCACCACGCTAGCCGTTTTATGTCCAACTGCGGGTAAGGCTTCCAAGGCTTCAAAACTTTGCGGAACTGCTCCGTTGTGTTTTTCAATCAGAATTTGAGACAAGCCGTAAATACCTTTGGATTTCATTGGCGAAAGTCCGCAGGGTTTGATGATTTCCTGAATTTCTTCCACGGATAATTTTACCATGTCGTACGGATTGTCTGCTTTGGCAAACAGTAATGGCGTAATCTGATTTACACGGGCATCGGTACATTGTGCGGAAAGCAACACCGCCACCAATAACGTGTAAGCGTCTTTATGGTCTAACGGAATGGGCGTTTCGGGGTAAAGTTCGTTTAACGTATCGATTACAAACTGAACTTTTTCGTCTTTGGTCATTTTTTATATTTATAAAATGTGCAACTTTGAACAAAATTAAACTTTAAACAGTCTAAACAAAAAAATAACATGACTACTTTACAAAAAGGCGACAAAGCACCGGATTTTACTGCAGTAGACCAAGATGGCAATACACACAAATTATCCGATTATAAAGGAAAAAAGTTAGTGGTTTTCTTTTATCCGGCAGCCAATACGCCAAGCTGTACAATCGAAGCCTGTAATTTAAGGGATAATTATTCGGAGTTCATCCGTAAAGGTTATGCTTTGTTAGGTGTTAGTGCCGATACGCAAAAGAAGCAATCCAATTTTAAAAACAAATACGAGTTGCCGTTTCCGCTTTTAGCCGATGAAGACAAAAAAGTGATTGAAGCTTTCGGCGTTTGGGGACCAAAAAAGTTCATGGGACGCGAATTTGACGGCATCCACCGAACCACTTTTGTAATTGACGAAAACGGAATTATTGAAGACGTAATCACGAAAGTAAAAACGAAAGAGCACTCAAGTCAGATTTTGAAATAAAAAAAGGGAAGTTGCAACTTCCCTTTTTTATGAAACAGCTTTTATTTAGCTTCTTCCAAAGTTTTTTTCTCGCCGTAACCGAACAAATGGTTTTTCTTAATCAGTCCGGCGATACCTTCCGGCAGCATTTCTTCCCAGCCGTCTTTTTCTTTGCTGATCATTTTTAAAACTTCTCTGGAGAAAATTTTAAGGTGGTCTTTGTCAAAATCAGTGATATCCAGTACTTTGCCGTTGTAAGCGAAGAATTTGTACAATTCTTTCATGCGCGGATGTACTTTCAGATTTTGTGAATTGATCACTTCCCCGTTTTCTTCCATCGGATATAAGAATACCTTCAGATCGCGGTAGAACAATTTTCCGAAAGCTTCCAGAATGCCACCACTTAAATGACGGTAGTATTTCTCGTCGAAAATGTCGATTAAGTTGCTTACTCCCATGGCTAATCCCATGCGTGCTTTGGTGTATTCCGAGAAATATTCCACCACTTTGTAGTATTCCTGGAAATTGGAAATCATTACGGTTTGTCCTAACGAACACAGTAATTCCGCCCGGTCCATGAAATCGCGTTCGTCAATTTCACCTTCGGAGCGCAAATTGGAAAGGGTAATTTCAAAAACTACTAACGTATTGTCTTTTTCCACTTTTTTCTCCTGTACGAACATTTCCAGCGACTTCTCGTACATGTCCATGTTTACTTTCGTTACCGGCCGGAAACTTCCGCGTAAGGCCAGAATGTTTTTCTTGTATAATACTGCTGCCGGCAATACGTTTTTACCGTCCGGACCAAACATCACTGCTTCGGTCATGCCGTTTTTAACGAGTTGTAAACTCATTAAACGGTTGTCAACATCCTTAAATTGAGGTCCGGAAAAGTTAATCGTGTCAATTTCCAGTTGATCTTTGTCTAAGTGGTCGTATAAATAACGCAACAGGCGTTTCGGATCGTTGTATTTGTAAAAAGCACCATAAATCAGGTTAACTCCAAGAACTCCAAGGGTTTCCTGTTGCAGTTTGGAATCATTTTCCTTAAAGCGGATATGAAGAATGATTTCGTTGTATTCGGCATTCGGATCTACCTGAAATTTAATTCCAACCCAGCCGTGCCCTTTAAATTGTTTGGCAAAATCTATGGTAGCTACTGTATTGGCGTAACTGAAGAATAGTTTTTCAGGATGTTTCTCACGGTTCAAACGCTCTTCCATCAAACGGGTTTCATGGGTAAGCATTTTTCGCAGGCGGCTTTCGGTTACATAGCGGCCGTCATCTTCCACACCGTAAATCGCGTCACTGTAATCTTTATCGTAAGCGGACATTGCTTTTGCAATCGTACCGGAAGAACCTCCTGCACGGAAAAAATGGCGAACCGTTTCCTGTCCGGCACCGATTTCTGAAAAAGTTCCGTAAATATTTTTGTTTAGATTGATACGAAGCGCCTTATCGGCTAAAGCGGGTATGTGTTCGATCTCACGATCACCTTTTAATATGATTTCTCCTTCTGAATTCTTCATAAAACATATAATATCGACAAAGTTAACAAAATAGGTATTTTCACAAAAGATAAATAATTCTATTTTTGTAAAAACTGAAATTCATTTGAAAGTATATTTTTTGGGTACCGGCACCTCACAGGGTATTCCCGTAATTGGGAGTCATCATTCTGTTTGTATGAGTGATGATCCCAAAGACAAGCGGCTAAGAGTTGCGGTTTGGATTCATTGGGACGATTATTCTTTTGTGATCGATTGTGGTCCCGATTTCCGACAACAGATGCTGGCCAGTAAATGCGTTAAACTCGACGGGATTTTGTTTACCCATGAACACGCAGATCACACCGCCGGGTTAGATGACATCCGACCCTATAATTTCCGCCAAGGGGAGTTGCCGATTTTTGCCCACGAAAGGGTACTTAAGAATCTGAACAGACGTTTCGACTATATTTTTGAAACCGAAAACCGCTATCCCGGAGCGCCGTCCGTAAAGGAATTTGAAGTGAAAAACAACGAGCCTTTTGCGGTAGGAGATAAAATTGCGGTTCCTATTAATGTATGGCATGGTAATTTGCAGGTGTTTGGTTACCGCATTGATGATTTTGCCTATCTTACCGATGTGAAAACCATTGATGAAGCCGAAATTGAAAAGCTGAAAGGGGTTAAGGTTTTGGTGGTAAATGCTTTACGGGAAGAGCCACACGCTACGCATTTCAATTTGCAGGAAGCGCTGGATTTTATCGGGAGAATCAAACCGGAGCGAAGTTATTTAACCCACATCAGTCATTTGTTGGGCTTTCACGAAGAAGTGGCAAAAAAACTGCCGAAAAACGTCTTTTTGGCTTACGATAATTTAGAAATCACTATTTAATACTATGAAAAAAATCATTTTGTATTTGTTTATTCTTTCGTTGCTGTTTAATATTTTTCAGTATATGAATTCCACGAAAATACTGAAAACCCAGAGTAAGGAAATCGAAAGTTGCGAGGCTAAAATTAAAGCGGTTCGCGATTCATCCAACATTGTTTACAATCAGATGATCGACGCCAATTACTTTTCTCTGGAAATGGACGATGAATCGTTAGAGTATTTTGAAAATTACAGCATTCCGGAATTAACCGAACAAATCCGAAACGAATTGTTAGCGTTGAACGATGCACCTAACGGGAACAAATTGGTGCCGTACGATCCGATTGACGGGAACAAGTTTATTATCAATAAATTTAAAATTCTGAATCACAGATGGATTATTGCCGATGTTTATTCCGGTACCTTGCGCGGTGAAATCCTGATTAAGTATTTCATCAACGACGGTAAGCCAACCGATTTTGAAACCATCCAGGCGATTTTGCATCAGCCCAGAAAACCCGCGCAATAAAAAGTCAGATTTTGAGTTATAATTCTCTACCAAAAACCCAATTATGAAAAGAACTTTACATATCATTTTTGCCGTTTCGATGCTTTTTGCCTCGTGCGACCTTATTCTGAAACCCAGAGACAAAGAAAATGAAGTGGATGTAAACGATAAAAAAGTCGTTTTGGGTACAGACAAAGACGAAAAAGGATGTGTAACGTCGGCTGGTTACAGATGGTCGGAAATCCGAAAAAACTGTATTCGCGTTTTTGAGGAAGGCTACCGCCTGGCGCCGTTTAAAAATCCGGAAACGGTTAACGAAGAAGATAGTGAACAGGCTACTCTGAACGCTTATGTGATTTTCAGTGAAGACAAAGACAGTGCTGAAGTTTTTGTACCGAATTCTTCCAAATCGATTGTATTAACGGATGGAAATTCCGGAAAAGTATTTGACAACGGCGAATGGAAACTTGAAATCAACAAGAGCTATGTGCTGAAAAAAGGAACGGAAATTCAATATGTTTCCGCGATAGCTGAAGAAAAGAAATTTGTCGGAAGCGATAAAATCGAACAATAAAAAATCCCGCCTTGAAAGCGGGATTTTTATTTAAGACTGTAACCAGTTTTTAAAATCGTAAAAGTTTTGCGGTGCCACACCGTGACCTACCGGATATTCTTTATGCACCACATCCAAGCCTAAATCTTTTAAAAATTCGGGAGCTTTTCGGGCCCAATCCACCGGGATTACCTGATCGACGGTTCCGTGAGAAATGAAGAATTTTAAGTTGGAAATTTTATTATTTCTGAAATTCTCGTCGATAATATCCAAGTTGAAATAACCGCTCAAAGCCACCACACGCTGCACTTTTTCCGGATACGAAAGCGCCACACTGTAACTCAGAATCGCTCCCTGACTGAACCCTATTAAGGTTACGTTGTCTTTGTCAATCGGATAATGGGCTATTAATTCGTCGATAAATTTAGCAATCAGATCTCGGGATTGTCTGGCTTCGTCGTTGTCGGAAAATTTGTTTTCATCCGCATCGAAATGAATGGCATACCAGGCGTTTCCGTAAGGCGGAAGCGGATAAGGTGCGCGGGCGGAAATCACGTAATATTCCTCGGGTAATTCTGAAGCGAATGAAAACAGATCTTCTTCATTACTGCCATAACCGTGTAACAATAGTAACAATGGATTTTTATCCGATTTAACTTTTGGTTCCCGAACCAGATGGTATAAAGAAAAACTCATGTTATGCTAAATTTTTAAACCATTTCTGGAAGTACTCGCCCAATAAAGGAACAATTTTCATTTCGCCCTGAATGGCTCCGATAAAACCGTAAAACCAAAGCACTACAATAAAAACATAGAACGCTCCGGAAATCATCCAGCTGTCAAAATAGCCGATAAAATAGGCCAGAATGTAGAACGTAATGTTAAGACCAAACGCCTGACGGATATGAAAACCCGCAAACGGATTCTTAGGTTCCAGATTCATGAAAATCGCAATAATGCTTCCCAAAATGGTCAGATAACTGATAATGGCGGTGGTTTTTCCCTGTTCAACTGTATTGTTTTCCATGACGAATTAGTTTAAAATTAATTGTCCGTTATTGTAAATGCCGTAAGCGCGGCCTTTCATCGGCAGGCCTAAGAATGCGGAATTTTTAGATTTTGATAAAATATGCTCTTTTGTGAATTCCCAGTTTCCTTCCGTTGTAAAGAGGGTAAAACAAGCTTTATTTCCTTCTTTAATTGCCGGTTTTTCAATGCCGAAAACCGATTTACCGTGGGTTAGTTTTTCAATGATAATTTCCAGCGACAGTACATTTTGCAAGGCTCCGAACGCGCTTTCCAGACCAATGGTTCCGTTCTTGGCGTTGTCGAATTCCATCTTTTTCAGTTCGATATCGATAGGATTGTGGTCAGACGTAATCATGTCGATTGTACCGTCTAAAACGCCTTCCAATAAAGCTTTTCGGTGGTTTTCGTCGCGTAACGGTGGGGTTACTTTGTATCGGGAATCGAATCCGGTCAAAACATCATCCGTTAAAACCAGATTGTGAACCGCTACCGAACAGGTTACATGCAACCCTTTCGCTTTCGCCGCTCTGATCAATTCCACCGATTTTGCCGATGATATTGTAGGAATGTGCAGTTTTCCGCCTGTATATTCCAATAAAAACAGGTTTCTCGCCACTTCCAGTTCTTCCGCTAAAGCAGGAATGCCTTTCAGCCCTAATCGTGTGCTTACCAAACCTTCGTGCACCACGCCGTTTCCTTTAACGGTTTTGTCCTGACAATATGCAATCACCAGACCGTCGAAATCCTGTACGTATTGCAGACCAATTTTCAGTAGATTGGCATTGTCAAGATTTTTGTTGTAATCGCCAAAAGCAATGGCTCCGGCGTTTTTCATATCGAACATTTCGGCTAAATCCGTTCCCTCACTGTTTTTGGTGAAGGCGCCAATCGGATGTAAGGTCGTGGCAAAACCCTTCGCTTTGTTCAGTACAAAACTCACCTGCGACTGGTTGTCGATTACCGGAAACGAATTCGGTTGTAATGCTACGTTGGTAAAGCCGCTTTTAGCTGCGGTGTTCAGACCGTTGGCGATAGTTTCTCGGTCTTCAAAACCCGGTTCACCGAAAGAAACGGAAGAATCAAACCAACCTTGGGAAAGGTGTAAATTTTCTAATTCAACAATTTCAAAGCCATTTTTCGAGGAAAGATTTTGGCCAATATTTTTAATGATGCCGTTTTCCACTTTTACATCGGCTTTCTGCTTGTGAAACGGGCTTTCTTTGTCAAGTATCGTTGCGTTTTTAAAAATTACGTTCATTTTACGAATTTTTGGATTAGTAGTTCGAGAAGTAAAAAAAGTAGTGTTGCAATGATGAAATACTTCCAGATGGCGTTCCCGGTTCGCGCCGAATGAATGTCGTCAAAAACCGTGGCTACCGAATTCACGGAAGTAAAAGCATCAAATAAGTTGTCGTTGCGCTGGCTCAAATCACTTTCGGTTCTGGCGTGATTGAAGCTGATATTTTTAAGAATTTCTTTGTTTTTCAATACCGAATAATTCCCCGAAGTTTCCGGATAATCGCCGAAAGACAGTTTGATTTTGTGGTTCAGAATCTGCTGCATCGGAATGAAATCGGATTGGTCGTTGGCAATCGTAACCACTTCATCTTTGGAAAGCAAAACGTCTAAAATCAGGTTTTCATTTTCACCGATGGTATAAGCCGAGATTCCTGTTTTCTGATGGTTTTGCGCCATGTTGTAGAACGTCGGTACAATCAATGGTGAATTCTGAAAGTTGCTGTTTGTTTTGTTCACCGGTGCGGAAAACACGTAAAAATCCCCTATTTTATTGGTAACCGAACCTAAAAAAAAGCTTTGGTCGTCGAAACTTAAAATTGGGGAAGGATTACCGCTGAAAGTAAACGCAGCATTCACTTTCGGATATTGGAAATTGTCAATTTTCTTTTCGAAAACCGTTTGATACAACGGATGACTGAACGCGATTTTGGTAATCTGTTTTTCCTGATTTAGAAGCGGACCGGCTTTCAGACTGCTGAAATTCCCCAGAAAAGCATTCAGGTTTTGCACCGAACTTTCCGAAGCCGGAATCAGAACAATATTTCCGCCTTTAGCATAAAAATCTTTCAGCGTCGTACCGAGCGCCTGCGGAATGTCTTTCAGTTCATTCAGAATCACAGCATCCTGATTTTCAAGGGAGTTGTAATTGAGGGCATTCAATTCGGTATTCGTGAAAATGAATTCATCCGCGGTATAAATCCGGGTAAGAAACTCATTTTTAGCTGTTTCACCAATTGTTGTAACATTTGATTTTTCAGGCTTTGAAATGCTGAAATAATATGAATTGTCGTAGGTTAAACTGTTGTCTTCAATGGCAACATGACCGTGAAAATCTTTCTTCGGCAACGTGAAAGTTACAGCTTTTTTATTCGTATCAGGTTGGATAACGGTTTTGGCAATCAGGTTTTTACCGTTGTAAACCGCCACCGGAATATCGTTTTCCATTTCGCCGTACACGGAAATATCCACTTTAATTTCGTAAAAGTTGTCTAGATGTTGGCTTATGGAAACCTTGTCAATACCTACGTTGTTTTTATTTTCCGCTTCCGGAATCCAGCTGTACACCGATTTTCGTCCGGTTAATTTCTGAATGTCTTTTTGGTTAATTCCGACAGCATCGCTAATCACTACAATATCCAGCGGAAGGTTGTGTTTTTTGGTTTCGATTTTCGTCAAAAGGAAATCCAGTTGAAAAGGCGCAGAGCTGTATTGTAAATTCTGCAGGTCTTTCTGAACCGATTTGATGTCGGTATCCCAAAAGGTTTCGGTATTGGTAATCAATGAAAAACGCTGATTTTCGGGTGTGTTTTCCAGTAAATCCTGAACGGCACGTTTCAGCAGTTCGCCCTTACTGCCTTTGGACTGCATCGAAAAGGAATTGTCTAAAATAATCACCATTTCGTTAGCCGAACTTTCGCTGTCTTTTGCTTTGAAAAATGGCTGGGCAAAAGCGAAAATCAAACAGGCTAACAATAACAAACGCGTCGCCAGCAACAACCATTTTTTAATCGTCGAGCTTTTTCGGGTTTGAATGGAAAGTTCTTTGAGGAGTTTAACGTTGGTAAAGTATTCTTTCTTAAACCGTCGTAACTGAAATAAATGCACTAAAATTGGTATCACCAACAGAAACAGGAAATACAGGATTTCAGGATGTTTGAATTGCATTTATTTTAAAGATTTTTCAAAGATAATTAAATTAGAGTAATTAGTGAAAAGTAATTAGTAATTAGTGAAATTCAAGTAAGAAGTTCTGTTTTAGTAAAGACTACTTTCTAATTACTAACGACTGATTACTGGTCACTAGAATTATTTTTTCTTTCTTTTCTGCGCGCGTTTTTTTTCTACGGCGCGGTTTCTCGGCGCGGTTTTTCTCGGATTGCGTTTTCCGGGACCGCCTAAATTCACTTTTTTGTTTTTCTCTGATTTTTCGTGAAAAGCGGCTCCGCCTTCCAGTTTCGGTTTTTTCAGAAGAAATTTTATTTTTTTCTTTTCCTTTTCAAATTCCAAGCGTTTTTCTTCCACTTTTATGGACGCCGGAATTTCCAGGATTTCCAGTTCTTTTTCCATCATAAGTTCGGCTTCCACCTGAAATTCTTCTTCCGATGGCGCAATCATGCTGATAGCAACGCCTTCTTTGTCGGCACGTCCGGTACGTCCGATTCTGTGGATATACTGCTCCGGAACTTCCGAAAACTGCATGTTGATTACGTGCGTGATGTCGGAAATATCCAAACCGCGCGCCATAATATCAGTAGTTACGATACCCCGGATTTCCCCGGCCTGGAAACTCGCCATGGTGTTCAGACGGTAATTCTGAGATTTGTTCGAGTGGATGACTCCGAATTGTCCCGGAAAATCTTCTTCCAGCAAATCCATCAGGATATCGGCCACCTTTTTATTGTTTACGAAAACCAAAAGGCGTTCCATGGTTTCGTCTTCGGCAAGCAAATGCTTCAGTAAATTTACTTTCGTGAGGAAATTGGGAACGTGATAGCCAATCTGTCTGATTTTTTCCAGCGGTGTTCCGGAGGCAGCAAGCGAAACTTCTTCCGGAAAATCGAAAAATTCCTCGAGCATTTCATCTACTTCATCGGTCATCGTTGCGGAAAACAGTATGTTCTGACGTTTCGGACGCATCATAGACAAAATGGAAGTAACCTGAAAACGGAAGCCCAAATTCAGGATTTCATCGAATTCGTCGATAACCAGTTTCTGCATTTCATCGAACCGGACTACGTTGTCCAAAGCCAAATCCATTACCCGGCCCGGAGTTCCTACTAAAATATCCACGCCTTCATAAACCGATGTTTTCTGCGTATTGATGTTCACGCCACCGTAAACGCCAAGCACACGCACCGACATGTATTTGGTAAGTTTTTCCACTTCTTCCGCCACCTGAACCACTAATTCACGAGTCGGAACGATAATCACCACTTTTGGGGTGTGCGTTGGCGTAAATTTCCATTGTTTTAAGATCGGAAGCAGGTATGCATAGGTTTTTCCGGTTCCGGTTTGGGCAATTCCCATCACGTCGCGGCCCGACATAATCACGGGAAACGAACGCTCCTGTATAGGGGTTGGCGTTGTTAAACCGATATCGTCGATGGCTTTCTGTAAAGATTTCGGTAAATTAAATTGCTCAAAACTGTTCATAAAACGGATATTTTGGGCAAAGATACAATTTCTGAAATTAATGGATATTTCTGTGGTTGTGACTGCTTCTAAAACTTTTCAAAAACGCCGAGTCCGAACAGCGCAAAATCGTATTTTACGGGATCTTTTGGGTCTAATTTTCGCAGATTGTTGTCCAATTCGAAAAGCGCTTTGCTGTCGTTTTGTTTTCGGGTAAGCAGTTCCAGTTTACGGGCTACGTTGCCGGAATGCACATCCAAAGGGCAGGAAAGTTGCGAAGGCGAAATGCTGTTCCAGATGCCGAAGTCCACGCCTTTGTTGTCTTTTCGGCACATCCAGCGTAAATACATGTTGATACGCTTGGCCGCTGAACCACTAAGAGGATCGGGTAAGTGTTTTTCGGTTCGGGTTAAATGGTTGACTTCGAAAAAGATTTTCTTGAATTCCGAGATGCTTTTCTGCATGGAATTTTCTTCCTGATGTTTGGCAAAAACTGCTTCCAGACCGCCGTGATTCTGGTAAATATTTTGCAGACTTTTGATGAATCCGACAAAATCCTGACCGTTAAAGGTGCGGTGTACAAAAGTTTCCAGCCGTTCCAAATCTTCTTCGGTGTGCGACAGGACGAAATCGTAAGGTGCATTGCCCATGAAATCCATCATTTTCCGGGCATTTTTGATAATCATTTTCCGATTGCCCCACGCGATTACCGAGGCCAGAAAACCTGATATTTCAACATCTTCTTTCAGAGCAAACGAATGCGGAATCTGTATCGGATCGCTTTCGATAAAATTAGGATTGTTGTACAAGTCGGCCTTTTCGTCGAGAAAGGATTTCAGTTCGTTAAAGTCCAAGAATTTAAGAGGTTATCCGTTTAGAGTTTCTGCTTTTTTGGTTACTTCATTGCGGATGTCACCGTCTACCATGATGAGTTTGCGGTCGGCCATATCGGCTAATTCTTCGTTGTGGGTTACAATCACAAACGTCTGACCGAATTCATCACGTAGTTTAAAAAACAACTGATGCAGGTTTTCCGCGGAATGCGTGTCTAAGTTTCCGGAAGGTTCATCAGCAAAAATCACGGCTGGCTTGTTAATTAAGGCTCTGGCCACCGCCACACGTTGCTGTTCCCCGCCGGAAAGTTCTCCGGGTTTGTGATCGTAACGGTGCGATAAGCCTAAATAATCCAGCAGGCGTTTGGCTTCTTCTTCGGTTTCTTTTTTGTCTTTTCCGGCGATGTAAGCGGGAATGCAAACGTTTTCCAAAGCAGTGAATTCCGGCAAAAGCTGGTGAAACTGGAAAATAAATCCCAACTGCAGGTTACGGAAACGGGACAGCGCTTTGTCATTCATCTTCAGAATATCTTCCCCGTTGATTAACAATTCCGTGTTTTTCTCGGCGGAAGGTTTGTCCAGCGTGCCCAAAATCTGAAGCAAAGTGGTTTTTCCGGCACCGGAAGCCCCAACGATAGAAACGATTTCCCCTTTTTGAATCGAAAGGTTTACGCCTTTCAGCACGTGAAGTTTGTCGAAATATTTATGAATGTTGTTAGCCTGTATCATGCTCGTGGATTTGTACAAAGAAACAAAGAATTTCGGGTAAAATGAAATCTGAACCAGTCAATATTCCGTATAGACTATAAAGTTTCGTTAAGAGCGAAATCGATGTTTTACGAATTGGTTAATTTTGAAAAAAGAAAAGCGATGAAAGCATTTTTTGTATTTTTAGTTGCCCTTTCGACAGCAAGTTGTCAGTCGAAGGAAAAAAGCTTAACAGTAGAAAAAAACGAAGAGCATAAAATAATGAGCGAGCAAAACGGATTAGAAGTAGCCACTTTGGCAGGCGGGTGTTTTTGGTGCACCGAAGCCCTTTTTCTGGAATTAAAAGGCGTTAAAAAAGTAGTGTCCGGATATACGGGAGGAAAAACCAAAAATCCAACCTATGAAGAAGTGTGTTCGGGTTATACCGGTCATGCCGAAGCCATTGAAATCACCTTCGATCCCAATGAAATTTCGTATGAAGACATTCTGGAAGTGTTTTTTGCCACACACGATCCGACGACTTTAAACCGACAGGGCGCGGATGTGGGAACGCAATACCGCAGCGAAGTTTTCTATCACGGCGATGCTCAGAAAAAAGCCGCGGAGAATTTTATTCAGCTTTTGAACGACCAGAATATTTTCGGCAAGAAAGTAGTGACCAAACTATCCGAAGCTACCTTTTTTTATCCGGCGGAAGATTACCATCAGAATTATTACAACCGAAATAAAAATCAGGGCTATTGTATGGCAGTAATCAGTCCGAAGCTGGACAAACTGCGCAAAAATTACAAATCGAAACTGAAAGAATAATGCTTTTTCTAAAAATGGCATCTGTTTTGCAGGTTGTTCGGAAGACATAAGTAAATGACAAACACTGAAATACAAACCAAATCGGATAACAAAAACCGAAAACTGATGCTGAGCATTCTTTTCGACCTGATTGGTTACGCGTCTTACGGAATTCCTTTGGTAGCGGAATTAACCGATATCGTTTGGGCTCCGATAGCCGGGTTTCTTTTGGCCCGAATGTACAAAGGAACTGTCGGAACTGTAGGCGGAATCACTGTTTTTGTGGAAGAACTTCTGCCGGGCGTCGATTTTATTCCAACCTTCACACTTACGTGGATTTATACTTATTTGATTAAGAAGGAAGGGGAGAAGTGAAAAGTGAAAAGATTATCTGCTTACTGAACACTGTTTACTGTTTCTTATTTCCGAAGACATCGGCGATAAATCCCAATTTCATGCCGCGCAGCATTTTGAAAACAAAATTTTTGAAGAAAGTATGCTGCCCGAAAAGGGTTCCGATAATTACCAATAGTATTTTATAAACCGGAAGAATAATTAAGATATAAAGTGTCCAATACAAAACAGGATGCAGTGTGTCGCGCGTAATACCTAACCAGGCTAAAATGGGTTTGGAAAGATAAGAAGCGGTGGTTCCGGTAATGGCAAAAACGACAAAAATGACAGTCATCTGCCAATTGCTTTTTATGCCCCAACGCTCTTTTAAATTTGCCATTTTTCAGAAATATGACCAAAAATACAAATTATGGGCGAGGTGCAAAACCTCCAAGACGAATATTATTTTTCAGCTGAAAATAAACCAGATAATTGTAAAGAAGGTAATTTACTTCGTAACCGTAATCGATACCGTTCTGGTAATCGATGGGCATTAAAAACAAATCTCTTTCACGGCTGTTTCTGGGAAAACGTGCTCTGTTATTCCATTCAATTACCCAAGGGATGTTGCGGGCTTCTAAATAATTTTGGGAATAAAAATTGCGGGGTTTGGCCGTAGAATGCAACCAGGAATTAAAGCCTCCGTCAATAATGATTACTTCGTATTCCAGTTCGTCATTGGCGATGCGAATGGTGTCGTTGGTTTTTTCAACGGTTTTGTTTTCCGCAGCATTACTATCGGCAACAGTTTTTGAAGTAGAATTACAGCCCCAAAATACGGAAAGCGTAACAAGAGAAAGTATCCAGATTGTATTTTTCATCGCTGTGAATTTTCTTATAAAGTTACTAAATATCAGCAAATTGAAAAATCAATTTAACAAAAAAGCCAAACATGACTGCCTGGCTTTTTATACTGAAATAGTGTAGTTTATTTTCCGAAAAGTTTACCGAGCAATCCGCCCAATAAACCGCCGCCTTTCCCCGACATTGCTGCCGCTGCGTCTTTCATGTCTACTTTTCCGTCGTTGTTCTGATCCAGTCCGAACTGACCGCCGTATTTGGAAACCGCATCCATCAGGCCGCCCGAATTACCGCCGCCAATAGTTTTAATAATGTCGGAGATGTCTAAGCTCGGCTGGTTTGGGTCGTTGGCTTTTCCGATTAAAGAGCCCAGAATTTTCGGGATGATGTTGCCTGCCAAACCGGAAGACGCTTCGCTGCTTAAGCCGAATTTCTGACCTAGATTACCCGAAAGCTGTTCGGTTAACTGGCGTACCACTGGGTTTGACGAATCGACTTTGCCGCCGCTGAACAAACCAGCCAGCTCGCTGAAATTTCCGTTGGCAGCCATGCCTTTTAAACCGTTAAGGATGGAATTTCCGGTTTCTTCCATTACAGCCTCATTATGCTCGTTAGGAATGTCCTGATTATTGATGATGGCTTCGCTGCCATATTGTTTTACTAATTCGGTTAATTGCTCTAACATTGTATTGAAATTTTAAGGTTGAATACCAAATTTAAGCAAAAAATAGTTACAAATTCATTAATCGTTCTGTAATAAACTGATAATCTGTTCGGCCAGTTCGGTTCCGATTCGGTCCTGTGCTTCCAGGGTTGCTGCACCGATATGAGGCGTCAACGAAATTTTTGGATTCATCAGCACCTGAATGGCCGGAGTTGGTTCTTCTTCAAAAACATCCAAACCGGCAAAAAGGACTTTCCCTTCGTCTAAAGCATCCACTAAAGCCACTTCGTCAATAACGCCACCGCGGGCACAGTTGATAATGCCTACGCCGTCTTTCATCATGCTGATTTCCTCACGTCCGATTAGGTGATTTCCTAAAAACGGCGTGTGAACGGTAATAAAATCAGCGTGGTGGAAAATGTCTTCCAAAGGTTCGGTTTCGATGTTTACGTTGATGAACTGTCCGTTGTAAAAATCGACTTTGATTACGGCTTCGTCTACGTGTTTGTCGGAAGCGATTACTTTCATGCCTAAACCCAAAGCGATGCGCGCCACTTCACGTCCGATTCTTCCAAAACCTATAATTCCGATGGTTTTACCGCGCAATTCAATCCCGTCAGAATAGGCTTTTTTCAGGCTGTTGAATTGCGAATCGCCGTCCAGAGGCATGTTGCGGTTGGCATCGTGCAGAAAACGCGCTCCGGAAAACAAATGCGCAAAGACCAGTTCCGCTACCGATTCCGAAGATGCGGCCGGGGTATTGATTACGTGAATGCCTTTTTCCACGGCGTATTCCACATCGATGTTATCCATTCCGACACCACCGCGCCCGATGATTTTAAGGGAAGGACAACTGTCTATGATATCTTTACGGACTTTCGTGGCACTGCGCACCAAAATCACGTCGATGTTGTTTTTGTTGATATAATTGGCTACTTGTTCCTGAGCCACTTTGGTGGTGATTACTTCAAATCCGGCTTTTTCCAGCGCTTGAATTCCGCTTGGGGATAAACCGTCGTTGGCTAATATTTTCATTGTATGTTAATTTGTTGATTTGATAATTTGGTTATTTGGTTATTTGTTTATTCGGTTAAGCAAATAACCAAATCACCTATATTTTTCTTTCCAATTCTTTCATGACGTCGACTAATACCTGAACGCTTTCAAGAGGTAAAGCATTGTACATTGAAGCGCGGTAACCACCCACCGAACGATGTCCGTTGATGCCGGAAACGCCTGCTGCTTTCCACATCGAATCAAATAATTCCTTATGGTTTTCATCGGCTAATAAGAAGGTCGCATTCATGTTGGAACGGTCTTCTTTTACGGTTGTTCCGACGAAAATCGGATTTCGGTCGATTTCATCATATAACAATTTGGCTTTAGCTTCGTTTTGCTTTTCAATAGCCGCAATACCGCCTAAGTTTTTTAACCACTGCATCGTTAAAAGCGAAGTATATACCGCAAAAACCGGTGGTGTGTTGTACATGCTTTCTTTTTCGATGTGCAGCTGATAATTCATGATGTTCGGGATCGCTCTTCCGGTTTTCCCTAAAAGTTCTTCTTTAACCACAATTAAAGTCACTCCGGCGGGTCCCATGTTTTTCTGAGCACCGGCGTAAATCAGGTCGAATTTTGAAAAGTCAAGGGTTCTGGAAAAGATATCGGAACTCATATCACAAACCATCGGAACATTGGTTTCCGCGAAACTTTTCATTTGGGTTCCGTAAATGGTATTGTTGCTCGTGCAGTGGAAATAATCCGCATCGGCAGGAATCGAATATTCTTTTGGAATATAGGTGTAATTATCCGGTTTTGAGGAAGCCACCACAACGGTTTCTCCAAAAGCTTTGGCCTCTTTGATGGCGCCGCTGGCCCAGGTTCCGGTGTCTAAATAAGCGGCTTTTCCGTTGGTTTTCATTAAATTGTATGGAATTCGCAAAAACTCCATGCTTGCGCCACCTTGTAAAAAGATCGCCCGATATCCTTTGTCGGTTAAACCTAAAAGATCTAATGCCAAAGCGCGGGCTTCTTCCATTACAGCAACAAAAGCTTTGTCGCGGTGGGAAATCTCTAAAACAGACAATCCCATTCCGTTAAAATCTAAAACGGCCTGTGCGGCTTTCTCAAAAACTTCCTGAGGCAATATGCACGGACCGGCACTGAAATTATGTTTTTTCATTATCTGTATTTAATCTTTAAAAACCTGAATTACGACTTCTTTTTCCACTAACTCGGTAAATTTACCATTATATCGCGTTGCTTTTACCAAATGGTTGTCAATCCAGTGATAATTTCCGCCACGCGGTTTTCCGAATAAAATGCTGTGGTACTTAAAACCGTGTCGGTTGAGCCATTGGGTGGTGACTTCACGGTGTTCTTCGGTTCTGGAGGTGAAAAAACAGATTTGATGACCTTCGTTGTACCATTTGTTGATGGTTTCGAGCGCATCGGGAAAAGGTGCGCAGGAGGCCATGCGTTCGGGTTGTTCGTTGGGAACGTCTTCGGTGATGGTACCGTCGATGTCGATGAGGTAATTCTTAATCCCGTCTTGTAAAACCGGACTAACGTTGTTTTTGTGTTCTAGTTGCATTATGTTGTGTGTTTAATGCAAGCAAATTTCAGAAAAAAGACTATAACCATGAAAAAAAATAACCGTAACAGAGGAATTACTTACTTTTTTCTATGTATTGATTATATTTTGTTTAAAAATGTAAGTGTATCGACGTTGTCGGCATAGTCCCACAGCTTTGGTTGCTGCGTCTGACCGAACGGAATACTGTTTTCAATGAGATTGTTAGACACAACACATTGAATCATCTCCTCGTCGTTTTTAAGACGTTCCTTAACGTTTTCCAAATCGTCGTAAAACTCGTAGAATACTGAGGAAATAGGAGAAGCGTAACTTGTGTCTTCTTTTAACGTAAGGAACTCGTTATCCAATAAAGGGAAAAGGCTCATCAGGAAAACCGCCTTGTTGTAATCGTAATTGTTGGCGTATTTTTCGTATTGGATGATATCACCGTATTGGTAAATCGCTTCAAAAAACAATTTGAAATCGTAGCCTTTCGGAACAAAAAGTTTGGAAACGTTACGGCAACCCAATCCGAAGTAACGGAAAATATCTTCGCCTAAATCGATTAAATCTTCCTTGGTTTCGTTACCGTCTAAAACCGCTACCGAATTTCTGTTTTTGCGGATAATACTCGGTTTGTCTTTAAAATAATATTCAAAATAGCGGGCAGTATTGTTGCTTCCGGTGGCGATTACGGCGTCAAAATTTTCCAGTTTGCCTTCCACAAAAGTGATGCTTTCTTCCAATTCGGGTTGTACCGAAATCATATATTTTGCTAAAAAAGGCAACAATTTCTGATCGTTAGACGATAGTTTTACCATCACCTTATGACCGGAAATCAGAACCGATAAAAAATCATGAAACCCAACCAGCGGAATGTTTCCGGCTAAAATCAATCCCACCGTTTTCGGCTGAACATTTGAAAAATCGTACCGGGAAAGCCATTCGTTCAGGTTAGCTTCCGTTAAGGCTTCCGCCCAGGACCGGATGGCGAAATAAACCTGTTCCGGAGTAAACCAACCGTTGTGCGATTGGGAAAGGGCAATCAAATCCGTAAAATCATCATAGAACAAATTGTTGTTTAATACGTCGGGATTTTTGGTGTTTCCTTCGGCTTTAAACTGACTTAAAAAGTTTCCGAGCGCAATTGCAGTATTTTTTTTAAGTTTTTGTGCCATCGTTAATTTGTTTATGAGAGGTTTTGATTGTAATTTTGTGCAAATTTACAGTTAAAAATTAATATAAGCTATGGCAATCATAATAACAGACGAATGTATCAACTGCGGGGCCTGCGAACCGGAGTGTCCGAATACAGCCATTTATGAAGGAGCCGACGACTGGCGCTGGAAAGACGGAACCCGTTTAAGCGGTAAAATTGTTTTACCCGACGGAACCGAAGTAGATGCCGATGCCGCCCAAACTCCGATTTCCGATGACATCTACTACATTGTACCCGGAAAATGTACCGAGTGCAAAGGTTTTCACGAAGAACCACAATGTGCGGCTGTTTGTCCGGTAGACTGTTGTGTTCCGGATGACAATCATGTGGAAGACGAAGAAACGTTACTGAACCGACAGGCGTTTTTGCATAACGAATAATTTAAAACCTCAGTTAAAGCTGAGGTTTTTTGATTTTATGAAGCGAATCTTTTTAATCATATTGTTGCTGTTGCTCAGTGTAAATTTCGGGTACAAAGCTATTCGTTATTTGTCTTTTGGTAAAACCACGGGTAAGGTTGTGGCGTTTGAATTTTTTACTTCAAAAGTAGTTACCCGAAGCAGGTCCGGAGGCGAGAACGTGAGTTATGAGACATACAGAACGCCCATAGTGGAAGCACAAATTAAGGGCACGACAAAAAGGTTTACCCGAGAAGATTGGGATAATCGCTATCTTGGATTGGACAGTAATGATAAAGTAACCGTTTTAATAGATGAAAAGACCGACGAGTTATACTTGAATTCTTTGTTTCTTTTCTGGTTTACGGAACGCGATTTATTGTATGGATTGCTGATTCTTATATTCGGTACTATGCTATTGGGACTTGTATTACCTGAAAGAAAGCCGAAAATAAGAACCTGGAAATAAAAAAAGCTGCCATCCGGCAGCTTTTTTCAGGGTTTAACCAATTCAAATTTTTCCAGCGTCATTTTATCATTTTTATCGTCGTAGGTTTCCAGAATCAGATTGCCGTCTTTATCGAAATAGCCTACGGATACTTTATTCTTATTGATGTACAGATAGTTGTTGTTGGATGTTTTTCGCAACAGGGCCAGGCGTTTGCTGTCGGGTAAGGTCATGGTATAACCGGCTTTGTCCACAGCGATTTGGTATTTCTGTCCGTTTAAAAGATAGTAGGCGGAGCGGTCCACGTCTACGGTTCGGGTAACGCCGTCTACCGTAACTTCTGTGGTGGCGGTAACCTGTACCGGAGTTTCTTTCATTTCTTTATTCAGCGTTTTGGATTCGGCATCTTTTAATTCGATATCCTGTACTTCGTTTATTTTTTCTTTTTTTACGATTTTTCGTTCCCCGTCAGAATCTTTAATGGTGGTCACGGTGGTTTTTACTTCCTGTTGCACATTCTTGTTTTGTGCCAGACAGTTTACAGATACGAATAGGGCTAACAATGTTAAGAATGTAGTTTTCATAATGTAACTGTTTTATGATTAGTATGTTACAAAGTTACACCCTTCTGCAGCAATGCTTTTACATAATTTCGTTAAATGCTTATATCTTTTGCATTTCCGCTGCTTTTGCTGTGGAAGAACGCCCTATTAAATTCGGTTTTAAACTTGAGAAGAATAACGTATATTTGCACACTTTTAAAAACAAGAACTCTAATCGGTTAACTTAAAAAGTTGGCTGTAAACGCATACTAAAATGAAAGCAGGAATTGTAGGATTACCGAATGTTGGGAAATCAACCTTATTTAATTGTTTGTCGAATGCCAAAGCGCAGAGTGCGAACTTCCCGTTCTGTACCATTGAGCCAAATATCGGGGTGGTAAACGTACCGGATCCGCGTATTGCCCGTCTGGAAGAACTGGTAAAACCGGAGCGCGTGCAAATGGCTACCGTAGACATCGTGGATATCGCCGGTTTGGTAAAAGGCGCCAGTAAAGGGGAAGGTTTGGGGAACCAGTTTTTGGGTAACATCCGCGAGTGTAATGCGATCATTCACGTGTTGCGTTGTTTTGATAACGATAACATCGTGCACGTAGACGGAAACGTAAACCCGATCCGCGACAAAGAAACCATCGATATCGAGTTGCAGTTAAAAGACCTTGAAACCGTTGAAAAACGTCTAGAGAAAGCAAACAAGGCGGCAAAAGTAGGTAACAAAGAAGCGTTAGCCGAACAAGCCTTATTAAACCGAATCAAAGAAACCTTGTTGAATGCAAAATCAGCACGTACGGTTGCACTTAACAATCAGGATGAAGAAGAATTGATGGAAAGCTTTCAGCTGATTACGGCTAAACCGGTATTGTATGTATGTAACGTAGACGAAGCTTCGGCCGTAAACGGAAACAAATATGTAGATCAGGTTCGCGAGTTGGTAAAAGACGAAGATGCCGAAGTAATTGTACTTTCGGTGGGCGCAGAGGCCGACATCAACGAATTGGAAAGTTACGAAGAGCGCCAGATGTTTTTACAGGATTTAGGCCTGAAAGAACCGGGTTCAGCCGTTTTAATTCGCGCGGCTTACAAACTGTTGAAATTACAAACGTATTTTACAGCCGGAGTGAAAGAAGTTCGCGCCTGGACAATCAATATCGGAGATACGGCACCAAAAGCAGCCGGAGTCATCCACACCGATTTCGAAAAAGGTTTCATCCGTGCGGAAGTGATTGCCTTCGAAGATTTTTCCAACTACGGTTCGGAGGCTAAAGTGAAAGAAGCCGGAAAACTGAGAGTGGAAGGAAAAGAATACGTTGTGAAGGATGGAGATGTGATGCATTTCCGTTTTAACGTGTAATTGAAAATATTTAATGAGAACAGAAAAGCGAGGCAGTGATGTTTCGCTTTTTTATTTACCGCAGATTCGCAGATTATGAAAATAGATTAATTTACGAATCTTTTAAACAGGCTGAAAATATTCGTGCATTTGTGGTTGGATTTTTTTAGTACTTTTAGGCGAATTTAAATCGTTTCATACATGAAAATTATAGCATTTGGAGGCAGTAACAGCCGAAATTCCATCAATAAAAAATTAGCTACTTACGTTTCGCATCTTTTTGAAGGTTATGAAGTGGAGGTATTGGATTTAAACGATTTTGCCATGCCGCTGTTCAGTGTCGATTTAGAGAAGGAAATCGGGCAGCATCCGTTGGCGCAACAGTTTCTGGATAAAATAGCCTCGGCGGATTTGCTGGTGGTTTCTTTGGCAGAGAACAACGGGAATTATTCCGCAGCGTTTAAAAATCTGTACGACTGGGCTTCACGCATTGCTCCAAAAGTCTTTCAGCAGAAACCGATGCTGTTAATGGCTACCTCACCCGGTGGCAGAGGCGGCGCATCCGTTTTGGAAATTGCCAAAAATGCATTCCCGCGCTACGGTGCCAATGTGCTGGCAACGTTTTCATTGCCCAGTTTTAATGATACTTTCGATGTGGAAAATATGAAAATATCCGATGGGGTTTTGGATAATGAGATAAGAGATATTGTAAAGAAATTTAGTTTTTAAATTTTTAAAACAGTTATAAGGAAGCACTTGTAATTGAGTGCTTTTTTGTTTGTGACTATTTTTGAAAAAAAATTTTTTTAGTCACGCTTTTTGTGACTTTTTTAAAATATTTTTTTTTAAGTCACAGAAAGTGTGACTTTTTTTTGAAAATTATTTTTTTGTCACAAAAGTTTTTTGGGGTTTCTGTACAGTGGCTGAGGTCCTCGAAGCCACGTTGCTATAAATAAACTTTTTAAATATCACTAAATTTAGTGATTGTGGGAGTTGTTTTTTATGGTTATGTTTGGGTGGTTGTGTGCTTTGAATAAGCTCTTGGTTTAAAGGTCTTTTAGGTATGCATATTTACAAGTTGGCTGATGATTTATCGCAGCGTTCAAAAAAAAACAAACTAAATGACATCACGAATTAGTATATTAGAATTTAGAAATAGGTTAAAGTCCAATACAAAAATTGGTCTTCTTCATTTTAAAAGAGAGTTAGGAATGTTTTCAATATTTTTTCCAAATTCAAAATGTTTTTATGGCAAATTTGATGATACAACTTTTCGACTTATGCTAAACTCTAATTTCATTTCTCCTATTTATATTCTTAATGGAGAATATCAAAATGTAAGCGGAATGCTTAAACTAAATTATGCTGTTATTCCATTAAGCAAAACATATATTGTTGTAATGAAATATTTTCCACTAGTCTTATTAATTGGGTTTAATAGTTTTTTATATTTTGATTTAAAAAATGTACCAGATATAGCATACATTATATTTAATTCATTAATTGCTTTGGGCTTCTTTTATTCAAGATGGCAGTTAAAACATGAGAAAAAAAAATTAGTGCAAAAGTTCAATAAAATTTTTGAAATAGATATAGAATAAAAACCAGCGGCTAACAGTGGTTTAGCTGCATTACTGGTTTAGCTATGAAAAGAAAAATCCTGCGGATTTTGGAGCTGCTATTTCATAGCATATTTTTTCATAAATTGCCGCAACAACGGCTAAGCCTTAAACGACTTTAGCAGACATTGTTTGCCAACCGTAAAAATTTTGATGAAAGAAGCTTTAGTTATATTTGTTCTTATTGCGGGTTTTATGCTGCTGCTTTGTGTTACGAAAATAATTCTGATGAAAAAAAGCATTATATACAAGCACGTAGAAATAGGCAAAAAGATTACAAGCTGGGATTATTATAATCAATTTGATGGAAACTGGTTTTTCAAAGAAATTGATTATGATAAATTATATGAAACAACAAATGATGAGGACATCTTAATTAAGAAAAGACAAATAGGAGCTTATAAAATTATCAGCGCTGCTCTGTTTATAGGTATGATATTGGCCATGACTATTTGGAAAATTATAAATTCACTTAATTAACTTACAACATCTGTTAACAGCGGTTTTTATATAAAATGGTAGGTAGTGTATATCAGGAAGAGCCAGTGCTTGTACTTTAAACTTTTCAGTATATTTATAAAAACCACCAAAAAAACCACTAAAAAAACCACCAACCCATCAAACAACATGAGTACAGCAACGAAAAATTTCCCGACATTATTTACAGAAAGGTTAACGCTTCGGCAACTCTCGGCGGCTGATTCTTCGGAGATTTTCCGGCTGCGTTCCGACAGGGAAATAAATAAATTTCTTGACCGAAAGCCCAGCCAAACAACAGAAGACGCTTTAAATTTCATCAAGGCTATTCTTGAAAGCGACGATACGTTTTATTGGGCAATTACCCAAACCGGTGAAGAAAAACTAATCGGCACAATTTGTCTGTTCGACTTTGTACAAGACACCAGCCGATGTGAAATCGGCTATGAACTCCTAACAGAATTTCAGGGGCATGGTATTATGATGGAAGCCGCGAAGAAAGTTATTCAATATGCCGATGAAACCCTTGGAATAAGAGATGTTGAAGCGGTAACCCATAAAGACAATCAGGGTTCGGTAAGCCTTCTTAAAAAATTAAACTTCAACTATTTGGGAAACCATGAGGCTGAACATCCGGATTTGGTTTTATTCCGATTGACAATAGACCAACCGCAATAAATTTGAGAGGTTTAAAAGAAAAAGAGAAAAAATGGCTTAATAATTGCGCAGCAAATCAAAAAGCCACCCATGAAACTCCTGAAAAAATCTTTAAAACTCCTCCTGAAAACCCTGTTGGGCATTACTACATTTGCAATTCTTTATGTGGTAGCTGTGCTGATATTGTCAAGAATCCCGGTAAATGCTGATGTTACCAAACCGGAAGCAGGCATCGAAATTTACCTGTTATCCAACGGTGTTCATACCGATGTGGTTGTCCCGGTAAAAAACCAAATCATTGACTGGTCGGAAAAAGTACAATTCCGACACACCAAAGCCCAAGACACTACGGCTAAATATTTAGCATTCGGTTGGGGCGACAAAGGATTTTACCTCAATACACCCACCTGGGCGGACCTGAAATTTTCTACGGCTTTTAATGCGGCATCGGGTTTAAGTACCTCCGCCATGCACTGTACTTTTTACAAGCGAATGAAGGAAGACAAACAGTGCAAAAAAATCACCATTACAGAAAAACAGTACCAACAACTGATTGCCTTTATTCAGGATTCCTTTCAGACCGAAAACGACAAAATCATGAAAATAGAAACCGATGCGGTTTACGGCAACCACGATGCTTTTTACGAAGCCAAAGGCCGCTACAATCTGTTTTACACCTGCAACACCTGGACCAACAGCGCATTAAAAGCCGCGAATCAGAAAGCTTGTTTGTGGACGGTGTATGACAAGGGGATTTTGAGGCATTATGAGTGAGTTTTGAGTGAGAAGTAAAAAGTGAAAAGTGAAAAGTGAAAAGTGAAAAGTGAAAAGTGAAAAGTGAAAAGTGAAGAATGGCTAATAGCAAAACAAGGATTTTTCATATTTCCAGTTTCTTGTCCCTTATCCCTCATCCCTAAGTCCTAATCCCTTTACTAATTTCATTGTCAATAACTTTGCATCAAACCTCTTTTAAATCCGGTTGATTTCCCTTATTTTAGCAGAAATTCCAAAAATTCTATATGCTAGAGCAAAATCAGTACACCGAAGACAATATCCGTTCCCTCGACTGGAAAGAGCATATCCGTATGCGTCCCGGGATGTATATCGGAAAGTTAGGCGACGGTTCTTCACCCGATGACGGTATCTATATCCTTCTGAAAGAGGTATTGGATAACTGTATCGACGAGTTTGTAATGGGCGCCGGCAAAACCATCGAAGTTACGGTAAAAGACAAAACCGTTACCGTTCGCGATTACGGTCGCGGGATTCCGTTAGGAAAAGTGGTGGATGTGGTGTCGAAGATGAACACGGGAGGAAAGTACGACTCCAAAGCATTTAAGAAATCTGTGGGTCTGAACGGGGTGGGAACCAAGGCGGTGAATGCGCTTTCGACGTTTTTCCGTGTGGAATCCGTTCGGGACAACCAGCAGAAAGCGGCGGAGTTTTCAGCCGGAAATCTTACCCTTGAAGAAGACATTCAGGAAACCACCAAGCGCAAAGGAACCAAAGTAACTTTCATTGCCGACGATACCATTTTCAAGCATTACAAGTACCGAAACGAGTACATTGTCCGAATGCTGAAAAACTATTGCTACCTGAACACTGGTTTAACCATCATCTACAACGGCGAAAAGTTCTTTTCCGACAATGGTTTAAAAGATTTGCTGGAAGAAACGATTACCGAGGAGGACATGGTCTATCCGATTATCCACTTAAAAGGCGACGATATCGAAGTAGCCTTAACCCACAGTAAAACGCAGTATTCCGAAGAATATTACTCGTTTGTAAACGGACAGAACACCACGCAGGGCGGAACGCACTTAGGCGCTTTCCGTGAAGCGGTGGTAAAAACCGTAAAAGAGTTTTACAATAAGAATTTTGAAGCATCGGATATCCGAAAATCGATTGTTTCCGCGATTTCCGTAAAAGTGGAAGAACCGGTTTTCGAATCGCAGACCAAAACCAAACTGGGTTCTACCGAAATGGGGCCGGGACTGGCTTCCGTCCGTACGTTTGTTAACGATTTCATCAAGACCAATTTAGACAACTTTTTGCATAAAAATCCCGAAATCGCCGATGCCTTACTGAAGAAAATTCTTCAGGCGGAACGCGAGCGCAAGGAACTTTCCGGAATCCGTAAATTAGCGAGAGACCGGGCCAAAAAAGCGAGTCTTCACAATAAAAAACTGCGCGATTGCCGTGTCCATTTAACCGATGCCAAAAACCCGCGAAGCTTGGAAAGTACGCTTTTCATCACCGAGGGAGATTCTGCGTCCGGATCGATTACCAAATCGCGGGATGTGAACACGCAGGCGGTTTTCAGTTTGCGCGGTAAGCCTCTGAACTCGTACGGGATGACCAAGAAGATTGTGTACGAAAACGAAGAATTCAACCTGCTTCAGGCGGCGCTGGACATCGAAGAAGACATGGAAAACCTGCGTTACAACAATATCGTAATCGCCACCGATGCCGATGTCGACGGAATGCACATTCGTTTGTTATTGATTACGTTTTTCCTGCAATTCTTTCCGGAATTAATCAAGGAAGGGCATTTGTATATTTTACAGACGCCGCTTTTCCGTGTGAGAAACAAGAAGAAAACCATTTACTGTTACAGCGAACAGGAGCGCATTGATGCCATCGAAGAACTGAAACCAAAACCGGAAATTACCCGATTCAAGGGATTGGGAGAGATTTCACCAGACGAGTTCAAACACTTCATCGGAGAAGACATCCGCTTGGATCCGGTGATGCTGGACAAAGCAACTTCTATTGAAACCTTATTGGAATTCTATATGGGGAAAAACACGCCGGACCGTCAGGATTTCATTATCAAGAACCTGAAAGTGGAGTTGGATACGGTGGAGGAGTTTTCGAGTTAGGTGTGAGAAGTGAAAAGGGACAAGGGACAAGGGATAAGGGATAAGAAGCAAGAGTTTAGATATAACTGTCAACTGTTAACTGAATACTGTTAACTATTTTATGAGCGAAGAAAACGAAAATATAAACGAAGAGGAATTAACACCGCGTGACGAAAACCATTCTGAAGAAAACAGTTCAGAAGAAGGTCATTTTGAAGGTGAGCATTTTTACGATTCTGAAGAACAAAATCCCGAGGATACCATTACCAAAGTAACCGGTATGTACAAGGATTGGTTCCTGGATTATGCTTCTTACGTAATCCTGGAGCGTGCCGTGCCTGCTATTGAAGACGGTTTTAAACCGGTACAGCGCCGTATCATGCACTCGATGAAAGAGTTAGACGACGGTCGTTACAACAAAGTGGCGAACGTGGTCGGGCACACCATGCAGTATCACCCGCACGGGGATGCGAGTATCGGAGATGCAATGGTACAAATCGGTCAGAAGGATTTACTGATTGACTGTCAGGGGAACTGGGGAAATATTTTAACCGGTGACGGGGCTGCGGCTTCCCGATACATCGAGGCGCGTTTGAGCAAATTTGCCTTGGATGTGCTGTATTCCCCAAAAATTACAGAATGGGGTGTTTCCTATGACGGTCGTCGTCCGGAACCCATCAATCTTCCGGTAAAATTCCCGTTGCTGTTAGCGCAGGGAGGAGAAGGGATTGCCGTTGGTTTGTCTACAAAAATTTTACCGCACAATTTCAATGAATTAATCGATGCGTCGATCAAAATATTAAAAGGGAAACCGTTTACCTTATTTCCGGATTTTCCGACGGCCGGTATTGCCGATGTTTCCAATTACAACGACGGAATGCGCGGCGGACGGGTTCGTGTGCGTGCGAAGATTTCCCAGTTGGACAAGCAAACGCTGGTCATTACCCAGATTCCGTTTTCAACCAATACATCAACACTGATTGACAGTATTCTGAAAGCGAACGACAAAGGAAAAATCAAAATCAAGAAAATTGAAGACAATACGGCCGCTGAGGTAGAAATCTTAATTCATCTTCCGCCGGGCGTTTCTCCGGATAAAACCATCGATGCACTTTATGCTTTTACGGCCTGTGAAACGTCTATAGCGCCGCTGGGCTGTGTGATTCAGAACCATAAGCCGTTGTTTATCGGGGTTTCCGACATGCTGAAAATCTCCACGAACCGAACGGTGGATTTGTTGCGTCAGGAACTGGAAATTCAGTTGCAGGAACTGGAAACGAAATGGCATTTTTCTACACTTGAGAAGATTTTCATTCGCGAGGAAATGTACATCGACTTTAAACTGTATTCCGATAAAGAATCGTTATTCGAATACATGTACAAGCGTTTCGAGCCGTTCAAAAAAGTACTGATGCGAGAGATTGTCGATGAAGATCTGCAGAAATTAACGCAGATTCCGATGATTCGTATCACGCGTTTCGACTCCGACAAAGCCGATGAACTGATTGCGAAACTGGAAGATGAAATGGCGCAGGTAAAACATCATCTGGAACATCTGATCGAATTCGCCATCGACTATTTTAACAAACTGAAAGAGAAGTACGGAAAAGGCCGCGAACGTCAGACGGAAATCCGCAATTTCGATACCATTGAAGCGACGAAAGTGGTTTTGCGAAATACAAAATTATACGTCAACCGCGAAGAGGGTTTCATAGGAACCGGACTGAAAAAAGACGAATACGTAGCCGATTGTTCCGATATCGACGACGTGATTGTATTCCTGCGCGACGGTAAAATGATGATTTCCAAAGTGGATGAAAAGAAATTCGTCGGGAAAGATATTATTCACGTAGCCGTTTTCGATAAGAACGATAAACGCACCATTTACAACATGATTTACCGCGACGGAAAATCAGGATCATCGTTTATAAAACGTTTTAACGTATCGGGAGTAACTCGTGACAAAGCCTATGATTTAACTCAGGAAAAGCCGGGTTCACAGGTATTGTATTTTTCACATAACCCGAATGGTGAAGCAGAAGTCGTTACGATTTTACTGCGTCAGGTGGGCAGCGTGAAGAAACTGAAATGGGACGTGGATTTTGCCGACATTGCCATCAAAGGACGTGCTTCCAAAGGAAATACCGTTTCGAAATATCCGATCAAGAAAATAGAACTGAAAGAGAAAGGGATTTCAACTTTAAGACCTCGTAAGATTTGGTTCGATGATACCGTCCAGCGTTTGAATGTTGACGGCAGGGGAGAACTTTTAGGCGAATTCCGTCCGAACGACCGTTTGCTGATCATCAACCAATCCGGTAAACTGAAAACGATTATTCCGGAACTGACCACGCATTTCGACGAAGACATGATCATCCTTGAAAAATGGTATCCGAAGAAACCGATTTCCGCCATTTATTACGACGGGGAGAAAGAACGTTATTTCATCAAACGTTTCCTGGTGGAGAATGAAAACAAGGAGGAAATCTTTATCACCGAACACGAAAAGTCGCAGCTGGAAATTGTTTCCACCGATTGGCGTCCGGTAGCGGAATTAGTATTCGCTAAAAACAAAGGTGTTCAGAAGGAGAACCAAACCGTTGATATGGAGCAGTTCATCGCGGTAAAAGGCATCAAAGCCTTAGGAAACCAACTGACGACCGATAAACTGAAACAGGTAAATCTGTTAGACCCGCTTCCGTTTGAAGAACCAATCGAAGTGATTCCGGAAGAAATTGAAGTGAATCAGGACTCGGGTGAAGAAGGCACGGATTTGACGGATTACAACATCAGTTTAGACGATGACGGTCAGATTACCTTAACGTTAGAATAGCAATTAAAAGGAGGATTTCAATACAGATATCCTCTTTTTTATGGAATTATTATTTTAAAAATACTTCTGCAGCAGCGTTAATTTGCCGGATTTTCCACCCAGGCGATTATTCTTAAGGGGCCGCCGGTGCCGTCTTTTATTTTCATCGGGAGGGCGATAAGGTATATTCCGATTTCCGGTAATTCCTGAAGGTTGGCAAGGTTTTCAAAACCCAGAATATTTTCGGCACATAGGATTTGATGGGTTTTAAAATCTTTCGACTGTCCGTAATCAATGCTGGGTGTATCGATCCCCACAGCTTTGATTGTTCTGTTTTTTACAAGCCAAGTTGCAAGCACAGGATCGATACCGGGAAAATGCAGGTGCGGAATCGCTGCTTCTCCTTTGACGGCAGTACCTAAATATTTAGCTTTATCAGGGTAGAATTTGCCCCAACCGGTGCGGAACAACACGAAAGAGCCTTCCGGAATGTTGCCGTGATTTTTTTCCCATGCTTCCACATCTGAAATACTAATCTGATAATCGGCATTGTTTTGGGCTTTTGCGCGGATGTCAATCAGGATGGCATTACCGTTAAGACGTTCTAACGGAATCTGGTCTGCGCTCCACTTGCCTTTTGCGAAATGAATAGGAGCGTCGAGGTGCGTGCCGCCGTGTTCGGGCGTGTAAAATTCATTGGAAGCATAAAAGTAACCGCCGGCAGTCATGCCGTTGAACTGTGTCTTCAGCTGAAAACCTGTCGGGTTGTTGGGCCAGTAGATGGTTGTCTCCGAAAAGTCGTAGGTAAGGTCAATCCATTTGCCGGCGGCCAGCAGTTCCGAAAGGGTTTGCTTTTTTTCGGACTCCACACAAGAGGATAAACCCAGTAAAAGCGATGCAAAAATAAAATACTTCATAAGATTAGTATTAGTAAAATGTTACCGCATTTTGTTGACGTAAGAAGTTGCACTGAGGATTTTCACCTGTACAATCAGTTTTTTAAAACAATCCGGAATCGTGCTTTACCGCTTACCAGATGCTGAAACGCTTCGTTTACTTTTTCCATGGGAAATTCTTCTACAATAGGATAAATGTTATGTCGCACGCAGAATTCTAGCATGGTCTGGGTTAACGCCGGACTTCCCAACGGACTTCCGCCAACACTTTTCTGACCGCCAATTAAGGTAAACGCAGGAATTGCCATGGGTTCTAAAACTGCACCCACGTTGTGTAATTTCCCTTTTGGAGCCAAAGTGCCCAAATAAGCATTCCAGTCGAGGGTTACATTGGTCGTGTTTAAGATAAAGTTGAGCTGTCCTTTAATGCTTTCCAGTTCCGCCGGGTTTCGGGAATCGATAACTTTTGTGGCGCCCATAGCCAATATTTCTGCTTTTTTATCCGGATTGGAACTGAATGCAATAACTTCGCAGCCCCAGTGTTTTAAGAATTTAAGCGCCATGTGGCCTAAACCTCCGATTCCGATTACGCCAACTTTGTCTGTCGGTTTTACGCCGGAGATGATAATCGGGTTGAAAACCGTAATGCCGCCGCAGAGTAAAGGTCCTGCTTTAGCCATATCAATATCTTTTGGTAACGGAATCGCCCACGACCAATGCGCTCTGACGTAATCCGCAAAACCGCCGTGACGGCCCACGATGGTTTGTTCGGCATTGCGGCATAAATTGTGGCTGCCGTCCATGCACTCATGACAGTGCATACAGGATTCGGAATACCAGCCTAAACCTACTTTGTCACCCACTTTTACGTTCTTGACTTCGTTTCCTACCGCTACAATTTCGCCGACTATTTCATGACCGGGAACTATGGGATATTGCGTTTGGCCCCATTCGTTGTTAACCATGCTCAGATCGGAATGGCAAACCCCGCAATACAGTACTTTGATGTCGACTTGTTCGCTTCCGGGTTCGGGTAACGTATAGGTGAATTTTTCAAAGGAACCATTCGGCTCTTTAACCGCAAAAGCTTGTACTGTTCTCATCGTAATTGCTTTTAGTTGTACAATTTTGATAGTCAAGTTTCAGATTCGGAATTTAAAGGTAAAGGTTTTTATCGAAGAGCAGTTTTAAGTTGTTGTAAATTAGATAAATGCAAAAAAAATCCCGTTTAAGAACGGGATTTTATAACGGAACACTCCGGATAAAAGTTTTAGTATCAGGAATTAGTTTTTCTTTCGCATTTTCATGTTTAAGAATTCTACAGCCAAGGAAAAAGCAATGGCAAAATATAAGTATCCTTTTGGAACTGCGCCTACGTGTTGTCCGGCTAAGGAAGCTTCTGATAAGTGCATGCTTTCTGTCATCAGCATGAATCCGATTAAGATCAGGAAAGCCAGTCCTAAAATCTGAATGGAAGGGTTTTTGTTCACAAAATTACCAACCGGAACAGCAAACAACATCATAATCCCAACCGAAATGACTACAGCGGTAATCATGATGTACAAAGCGCCTGCCAAACCATTGGTCATCCCCACTGCGGTTAAAATACTGTCTACCGAGAAAATTAAATCGATTAACAAAATCTGAAAAATTACGTTGCCGAAGGATTTGGTTGCCGAGGTTTTCAGCTCTTTTTCTTCTTCGCCTTTATGATCTACTTTTTCATGAATTTCTTTGGTGCTCTTATAAATCAGGAAAATACCTCCGGCCAATAAAATTAAGGCCTGACCGGTGAAATGGGCGCTAAACCAACCCCAGTCGATACTAAAGAGCGGTTCTTTCATGGCGATAAGCAGTGTAATCCCGAACAATAAGCCGATACGCATAAACATGGCTAAAAACAAACCAATTCGGGTGGCTTTTTTGCGTTTTTCTTCCGGAAGTTTTCCGGTAACAATTGAAATGAAAATGATGTTATCGATACCTAAAACAATTTCAAGAAAGGTTAAGGTTAACAAGGCAATCCACGCGTCTGGGTTTAGAAATATTTCCATTTTGTAAGGTTAATGATTTGCTGTTAAACGTAGGTTAGTCGATTTTTGTTACAGCACCGCGTTGTTTTTTTGCATCACCTACGAAACCGTATTCAAAAGTGTAGCCTTTCTCGTTGGTAGTCAGGATTTTCATGCTGATGGCTTTTTTCTCCACCATGCTTTTCGGATGGATTTTCTGCAACACAAATTCACAATCGTTAACCCAACGAACAGAAGCAGTATCGGTTTTTCCGTTAAAAGTTTCAATCTGGATGTCATCTCTTCGCTCGAATACGGATTTGGATTTCTTTCCGTTAATTTCCTGAACGAATTCAAAGGTTCCGGTTTGGTAATCCTTGCAGTTGCGTTCCTGATGGTAACAGGAAGTGAGCGCCAAAAGGATGGCGGGTATGCTTAGCTTTTTCATTTCAGTTTGTTAAGTTCGTCGTCGGTAAAATGTTTGGTACTTTTCTCTTTCGAAAATTTATCGGCGTTGTAGTCGTTTGATTTGTTTTTGGGAATCGAAAGGCTTGTCCATTCTGTTTTCTTAAGCATTTTGGCATAAAAAACCATTTGTCCTACGTGGTACGGATAATGTGCCAGTTGCCTGTTGATGGCATCTAAAACCGTATGGCCTTCGTTGCGGATGTAAACGATTTGGGAGAGCTGTGCTTCGGTTAAGTCATCCAATGCCTTGAAAAGACAGTTCCAGCCTTTTTCCCAAACCTTGAGGAGTTCTTCCCTGGTCTTGAGGTTCAATTCAAACTCACTGTCGCGGTTGCGCCATTCTTTTTCACCGTCGGAAGTTAAAAAATCGGTCCAGCGGGACAGCATATTTCCGGACAAATGCTGTACAATTACGGCAATGGAGTTGGTGTCTTCGTTGGCCGCAAAAAAAAGCTGTTCTTCTTCCAACTGTTCCATGGCTTTTTCCCCAAGAGTTTTGTAATAAAGGAAAAGCCTTTTACTGCTTTGCAGATAAGTGTTACTGTTTTCCATCGAATAAACTTTTCATTATGGTTTGAATCCCTTTAAACATCAAAAAGATTGAAAGCATGCAAAAAATAATGCCCAAACCCAAAATGGGAATGTACAGCGGATGTTCCTGATTTTTGAAAGAGCTGTGAATTACGCTCGGTCCCAAAAACATAAGCGGCAGAGCAAAAGCCAGGTAACGGATGCCTTTTACCAAAAGTTGTTTGTTGGTACTCATTTAAAATCGTATTTGAAGACCGTAACCGTTGGAATTGGCCACAACATTCATTTCCAGTCTGCTGTTGTTCTGATAGCCTAATGTTGGTTCCAGCCCATTGTTGTAAACATCAATAGCCTGTTTGATTTTTTTCGTTCTTCCGGACAATACCGGTATGGAAGCAATGATTGAGGTACTTCCGATGTAGGTCATTGCTGAAGGATATTCGGTATCGGAAACCAAGCCTACTACAGCATCACCGGCCACCATAGCAATTCCGAAACCCAGTAAAAAACCGCCGACACCTTCTTTGGTTTTTCCTTTTTTGAATAAAGTACTGGCTTCGTAATTGGATTTTAAAAGTTGTTTGGTCTCGTAAGTTGAGATTTGCTCTCCTTTTACATAAAATTTGCCGCGTTCCATGGTGATTTTCTGTGCAAAAGCAGACATCACAAAAAGAAACGATAACAGGGTGAATAGTTTTTTCATTATGGTCAGGTTAGTTGGTTACTTGTTATAATGGTCTATCGCTTTGCGCACGCTGCCGTATTGTTCCAGTAAGGCTTTGGCTTCTTCGTAGGAAACCGGAATTTCGCCCATAATCATGCGAACGCCGCGGTCAATCAGTTTTACGTTGCTCAGTTGCATGTCGACCATTTTATTGCCTTTTACACGGCCCAGCTGAATCATGGTTGCCGTGGAAATCATGTTCAGGACTAATTTTTGTGCGGTTCCGGCTTTCATGCGGGAACTTCCGGTGACGAATTCCGGGCCTACCACGACTTCAATCGGGAATTTGGCGGTTAGAGCCAACGGGCTTCCGGCGTTGCAGGAGATGCAGCCGGTAGTGATGTTATTTTCGTTGCATTTTTCCAGTCCGCCGACAACGTAAGGCGTGGTTCCGGATGCGGCTATTCCGATGACTACGTCGTTTTCGTTAATGTTCCATTCGGATAAATCCTTCCAGGCCTGTTCTTTGTCGTCTTCAGCAAATTCCACGGCTTTGCGAATGGCAGTATCACCGCCGGCAATCAATCCGATGACTAAATCGAACGGGACACCGAAAGTAGGAGGGCATTCCGAAGCATCTACAATTCCTAAACGTCCTGAAGTTCCGGCTCCGATGTAAAACAACCTGCCGCCTTTTTTCATTTGTTCCACCACTTTAGAAACCAATGCTTCAATTTGTGGCATGGCTTTTTCTACAGCTAACGGAACGGTTTTATCTTCGTTGTTGATGTTGGTCAGCAAGTCGTGAACCGACATTTTTTCCAGATGCTCGTATTTTGAGGATTGTTCGGTGGTTTTTGTAAATGCCATAATTTAGCCTAATACATGATGTGCCAATACATTTTGTACATCATAAACATTAACAGATTTATTGAATTGTTTTACAATGCTCGGATTTGCTTCGCTTGAAACCCAAATTTTTAATTCGGCTTCTAAATCGAAAGTTCCGGCCGTTTCAATGCTGAAACGTGTTATACTTTTGTATGTAATGGATTTGTACTCAATTTTACTTCCTGTAAGTCCTTGTTTTTCAACTAAAATTAATCGTTTGTTCGTAAAAATAAAAGTATCGCGAATCAATTTAAAACCTAATTCTACCGTTTCACCAGTAATTAATAATTTGCTGTAGTCTTTCACTAAAGTGTCTTTGTCTACAGCACCTGCATTTCCTAATAAAGCAGAGAATATTCCCATGATTTTAATTTTTATTAAATATAAATTTTACATAAAGTAAGCCAAAATAATTCCCAGTATAATTGCTGAAAGTTTCGCCAAGTTGAATTTATGTCCTTCACTGGCTTCAAAAATAATCGTCGAAGAAATGTGAAACAGGATTCCGATGACAAAAGCGGTGATTTCGGCGTAATAATGGGTGATGAACGGCAGTTTTTCCGAAGCTATCGTACCCAGCGGCGTCATGGCGGCAAAGGTGAGCATGAAAATTAAGATGGAACTGCGGTTAAGATGCGAAGTGCTGAAAAAGGTGGTCAGGATGACTGCAATCGGGAAATGATGAATGGCAATTCCCCAAGCCAAATCCTGGTGATGGCTTACCGGCATTCCTTCCAGTAAGGCATGCAAACACAAACTGATGAACAGCGACCAGGGAATGTGGTGCATGGTGTCGTGTCCGTGCACATGTCCGTGTTCGGCTCCCTGTGAAAAATATTCAAGGACAATCTGGAAGATAATCCCGAACATGATGAAAAAACCAACGCCGTTATGCACATGTCCGCTTGTATCGTGCGCATGTGATGATTCGTATACCGCCGGTAACAAATGCGAAACCGTCAGCGCCAGCAGAAACGAACCGCTGAACGCCAGCAGCAGTTTTAGGTTTTTCTTGCTTTTTGGGCGGAAAAAAGTGGCAATCACATAACCCAAAAGCACCGAGAGTAAAGGCAGCAGATAAATCATCATACTATTTGAAAATCATGATTAAGCGTTCCGATTCGTTTTTAAAGAATTTGCGCAGTTTGTAATCGCCGAAAACATCCAGAAGGAAAATTCCGGCTTCTTCCATCATCTGTTCAAAATCGTCTAAAGTTAAGGCTTTTACCTTTTCCGTGAAATGAAATTTTTGACCTTTATCTTCAAAATCAATTTCTTTGAAAATATGGTTGTCTTTTACATAGCGTTTAATGTGAAAATCAATACCTTCCACCGTTTTTACTTCTTCCGGAACCAAATTGTTGATAACGTAGTTCACATTCATGAAGTCGATTACGGCAAATCCGTATTCCGTAAGACTATCTCTGATGGCTTTTAAGGTCGTCAGATTGTCGTCGTCACTTTCAAAATACCCGAAACTGGTAAACAAATTGAAAACCGCATCGAATTTTTCTTCGAAAGGTTCACGCATATCGTGTACTTTGAAATGCAGTTTCTCGTTGGCAAATTCGGAAGCGGCTGCGATACTGTTTTCGGATAAATCGGCACCGGTAACATCATACCCTAATTGATTCAAATAGACCGAATGACGCCCTTTACCGCACGCTAAATCCAGAATTTTGGCATCTTCAGGTAAATTTAAGTAATGGGTAAGGTTGTCCATGAAATGCTGGGCTTCGGCATAATCACGGTCTTTGTATAAAATATGATAGTAAGGTGTGTCGAACCAAGAGGCAAACCAATTTGCAGTATCTTTTTGCATAGAATTTATTTAGCCTACAAATTTAACGTATTTTTGCCGATGCAATTCAATACAAACACAGATTTATACGGATTGTCTTGCGTTATACAATATTGAAAATGGAGAATTTTAAAATGATTGCCAAAACCTTATTTGGCTTCGAGGAAATACTGGCAAAAGAATTAGCGCAATTGGGCGCTCAAAATATAGAAACCGGAACCCGAATGGTAAGTTTTGTGGGCGACAAAGGTTTTATGTACAAAGCCAATCTCGCTTTGCGCACCGCTTTAAAAATATTAAAACCGATTTACCAGTTCAGAGCGTTTAACGAGCAAAGTCTCTATCGCGGTATTCAGGGAATTGACTGGTCGAAATATTTGTCGGCACATCAGTCGTTTGTGGTGGATGTGACCTTGCATTCCGATCATTTTAACCATTCGCAGTTTGTGGCTCTGAAAACAAAAGATGCTATTGTGGATCAGTTTCGTGAGAAGTTTGGCAAACGTCCGAATATTGATAAAGACTTTCCGGATTTGCGCATCAACGTGCACATCGACCGCGACCAATGTTCGGTTTCTTTGGACAGTTCCGGCGATTCGCTGCACCATCGTGGCTACAAAACGGCTACGAATATTGCCCCGATTAATGAGGTTTTAGCCGCAGGTATGCTGTTGCTTTCCGGTTGGGACGGACAGGGTGATTTCATCGATCCGATGTGCGGTTCGGGAACTATTTTGGCAGAAGCAGCAATGATTGCCTGTAATATTCCGGCAAATATCAACAGAAAAGAGTTTGCGTTTGAGCGTTGGAATGATTGGGATAACGCCTTGTTCGATCAAATCATGGATTCGTTAATGAAGAAAGTGAAAGAGTTTCATTATACGATTACGGGTTACGATAAAGCGCCGTCGGCCGTAATGAAAGCGAAAGACAACATCCGAAATGCCAATCTGGACGAATACGTGAAGATTTACGAGCGCAATTTCTTCGACACCGAAAAAGAAACCCGCGGACCGTTGCACATGGTGTTCAATCCGCCGTACGGTGAGCGTCTGGATATTGAAATGGAGCGTTTTTACAGAGAAATAGGCGACACGCTGAAACAAAGTTATCCGGGAACCAATGCGTGGTTTATCACGGCTAATCTGGAAGCTTTGAAATTTGTAGGCTTAAAACCGTCAAGAAAAATCAAATTGTTCAACGGAAAACTGGAAGCGCGTTTGGTGAAATATGAAATGTACGAAGGCAGTAAACGAACAAAATTTCAGAATAAAGAGTAATCAGTCTCAGGATTCAACTTATAACTTATAATCATAACTTTCAGAAGATGACTTTAAAAACTAAAGGATTGTTATACAATTTTATCGGTTTCGCGCTGTTGTTTGTGATCACCAGAATTGTAGCCGAAATGTTTACCAACTTAACCGGAATCTGGTTGCCGTTAACCGCTTTTGTTGTGGCCACTTTATTGGCGCCAAAGTTTCAGACGGTACAAACCAGTGAAGGGGAGAAGCTTTTTATGAAATGGCTTTTTATTAAAGGCGTTAAAGAGATTAAGTAATAAAAAAAATCCCAAGTTTTTCGGAACTTGGGATTTTTGATTATTTTTTGCTTTTATAGAGTGGGATGAAATAACTCAGTGTATAGTTAAAGCCAACCCCGAATTTTCCTTCATACGTACGGTTAAAGCCCGGAATAAACAAATTGTCGAAATTGTCCGGTTTTTTGTTGGTAACCAGATAGTTTAACCTTGTTGAGAAACCTAAGTATAAGTTGTTGAACAATTCTGCTTTTACACCGCCGACTACTTCAATCCAGCTGGCTGTTAAACCGCTGTATTCTTTTCCGGAAATCACTGTGTTTTGTCCGAAATACTGATTGGTGTTGTAAATGGTATAGCTGTTCAGTTCCTGAGAAAACGAACTCACACCGTAGCGCATCCCTACATAAATCATGTTTTCCAGATCCAGCCAGTTTTCGTGGGTGTTGTAATCGAAACCAACTTTGAAATAACTGCCTTTCGTGGTGAAATTTAACTGATCGTCTTCCACGGTTTTCTTTTCGTTGCCCAATTCTCCGGCGAGGTAGATTTTTTTGGTCAGGCGATAATCTCCGACGATTTCAAAACCTTTGTAATTGTCATCGTAAAAAGATTTTGCCAATCGGTGCAAATCGACGCCAACGCGAACGCCATAACGCTGTGTTTTGCCGGATTGTACAGTGTCTTTTTCTTTTTGCTGTGCCAATGCTGATACTGAAACCAACATCAAAGCCATGCTAAAAATAGATTTTAATGTGTGTTTCATTTTCGTTTTGAATATAGGAGTGGTCTACCGTTATCGATTGGATCCAAAGGCCTGCATCGCCATCGGTTACTACCGGACTGCCGTCGTTTAGCTGAAAAAGGGTTTTGAATCCGCAGGCTCTTGAAATGTAAACATCTTCCCGCACATAGTTAAATGTCAGAATATCGATATTGTCATCTGAAGTATCGTCGTCGGCTCCGTTCTGAATAAAATGCAAAGTGGTTACATCCTCATTCGTTTTTAACGGAATTGTTATTTTACTGACACCATTATGACCGTTACCTTCCGTAAATCCAGGGGCAATTACGCCGAGATTGGTTACGGTTTTAAGGGTAGTAGGATTGGCCGCATCGTAAAATTCGATTACTACGTTTGGTGTGGTAGGCGTTCCTTCCGCACAGATGTCGTCCTTTTCACAACTCCAGAAGGAATTGGCAAGAAGAAGCGATAAGCCAACTATTTTTAGTTTTTTCATTTGTTCTGAAATCTACTTTCTTTTTTCCAAAAGTACAACATTTTCCACATGGTGCGTTTGTGGGAACATATCCACCGGACGTACTCTTGTTACTTTGTACATGCCGTCCATCAACGCCAAATCACGGGCTTGTGTTGCCGAGTTACAACTTACATACACCACTTTTTCAGGAGCGATTTTCAGAATTTGCCCAACCACATCGGCATGCATACCATCGCGCGGCGGATCAGTAATAATCACATCCGGATGACCGTGCGTTTTGATGAATTCGTCGTTGAACACATTTTTCATGTCTCCCACAAAGAACTCACAGTTGGTGATGTTATTGCGTTTCGCGTTTTCTTTGGCATCAGCAATCGCTTCCGGAACGGCTTCCACACCGATTACTTTTTTCGCTTTTTTGGAAACGAATTGCGCAATGGTTCCGGTTCCGGTGTATAAATCGTATACGAGTTCATTTCCGGTCAAGCCAGCAAAATCTCTGGTAATGGAGTACAATTCATAGGCTTGCGCGGAATTCGTCTGATAGAACGATTTCGCATTGATGCTGAAGTTCAGACCTTCCATCTCCTCCAGAATATAATCCCTTCCTTTGAAAAGAATGATGTCCTGATCGTAAATGGTATCATTGGCTTTCTGATTGATCACATATTGCAACGAGGTGATTTCCGGGAAACGTTCCGACAGGAAATTCATCATCAGTTCGATGCCTTTTTTGTCGTTGTCGTAGAACTGAATCAGTACCATGATTTCGCCGGTTGAAGCGGTACGAATCATAAAAGTACGCAACAAACCGTGATTTTCTCTCGGATTGAAAAATGTCAAACCATTCTCGTTGGCAAAACGGCGGATTTCGTTGCGGATATCGTTGGAAGGATCCTGTTGCAGATGACATTTTTTGATGTCCAGAATCTTGTCCCACATTTTCGGGATGTGGAAACCAACGGCATTTTTGTTGTCCAGTTTTGCTTCGGAATCGATTTCTTCCTGAGTCATCCATCGTGAAGACGAGAAACCGAATTCCATTTTATTGCGGTAGAAGAATTGCTCCTTGGAACCTAAAATCGGCTCAAATTCCGGCAATTCCACTTTACCGATTCGCTTTAAATGATTGAAAACTTCCTGATTTTTGTAGAACAACTGCTGTTCGTACTTCATGTTTTGCCATTTGCAGCCGCCGCAAACGCCGAAATGCTCACAAATCGGGTCAATGCGGTGTTCGGAAAACTCATGAAAATTCACGGCTTTTCCTTCGTAATAGGCTTTGCGTTTTTTGAAGGTTTGCACGTCCACCACGTCGCCCGGCACTACATTCGGAATAAAAATTACTTTACCATCGGGCGCTTTGGCTACCGATACGCCTTTTGCACCTGCATCAAGGACTTTTACGTTTTCGAATACGATTTTGTCTGTTTTCTTTCTTCCCATGGCGCAAAAATACGGATTCAAAACAGAATGAAAGTTTATTTTTATGAGATATTAATAAAAAAAATACGCCTTAAAAAGACGTATTGGAAAAATTGTTTTTATATGTTAATCAATATTTAATATCAAAAACACCATCGGTTACAGTAATTGTATTCATAGGGTCGTCTGGGTCAGCTAAAGTTCCTGAAAAGGTTCCTTTTAACTTGTTGTCCGAATTTTGCGTTAAGATAACTGAAAAAGTTTCTGTTGATTCGTATGAAATGTCGTTTTCAGTATATGCAAAGTAGTAAACGCTGCCGGCTTCTGCATTATCTTTCTCCAGGCTCATTACCAATGTGGTTGGAGGACTTCCTGCTATGGTTGCCGTTACATCCAAATCGGTATAATCGGGATAAACAACCGGAACGACCTGAACGTTTGAGAAGTTTTTCTGAACTCCGTTAATCTTAGTAGTGAAGGTGTTTTGAGGCGCCGGACTTTCACCGGAATTACCATCATCACTCGAACACGATAAAAAAATGCCGAGCGACAAAAATGCCAGAAATAAAATTATTTTTTTCATAAGAACGAGTTTTAGGGGTTCAACGTGTTATGAAGTTACTCATAATCATTGATTTATGTGTTTTTAGGAGTCTTAAAATCGTTGTGCTTAAAATTAAAATCGTTAAATGGCAAATCGGGCAGATGCTTATTTCCCGTTCAGACTTTTGTAACTTTGACGGGCAATCCTAGATTAAACGATACCATGAAAACTCATTTAGCGCTTTTACGCGGCATCAATGTTTCCGGACATAACATGATAAAAATGGATGCTTTAAAAGCAACTCTTGAAAATATCGGATTCAAGAATGTACAAACGTATATTCAGTCCGGAAATGTGTTTGTAACTTCTGAAGAGGAAAGTCCTGCGGCGGTGGGTTTTAAGATCCGTCAGGAAATTTACAGGGCTTTTGGCTGCGAAGTTCCGGTTGTGGTAATCGGAAAAGAAGATTTGGAAGCCTGTTTTAGAAACAATCCGTTTTTACAGGAAAAAGATGCTGATATCAAGAAATTATATGTAACCTTCGTGTCGAAAGAACTAAGTGTTAATGCCATTCACGATTTAAAAATGAGCCAGGTCAAACCCGATGAAGCAGCCATAGATGCCACGAGAATTTACATCAAATATGCTGTTGGGGCAGGAAAGACCCGTTTTGATCAGAAATATATCGAGAAAAAGTTAAATGTAACGGCAACCATGCGCAATTGGAACACCGTAACGAAGTTATTGGAAATGTATGAGGAGAGTTGAATTGATAAATTCATAAGAAATTTTCTTTTTAAATGTTAAAAATTTAAAAATTATTTCTGTTTAACCATGTTTATTATGGATATTTCCTTTTTTAGTTTTTTATAACAAGAATTTTACTTTTTGTTAAGTATGTTTAGGTAGGTTTTTATTGCATTTTTTTTCAATATGTTTGATGTCAAAGAAACTTCATTTGTTATAAAATTCATAAAAAAGACTGTAAAATGTTATTTTTTTCGATTCGAATCCTTAACTTGCACAGCAATTAGCCCCGCGAATTTTATAATAACTGAAACTACTAAATCAATTTAATAATGCAAGTGTTAGAAAAAATGAGTTCTACAGAAGCAATTCAATTAGAAGATAAATATGGTGCACATAATTATCATCCGCTTCCGGTTGTGCTGAGCAAAGGCGAGGGTGTTTTTGTTTGGGATGTGGAAGGGAAGAAATATTATGATTTTTTATCCGCTTATTCTGCAGTCAACCAAGGACATTGCCATCCGAAAATTGTCGGAGCCATGATGGAGCAGGCACAGACGTTAACCCTTACTTCCCGTGCTTTTTATAACGATAAGTTAGGGCTATACGAACAGTTCGTAACCAAATATTTCGGTTTCGATAAGGTTTTACCAATGAATACCGGGGCAGAAGCAGTGGAAACCGCTTTAAAACTGTGTCGTAAATGGGCTTATGAGAAAAAGGGGATTCATGAAAATGAGGCTCAGATTATCGTTTGTGAGAACAACTTCCACGGAAGAACGACCACAATCATCTCTTTTTCAAACGATGAGAATGCTCGTAAAAACTTCGGTCCTTATACTGCCGGATTTATCAAAATAGCTTATGATGATATTGATGCTTTGGAAAAAGCAATTACATCATCACCAAATATTGCAGGATTCCTTGTGGAACCGATTCAGGGGGAAGCTGGGGTTTATGTACCATCGGAAGGTTATCTGGCCAAAGCCAAAGCATTGTGCGAGAAACATAATGTATTGTTTATTGCCGATGAAGTACAAACCGGGATTGCCCGTACCGGAAAATTATTGGCAGTAAACCATGAAAATGTAACGCCGGATATTTTAATTTTAGGAAAAGCATTATCAGGTGGAGCTTATCCGGTATCTGCGGTATTGGCTAATGATGCCATCATGAATGTGATTAAACCGGGACAACACGGTTCAACTTTTGGAGGAAATCCGATTGCTGCGGCTGTTGCCATCGCTGCTTTAGAAGTGGTTACAGACGAAAAACTTGCAGAAAATGCCGAGCGTCTTGGAAAAATTTTCCGTTCTGAAATCGGTAAATATATCGAAACATCTTCTATTGCAACACTGGTTCGCGGTAAAGGGCTTTTAAATGCTATCGTGATTAACGATACCGAAGAAAGCGACACAGCCTGGAACATTTGTATGAAATTGGCTGAAAACGGTTTACTGGCTAAACCAACGCACGGCAACATCATTCGTTTTGCACCGCCTTTGGTGATGAATGAAGAACAATTGTCAGATTGCGTAAGCATTATAATCAAGACACTGAAAGAGTTTGAAAAATAAAAAACAAAAAATCCGCTTTTAAGCGGATTTTTTATTTAGAAAGTATTGATTATTGTCCCATCATTTCACGCATCTTTTCCTGTAATAATTCAGGGTTTTGTAATGTTTCCCAACCAAAGTAGCTGATTAACCAAGCCAAATAAATCAGGTAAATTACCCCCAACACAATTCCGATGATACAAAGTAATTTACCGGTTTTAATGTTTTTGAAGTTAGTGTATAAAGAAGGATTCTGATTGTAAACAGCAGTGTCTTTATTGGCTAAATAAATACCAACGCCTCCTAAAAGTAAACTGAGAATCCCGTAACAACAACATGTGATAATAGACAAAACGCCTAAAATCATAACTGCTGAAGCATTTGGTAATTTTTGTTTAGTCTCAAAATTGTTGAAGTTTGTTTCTTCCATAATAATTGGTTTTGGTTAGTATTCAGTTGAAAAAATGTTTGATAAAATAAGAAACGACCATAATCACCGCATTGGTAATGCCCAACGATATTATAGCCCGATGATAATTTCGTGATTTGTCAAGGTAATGGAGTGCGATGAATCCGAAAAGCGGAATTAGTGTGTAAATTGCCGGAAACATCAGAAAAGCCGCTTTGAATTCCCCTTGGAAAAGTAAAACAAGCGCTCTTTGTGTACCACAACCGAAGCATTCGATACCAAAAAACTTTTTGCTGAAGCAAGGGAGCATATATTCTTCCATGGTAGCTTTTTTCTGTAAAGCAATTTTAGGAAAAAAAAAGGGAATAACTGAAAAAAACTAAAATTTATTTTAAAGTTCCGTACTTTTGAATTTTAAATCAGACTATGAAAACACTGTATATTATCCTCTTTTTTGTTGTAATTGGTTTTGCGTTTTACGAGCAATCGAAACCTAATCCGAATATATGGATCCAGTGTATCGGTGTTCTGGTTTTCTTTTACGGAATGATGAAATTAATGTCGAAAACGCCCAGTAACAAAAAAGACGAAGATCATGACATTTAACATCGGTGATAAAGTTGCTGTTCTTGATGAGGCAGTAAACGGCGTTGTAACAGGTTTTAAGAACAATCAGATAGTAATCGAAACCACAGACGGTTTTGTAATGGCCTACGCGATAAAGGAACTGGTTAAAATAGACGATGCCACTGATTTAAAATCTTTTACGTCCAATCATAGTTTAAGTTTGGCACTGAAGGAAAAAGAAGAAGCCAAAAAACGGTCTTTCGTGAAAGAGAAAAAATCCCGCAAAGACGAATTTGTTCTGGAGGTAGATCTTCACATTGAAAAACTGGTACCTTCCAAACGCGGAATGACCAATTACGATATTCTTACCTTACAGATGGAAACCGCAAAACGACAATTGGATTTCGCCATCAAAAACAGAATGCCGAAAGTGGTTTTCATACACGGAGTAGGCGAAGGCGTTTTAAAAGCCGAACTCGATTTTCTGCTCGGTCGTTACGACGGGATTTCCTTTCAGGATGCCAACTACCAAAAATACGGCTTAGGAGCCACCGAAGTGTACATCAAACAAAACCCGAACCGTTAATTACAAATTGGTGGTGTACGTTCCGAAAAGGTATTCTTCAAAGACAAAGGTATTATCGGTACTTACAAATTGAATGTTTATAAATTTAATCTGATGGTTGTATCCAGTTAGAACGGGCTCATTGGTAACAGGATCAATCGTAGTTTTTTCTGTGGTAACAATCTGAATGGTTCCGCCGGTTGAAGCCGTCCACTCCGATGCCACACTTGGGGCAGCCGGAGGAATGCTCGAACAGATTGTGCTGCTGGAAACATTTCCGCTGTATTTTCGGTACAGTACTTTATTCGTTCCGGAAATCGTTACAATTCTGGGCTCATCGGGCGGAGTTACTTCATTCGGAAAATTAGAAGCCGGAATGTCTAAAAGCAGAAGTTCTTCACCACTGGTTTTAAAAAGAAGCATTTTATCACTGCATTTCTGAATAGGCGCATTGCTGAAATTGAAAGACTCCAATACCAAATCGCCATCATCACAGCCGGTTACTAATAAAATGCCAAGCAATATTCCGAATACTTTTTTCATACAGAAGAAATGTTTGGACAAAAGTAATATTTTTAGTTTTTAAATGCGCGAAAAGAAATAACGAAAATTCGTCAATATTCCTATATTTGAAAACCAAACGAAAAACTAATTTATGGCAGCTAAGCACCAAACCAATTATCCTGCGTTGTATACCCTGATTACCGTTTTCTTTTTCTGGGGATTTATAGCGGCAGGAAACAGTATTTTTATTCCTTTTTGTAAAAGTTATTTTTCCTTAGACCAGTTTCAGTCGCAGTTGGTTGATTTTGCGTTTTATACGGCCTATTATGTTGGCGCCTTACTGCTTTTTATTTTCGGAACCTTTAAAAACAAGGATATTGTTGGCGGATGGGGCTACAAAAAAAGTATCGTCTTCGGACTGTTGTTTTCCGCTTTAGGCGCCGGAGCCATGATTTTAGCGGTTGAGGCCAATCTTTACGGAGGAATGTTAACCGGATTGTTTATTGTGGCCTTAGGTTTTTCACTGCAGCAAACGGCCGCAAATCCTTTTGCCATTTCGTTAGGAAATCCCAAAACCGGAGCAGACAGGGTTAATCTGGGTGGCGGAATCAATTCGTTCGGAACAACCATAGGACCGTTAATTGTAGCCTTCGCGCTTTTCGGAACCACGGCAACCGTTACCGATGATCAGATCAAACACCTGGATTTAAACAAAGTGATTTTACTTTATATATGTGTGGGGTTGTTGTTTGTTGCGGCTGCCGGAATGTTTCATTTTTCCAGAAAAGTGCCGGCGGGTATTTCGAACGAACCGATGGAAAAGGCGAATAAAGCGCTGAAAACATTAGTGATTATGACCGGTTTGCTGGTTTTGTTTTTCGCACCGGTTTTCAGCAGTTACAAGAGCCATGAAGCCCACCGTATTGAAGTATTAACCAAGGAAGTCGACGATTTAAAAATAGCGGCAGCCACCGGAAAAGAAGATCAGGTGCTTGCGGATGATCTAACGGAAAAGAAAACGGCTCAGATTAATGAGTTAAAAACCAGCCTGGACAGACAGCGTATGTTGTGTTTGTCAGGAGCGTTGCTGGTAGTAGTGGGCGGATTGTTGTTTGCAAATAAATCGGCAAAGAAAAATAGTGAAGGCTGGGGTGCTTTGCAATATCCTCAATTGGTTTTGGGGATGCTGGCGATTTTTACCTATGTTGGCGTAGAAGTAGCTATAGGAAGTAATTTGGGAGAACTGCTGAAGCTTCCGGATTTCGGCGGCCATCAGTCTTCCGACATTGCACCGTACATTTCCATGTATTGGGGAAGTTTAATGATTGGTCGTTGGGCGGGAGCCATCAGTGTTTTTCATTTGAGCAACAGTAAGAAAACCTTAGCCTTGATTGTTGTTCCGCTGATAGCCTTTTCGGTAATTATAGGCGTAAATACGTTGGCCCAAAAAGACATGACGCCGCTTTATTATTACGTGGTTTGTGTGGTTTTGCAGATTGCAGCGTTCTTTATCAGTAAAGACAAACCGGCCAGAACGTTAACCGTGTTCTCCATTTTCGGAGTTGCAGCGATGTTAATCGGATTGTTCTCCACCGGAAATGTAGCCATTTATGCCTTTTTAGCGGGCGGTTTGGCGTGTAGCATCATGTGGCCGGCGATTTTCAGTTTGTCGATTATCGGTTTGGGGAAATACACTTCGCAAGGTTCTGCCTTCCTGGTTATGATGATTTTAGGAGGAGGAATCATTCCGCCGATACAGGGGAAATTATCGGATATCATCGGAATTCACCAGTCGTATATCATTCCGGTTATTTGTTTCGCTTATCTTTTGTTTTTCGCTGTTGCGGTTAAATCGATACTGAAAAAGCAAGACATAGAAGTAGATGAAATCGAAGCGGAAGGCGTCCATTAATCTTAAGAAAATAATAATATCCGATTCGGAGCACGGGAAATACTGTACCTTTGCTCCGAATTTCTTTTTTATGCGCATCAACAAATACTATCTGGCGGCCATTACGGCCTTTGCCATGTGGGGTTTTTTCAGTTTGGCCCTGAAGCCGATTCATCATTATCCGTCGCTGGATATTTTGTTTTACCGTGTTTTTTTGAGTGTGATGCTGATTTCGGCCATCAATTTGTTTATCCGGAAAAACGTAGTGCTGAACGACTGGAAAAACTTCCAATCCAAACCCAAATCCGAGCGCGGAAAGATGTTACGGATTAACATTGGCGGAGGTTTGCTGCTGACGGCGAACTGGTTTATTTTCATCTATGTGATGAACCATATCAGTGTGAAGGCTGCTTCGTTTGCGTATCTGGTTTGCCCGATTCTTACCACAGTGCTCGCCTTTTTTATTCTGAAAGAGAAACTGAGCAAATGGCAATGGATGGCCGTGGGAATAAGCGTAACGGGTTGTGTTTTGCTTTCTTTCAACAGTTTTGCGGATATTTTTTACAGCCTGATTGTAGCGCTAACCTACGCCTTGTACCTTGTTTTTCAGCGTAAAAACACCGAAGTGGATAAATTTGTCGGGTTAAACATTCAGCTGTTAACGTCGGGAATTTTGCTGTTGCCTTTCTTTCCGTCCTTTAGTGGTCCGGTGCCTGCGGAAGGATTGTTTTACATTTGCCTGATTTTTATTGTGGTAATGTTTACCATCATCCCGTTATTTTTAAATTTGTTTGCTTTGAAAGGCGTAAATTCCTCATCCGTGGGGATTATGCTGTACATCAATCCGATTATCAATTTTTTACTGGCAGTGTTTTATTATCGGGAAGAAGTAACGGAAATTCAGATGATTTCCTATTCGTTGATTTTGATTTCCATAATTGTTTTCAACGAAAAACTTATCTTTAACCGAAAATTGAAAGAACTGCCCGTTTCCGAATAAGATGAGAAAAATATATTTAGATAACGCTTCTACTACGGCCTTACGACCGGAAGTTGTTCAGGAAATGACCCGGATTTTAGCGGAAGATTTCGGTAATCCGTCGTCTACGCACAGTTTTGGCCGCAGTGCAAAAGTACTGTTGGAATCTGCGAGGAAAAGCATTGCGAAACAGCTAAATGCTACCGCTTCGGAAATCATTTTTACCTCCTGCGGAACGGAAGCCAACAACTGGATATTACGTTCGGCGGTTAAAGATTTGAACGTTGAGCGCATCATCACTTCTAAAATTGAACATCACGCCGTTTTACATACGGTGGAAATGCTGGAAGTAGAATACGGCATCAAAGTAGATTATATCGCCTTAAAACCCAACGGAGAAATAGATTTTACCGATTTAGCCGAATTGCTTTCCCAGGAAGGAAAAACTTTGGTAAGCCTGATGCACGTAAACAACGAAACCGGAACCGTTTTGAATCTGGAAAAAGCCGTTCGGATGGCGCATGATTACAACGCGTTGTTTCATTCGGACACTGTACAGTCCATCGGAAAAACCGAAATTGATGTACAGCATTTAGGGATTGATTTTCTGGTGGCCAGCGCGCACAAATTTCACGGACCAAAAGGAGCAGGGTTTGCTTATGTGAAGAAAAACAGCGGATTACAGCCTCTTTTGTACGGCGGCGAACAGGAAAAAGGCTTGCGTGCCGGAACCGAAGCGGTGCATCAGATTGCCGGAATGGCTAAAGCGCTGGAACTGTCATATCTGCAGTTAAACCAAGAAAGGGCGTACATTTCAGATTTAAAAAAGTACGCTATCGAACAATTGACAATCGCTTTTCCGGAAATGAAAATCAACGGAAGCGAAGACGGATTTTACAATATCCTGAACGTTTTGCTGCCTTTTTCCGAAGATAAAACGGCTATGATTTTGTTTCATCTGGATATGAAAGGCATTGCCGTTTCCAGAGGAAGCGCCTGCCAGAGCGGAAGCGTGAAACCGTCGCATGTTCTGGCCGAACTTTTAAACGAGGAAGAAGCAGCGAAACCAAGCCTTCGGATTTCGTTCAGTCATTACAATACTAAAGAAGATATAGAAGATTTAATTAGTGCCTTGAAAAGTATAGGCTAAAAAAAAAAAAAAGAATATGGATATTAAGCCAAAATACGGAGTTGGAGATTTGCTTTTCGGAATGAAGCAGCAACATGTTGTCGCCATGTACGGGAAACCAAGCTCACAGTTTAAAGATGATGATGGTAACATTATTTACATGTACAATCAGCACAAAATACGACTTACTTTTTATGAAGATGAAGATTTTCGATTGGGTTATATTGTAATTTCCCATCCGGATTCTGTTCTTTTCGAAAAAAAAATTATCGGTCTTGCGCCAAAAGAAGTAATAGGTTTTCTGGAAGATAAAAATTTTAAAAACTGGGAAACTACAGAAGAAGATGGTTTAGAAAATGCCTTTAACGAAGAAAACTGGCTCATGCTAATCGCAGAATATAACGAGATTGTAAAAGTGGAAGTAGGCGCTGTCTTTAACAATCAGGACGAATTTGACTGGAAGTTTTCCGGATAAGACACAAAATCACAAGAATTAAAAAAGGCACTCTGTTAGAAAGTGCCTTTTTTAATTTTACAGTATAATTATTGTTTTGGCGCAGCCGCTTCTGTCATTTCGATTTCGAAAATCAAATCGGTGTTGGGTGGAATGATACCTCCGGCACCTCTTTCGCCATATCCTAATTTTGAAGGGATAAAGATTAAAGCTCTGTCACCTGAATTCATGTTTTCCAGACCTTCAATAAAACCGGCGATTAATCCGGATTTGTTACCATAGGTGAAAGGGAAGCCATTATAACCTCCTTGCTGGGCACGCATTGGGTCGTGTTTTCCGTATAATTTGGCAATATCTTCGAAACTGGTGTCGAACAGTTTTCCGTTTTCAAAATATCCGGCATAACCAATTTGTACTTGTGCACCTTCCGCAGGTTTTTTACCGCTTCCTTTTTTGACGATAGTGTAACGCAAACCACTTGCCGTTTGGGTAGCCGTTGCTTTGGCCTTTTCAAATTCTGCTTTTTTCGCTTGGAATACAGCTGCGTATTTGTCGTTGTATTCTTTGTCTTTTACCGCTTGTTCTTCGATAGCCTTTTTCTTTTTTTCTTCCTCTAAAGCTGCCATTTTTTTATCGTCTTCGGCTTTGTTGGCGTAATAGTCTGCGAAGATTTTGGAAGCATCGAAATTTTTAGCCTCTTTTCCTTTGCGGATGATGGTTATTTTTTCGATGTTGTCTCCCTGTTCAATTTTATTCACCACATCCATTCCTTGTGTCACTTCACCAAAAACAGTGTGTCTTCCGTCTAACCAAGGTGTTTCTTTGTGTGTGATGAAAAACTGACTTCCGTTTGTTCCGGGTCCGGCATTGGCCATCGACAGAATTCCTCCTTTAGAGTGCTTCAATTCCGGTACGATTTCATCTTTGAACTTGTATCCGGGATCACCGGCGCCGGTTCCCAAAGGATCGCCTCCCTGAATCATAAAGTCCTTAATAACCCTGTGGAACTTAATGCCGTCATAGTAAGGTTTTCCTTTGTAAGCCTCACTGACTACGGTATTTTTTCCTTCCGCAAGCGATACAAAGTTGGCTACCGTAATGGGGGTTTTTTTGTATTCCAGTTTAACGGTTATTTTACCTTTGTTGGTTTCAATGTCTGCAAAAATCCCTTCAGTTGCATTTTTAGCTGTTGGTTTTGCAGCAGTGGTTTTAGTCGTTTTTTTAGCTGGTGTTTTAGATTTCTGAGCATAGCCACTCAACATTCCTAAAAACAATAAAAACAAAATTTTCGTTTTCATGCCTGATTAATAATATCCTTACTCTTTTTGCATTGTGCAGGGATTTTCAGGGTTCTTCCCGTTTTTTTATTTATCGGTTAATTCCATTTCAAAAACCAGATCGGTGTTGGGCGGAATTACGCCTTGTGCTCCTCTTTCTCCGTAAGCAAGATAAGAAGGAATAAACAATATTACTTTGTCGCCTATGGCCATTTTTTCCATTCCTTCAATAAAGCCGGGGATTAAGCCGTCTTTTTTACCATAGACGAAAGGAACCGGAGCATAACCGGCCTGACGGTCGCGGTTAACATCGTATTTTCCGTATGTTTTGGCCACTTCGGCGTAATTGGTGTCGAATAAATCGCCATTTGTGAAATAGCCCGCATAGCTGAACATTACTTTTGTTCCGGCTGCCGGTTTCGGATTGTTTGATTTTTTGATGTAAGCAAATTTCAGGCCAGATTCGGTTTTGATTGCTTTTTGGGAGTATTCTTTAAATTCGAGTACTTTGTCGGCTTGCACTTTGGCGTATTTGTCGGCCATTTTTTTAAGTTCCACCGCTTCTTTGTCGTAATAGTTTTTGAAGATTTTAGTCGCGTCAAACTGATTGGCTTCTTTTCCTTTGCGGATAATCGTTACAGAATTGATTTCATCGTTCGCTTCAAGGGCATGCACCACATCCATTCCTTCGATAACGTGTCCGAAAACGGTGTGCATGTCATCCAGATGCGGAGTAGGATTGTGCGTGATGAAAAACTGACTTCCGTTAGTGTTCGGACCCGCATTGGCCATGGAAAGTACTCCTTCTTTATCATGACGAAGGGTTTTGTCGAACTCATCTTTAAACTTGTAGCCCGGGTTTCCGTTTCCGGTTCCTTCCGGATCGCCGCCCTGAGCCATAAAATGATTGATTACCCGGTGAAAGGTCAGCCCGTTGTAAAAAGGTTTTCCTTTGTATTTAGGACTTACAAAAGGGTTTTTCCCTTCCGCAAGAGAAACGAAATTGGCTACCGTTACCGGTGTTTTTTTAAACTCCAGGGAAACCAGGATGTTACCTTTTACCGTTTCAATATCGGCATAAATTCCATCGGGAAGCTTATCGTGTTGTTTTTCGCAGGAAATGTTCAATAAGGCAATCAGTACAAAGACGGAAAACAATTTTTTCATAAATGTATGCAAGGTTATTCTATGGTTTTGTTAGGTTCTTTTTTTAAGGCAGCTCCTTTTTGAATGTCGTTTAAAGTAACAATACAGATAATAGGTTGATTGGTGCCGATTTTATTATCGTCGCCATGATAGCCGTACGCCATGTGAGAAGGAAAAAGAAACTTGATTTTTTCCCCTTTCTTCATCAGTTTGATACCGTCGCGAAGTCCCATCATGATGTTTTGCTTATCTACGGCATAGGTTTGGGTTCGCAGTTCTTCCTCGGTGTAAATAACGTCTCCGTTTAGGTCGGTTACGGAATAATCAAACAAGGCTACATCACCTTTAACCGGAGTATAGGATTCCTTGTCGCTTTTGGTTTCGTAATGGTACCAATATCCTCTCGGGGAAGCGATATAATTCTCCGTTGTATCTTTTTTGATGATATCGTCAATCAGCGTTTCTTCATTGGTGATAAGCTTTTTGTTTCGCTCGATAGACTCTTTAATAAAAGTACCCGAACTGTGCGAAACCGGTTTTCGGGCTTCCTGTTGTGTGCAACAGGCTAATAAAAGTCCCGAAAGCATGACACCATATATATAGATGTTTTTCATAGGTCTGTTTTAAATGTTATGCAACCTTTCAAGTTGCTTGTAGCGGATACATGTTTCTTGCATAATCAGTTGTTCTTTTCCTCGGCTAAAATAGCGATAAATTGGTTAATGGTTTCGTCTAGTGTTCCAAAAGATTTTCCGCCGGCCGCATTAATGTGTCCGCCGCCGTTAAAATGCTTTCTCGCAAACTGGTTTACATCAAAAGCGCCTTGCGAACGGAACGATATTTTGATGATACCTTCTTCCTTGTTCTCGATGAAAATAGCGGTAAAATCAAAACCTTTCAGGGATAAACCGTAGTTTACAATGCCTTCTGTATCGCCTTTTACATAACCAAAATGATCCAGTTCTTCCTGTGTTAAGGTAATGTACGACGTTTTGTATTCCGGAAGCAGTTTCATGTTTTGAAGTGCTCTTCCCAACAATTGCAAACGGTTATACGAACTCGTGTCGAAAAGCAAATTGTGGATTTTCGGATTGTCGACACCTTTATCTAGCAAATCCGCTACAACTCTATGTGTGGTGCTGGTGGTTAACGGGAATCGGAATGAGCCGGAATCCGTTACAATTCCGGTATAAATACAAGTGGCAATGGTTTTGTCGATTAAATTTTCGCCGCCAAGCTGATGGATGAAGTGGTACACCATTTCACAGGTCGATCCCATTTTGGTATCTGAATACGTGAATTTCGCGTACGAATCCGGTAACTGATGGTGGTCGATCATCACAAAAGTGGTCGAAACGGTTTCCAAAGCCTTCTGCATTTGTTCACCCACGCGGTGTAACGCATTAAAATCCAGCGTGAAAATAATTTCAGACCCGTTGATTCGTTCGGTACAATGCTGAACGTCTTTTTCGAAAATCATCACTTTTTCCGAATCGGGTAACCAGGCCAGAAAGTCCGGAAACTCATTCGGGGATATAACCACAACGTCATGCTGTTGCAGTTTTAAAAAATGATAAAGGCCTAACGTAGAGCCCATGGCATCGCCGTCAGGGTTACGGTGCGGAACAATTGTAATTTTTTTAGGTGACGCCAAAAGTTGTTTCAGCGCATCAATTTCATTGGATGTCATCATGTTGCGAAAATACGTTTTTTGCGTAAAAATTCCGTTAAATAAATCTTTCAAATTTTTAATTTTTCCTTTTTACAGAAATGTCTATTTTTGCACATGCAACACAACGTACTTATTTTAGATTTCGGATCGCAATACACTCAGTTGATTGCGCGCCGCGTTCGCGAATTAAACATATTCTGCGAAATTTTTCCTTACAACAACATTCCTTCTGATTTGTCGAGTTACAAGGCGGTTATCCTTTCCGGAAGTCCGTTCTCGGTTCGTGGCGAAGATGCTCCACATCCGGATTTGTCGCAAATTCGCGGTAAAATGCCTTTGTTGGCTGTCTGCTACGGTGCTCAATATCTGGCGCATTTTAGCGGAGGCGAAGTGGCCCCGTCGAACATCCGCGAATACGGAAGAGCTAATCTGTCCTATATTAAAGAAGAAGAGTTGTTTTTTGACGACGTAAACATCAACAGTCAGGTTTGGATGAGCCACAGTGACACCATAAAGCAATTACCGACAGGAGGTGTTCGTTTGGCATCGACTAAAGACGTGGAAAATGCCGCGTATCGCATTGAAGGAGAAACTACTTATGCGATTCAGTTCCATCCGGAAGTATATCATTCCGAAGACGGAAAACAAATGCTGGAGAACTTCCTGGTGAAAATTGCAGAAGTGCCGCAAAACTTCACTCCAAAATCTTTCGTGGAAGAAATTGTAGCCGAGATGAAAGAGAAAATCCAGGACGAAAAAGTGGTTTTAGGACTTTCTGGTGGTGTAGATTCAACGGTGGCGGCCGTTTTATTGAACAAAGCTATCGGCAAAAACTTATATTGTATCTTCGTAAACAACGGATTACTTCGTAAAAACGAATTCGAAAACGTTCTGAACCAGTATAAACACATGGGGCTTAACGTAAAAGGAGTGGATGCTTCGGCACGCTTTTTGTCTGAATTGGCAGGAGTGGACGATCCGGAAACCAAAAGAAAAATCATCGGCCGCGTGTTCATTGAAGTTTTTGACGACGAAGCCCATCATATAGAGGATGTGAAATTCTTAGCTCAGGGAACCATTTATCCGGACGTAATCGAATCGGTTTCGGTAAAAGGACCTTCCGCAACTATCAAATCGCATCACAATGTGGGCGGATTGCCGGATTTTATGAAACTGCAAATCGTAGAACCGCTTAGAATGCTGTTCAAAGATGAGGTTCGCAGAGTTGGGAAAACCTTAGGCATCGACGATGAATTGTTAGGGCGTCACCCGTTCCCGGGACCAGGATTGTCTATCCGTATTTTGGGAGATATCACGCCGGAGAAAGTAAGAATCCTTCAGGAAGTAGATCATATTTTCATCAACGGACTGAAAGAGCACGGTTTGTACGACAAAGTATGGCAGGCAGGGGCTATTTTATTGCCGGTAAACAGCGTTGGGGTAATGGGCGATGAGCGTACTTACGAAAAAGTAGTGGCGCTGCGTGCGGTAGAATCCACAGACGGTATGACTGCCGATTGGGTGCATCTGCCTTATGATTTCATGATGAAGATCTCCAACGAGATTATCAATAAGGTAAAAGGGGTAAACAGAGTAGTGTATGACATCAGCTCGAAACCGCCTGCAACCATTGAATGGGAGTAAAATTTTTATAAGAATATAGTGGATAAGTCGTTGCAATGGTTAAATTTGTAACGACTTGTTCGCTTAAAAAATACCATATGAAGCATTTTTTTATTGGATTATGTACGACTGTATTAGTTTCGGGAACAGCGTTTTCGCAGACTAAAAATTACAAAGAACATAAAGTAGCCAAAGGAGAAACCGCGTATTCGATTGCGAAGAAATACGGTATCTCACCCGAAGACATTTATCGTTTAAACCCTGAGGCCAAAAACGGTGTCAATGAAAATGCGGTTCTTTTAATTCCGTCGAAAGCGGGACAGGTTACCAAAACCAATGCGCCGGTTACGGTAAAAGAAACTCCGAAACCTACAGGAAAAGAGGTAAAAGTGTATCATGTGGTAGAACCGAAAGAAACGGTATACAGCATTGCGAAAAAGTATGAGGTAACCGTAGAATCCATCAACAAGAACAATCCCGACATTGAAAAGGACGGATTGAAAATCGGGAATACCGTTATCGTTTTTACTTCCAAAAAGCTTGACAAGCCTGCAACAGCTGCAACTCCGGCAAAAACAAACGGGACACCTTCCGCAAAATACCATTTGGTGGAACCTAAAGAAACCAAATACGGGATTGCTAAAAAATACGGTTTAACCGTTGAAGAGCTTGAAGCGCTAAATCCTGAAATCAAAGAAAATCTTGAAATTGGGCAAAATCTTCGCTTAAACAAGAATACACCGGTAGCCGCGGCTGCAGTGAAAACGCCGTCTGCGCCATCCGTAAACTCGGCTGCGCTTCAGTACATGGATTATCAGATACAGCCGAAAGAAACCCTGTACAGTTTAACCAAATCGTCCGGTTTAACACAGGAGCAGTTGTTGGCGTTGAATCCGCAATTGAATGAAGGCGTGAAAATCGGGATGACGATAAAAATGCCGACCACTTCAAAATTCAATCAGATCAATCCGAACAAAGAACAGGTTGATATTGTGAAGTCTATCAACAAACAAGAAGGTAAAGAACTGGTACTGATGTTGCCATTTCACATGGATAAAATCGAATCGGATTCCACCAATACGGTTCAGGAGCGCCTGAAAAAAGACAAATTCCTGAATATGACACTGGATTTTTATGCGGGAGCATTAATCGCAATCGATTCGGCTAAAACTTTAGGATTACCTTTAACGGTTAAGATTCTGGATTCCGAAGAATCGAAAAACTCTTCGGCGGTAGCCTCTTTAATTTCCAGAAACGATTTTTCAAAAACCGATGCGGTGATTGGACCATTCTTCCAGAATCACGTAGAAACGGCAGCAGCACTTTTGGAAAAATACAACACTCCGGTAATTTCACCTTTATCGAACGAAAGAGGAAAACCGTATTCCAATTTGTTTCAGGCAATGCCGAACGCCATCGATGTGAAACGAAAAATGTTCGATTTCATGATGGCTAAAAACGGGAATATCATTGCAATTATCGATCCTAAAAAAGGAAGTTCGAAACAGTTCATCACGGAAAATTATCCTTCCGTAAAAATTGCAGAAATCAGCGATAAAGGCGTGCCAACCCTGGAAAACGTAAAAAGTCTGATGGACAAATCGAAACTGAATTACGTAATTCTGGAGTCCGAAAAAACCGGAATGGTGTTGAGTACCTGCAACATCCTGGTGACGGCTTCCTCGGAATATCAGGTACAGTTGGTAACCCTGGAGAAAAACGAAACGCTTGATTTTGAAGAAATTCCGTTGAGTAAATTGACCCGTCTTAAATTGTTGTATCCGTCCGTTTCCAGAGATAACGAAGCGCCGGAAGCAGAAATTTTTGCGAGAGTCTTCAAAAAGAAAAACAATATTTTCCCAAACCGTTTTGCCACCCGCGGATTTGACGTAACCTTTGACGTTATCCTGCGATTGTTCCAGGACGGCGGTTACAAAGAATCGGTAAACGAGAAAGCCTCCGAGCAGATTGAGAGCAAATTCAACTACGCCAACATCGACGGCGGTTACTACAATAAAGGGGTTTACTTATTGTACTACGACGAAGATTTAACATTAAAAGAAGCAAAATAATGGCGACTTCAAAAGTAACCTATTTAGGCGATTTGCGCACCTCGTCGGTACACTTACAATCCGGCAACACAATTATCACCGACGCACCAACCGACAACCACGGCAAAGGCGAAGCGTTTTCTCCGACAGATTCTGTAGCCAATGCGCTGGCGACTTGTATGTTAACCGTAATGGGCATCAAAGCCAGAGATTTAGAAGTGGATTTCACGGGTTCCACAGCAGAAGTAACCAAAATCATGGGAACCAATCCGAGAAGAATAGTGGAAATCCATGTCAACTTCGAGATGAATTTGAAGACGGATGAAAAAAACAGAACCATTTTGGAGCGCACCGCTTTAACCTGTCCGGTTTATTTCAGTCTGCATCCGGATATTAAAAAAGAAATTACGTTTAACTGGAAGTAATTTGAAATCACAACAAGAACTTTTAATAAAGTTAGCCCATACCAAAATGCCCTTCGGAAAATACGAGGGGTATTTTCTTATTGACCTGCCCGAACATTATATTGTCTGGTATCACAACAAAGGTTTTCCTAAAGGCCAATTAGGCGAGCAGCTTCAATTGGTTTATGAGTTAAAACTCAACGGGCTTGAAGAACTCGTACGAAACATTCGTAAAAACTTTCCGAAGCCGAGATGATTTTTTTGATTTTTAGATTGTTGGATGATTAGACGTTAAAGAATTTTTGACTTGTTTGACCGGAAGCTTTATTCGACTTCTTATGCTTTTCAGAATGTCCCAAAAATCAAAATCGCAAAAGATTTTGTAATCCGCCGCACCAACAATCCGAAAATTTGTGAATCCAATTATCTAACCATTCAACAATCGAATCATCTAATAATCCAATTCTTCAACAATAGTTAATTATTCGTTATTTTCTAAAATTCTAAAAATCCAACCGTCCAATAATCGAATTATAATTGTATTTTTGCCAGGTTTTTTTAAACAACAACACAACGAAATAAAACAACACAATGAATCAGACGAAGTATATTTTTGTTACCGGAGGTGTGACCTCTTCTTTGGGAAAAGGAATTATCGCAGCTTCTTTAGCAAAATTATTGCAGGCAAGAGGGTACAGAACCACAATCCAGAAATTCGATCCGTACATCAACGTAGATCCGGGAACTTTGAATCCTTACGAACACGGAGAATGTTACGTAACCGATGACGGCGCAGAAACCGATCTGGATTTAGGACATTACGAACGATTCCTGAATGTGCCAACCTCTCAGGCGAATAACGTAACCACGGGAAGAGTGTATCTTTCGGTGATTGAAAAAGAGCGACGCGGGGAATTTTTAGGTAAAACGGTTCAGGTGGTACCGCACATCACCAACGAAATCAAGGAACGCATGCAGTTGCTTGGGAAATCGGGTGATTATGACATTGTGATTACAGAGATTGGCGGAACGGTGGGAGACATTGAATCGTTACCGTATATCGAGTCTGTTCGTCAGTTGTTGTGGGAATTGGGAGATAACAACGGAATCGTAATCCACTTAACTTTGGTGCCGTATTTGGCTGCTGCAGGAGAGTTGAAAACGAAACCGACACAGCATTCCGTAAAAACCTTAATGGAAAGCGGAATCAAAGCCGATATTCTGGTTTGCAGAACCGAGCACGAATTGTCTCAGGACTTGCGTCAGAAACTGGCGTTGTTCTGTAATGTGAAGAAAGAGGCAGTAATTCAGTCGATTGACGCTTCTACTATTTATGATGTTCCGAATTTAATGTTGGAAGAAGGTCTGGATAAAGTAGCGCTGAAACGTTTGGATTTACCGGAAAAAAACAGCCCGGATTTAGCCAACTGGAACGAGTTCCTGCACAAACTGAAAAACCCGAAACACGAAGTAAACATCGGATTGGTAGGGAAATATGTGGAATTGCAGGATTCGTACAAATCCATTTTGGAAGCGTTTATCCACGCGGGAGCTGCCAATGAGACAAAAGTGAACGTAATCAGTATCCATTCGGAGTATTTGGATGCCAAAACGGCAGAAAACCAGCTGAAAGGATTGGATGGCATATTAGTTGCTCCGGGATTTGGCGGTCGCGGAATTGAAGGGAAAATAGAAACCGTTCGTTATGCGAGAGAAAACAACATTCCGTTCTTCGGAATCTGTTTGGGTATGCAGATGGCGGTCATCGAATATTCGCGAAATGTTTTGGGATTAGCCGATGCGAATTCCACCGAAATGAACGAAAACACGCCACATCCGGTAATCTGTTTAATGGAAGAGCAGAAAAACATTACCGATAAAGGCGGAACCATGCGTTTGGGTGCCTGGAAATGTCATTTAAAAGACAACACACTGGCTTATAAAATTTACGGAAAATCGGATATTTTAGAGCGTCACCGTCATCGTTATGAGTTCAACGGCGATTATCTGGAAGCGTTGGAGAATGCCGGATTGAAAGCCACGGGAATTAACCCGGATACCGGTTTGGTGGAAGTGGTGGAATTGGAAAACCATCCGTTCTTTATCGGGGTGCAGTACCATCCGGAATATAAGAGTACGGTAGCCAATCCGCATCCGTTGTTCGTGAATTTCGTGGCAGCCGCGGTAAAAAATAAGATTTGTTGCTAAACAAGAGCAACTTTTAAAAAGTAGTTTACTGCCGAGAGCCTAATGCTCAAAGCACAATAATATGGAAGAAAAAAAATTAGACGGTAAAACCATTTTAGGGTTTGTATTAATCACAGGATTAATGCTTTGGATGATGTACAACAACATATCTGAAGAGAAAAAATCCATAGCGGAAGATGCTAAAAAAGCCAAAACAGAAAAAGTAGAACAGGCCAAACAACAGGCAATTGAAACAGCAGTTACGGCTGCTTCCGATTCCACAAAAGCGAAAGCCCTGCAAAGTGTTTTGGGTTCCTTTGCCTATTCTGCCTCATTGCCATCCGCTAAAGACGAGGTTACCGAACTAAAAAATGAATTGTTAACCTTAAAAATTGCCAACAAAGGAGGTTATATTGCCGAAGCAGTAGTGAACAATTTCGAAAGTCTTCACAAAGGTTCTCAAAAGCCGATTGAACTGATTAAAAACAACAATGCGAATTTTAATCTGCAACTGCAAACGCAGGACAACCGTGTTTTAAACACCAAAGATTTGTATTTCGAGCCGACCCTTGCGAAAGAAGGCGAGAATCAGGTACTTTCCATGCGTCTGAAAACCGGTGAAAACCAGTTTCTGGAATACCGTTACGTATTGAAACCGAACGAATATATGATGGATTTTTCCATCCGTACACAAGGGTTAACCAGTGTTTTAAATACTTCAAAACCTGTTGATTTAGACTGGAACCTGAAAGCGTACCGAAACGAAAAAAGCGTTAGCTATGAAAATCGTTACACTGATTTGCGTTACGAATACGAAGGCGGTAAAGACAACTCTTTAAGTGCCGCGAGCAAACTGGATGAAAAAACGGTTGAAGACCTGACTTATGTGGCTTTCAAACAGGATTTCTTTACTTCGATCTTATTGACCGATACACCGATTAAAACGGCACAGCTGAAATCGGAAAACTTAGTTCATGATGATAAGGTGGATACCGTGTTTACCAAAAACTTCTCCGCAAAATTGCCGTTGGAATTCAAAGGAGGCGAACTGAGCTACAACATGAATTGGTACTACGGTCCGGCCGATTATAAAATTCTTAACAAATACGACAAAAACCTGGACGAGGTAATGCCGTTAGGCTGGGGAATTTTCGGATGGATCAACCGTTATGTGTTCATTCCTTCGTATACGTTCCTGAGCGGATTTATCCCTCACGGGATTGCGATTATCCTTTTCACCATTTTGGTGCGTTTGGTGATGTCGCCGGTAACGTATAAATCGTATTTGTCACAGGCAAAAATGAAAGTATTACGCCCTGAAATTGCCGAAATCAACGAGAAGTTTTCAAAAGACCCGATGAAGAAGCAACAGGAAACCATGAAATTGTATTCCAAAGCAGGCGTAAACCCAATGGCAGGATGTTTGCCGGCTTTTGCACAGATTCCGATATTCTACGCCTTATTCCAGTTCTTTCCGTCGATGTTCGATTTGCGTCAGAAGAGTTTCTTATGGGCGGATGATTTGTCTTCTTATGACTCGGTACTGAAATTGCCGTTCCATATTCCGTTTTACGGCGACCACGTGAGTCTGTTCCCGATTTTGGCTTCGATTGCGATTTTCTTCTACATGAAAATGACTACCGGAGACCAGGCGATGAGCACACCACCGCAGGAAGGAATGCCGGACATGGGGAAAATCATGAAGATTATGATTTACATTTCGCCAATCATGATGTTGTTCTTCTTCAACAATTACGCCTCAGGATTGAGTTTGTACTATTTTATTTCGAACACAATTACCATCGGTATCATGCTGGTGATTAAGAATTACATCATCGACGAGAAGAAAATTCACGCGCAGATTCAGGAGAACAAAACCAAAGACAAGCCACAGAGCAAGTTCCAGAGAAAAATGCAGGAAATGATGGAACAGGCTGAAGCGCAGAAAAAAGCAAATCAGAAGAAATAATTTCTAAAAAAATAAAAGAACCCTGCAGTTGAATGAAAGTTTAAGGCAGGGTTTTTTGTTGGAAAACCATATGAAAATTGCAATAGTAGGATACGGAAACATGGGTAAAACCTACGCAGGGAGTTTTATCCACTCGCGGTTTATCAAAGCAGACGATATTTTTGTGTTCAACAGAAGTATTCCGGCTGAAAAGGAAACCTTTGGAATCCCCGCAGGCAATTTTTTTACTGAAATTAATGTCGGAATTTCAGAAGTCGATATTGTAATTCTTTCGGTTAAACCTCAGGATTTCAGTTCGGTATCGGCTAATTTGAAGAATTTTATTTCCGATAAGCAAGTGTTGCTTTCCGTCATGGCAGGCGTTAAAATCGAGACGATTGAAAAGCAACTGCAATGTTTCAAAATTGTCCGTTCCATGCCTAATATTGCGACTCAGATTGGTATGGGGATGACGGTTTTTTCAGCTTCATCGGCCATTGACCGAAAAGAATTGTTTATCGTTCAGAACTTAATCAACACCACCGGAAAATCGGTTTATGTGGAAGAGGAAAAGCTGATTGACGCCGCCACAGCAGTTTCCGGAAGCGGACCGGCTTACGTTTTTTATTTTATGAATTCGATGATCGAAGCCGCACAACAATTAGGGTTTTCCCAATCGGAAGCGGAATTGTTGGTCAACCAGACCTTTATCGGGGCAATAAATCTGCAAAACGGCAGTTCTTTATCCAATCAGGAATGGATTGCCAAAGTGGCATCCAAAGGCGGAACCACCGAAAAAGCATTGGAAATTTTCAGTGCAAACGCAACGGAAGCGGTAATTGGTAAAGCCGTTATGGCCGCCAATGAACGAGCTTTAGAATTAGGTTCATAATTTTGGAACAATAATTGAAGAATAAAAACTAATTTTGACAAACAAATTTTTCACCATGAACAAACTTTTTGCCTTAGTTTTTTTAGTAGTTACCGCTGTTATGTCGGCACAGGAAATCAACAAATTTGATGAAAACGGAAAACGTCACGGCCTTTGGAAAGGCGTTTATGAAGATTCCAAACGTCCGCGTTACGAAGGAACTTTCGAACACGGAAAAGAAGTTGGCGTTTTTAAATATTACGACAATACGGCTAAGCTGGTGGTAATTGCCACACGCGATTTTTCGGCGAATGACGGGTCACATTACACTACTTTTTACAATCAGAAAGGATTTAAAGTGAGTGAAGGGAAAGTAGTCGGAAAGGACACTTATGAAGGACTTTGGACCTATTACCATTTGGATTCCCCTAAAATAATGGCTTTGGAAAATTATTCAAAAGGAAAACTGCATGGCGTTAAAAAAGTATTCTACAATACCGAAAAAATTGCGGAAGAAGCCAATTATGTTAACGGTGTAAAACAAGGTCCTTATAAAAAATATGCGGAAAACGGAGTCGTAATGGAAGATTCCAATTTCAAAGACGGAGAATACGACGGTAAAGCGACGTTCCAAACCGCTGAAAAAAAGATTACCGGACAAGGCGTATTTAAAAATGGCAAAAAAGTAGGCATCTGGAAAATTCTTGAAGACGGAAAACTGAAAAACGTAAACATGAATTTTCAAGGGAAAAAATTTGAAAAACGAACAAAACCCGTAGAAAAATACAACGGGAATTAATACGAAATAAGCGAATGAAACGTGTAGTGGTCGGCCTTTCCGGCGGTGTGGATTCTAGTGTTGCAGCCTATCTTTTAAAAGAACAGGGCTATGAAGTGATTGGCCTTTTTATGAAAAACTGGCACGATGATACCGTAACGATTTCTAACGAATGTCCGTGGCTGGAAGACAGTAACGATGCCTTGTTAGTAGCCGAAAAATTAGGCATTCCCTTTCAAACCGTCGATTTAAGCGAACAATATAAAGAACGTATTGTCGATTATATGTTCAACGAATACGAAAACGGACGAACGCCCAATCCGGATGTTTTGTGCAACCGTGAAATCAAGTTCGACGTTTTCATGAAAATCGCCTTAAGCCTTGGTGCCGATTATGTGGCAACAGGACATTATTGCCGAAAAGGAACCCTCGAAAAAGACGGAAAAGAAATTTATCAGTTGCTGGCCGGCGTAGACGGTAACAAAGACCAATCGTATTTTTTGTGTCAGTTGTCGCAGGAACAACTTTCAAAAGCACTTTTTCCGATTGGCGAATTGACCAAACCGCAAGTACGTGAAATTGCCGCCCAAATGGAACTGGTTACGGCCGAGAAAAAAGATTCCCAGGGCTTGTGTTTCATCGGAAAAGTACGCTTACCGGAATTTTTACAGCAACAACTACAGCCGAAAGAAGGTTTAATCTATGAAATTGCTGCGGATAATCCCGTTTATACCGAAGAAAAGCCGCAATTTTCCTCCTTGGAAGAACAACTGGCTTACGAAGCTAAAAACATAGCTTATTCCCCGGAAACGGGTAAAGTGGTCGGTAAACACCAGGGCGCACATTATTACACCATCGGACAGCGCAAAGGCCTGAACGTAGGAGGAACCAAAGAGCCGTTGTTCATTATTGCAACCGATGTAAAATCCAACGCGATATACACCGGACAGGGCCACAACCATCCAGGATTGTTCAAAAAAGCACTCTTTGTAAAAAACACCGAAGTGCACTGGATTCGCGAAGATTTGGCGTTAAAACCGGGTGAAACTCTGGATATTATGGCTAGAATCCGTTACCGTCAGCCGTTGCAGAAAGCCAGACTGCATCAATTTGAGAATGGGTTGTACGTAGCTTTCGAAGAACCGCAGTCTGCCATTACCGAAGGACAATTTGTTTCGTGGCATCTTGAAGATGAATTAGTTGGTTCCGGAGTAATTTCATAAATTAGCGCTTTCCAAATCAGAAAGCCATGAAAAAAGCGTACCTGTTTTTAGTTTTTATAATTAGTTTTGCGGCTTTTTCGCAAGAAGATGCGTGGGTCTATTTTACAGATAAACCCAACGCTCAGGCCTATATTGACAACCCGCTGACGATGCTTTCCCAAAGAGCATTAGACAGACGAGCTGCACACGGCGTGGCCATTACCGCTCAGGACGCTCCGATTCATCAGTTGTATATCGATCAGATTACAACGGCTTCAGGAATTACGGTAAAGGCAAAATCCAAATGGATGAATGCGCTTCATATAAGAGGAACGCAGGCCAATATTGAAAATCTCGAAAGCCTTCCTTTTGTGGATCATATTGTTTTTGCCAATCCGGCCCTCAATCCAGCCGGAAGAGTTTCCAAAAGCCAAAAAGCGGCTTATACCAATAAATTTCAGGATGTACAGGAAAATTTCAATTATGGTGGTTCTTCCAATCAGATTCAAATGCTGAACGCGCACTTTTTACACCAACAGAATCATACTGGTTCGGGTAAAATAGTAGCTATTATGGATGCCGGTTTTCCGGGTGTAGATACGCAGGCGCCATTTCAGCATTTGCGGGATAACAATCTGATTTTGGGCGGTTATGATTTTGTAAACAAAACGAACAATCCTTACGTTGGCTATCAACACGGTACTCAGGTCCTTTCCAATATGGGAGGTTTTGCAGACAACCAGCTTGTCGGAACAGCTCCGGATGCGCAATATTATCTGTTCATCACCGAAGATATTTCCAGTGAAAACCCGGTTGAAGAAAGCAATTGGGTGGAAGCCTTGGAAATGGCTGACAGTTTGGGTGTAGACGTTGTAAATACATCATTAGGCTATTTCACCTACGACAATCCGAATTACAGTTACGAATATGCCGATTTGAACGGTCAGGTGGCTTTTTCGTCCCGCGCAGCCGATATTGCCTTCAGCAAAGGAATGATTTTGGTTATTTCAGCCGGTAATTCGGGAGCTTCTTCCGACCCATATGTAAGTGTTCCGGCCGATGCCGCTACTGCGCTAACCATTGGAGCAGTTAGCAGTTCGGAAGTTAAGGCAGGTTTCAGTTCCATCGGTCCTACAGCCGATAACCGAATCAAACCGGATTTAATGGCGATGGGCGTTGGTGCAACCGTTGCCACGCAAACAGGAGCCATCTCAACAAACAGCGGAACTTCTTTTTCAAGTCCTATTTTGGCCGGAGCAGTAACCTCTTTCTGGAGTGCTTTTCCGGATAAAACCAATGCGGAAATTGTACAGATGGTAAAGGCTTCGGCCGATAAGTATTCCAATCCGGATAACAATTACGGGTATGGTATTCCGGATTTTCAATTGGCCTATACTAATGCCTTGTTAGCAAATGCAGAATTCGGTAAAACCACTTTTTCCGTCTATCCGAATCCGGCAAGCAATCAGATTGCCGTGAATTTTCCGGAAAACATTTCCAATGCTCAAATCACGATTTACAATAATTTAGGGCAGTCGGTGTTAGCAAAGAATGTTGAAAACAATGCCGTCATAACGCTTGATAATTTAAACGCAGGCCTTTATATTTACAAAATTACTTCGGGTAGCACATTCAAAACCGGTAAGCTGATTAAGAGGTAATTACATTAAACTCATGAATAGAATAACACAACTTTTTAATATCAAATACCCGATTGTTCAGGGCGGAATGATCTGGAACAGCGGCTACAAATTGGCCAGTGCAGTAAGTAATGCCGGTGGTTTAGGTTTGTTAGGTGCCGGTTCGATGTATCCGGAAGTCCTTCGGGAACACATTCAGAAATGCAAAAAAGCTACCGATAAACCTTTCGGGGTAAACGTTCCGATGCTGTATCCGAACATTGAAGAAATCATGAACATTATCGTGGAAGAAGGTGTGAAAATCGTTTTTACATCTGCCGGAAACCCAAAAAACTGGACTTCTTTTCTGAAGGAAAGAGGGATTACCGTGGTGCACGTGGTAAGCAGTTCCAAATTTGCATTAAAAGCACAGGAAGCCGGTGTAGATGCAGTCGTAGCCGAAGGATTTGAAGCCGGAGGACACAACGGAAGAGAAGAAACCACTACCATGACTTTAATCCCGATGGTTCGCGAAAACATTACCATTCCGTTAATTGCTGCGGGAGGAATCGCGACCGGACGAGGCATGTTGGCTGCCATGGTTTTAGGTGCCGACGGTGTTCAGATGGGAAGCCGTTTTGCCGCCTCGTTTGAAAGTTCTTCACACGATAACTTCAAGCAAACCATTTTAGAAGTAAAAGAAGGTGATACACATCTGACTTTGAAAGAATTAGCGCCGGTTCGACTGGTGAAAAATAAATTCTATAACGACGTTCAGGAATTGTACGCCAAATGCCCGACTGTGGATGAATTAAAAACGCTGTTGGGAAGGGCCAGAGCCAAGCGCGGGATGTTTGAAGGTGATCTGGACGAAGGTGAACTGGAAATCGGTCAGATTGCAGGACTGATTCACGATATCAAACCGGTCAGTCAGATTGTGGAAGAGGTCATGACAGAGTTTAAAGCAGCCCAAATTCAAGTGGCATCATTATTGTAAATGTTCAAAGAAAACGAAATATGAAATTTTTAAAGAATATCAGTTTATTGTTCCTTTTGTTTATTGGGCTTAACGCTTCAGCTCAGGTGTATCGATTTGAAACTACGGGAGTGAGTATGAGTGTTAAAAGTGCAAAAGGAGTTTGGAGTGCTTATACGCCTTTCAAAGACGCTAAAATTGTCATTACGCTGGATACGAATAAAGACCGAATCGTGGTGTATTCCGAAGTGATTCAGCTGTATACCATTTTGGGGTATGACGATCCGAAAACCAACGAGCAGGGCAGTATTGACAGTTTTCAATGCGTAAACAACGATGGTGAAAAATGCGTTCTGGTGATCCGAACTGATAAAGACAGCAAACAAAAACAGCTGTACATTAAAGAAGACAGCCGCGTTTTGGTGTACAACATGAAATATGTAAAATAAGTAAAGTCCCGGTTTTCGGGATTTTTTATATAAAATAAATAAGAATGAGAAGAGTGTTGCAACTGGTGATTTTAGGAATCGCCTCCGCTACAATGGCACAACAACGCCCGAAACTGGTGGTAGGTATCGTGGTCGATCAGATGAAAATGGAATACCTGTATCGTTTTTCGGATGATTTTTCGGCGAACGGTTTCAAACGCTTGATGAAAAACGGTTATACCTTCCACAACATGCATTACAACTACATGCCAACCTATACGGCGCCCGGCCATGCTTCGGTTTATACCGGAACGACGCCGAGTGTACACGGTATTGTTGGAAACGAGTGGTTCAATAAAGCTACCGGAAAAGAGATGTATTGTACCGATGACGCTTCCGTAGCAACCATCGGAGACGGTACCAAAAGTGAAGGGGAAATGTCACCGAAAAATCTTCAGGCCACCACCATCACCGATGAACTGAAACTGGCCACCAATTTCAAAGGAAAAGTAATCGGAATCAGTTTAAAAGACCGCGGAGCGATTTTACCGGCCGGGCATTTTGCCAACTGGGCCTTCTGGTACAGCCAGACTGGTGCTTTTATATCCAGCACTTATTACGGACAGCAGTTGCCGGATTGGGTTACGGAATTCAACAATCAGAAACATTTTTTGAAGTATATTGACAAAGGCTGGAATCTGCTGAAACCTAAGGAAACCTACAACGAAAGTTTAACAGACAACAATCCGTACGAAGGAAAATTGTATAAAAAAACACCTTTTTTTCCGTACAGTTTAAAGGAAATGTATGCAGATAACAATGCCGGAGTGTTGCGTTCGACACCTTTCGGAAACAATCTGATTATTGATTTTGCAGAAAAAGCCATCGAAGCCGAAGCCCTCGGAAAAGACAATATCACCGATTTTCTTACGGTTAGTTTTTCAGCCACGGATTATATCGGGCACACCTTAGGGCCGCGTTCCATAGAGTTACAGGATACTTATCTGCGTCTGGATGAATCTATCGGGGAATTCCTTGCGTTTTTGGACAAAACTGTCGGCAAAGACAATTACCTGGTTTTCCTGACCGCCGATCATGCCGGAGCAGAAAACGTAACCTATCTGAAAGACAACAAATACGATGTCGATAATATTCCGTGGAAGAACATCGAACGAGCGTTGGCGGAGTTTTCGGTTAAAACATTCGGGGTGGATTTATTGTTGAATTACTCGAATTACAATGTTTTTCTCAACAAGGAAACCATCAAAACAAAAGGATTGGAACTTTCCAAAGTGAAGCAGGCTTTTAAAGATTATCTGTATGCGCAGCCTTATGTGAAAAAAGTGTATACCGAAGAAGAAATTTTATCGGCTTCGTCCGGTGATTATTACGCCGGATTTGTCGCCAAAGGATATGATCCGGTTCAGAACGGCGAACTGGTGGTTAATTTCAAACCTGGTTATGTAGAATATTCCGCAACCGGGACCACCCACGGAAGTCCGTACAGTTACGATACGCATGTGCCGATGCTTTTCTACGGCTGGGGCATCAAAAAAGGGGAGTCGCACAATAAAAAAGTGATTACGCAAATTGCCCCGACTTTGGCCCAAAAACTAAAAATCCCGTTTCCGAACGGTACCGAAGCCCAGGTTTTGGAAGAAGTTTTGAATGATTAAAAAAAAGCCCGTTTGTAAAAACGGGCTTTTTTAGTGTTACAGTTCAATTTCAATCTGATTTCTCAAAATGTCCTCAAACGTTTCGCGCTTGCGGATTAAATGCGCTTTGCCTTCATGCCATAACACTTCCGCCGGTTTAAAACGGGAGTTGTAATTAGACGACATGGTAAAACAGTACGCTCCGGCATTGCGGAAACTCAAAATGTCACCTTCCTTAATTTCCGTAATTCTTCGGTTGGTGGCAAAAGTATCGGTTTCACAGATATAGCCCACAACGGAATAGAAACGCTCTTTTCCTTTTGGATGGGAAATGTTTTCAATATGATGTTGCGAGCCGTAAAACATCGGACGGATTAAATGATTGAATCCGGTATCAATTCCCGCAAAAACGGTGGAAGTAGTTTGTTTTACCACATTTACTTTGGCTAAGAAATATCCTGATTCGCTTACTAAAAATTTTCCGGGTTCAAAGGCTAAAGTCAGTTCACGGCCGTATTCTTTTTCAAAAGCCAGAAAGCGTTTGGTTAGTTTTTTGCCTAATTCTTCCACATTGGTTTCGATATCGCCTTTTTTGTACGGTACTTTGAATCCGCTACCGAAATCGATAAAATCCAGTTCTTTAAAATGTTTCGCGGTGTCGAACAGAATTTCAGCGGCATACAAAAACACTTCAATGTCCAAAATATCAGAACCTGTGTGCATGTGAATTCCGTTGATGTGCATATTCGTGTTTTCCACAATGCGCAGCAAATGCGGCAACTGATGAATCGAAATCCCGAATTTACTGTCGATATGACCCACCGAAATATTCGAATTTCCGCCGGCCATCACATGCGGATTGATGCGGATGCAAACCGGAATATTAGGATGTTTGGCACCGAATTGTTCTAAAATAGATAAATTATCGATGTTGATTTGTACCCCTAAAGCGGCTACTTCTTCAATTTCATCCATAGAAACTCCGTTGGGTGTGTAAATGATGTGATCCGGGGAAAAACCGGCGTGTAAGCCCAATTGTACTTCCTGAATGGAAACCGTATCAAGTCCGGAACCCATCTTCTTCAGTAGCTTAAGAACAGATAGGTTTGACAATGCCTTGACTGCATAATTGATGCGTAGCTTTTCTACCTTGGAAAAGGCATTGGTTAAACGGTTGTACTGCGATTCGATTTTCGCGGCGTCATACACATACAAAGGACACCCGAACTCTTCTGCTACTGAGAGTAATTGATTAGATTCCATAAATGATTAAAATTTTCGTAAAAATAGCAAAGATCTGTATGGTGTTTTTGTTAAATTTGTAATTATTTTAAATTTTGTTAGATAATTTAAAATTTATAACGATATGTTTGATTCTTCACAACAAAGAAGACAGCTGTGGATTATTTTTATAAAATAATACTTATTTGTATAAGAAAAATAATAAATTTATAGACCCAATCTGTAGGTTAACATGGCTAAGCGAGGCATCACAGAAAATTTAAAACTTCCGAAAGTCTACTTTCTTTTTTTTGTAGTCTTCTTTTCCTGTGCGTCGTTAATCCTCGTTAATTACGGGACGATAAGAATTTTATCGGCCAACCGCGCGTATGTTAATGGTGAGTCGCACTATTCCAAAGGGCAAAAAGATGCAGTCCGTCACCTGACAACCTATCTCTATACAAAAGATGAAGAGCAATGGATCTCTTTTCTTGAAGAAATAAGTGTGCCAAAAGGAGATGGCTTGGCGCGTATGGCTTTAATTAAGAATCAGAGTGATGATTTGGTGAAGCAGGGATTAAGAGCCGGCAGGAACAAAGAGGAAGATCTGGACGATATTATCTGGCTGTACAAAAATTTTAATAAAGTTTCCTTTTTTACCAAAGCCATGAAAGAATGGGAGGCAGGTGATAGTTCGATTGATGAACTAATTCAAATCGGAAACGAAATCCATCAAAAACTTGCGGTTTCGGATTTAGACGCTGAAGAAAAGCAGGCCTATCTTCTCCAAATCGGAGACATCAGTGAAACACTGACAGAGAATGGCAGGAATTTTTCAAATGCATTAACAGAAGGGTCTGGAAAAATTAAACAGTATTTAGTTTTTGCCAATATATTTTTTATACTGGTCATAATAAGTGCCGTAAGTCTCTATTTTTCCGTCATGCTGAAAAAATTACTGGAATCGGCAAAAGAGATTGAGCTTAAGAACAAAAATTTAGTACTGGCCAACAGAGAGCTCGACAGTTTTGTTTACAGTGCTTCCCACGATTTGCGTTCGCCAATTACATCATTAAAAGGGTTAATCGAAATCGCGAAAGAAGAAAAAGACCCGAATCAGGTACGGCATTATTTCGGGCTGATGAATCAAAGTCTTACGATGCAGGATCAGTTTATTAACGACATCATCGATTATTCCAGAAACAAGCGAAAAGAAAGGGTTCTGGAAATTGTGAATTTTGATAAAATTGTCAATGATATTCTGCTTCAGCACAATTATTTGAGCGAGGCGAAAGCCATCCAAATAAAAAAAAATGTAGAAATCGACGAAATGCACACCGATGGTTTGAGATTAAAGATTATTTTGAATAATTTAGTCTCCAACGCCATCAAGTACAGTGATAAAGATAAAAATGACAAGTTTATAGAGATTGCGGCCCATCACGAGGACAGTTTTTTCAAAATTGAAGTAAAAGACAACGGAATCGGAATAAAAAAAGACATTCAGGCCAAAATTTTCGAAATGTTTTTCGGTACCGATCATAATCTGGGGTCCGGTTTAGGGCTTTACATCACAAAACAGGCGGTTGAAAATTTAAAGGGCACGATTACCGTCGCCTCAGAAGTAAAACAAGGAAGTACATTTACCGTAATTATACCCAAATACCATGAAACCTGATTGCTCCATTCTGCTAATCGAAGACAATAAAATAGATCAGTTGGTTACCACAAAACTCCTCAAAAAAACCTTGGGAAATTTGGATATTAACATTGTGAGTAATGGTCGGGAAGGAATAGAATGGCTCCATGCACATGAAAAAGATTTCCATTCGCTCATTATTCTTCTCGATATTAAAATGCCCGTAATGGACGGCTTCGAATTCCTGACAAATTATGATACGTTATCAGAAGAAATCAAAAACGGAACGGAAATTTTTATGCTTTCCTCAACTTTAGACTCCACCGATATTGAACGGGCAAACGAAAGCAACTATGTAAAGAAACTTTTCAGCAAGCCGCTGCCGGTTCAGCAATTTAAAGAGATGATTACGCTTTGATTTCGGAGGCTGCACTTCGTTAAAACGTTTTTGCAAAACTATTGCATTAGGCAAGCTTGCCGAGTGTTTTATCCAACTCTTTTTCTTAAAAAATGTTGTGTTATTTCCGTAAAAAACATTAGGCACATTCAATATACTTTGTTATTTTTGTGGCACTTTATTTAAAGCAAAACACATCTATTATGAATTTACACGAATATCAGGGAAAACAAATATTAGCAAGCTACGGCGTGCGTGTACAACGTGGTTATGTAGCAAATAATGCAGAAGAAGCAGTTGCTAAAGCCAAACAACTTACTGCAGAAACCGGTACAGGCTGGCACGTAATCAAAGCGCAGATTCACGCAGGTGGCCGCGGAAAAGGTGGTGGTGTTAAGTTGGCTAAAAACTTAGACCAGGTTAAGGAATTGGCCGAGCAAATTATCGGTATGGATCTGATTACGCCGCAAACGCCTCCAACCGGAAAAAGAGTACACAAAGTATTAGTAGCTGAAGATGTTTATTACCCGGGAGAAAGTGAAACCAAAGAGTTTTACATGTCGGTTTTATTAAACCGCGGTAAAGGCCGTAACATGATCATGTATTCTACAGAAGGTGGTATGGATATCGAAGAAGTGGCAGAGCACACTCCGGATAAAATCTTTACCGAAGAAATCGATCCGTCTGTTGGATTACAAGGGTTCCAGGCCAGAAGAATTGCTTTTAACTTAGGGTTATCCGGTGAGGCATTCAAAGATATGGTAAAATTCGTAGATGCTTTATACAAAGCGTATATCGGTTCAGATTCTTCCATGTTTGAAATCAACCCGGTATTGAAAACTTCCGATAACAAAATTATGGCTGTTGACGCTAAAGTAACTTTAGATGACAACGCTTTATACCGCCATGCAGATTTAGCCGAGATGAGAGACATCACGGAAGAACGTCCAATCGAAGTAGAAGCTAAAGAAGCAGGATTAAACTACGTAGACTTAGACGGAACCGTAGGATGTATGGTAAATGGTGCGGGTCTTGCCATGGCAACTATGGACTTAATCAAATATGCAGGTTATGAGCCGGCAAACTTCTTAGACGTAGGAGGTACAGCCGATGCAAAACGTGTGGAAACTGCTTTCCGTATTATTTTAAAAGATCCTAACGTAAAAGCAATCTTAATCAACATCTTTGGTGGTATCGTTCGTTGTGACCGTGTGGCTCAGGGAGTTGTAGATGCTTACAAAAACATGGGCGACGCAATCAAAGTGCCAATCATCGTGCGTTTACAGGGAACCAATGCTGAAATCGCTAAAGAATTAATCGATAATTCCGGAATGCCGATTTTATCCGCAGTTCAGTTCCAGGAAGCGGCTGACCAAGTGAAAGCGGCTTTGTCTTAATCAGAAAATCAATTTAGAGTATAAAAAGAACCCGAGTTGTAAGCTCGGGTTTTTTATTTTTTAGAGAATTACTATTACTATTTGCTATCCTTCTTTTTGCCGTTTTTAAATTTAACATTCTGAACGACGGGTTCTTTTTTAGGTGCCGGTTTGGCTTTACCTTTCGGAGCAATTTTCTTGAAATCAGCTTTGGGTTTTTGAATTGCTGTTTTTGGTTTTGCCGCGTCGTTCTTTTGTGCTTCCGCCTTGTGTCCTTTTAAAACCTCCATCGGATTTTTAGGGTTTTCTTTGGTTCCGCGAAGGTGAATTACCAAACCATTCAGGAAATTGCGCAATACCTGATCGCCGCAATCCACATATTTTGGATGGTCTTCATTACGGAAGAAGTTACCAATTTCGCCTTTGGAAATCCGGAAATCCACCAATTCTAAAATTTCCACAATCTGGTCGTCCCGTAATTGTAAGGCCACGCGTAACTTCTTGAATATATCGTTATTGTTCATAATTTTGTGTATCTGATGCAAAGATAGGAGTAAACCAAACAGAAATTTGTGTTATTTTAGCAAAAAATACAATTATGGATACTTACGAAGAAAAAATCAGTTTAATTTCAGAGATGATTGCCTTTGCCGTGGTAGACGGTGAATTGCATGACCGGGAATATGATTTTCTTTGGATAGTAGCTCAGGAACTGGGCATTCAGAAAGATGTTTTTCTCGAATTATTCGGCAAGCGCGACTCGATAAAAGTCATTAAAGACGAGCATCACCGCATCATGCAGTTTTATCGTTTGGCATTGTTAATGCATTGCGACGGCGTGTTACACGAACGGGAAATCAAAGCCATCAACGAAATCGGCATCAATATGGGACTGAATCCGATGGGAATCAAAAAGACCTTAAAAGCAATGGCCCAATCTTCAAATAAAATGATTGAGCCGGAGTTTTTACTTTGCGCTTTTATGGAACAGCATAATTAATAAAAAAAGGACGGTATTAACACCGTCCTTTTTTCTATCTCTTTTCTCTTTTAATTATGGGTAATTGAAAAACTGCCATTTGAAATAGTTACAGTCTGAACGCCATTATTAACAGTGTAGTTAAAAGTACCCGAAACGGTATTTCCGTTATGCGAAGTAATTGTAATGGTTCCGCTGGTTAAGTTGTATTCGGGTTCACTATCTGAATTTCCGATACCTGCTGTAAAACCGGAATCAGAGGTAAGATCATAAGTTCCGGGAATAACATTATTAGGGAAGCCAATAGAATATAAACCAAAATCTGAGGTTAGAGTAGCGTTATTTCCATTTACCAAAATCTGATTGGTTTCACTGTTTTCGATAATCGTAACAAACTTTTTATCATCTAAATTGTTATCCATAGAAAAAGATGCTCCGCCATTTCTGGATAAACTCATAGTGCCATTGGAATAGTAATTGGTTGACATAACACGAACATTGTTAATTTGCCCGTTTGTAATACTTATACTGTTTCCTGCCAAATCAAAAATTGTCCCGGAAAAGGTTCCGGAGATTGTACCGGCTTCAAGGTTGTAGTCTGTAATTGTTAAAGTAAAATTTCCGCCTGTTTCAGTACTTGAATATGAATTTACTTCATTGCTATACGACAGATGCGCAGAAGAATTTTCATCATAGTTGAAAGTTCCTTCATAAACATTATTAGCAGGAATTGTAATATTTATGACAGTCATATCCATTTTAAACCCACTGATGTTGAAAATGGTCTGATTTTCTCCAAACGCGTCAAAACCACTTATAATTGATGTTGCCCCACCAGGCATTGAAGCCCAAGATTGCCCATTAACGGTAGCTGTGATTGAAGCAGATAGCACAGTATCAACAGCATCACTACTGTCACTTGAACAGGAAAAAAGCACAACAGAAAGTGCTAAGCTTAAAAAGGATAAAAATTTTCTAATCATTTCGATATAATTTTTCGTTTGTGCGAATATAGAAAAACCTTTGAATCAGAAGGATTGATAATTCGGGCTAAAGAAAAATGTCACAATTTATCCTGAAAAAGTTTAATTTCATCCCGAAGTTTTGCCGCCTGCATAAAGTCCAGATCTTTGGCTGCTTTTTCCATGGCTTTTCGCAATTCCCGGATTTTCTTCTCGATTTCAGGTTTGGATAAGTACAGACTTTCGGGTTCTGAGGCTTTCTGCGCTTTGTCTTCAAAATATTGGGTAGATACGGAATTACCAGCCAGCACATTCCCTAAGCTTTTGTTCAATGCTTTCGGAACCAGGTTGTTAGTCTTGTTGTAATTCATCTGTTTTTCCCGACGGTACGCCGTTTCATCGATGGTTTTTTGCATCGAAGCCGTAATTTTATCGGCATACATGATGGCTTTTCCGTTTACGTTACGGGCAGCCCGTCCAACCGTTTGGGTAAGCGAACGATGACTTCTTAAGAAACCTTCTTTATCTGCATCAAGAATAGCAACCAGGGAAACTTCCGGTAAATCCAGACCTTCCCGTAAAAGGTTAACGCCGATTAACACATCGAAAATTCCTTTTCTTAAATCCTGCATGATTTCCACGCGTTCCAATGTATCGACATCGGAATGGATATAACGGCAACGGATGGAAACTTTGGTTAAATATTTCGTCAGTTCTTCGGCCATGCGTTTGGTTAAAGTGGTCACCAAAACGCGTTCGTCGGCTTCGCAGCGCAATTGTATTTCTTCAATTAAATCGTCAATCTGATTTTCGCTGGGGCGGATTTCGATAATCGGATCCAACAACCCGGTCGGGCGAATTACCTGCTCTACATAAACGCCTTCCGATTTCTGCAATTCATAATCCGCCGGAGTCGCCGAAACGTAAATCACCTGATTCTGAAGGCTTTCAAATTCCTCAAATTTCAACGGACGGTTGTCCATCGCGGCAGGTAATCGAAAGCCATATTCCACCAAATTTTCTTTGCGGGAACGGTCGCCGCCGTACATCGCGTGCACCTGAGAAATCGTCACGTGACTTTCATCGACTACCATTAAATAATCGTCAGGAAAGTAATCTAAAAGGCAGAAAGGACGCGTTCCCGGTTGTCTTCCGTCCAAATATCTCGAATAGTTTTCAATTCCCGAGCAATAGCCTAATTCCCGAATCATTTCCAAATCGAAATTGGTGCGTTCTTCCAGTCGTTTGGCTTCTAAATGTTTGCCGATTTCTTTAAAATAATCGACCTGTTTTACCAAATCCTGCTGAATTTCCCAAATGGCATTCTGCAACACATCGGGCGACGTCACAAACATATTGGCCGGATAAATGTTCAGTTTTTCGTATTTCTCGATGACTTGAGCAGTTTTGGCATCGAAAGCTTCAATTTCCTCAATATCATCGCCGAAGAAATGCACGCGGAACGGTTCATCGGCATAACTCGGGAAGATTTCCACGGTATCACCTTTAATGCGGAAGGTTCCGGGAGTGAATTCGCCTTCCGTTCTAGAGTATAAACTCTGCACCAAGCGGTGTAGTAATTTGGTGCGGGAAATGGTCTGGTCGCGTTCAATGGAAATCACGTTTTTCTGAAATTCCACCGGATTTCCGATACCGTACAAACACGAAACGGACGCCACCACCAAAACATCACGACGTCCCGAAAGCAGAGCAGAAGTGGTGCTCAAACGCAATTTTTCCAGTTCGTCGTTAATGGACAAATCCTTCTCGATATACGTTCCCGTTACCGGAATAAAGGCTTCCGGCTGGTAATAGTCGTAATAGGAAACGAAATACTGTACGGAATTGTTCGGAAAAAACTGCTTGAATTCGGAATACAGCTGGGCGGCAAGCGTTTTGTTATGTGCCAAAACCAAGGTCGGTCGTTGTACTTCCTGAATGACATTCGCTACCGTAAACGTCTTTCCGGAACCGGTTACCCCCAAAAGGGTCTGGTACTTTTCATTGTTGAGGATGCCTTTGGCTAATTTTTCAATGGCCTGAGGCTGATCCCCCATCGGTTTGTAATCGGATACGACTTGGAATTTCATTTTGAGGAACTAAGATGCTAAGGTTCTGAGCAGCAAAGATAAGGAATTTAAGGTGTCTTTTAAAGTTGATACAGCACCGGTTTCTAAAATAAAAACCGCAGTTTCTCTGATTTTAAACGTATTGAATCAAAGAAGCTGCGGCAGGAATATTCAGAAAATGGATTTTTATTTAAACTTCATGGCCAATGTTATGATGTGTGAATCCAGGCCGTTGCTCCGGGTGTAAAAACCGTAACGCAATTCCAGGCTGTTGATTCTTTTTACGTGGAAAATACCTTTGTCGGCATCGGTAATTTTATAGCCCAATCCAATCATATGACTGCTGAATTTCGACAAATCGTAATCACTGGTATAGAATTCTTCTTCCAGTCCGTGCAGATAAATTGGTTGGAAATATTTCGCAGCCGTTTGGGTATAAAAACGATACGGAACGGAAATCGATGAAAATGCCGTCAGCTTATAACTCGGTTCAAAACTGATGGTATGTGAATTGATGTTCCAGTTGTCCCAATAATAGCGGTAAAAAGTGCGCAACACAATATTATCGCCTAAGAAATAATTCGCCCGGACACCCACCGGAAGTTTAAAACGCGTATCCGGCAATTTTTCCGATTTAACGGTGACAAGTGCGTCATTAAAATACACACGGTTGAATTTGGTGGCCAACAATCCCTGCTGATAGCCGATATCCGTTAAGAAAGCCATCTGGAAATTCCGGTTGAAAACCTGGGATAGCGTCAAGCCTAAATTGTAGGACGTCCTCGGTTTCTTGTCGCCTTGTTTGGCATCATTGTCGGATGGGGCATTCCTCAGTTCAATTGGTAAAATTACTTTCCAGGTATCGAAAAACGCCATTCCTTTTGCGGTGAATTCCCGGTTTTTGTCTTTCGATATTTTGGAAAAACCTAAACTTCCGCCGATGGATGTATAATCAAATTCTCCTGAAAAGGAAAGCCCTGCGCTTAGGATATAATTTTTTTCTTCGTTCTCATAACTGTAGTTCAATGACGGGTACACCCGTACATCCTGATAGGAAGCCGAAGTTACCGTATTTGGGTCAATTTTGTCCGATGAAGCTGAGGTGTAGGAATCAATACCCAATTCAAAACCTAAGTTGTGTTTGTGGTTGTAGCGGTCTCTTCTGGAAACTCTGATTTCGAATGTGGTCGCGATGTCCGTTAGTTTTTCGGTTCCTTTTCCGCCGGTTACGGCCGAATTGTCTCCGTCCTGACTGTAGTAGCTGGAAATAAAATTGACTTCTTCGATTTTCAGTTTTTGCTTTTTGTAAGCTGAACTGTCGGAAGAGGTGGTATCTTGTGCTTTCATGTGGTTACCCAACAGGAATGCCAGTATGGAAGCGGTATAAATTCTTCTTTTCATAATCTTTCTTATCGGGTATTAATTACAGCCACAGCCACCGCCGGTTTTTCCGCCGTTTGCACCGGAACTTCCTTCGCGATAGAGTTGGAAGGTGTTTTCGAACTTTTCCGTTTTTTTGGCCGCCAGTTCCATTTCAGCATCGTTGATTTTCGATTTCTGATATTCCTTAACCGGTTTGCATCCGACACTTAGCACAAAGGCGGATAGTAAAACAATTTTCTTCATACTGTTAAGTTTTGAGGTTAAGTGAGTTTTATGTTATGGGAGAAATATTTAGTATCGTTATCATCAATAATAATGCATCCGATATGTTTTAACTGATTGATAAAATCCAGACCGACTTCGATTCCCATTACGGTTACCGGTGTGGCTAAGGCGTCTGCAATTTCTGCATTTTCGGCTATGATGGTAACGCTTTTGATGCCGCTTACCGGAAATCCTGTTTTCGGATCGATGGTGTGCGAATAGCGTTTTCCGTCAATCATCACGAATTTTTCATAGTTTCCGGAAGTGGCAACGGCAGTATTGGTAATTTTGAAGGTAGAAAAAATACCATTTCTCAGATTCGGATTCGCAATACCAATCGTCCAAGCTTCCCCGTTTTCCTGATAACCCCACGCCGATAAATCGCCGGAAGCGTTTACAATGCCGCTTTCCACACCGTTTGCAATGAGTTTTCGTTTGGCCATTTCTGCGGCATAACCTTTTCCGATTCCGCCAAATCCGATGCGCATGCCTTTTTGTTTCAGAAAGACGGTTTTTTCGGATACATCGAGGATTATGTTCTCATAATTAATGAGTGCCACCGATTTTTTTGCCGTTTCGGCATCGGGTAACGAGGTCATGTTCAAATCGAAATTCCAGAATTTTTTGTCGATGCCGCCGTAACTGATGTCGAAAGCGCCTTGCGTTATTTTGGAAATCATCTGACAGCGTTGGATAAGGCTGAATACTTCTTCAGTTACTTTAACCGGCCGGACTCCCGCATTTTCGTTGATTTCATACGTTACGCTGTCGGTTGAAAAAGTCGTAAGCAGTTTTTCAATGCGCCGGATTTCTTCGATGGCAAGGTCAATTTTTTCGGTACACCACTTTTCGTCGGGTCCCAAAACAGTGAACTCGAAGCGGTTGCCCATTAATTTTTCAACCCTTTTTTGCTGCATTATCCTTTCAGTTTGGCGATGAATTCATCAAGCGTTTCCGTTGGGTAATGTTCCCATTTTTTTAAGATTTCTCCTTTGTTGTTTAGTAACAGTATCAGCGGGAAAAGGCCGTTGTTGTTATATTTTTCGGCTAATTTTTCATTCTCCTGCATGATTTCTGCTGGAAGCTGGTTTTTTTTCAGTCTCGGAAAATCGGCATTAAAAACCACTAAATTTTCATTGCTGAATTGTAGGAAAGGCTCTGTGGTAACGAAATACTTTTTAAATTTTACGCACGGAGCACACCAATCGGAACCGGAAAAAAACAGCAACACTTTTTTATTTTCAGTTTTTGCTTTTTCTAGCGATTGTTCGAAGGTTACTCTGTTCGTTTCCTGAGCTGTAAGGGTAAAAGACAACAACATCAGAAGTCCTGCAATTTTCATTTTCATAGTCATCATTTCAGTAGATTATGGAATATAGGATTTGCTAAATTGTTGAGAAACAACAGTTCATAAATCAATTATTTATTCTACAGTAAATGTAGGATGGAAATTTTGAAAAAAGAAGTTCCTAATCTAAAGATTCGATTAAGATTAAGTCGCCCTCCTCATGAGTAATGGAAACAATGCCGTCTTCCGCCACATGATTGCTGCTTCCGGTGCGGTAACCGATGGTAAGAATGTCATCTTTCAGCGGATAAAACAGGTTTTCCGAATGAATCCCGCTTACTTTTCCAATCGGAATGAGTGAAATGATGCTGTCTTTCGGATACCATTTCTGAAAGTGCTTCGGCAGTAAAAATATCTTCGAATGATCGTCCAGAATTACAATTTTCAGCTGATCGCGAAACCGGACGATGTTGGTAATGTTGGTAATGGTGTGATCGGCGCGTTTTCCGGTGGCCCAGAGTACGTTTGCGGCTTTGTGTCCTTTGGTTACGAGGTAGTCAAAAGCTTTTTCCAGATCGGTTTTCTCCTGGTCGGGCGTGTGTACGATTTCAATCGGATATTGTTTTTCACGATAGTATTCGGCATCAAAACCGCGGTCGAAATCGCCTAAAAGCACATCGACTTTTATCCCTAATTCCAAAACCCGTTCGATGGCAGAATCGAGCACAATGACCAAAGGCGACCATTCCAGCAGCTGGCCGAGCAGTTCTTTGCTGCATTCGGCTCCGTTAGCAATAATTAAAGCGGGTTCCTGATCGTCGCGTACGATGTGGTGTGATGACATTATCGTGAAATTTTGTCAAAGATAACTATTGTACCAGATAATTCCGCAAATCGGTTTCACCCAAACTGAAATATCCCAGTGGATAATTGGCAGGATTGGTCTGATTGATAATATTGCTGCGGAGCGTAACCGGTGGTGTGGCAAACGGATTGCCGGCATTGGTGGTGGCAATGGCAATCAGTTTGTTCATATAATTATAGTATTGTTCGGAAATTCCCTGAACCTGTAATAAAATAGTAGTGCCCGATTCGGTTTCTCCGCTGGAATAAAAGCCAAACATCGGATTGCCCTGAAAGAATTCATCGCTCAACGTACCGTATTCCGGAATGACTTTGTTGGGGTTTTTTACGGTTAACAGGTAGAAATTATCTTCGGCGCCATTGTCCTGAAAATACCATTTTAACTGGATTTTATCGCTGCCATCCACATCGGTTACGGTTTCCTGTTCCACATATAAAATCTCTGGTGTGGCGTAAAGGGTATTGGTTGCGGCATACGTTTGCCCATTGTATAGTACGTTCAGCGTATAACTTTCGTTGATAACAGGAACAAAATCTGTGCAGACGTATTCTCCGGTTGTGCCTATTTCCGCGAAAGCGAAAACGGTATTGGTGCTGTTCGTAATCTGTACAACCGCACCGGAAGCCGGAACCACGTCATTGGTGTAGTAATTGTTGGTCATGCTCAGTCGGATGCTTTGGGTTTCACCGGCTGTTCCTTTTTGCCATTTGATTGCGGCGTCGATTACTAGTCTTGGGTTCTCATCGTTTAAATCGACATCGACTACATCTTCACAGCCAACAGTGACGATTGTCAATACCAAAACAGCTAAGTAATGAAAGAAGGTTTTCATGTTCTTAAAATTTAAAGTTGTAGGTTACCGAGGGCACTATGCCGAAAATAGAAAGCCGTATCGCTTCGTTAGCACCCGTTTCATAATTCTGACGGAAACTGATGGAAGCCGCATTTTTACGGCTGTACACATTGTAGATACCGAAAACCCATTCGCCTTTCCAACGTTTGTTTTCCGATTTTTTAGGCGTTAAAGTGGCCGATACATCCAAATGATGGTAAAATGGTAAACGGTCTGCATTTCTGGAATTGTAACTCGGAACTGTGATGCCCTGATACACGTATTTTCCGTTAGGATAGGTTACGGGTTGTCCGCTCTGAAAGGTGAAATTCGCGCCAAATGTCCATTTTTTGTTCCATTTATAATTTCCGGTTACCGCCAGGTTATGGGTTTTATCATAAGCAGAATTGTACCATTCGCCGTTGTTGATGCCTACTTCGTTTGGGGTTCTGCCCGGTGTTTGCTGTTGCGATTTGGAAAGCGTATAAGCAATCCAGCCGTTTAAGTTACCGGTGTTTTTCCGGAATAAAATTTCCAGTCCGTAGGAACGCATCCTACCGTTCAGGATAACCTGTTCAATGGCTTCGTTGGCAATCAGATCGGCGCCGTCGATGTAATCCATGCGGTTTTTGACGGTTTTGTAATAGGCTTCGGCTTCGAGCGTGTAATTATCGTCTTTGAAATTCCGAAAATAACCTACGGCAAACTGGTCTGAAAGCTGTGGTTTGATGTAATTGTCGCTGGGTGTCCAGACATCAAGTGGTGTAGGGGAAGCCGTGTTGGAAATCAGCTGCAGGTATTGCGTCATTCTGTGATAACTGGCTTTCACAGAAGAATGTTCGTTGATTTCGTAAGCGACAGCCAAACGCGGTTCCAGATTCTGATAATCTTTGATGACTTTGCTTCGGCTGAAAAACTGTGTGCTCACCGGTTCGCCTTTCTCATAAATCTGAAGCGCTTCATCATAGGTTACCGGCTGATTGTTTTCATAATAATTGATAGTGGACGGCCCTAACCGGTAAAACAAGCTGTGGCGCAATCCGTAGGATAGGGTTAATTTGTCGCTTATTTCCTGTTCAGCATCGAGGTAGAAAGCATGTTCCAGCGCATATTTTTTGTCCAGCTGTCTGTAGTTGATGGACGATTCATCATCCAAAGGTTCAATGGTGCCCGGGTTAAAACTGTAATGGTTGGTATTGACACCGAAATTGAGTTTAAGTTTTTCAGTCCAATAGTACTTAAAATCGTATTTCAGATTGTAACTCTGTATGCCCGATTTCCAGTTGAAGCCGATGAAATCCAATACCAGTCCGTAATAATAATCGCTGTAGATGAACGACAGATTGGAGAAAAGCTTGTCGGTAAACAAATGATTCCAGCGCATGTTGACGGTTGCATTCCCGTAAGTGTTGGTAAACAGTTCATTCAGGGAAAACACGTCCCTTCCGAAATACCCCGAAAGGTATAAGTTGTTGTTTTTGTTCAACTTATAATTGAGTTTAGTGTTTAAATCGTAAAAATAGGCCGAGTTCTCATTGTCTGTCAGTTTTAAGAAAAGATGTGCGTAGGAAGCCCGTCCGCCGAAAAGAAAGGAGCCTTTTTCTTTTACAATCGGTCCTTCGGCGAGAATCCGGCTGGAAATCAAACCGATACCGCCGTTCATACTGAATTTATTGCTGTTCCCGTCTTTCTGATAAATGTCTAAAACCGAAGAAACCCTTCCACCATAACGAGAGGGAATGCCGCCTTTATACAGTTTTAAGTCTTTAATTGCATCCGGATTGAATACCGAAAACATCCCAAAAACGTGCGAGGAATTGTAAATCGTGGCTTCGTCTAATAAAATCAGATTCTGATCGGCACCGCCACCGCGAACGTTAAATCCCGACTGTCCTTCGCCGGCATTGGTTACACCGGGCAAAAATAAGAGCGATTTGATGATGTCGACTTCGCCCAAAACCACAGGCATTTGCTTGATGGTGGCAATAGTGAGCTTGTTAACGCTCATTTCCGGTTTACGGATGTTGGCCTTTTGTTTGTTGGTGATGATGATTTCGTCCAGTTGTTTGCTGATTTCCTCCAGATAGAACTTTTGCGTTCTGTTTTCGGTAAGATTCACCGTTTTTTCCAATGTCTGATAACCTACAAATGAAATAATTAGAATGTGTTGCCCTTTCGGTAAGGTTAAGGAGTAAAAACCATATTCGTTGGTGTAGGTATAGGCTTTCGAGTTCTTCACCTGAATGTTGACACCGATTAAGGTTTCGCCGGTTTTGGAATCGGAAATGGTGCCGCTCAAGGTGTATTTCTCCTGCGAAAGTACATCCGCAAACAGAAATAAAAAGTAAAGCGGCAAGTATTTTTTCAGCAGCAAAGGCATAGGAAATTGGTGTTGACGGTTGTCCTGCAAATTTCGCAATTTTGAAAGAGAATAATTGTTAAGATTAGGTTAATGTGTTGAGGTTAAGACAAATAAAAAAGACGACTCTTTCGAATCGTCTTTTCAGTATCATTGATTATTGGGTTATGATAATTTTGCCAAAATCGTGTTGAAAGTTGTGCTTGGACGCATAGCTTCAGTTGTAGCACTTTCAGAAGGCTGGTAATAACCACCAATGTTTTGTGGTTTTCCTTGTGCCCCGATTAATTCCGCATCGATTTTTGCTTCGTTTGCCGTTAATTCTGCCGCGATTGGAGCGAATTTGGCCTGTAATTCCGCGTCTTTGGTTTGGTTCGCCAAAGCCTGAACCCAATATAAAGCCAGATAGAAGTGCGAACCTCTGTTGTCAATTCCGCCTATTTTTCTTGCCGGAGATTTGTCTTCTGCTAAGAATTTGGCATTGGCTTCGTCTAAAGTGTCTGCTAAAACCTGCGCTTTTGCATTGTTCTGTGTTTGTGCCAAATGCTCTAAAGAAGCCTGTAAGGCTAAGAATTCACCTAATGAATCCCAACGTAAATAACCTTCCTCGATAAATTGTTCGATGTGTTTTGGAGCAGAACCACCCGCACCGGTTTCAAACAATCCGCCACCGTTCATCAACGGAACGATGGATAACATTTTAGCCGAAGTTCCTAATTCTAAAATCGGGAACAAATCGGTTAAATAGTCACGCAATACATTTCCGGAAACTGAAATCACATCTTTTCCCTGACGGATGATGCGCAAAGTTTCTTTCATCGCATCCTGCACATCCATAATGCGAATGTCTAAACCTGTTGTATCGTGATCTTTTAAGTATTTCTCAACTTTTTTGATGATTTCTCTGTCGTGCGCTCTGTTTTTGTCTAACCAGAAGATAGCCGGAGTATCCGACAATCTCGCTCTGTTTACGGCTAATTTTACCCAATCCTGAATAGGAGCGTCTTTGGTTTGACACATTCTGAAAATGTCACCGGCTTCTACTTTTTGAGATAATAAAACCGTTCCGTTTTCGTCTTCCACGGTAACCGTTCCGTTTTCTGCTACCTGGAATGTTTTATCGTGAGAACCGTATTCTTCTGCTTTTTGAGCCATTAATCCCACGTTTGGAACCGAACCGATTGTTTTTGGATCTAAAGCACCGTTTTGTTTCATTTCATCAATACAGGCAGAATAGAAAACGGCATAAGAACGGTCTGGAATCATGGCGATAGTATCTTCCTCTTTTCCTTCTGCATTCCACATTTTACCGCCACTGCGTGCTAAAGCAGCCATTGAAGCATCTACAATTACGTCTGACGAAACGTGGAAATTGGTAATTCCTTTGTCTGAATTCACCATAGCCACACGCGGACCGTTAGCTAAAGCATCCGTAATCGCTTGCTTGATTTCAGTTTCCTGCGGAATTCCGGCAATTTTGTTGTATAAATCCTGTAATCCGTTGTTTGGATTGATGTCTAAGGATTTGAATAAATCAGCATATTTCGTGTACACATCGGCAAAGAACGTTTCCACAATGGCTCCAAAGATAATCGGATCCGAAACTTTCATCATCGTTGCTTTTAAGTGTGCTGATAACATTACGTTTTTCGCTTTAGCATCGGCAATTGTAGCGGCTGCGTATTGTTTTAAAGCCTTCAGGTTCATTACCGAACTGTCAATAACTTCGCCTGCTTTTAGGTTAGCGAAATCTTTTAAAACAGTAGTTGTGCCATTATCTGAATTGAAAACGATTCTGAATTTTCCGTCATTCTCAACCGTAGTAGAATTTTCTGTTCCGTAGAAATCACCGGAATTCATGTGTGCTACTTCTGTTTTGCTGTCTGCAGCCCAGGTTCCCATTCGGTGTGGGTTTTCTTTGGCGTAATTTTTAACGGCTTTCGGAGCGCGACGGTCGGAGTTTCCTTCACGTAAAACCGGATTCACGGCCGAACCTAAAACTTTACCGTATTTGGCTTTGATGTTTTTCTCTTCGTCGCTTTGAGGTTCTTCCGGATAGTTGGGAACCGCAAAACCATGAGATTGTAATTCTGCAATCGCTTCTTTTAATTGAATAACCGAAGCAGAGATATTGGGTAATTTGATGATGTTTGCTTCCGGAGTCGTAGCCAATTGACCAAGTTCCGTTAAAGCATCACCAATGCGTTGTTCTTCTTTTAAAAATTCAGGAAAGTTGGCCAAAATACGACCAGCCAAAGAGATGTCTCTTAATTCGATATCAATGTCTGCAGGCGCTGTAAAAGCTTGTACAATGGGTAAAAAGGAATGTGTGGCCAACATAGGAGCCTCATCAGTCAAAGTGTAATGGATTTTTGATTTTTGTGCCATTGGATTGAATTTTAAATGCTATAGCTGTGTTTTTTAAAGTGTTTTTTGAAAGATGCTTAAAAAAGCGTAGCAAATATAATAAAATCAGTCCGAAAAGCGGTTGGGAAATTGACGGGAAATTGTCGGAAAATGAACGAATTATCAGATTGTTATTTTGGGAGTTGTAATTTGTCAAAATGATAATTTTGACGTAATTTTTTTGCATAAAAAAAGCCTCGAAATTCTCGAGGCTGATTTTATAAACTTCAGAAAGGGAATTATCTTCTTCTTTCTTTGATTTTTGCTTTTTTACCAGTAAGTTCTCTGAAGTAGAAGATACGAGCTCTGCGAACTTTACCTCTTTGGTTCACTTCAATTTTCTGTAAAGCCGGCATGTTTACAGGGAAGATACGCTCTACACCTACAGCACCAGACATTTTACGGATAGTGAATGTTTCAGTTACACCAGCACCTCTTCTTTGGATAACAACTCCTTTGAAGAACTGTGTACGGGTTTTTTCACCCTCTTTAATTTCGTAATAAACAGTGATAGTATCACCGGCGTTGAATTCAGGAAAATCTTTTTTCGCTACGAATTCGTCTTGAACAAATTTTAATAAATTTGACATGATCGTTTTAAATTAAATGTTTGAATCAGAGCAACATACACGGTTATCGTCAGAGGTTGGGCCGAATGTGGCTGCGAAATTACGATTTTTATTTTAAATCACAAATTTATTTGAGAAGTTTTCAGTCACAGTCGCGGTTTTCAGTGTTGAATTTACGCGAATAGATACCGTGAACTGAGACTGTAAACAGCGCTTTTTATTCCTCTAACAAATCCGGTCTTCTGTTTTTCGTGTGTTCAAAAGCCATGTTTTCCCGCCATTTTTCAATTTCGGGTGTGTTGCCGCTCAGTAAAATATCGGGAACTTTCCAGCCTTTGTATTCTGCTGGTCTTGTATAAATTGGAGGGGAAAGCAGATTGTCCTGAAAACTGTCCGTCAGTGCCGAGGTTTCGTTACTTAAAACGCCCGGAATCAATCGGATAATGGCATCGCACAATACCGCCGCACCCAGTTCGCCTCCCGACAATACATAATCGCCAATGGAAATTTCTTTCGTAATAAAATGATCCCGAACCCGCTGATCTACACCTTTATAATGACCGCAAAGAATGATGATGTTTTTCAAAAGCGACATCGAATTGGCCATTTTTTGATTTAAAGTTTCCCCATCAGGCGTCATGTAAATTACCTCGTCGTAATCGCGTTCGCTTTTTAATTTGGAAATGCAGGCGTCAATAGGTTCGATGCTCATTACCATACCCGCACCGCCGCCAAACTGATAGTCGTCTACGTTTTTGTGCTTGTTGGTGCTGTAATCGCGAAGGTTGTGCAGATGAACTTCCACCAAACCTTTGGCAATGGCTCTTTTCAGGATGGAAGCTTCAAACGGGCTTCGGATTAAATCCGGTAAAACGGTAATGATGTCGATGCGCATGTTTTAAAAAAAGGTTCTGAGGTTCTGAGTTACAAAGTGGCAAAGGTAGGGGTTTTGTCGGAAAAGGGAAAAGGGAAAAGGGAAAAGGGAAAAGGGAAAAGGGAAAAGGGTTAGTGTTACTTCTCCCTTCTCCCTTTTGCTTATTACTAAAATATTAAACCCCAAATTGACGCAAATGATGATCCAAATGTTTCCATTGCAGGTTGTCCCATTCTTCATGCGTCATGGGTCCGAAGAACGGGTGTATATCGGTTTTGATTACCTGCGGGCCTTCGCGGAATTTTTTTACTTTCTCGATCAATTCGACTCTTGTGGCTTCAAAGTCGTAGGAACCGGTACGGATAAACGCCGGTGCGGTTGGGCTGTCTTTTTTAAATTGTGCCGCTCCCATAACTTTTTTTCGGACAATAGTTCTTCCGAAAAAGGCCATAATCGGATTCATTTTTAAGTGCAGATTCCCTAAAACCACATCTAAAGGGCCGATACAATGGGACATCATTTGATCTACGGTCATTTTTCCCCATTGCGAAAGAGTAGTGGGGTGTAATTTGTTAATACGATCGATAATGTTCTGATTGCCTTCGGTTGTGAACAAGCTTTCCATAATGTATGATTTTATTTTTTAATCGCGGTTAACGAATACACCATAGGGATTTTGTTGTCCAGATGTTGTATTCTGAATTTATTGGGTTCAAATTCTTCGGTGTTGTTGAAACAATTATAAGGAGAATAATCGTATTCTTCAAACGAAGTGATTTCTAAATTATTGTTAAGCAAAGCAGTAAAAACTTCCGAAAGCGGATGATTCCAGCTCACGGTTTTGTTTTCAATCGGCGCATTTTTATCGGCATACGTACCTTCTCCGTTTTCCAAAATGGTTTCGATGTTGAAATAGCTGTAACCGACTTCTTTAAAGTTGTCGTCAAACATCCACACCACGGGATGAAATTCCACAAAAACAAACTGACCGTTTGGTTTTAAGAACCTGGAAATTACAGCCGCCCATTTGTTTAAATCCGGCAGCCAGCCAATAGTGCCGTAACTCGTAAATACGATGTCAAACTGTTCGTCCAGATGATTGGGTAAGTCGTACAAATCGCAACAGATGAACTTTGCATCGGCGTTCATTTGTTTGGACAGTTCTTCTGCTTTTTCAATGGCGCGGTCTGATAAGTCGATACCGGTGGACTGTGCGCCCAATTTGGCCAGCGAAATGGTGTCCTGTCCGAAATGGCATTGCAGGTGCAGTATTTTTTTGCCTGAAACATCGCCCAATAAAGACAGTTCGATGTCGTTTAACGAAGACCGGCCGTCCAGAAAACTTTCCATGTCGTAGAACTCCGAAGCGTAATGCACCTCGGTTTTTTTGTTCCAGCTGGCTTTGTTGATGTCGAGATAATCTTTCGGAATTTCCATAACCCAAATTTTTCTTTAAAGATACAATTCCATTTGAATATCAGCACGATGGTAGTCGGTTTCGTCCAAAGGCGTTTCTTTAAAACCGTATTTCCGATACAGGTTCAGCGCTACATCTAATTTGGTACTGGAAACTAGCATCAGCGTTTTGTAGTGGTGGGTTTTGGCAAAATCGATGCAGGTTTCCACCAGTAAATTGCCTAATTTTTTACCCTGATGTTTTTTGTCTACCGCTAATTTAGCCATTTCGACGACTTCATCGTTTACTTTCTGCATGGCAACTGTTCCGACAACTTCGTCGTCTAGCAAACAGAAGAAAATTTCGCCACCGGGTTTCAGAATAACTTCTTCGACATTGTTACAAACATCTTTGTCGTGTTGTTCCACAAAGAAATATTCTTCCAGCCAGGCTGTGTTTAAATCGATAAAACGTTGTTTGAATTCAGGTTTGTAAGTGATGATTTTAGGTTCCATCCTGATTGCATCAATAGTCTGACAAAGTTAATGAGTTTTCAGTTTCGCTTCTGCTAACGGTTTCATATTTTATGAAAGATTTTAGATTTAATATTCGTAATTTTGCCTTTCAGAAATTTAAAAGAAATAAAACATGCAAGACGGAATTTACGCAAAATTCAATACTTCAAAAGGAGTGATTTTGGTGAAATTAACTCATGATAAAACCCCGGGAACAGTCGGAAACTTTGTTGGTCTGGCCGAAGGGAAACTGGAAAACGATGTAAAACCGCAAGGGAAACCGTACTACGACGGACTGAAATTTCACCGTGTAATTCCGGATTTCATGATTCAGGGCGGATGTCCTTTGGGAAGCGGCGTTGGCGGCCCGGGATATCAGTTTGACGATGAGTTTCACCCGGAATTAAGACACAACGGGCCGGGAGTATTGTCTATGGCGAATGCAGGACCTGGTACGAACGGTTCTCAATTTTTCATCACACACGTTGAAACGGCCTGGTTGGACAACAAACACACGGTTTTTGGTCATGTTGTGGAAGGACAGGATGTGGTGGATGCCATTGCTCAGGGCGATACGATTGAATCTGTTGAAATCGTAAGAGTAGGTGAGGAAGCTCAAAAATGGAACGCTGTTGAAGCTTTCAGAACTTTCGAAGGTTCAAGAGAAAAGCGTATGGCAGAACAGAAAAGATTAGCGGAAGAAGCTTTAGAAAAATTAGCAGCCGGTTTCAAGAAAACAGAAAGCGGTCTGCGTTACCAAATCATCCAGAAAGGAAACGGTAAACAGGCAGAAAAAGGTAAAACGGTTTCCGTACACTACCAAGGTGCTTTAGACAACGGAATGGTTTTCGATTCCTCTTACAAAAGAAAACAACCGATTGAATTCCCGTTAGGAAAAGGCCACGTAATTGAAGGCTGGGACGAAGGTATCGCGTTGTTGCAAGTTGGTGATAAAGCGCGTTTCGTGATTCCTTCTTATTTAGGATACGGATCTCGCGGTGCGGGTGGTGTGATTCCGCCGGATGCAACCTTAATTTTCGATGTGGAACTGATGGACGTGAAGTAATCCGAAATATTCTTAAAAATGGAAAGCTCTCTTTTTCGGAGAGCTTTTTTTATTAGATTTACTGTCTAAAACCAATTGAATTATGAAAGTAAAACTGTTTGGGTTAGCTATTGCCTCCCTTTTAATGTATTCCTGTGCTTCCAAAAAGGTGGCACAAAACACAACTGAAGCAGCTAAAACAATTGAATTAACTGCAATACAGCAACACGGAAAAGGATTATACGAACAAAACTGTGCAAAATGCCATAAATTGTTCGAACCTTCCAAACACAATGCCGAAGAGTGGAAAGTTACTTTGGGCAGAATGCAGAAGAAAGCTAAAATTTCTGATGAAGATACTGCAAGTATTTACGGCTACCTTACTGCAGGAATGTAGTCAAAAAAAATATAAATTGCGGAAAAGCTCTCATTTGGGAGTTTTTTTATTGAAATAGATTATTTTTGAGGATTCAATTTTGAAAGGATGAGGTTTTTAGTTTTTCTGTCACTTTTGTTTTCATTGTCCGTGAAATCTCAAATCACCACCATGCACTGCGGTTATGACTTTACGTCGTATCTGGTTTTGGATGTACACGAAGACGGAAAGAAAGAGAATGTCAAAGGGTTAAAAATCACCGTGGTGGATAGTACCGGGAATGATGTTATCAATATCAACAATGTCTACAGCTGGAACAACAGTAACCAACCGCTGCAGTTTTCCTTAAACTATCAGATAGACGAAAAAGGCGATAAAATAACGGCTGAAAATCTCAAAGCGCGATGGTTTTTTCCGTATGCCAAGGATAATTACCTGCTTTCGGTAGCCAATACGTTTCCCGCCGACGATTTTCGCTTAAAAATCGAAGATCCGAATAAGAAATTCAAAACACAATTCGTACAACTTTATGCCTTTAATATGTATGTTTTGTGTGCGAGTCAGAGTGAAAAAGCCGTTCAGTTTGGCAAAAAACAAAACCGTCCGATCGACATCGTGCTGGAAAAAAACAAATAAAAAAACACCGTCATTACAGATGAGGTGTTTCACTTTGCATTAATTTTCAGATTCATTTTTAACGGAAATTACCTTAAAAGTTTTGGTTCCGGCCGGTAATTCCCAGTCAATCTGGTCGTTTTCCTTAAATCCGATGATAGCAATGCTTAGCGGTGCTAAAACGGAAATTTTGTTTTCCCTTACGTTGGCCATCGAAGGCAGTACAATTTGAAACGTTACTTTTCGTTTCGCGGAAAGATCTTCAACCGTAACTTTCGAGTTCAGTCGGATAAAATTTTCATCGTCCGCTTGGTCTTTTACCACAATACCCCGTTCGAGTTCGGCATTTAAAAGCATGATGTCTTTGGAATTAACGGCATTGACGCTGTTTTTTACCATTTCTTTCAGTAAATGATGTTCGGTTTTTAAAAAAATCGGAATTGGTTTCATACGCTATTAATTAAAGTTGATAGATTTCGAACAAATCAGCTGTTTTGAGGTACCAAAAGTTTGTCAAAACAGCTTTTGATGCCATAATTATAAAATGTTAGGGAGCGTACCTCAAAAAGAAGCTGCTTGGTTAGAAAAATAGATTTTGAATTTTCGTGAAAAAATCCTCCGTCCGAGAAAAAAATATAAAGTTAGACGGAGGCCTGATTGATGAAGGCCTTGTTGTGTGAAAACAGCACAATAAGCCTGCATTTGCTGCAAGCTACAGAGGAAAAGTATGTGCCGGTATGATTCAAGTTTTGTACGATTTGGTGTTTCAAATTTAGAAAAAGAAAAGCGAACGGTCAAGAATTTAACTTCCATTTAATATTACAGCCGATACTCGGTTTTTGTTCCGCATTGATGCTTCGGTTGTAAATTACACCGTCAATGGCGCTGCGCAAATCACTGCCGCTTACCGGGATTCCGTTTCCGGGACGGCTGTCGTCCAGTTGTCCTCTGTAAACCAGTTTGTCAAGATTGTCAAAAAGGTAAAAATCCGGTGTACAGGCGGCGTCGTAGGCTTTGGCCACTTCCTGCGTTTCATCGTACAGATACGGAAATTCAAAATGATGCCCTAAGGCGAAATCCTGCATGAGTTCCGGCGCGTCCTGAGGATAAGCGGTAACATCGTTACTTGAAATGGCGACAATACCCAATCCCTGAACGCGATAATCGTTGGCAATGCGAACCACTTCTTCAATGACATGGTGTACAAACGGACAATGGTTGCAGATAAACATCACTAAAGTACCCTTTTTGCCTTTTAAATCCGCAAAGGAATAGGAGTAGGCAGAATTGGTGTCTTTCAGATAAAATTCCGGCGCAATAGTGCCTAACGGTAACATGTTGGAAGGTGTTCGAGCCATGATGATTGCAAATTATGGTTAAAATTACTAAAAAAAATGAATTTTCTGACCGAATTTGTAATTTAGCCGAAAACCTTATGTATGCTCACTTGGGAAGAATTTGAAAAAGTAGAAATGCGCGTGGGAACCATTATCGAAGTGCATGATTTCCCCGAAGCAAGAAAGCCGGCCTATCAGTTAACCATAGATTTTGGTGCAGCAATCGGTATCCGGAAATCGTCGGCACAAATAACGAAACGTTATCAAAAAGAGGAATTGGTAAACCGACAGATAATTGCGGTAGTGAATTTTCCGAAGAAACAAATCGGTAAGTTTATGAGTGAATGTCTGGTGTTGGGCTCGGTTGGCGCAGATAACGACATCGTTTTGCTGGCTCCGGATTTTAAAGTGGAGAACGGTTTGCGGATTGGTTGAGTACAGCAGAAGAAAATATCACGGTAAGCCATAAAAAAAGTCCAAAACAGGTTTTGGACTTTTTTTATGTTTATTCTGACGGTTTATTAAATATCGTCAAAATCAATATCGGTGTAGCTTCCGCCGGCTTTAACTTCTTCCAGTTTTTCCGCGAAGAACTCTTTTTTGAAATCTTTTTGGTGTCTTTCCGAAATTACTTCTTCTCCTTTTTGGTTAAGAACGTATTCGGTCATTTCGGTTAAAATTTCCTGGAAAGCGGCAAAATCTTCTTTGTATAAATAGATTTTATGTTTTTTGAAGTGGAATGATCCGTCTTCTTCCGTAAATTTTTTGCTTTCAGTAATGGTAATGTAGTAATCGTCGGCTTTTGTAGCTCTCACATCGAAGAAATATGTTCTTCGTCCTGCTCTTAAAACTTTAGAAAAGATTTCCTCTTTTTCTAACATTTCATTTTCTCTCATAGTCCTTCTTTCAAAAATTAATTGTGTTAGGTGAAACCAAAAATCTAAAAAAAAACTGTAAAAACCAATAATTTATTGTAATTCTTTTTCGGAAAGTTGCTTATAATACAATTCTTTGTAATAACCTTCCTGATTTACAAGCTGATAGTGAGAACCCTGCTGGATGATTTTTCCGTCGTCAAGAATTATAATCTGATCGGCGTTTTTGGCAGACGAAACCCGATGGCTTACAATGATGGTCGTTTTGTCTTTGCAGAAATCTGTTAAATTGTTCAGGATAGCTTCTTCGGTTTCTGTGTCAACGGCTGATAAACAGTCGTCTAACAATAGGATAGGAGCGTTTTTAATCATCGCGCGGGCAATGGAAACCCGTTGCTTCTGTCCGCCGGAAAGCGTAATCCCGCGTTCACCCAAAACGGTATCGTACTGATTTTTAAATTTGACAATATTCTTGTGAACCACAGCTTTTTTAGCGGCCTCCATTACTTCTTCGTCTGTAGCGTCTTCTTTGCCGAATTTGATGTTGTTTTTGATGGAATCCGAGAATAAAAATGCGTCCTGAGGCACAAATCCGATATGATCGCGCACATCATACAAGTTGAGGTCTTTGATGTTGGTATCGTCAATTTTTACCGCACCGTTTTCCACATCATACAAACGGCTGATTAAGGAAAGTATCGTCGATTTTCCCGAACCGGTTTTGCCCAAAATCGCCAGAGTTTCCCCTTTATTGATTGTAAACGAAATGTTTTTCAGGGCTTCAATATGGGTGTCTTCATAAGTAAACGAAACATTTTCGAAGACAATTTTTCCGTTGATATCGGTTTTGGTTTCCACGGTATTCTGAATTTCCGGAACCACTTTCAGGAATTCGTTGATGCGTTTCTGAGAAGCTTCTGCTTCCTGAACCATGGAGGAAACCCACCCCAGTGACGCAACCGGCCAGGTTAACATGTTGATGTACAGAATAAATTCCGCAATTACACCAATGTCCGGAATCGAACCGTTGATGTACATCATGCCGCCCACGTAAATCACGACCAGATTGCTCAAACCAATCAGTAAAATCATGAACGGCCCAAACAATGACTGAACCCGGGCCAAATCAAGGTTTTTTGATTTACTTTCGTTAGACAAAGCGGTAAAATCGTTCTGTTTCTGACCTTCCAACGCATAGGCTTTGATTACGCGGATGCCCGAAAACATTTCCTGTGTGAAGGTTGAAAGTTTGGAAAGATTCTGCTGATAAGCCGTACTCCGCTTGTTGATTTCCGTACTGATTTTAAAAATACTGTACGCCAAAATCGGTAGCGGAAGTAAAGAATACAAAGTGAGTTTAGGCGAAACCAGATACATCTGAACCGTAACCACCGCAAAACGAATGAAAGTATTTATCGAATACATCACCGCCGGCCCTACATACTGACGCACTTTCCCAACATCTTCACTGATGCGGTTCATTAGGTCTCCGGTGCGGTTTTGCTTGTAAAAATTCTGCGTCAGGCGTTCGTATTGCTGGAAAACCTCATTTTTTAAGTCGAATTCGATATGACGCGACATTACGATGAGGGTTTGTCGCATTAAAAAGGTTAAAAAACCGGCAATTAAAGTGGTGGCTAAAATGAGTAAAATATTTTCGACCAAGGCTTTTTTAACCACTTCGACTGATAAATTGTTGTGCTCTAAAACTTTAATGGAATTTCCAACTAATTTTGGGGTATACAATGTAAAGAATTGCGCTACAATTGTAATCAAAATACCAAGCAGAAAACGGTATTTGTATTTGATGAAATATTTGTTTAAATATTGAAGTTCTTTCATTGGTTTTAGAATATTTTAATAAAATCACTAATTATGTGTTAAAAAGATGATTTTTATTTAGTAAAAAGTCGTTTTTATTCTGAAAATAAATATTGAAAATAAATTAATTTTTCGCGATTATGCTGAAATATTCTGAATAAAATTGTAATTTTGCATTCTGTTTTTGAATATAATTCAACCTATAAAAACATTTTACAACATGATAACAGAAGTTACAAACGCTAATGAGCTTCACAAAATCGACCCTGTTTTCGGTCAGGTTTCCTTTGATAATCATGAGCAAATCGTATTTTGTCACGACAAAGATACTGGATTAAAAGCAATTATTGGAGTTCATAACACAGTTTTAGGACCTGCTTTGGGCGGTACGAGAATGTGGAAATATACAAACGAATGGGAAGCGTTAAACGATGTTTTGCGTCTTTCAAGAGGGATGACTTTTAAATCGGCGATTTCAGGGTTGAACCTTGGAGGTGGTAAAGCGGTTATCATTGGAGATTCCAAAGTAGACAAAACACCGGAAATGATTGCCAAATTCGGTCAGTTTGTAGATTCATTAAGCGGAAAATATATCACTGCTGAAGACGTCGGAACCACAACAGCCGACATGGACTTAATCAAGAAATATACCAATCACGTAACCGGTATTTCCGAAGCTATCGGAGGTTCAGGAAATCCTTCTCCGGTAACTGCTTACGGGGTTTACATGGGAATGAAAGCCGCTGCGAAATATCAGTTTGGTTCGGATAATTTAGAAGGTAAAAAAGTATTGGTTCAGGGTATCGGTCACGTTGGGGAAACTTTGGTGGAACTAATCACTAAAGAAGATGCTTTGGTGCAGATTGCCGACATCAACGAAGCCCGTTTACAGGAAGTTGGCGCAAAATACGGTGCCAAAGTTTTCTCAGGAACAGATTTATACAGTGCTGATGTAGACATCTACGCGCCATGTGCGTTAGGAGCAACCATCAACGACGATACGATCGAAAAAATCAAAGCGAAAGTTATTGCCGGAGCTGCAAACAATCAATTAGCCGTAGAGCAAATCCACGGCGCAAGATTACAGGAAAGAGGTATTTTGTATGCACCGGATTTCTTAATCAACGCGGGTGGTATCATCAACGTTTACGGTGAAATTGCCGGTTACGGTAAAGAAGAAGCCATGCGCAGAACCCAAAATATCTACAACACGACGCTGGATATTTTCAACTATGCCAAAGAAAACAACATCACTACACACCAGGCGGCTTTAAGAATGGCACAGGAGCGTATCGATGCAAGAAAAAAAGAAATCACCGGAAAGTAATTTTCACAGTCAATAATATTTTATAATTTTGCGGAGCGGAAGAGAATCTTTCGCTCCGTTAATTTTTAAAGTTCTTACCAAGATGTTAAACAGAAGACATATCCGTTTGAAAGTGATGCAATCCATTTATGCCATGCATCAGAACAACTCCGATAATCTTGACAAGGAAGAAAAATTCCTGTTTCAGAGTATCGAAAACATTCAGGATTTATATCTGATTATGATTTCCGCTCTTGTGGAAATTCGTAAAGCCGAAGATGATTTCATCGATAAATCCAGTAAAAAACATCTTGCCACCAAAGAAGAACGCAATCCCAACAGAAAATTTATCAACAACCAGGTTTTATTGCTTTTAGACGAAAACAACTCGTTAAGCATGGCTTTGGAAGAGCGCAAAATCACCAACTGGAAAAACAATGACGATTACATCTTATTGCTGCTGGAGGAAATCAAAAACAGCAAACAGTATGAGCAGTACATGAGCAATACGGTGAATACTTTTGAAGAAGACAAACAGTTTGTGGTGGATATGTTTACCGAAATTATCGCGCCAAACGAAAAACTGTATGATTATCTGGAAGATTATAAATTAACCTGGGTAGACGATATTCCGTTGGTGAATACCATGATTGCCAAGCAGCTGAAGCAAATTAAGTCGCCGGAGGAACGCTCTTTCTTCGTGCCGAAACTGTTTAAAGATGCCGATGATAAGGAATTCGTGTGCAATCTGTTCCGGAAAACTGTTTTAAACGATTCGGAATTAGGGAAGGAATTCATCGATAAAACACCCAACTGGGATGCGGACAGAATTGCCGAATTGGACACGATAATTTTAAAAATGGCCATCTGTGAATTTTTGAAATTCCCGTCCATTCCGGTAAAAGTTACCATTAACGAATATTTAGAATTAGCCAAAGAATATTCTACCCCAAAAAGTAGTATTTTTATCAACGGAATTTTAGACAATCTGGTTAAGGAATTCCAAAAGGATAATAAAATGGTTAAAACCGGACGAGGTTTAATGTAATTAAATAAAAAAGTATGATTAGAAAAACTTTCGGAATGTTGGCGGTTGCTGCGTTAGTATTGTCAACATCTTGTAAAAACGAAAATGCTTCGGACAAAATCAATCCGGAGAATGTTGCCAAAGCAGAACAGGAAAAAGCTGCTGCCGGAGAACTTCCGGTAATTAAATTCAATGAAACCGAACACGATTTCGGAACCATCAACGAAGGCGATAAAGTTGAAACGACTTTCAGCATTACCAATGAAGGTAAAGCCGATTTAATCATCATTAACGCACAGGGAAGTTGTGGTTGTACTGTTCCGGAATGGCCAAAAGAGCCAATTAAACCGGGTGCTTCTGCGGATATGAAAGTTACGTTCAATTCATCAGGGAAAACAGGACAACAACAAAAAACCGTTACTCTAACTACCAACACGGCAGAAGGTACAGAAAAAGTAACGATTAAAGCAAATGTTACACCAAAAGCAGACGGAACTACTCCGGCTGTACACTAAAAAAATACAGATATGGGACAATTAGGTTCAATGTTACCTTTGTTGTTAATGTTTGTGGTGGTTTATTTTTTAATGATCCGTCCGCAACAACAAAGAGCTAAAAAGGAAAAAGAGTTTGAAGCTGCTTTGAAAGTAGGAGATAAAATCATCACAAAATCAGGAATTCACGGAAAAATTGCCGAATTATACGAAGATTCAGTAGTGGTGGAAACCATGGCCGGTAAAATTAAAATGGAGCGTTCTGCAATTTCCATGGAATTGAGCCAGAAAGTGAACAAAGCAAGCTAATACTTTTTAGGTATAAAAATAAAAAGCCTCCTTTTTCCGGAGGCTTTTTTTATGAACGGTATTTGTCATTAAGTCCTTTGCCTTCTAAAACCATCGGCTTTATTTTTTCGATGCGGCTCAGTTTTGTTTTTTCCTGTTTAGCCGATTCGATATGTTCCAGAAATTCGCGCTGTTTGTAAGGTGTAAAGGCTTCAAATGCTGATTTTAGGGCTTTATCGGCTTTTAATTCGGCGTTCCATAATTCGGAAACAATTTCTTCTTTCTTTTCGGGTTTGATGGCCAGACCGGCTTTCTCATTGGCAATAGCTTCGTTGATGTACTGCAGTATGGCTTTTTCGTTTTTCAGAATTTCTTCTTTCGATTCAAACCGCCACTGACGCAAGGCTTTGGTAACACCTTCGTTGGCATTAACCAGTACTTTTTTGTCATCTTTCAGAAACACACCATTAAAGAACCAAATACCAACGTATGATTTAAAACCGCCAACTCCCACCACATTTTTTTTGTTGATGGTGTACACCGGGCCGCCCCATTTGGTCATTTCTTCCAGTTCGGTTTTGTCAATAATGGATTTCAGAATGCCCAATTCTTCTTCCCATTGGTTGGTTTTGTTCCACGGATTTTTATCTTCTTTCATTTGGGTCGTTTAAAGTTCAAAAGTTTACGGTACACTGAAATTTACGCACTGCGACTACTAACTACTTCTTATACTTTTCAGCCGTTAATTCGGCAATTCGTACAATTACATCAATAGCTTTCTGCATACTTTCCACCGGAACGTATTCGTATTTTCCGTGGAAGTTGTGCCCGCCGGCGAAAATGTTCGGACATGGCAAGCCCATAAACGATAAACGGGAACCGTCCGTACCGCCGCGAATCGGTTTGATAATCGGTTTGATGTCTAAATCTTTCATGGCCTGTTCGGCTAAATCCACTATGTGCATCATCGGCTCCACTTTTTCACGCATGTTGTAGTATTGGTCTTTTACCTCAATTTCCACAATGTCTGCGCCGAATTGTTTCGCATATTTTTTGTTGAATTTCTCGGCAATTTTAACCACTTTCTTTTTGCGTTTTTCAAACTTTTTGCGGTCGTGGTCGCGGATAATCAACTGAACGTTTGTTTCTTCGATGCTTCCGTCCAAATGTACCACGTGGAAGAAACCTTCATAACCCTTGGTTCTTTCCGGCACTTCGTCTTTCGGTAATTTCGAAATGTATTTGGTCGCCAAAAGCATCGAGTTAATCATTTTGCCTTTCGCATAGCCCGGATGCACACTTTTCCCTTTGAATTTCAGTTTCACACCCGCCGCGTTGAAGTTCTCGTATTCCAGTTCGCCAATCTGGCTGCCGTCCATGGTATAAGCCCAATCGCAGCCGAATTTCTCCACATCGAAAAAGTCCGCACCGCGACCGATTTCCTCATCCGGCGTAAAACCTACTTTCAGCGTTCCGTGCTTAATCTGCGGGTTTTTAATCAGGTATTCTATGGCGGTAACAATCTCCGTTACACCGGCTTTGTCGTCGGCGCCCAATAAGGTGGTTCCGTCGGTTGTAATTAAAGTTTGCCCTTTATACAACAATAAATCTTCAAAGTATGAAGGTGATAAAACAATGTTCTGTTCTTTGTTTAAAATGATATCTTTTCCGTCGTAATTCGGAACGATTTGCGGTTTTACATTTGCTCCCGTGAAATCCGGCGTAGTGTCGAAATGTGACACGAAACCAATTGTTGGTACCTCATAATCCAGATTACTTGGCAAAGTGGCCTGAATGTATGATTTGTCGTCGATGGTAACGTCTTGTAAACCAATCGCTTTCAGTTCTTCGACTAATTTATTGGCCAAATCCCATTGTTTAGCAGTACTCGGCGTTGTGGCTGAATTCGGGTCAGATTCCGTATCTACAGTAACATAACTGATGAAACGGTCGATTATATGTTGCATGATGTCTGTTTTTTAGGCGTAACAAAGATAAAGATTTGCTCAGTTAGTTGCGATGAAATTCTACTTAATTACGAAGTATTTCTATGGTTTTATTTGCTTTTGTTTAAGCTTTTCCTGCTTTTTGAAATAGCCCCGGAAAAAGATATTGTGTTTCAGTGCTTCCAGATTCTGATTGAGCTGGATGCTGGCTTTGTTAATGTTGGTCATGGTCGAATCGATTTTCTGCACCAGTTTCGGATCGTTGGATAAATAATTGATGGCACCTTTGCCTTGTTTTGCGTTTAAAATGGTGGTATTCAGGTTGTCCACCACGCTGTCAATTCCGGTGCTGGTTTTTTCAAGATTGAAGACAATGTGCTTGATTTTTTGGGCAACCATTGTATCGTTAACGACGCCGACCACATTGTTTTTGTTGTTCAAAGAACCAATCAGTTGTTTTAAATTCGCCACCGATTCGGACGTTCCTTTACTGGTTATTTTTAAATAGTTGAGCGTTTCTTTCAGGTCGTTGGCCATTTCCTTGTCGTTCAGCAGTAAACCGATGGTACCTTTTCCGTCTGTGATTTCTTTAGTGATTTTGATTAAATCGGCAGTTAGAATAGCGGCATTTTCGTTGGTTACATTCAGGGTTTTCAGAATATCATCAGTTCGCACCCGACTGAACGACTGAATCACATCGCCCGATTTTACCGGTTCGGCATTACCTTCTCCCGGCATGATGTTGATAATCATGTTGCCCACCAATCCGTCAGAGCTTATCGTGGCAATCGCATTTTTCCGGATATGCGGCAGGATTTTGCTGTTGATGAGCATATCGACCTGTATCGTCGTGTCGTTAATCATTTCGATATTTTTCACCGTTCCGGCATTAATCCCGGAATACCGCACGTTATTGCCCAATTGTAAGCCGTTAACATTGTTAAAGATGGCGCTTATCTGCGTTTGTTTGCCAAACATGTTCTGTTTTTTTCCCACGAAATAAACCGCCGTCACAAACAGCAGTGTACCGAGGAGCACAAAAAAGCCTAATTGTATTTTCTGAGCGTTTGTTTTTTCCATACTTGTTTATTTAAAGAAAGCCGCTACTTTAGGATCTTTCGATTCCGACAGTTCTTTGAAAGTGCCTTCCGCATAATTAATACCGTCCACCAGCAAAATCATCTTATTGGCGATTACCCGCGCACAATCCACATCGTGCGTAATGATAATCGACGAGGTTTTGTACTCTTTCTGAATCGACTGCATCAGTAAAATGATTTCTTTGGAGGTGATAGGGTCGAGCCCGGTTGTGGGTTCGTCGTATAAAATAATTTTGGGTTTCAGGATTAAGGTTCTGGCTAACGCCACTCTTCGTTTCATTCCGCCGGATAATTCGCTGGGCATTAAATCGACGGCGCTTTCCAGGCCTACGTTTTTTAGCGCTTCCATAACCAACGGCGTGGTGTCTTCAATAATCCCGAATTTTTTGGTGTGTCTTCGCAACGGGAATTCGAGATTTTCCCGTACCGACATCGAATCGTACAAAGCGCTGCCCTGAAACAGGAAGCCTATTTCGGTGCGCAAATCGTCCAGTTCGTCTTTTTCCAGTGCCATTACGTCTTTCCCCATAACGGTAATGCTGCCGCTGTCCGCCTGTTCCAAACCGATGAGGCATTTAATCATTACTGATTTTCCGGAGCCGGATTTGCCCATTACCACCAGATTTTCCCCTTCTTTTAAAGTCAGGTTAAAACCGTCCAAAACACAGTTGGATCCGTAACTTTTTTTCAGGTTTCGGATTTCAATGATAGGCGTATTGCTGGTTGTGGTCATCATTCGTGATAAAAAATATCGGTTACAAATACAGCAACAAAATCAATAATAAAAAGCAGCATCGACGTGTACACCACCGCTGAATTAGCCGCCAATCCGACGCCAGCTGTTCCTTTTTTACAATAATAGCCTTTATAACAGCCTACGAGTCCGATGGCAAAACCAAAGAAAAACGATTTGATGGTAGCCGGAACCAGATCGCTAAATTTCAGCGCTTCAAACACCTGATTGAAATAGAGTTGAAACGACACATTTCCTTTGAGATTTTCGACCAGAAAAGATCCGTAAAGTGCGATGGCATCCCCAAAAAGAACCAATAAAGGAAGCATTAGGGTTGTGGCCAAAATCCGGGTAACGACCAAATATTTGAAAGGATTCGTTCCGGAAACATCCATAGCGTCGATTTGTTCGGTTACGCGCATGGAACCCAATTCCGCACCAATTCCCGATCCGATTCTTCCGGCACAAATCAGTGAAGTGATAATCGGGCCAATTTCGCGGATAATGGAAATGCTAATCATCGAAGGCATCCAGGAAACGGCGCCAAATTCCTGTAAGGTCGGTCGGGATTGCAAATCAAAAACCAACCCGATGATAAAACCCGTAACGCCAACAAGTAACAACGAACGATTGCCCATATTGTAGCATTGCCTTAGCAACTCTTTTCCTTCAAACGGAGTCTTGAAAAGTTCTTTAAAAAAGTTGCCCGCAAAATAGGAAAGCTCTCCGATTTCGATTAAAAAGGCTTCAAAATTCCGACTTATTTTGGAGAATGCAGACATAAAGAGGAACAGTTATGCTCAACTACTACCCAAATATACTATTTTTCTGTAAGACTTTGGCTTTAAAGAATATGAAAAAATCCGCTTTGCCGGAACAAAACGGATTTCTTTTACAATGCTTTATTTGTTTAGAAAGTAACCTTAGCGGTCATCGTTTTTCCGTTTCGGATAAAAGTTACTTCTCTTTCATCACCGGCATTCAGTTTGGAAAGGCATTCCATATAGCTGTACACTTCTTTTACGGTGCAGTCACCGATTTTGGTAATTACATCACCAGCCTGAATTCCGGCTTGTTGGGCCGGGCGGTTTTCGGTTACACCATCCACGTGCAAACCATCGCCGTGATCGGTATAATCCGGCATGATGCCTAAAGTGACTTTGTATTTCGGAACTATTTTCTCGGCGTTGATTTTCGTTTTGGTGAACTCGATTTTATCCAGATTACCGATAGCATTTACCGTTCTGAAAACGTATTCCACAATTGAAGTTACGCCATTGTAATTGATTTTTGCTTCATCGTCGCTCGGTTTGTGATAATCCTGATGCGTGCCTGTAAAGAAAAACAGTACCGGAATATCTTTCAGGTAAAACGAAGTGTGATCAGAAGGCCCGATACCGCCGGTTTCCTGAGTGATGTTGAATCCGGCCGGTTTGTTCTTTTCGATGATATCCGGGAAGGAAGGGCAGGTTCCGGTTCCGCCGATTACTAAGGATTTTTTATCGTCTAAGCGGCCGATCATGTCCATGTTAATCATGGCTTCCACATTCGGATACAGTTTTTTTAAGGTCGAGGCCATGTGTTTGGAGCCGATTAAACCGTCTTCTTCCCCGGAAAACAAGGCAAAAATGATGTTGACGTTTTCCTTGGTTTTGTTTTGCGAATACATTCGGGCGAGTTCTAAAACCCCGGCAACTCCGGAAGCATTGTCATCAGCTCCGTTGTGGATTTCGCCTTCGGAATTCATTTTGGTGGAATGATGATGTTCGTTCAGTCCCAAATGATCGTAATGTGCGCCGATAACAATAGTACGTTTGGCTTTGTTGTCTAAATAGGCGATGACATTGCTGCCGTTATTCGGTTTTCCTTTGGAAATCGTGTCGTGCGGATTCAGGCGAACGGCATAGGTAAACGGTTGCTGAAATGATTTCTGATAGGGTTTCAGCCCCAGTTTTCTGAATTCCTTTTCGATGTACTGAGCCGCCAGTTTTTCGCCTTGGGAACCGGTCAATCTTCCTTTTAAGTCATCGGAAGCTAAATAGGAAATGTGTTTTTTCAGGTTTGCCGGATTAACAGTTTCGGCTTCGTCGGTGTCGACCCAATCGGCTATGAAAACATTGGTTTCACGGGCTTTTCCCTGTTGACGGTTGCTGGAGAAAACCAGTTTTTTGCCATCGGGCGAAAACATCGGAAAGGCATTGAATTCACTCTCCCAGGTGATTTGTCTTAATCCGGTTCCGTCAGTGTTAATCATATACAACTGAAAATCATAACCTCTGGTGGCATGATGATTCGAAGAGAAAATGATTTTTTTATCAGAAGGATGGAAGTAAGGCGCCCAGTTGGCTTTGCCTAAATTTGTTACCTGTTTTAAATCCGAACCGTCGATGTTGCAGGTGTAGATTTCCATATTGGTCGGCATTACCAGGTTTTCGGCCAACAAATCTTTGTATTCCTTTATTTCGACTTCCGTTTTAGGTCTGGACGAACGGAATACCAGTTTTTTGCTGTCGTGTGAAAAGAAACAGCCACCGTCATAACCCAATCCGTTTGTGATTTGTTTCAGGTTGCTTCCGTCAATATCCATGGTCCAGATTTCCAGATCGCCGCTGCGGATGCTGGTAAACGCGATTTTCTTTCCGTCGGGGGAAACAACCGCTTCAGCATCATATCCCGGAGAATTGGTTAATTGTTTTACGATGTTTCCCTGTTTGTCGGCCATGTAAATCTCAAACTCCGGATAAATTGCCCAAAGGTATTTACCGTCTTTAGGTTTTGGCGGAGCGGGGCAGGCGTGGTTAGCCGCGTGCGTTGAGGCGTACAGAATGTGTTTTCCGTCCGGCATGAAATAGGAGCAGGTGGTTCTTCCTTTTCCGGTGGAAACCAGTTTGAGGCTTTTGGAATCAATATTGGGTTGGGTCAAATCCAATGAATAAATCTGATCGCATTCCACACCCAAATCGGGATTGGTAACCTGAAGGGTTAAGGATTTTCCGTCCGGGCTGAAATACGCTTCGGCATTGTCGCCGCCAAAAGTGAGTTTACGGATGTTTTTGAGGTTTTTTTCCTGAGCCTGACTTGTAAAAGTTGCCGCAGTCAGTAGAAAAAGGGTTATATTTCTGATAAACATAATTGAGTGGTTTTATCTTACTAAAATAGCAAATTTGAATGGGTTTAAATAAAAAAATCCGTTCTGCTTTCACAAAACGGATTGTCAATATTTCTGAATTCTAACTTCTAATTACAAGTGGATTACTTCACCGTACGCATCGGCAACCGCTTCCATCACCGCTTCACTCATGGTAGGGTGCGGGTGAACGGCTTTCAGGATTTCGTGCCCTGTAGTTTCCAGTTTACGGGCTACAACAGCTTCTGCAATCATATCGGTTACGCCGGCACCAATCATGTGGCAGCCTAACCATTCGCCGTATTTGGCATCAAAAATTACTTTTACGAAACCGTCTGGTGTTCCCGCTGCTTTTGCTTTTCCTGAAGCTGAGAACGGGAATTTACCAACTTTGATTTCGTATCCTTTTTCTTTTGCCGCTTTTTCAGTTAAACCTACCGAAGCAATTTCAGGTGTAGCATACGTACAACCCGGGATGTTTCCGTAATCTAACGGTTCAACGTGTAAACCTGCGATTTTTTCCACACACAAAATTCCTTCAGCAGAAGCAACGTGTGCCAAAGCTTGTCCTGGCGTTACGTCTCCAATGGCGTAGTAACCCGGAACGTTGGTTTGGTAGTAGGCATTTACAAGGATTTTATCACGGTCTGTAGCGATACCTACTTCTTCCAATCCGATGTTTTCGATGTTGGTTTTGATTCCTACGGCTGAAAGTACGATATCTGCCTCAAGAATTTCTTCGCCTTTAGCTGTTTTCACCGTAGCTTTTACGCCTTTTCCGGAAGTGTCAACTTTTTCCACAGAAGCGTTGGTCATGATGTTGATGCCCGCTTTTTTCAGGGAACGCTCGAATTGTTTTGAGATGTCTTCGTCTTCTACCGGAACGATGTTTGGCATGAACTCCACGATAGTAACCTCGGTTCCCATAGTGTTGTAGAAGTGCGCGAATTCCACTCCGATGGCTCCGGAACCTACTACAATCATTTTCTTAGGTTGCTCCGGTAATACCATCGCCTGACGGTATCCGATTACTTTTTTACCGTCTTGTGGCAAATTAGGCAATTCTCTGGAACGCGCTCCGGTTGCAATGATGATATGGTCTGCGGAATATTCGGTTACTTTTCCGTCTGCAGCTGTAACGTCTACTTTTTTACCTGGTTTCACTTTTCCGAAACCGTCGATGACGTCGATTTTGTTTTTCTTCATTAAGAACTGAACACCTTTGCTCATTCCTTCTGCCACACCGCGGGAACGTGCGATAACGGCAGCAAAATCTTTATCGGCATTTTCTACTTTCAAACCGTAGTCGGAAGCATGTTTTAGGTAATCGAAAACCTGAGCGGATTTTAATAAGGCTTTGGTTGGGATACATCCCCAATTCAAACAGATTCCTCCAAGGTTTTCTTTTTCGATAACGGCTACTTTAAAGCCTAATTGTGATGCTCTGATGGCTGTTACATAACCTCCTGGACCACTTCCTAAAACAATAACGTCGTATTTCATTTTTTAGTCTTTTATTTGTTTTATGAAAAGCCGTGTGGTGCTCACACGTCCTTTCAAAGATTTATTTGGTTTAATTTCAGCGTACGAAAATAGGGATTAATTCGAGAATTATCAATTATTCTCCACCGCAAATTGCGATTCATATAAATTTTTGTAATATCCTTCGGCTTTACTGATTAATTCGTAATGTTTGCCTTCTTCTACAATCTGTCCTTTGTCCATCACAATAATTTTATCGGCATTGATTACGGTAGCCAGACGGTGTGCAATCACGATGGAAGTTCGGCCTTTGGTAATGGTTTCCGTAGCTTTCTGAATCAGTTCTTCGGAATAGGTGTCGATGGAAGAAGTCGCCTCGTCCAAAATCAGAATACTAGGGTTGCTCACATACGCGCGCAGGAAAGCAATGAGTTGACGTTGTCCGGAAGACAGCATGACCCCGCGTTCTTTTACGTTGTAATCGTAGCCGTTCGGTAAGCTCATAATGAAGTCGTGTGCACCGATTTTTTGGGCAGCAGCAATTACATCTTCTCTTGAAATATCAGGATTGTTCAGGGTGATGTTGTTGGAAATCGTATCGGCAAATAGAAAAACGTCCTGCAAAACGATGGCGATTTGTCTGCGCAGGCTGTCTAAGTCGAATTCGTTGATGTTGCTGCCGTCTACAATAATTGAACCGCTGTCGATTTCGTAAAAACGGTTCAGTAAGTTGATAATAGTAGATTTTCCGGCTCCGGTTGCTCCGACAATGGCGATGGTTTCACCGGCTTTCACTTTCAGGTTGATGCCTTTCAGCACTTCTTCGCCTTTGATATAGCTGAAACGAACGTCTTTAAATTCGATATCGCCTTTAAAATGCCCAGCTACAATTGCTCCGGAATCCTGTATCAGTTCGTCTTTGTCGAGTACTTCAAAAACACGTTCCGCAGCAATGATTCCCATCTGCATCACGTTGAATTTATCCGCAATCTGACGCAACGGGTTGAACAACATACTGATTAACATCGTATAGGCGAATAAATCTCCGAAAGAGGTCATTGTATCGCCGTTCATGATGTTCCAGCCGCCGTACCAAACCACCAAACCTAAGGTTAAAGAGGACAATATATCGGCAATAGGGAAGAAGATGGAGTTATACAAAATGTTTTTAAGCCACGCTTTGTTGTGCAAACTGTTGATTTCCTTGAATTTTTCCAGTTCGATTTCTTCCCGGTTGAACAACTGCACGATTTTCATGCCCGTAACGCGTTCCTGTACAAAAGTGTTTAAAGCTGCAACCTGATTACGCACTTCTTCAAAAGCAACCTTCATTTTTTGCTGGAAGACTCTTGTGGCGTATACCAAAATCGGCATGCCTAAAACCACAATGCAGCTTAGTTTCCAGTTCATGTAGAACATGATGCCGAGTACGACTACCATTTTCATCAAATCACTCACAATCATAAACAAACCCTGGCTGAAAATACTGGCAATCGACTCAATATCCGTTACGGAACGCGTTACCAATTTTCCCACGGGTTCAAGATCGAAGTATTTCATTCGGAATTTGGTGATATGACGGAACAATTTCTCGCGAATATCTTTTACAATGTCCTGTCCTAACCAACTGGCCCAATAGGTAAAATAAAATTGGGAAGCGACCTCAAGTGTCAAAACAGCCGCCATCAGTCCGATGTAATACAGTAAACCTTCTTTGTCATGAACTTTAAGGTAAGCATCGATGGTTTGTTTCAGTAAATAGGGGCGAAGTGCCGCAAAAACAGACAAGGTAACCGCAAATACTACCACCATGTAAAGCCTTGACTGGTAAGGCTTCGCATACTGCATCACTTTTTTTAACGATATGGATTGGAGGACTTTCATGATTGCTGGTGAAGATACGGATAATTTACTTTGGTTAGATACAAACCGTGCGCCGGAACTGAAAATCCTGCATTGTTTCGGTTTTTACTTTCGATAATTTTCCGGAAATCCTCCAGTGAGATTTTGCCTAAACCGACACCGATTAGCGTTCCCACAATCGCACGGACCATATTCCGTAAAAAACGGTCTGCGGAAATGGTAAAAACGAGTCGTGTGCCGTTTTGTTGCCAGAAAGCTTCTTTGATGTCACAGTTGAAGGTTTTTACATCGGTATGGACTTTGGAAAAACATTCAAAATCGTTGTATTCGAAAAGGATTTTGGTGGCTTCGTTCATTTTTGCCACGTCAAGCGGATGAAAATGATACCAGCTTCCTTCGTGTTCAAAGGCATCTTTAAAAGTGTGAATATGGTATTCGTAGGTTCGGCTGGTGGCGTCAAATCGGGCATGAGCGTCTTCGTGCAGCGGAATTAAACGATAAACCACGATGTCTTTCGGCAAAAATGAATTCAGTTTTTTAGTCCAAAATTCCGAATCTAGTTCCGTTTCGTAATCGAAATGCGCGAACATCTGTTTGGCGTGTACTCCGGTATCGGTGCGTCCGGCGCCTACCACATCAATATCTTTTTTCAGCAAAACGGACAAGGCTTTGTTCAGGGTTTCCTGTACGGAGGTTGATTGGGGCTGGTATTGCCAACCGTGGTAATTTTTTCCGTTGTATGCGAATTCGATGAAATATCTCAAGGTGTTTGGGCTCAAAAGTTCAGAGGAGCAAAGTTACGAAGATTTTGACTGGTTGAATTTTGATTTCGTAAGATTTAGGAGAATTTTTAGAAATCAAGTCTGTAAATTAGCCGAACGATTTAAATTAGTGATGAAAAAAATTCTATTGCTTTCCGACACCCACAGTCATATCGACGACACCATCCTGAAATATGTAAAACTCGCAGACGAAGTGTGGCATGCGGGCGATATTGGCGATTTAATTGTAACCGATACTATCAAAAAACTGAAGCCTTTACGCGCCGTTTACGGTAATATCGACGACGGAAAAGCGCGTCTGGAATTTCCGTTGCACAATCGGTTTACGTGTGAAGAGGTAGACGTCTGGATTACACATATCGGCGGTTATCCGGGAAAATACAATCAGGAGATTCGTGCTGAAATCCGTCAGAATCCGCCGAAATTGTTTATTTGCGGACATTCACATATTCTGAAAGTGCAATTCGATAAAGAACTGAATGTACTGCACATGAATCCCGGAGCGGCCGGAAAGCACGGTTTTCATCAGGTCAGAACCATGTTGCAGTTTGAAATCGACGGGGATAAAATTCAGAATCTGAATGTTATCGAGTTAGGAAACCGCGTCTGATTTTGTCTGCGGAATTTCCACTGTAATATGCACAATCGTACCGGATTGTTCTCCGGAATTAATAGTGATGGAACCGTTCATACTTTTAATACGGGTTTCGATCTGTGATAAGCCTAAACCTTTCTTGGGGTTGCTTTTTTTAGTATCAAACCCTTTTCCGTTATCTTCGATGTTGATGGTTAATTGATTGTTCAGTTTGTCTAACGTTAAAGTGGCTTGAGAAGCCTTGCTGTGTTTGATGATGTTGTTAAAAAGTTCGGCCACGATGAAATACAGTTTCGTTTCAAATTCGCTTTGGAAACGTTCTTCCGCATTCATAAAGCTGTTGAAACGGAACTGAATAAGTGAGTTGGAATTCTTCTCACACAAATCCTGAAACGCCTTTGCAAGCCCCAATTTGTCCAAAACCGGAGGAATTAAATCGTGCGACAAATCGCGGACTTTGTCATGTGCTTCTTTTAAAATGGCTTTGGTTTTTTTAAGCTCGTCTTTCAACTCCGGATGATTCGCTTCAAAGGCAGAAATGTGTAAACCGGCCGAAGAAAGCAAAGCACTGATATTGTCGTGTAACACAGCTGAAAGTCGTTTGCGCTCTTCTTCCTGGCCGTCTATAGTGGCATTGATAATGTTTTGCTGTGTAGTTTGTTGAAGATCCTTGAGTTTACTCTTTTGACGCAACTTTAAATTCTGATAGAAGAAGTAGAATAAAACGGAGAGAAAACATAAAATCGCCAATAACAAATACAGCATTTTTTCGTTTTTAAGCTGCTTTTGTTTTAAGAGGAGTTCTTTTTCCCTGAATTTGTTCTCGGCTTTGTCTAACTCATATTGGGTTTTTAACTGTTCGAGTTCGCTGTCGTTTTTAAATTCCAACTGGTAATTAAGATAATCAACATATTTGCTCAGGTAACGGTAGGCTTTACTAATATCGCCCATTTTTTCATAAGTATAGGATAAGTTTAAGTAAGCAATACCATAAGGGGCAGATAAGGTGTCCGCATTTTTATCGTTCAAAATTTCTAATAAAGATTTTTCTGCATTTTTATACTGACTGTTATTGATGTAGTAGGTTGCGAGATTTCCTTTTGCTGTTTCTATAGAGATTTTCTCTTTAGATTTTAAAGCATATATTAAAGAGGAATCTAAATATTTTTTAGCTATTTCATGTTCTTTGATTGTCGTGTAAAAATAGAAATGATTGTTGTAAACTTTAGCTAATAACTGGTTGAGTTTTATTTTATGAGCACTTTCAAGGGCTGGTTCCAGATATTTGAAGGCACTGTCTGTCTGTTTTGTTTCCAGATAACTTACAAGAAGTAATTCTTTTGATCTTGCAATAATAGTATCGTTTTTTGCCCTGACTGCATCACTTAATGTTTTTTTTGTGTTTTCAGTTACCTGAGGATATTTTTTCAGTTTAAAATTAATATTGCTTAAATTGAATAACAGTTTGACCCGTTCGTAGTCTGATGCTTTATGGTTAGTTTTGTTAAGTGCGTCGAGTATAAGCTTATAAGCACGTTTCAGATCTTTAACATCGTTGGCTAATAATTTGTATTTTCTGTTTACCTGATTGATATAATTTGTGTAATCCTTTTTCTTTAAGTAAAACTCAATTCTTTTGTTAGAATAATCAAGGGCTTTTACATATTGGCGGTTTTCTTTGTAGATATCAAAGGAATCTTTCACGGTGCGTTGTTGTGAAAACACCGTGAAAGAAAAAAAGAATAGTATCAGATATTGTAATCTCAAAAGCTGATTAATTTTTTTAGTTTGAATCAACTATAACTTTTGGTCTCGTGGAGGTAACCCCATTTAAAGTTTGCTGAAAACGCAGGTTTAAAACACCGTTCGAATCGTTAAAATTGCAGCTTTCGGTTACAAAAGTACTCGAAGGTTGCGATTGTCCGGAATTTAACTGTATCGAAACAGTGTACAAATTTTTGGTTGCGTCATACGTTGTGGAAAAATTGCAATTGTCCGGAATTTCAAAGCTGAATTCGAATTCGCCGGAGTCTAACGTAGTCGTAAAGCCGTAGTTTCTAAGTAATGCCATAAGTTTTTGTTTTTTAGGTTTGAATTTAGTTTTTAAGAAGGTTATATTTATAGGCAAATTTTATTAAGCCTATAGTGGTTTTTACGTTTAATTTCTTCATCAGGTTTTTGCGGTGGGTTTCCACGGTGTTGGTGCTGATGAAAAGGGCGTCGCTTATTTCTTTTCCGCTGTATTCCAGGGAAATAAGCTCCAGAATTTCCATTTCGCGTTCGGTTATCGATTGCAGTACTTCTTCTACATCAATGCCGTCGTTTTCTTTTTCACGTCCGGCAAACGACTTGAAGATTTTCTCCCGAACCGTTTTCGAGTAAAATTCCTCTCCATTGTAAACCGTTGTGATGGCTTCCACAAGATGTTCCCCTGCAGATTGTTTGGTAAGATAGCCTTTCGCACCGAGCTGAAGTACTTCCTTAATGAATTTGATATCATCATAACTGGAAAAAACAATCACTTGGCACGTATAGCCTTTTTCGTTAAATTCTTTCAGTACTTCGATGCCGTCTTTCTCCGGCATGTTAATGTCCATAATAAGAATATCGGCATTTTTTGCGGTAACTTTGTCGTACAGATTTTCTCCGGTAAGCGAGAAGCCCACCACTTCAAAAGATTTATTGGTTGTAAGTACTGCAATCAGACCGTCAATAAGTACCTGATGGTCGTCTGCTAAATAGATGCGTATTTTTTCAGTCATTCAGGAAATCTGTTTGTTTCAAATATATAACAAATAATTCTAGATTTCTTCACTGTTTTTAGTGATTTTATATCCCTAAATTTAGTGATTTTGAAAATAAAAAAATCCGAACCAGTTACGATTCGGATTTTCTTCGCGCACTAATAAACTAAGATGATAGGTTTATCGTAATCGGTCCACAGATTTTACGAGATCTTCGTCCTTCTTGATGGCTTTATTGGCTAATACCAGCAAAACGATAGAAACAATAGGAAGAAACATCCCAATACCCTTCTCTGAAACCTGGGTTTCTCCGGATAGATTTAGCGAACGATACACAAATAATCCTAGTAATATAACGTTTAATATCATGTTCAGTCTGTTCATCACAAACTGATTTTGTCTTTTTTTGTATCCGAAAATGCTAACCAGCGACAACGTCATGCTTAATCCAAACAAGGTAGCGTATGCCGTATTCATCATAAAATAAAAATCCTTTCCGGCCGCATCTTTCCATAACGGAAAAACAAACGGCAGAACTCCCATGCAAATAAAAGCAAGAAAAAGATAAACTGTCTGAATTCGTTGAATCATTTCCGGTATTATTGTCCCGCAAAAATAGTGTTCTTTTTCGGAAAAATGCTATTGTTTGTTAAAATAAATTCGTATTATTGCAGTACAAAATCGTAAGTACTTCATTCTACGATTGTTTCAAATCAAAAAAAAATCACTACAAGTTTTTTCTACCATTACGACTAATTAAACTCACAGAACATACATGTTTGATATTGATGTGTTAAAAGAAATGAAGCTGCCGGAGCTTCAGGAGATTGCCAAGGTGGCTAAAATCAACAAATACCGCTATCTTAAAAAAGAAGAACTTATTTATCAGATTTTAGACCTTCAGGCCGCCAATCCGGATGTTATCGAACCTGCAAAACCGGCTCCAGCAACAGCTCCGGAAGTAAAACAGGAAAAATCAAAACGGGCACGCATTGCTCCAAAGGCAGAAGCCGAAAAAACAGTTCAGGCTCCAGCAACAAAAGAAGTTTCAACAGCCGAACCAACTGCCGAAAAAGAAGCAGGAAAAGAGCAGAAACGCGAGTCGTTCACTAAGAAGAAAGAATTTCAGCAAAAGCAACAGCGTTTCAGCAAAGAAAACAATCCGAATTTTCAGCCTCGTCTCCAGAATACAGAAATTGCAGAAGAACCTGCAACTGAAAAAGCTGAAATACCAGCTCCGGTTCAAAACCAACAGAACCAGAATCCTAACCAAAATCCAAACCAGAAAAACAAAAAGCAGAATTTCAGAGAACCCGATTATGAGTTCGACGGAATTATTGAAAGCGAAGGCGTTTTGGAAATGATGCCCGACGGTTACGGATTTTTGCGTTCTTCCGATTACAACTATTTAGCTTCGCCGGATGATATTTATTTATCGCAATCGCAAATCCGTCTGTTCGGACTGAAAACCGGTGATACCGTAAAAGGCGTGGTGCGTCCGCCAAAAGAAGGTGAAAAATATTTCCCGCTGGTAAAAGTATTGAAAATCAACGGGCACGATCCGCAAGTAGTTCGCGACAGAATCTCGTTTGAACATTTAACACCGTTATTCCCGGAAGAAAAATTCAGACTGGCAGAACGTCAGAGCACGATTTCCACACGAATTATCGACTTGTTTTCCCCAATCGGGAAAGGACAGCGCGGTATGATTGTAGCCCAGCCGAAAACCGGTAAAACGATGTTACTGAAAGATATCGCCAACACCATTGCCGCCAATCATCCGGAAGTCTACTTAATCGTTTTATTGATTGACGAACGTCCGGAAGAGGTAACCGATATGCAACGCAGCGTTAGAGGAGAAGTAATCGCTTCCACTTTCGACGAACCGGCAGAACGTCACGTAAAAGTGGCCAATATCGTTTTAGAGAAAGCAAAACGCCTGGTGGAATGCGGTCACGACGTGGTGATTTTGTTAGATTCCATTACGCGTTTGGCGCGAGCGTATAACACGGTTCAGCCGGCATCCGGAAAAGTATTGAGTGGTGGTGTGGATGCGAATGCCTTACAAAAACCAAAACGTTTCTTCGGAGCGGCCCGTAATATTGAAAACGGAGGTTCGTTAAGTATCATCGCAACAGCCTTGACGGAAACCGGTTCTAAAATGGATGAGGTTATCTTCGAGGAATTCAAAGGAACGGGTAACATGGAATTGCAGTTGGACAGAAAAATTGCCAACCGCCGTATTTTCCCGGCTATCGATTTGACATCTTCCAGCACGCGTCGCGACGATTTGTTACTGGATGAAAACACGATTCAGCGTATGTGGATCATGCGTAAATACCTGGCAGATATGAACCCGGTAGAAGCGATGGAATTCATCAACGACCGATTCAAGAAAACCCGAAACAACGAAGAGTTCCTGATTTCGATGAACGATTAAGAGAAAGAATAAGATATTTAAAGAGAGGTTTTTCGCCTCTCTTTTTTTATGGCTGCCATCAGAAGAATGCCAAAAACCAGAAACGGAAGGACAGAAACAATCATTTTTATGTTTGCGGATAAAAGTCCGGCGAGTAAAATCAAAAGCATCAGAATGCCTAACAAAAGTAATCCCAAAAGATTAAGCTTTTTGGAACTGTTGGATTTAAAGGCGCAATACAAAATCAGGAGTTGGCCGCTTACACTCGCTAACACAATCGGATGGGTAATGGTCTGAAGCAGACTTTTGTCGCCGAAAAGCAAATCGCACTCAATTTCGAAGAGAAAGGAATGCTGATTGTTTCCCCATTCCATATAACCGAAAAGGGAGGAAAGTAAAATGCCGGTGTTGGCCAAACGTTTCATAACGTAAAGAAATAAAAAAATCCGCCAATTTGGCGGATTTTTTTATGAGGTTTTGGAATTTTAATTTACCAATATCTTTTTAGTAACTGTTTGATTGTCTGCAGAAGATAATTTCACAAAGTAGAACCCTTGTGGTAAGTTTTCCAGCCTATAAACATTCTGAATACTGTTTGGCCTGCTGATTTTCTGAACGATTTGCCCGTTAATACTAATCAGTTCAATTTCGTTTAATTCCACGTCGGAACTAATGTTGATTAGGTTGTTTGACGTTGGGTTAGGGTAGATGGAAATGTTGGCTGTTGCTTCAAAAGAATCGGTGCCTAATGTCGGTCCCCAAATTACTTCAACCCATTCCGGATGATCAATAAACGGGTTTCGGTTGTTCTGACGGGCAAAAATAGCATTGTTTCGGTCGATTTCTCTTTGACTTACCGGATCCAGGAGGTGCCATTGCTTTAAAATCTCAAGATGGGTATTGGTGAAAACCTGAGTACTGGTTCCGTTAAACATGGGGTAGGACCAACTTGCCACATTGTCTTCATAACGGGTAGCGAAATATAAAATCATTCGGGCAATATCGCCTTTAAACTCGTTGATTGGTTCAAAGATAGTACCGCTGTAACCGGCAGAATAACCGGAATTTAAATTGGGGCCTCTTCTGGATCCGTTGGAATATGTATTGGTAGGTGCAGCTGTTCTTCCGAAAGGAAAATCTCCTCGTTGTGCATTTACATATTTATCCGAAGGAACAACGAAATGTGCATCCGAGTACATTGGCGTGGCAGCGCTGAAAACCGATTGCGGAATAATGTGCTCGCGATTGTATTTCTGACACTCCGAAGTACCGCCGGTTCCGTCATCCTGATTTACGCCATAGGTATATTCGCAGTTGTCCGGCCCGGTTGGGTTTTCGGTATACATATCCAACATAGTGCCGTTGTTTTCATAGTATAAATCAATATCGGAAGTTGTGTAGGTAACGTATAAACCGGCGTAAGTGCGGTCAATTGCTAAATGTTCTGAAGGAATACCGTCATTAACATCATCAATGATTTTTTTTAGCTGCGTTTTAAGCGTATAACCGGTTCCGGTTGCTGTATTATAATATCCGGCAGGAATCTGAGCAAAGCCGACAACAACGCTCAATATTGAAAATATTGTGTAAATTTTTTTCATAATCTAGTTATTTGGGTTACATTTTTCTTTCGAGTAGGGCCATGTAAAATCCGTCAAATCCTGACTCCGAGGCTAAAACCTTAACATCCTTAACAAAGGTAAAGTTTTTTCCGCTTTCAGTATTTAAGAATTTCTTAATTTGTTCCTGATTTTCAGATGGTAAGACAGAGCAAGTGGCATAAACCATTTTACCGCCCGGTTTTACAATTTTGGAATAATTCTCTAAAACTTCCGCCTGAACTTTTTTAATGTTTTCGATAAATTCCGGCTGCAGTTTCCATTTGCTGTCCGGGTTTCGTTTTAAAACACCTAAACCGCTGCAAGGTGCATCAATTAAAACGCGGTCGGCTTTTTCGTGTAGTTTTTTTATGGTTTTGGTACCTTCGATAACACGCGGTTCAATGTTGTGAACGCCGTTTCTTCGGGCTCTCAGTTTCAACTGATTCAGTTTACTTTCGTACAAATCCATGGCGATTAACTGGCCTTTGTTTTCCATTAAGGAAGCCATGTGCAAAGTTTTTCCGCCGGCTCCGGCACAAGTATCGACCACGCGCATTCCCGGTTTTACTTCAAGGAATGGAGCAACCAATTGTGAAGAAGCGTCCTGCACTTCAAACAAGCCGTCTTTGAAAGCCTGCGTTAAAAATACGTTGGCTCTTTCTTTAAGAATTAAAGCGTCTTCATATTTTGAATCGAATTCGGTTTCGATGTTTAAATCCATCAAAATCGCACGCAATTTTTCTTTTGTGGTTTTAAGACGGTTCACGCGTAAAATAACTTTTGCCTGCTCGTTCTGTGCCGCAATTTCTTTGTTCCACAGTTCTTCGCCTAATTCTTTTACACCCAACTCGTCCATCCAGTCCGGAATCGATTCACGGAACTTTCTGATTTTTGACAATTCATCAAAACGGCCTTTGATTTTTCTTGCCGGTGTGTTTTCGAAGTATTTCCAGTCGGGTAAGGTATAACCGCGTAAAACGGCCCAAACAGCGAACATTCTCCAGATGTTGTCCCGGTCGAATGGTTCTTTTACTTCGGCAATTTCGGCGTATAATCGTTTCCAGCGAACGATTTCGTAGATGGTTTCGGCCACGAATTTCCGGTCGTGACTTCCCCAGCGTTTGTCTTTCTTCAGCGCTATCGCCACAACTTTATCGGCATACTGTCCTTCGTTGAAAATCGCCATAAGCGAATCGATAACGGTAAAAACTAAATTACGGTGTAATCTCATTGTGTAAAAAAATAAGCCCGCAAAGATAGTAAATTATTTGGCAATAGCTTATTTGTAGCGTTTTATAAATTCAGAAGGTGTTTCACCACATTTTTTCTTGAAAAGCCTTGAAAAATAAGCGTAATCGTCGTAACCCAGATCGGTTGCAATCTCACTGAACGTAAACTGCCGGCTGATGAGTTCCCGTTTGGCTTCTAAAAAAACACGTTCCAGTATCATGTCGGTTGTGGTTTTGCCCACCATGTTTTGTGTAATCCGGTTGAGGTGTTTGGCGGAAATGTTCAGCCAGTCGGCGTATTTGGAGGGTGATTTTTCGGTTTTATATTGTGCTTCAATCAGTTCTTCCAGTTTTTGAAAAGTTGTGGAATACGTGTTTTGTGTAATAACTTCCGAATCGTTTTTTTCAATATACAAGCGCGTACTTTCAATGTAAATCAAATCCATTAACGAAATGATTTTCGGCGTTTTAAAAAGGGCTTCCGATTGGTTTTCCGCATAGATTTGACGGAACAAGTTCTGAAAATAATCCGCCTGATTTTCTTTTAAATACAAAACCGGTGCATTCTGCACGCTGTAAAAAAACGGGAACGTATGCACTCTTTTTTTGGCATAATGCAAATCATAAAAGGATTGGGTGTGAAAAAAGATAAACCCGCGAATATCCTCGGACAATTCCCAATGGTGCATTTGTCCCGGGTTCAGGAAGAAAAGTGTTCCGGGCTGAATGTCGTATTTGATGAAGTCAATTTCGTGAATACCGCTTCCGTGTGTGAAAAGTACAGTTAGGAAAAAATTGTGCTTATGTGGTTTGTGAATATTTTTATGGGCTGTAACGATATGGTTTTCTACCGTATTTGCGTAGAACTCTTTCTTTTTCTTAACCGATTCAAACTGCTGAATATCTAAAACCGTAAAACTTTTCATAGGACAGAAGGTAAATAAATGTCCTAAAAGTACAAATATTTGCGTAAATAGTTAAGCAATGTAATGCCAAAAACTACCGAAATTTGTTGAAAAAATATACTATGTCAGTGTTATTCAATATTCTGGGGGAAAAATGTCCGAAATGTGAGAAGGGAAAAGTGTTTGCGGAAAAAGGAAATATCTTTCTTCTGCGATTGCCGAAAATGAATGCCAACTGTTCGCATTGTCACCATAAATTTGAAAAAGAGCCGGGTTATTTCTTCGGTTCGATGTTCGTAAGTTATGTCGTGGCAGTGGCCGAAATGATTGTTTTCTTTCTGATTGCCAACCTATTCATCGACAGTTATCTGACCATTGTGGTGTTAATCGGGATACTGTCCATTGTGATGAGTACCTTCAATTTCCGTTTTTCGCGTATGCTCTGGATCTACATGCTTGACGGAAAAGACAAAAACATATAAAGCAAATTCGTACTTTAGCTTCTCTAAATGCATTCAAAATGAGAAGCGTTGTTGTTTTACTTTGTGCTTTTTTATGTTTTTCCTGTAACCTGAAATCGTTTATGGGAAAATCAGATACTTCTGTTGCATCGGATGTTCAGCCAACGCCTCTTTTAGCCCCAAGCTTTACAGAAGTTGTAATCGATACGTTACTGTCCGAAAAACTAAGTATCCGGGCCTTAACAATTGATAATGATAAGGTTTGGTATGCCGCGAACAACGGGAATTACGGTTGTATTTCTTTAAAAGACAACAAACGTTTCGTAGGGAATATTCAAAGAGATACATTGAAATTGGAATTCCGGAGCATGGCCCAAACCAAAGACAATATTTTTGTGCTGAGCATTGCCAATCCGGGACTTTTATACCGCATTTCAAAAGACGGAAAAGAAACGCAACTGGTGTATGAAGAAAAAGGCGAAAAAGTATTTTACGATGCCATCAGTTTCTGGAACGATAAAGAAGGCATGGCCGTTGGCGATCCGACGGATGATTGTTTTTCGTTACTAATCACAAGAGACGGCGGCGAAACCTGGACGAAAATTTCTTGTGACAATTTACCCAAATTAGCGGAAGGCGAAGCTTTCTTCGCTGCCAGTAACACCAACATCATTATCAAAGGCGAAAAGACCTGGGTAGTTTCCGGAGGGAAAAAATCAAGAGTGTTTTATTCGGAAGACAAAGGAAAATCATGGCAGGCAATTGAAACCCCGATTGTTCAGGGAAGCGCCATGACCGGAATGTTCTCTGCCGATTTTTACGATGAAACCCTCGGTTTTGCCACCGGCGGCGATTATGAAAAACCACAGCAAAATTTCGGGAATAAAATCATCACGCATGACGGCGGTAAAACCTGGAATAAAGTTGGTGAAAATGAAGGGTACGGTTATGGTTCCTGCGTGCAATTTGTTCCGGGAAGCAACGGAAATGAGTTACTAACTGTTGGCGCTTCGGGAGTTTACTATTCCTACGATCAGGGTAAAACCTGGCGCAAAATTGCGGACTACAAAGATTTGTTTACGATCCGTTTTGTGGATGCGAAAACTGCCATTGCAGCTGGTAATAAAAAGATACTCCGATTAAAGTTCAAATAAAAAAGGCCGGTAAAAACCAGCCCTTCTTAACTTAACACTTAACTAACCAAAAAACTTAGAAAAAAATCCTTTTTTGTCTTCTGTTTTTACTTCTGCTGTGGCTGCTGCGGCCGCATTTTGAAGTTCTACGGATTTTTCATGTTCACTCATGATTTCCATGATGAATTCCACATAGTTTTTATTTTGTTCTTCCAGATAACCGATCAGGTATTTTTCGCTGGCTTCCATTCCGCTGGCGTTTTCAATCTGGAGCAATCGTTTGTATAACGGTTCAATATGTTTGGTAATCACTTCCTGCGGAACCGCTTTACGGCGCGCGAAGTAATTGACAATGTTGCCTTTTTCGTCTTTAGAGATATCAAAATCTGTAATTACCCAATAATAACGGCCGGATTTCGCCAGATTCTTTACAATCGCGTGAAAATTGTTTCCTTTTTTCAGATTGTCCCAAAGTACTTTAAAAATTACTTTCGGCATATCCGGGTGACGGATGATGTTGTGCGGTTGCGACATTAATTCGTAATCTTCATAGCCCGACACGTCAATAAAAACTTCGTTAGCATATTCGATGGTACCAAAACGGTCTGTTTTACTCATAATGGTTTTGGTTTTGTCCCAGGAAACTTCTTTGTCGATAGGTACAGGTCTTTCAAATACTTCCATTTTTAAAATAATTTTTTAATTCGTTATCAAGAGCAAAGTACCGGGATTTTTTTGTGCGATTTTATGATAAAAATCAGGTTGTAGTTACTTTGTTTTTTTAATAAAAGCCCCTGTTTGTAAAGGTTTTTGAGCTATTTGACCAAAATGGCACGGCAGCAATGATGTGAAAGTTTTATTTAACAAAAAAGGAGCAAAATGCTCCTTTTTTAACGTCGTCTTTTATGGTTTTTCATCTGTTCCAACAGCTTGTGTTTGAATTCGATTTCCAACTGTTTCAGCATCAGTATTTTTTGGTTTGGAATGATGCCCTGTAAATCCTTCACCAGTTTTTTCTTGTTGTTCTGGATTTCCGTTTCCAACTGATTGTCCTGTTCCATTAAAGTGGCGGTTTCCTTATCGGATAAATCTTTGGTGTTTTCCGGTTTCAGTTTAAACATCAGCTGTCGTTTCTGTTTGTGCAGTTCGTACTGACGCTCCTCAAACTGATTGTACACCGGCCAGAATTTTTCCGCTTCCTCGGGTTTTAAATCCAATCGGTCGGAGATATAGGCTACTTTCAGCGCTTTGATGCGTTCAATACGTTCTTGTTTTCGGTCCTGCGCAAAAAGGCTAACCGAAAGTGCCAATAAAAGCAGGGTTACTATTTTTTTCATCATTGTTCTAAATATTCATTAACATAAGTTTCCGATTCGCTGCTGTAAAGCGCTAAATCGTTTTCAAGACTGGCGATATCCTCATCGGTTAAAAGCGCGGCAATATCTTCGGTGGTAATATCATTTTGATACGCCAGATAAAGTTCTGCTCCGGTTTCTGTTTCAGCATTTCGATTGGTATTGAACAACCACAATCCGAAACCAAGTACAAAAACCGCTGCAACTGCTGAAATCCAACGGGTTCTCTTTTTCCATAACGACACCACACGCACTTCTTTTTCCGGAAGCTGTTGCATCAGCCGGTTTTCAAAACGCTCGAAATAGTTCTCGGGAATTTTAAATCCGGTTTCGATTTTCGGATCGTTATGTAAATCAAACTTGTTCATACTCATAAGACAAAAGTAAAGTCAAAAGGTTTAATTCGTTTGTAAAAAATCTTCAATCTTCTTCACCGCGTGAAAATAAGAGGCTTTCAATGCGCCCACCGAAGTTTCCAGAATTTCAGACATATCTTCGTATTTCATTTCCTCAAAATACTTCATCTTGAACACTAATTGCTGTTTTTCAGGTAACATGGCCACCGCTTTTTGCAATTTCAGCTGAATTTCATCACCGTCATAATCCACATCGGCCTGCAAACTGTTAATCATTTTCTCCTGAACTTCTTCGCTGGAAATCCCTTGTTTTTTGGCCCGTTGGTTGATAAACGTTATCGCTTCGTTGGTAGCAATCCGGTATATCCAGGAAAACAACTTGCTTTCGCCTTTAAAATTTTTCAGGTTCTGAAACACTTTCACAAATGTATTCTGCAGCACATCGTCCGTGTCGTCATGGTTCAGTACTATATTCCGGATATGGTTGTACAACGGCCGCTGATAGTCGCGCACCAGTTTCCGAAACGCTTCCTGTTGCGTTTTTGGGTGGAGTAACTCGGCGATAAAAGCTTTTTCGTCCTGCAAGTGAAATCAATTTGATTGTTGGACTAAAGATAAGGGAAATGGTTTAATTGCGGGAAGTGAAAAGTGAGAAGTTATGTATGGTAAGGTTAGGAGCGAAGGGTCATTTTGTGTCAGGAAACGTAAATCCTGCTGTCCGCTTTACGCGGTGCCGCTCCCATCAGGGCTAAAGAGGAAACCATTTTTGTATTTGTTAACATAAAAAACGTTCCAACTTTGTACCTTTGCGCGCAACAACACACATTACAATGATTAAAACCGTAATTTTCGACATGGACGGTGTAATTGTCGATACCGAACCCGTTCACAAATACGCCTATTATCAGCATTTCAACGAATTAGGCATCGAAGTTTCCGAACAGCTTTACGCTTCCTTCACCGGAAATTCCACCCGAAATGTTTTCCAGAGAATAAAAGATACCTTCAACCTGAATCACGATGTCGAGGAACTTATTTTAAGAAAACGCCATTTATTCAACGAAGCTTTCGACACCAAACCCGATCTGGAATTAATTGAAGGTGTTCATAAACTCATCAAAAACCTGCACGAAAACGGCATGCAGCTTATTTTGGCATCTTCTGCATCCAAAAGTACCATTAACCGCGTGTTTACCCGTTTCGATTTGTACCAATATTTTACCCATACGGTAAGCGGCGAAGATTTCCCGAAATCCAAACCCGATCCGGCTATTTTTCTGCACGCGGCTTCGCTGTCTGTAGCACCAAAAGAACACTGTATCGTAATCGAAGACAGTACCAACGGTGTAAAAGCCGCCAAAGCTGCTGATATTTACTGTATAGGGTATCACAGCGACAATTCCAAACATCAGGATTTATCACTCGCAGATTATCTGATCCACGATTTTGAGGAGATTGATTTTGAGAAAATAAAACGTCTGGTTTAAGCTTTCCCCTCCAAAGGAGTAGAATCTTTACCCAACAGCACTCTTATAAACCAGTAAACATTTTTTACGGGCTTCATTATGCTCAACTATAGGTTTCGGATAGTGCGGAGTTTCCAGTTCCGGCACCCATTTTTTGATGTAGTTCAGTTCTTTGTCAAACTTTTTGATTTGTTCTGTCGGGTTAAAAATCCGGAAATAAGGTGCTGCATCCACACCGCTTCCGGCCGCCCATTGCCAGTTGCCCACATTGCTTGATTGTTCGTAATCCAGCAGTTTTTGGGCAAAGTACGTTTCGCCCCAGCGCCAGTCAATCAGCAAATGTTTGCATAAAAAACTTGCGGTTATCATGCGTACGCGGTTGTGCAGGTAACCGGTTGCGTTGAGTTCGCGCATGCCGGCATCGACAAGCGGATAGCCGGTTTTGCCTTCGCACCATTTCTGAAACAACGCTTCATCATTGCTCCATGGTATGGCATCGTATTTTTCTTTGAAACTTCGGTTCACCGTATGCGGAAAATGCCATAAAATCTGCATGAAAAACTCCCGCCAGATAAGTTCGTTAAGAAAGGTTTCGTTTGAAATCTTTTGAACTTCCAAAATCAGTTTTCGGATGGAAACCGTTCCGAACCGTAGATAAACGCTTAACATCGAAGTGCCTTCAACAGCCGGAAAATTTCGGGTTTCTTCGTAATTCGAAATAAGTTTTTCGGAAACATCAAACAGTTTTGGTTCGATGTCCGATTTTTCAAAACCTATGTCTTTTAGGTTTAAGAAAGGATAGGTGTGAACGGCAATATTCGAAAGCAAAGCTTCTGAAGGATAAGTAATCAGTGTGGTTGTGCTGAATCGTTCTTTCCATTTTTTAGCATAAGGGGTAAAAACCACATAAGGCGTTCCGTCGTCTTTAACCACCTCTTTTTTCTCAAAAATAACTTGGTCTTTGCAGGTTTTAAATTCGATCTGATGTGCCTTCAAAAGCTGATTTACTGCCGTATCCCGTTTTCTGGCTGCCGGTTCGTAATCGTGATTGGTATACACGGCGGAAATCGTGTTTTCTGAGATTATCTTTTTGAAAACAGCAACAGGAGAACCGTAAAAAACAGCTAAAGATTTTCCCGACGGTTTCAGTATCGACTGAATTTTTTCCAATTGCCTGTGAATGAAAGTAACACGGGCATCGTTTTTTTCCAGTTGAGACAGGATGTTTTCGTCAAATATAAAAACAGGAAGTACGACTTCGTTGCTGTTTAAAGCGTGGAAAAGAGCTGTGTTGTCTTCCAGACGCAAATCCCTCCGAAACCAGAATACTACCATAAATTACTGTTTTTATTTACCAAGAGTTCTGTTAATTTCTGTTGTCAGCACTTTCGGATATTGGTGGTTTAAAATTAAGTAAAATAATACTCAGCTGAATTTATAAAATGTGGAAATTGAGGACGGAAGACACAACAAAAGTAGTATGTTTTTACAATAACGTTAACATTTTTGGCGGCATTTTTTTTTAAATTCGTAAAAACATAAATCAAGATTTTAAACAGTATGAAAAAAGTAATTCTTTCTGCAGCTTTATTGTTTGCTTTAACAACAGTACAAGCTCAGGTAAAGACGCCACAGGCGAGTCCTAGTTCTAAAGTGGAACAAACCGTTGGTTTAACCAATGTTGAAATAGAATATTCTCGTCCCGGAGCAAAAGGCAGAACTGTTTTCGGCGAATTGGTTCCTTACGGCAAATTATGGAGAACGGGGGCTAATGCCAATACAACCATTGCTTTCAGTGAAGATGTTACTATCGACGGGAAATTGCTGAAAAAAGGTAAATACGCCTTATACACTTTGCCAAAAGCAGACAGTTGGGAAGTAATCTTCTATAACAATACTGATAACTGGGGACTTCCGGAAAAGTGGGATGAAGCGGCTGTTGCGTTGCGTACGGTGGTTAAGCCGGAAACTTTAGGAAGAAAGGTGGAAACGTTTACAATCGGAATCAACAATGTTGATAACGATTATGCGAACCTTGAAATTTCATGGGAAAAAACATTAATTCCGGTTAGGTTTGAAGTACCTACGCAGAAAGTGGCCATGAAGAGTATCGAGGCTACTTTGGCAGGACCAAGTGCAAACGATTATTTTTCTGCTGCACAATATCTATATCAGTCTAACGGCGATATGAAAAAAGCTCAGGTATGGGTAAACAAAGCCTGTGATATGAAAGGTACCGAAACACCATTTTGGTTTCTGCGTTTGAAATCGTTGGTACAAGCTAAAAACGGCGATAAAGCCGGAGCTATTGAAACAGCAAAACTATCTTTGGCAAGTGCTGAAAAAGCAAACAATCAGGATTATGTTAAGATGAACAAAGATTCCATTGCAGAATGGTCTAAGAAATAAGGAATTACCTAAAAAAGGCTGTCAAAACTGACAGCCTTTTTTATTCTTTGGTTTTGAAAATCATCTGGAAGCCCACCGCTAATACGGTAGTAAGTAAGGCGCCAATGAAATTCAGCCACAAATAACTTAACTTTTCATCACCGCTTTCCGGAAGGTGAATCGCATAGTAATAGATAACAAAAATTGTCAGCTGGCTGATTACGGCACTCCAGAAAACGGCTTTTGCTTTTACATATTTGATATAAAAAGCTACCAGGAAAATCCCTAAAACCGTTCCGTAAAAAATGGAGCCGATAATATTTACCAACTGAATGAGATTTTCAAACAGCGTTCCGATACAGGCAAACAATATTGCAATAATTCCCCAAACCAACGTGAAGAATTTCGTGGCGTTTACAAAGTGTTTTTCCGATTTATCCGCTTTTAGATTTCTCTTGTAAATATCGATGGATGTGGTGGTTGCCAAGGCACTCAAACCGGAAGCCGAAGACGACATGGCCGCCGAAAAGATAACGGCAAGCAGCAAACCAATCAATCCGGTTGGCAGGTAATTTAAAATGAAATGCAGGAAGACATAGTCTTTGTCGTTGGTTTCGGTTTTTTTGTCGACTTTGTAAATGATGTCTTTGGCCTGTTCGCGTAAGTCTTTTTCCTTTCCGGCAAGGGAAACCATTTTTTGCTGTAAAATCGGGTTATCATAATCCTGATTCAATTGTCCGACATACAGCATACTGATTTCTTTTTTTTCTGCCTGAACCGCTTCCAGTTGTCTTTCCAGTTCTTCGAAATCTGCTTTATAGACGGAATTTTTTACCAGTTTGTTGTTCGTAGGATTGAAATGCAAGGGTGAAGAATGAAACTGAAAGAAAACAAAAACCATCACACCGGTAAGTAAGATGAAAAACTGCATCGGCACTTTCAGAATTCCGTTCATAATCAATCCCATTTGGCTTTCCCGAACTGATTTCCCGGTAAGATAACGACCAACCTGCGACTGATCGGTTCCGAAATAGGAGAGTGCCAGGAAGAAACCTCCGGTAATTCCGCTCCAGAACGTGTACCGGGTTTCGGGATTAAAAGAAAAATCGACGATGTTCATTTTGTCGTTAGCGCCGGCAATTCCCAAGGCGTTGCTGAAACTCAATTCTTCCGGCAAATAGCTTAAAATCAGAAAGAAGGTGATAAACATTCCCGTCATGATTACAAACATCTGCTGTTTCTGGGTAACATTCACCGCTTTGGTTCCGCCTGAAAAAGTGTAGATGATAACCAGTATTCCGATTACTATATTCAACAGGGTTAAATTCCATCCCAATAAGGCTGACAGTATAATGGAGGGTGCATAAATTGTCAGACCGGTTCCCAAACCACGCTGCACTAAAAATAAGACGGAGGCTAACGAACGGGTTTTTACGTCGAAACGCTGCTCGAGATATTCGTAGGCCGTAAAGACTTTTAATTTGTGGTAAATCGGGATAAAAGTGATACAGATGACTACCATGGCAATCGGCAATCCGAAATAGAATTGTACAAAACCCATTCCGTCGTGGTAGGCCTGTCCCGGTGTAGATAGAAATGTAATGGCGCTGGCCTGTGTAGCCATAACGGAAAGCCCGACAGTCCACCAAGGTGTTTCGTTGTTGCCCAGTATATATTCTTCAACGTTTTTACTGCCTTTGGTTTTTAAAGAACCGTAAATAACGATGAATAAAAGGGTTACGGAAAGTACAATCCAATCGATATACTGCATGGCTTAAGCGTACATTTGCATTAAAAAATAGAACAGTAAAATATAGAAAGCATTGAGCAGTAACACCACCGTATAACTTTTTTTCCACTTAAATTCCTGTTCTTTCATAGGTTACGGTTTAATTTTTTAAACATGTAAGTCATATACGTTTTTAAATCGTTTCTTGTTTCCTGACTCTTGCTTCTATTCTCTTTACTTTCCGGCAGCAATCAGATTCGCCATAATGCGATACGCTCCCGGTACACCTTCCGGTAATTGTCTGAAGAAACTCAGACCGGTATAAATATAATGCCCTTTTCCGTATTTTGCGATTAGCAATGCGCCGTTTTTAGGTTCTTCACCTTTATCACTCGAAGCAATAATCGGGGTGAATTCCTTTGCCCAGCTTTTAGGATAGTACAAACCCTGTTCCTGCGTCCAGCAATCAAAATCCTGCTCGGTGATTTTATTCGGAAAACTTAGTACTTTATGCTTTGGATTTAAAAAGGTTATGGCAGCATCTTCCTGTGTTACACGGTCGTTGGAAAGCTGCAGGTCGAAAGGTGCCACGTTTTTGGTGACCAGATTACTGCTGGTGTTGTATTGCACAATCATGGTACCGCCGTTCTGCACATAATCGAATAAGGTGTTTTGTTTAAATTTCAATTCCTCCACCACATTAAAAGCTCGTATACCGAGGATAAGCGCATCAAATTGTTTTAAGTTTTCCGGTGTTATTTTTTCAGGGGAAAGCAGGGTTACATTATAATCCATCTGCCGTAAATTTTCCGGTACTTCATCGCCGGCACCCATGATATAGCCGATGTTTTTTCCGCGGGTTTGGATGACAACTTTGTTAAACCGCGCTTCGGATGGCATCAGGATTTTCTGCAGCGGAATATGACTGTAGTCGATCGTGATTAGTTTTTTGTCTAACTTTTTACCGTCGATTACGGCAAAGCTTTTTACGATGGCTTCCGTTTCGTAGGAAGGCGGCGTTACCTCAAACGTTACGGTTTTTTCGGTTCCTTTTTTGTCTAATTCAAACGGGATGGCCGTCGGAGTTACTTTCCAGTCGGCCGGTAAATCTAAAAGTAGGTGTCCTTTTGCGTTATCTTTTCCGGAACGCACTTTAACCGCCACCTGCTGCTTTTGTTTTCCGGTGAAAAGCCGCACGTTGTTTACAATTTCGGTGGTCACTTCCGGCAGAATATCAAACGGCTGATAGGTTTCGCCTTTTGCATTATCATTGAATTTGTAAACGATGTCTTTTGTAAAGTCGAAGGTAACTTCACAGATTTTCAGTTTCCAGTGCAATTGAACTTTATCCGATTCCGGTTTCCCGATCTGGCGTAAATCGTTCACGGAAAACAAGCCGGGATTTTCTCTTTCATTTAACCAATAAGGCGTGGTATAAGGCGTGTCTGAAGGTATTCTGATAGTCGCTTCGTTTTTATAAACCTTGTTGTTTTCCAGCGCCATCGGGTTGATTAGCGGTTGGCCTAAATATTCAACGGAAAGGATTTCAACGTCCTGTATGCTTCGGTTTACCGCTTCCAGTTTAATGCCGATTTCACTGCCCGGAGTCGTATTCTGCTGGGCAGCAACCGCTTCAAGATACAAACCGCAGCTGGCCATAATGATTTGTTCCAGTTCTTTCTTTTTAATGTCGCGCCAATGCGAGTCTTCCAATTCAGAAATCAGATGGTAGGCTTCTGCAAGTTTGGGTAAATGTACCGACGGATTGTTAAAGTTGAAATGGTTTTGGATGTCCGTCAGGATTTTACCGATGGCTTCACCGCCTTTAACCCGTGTCCAGGTAGTATTGATGCCTTCAAAAAGATTGGCTTTCTCTTTCGGCATATCGCCTTTTAAAAATTCAAGATATTCAATTTCATCGCCGCGGGTTCCGGTAGTCCCGAAGCCCTGACACTGATGCTGACTTCTGCTCAGCGCGGCAATTTCACCGTTGCTTTTTCCTTTCAGCGGAAAGAAAACACCTGTGTTTATTGAAAATAAATTGGTTTTGTCGGCTTTTTTAAAATTTTCTTCGCTTCCGTAAAACCACCACGAGGTATTGAAGAAAATGCGTTTGGGTTGCCATAGCCCGAATTCCTTCAGTTGATTGGGATAGCTGTTTTTATCGGCACTTAAATCGAAAGCTTCCATGCTTAACATGGCCGATGCGGTGTGATGACCGTGTGTGGTTCCGGGAGTCCGGTGGTTAAATCGGTTAATGATGACGTCCGGTTTGAATTTTCGGATGGCCAAAACAACGTCGTGTAAAACCTGTTCTTTTCCCCAAATGGCAAAGGTTTCGTTAGGCTCTTTGGAATAACCGAAATCGTAAGCTCTGGAAAACAGCTGTTCACCGCCGTCAATTCTTCGGGCGGCCAACAATTCCTGGGTACGCAATACACCTAACATTTCTTTTCTTTCCGTTCCGATGAGGTTCTGACCGCCGTCCCCTCTGGTTAGCGATAAGTAAGCGGTTCTCGCCTTGGTTTCATTGGCAAAATAGGAGATGAGTTTCGTATTCTCATCATCCGGATGCGCGGCAACATATAAAACGGAACCTAAAAAATTCAGTTTTTCAATCTGATGGTAAATATCGGAAGCACTCCATTTCTGAGGCTGTTGTGCAAATGTAAGGTTGGTAATAAACAGTAGTGTAAAAATAGAAAAGAGTAAGCCAAGCTTCTTCATAAATGTGGTATTATTCCTGATTTTCAAATATAAGGAAATTGTCTGTTTCGGCTGAATAATTAACAGTAAATTAAAAAAGGCAAAGACGTTCAAGCCTTTGCCTTTTAAGGTTGGGAGAGGGGAATTATCCTCGTTTTCCGTTTCCTCTTCCATTTCCGTTTCCGTGACCGCGTCCAGGCTCATGACCTTTGCCATTTCCTTTTTCCCGCCCGCCACGAAACTCATTTCGGTAATTATTGTTGTCTCTGTCGCTTCTTCTGTTTTCCTGTCTGTAATAATTTCTGTCGTTATCATGATCCCTGTGCTGCTCTCTGTAATATCCGCCACTTGGGCCGTTGTATACCACATGAGGTCTTGGGCCAATGGTTCTTTGTGCAGGTCCTCTGTAGCCGTGGTGGTATTTTACTTTGTGTATTTTGTAATGGATGTAAGGGTTTGGACCGTAATCATCTAAACAAACTTTGTAGGCACCGTATAAATCATAATGTCTGTATCGGTAAGGCAGGTAAGTTGTTCTAACCCAGCCACCGTTGTGGAAATATATGAACATTGCCGAAGGTACATCGTAATACACTTCAATATCCGGAATATAATAATAACGTACTTCTGTATAGCCAACCGGGCCCCAAGCTGGCGGTGTTCCAATATTTACGTTAACGGAAACTTGTGCCTGTGAGCTTAGTGTTATTAAAAACAATCCTGCGAATAATAATCTGATAGCTTTCATAATTTTTATTTTTAATTAAACCTATGGTCGTTTGGTAGCAGAATAAATCCAACTACCGTGCCAAAGTGTGGTTCAAGTAAAAAAATAATATATGAAAACGTTGTAATGGGTTGTAAAACAAGGAGTTTTAGAAGCTTTGAAATTAATCTGTGAATTCCCTTTCGTCGCTGTTTTGCTGTATGATGGTGATTCCTTTTTGAATTAAAAGGTTGTTCGGATAGGTAACGCGCTCTCCGTTTTTGGTTTTGAGTAAAGCATGAAAGGCTGTAATATCGATAATTTCACCTTCTACCGGGAAATCTTTGTCGTGAATCAGGATGACATCGCCAATTTTAAACGGAAAGTTGAAAAACAGGATAATCCCGGCTGTAATATTGCTCAGAATCGACCATTGTGCAAACAAGGCCACGCCAATAAACGCAGAAATGGAAGAAGCAAAAAGAACTACATGTTCGGCTTTAATACCCCAAATCGTAAACAATATAATCACCGTAAGCATTCCGATGAGTATGTGAATGTATTTGATAACGAGGTTGGTACGACGATGGTCTATGGTTTCGGAAACTTCTGCAAACCGTCTGATGATTTTAGCCGTAAAAAAGCGCGCCAGAATAAAGAAAATTATGGTAATGGTAGTGGCAACAATTTCGAAAAAAAAATGATTGTCAAACATTTTACAGAAGTTTACTATACAAATGTAAGCAAATGTTGGTAAACTTTATCAACCGGAAGTCCGACTACATTGGCATAAGAACCCTGAATTCCCGCGATGGCAACCAATCCGATCCATTCCTGAATGCCGTAAGAACCCGCTTTATCGAAAGGCTGATAGTTGTCAAGATAATAACGGATTTCTTCTTCCGAAAGACTGTTGAACGTTACTTTGGTCACTTCAAAAAAAGTATCTTTTTTGGTTTTGGTACAAATACAAACCGACGTAATCACTTCGTGCGCTTTTCCGGATAACGATTGCAGCATCTGAAACGCATCGCTGTAATCTTTCGGTTTTCCCAGCGCCTTTTCTTCGTGCCAGACAATGGTGTCGCTGGTAATCAGTATGTCTTTTTGGGTTAATTCCCCTAAAAAAGCGTTGGCTTTGAGTTCAGCTAAATAATTGGTAATGGCTTCGGCTTTCAGGTTTTCGTCGTAGATTTCTTCTACCTCTTTTAACCGGATTTCAAAAACCAGATCCAGTTCTTTAAGATACTGCTGACGACGCGGTGAACCCGAGGCTAAAATAATGCGATAGCCTTTTAATTTTTCCTTAAGCATTCAGTTTCATGTTTACGGTGATGACCACTATGGAAAGGATTCCGAAAAGCAGAACCAGTTTTAAAATCAGGCTTAAATGGTTGAAATCCTTTTTTGTTTTTGCCGACCAGATTTTGATAAGAAAGTACAAAAGCGGCGCGGTCACAAACAAAAGCAGGTAATACATCACCCATTCCAGAGTCAAAAGATTCTTGTTGATGTAAAGCAACAACAAAGCAATGGGAACCAGTGTCAGGAAAAAAACAATTTTAGCGGTTCGCTCTTTGCCCAAAACGATGGGAAGTGTGTTCATGCCAGCGTTGTAATCACCGTCCATATCTTCAATGTCTTTTACAATTTCGCGGATAAAATTGAGGACAAACGCGAAAAGAGCATAATCCGTCAGAATACTGAAATAAACCGCCATTTGGATGCGGTTTTCGTCGAATGTTACCGGAAATAAATCGAATACCCCTACAATGATAACGCTTAAACCCAATAACAAAGCCACAATGATATTCCCAATCAACAGGGTTTGTTTAAAACTGGTGGCGTACAGGTATAAGGTGGCGGCCACAATAATGAAGACCGAGGAAAACATTGGTTTGCCAATCAGATTTGACAGGTAGAAACCAATCCCAACGCCAACAATGTTTAACCCGATGTAAAGGTTATACGCCAGGCTTTCCGAAAGGTGTTTCCCCACAACGACCTCGTTTGGCTTTGCCACCGAGTCGGTTTCCTGATCCATAATGTTGTTGATAACGTATCCGGCGGCGGCGATGCAAACCGTTGCCACCACTAACAGTACAAATTGCCAATCCGACAGCGCCAAAAGCAAGTCCGATTGGTTTTTGAAAAAGACAAAATGGAAAACCAGCTGCATTAAAGCCAGCATGATTAAATTTTGAAAACGAATCAGTTTTAAGAATTTCATGGTTTATACTGAAGACTGAATTTTAGTTTTTTGATTTCTGAAAAAGTAAATTGCGACTGAAAATTAATCGTACTTCGCGTCGAAATGTTCCATCCATTTGCCCTGAACTTTCATCACTTGTTCAATCACATCGCGAACCGCGCCTTTTCCGCCGTTTTTGTGTGAAACATAGGTGCTGATGCCTTTTATTTCCGGTGAAGCATCCTGCGGACAGGTCGGTAAACCCACCAACTGCATCACGTGATAATCCGGAATATCGTCGCCCATGTACAATACCTGTTCGGGTTTGATGTTATAGATATCGGTGAATTCTTTGAACGTTTCCACTTTATCGTGAACGCCCAAATGGATGTCGGTAATCCCTAAATTGCGTAAACGGATCCGAACGCCTTCATTGCTGCCGCCGGAAATAATACAAACCGTATAGCCGTTTTCTACTGCGGCTTTCATTGCATAACCGTCGCGGATGTGCATTTCGCGCAACATTTCTCCGGTCGGTGTGATGTGTACCGTTCCGTCGGTAAGGACACCGTCTACGTCGAAAACGAAAGTAGTGATGTCGTTCATGATTTCTTTATAACTCTTAGCCATTATTCTTTTGTATGGATTGGGTTAGTAGCCTGTAAATTGCCTTTTTGTTCTCGTCGTCGAGGAAAGCAAGATGTTTTTCAATGGTTTTCTGGTCGTGGCGGATGGCCGGACCGGTTTGCGCTTCTTTTGGGGAAAGTGTCTTGATTTTATCGGCCGTTTCGTCAATCAGCGGGAATAAAATGTCGAACGGGACGTTGTGTTCTTCACAGATTTCATGACCTAATTGATACAGATGATTCACGAAATTACACGAAAAGACTGCCGCAACGTGCAAACTTTGTCGTTGCGCCGCACCGATTTTGAATACTTTATCCGATATGGATTGGGCCAAACGTTCCAGCAAGGCAAAATCTTCCTCTTTTTCCGTTTCCAGACAAATCGGAATTTCTTTAAAATTAACCGCCTTAGCTTTCGAAAAGGTCTGCAACGGATAGAAAACGCCTTTACGGTTCTTATTGCTTAACGTTTCAAAACCCATGCTTCCGGAGGTGTGTACCACCAGTTGGTTTTCATAGGGCAAAGCGTTTGAAACTTCCGCGATGGCTCCGTCGGTAACGGAAATAATGGTGACGTTGGCCGGTTTTAAATCGTTGAAATTCGTTACAATCTCAGCATCGGCAACCAAATGAGAAACAGCTTCCCTTTTGCGGGCAAAGATTTGCTGCAGCACTACGTTTTCCGTTTGTTGAAAAACCGAAATCAGATGCTGAGCCACGTTGCCCGAACCGATGATGTTGAGGGTAATCATAAATTAAAACGCATCTACAATAGCTACAAAATCTTCTGCTTTTAAAGCGGCACCGCCAATTAAACCGCCGTCTACATCCGGTTGGGAGAAAATCTCTTTGGCGTTGTCCGGTTTAACGCTTCCGCCGTAAAGAATGGATACATTTTCGGAAACCGCTTCTCCGTATTGATGACGAATCGTTTCGCGGATATAATGGTGCATTTCCTGTGCCTGCTCCGGGGTTGCGGTTTCTCCTGTTCCGATAGCCCAAACGGGTTCGTACGCCAGAACGATGTTTACCCAGGCGTTCGCTCCCAGGTGGAACAGCCCGTCGCGTAACTGATTGTCTACCACATTAAAATGCTGTTTGTTCTGACGGTCTTTCAGTTCTTCGCCAATACAGAAAATAATGCGCATTTCGTGTTTTAGAGCCGTATCTACTTTGTTGGCCAAAAGCGCATCGGTTTCTTTAAAATAATGACGTCTTTCGGAATGACCTAAGATTACGTTGTGAACCCCCACAGAAGTAAGCATATCCGCAGAAATTTCGCCGGTAAAAGCGCCGCCTTCCGCCTGATGCATGTTTTGCGCCGCCACCCCGATATTGGTGTGTTCCAAAATGTGAACGGCCTGCGATAAATTCACAAAAGAAGGCGCAACCAGAATTTCCACTTCTTTTCCGGAAGGCAACTGGTTGAGAATATCCGATAACAATTGCGCAGTTTCCCCTGCATTTTTGTTCATTTTCCAGTTTCCGGCAACGATATTGTGTCTCATTATTGTAGTGTTTTTAAAGTCTCGATTAATTTTTCGTCATCTGCTTCGATGGCTTTGTACAGGGCGATTTTTCCGGTTTTATCCACAATCATGTAGCGAGGTATCCAGTCCAGACTGATGGCTTTTCCGAAGATGCCTTTCATGCCGTCCGTTGCCATATAGTGTTCGCCGTTTACCTCGTATTTTTCAATGCCTTTTAACCACGCTTCTTTGGTTTTGTCCATTGAAAGGAACAGGTAAGTGGCATTCGGGTAATTTTTCTGAAGTGCTTTTACTTTCGGCATTCCTTTAATACAATCGGAACACCACGAAGCCCAAACGTCGATTACAATGGTTTTGCCCTCATATTTTTTAAGAATATCTTTAAAAGCAATCGAGTTACCTTCGGTAGTAACCATTAAATTTTCAAGGGCTTCTTTTTTGAAGCTCGTTTCGTCTTTTTTATCAGTATACGAATATATTGCAAATGCTGCCACGGCAGACACAATAAATAAAAACAATTTTTTCATAGGGCGTTGTTTTTTTAGAGTTTTACATCCTCAATATCGTTCCAGTGTTTCTTATCCACAATAGTGCCTTTGTGAAGGACAACAATGCTCGGATTGGCTCTTTCAATGGTTTTCAGCGTTGTGGCGTCACAGAAATAATAATCGAAGGTAATGCCGTTTTCTTTGCGGAATTTGGCAATATCTTCAATCGGAGAAGCGGTCATTCCCAAAACTTTGTAACCCTTGGCCTGTGCTTTTTTAGAGAAATCTTCCAATTTTGCCAAGCCGTCTGCTTTTGCCTTTTTCAGGTCATACGAAATCAGCAGAATTACTTTTGGTTCGTTCAACATTTCTTCGGTAAAATCCTGACCGTCCAGTTCAATGGTGAAATCGTGGATAGGCGGCACATAACCCTGTGAAATCAGTTTGTCCTCACGGCGTACAAATTCCGCACCTTCGGGTAAGCTCATCAAATCTTTTTCGCCGAAATTCTGCTCTTTGCCGTTTACTTTGTACACGAAATTCATCTCGTAAACCGAACGCGGCGCACCTTCCGGAAATTCCATGCCTTTCTGGATGTTGGTTCCGATTTTATAGGCTCTGAAGTCTTTCAGCGGCAAGTGGTTCAGTACCCAATAGCCCATGAAAAGGCATAAAGAATACGAAACGAAAACCGTCAAAGCTCCAACCATCGGCTTGAAAAGCGGTTGAATGTATTTCTGTCCGAAGAATAAAATCAGAATGAACACCAATAAAGCCAAATCTTTGTAGAACGATTGCCAAGGCGTAAGTTTTAAGGCATCTCCGAAACATCCGCAATCGGTAACTTTGTTAAAATAAGCGGAATAGAAGGTGAGGAAAGTGAAGAATACAATCATCAACAACAAACTCCAAATCGTCCATTTCGGTTTGAAGCCGATTAATAGAGCCACACCCAAAACCACTTCAAAAATAACCACAAACAAAGCGATGGCTAAGGCGTAAGATACCAAAGCCGGCATGTTTAGTACGCCTTCTGAGAAATATTCCTCCAGTTTAAAGGAAAATCCGGTTGGGTCGTTAAGTTTAATCAGTCCCGAAATGATGAATAAAACACCAACTATAAACCTTGATATGTGTACTAAATATTTCATTTTAAATTATTTTGAAAATCCCATTAAAATAAGTGCAAATACCGAATAATTAATCATGTCCTGGTAATTTGCGTCAATGCCTTCGGAAACCAGCGTTTTTCCTTTGTTGTCTTCTATCTGTTTTACACGCAGCAGTTTCTGAAGAATCAAATCGGTTAACGAACTTACGCGCATATCGCGCCACGCCTCGCCGTAATCGTGGTTTTTGGCTTCCATCAGGGTTTTGGTAAGCAATACTTTTTCGTCGTATAAGCGAACGGCGGTTTCCCAATCCAAATCCGGTTGGTCTGCCACGCCCAGGTCGAGCTGAATCAGCGCCATGATGCAATAGTTGATGATGCCGATGAATTCTCCGGTTTCGTCTTCGTCAATTTTTCGGACTTCGTTTTCCTGTAAACTTCGGATGCGTTGAGCTTTGATGAATATCTGGTCGGTTAGGGAAGGCAGTCGCAAAATACGCCAGGCACTTCCGTAATCTTTCATTTTTTTGCTGTACAAATCGCGGCAATGGGCGATTACTTTATCATATTCCTGTGAGGTGTTACTCATTTTCTGGTTATCTTTGTTCTTGAATTTTCAAATGTAAAGAAATTCAAATGAAGTTCAAAGTTTATAAAGCGCGAACCGTGAATTGGGAGAAGGGAGAAGGGAAAAGGGAAAAGGGAAAAGGGAAAAGGAGTAAGCATGTCACAGTTTAGAATTCATAACTTAATAATTCATAATTATAACTCATAAAGCAATGACTGTCAACTGCAAAGGTCACTTACTTGATTTGTCTGTTCCGAAAGTAATGGGGATTTTAAACATCACGCCCGATTCTTTTTTCGATGGCGGGAAGTATAAATCCGATTTGGATTTCCTGAATCATACCGAAAAAATGCTGACGGAAGGTGCCGCGATTATCGATGTTGGGGCGTATTCTTCAAGGCCAAATGCGGCTTTTGTTTCGGAAGAAGAAGAAATCAAACGTTTGACACCGATAGTAGCCCTGTTGACAAAACAGTTTCCTGAAATCATCCTGTCCATCGATACGTTTCGTGCGGAAGTGGCCAAAGTGGCTATTGAACACGGAGCAGCTATCATCAACGATATTTCTGCCGGTTTGTTAGACGACCGGATGCTGAACGTGATTGCCGAAACCAAAGTGCCTTACATCATGATGCACATGCGCGGAACGCCACAAACTATGGCAACCCTGACGGAATATGACGATATTGTAAAAGAAATGATTTTCTACTTTTCAGAACGAATTGCAGCAGCCAGAAGTTTGGGAATTAACGACATCATCATTGACCCCGGCTTTGGATTTGCTAAAACACTGGAACAGAACTATGAAGTACTTCAAAAACTGGAGTTGTTTCAGATGCTGGACGTTCCGTTATTATCGGCGGTTTCCAGAAAATCCATGATATATAAGTTATTGGATACCAGTCCGATGGAAGCCTTGAACGGAACTACTTTTTTAAATACGGTTTCCCTGATGAAAGGCGCTAAAATCCTTCGCGTGCACGATGTGAAAGAAGCGGAGGAATGTATTGCACTTTACGAAAAAATGAAAAAGCCCTACTATAAAAGTGGGGCCCGATTTGTGTTATAGACTCACGATGAGGATTTAATAACCGCCGCCGCCATTGCCACCACCTCCGTTTCCTCCACCTCCTGTGGATGTTTGTTTAATCAATTGTCCCCGGATTTCTCCATCAGGGTAAGCTGAGGTGTGTAAATTGATGTAATAAAGGTTTGCTTTTAAATCGGCTTCCTGTTCCGCTGTTAAAGGAACACTGGTATAATTTATAGGGGAAGTTAAACTGGAAAAAGCAAAAACAGGAGGACCGCTTACGCCAACCGCTCCTTTGTGAACATGGCCGGCAGTAGGGGTGATTCCGGTGTAGGTTACGGTTACAGTAAACGTCTTGTTTGTGTTGTTAAAGGATAGTACCGCACCACCCGTGGCAGCAGATCCGTTAGCCGGTACTTCGGAAGTACCATTTAAAGTTGCATTAAAATTTGTTGTAGTAGGTTGTGTTGGAGTGGAACTGGAGTCATCATTGCTGGAGCAGGAGCTAATTCCCGCCGTCAAAAAAGCAACAAAGACCAATTTTAAAACCGTTTTCATGACATAAAGAAAAAGTTGAAAAATCTGTGGTTTTAGAAAATAGAAAATAAACACCTTTTGTTTAAAAAAAACAAATTACCATCACTGTAAAGTTAGTTTTTTTTAATGCGATAAGCACTACAATTATAGCAATCTTAACACTAAGAATTACTGATGATGATACGGTTCGTTGCGCAGAATCGTAAAGCCTCTGTACAGCTGCTCAATAAAAAACAAACGCACCATTTGATGGGAAAACGTCATGGCGGAAAGCGAAATTTTGCCCTGTGCTTTTTTGTACACTTGGTCACTGAAACCGTAAGGGCCGCCAATGACGAAAACAAGGGTTTTTACGCCGGAATTCATCTTCTTCTGCAGTTCTTCGGAAAAGCCTACGCTGGAGAACGATTTACCGTTTTCATCCAGAAGGATCAACTGGTCGGTAGGAGTGAGTTTTGATAAAATCAGTTCGCCTTCTTTTTCCTTTTGTTGGTTTTCGGATAAATTCTTTACGTTTTTAATATCCGGGATAATCTCCAAATCAAACTTGATGTAAAAAGACAAGCGTTTGGTATAATCATCAATCAGCGATTGCAGTGCTTTGTTGTCTGTTTTACCGATGGCGAGAAGTTTGATGTTCATGCGGGAAATTTTAGGCAAAGATAGCTTTTTACAGTCAAGACTGCAATGCCGGTTTCGTGGTTTTCAAAACAGCCGCTCACATGTAAAACCTGAACACCACAGCCAAAAGCAAGGATTGAGAGCGGTCAAAAGCGTATTTATAGCGTATATATGTCGTATATATGTCGTATATATGTCGTGTATATGTTGTATTTATATCATTTATGATGGATGCCAACGGATGAAAATCCGGCACAAAGGAGCACAGGAAAGTAAGGCAGAGTCATCAAATCTTTAGTAAAGCAGATGTCGAAAACCTGTGACAGATTAGCAACCTTATTAAAATATATCTTATTTTAGCCTTTAAATTGTACGATTATGATTTCAGTAGAACAGTTTCAGAAAGAACTCGAAATAATTATTACCAATGCCATTCGTGAAGATGTGGGCGATGGCGACCACAGTTCCTTAGCCTGTATTCCGGCTTCGGCAACGGGGAAAGCCAAACTTTTAGTGAAAGACGAAGGCATTATTGCCGGGGTTGAATTTGCCAAAATGGTTTTTCAGCATGTCGACCCGAATCTGGAAGTAGAGGTTTTTATCCAGGACGGCAGCAATGTAAAATACGGCGATGTGGTTTTTCACGTATCCGGAAGTTCGCAGTCCATTTTAAAAGCAGAACGACTGGTACTGAACGCTATGCAGCGTATGAGTGCCATTGCCACCAAAACCAAAGTCTTTGTGGATTTGTTGGGCGGTACGAAAACCAAAATACTTGATACCCGCAAAACTACTCCGGGCATCAGAGCTATTGAAAAATGGGCGGTAAAAATTGCCGGTGGTGAAAACCATCGCTTTGCGCTGTACGACATGATCATGCTGAAAGACAACCACAACGACTTTGCCGGCGGAATATCTCAGGCGATTGAAAAAACGAATGCCTATTTAAAAGCGCACAACCTCGATTTAAAAATTATCGTGGAAGCCCGAAATTTAGATGAAGTGGCAGAAATACTTCGTAACGAAGGTGTTTACCGTATCTTGCTGGATAATTTCAATTTTGAAGATACCAAAAAAGCCGTGGAAATGATTGGTGGCAAATGTCTTACGGAATCCTCCGGCGGCATCAACGAAAAAACCGTCCGTCAATACGCAGAATGTGGCGTGGATTTTGTGTCTTCCGGTGCCTTAACCCATTCCATTTACAATATGGACTTGAGTTTGAAAGCGATTTAAGTGAAAAGTGAAAAGGTTGCATGTTAACAGCTAAACAAACTTATCCCTTGCAACTTATCCCTAACACCTGAAAAAATGTCGAAAGAAATAGAAGATCAAATAGAGAAAATACCGGTGCTGAACAAGCTGATGGCCTTTTGCAAGACGATAAAAGTGCCCGGTTTGGAAGGTGTTTCGCTGTATGAAATACTGGAGCTTTACGGAATTGGTATTGCCAAAGGAGCGTTTTCTTATCGTGCCGGGGCGATTGCGTTCAGTTTCTTTATGGCGTTGTTTCCGTTTGCACTGTTTATTCTGAACCTTATCCCGTACATTCCGCTGGAAGGCTTTCAGGAGGATTTCCTGCAATTCGTATCCGACAGTGTTCCGCCCAATACTTTCGAGGCGATAGAAACGATACTCAGCGATATTATGAACAACTCGTACAAGAGTTTGCTTTCCTTCGGTTTTCTGATGTCAATTTTTTTGATGGCCAACGGATTGAATGCTATTTTAGGCGGTTTTGAGTCGTCCTATCATGTAACAATTAAACGCGGTTATTTTCGACAGTACGCGGTAGCTATCGGCCTGTCGCTTATCTTTTCCTTTTTGCTGATTGTTACGATTTCTTCGATTATTATTTCCGAAGTTTTCATTCAGAAATTATCCAACCAATTCGACCTGGATTCGGTACTGATTATCGAATGGGCACGCTATGCCTTTATTCTGACGATGCTTTTTGTTGCCACCTCATTTCTTTTCAAATACGGAACCAGAGAAACAAAACAGATTCCTTTTATCAATGCCGGCGCCATGTTAACGGTGGTTTTGGTAATCGTAACCTCGTATGTATTCGGTATTTACGTAACAAAATTTGCACGCTATAACGAACTGTACGGATCAATTGGTACACTTCTTGTATTGATGTTTTACATCTGGATAAACTGTATGATTTTGCTTTTAGGTTTCGAGTTAAATGCAATTATCAGCAAGCACAAAAGAAAAAATTTATATATTTAACAAAACAAAAACTACCATTATGAAAAAACAGTTCTTAGCATTATTATTTGTTGCGTTCGCAGGTTTGTTTTCCATGACTGCGCAAACAGAAATTGCCGGTGTTAAACTGGCCCAGAAAGTCACAGAAGAGGGGCAGAATTTAGTACTGAACGGAGCAGGAGTTCGTGAAAAGTTTTTCATGGATATGTATGTTGGAGCCTTATATTTACCTAAAAAGAGTGCCAATGCCGCGGAGATTATGTCCGGAGACGACGCTGCGGCCATTAAGTTAACCATCGTATCCGGTATGATTACCAGCGATAAAATGATTAACGCCGTAAACGAAGGGTTTGAAAATGCCACCAACGGCAATACAGCACCAATCAAAGCAAAAATAGCTCAGTTTAAAGCGTGTTTTAAAGAAGAAATTAAAAAAGGCGATGTGTTCGATATGGTTTACGTTCCCGGAAAAGGAGTAGTTGTGTCTAAAAACGGGAAAGAAAAAGGCGTAATTGAAGGAACCGATTTCAAAAAAGCGATGTTTGGCATCTGGTTGTCCAACAAACCGGCAGACAAAAAGCTGAAAGCAGCGATGTTAGGAGGGAAGTAATCCTTATTTAAAAGATACTCTGAAAACTGCTCAATTCGGGCAGTTTTTTTTATAGCAATCCGCCACGAATTCACGAATTAAATGCTTCCAATTTGAGAATTCGAGGCAAGCATTTAGATTTTATTTTTTATCCAAAATAAATCCCGGAAACTTATATTTGTAGTTCAAAAGAAACCGATGCCGTATTTTATAGAAGTTGTTTTACCGTTAGCCCTCTCGAAAACCTTTACCTATCAGGTATCGGAAGCGGAATACCAGTACATTCAGAAAGGAATGCGAGTGGCGGTTCCGTTCGGGAAGAGTAAAATTTACACCGGCTTGGTAATCGACCTGCATCAGAATCCTCCGGTTTTATATCAGGCAAAAGAAATTCACCAGATTTTAGATGAAATTCCGGTAGTTAATGAACTTCAGATAGCCCATTGGAAATGGATTGCAGACTACTACATGTGTTCCGTTGGCGAAGTATTCAAGAGCGCATTGCCGACCGGTTTTCTGCTGGAAAGTGAAACGATTATTTCCGCCGCCAAAGAAACCGAAATCGATGCAAAAGAACTGTCTGACAGCGAATTTCTTATTTATCAGGCGTTACAGCAACAATCGTCTTTAAAAGTGGACGATATTATCGCGGTTTTAGGGAAGAAAAACGTTTTTCCGATTCTGAATGCGATGCTGGCTAAAAAAGCCTTGGTGCTTCAGGAAGAAGTTTCCGAAAAATACAAGCCGAAGTTAACCCGGTACATTCGTTTGCAGGAAGAATTTCTGCAGCAGGAACAACTGTCCGAACTGATGGAAATCCTGTCCCGCGCCCAAAAACAACGGGAACTGGTATTGCATTATTTTCAGTTGCAGGCCAAAGAGCGCAAACCGGTTTCAGTTAAAAAACTGCTTGAAACTTCCGGAAGCACATCAGCAGTAGTAAAATCGCTGGTCGATAAAGAAATTTTCGAAGAATATTATATAGCCGAAGACCGTGTGGCGTTTGAAAAAGACGACGACCTTAGCTTTAATTTAAGTTCCGCGCAGCAAAAAGCCTTCGATGAAATCAATGCTTCTTTTGAGGAAAATGCCGTTACTTTATTACACGGTGTAACAGCATCCGGCAAGACGGAAATCTACATTAAATTAATCGAAGACTATATTGAAAGCGGTAAACAGGTTTTGTATCTGTTGCCGGAAATCGCCTTAACCACGCAACTGGTTACCCGGCTGACTGCTTATTTTGGCAATCAGGTTGCGGTTTTTCATTCCAAATATTCCAATAACGAGCGCGTTGAGGTCTGGAATCAGGTGTTGCACAATTCTGAAAAGGCGAAAATAGTCATCGGAGCCCGTTCCGCTTTGTTTCTGCCTTTCAACGATTTAGGGTTGATTGTGATTGACGAAGAACACGAGCAAACCTTTAAACAATTTGATCCGGCGCCGCGTTATCATGCCCGGGATGCGGCAATTGTTCTGGCTGCGCAACATAAAGCAAGAGTATTGTTAGGTTCGGCCACGCCAAGTTTGGAAACCTATTTCAACGTAAAAGCCGGTAAATACGGTTTGGTAGAACTTTTCGAACGTTACGGAAATGTGGTTTTACCCGAAATTTATTTAGTCGATTTAAAAGACAAATACAAACGCAAACGCATGACCGGCCATTTCTCCGATGAGTTGCTGGAAGTGATGAGCGAATCGTTAGGTAAAGGCGAGCAGGTGATTTTGTTTCAGAACCGCCGCGGCTATTCGCCCTTTGTGGAATGCATGACCTGTGGGCACGTGCCGCAATGTCCGAGTTGTGATGTGAGTTTAACATATTACAAATTCAAAAACCAGTTGCGTTGTCATTACTGCGGACATTCCATAGCGAATCCAACGCATTGTCATGCCTGTCAATCCGTAGATTTATCAACGAAAGGATTTGGTACCGAGCAGATTGAACTGGAACTGAAAACACTTTTTCCGAACAAAGTCATCGGCCGAATGGATCAGGACACGACACGCGGTAAATACGGTTATGAGAAAATCATCGACGCCTTTAAAAATCAGGAAATTGATATTCTGGTGGGTACTCAGATGTTAGCCAAAGGACTGCATTTCGACAACGTAACCTTAGTAGGTGTAATGAATGCTGATAATATGCTGAACCAGCCGGATTTCCGTTCCCACGAGCGCGCGTACCAGATGATGATGCAGGTGGCGGGAAGGGCAGGACGCAGTGAAAAGCGCGGCAAGGTGATGATTCAGACGTATAATCCGTACCATAATATTATACAACAGGTGGTTAGCAATGATTATGCCGGTATGTTTAAGGAGCAGCTGTACGACCGGCATAATTTTAAATATCCGCCGTATTACCGTTTAATCAAATTAACGCAGAAGCACCGCGATTTCGACAAACTGAAAGAAGGTTCGCTGTGGCTGTACAATGTGTTGGTGCAGCAGCTTCAGATTCCGGTATTAGGCCCGGAAGAACCGGCCATCAGCAGAATCCGTAACGAATACATCCGAACCATACTAATAAAAATTCCTACACAACAGCATTTGGGGAATACAAAAAAAACTATTCAGAAAGTGCTGAATAGTTTTGAGGCGATTGCTCAGTACAGAGCGATAAAAGTTACGATAAACGTCGATAATTATTAAGCGCTTTCGATGGCTTTTACCAAGTCTTCTTTTTTGTTGCGGCTCAACGGAATTTTATTTGGGCCGATTTCTGCAAACTTGCTGTTGAACTTTTCAATTTTATCAATGTTTACGATAAACGATTTGTGTACGCGAATGAATTTTTCTTTTGGCAATTCATTCTCAAACGATTTCATGGTTGATAAAACCAAATGGTTGTCTTCTTCCGTGATTACTTTTACATAATCGCCGTACGCTTCAATCCACTTGATTCTGGAGATGTAAATTTTAAGCTTTTTAAGGTTACTTTTAATAAAGATGTGTGGGCTTTCTTCTTCGCCACCGTTCTCTTTGCTTAAAGAAATCATGCTGATTGCTTTCTTCACCGCCTGATTAAACCTTTCTCGGGTAATCGGTTTGTGAAGATAATCCGTCGCGGCATAATCAAATGCTTTTACGGCATATTCCGCCTTCGAGGTAATGAAAATCACCTGAGGCTTGGATTTCAGACCGTCCAAAAGGTCAAAACCGTTAATTACCGGCATTTCAATGTCAAGAAACACCAGGTCCACTTTTTTGTTCGTGATGCAATTTTTTGCCTCCACTGCATTAGAAAATTCGCCTACAAGCTCCAGATTTGGGTTGTCATTTACCAGCTTGGTAATTGTCAATCTTTGGATGCTGCTATCATCTACAACAATACAATTTATTTTCATAAGCTTCTGGTGAGGATTAATAATTGAAATAAAAATATTAAAATACTTTTAATAACAAAAGTAATTCTGCAAAAATGTTGTATTTCATCTAAAATATGGCAATTGCTATTGTCGGTTAAATAAAAATTGTTATTTTTGCACCCAATTTTATAACAAATAAATAGTATTATTATGAATCATTATGAAACTGTTTTCATCTTGAATCCCGTTTTATCTGAGCAGCAGGTAAAGGAAACAGTAAGCAAATTTGAAGATTTTCTTACTTCTAAAGGAGCAAAGATGGTAGCGAAAGAGGATTGGGGCTTGAAAAAAATGGCTTATGAAATCCAACACAAGAAATCTGGTTTTTACCATTTGTTCCAATTTGAAGCACCGGCTGATATCTTAATCGGTTTTGAAACGGAATTCCGTCGTGATGAGAGAGTTATGCGTTTCTTAACGGTAAGTTTAGACAAGCATGCGGTAGCTTGGGCTGAAAGAAGAAGAGAAAAATTAAAATCTAAAAAAGCTTAATTATCATGTCAAATATTGAGCAATCTGCAAAAGGAAAAAAAGACGGAGATATCAGATATCTAACGCCTTTAAACATAGAAACCAACAAAACTAAAAAGTATTGTCGTTTCAAAAAATCAGGAATTAAATATGTAGATTACAAAGATCCTGATTTCTTGTTGAAATTCGTTAACGAGCAAGGTAAAATCTTACCTCGTCGTTTAACAGGAACTTCTTTGAAATACCAAAGAAAAGTATCTGTAGCGGTTAAAAGAGCACGTCACTTAGCGTTAATGCCTTACGTAGCCGATTTATTAAAGTAATATTATTAATTAAGTTGTTGCCTCGCCAGTGGCGGGCTAACTTCTAAAATATAAGGACAACAACATGGAACTTATTTTAAAACAAGACGTTCAGAATTTAGGATTTAAAGATGACGTAGTAACAGTAAAACCAGGTTACGGACGTAACTTTTTAATTCCTCAGGGAATGGCTGTTTTGGCTACTCCTTCTGCTAAAAAAGTTTTAGCTGAAAATCTGAAACAAAAAGCACACAAAGAGGCTAAAATCGTTGCGGATGCAAAAGCAATCGCTGAGGCTTTGAAAGCTTTGGATATCAAAATTACAGCTAAAGCAGGTGGTGAGAAATTATTCGGATCTGTTACCAATGCAGACATCGCTGAAGTTTTAGAGAAAAATGGTCATGCAATCGACAAAAAATTCATCACTTCCGGTATCGTGAAACGTACTGGTAAATATACGGCTTCCGTTCGTTTACACCGTGATGTAATCGTTGAGTTACCATACGAAATTATCGCAGAACAAGCGTAATTTCAGCATAAAATAAATAAAAAGCCTTCTCAATCGGGAAGGCTTTTTTGTATCTTTAAAAAATGGAATGAGTTTTGTTCCTTAAAATATTATGAAATATACACGACTTACAAAAGAACAGCTTGAAGAACTGCATCCGGAATTCATTAATTTTCTGGCATCCCAGTCTATTGATAAAGCGGAATGGGATTCCATTAAAGCGAATAACCCACAGGTGGCCGAGCAGGAAATTGACGTGTTTTCCGATTTAATCTGGGAAGGCGTTTTAGGCAATGCAAAATATCTGGAGCATTATTCCAAAAACTATATCTTTCTGTTTCACTGTACCGAAGTACACATGATGACGATTATTATCCGTGCGTTGGTGCCGGATGTGGATTTGCTTCAGAAAGAAGGTCTTCAGTGGTTAAGTGACAATCTTTTTACCGATAATGTAGAAGTACAGCGCGGTCAGAAAGTTTTTGCAGACGACCGCAACAAGGAGATATTCGAATTGGTAGCCCAAGGAGCCATTTTTACCGACGGCGAACTTTATGAACAAATGAACAGTATTTTAGAACAATAGCTTTTATTTAAAAGATTATTTTGAAAAATTGGTTAAATTAGTTGCATCAAATTAATTTTTCCAATTTTTTTATGGACATTTTCTCCAAAATACAAGCCTTACGAGAGGAGCTGAATCAGCATAATTACAACTATTACGTACTTGACAATCCGACGATTTCGGATTACGAATTTGATATAAAACTCAAAGAGCTTCAGGAACTTGAGGCAAAACATCCCGAATATTTCGATGAAAACTCGCCTACGCAAAGAGTGGGTGGGGCAATCACCAAAAACTTCCAGACCGTACAGCACGAACACCGCATGTACTCTCTGGATAATTCCTATTCCAAAGAAGATTTGCTGGATTGGGAAGCCCGTGCGCAGAAAATACTCGGTAATGTTCCGATGGAATATACCTGTGAGTTAAAATACGACGGCGCTTCCATCAGCATTACTTACGAAAACGGTATTCTGAAAAGAGCCGTTACCCGTGGCGACGGTTTTCAGGGTGATGATGTAACCAATAACATCAAAACCATAAAAGCGGTTCCGATTAAACTGAAAGGTGATTTCCCGGAGAAGTTTGACATTCGAGGTGAAATTATTTTGCCCTTTGCCGGATTTGAAAAGATGAATCAGGAGCTGATTGAAATCGGCGAGACACCTTATGCCAACCCTCGAAATACCGCCTCCGGAAGTCTGAAATTGCAGGACAGCACTGAAGTAGCAAAACGCCCTCTGGATTGTTTGCTTTATTCGTTAATCGGGAATAATCTGCCAATTAAAACGCATTTTGAAGGTCTGGAAAAGGCTCGTCAATGGGGGTTTAAAGTACCTGTACAGTCGCGTTTGGTGAAAAGTATGGACGAAGTGCTGGAATTTATCAGCTATTGGGACAAGCACCGCCATGAAATGCCTTATGAAACCGACGGTGTTGTAGTGAAAATCAACGATTTGCATCAACAGGAAGAATTAGGGTATACCGCAAAATCGCCCCGTTGGGCCATCGCCTATAAATTTAAAGCCGAACAGGTTTCCACCCGATTGAATTCCATTTCCTATCAGGTGGGCAGAACCGGAGCCATTACGCCGGTGGCCAACCTGGAGCCCGTACAATTAGCCGGAACGGTTGTAAAAAGAGCCTCGCTTCACAATGCCGATCAGATTGAAAAATTAGACATCCGCATCAACGACGAAGTTTTTGTGGAAAAAGGAGGCGAAATCATTCCGAAAATTGTAGGTGTGGATTTGTCGAAACGCAAGGCAGATTCCGAAGTTACAAAGTACATTACCCATTGCCCCGAATGTCAGACCGAACTGGTTCGCAAAGAAGGCGAAGCACAGCATTACTGTCCGAATTATTACGGTTGTCCGCCACAGATTATCGGCAGAATTCAGCATTACATTACCCGAAAAGCCATGGATATTGAAGGTTTGGGTGGTGAAACGGTGGCATTGTTGTTCAATAACGGTCTGGTTGCCAATTATGCGGATTTGTACGAACTAAAGAAAGAACAAATCATTCCGTTGGAACGGATGGCGGAAAAATCGGCAGAAAACCTGATTAACGGTATCGAAAAATCGAAAACTGTTCCTTTTGAAAGGGTTTTGTACGCTTTGGGAATTCGCTATGTCGGGGAAACGGTGGCGAAGAAACTGGCCAAGCACTACAAATCGATTGATAATTTGGCGGCGGCTTCATTATCGGAATTAATTTTAGTCGACGAAATAGGGGAAAAAATCGCCCAAAGCGTCATTGAGTTTTTTGATGATAAGGAAAATAAAGCTATAATTGAACGGTTAAAACAATACGGAATCCAGCTTGAAATTTCTGCGGAGCAGGACACGACAGTTTCCGACAAACTTCTTGGAAAGACTTTTGTGGTTTCCGGAGTGTTTGCCAAATTTTCCAGAGATGATCTGAAAAAAGCCATTGAAGATAACGGTGGAAAAGTAGGAAGTTCCATTTCGGCCAAAACGCATTTTGTGGTGGCAGGGGAGAATATGGGGCCGGCCAAACTTGAAAAAGCCAACCAGTTAGGGATTCCGATTATTAGCGAAGACGATTTTATAGTTATGATTCATGAGTAAAAGCACACCGGCATTAGTATTGTATTTAGTTTCGTCACTGATTTATGTCCTGTCGGTGATTTTACATTGGGAAGAATCGATTACGTTTCTGTTCAAACCCATGATGATGCCGGCCATTCTTTTTTATTACTGGCAGGAATGTAGAGGAAAAATCAAAATCATTCCCGTACTTGTTTTACTGTTTTTTTATATTGGCGACATGCTTATTTTAATTGAGTATGAAAATCTGCTCGTTCCGTTGATGTTGCTGAATCTGATAGCTTATTTTTTAATCGGTTATTATCTGGTTAAGGATTTGCTTGCCATTAAAAACCCTGAAGTTTCTTTACATACCGTTCTTATTGTTTGTATCGTAATCGGTTTTCTGCTGTCCTTATTGTATGCCGCCCTGAAACTGGTATTCGATACTTCAGATTCCAATTACGGTCTTTTAACTATTTATGGTGTCACTCTTGTGCTTTTAGGAATCGGAACGGTTATTTATTATGTTCTCAGAAGTGATTCTGCTTCCTTTTATTTGTCGATAACAATGTTGTGCCTGGTGTTGTGTGATTTGTTTTACGTATTGTACAATCATTATGCGCCTTTAGACGTTTTTATTAATATTAATGTTTTTTCCCAATCCGTTTCTTTTTATTTTATTGTGAAATATTTTTTAGCAAGGGAAGAACAAAATTTACCTGAATCAACGTGAAAATCAAGCCGCCTTTGTTGCTCTATTTTGTAGCCTGTTTGTTCTATATGGTCTCGGTTTGTGTAGGTAACGGCGAAATGATGCTCCTTTCCAAGCCGGTAATCATTCCATCAATGTTGTTTTACTATATTCAGGAAACCAAACAGAGAATTAACTGGAATTATATTGTCATTATTTTTTTGTGTTTTATCGGCGATATGCTGACCCTTTTGGATATTGAAGGCGCCCATTTAGTCATCATTTCGGTTTTCCTGATCGCCTACTGCTTTTATCTTAAGAGTATAACAGACGATTTATTGCTGAATCAGTTAAAAATCACCTACAAAAAGAATTTTTTGGTATTGCTGATATGCTTTTTTTTTCTGATTTATCTTCTGATTACCATACTCGATCTGCTCGTGGAATCGCAGGCTGAAAATCTGTTATTGCTCTTATTTTACGGGATTGTTTTGGTTTTAATAGGTGGAGTGTCCTCCTTTAATTATATACTAAAACAAACGCGGTTTACGTTTTTTATGTTGATTGCCACCTTGTGTTTTGTGATTTCGGATGTTTTTTATATATTAAGAGCTCATTTTGAAGAAGTTGAAGTGTTTAGCCTCTTTAATAACCTGCCGCAGGTACTGTCCTATTATTATTTAACCAAATATTATATTCTGAAACCGGCCCCAATGAAACGTTGATGGAGAGAAAGGAAAAAAATAAACTGATACTCGTTTTGGAAGTGCTTTACGTGCTGGTTACTTTGGTGGTTGTATTTGGTGAATTTCAGAAGGACTATGATTTGCTGGTTTACAGCAGACCTTTTTTGCTTCCCGTACTCGGGGCTGTTTATATTTTTAGTACTAAAAAGAGAAATTACCTTTATTTGCTGGCACTGTTTTTTGGTTGGCTGGCCAATATTTTCTTTATAAAGCAAACCGATGAAGCGCTCGTTAATGGCGGAATCTGTTATCTTTTGTTTTGGGTGATGATGACTTATCTCATCTTGGTAAACACAAAATTTTCCGATATAAAACTATTTATCATTGCGATTATTCCTTTCATGTTTGTTTTCAGCTATATCCTTCAGCTGATTTATGTAAACCTATACGGAAGTGTCTATCTGTATTTTTCCAATGCTGTTTTTATGGTTTTCTTAGGCGGTTATTCGTTATCGGCTTATTTTTTAGAGTCTAACAAAGCGAATACTTACTTACTGATAGCGATAATCATGTTTACATTCATTCAGTTTATCATTTCTATCGATCTGTATTACGTTTCGTTTAGTCTTTACAGACCATTGGCTTTTGTTATCTTCGCAACGGCCCAAATGATTCTGCTTCGTTTGATGCTGTTGTTTGATGTTCAAAAATAAAGATTAAACAATAATACTCCTTCCGGAATTAGCGGTGGCATTATTCTTTTTGTCGAAATAGAAATCGATACGGCCTAAATTAATACCGTAACAACCTACCTGGTTAATCAGTACTTCTTTTCCTTCGGCGTTTGTTTCGACAACCGGTTTGTCTAAAAAAGTATGGGTATGACCGCCAATAATCAAATCGATATCCTTTGTTTGTTTTGCTAAAGTAACATCGCAAATCTTCTCCGGATCATTCTGATATTTAAAGCCTAAATGGGAAAGACAGATAACCAAATCACATTTTTCGTTTTGCTTTAAAATGCGTGCCATATCCGTAGCGATTTCAACAGGGTTGTTGTAAACGGTTTCTTTATATAATTTTTTATCTACAAGTCCCTGCAATTCAACGCCTAAACCGAAAATTCCGATTTTTATTCCGTCGCGATGTAAAATTTTATAAGGTTTCACGATGTCGTTCAGAATGGTGTTTTTAAAATCGTAATTGGCCGAGACAAAATCAAATTTAGCATGAGGTAATTGGGCATAAAAGCCGTCAATGCCGTTGTCGAAATCGTGGTTGCCCATAGTTGCCAAGTCGTATTTTAGCATACTCATCAGCTTGAATTCCAACTCACCGCCGTAATAATTAAAGTAAGGCGTGCCTTGGAAAATATCACCTGCATCCAACAATAAGACATTCTTTTCTTCTCTGCGGATTTTCTCCACCAAAGCTGCTCTTCGGGCTACGCCTCCCATATTCGGGTTTTTCGGATCATTGGCCGGAAAAGGATCGATATGACTGTGTACATCGTTCGTATGTAGAATGGTAATCTTTTTTACTTCCGGTTGGCCGAAACTGCTTAGCGATAATCCGCCTAAACTCAGGAAAGCGGAACTGGCCACGGTATTTTTTATAAAATCTCTTCTTTTCATAATTTCAGTTTTATTCGAATACAATTCGTTCTGTTGTAATGACCGGAATCGTGTCCGTTTTTTTGAAATAATCAATCATCAGATTGCGCAATTTGTATTCCATATCGTAGGACTGAATTCCTTTTTTGAAGAAATTCATTCTGTCACCGCCATTCGACAGGTAATCGGATGTGCCTACAAAATATATTTTGTTTTCCTCCACAGGTTTACCATTTACTAACAGTGCTTTAATCTTGGAAGTATTCTTGTCTGCAATAATTTTCAGGCCGGTTAGTGGATGCGGCTTTTTCTCTTTCAGGATGTACTCGGCCATTTCCCGAATCTGGGCACCTTTTAGCTCGACCACAATCAGGCTGTTTTCAAAAGGCATGATTTCGAAAGCATTTCTCGTGGTAACGTTCCCTTTCGGCAAAACCGCGCGGATGCCGCCGTGATTTAACAGACAGATATCAATGTTACGGCCGATTCTTTTTGTGAAAACCGGGTTGCCCATTTCCATTGTCATTTCAGCCATCAGATTACCGATGGTGGTTTGCCATTCGCCTTTGCTTTTGTCCATTGTTTCCGGTGCATAAGCTAAAACGACGTCCATATCTTTGTTGATGTGATCGCGATAAGGCGCTACAAATGCATCAACAGATTTGTTTTCACCGTATTCGTCTGTAACACCAATTTCCTTACCTTCAATTTTGGTATTCTGGTACAGATTATTGCCGCAGGAAAGCAACAAAAAAAACAAAAACACTGAAAAAAAATGCGTAAAAAAACCGTTGTATTTTCTTAACTTTACCATGTTATAATATGCCAGACAGCTTAATTGTCCCTAACGAGTAAAATTACTATGTTTTTAAGATTTATAAAGGATTTTTTCATAAAAAAAACAGTCAAGAAATCACTGCTTGCGTATTCCCTTGAAAGTACCGGTAAAAAGATTGAAACCGTAGGACTTTTAATCGATGAAACCTATTTTTCCAAAGAAAAAGAACTGATTGAGGAAATTACCGCTAACGGGATTTCAGCCGGCAACATCAAAGTCCTGATTTACAAAGACCGAATTAAGAAGAAAGACCTTTTTGAACATCCGAGTTTCAGCCGTAAAGACATTTCCTTTACTGGCGAGTTTCAGAAAGAAGAAATTAAGCAGTTTACGCGCGAAACGTTCGACATGCTAATCAGTTATTATGACATCGAAAAACCTCAGTTATTAATTGTAACTTTGCAGTCGAAAGCCCGGTTTAAGGTTGGTTTTTCATCAACAGACAAACGTCTGAACAATTTTACGATTACAACAGTAGCCGAAAAACATCAGGAGTTTGTAACTGAATTATTTAGATATCTGAAAATTTTAAACAAAATATAAAATGCAGTCACTTATCGGAACCGGAGTTGCATTGGTAACCCCATTTAAAAAAGATTTTTCTGTAGATACAGAAGCATTAAAACGCATTGTAAATTATGTAATCGACGGAGGTGTAGAATACTTGGTTGTTCTGGGTACAACTGCAGAATCTGCAACATTAACGGCTGATGAAAAAGAACTGGTAATTGCAACAGTAAAAGAGGCCAATAACGGAAGATTGCCGTTAGTATTAGGTGTTGGCGGAAACAATACCATGAAAGTGGTTGAAGAGCTGAAAACCAGAGATTTTTCTGGTTTTACCGCGATACTTTCGGTTTCGCCTTACTACAACAAACCAACACAGGAGGGAATTTATCAGCATTTTAAAATGATAGCCGAGAATTCACCGATTCCGGTTATCGTTTACAATGTACCGGGAAGAACCGCGAGCAATATGTTACCTTCCACGGTTTTGCGGTTAGCTAACGATTTCAAAAACATCATCGGAATTAAAGAAGCGGCCGGAGATATTGTTCAGGCGATGAAAATTATCGAAAACAAACCAAAAGATTTTATTGTGATTTCCGGAGATGACATGATTACGCTTCCGATGGTTTTGGCCGGTGGGGCAGGAGTAATTTCGGTTATCGGAGAAGGTTTTCCGAAAGAATTCTCCGAAATGGTACGTTTAGGTTTGCAACGTAAAGTAGATGAGGCTTATAAATTGCACTATTTATTGGCAGAAAGTATCGATATGATTTTTGAGCAGGGTAATCCGGGAGGAATCAAAGAAGTGTTTAAAGCTTTGGGCTTGTCGGAAAATACCGTTCGCCTTCCGCTGGTAAACGTTAACGAAGATTTAGCAAAACGGTTGAGCGCTTTTGTAAAGAAAGTTGTAAATTAGCAAAAAGCTTAAAAAAAGTAAAAGTCATGTTGTCGAAAACTATTCAGTCTGCCATTAACAACCAGATTAAAATTGAGGCGGATTCTTCACAAATCTATTTAGCGATGGCTTCCTGGGCTGAAGTTCAGGGGTTCGAAGGAATTTCTGCTTTCATGTACAAGCAATCCGACGAAGAGCGCATGCACATGCTTAAATTGGTGAAATATGCCAACCAACGCGGTGGTGAAGCCAAAATCCCAAACGTAATCGAGCCGGTTTTGGACTGTTCGTCCTTTAAAGCATTGTTTACACAATTGTATGAGCACGAAGTAAAAGTGTCGGCAAGTATTAACGAGTTGGTTCATATTTCTTTAAGCGAGAAAGATTATGCCACACACAATTTTCTGCAGTGGTATGTATCCGAGCAGATAGAAGAAGAAGCAACGGCGAGAACTATTCTGGATAAAATCAATCTGATTGGCGACGACAAAGGAGGTTTGTATCTGTTTGATAACGATATGAAAAATTTCTCCGGAGGACAGCCAACGGCCATGCAATAAAAACGAAATAAAAGAGTTATCGGAGATGTTCTTAATTTAAGGACATCTTTTTGATTTTTTGCTCGAGAAAAAAAGATTTTGTATTGTCTAATTAATAATTAATTTTGCAGTTGCTTTTCTAGGAATGTTTAAAAAATGGGGAAGCACAATAATTCTAAGTGATAAAAATGAATAAAGTTCTATATATTGCTCTTTTTTCGGTACTTCTTTTTTCGTGTAGTCCTTATCAAAAGGCATTAAAATCGGAAGATTTGGCATACAAATATGAAATTGCTGCTAAGAAATACGACGAAGGGAAATACAATAAGGCAATCCGATTGTTTGAACAAATTGCCGCTCCAAACAGAGGAAAACCCAATGCAGAAAAGTTGTTTTACATGTTTGCCCAATCGTATTATAAAACTAAGCAGTATTATTTGGCAGCACACCAATTTGATGCTTTTGTAGCGGGTTATCCGAAGAGTGAACGAAGAGAAGAAGCTGCATTTTTGGGAGCTAAAAGTTATTCGATGTTGTCACCGGTTTATTCGTTAGATCAAACAGAAACCGATAAAGCCATTGATAAACTGCAAAATTATATCAACACTTATCCCGATTCGCCAAATTTTGAGGAAGCGAACAAAATTATTGGGGACTTAAGAGATAAGTTGGAGAAAAAATATTTTGAAATTGCGAAAGCATACGGAATGGTTCAGAATCCGATTAACGATTATAAAGCCGGTATTAAAGCGTTGGATAATTTCATTTCCGATTATCCGGGAACCAAATACAAAGAAGATGCTTTGTTTTATAAACTGGAATTCTCTTATAACTATGCGATAAAGAGTATTCCGTCTAAAATGGAAGAGCGTCTTAACATTGCCAAAAATGCGTATGCAAGTTTAATCCGCTTCAAAGCAGATACAAAATATAAAAAAGAAGCTGATGAAATGTCGGCAAACATTGATAAAGAATTACAAAAATTTTCTAAATAAGAAGTCATGGATTTAAAGAAAACAACAGCTCCTGTAAACACGATTACTTATAACAAAAGTAAGATTGAAGAGCCAACCGGTAATATCTACGAGGCAATTACCATTATGGCAAGAAGAGCTAATCAGATCAATTCTGAAATTAAAAAAGAGTTGATTGATAAATTAGACGAATTTGCTACTTACAACGACAGCTTGGAGGAAATTTTTGAAAACAAAGAGCAGATTGAAGTGTCTAAATTCTATGAAAAATTACCTAAACCGCACGCTTTGGCAGTACAAGAGTGGTTAGAAGGTAAAATCTACTACAGAGACTCAAACAAATAATATTATGTCTGTTTTAAGCGGTAAAAAAATACTACTCGGCGTATCCGGAGGCATTGCCGCTTATAAATCAGCCATATTAGTAAGACTACTTATAAAAGCAGGTGCTCAGGTTAAAGTAATCATGACACCTGCTGCTAAAGACTTTGTTACTCCGTTAACACTTTCCACGCTTTCCAAGAATCCGGTATATTCTTCCTTTTTTAATGAAGAAGATGAGAATGCCGAATGGAACAATCACGTGGATTTTGCACTTTGGGCCGATCTGATGCTCATCGCACCTGCTACTGCCAACACCCTTTCCAAAATGGTGAACGGCAATTGCGACAACCTTCTCATTGCAACGTATCTTTCTGCCAAATGTCCGGTTTATTTTGCGCCGGCGATGGATTTGGATATGTACAAACATCCATCCACTTTAGCAGGTTTCCGGTCGTTACGGGATTTCGGCAACATCATAATTCCTGCCGAAAAAGGGGAATTAGCCAGCGGATTATCCGGAGAAGGCAGAATGGCGGAACCCGAAAACATCGTCGCTTTTTTAGAAAAAGACCTGGAAAGCAAATTACCGCTTAAAGGAAAAAAAATTCTGGTTACTGCCGGACCAACTTATGAAGCCATAGATCCGGTACGTTTTATCGGGAATCATTCCACCGGAAAAATGGGGTTTGATATTGCCAAAGCTGCTGCAAATTTAGGCGCAGAAGTTATTCTGGTTTCCGGACCGACACATCTGCAATTAAAGAACAGTAACGTTACACTTGAAAGCGTTACTTCGGCTCAGGAAATGTATGACACCTGTCATCGTTATTTCAAGGAGGTGGATGTTGCTATAGCCGCCGCCGCCGTTGCAGATTACAAACCAAAAAATGTAGCCGCTCAGAAAATAAAGAAAAGCGATGTATCGTTTGTTATTGAACTGGAAAAGACAAAAGACATTCTTGCTTCGTTAGGCGAAATTAAGGAGCAGCAGTTTCTGATTGGTTTTGCTCTGGAAACGGAAAATGAAATTGAACACGCAAAGCAGAAAATTCAGAAAAAAAACTTAGATTTGATTGTTTTAAATTCCTTAAACGATAAAGGTGCCGGATTTGGTCAGCCGACGAATAAAGTTACTTTTATCGATAAGAATTTTGTAATCACCCCGATGGACCTGAAATCGAAAGAAGATGTGGCCGCGGATATCATCAACAAAATATTGGAACACTATGCGTAATTGGGTCATAACAGTACTTTTATTTCTTTCATTTGTTGGAAACGCACAGGAATTAAACTGTTCGGTCAGGGTGAGTTATGATCAGATAACCAATGCCAATGTGCAGGTGTTTAAAACGCTGGAACGTTCACTGACGGATTTTGTTAACAATACCAAATGGACCGAAAAAAATGTCGCCAGCAACGAACGAATAGATTGCAGTATGTTCATTACCGTGAACTCTTACGAGTCCAACAACTTTAAAACGACCATTCAGGTACAGTCTTCCCGTCAGGTTTTTAATTCTACATATTCGTCGCCTGTTTTCAATCATAATGATAAAGACTTTGAATTTCAGTATATTGAATTTCAGAATTTGTTATACAATCCCAACAGTTACGATTCCAACCTGATTTCGGTTATTGCCTTTTATGCCAATATTATTATAGGTTTGGATGCCGATACGTTCTCCCGTCAGGGCGGAACCAAATATCTGGAAGCAGCTTCCAATATTGCTAATTTAGCCCAAAGCAGCGGTACAAAAGGCTGGACACAAACCGATAAAACGCAGAACCGTTATTATCTGATAAATGATTTGCTGTCCAATACTTACGCGCCATATCGGGAAGGAATGTATGAATATCATTTTTCCGGCCTGGACAAAATGGCTGATGATGTGAAAACAGGAAAAACCAATGTTTTAAAAGCGGTGGAAACGGTTTCCAAAATACACAGTGTGCGACCTAATTCCTTTATTTCCAGAATATTTTTTGATGCTAAGTCTGATGAAATTGTATCCATTTTTTCTGGCGGACCAAGTGTCGAAATTGCCAGTTTGGTTGATACTTTAAACCGAGTTTCACCTCTTAATGCTGTAAAATGGAATAACATTAAGTTTTAATTCGTGTCACAATTAACCTGAAAAAGAGGCATGCTGACATCACTTACCATTAAAAATTTTGCATTAATCGAACAGTTGGAAATGAATTTTTCCGACCGTTTATCCATTATAACCGGAGAAACCGGAGCAGGAAAATCCATTTTATTGGGCGCATTGGGACTGGTATTGGGAAAACGTGCCGATTTAACTTCTCTAAAAGACAAAGAGCAGAAATGTGTGGTGGAAGCCCATTTTCAGATTGACAAATACCAGTTGCAGGACTTTTTTACGGCAAACGACTTGGATTACGAAGACGTAACGATTATCCGAAGAGAAATTTTGCCATCCGGAAAGTCGCGGGCTTTTATCAACGACAGTCCGGTCAATCTTAATGAATTGGTAGAGTTGGGAGATTTCCTGATTGATATTCATTCCCAACATCAGACGCGCGAACTTACCAATAAAGAATATCAGACGGAAATTCTAGATGCTTTCGCTGCCAATCAAAGTCTTTTAACGGATTACAGACAACATCTTTCCAAATACAAAACCCTTAAAAGTGATTTAAAAAAGCTGATTTCCGACAAAGATGCGCTAACCAAAGAATACGATTACAATTCCTTTTTACTCAACGAATTGCTTACAGCTAATTTAAAATCGGGTGAACTGGAAGAATTGGAAAGTATTCAGGAAAAACTGAGCAATGTCGAATTTATTGGCGAATCCATTGACAAATCACTGGCGATACTCAACGAAGAGCAAATCGGAGTGATTCAGAACCTGAAAGAAGTGAAAATAGCGCTTCAGAAAATTTCGGGACTTTCACCAGATTACCAGACTTTACATGAAAGGATTGCCAGTATTTTGATTGAAACAGACGACGTTGCTTCAGAATTAGTAAGCGAATCTGAAAAATTGGTGAACGATCCCGAAAAATTGGATTTGGTAAATCAGAAGCTGCAAACCCTTTACGCTTTATTTAAAAAGCATAATGTGGGTACGATAGAAGAGCTTCTTGAAATTCAAAACGATTTGGACGGGAAAGTGATTCTGGCGGACGATCTGGAAAATACCATTGTAAAGTTAGAATCGGAAATTGCAGGGCAACAGAAGGAGTTGGATGCTTTAGCAGCTGAAATTACAAAGAAAAGAATTGCTTCAGCGCCGGTTTTAACCGATAAAATAGCCGAAATTCTTTCGCAATTAGGCATGCCGAATGCCCGTTTTCAGTTCGAAATAAGTCCGTCAGCTTCGTGTGGACATAACGGAAAAGACGAAATTCAGCTTTTGTTCTCTGCCAATAAAGGAACCGATTTCGGATTGCTGAAAAAAGTGGCTTCCGGCGGTGAAATGTCCCGAATCATGTTGGCTGTAAAGTCTATCATGGCGAATTATACTAAATTGCCAACCATCATTTTTGATGAGATTGATACCGGAGTTTCGGGAGAGATTGCACACAAAATGGGCGATATAATGAAAGCGATGAGTGAAGAACTGCAGGTTTTTGCCATCACGCATTTGCCACAGATTGCCGCGAAAGGAGAACAACACTATAAAGTTTACAAATCGGTAATAGGGGATACCACTGTTTCTGAACTGAAATTACTTACCAAAGAAGAGAGAATAACGGAAATTGCGGAAATGCTATCCGGCAAAGAAATATCGGATTCGGCTTTAAATCATGCCAAAGCGTTGCTGAATTGATTTTTTGAACTATTTTTGTTACTCTTTAAAAACTAACGAACTATATCAAAATAAAAGTACGACATGATTATTGAACCAAGAATGCGAGGATTTATTTGTTTGACAGCTCATCCAAAAGGCTGTGAGCAAAATGTTAAGAATCAAATCGAATACGTAAAATCTAAAGGGAAAATAGACGGACCTAAACGGGTATTGGTAATTGGTGCTTCAACCGGATTTGGTCTAGCCTCAAGAATAACCAGTGCTTTTGGTTGTGATGCAGCAACTATCGGAGTGTTTTTTGAAAAACCGGCAGCAGAAGGGAAAACAGCTTCTCCGGGTTGGTACAATTCCGCAGCATTTGAAGTGGAAGCGCATAAAGCCGGATTATACGCGAAGAGTATCAACGGTGATGCTTTTTCAAACGAAGTAAAACAGCAAACCATCGATATGATCAAAGCTGATTTAGGTCAGGTTGATTTGGTGATTTACAGTTTGGCTTCTCCGGTGCGTTTGCATCCTACTACAGGCGTGTTACACCGTTCGGTATTAAAACCAATTGGTTCAACTTTTACTAATAAAACCGTTGATTTCCATACCGGAAATGTTTCTCAGGTTTCCATCGAACCGGCTACGGAAGAAGATATCGCCAATACCGTTGTGGTAATGGGAGGCGAAGACTGGACCATGTGGATGGATGCTTTAAAAGGTGCCGGTGTTTTAGCAGAAGGCGCCACAACAGTTGCGTATTCCTATATCGGGCCGGAAGTTACCGAAGCCGTTTACAGAAAAGGAACCATCGGAAGAGCAAAAGACCATTTGGAGGCTACTGCTTTTGAAATTACCGATAAACTGAAAGATCTTAACGGAAAAGCCTATGTTTCGGTAAATAAAGCTTTGGTTACTCAGGCGAGTTCGGCTATTCCGGTAATTCCGCTGTATATTTCCCTACTGTACAAAATTATGAAAGCCGAAGGAATTCACGAAGGCTGTATTGAACAGATTCAGCGTTTGTTCCAGCAGCGTTTATATGCAGGAGGAGAAGTTCCAACTGATGACAAAGGAAGAATCCGTATCGACGATTGGGAAATGCGAGCCGATGTTCAGGATAAAATTGCCAAATTATGGAGTGAATCCACTACAGAATCATTAGTTGAAATTGGCGATTTAGCCGGGTACAAACAAGACTTTTTAAATCTTTTCGGTTTTGGTTTTCAAGGGGTTGATTATTTGGCCGATACAAACGAGATGGTAAACGTGCCCAGTATAAAAGAATAATCTTACTTATTTTTGTTAAAAAGTTAAAAAACTCACGATTCGTCGTGAGTTTTGTGTTTTAGGCCGAAATTATTGAGGAAACTAAAAAAAAAAGGTAATTTTGTTATTCAATTCAAATTATTAAAAAACATGAAAAAAATTACTTTATTAATTGTAACTTTTATGTTAGGTCTTTTTGGGGTTTATGCTCAATCGGCTTCAACATATGTGTTTACAAGTAGTATGGGCACCTATACTGATAACAGTGGTGCGGCAACAACTCTTGCGGGAGTAAGAGCTGATACTTTTATTAGTGCTGCTCAAAATATAGGTTTTACCTTTGTTTACGAAGGGGTCCCTTATACTCAGTTTAAAATGAGTTCAAATGGCTTTATTAGCCTTAATACTGTTGGCACATCATCGTTAACAACTAACGATTTTTCAACGGCGAATGCTACATCAAGACCTATCCTAGCTCCACTTTGGGACGATTTGGATGGATCAGGTCCGGCAACTTCATTAGCTAGTTATGAAGTGACTGGCTCAGCTCCAAATAGAGTTTTGACAGTTGAATGGAAAAACTGGGAATGGAATTATAGTAGTACATCAGCTGTTATCAGTTTTCAGGTAAAGCTTTACGAAACGACTAACGAAATTGAATTTGTTTACAGACAAGAAGCGACCGCAGTAGCAAGTGGCTCTGCTTCAATTGGTATTGGTTCGGCAACAGGTTCAGGATCTGGGAGCTATTTAAATTTAACGAGCGTTACTGCTCCTGCGGTTAGTAGTACAGCGTCTACAACGAATATTAATACAAAACCAGCAACTGGTCAAATCTTTAAATTTACGCCTCCACCAGTTTGTACAGGAACTCCAGTTGCAGGAACTGCAACTCCTGCAAACCAAACGCTCGTAACAGGATATACGCCAGCGGTTTTAACAGTGTCTGGGCAGTCTACAGGGGTTTCGGGTTTAACTTATCAATGGGAACAGTCAACAGACGGAGGGTCTAATTGGGTTAATGCAATAGGAGGAACCGGTGCTACGACACTTTCTTATACTCCTCCTGCTTTTTCGGGGACTCCTATTTTATACAGATTAAACATTACTTGTACTGCTTCATCAGAGAATGCATATTCATCAGTAGCTTCTTTAACTCCTTGTGGTGTGGAAACAGCACCAACAGCAACTGAAACTTTTGCGACCTATTTGCCGACTTGTTGGTCAGTAAAAAAAGGTGCTTTAACGGCTAGTTCAACATTAACAGGAACGACATCGGAATGGATGGCTGAGGCAGGTTTTGGAAATGCTGGCTCTAATGCTGCTGTGAGAATTAATTTGTACGGAGGATCTGTAGCAACTCCTGATAATGATTGGATAATTTCTAATAGCATTGATTTAGGACCAACACCAAGTTTATACAGAATCAAATATAAAATAGGGGCGACTACTTATTTAGGATCAACCGTACAAACTACTTTAGGAACACATGTTGTTAGAGTAGTTGTTTCTACTGATAATGGAGCAACATGGTCAAATGCAAATGTGATTAAAACATATACTGGGGCAGGAACTTATACTGTGGGACAGGAAGAAACTGTTAATTTAATAGGATATTCAGGAGTTGTTAAGATAGGTTTCTTAGCGACTACAACTTCAACTTCACCGGATATAGATTTTCATATAGATGATTTTCAAGTAGAACTTATGCCTGCTTGTTCAGCACCAACTGCTTTAGGAGCAGGCAACTTTACCAATAATTCTGCAAGTTTATATTGGACAGCTGGTGGAACTGAGAGTGCTTGGAATATTGAATGGGGGCCAACAGGATTTACTCAGGGTACCGGAACAGTTGTAAATGGAGTTGCAAATCCTTATCTATTATCTGGGTTAGCAGCAAGTACAACATATCAATATTATGTTCAGGCAGATTGTACAGCCAACGGAACAAGCACTTGGGCAGGGCCATATAGTTTTACAACTACATGTGCTCCGGCAAGTATTCCTTATACTCAGAATTTTGAAAGTGCAACTGTGCCTAATTTACCTTCTTGTACTTCACAAGTGAATCTAGGTTCAGGAAATTCATGGACGGTGGAAAACAATCCAGGATACGGATTTACAACAAAAACTTTGCGTTACAGATGGAATACAACAAGTCCTGCAAATGTTTGGTTCTTTACACAAGGAGTAAATCTTACAGCTGGTCAGGAGTATAAAATTTCGTATAATTATGGTAATGCAGGGACAACTTTCCCTGAAAAGCTTAAAGTAGCTTACGGAACATCTAACAGTCCGGCAGCAATGGTTAATACATTAGCGGACTATCCTAATATTAATCAGGCTACAATTCAAAGTGATTTAATTGTTTTTACACCGGCAGCTGATGGAGTTTACTATTTTGGATTCCAGGCTTATTCTGCTGCAGATCAATTCTATTTATTCGTTGATAATATTGTGGTTGATGTTAATTTAGGTACATCAGCTTTCGATGCTTCATCATTCAAAGCATTCCCTAACCCGGTAACAAACGTATTGAACTTATCGTACTCATCTGAAATTTCTTCAGTAGAAGTATTCAATATGTTAGGACAAAAAGTACTGGTTAAAGAGTTGAATGTTGCTCAGGGACAAATAGATATGTCTAACTTAAATGCAGGAAACTACCTAGTTAAAGTTACTGCAGACGGTCAGACAAAAACAATAAAAGTTATTAAACAATAATTTTTTGTGAAAAAAAAATGAAAAGCGGCTATTTAGCCGCTTTTTTTTTATATAAATACTTGTTTTTGTTAATTCTCGCTTTTAAATTTTAAAAGAATGCTAAAAAAAATGTATATTGCTTTGTAATATTAACAAATCACTAAAAAACTTATGAGAAAAATTACTTTTCTGGCATTTATTTTTTTTGTGGGATTAACTTCATATGCACAGTCTATATGTACACAGACTTTCACTGTGAGTGGGTATGACGAAGATTCAACCGTGCTTACAATAAATGCTTCCGACATCACCTGTAATGGTGGTTTTGCCATTACGAATTTAAGATTGATTAACGGAGCTGATGATTTAGATTCTTTCTTTTGCTCTGCTAACGGTTCCAGCTGGTATGGATTTGATTTGTCTATTGATGGAGGAACAGTTTATACAGGATGTGCCGCAGACTTTGAAAACACAAACATTACAGGTTTTACCTCCCTGACCATTACATCACATGATGATGATGATTGGCCGGATTTTATCACAATGACCATTGATGTGGAAGTGACCTATACGCCAACAACAGTACCTCCATGTACGATATTGTCTAATCCCGGAAATGGTGCTACCGGAGTTAATTCTGGTGTTATTTTCTGGTCATCTGCGGCAGGGGCATCCGGATACAAATTAAATGTAGGAACTACTCCTGGAGGGACAGACATACTAAATATGACAGATGTTGGTAATGTTTTAACTTATGATTTAGGAGCATTAACACCTGGCGGTACCTACTACGTTACAGTTATCCCTTATAACGTAATTGGTGATGCTGTTGGTTGTAACGCATCAAGTTTTACAACTTGTGTGGTTTGTTACTGTGATCCGATTTATACAACAGGGAAAACGGATGGTGATTTAATTTCAAACATTGAAATCATAGGAACTACTTTGTCTAACAACACTGGTGCAGATCCTGTTAACCCAGCTTTTACGTATTTTACAGGAATGCCAAATTATACAGCTACTTTACAGGCGGGTAATACGTATACTGTTTCTGTTACCGTAGGTTCTTATGGCGGTCAAAATGTAGCCGTTTGGATTGATTATAATGATGACGGTACTTTCGATACCTCTGAAAGAGTTGGATATACAACGGGATCAATTGCTGCTAATGGTACTGCAACATTCCAAATTGTTGTTGCCTGTAATCCGGCTTTAGGAACACACAGAATGCGCGTTAGAGATGTTTGGAATACCACAGGTATTAATATTGATCCATGTGACTCTTACGGATATGGTGAAACCGAAGATTATAACGTTACAATTTCTGCTGCAGTAGCTTGTCCTCAGCCATCAATGTTAGCGGCAAATGCTATTACAACAGATTCAGCATCTTTAACATGGAATATTGGTTGTGCCGAAAACTTATGGAATGTACATTTAACCACTGCTGGAGGTGGAGCTCCTGTTGGTACAGGATCTAACCCAGGTGTAACGAATCCATTAAATATTACCGGGACTTTATTGCCTTCCACAACTTACGAATTCTATGTTCAGGCTGATTGCGCCGGAAACGGGACAAGTTTATGGACGGGGCCATTCACTTTTACCACAAATGCTTTGCCACCGGCTAATGATGATTGTGCAAGTGCGGTTGTGTTAATTCCAGGTGGAGTATTTAATACAAATGCTGTAGTGGGAACGAATGTTGCCGCAACGAACTCAAATCCACCGGCACCTGGATGTGCTTCTTTTTCAGGAGGAGATGTATGGTATACTGTGACAGTTCCGGCTTCCGGAAATATTACAATAGAAACAAACAGCAATGCAGGAAGCCCGATTACAGATACAGGTTTAGCAGTTTACAGTGGAACTTGTGGCAGTTTAACATTGGTCGAGTGTGACGACGATGACAGTGCAGACGGAAATTTCTCAATGATTGCTTTAACAGGCAGAACTCCAGGTGAAGTACTTTATATTAATACATGGGAATATGGTGGAGGAACTGAAGGAACGTTCAGAATTTCAGCCTACGACGCGTCATTAAGCGCTGGTTCTTTCGATATGACAGCATTCAAAGCCTATCCAAACCCGGTAACAAACGTATTAAACTTATCGTATTCTTCTGAAATATCTTCCGTAGAAGTATTCAATATGTTAGGACAGAGAGTTTTAACTGAAAAATTGAGTGCCAATCAGGTACAGGTTGATATAAGTAATTTACCTTCAGGAAACTACATGGTTAAAGTTACAGCAGACGGATTGACAAAATCAATCAAAGTAGTGAAACAATAATTCTGCATAATATTCTTTTAAAAGCCACCAATTTGGTGGCTTTTTTATTTTTATAAAGAGTATCTTTGTTAAAATGTTTTGTTGCTATGTATTTTTCGTTTATAGTACCGGTTTTTAACAGACCCGATGAAGTGGAAGAGCTCTTAAAAAGCCTTTCACAGCAAAACTATCATGAAGATTTTGAAGTCGTTATTGTCGAAGACGGCTCGACGGTTCCTTGTCATGAGGTAGTAAAAAAATATGAGGGAAAGTTGTTTATTTCGTATTTCAGTAAACCCAATTCAGGACCCGGAGATTCGCGGAATTTCGGGATGAAGCATGCCATGGGAAGCTATTTTTTGATTTTAGATTCTGATTGCATCCTTCCGGAACACTATCTGGCTTCGGTGGATAAAAACCTGAAAGCTGATTACGTGGATTGTTTCGGTGGGCCGGATAATGCACACGACTCTTTTTCATCGGTTCAGAAAGCCATAAACTTTACCATGACCTCATTTTTAACAACTGGGGGTGTACGTGGCGGCACCGAGAAAATCGGAAAATTTCAGCCCAGAAGTTTTAATATGGGGCTCTCTAAAAAAGCTTTTGAAGTCTCCGGAGGATTCGGGAATATCCATCCCGGAGAAGATCCCGATTTGGCGATTCGTTTGTGGCAATTAGGCTATAAAACCAAATTATTCTCAGACTGCTATGTGTTTCATAAGCGAAGAATCGATTTTAATAAGTTTTACAAACAGGTAAATAAGTTCGGAAAAGCAAGACCTATATTAGATTCTTGGTATCCTAAATACAGTAAAATAACATTTTGGGCACCAAGTTTGTTTTTGTTGGGTATGGTGGTTTCCGCTTTGTTGTATCTGTTTGGATTTACCATTCCGGTTAAAGTGTTAGTGGCTTATTTTCTGATCCTTTTCTGGATTGCTTCGACTGAAACCATGAGTTTATGGATTGGATTTTTAAGCGTATTTGCAGCGTTTTTTCAGTTTTTAGGTTACGGAATCGGTTTTCTGTCGTCTTTTATTAAAGTACGAATGTTAAAACAAAAACCGGAAGCAGCTTTTCCGGAATTGTTTTTTAAAAAATAAGGAATGACCAAAATTATAGGACTTACAGGCGGAATAGGCAGTGGAAAATCGACAATTGCCGCATATTTTAAAAAGCGTGGCATTCCGGTTTATATTGCAGATGAAGAGGCGAAAAAGCTAATGAACACCCCTGAAGTGATTAAAAAAGTTCAGACGGTTTTTGATGAAAACATCATCGAAAACAACCAGCTCAACCGTAAAAAGATAGCCGAATTGGTTTTTTCGTCGCCGGAACAGCTTAAAAAACTCAACAGCATTGTTCATCCGGAGGTTAGAAAACATTTTACGGATTGGGTTGAAAAATATAAAGACAGGCCTTTCGTAATCAAAGAAGCCGCTATATTGTTTGAGAGCGGAACTTTTAAAGACTGTGATAAAATTATATTGGTAACGGCACCCGAAGACGTAAAAATAGACCGGGTAATGAAGCGTGACAAGGTAAGTAAGGGACAGGTTTTGGAGCGGATGAAAAATCAATGGAGTGACGAAAAGAAAATTCCGTTAAGCGATTATGTAATCCAAAATATTGATTTAGAAACGGCTATAAAAAAAACTGAAGAAATACTTAAAGAATTGAATAAAATGTAAAAACTTAAGCAGATGTTAATCTTTGGTTAATGTTTTTAAGGCATAAATGTTAAAATGTTAATTTTGATTTGATGAATAAAACGCGATTCCGAATACTTGTTGTTTTGATGAGTTTGTCCCTTTTGGGAATTATTCTGGTTCAGTTGTATTGGATTAATACGTCTTATCAGAATAACGAAGAACAATTCAAATATCACGTGAAGCAGGTAATTGGTAACGTAGCCAATAAATTGCAGCAACAGGAAGCGTTTGAATTCTATCGCAAGTACAATAAGCTGAAAGACAGTATTGGGAAAGCGCCCAAACAAAGCGAGTTGAAAGAATACTTCTATGTGGAGCGCAATCCGAGAACCAATGAGCAAATCATTTATTCGAATACCATCATTCAGGAAGATTACAATTTAAACCGTTCGTTCTTTGATAAAAACGCTGATTCTGTAACACTTAAGAATTTCGTCGCCAAACGAAAAACTGAGATTTACAACGGAAAAATGATTGACAATTCCGGCCTTCAGAAAACCACAGCACCCGATGTAACCATAGAAAAATCAGGAACGCTGGACATTCTGGATAAAGCACAATTTGAGATTTATTTCAAAGACATCATTGCATTAAAGTCTATTCAGGAGCGGATATCGGTAGAACGTTTGCGGGCCATGCTTGAAAACGAACTCAGGGAATATGGTGTAAAAACCCCTTTTGAATTTGCCATTTACAGTAACGGTCTGGCTACCAAAGTGAAATCGGAAAATTTCAATTACGATAAAAATTCAACGTATGAAATTCCTGTTTTTACCGATAACGACAACGAATCCCGCTTTCAGTTGCTGGTGAGTTTTCCGCAGAAAGGAAAGTTTTTATTTTCGTCCTTAGTGGGAATCACTTCCTTATCGTTACTCTTTACGCTGGTGATTATTGTGGCCTATTTCAGTGCTTTACATCAGTTAATCAAGCAGAAACAGATATCAGAAATCAAAACGGATTTCATCAACAATATGACCCACGAGTTTAAAACGCCTATTGCGACGATAAACTTAGCGTTAGATGCGATAAAGAATCCGAAGATTATAGAAGATAAAGAAAAAATTCAGCGTTACCTCCAAATGATTCGGGACGAGAACAAACGCATGCACGCTCAGGTAGAGAATGTATTGCGCATTTCGAAACTGGAGAGAAAAGAGTTGGAAATCAGTAAGGAACCAACCGATGTTCACGATATAGTGGAAGATGCTATCGAACACGTAAACCTTATTGTGGAAGACCGCGGTGGTGTCATCAGGACGAATTTAGCCGCCAAACGAACCACGATATTATTGAATGACGTTCATTTTACAAATGTAATTGTAAATATATTGGACAATGCCGTGAAATATTCACCGGAAGCCCCTGTAATTGAAGTGTCTACAGAAAATGTAAAAGACTTCGTCCTTATAAAGGTGAAAGATCAGGGTGCCGGAATGAGTAAAGTGGCGCAAAAGAGAATTTTTGAAAAATTCTATCGCGAGCACACCGGCGATTTGCATAACGTGAAAGGCCACGGTTTAGGTTTGGCTTACGTTAAGCGAATTGTAGAAGACCATAACGGTCAGATTTTTGTAGAAAGTGAAAAGGGGAAGGGCAGTACCTTCACCGTGAAAATGCCTTTAATAAATTAAGAATATGGATACAATTAACAAAAAAATCCTATTGGTAGAAGACGATCCGAATTTCGGGGCGGTGCTGAAAGATTATTTAACCATTAACGATTTCGACGTTACTCTGGCTAAAAACGGAATGGAAGGTTTCGAAAAATTCAAGAAAGACAATTTCGATTTGTGCATTCTTGACGTGATGATGCCTTACAAAGACGGTTATACTTTGGCAAGAGAAATCCGTGATAAAAACAAAGAAGTGCCGATTATTTTCCTGACTGCGAAATCCATGAAAGAAGACGTGCTGAAAGGATATAAAGTAGGAGCAGACGATTATCTGAACAAACCATTTGATTCTGAGGTGTTGCTGATGAAAATCAAAGCGATTATCATGCGAAAAGCTTCGGAAACCAAAACAGATACAACCAAATTCGAATTCGAAATAGGGAAATTCCATCTGAACTCCAAATTGCGTTTCCTAACGTATCCGGGTGAAGAACCAATCAAATTATCACCAAAAGAAAACGAATTGCTTAAAATGCTGGCGTTGCACGAAAACGATTTGATGCCGCGTGAATTGGCGTTAACCAAAATCTGGAGAGATGACAACTACTTTACTTCCAGAAGTATGGACGTGTACATTGCCAAATTGCGAAAATATTTAAAACAAGACGAAGACGTCGAAATTCTGAATATTCATGGCGAGGGCTTCCGTTTGGTAGTTAAAGGTAAAGCTGCAGAATAAATAAGTTAAGATTATAATTATTGGTTAAGAAGCTCTGAGTAATCAGGGCTTTTTTATTTTTCAAGCGCTAAAGCAAAACACACTTTGCCTTCTTTGGTGATGGTGAAGAAATCTTTATTTTCACTGGCGTGTAATTCAACATCATCGAACAAATTAAGTTCCCGCAAAAAGTTCATTTCCATGGCTTTAATCTCTTTTTTTAAAACGGATTTCGGGTGCAAACTATCCAAACACCATTCCAGATATTTGGTATTGTTCACATGATTTACAATATCCAAATCAGATAAAACCACCGTACGTTCGCTAATTTTAGCCGCGTCCTGAAGCAGATTGATACGCGAAAACCCTTTGGAAGTGGCATGATGCTCCGGAAATTTTTCAAAATGCTCATGCGGTAAAGCCAACGGTTCCGATTTTCGCAGTTGCGTGTTGAAAACTGCCCAAAAAGTTGTGGCTCCGACAATTTTTTTATCGTCAAGATACATTTCAATATTACGGATGGATTTATTGCCTTCTAAGCTTTCAATCCAGGTTTTTACGATTACTTTGTCCTGCCATTTCGGTAAGGCATCAATTTCTATACGGATTCTGCTCAATACCCAAGCCTGATGATGATCCTGCATGTCATTAAAACTCAACCCGCCCAAAATAGAATGTTCCGCTGCGGTAAGTTGCAGCAAATTGCACAAATCCACATATTTCAGATAGCCATTCGGCGCACATTGGGTAAAGTTGATTTCCCATTCGTGTGAATATATGGAGGTGAAATTAGGTGAGATAGGCATTTTGAATGAGTTATGAGTGAAAAGTGAAAAGTGAAAAGTGAAAAGTGAAAAGAAAGGCGTCTTATTCCTTATCCCTTATCCCTTTTTTCTCTTCTATTCTTGTTTCCACAAAGGTAATGATTTCCGAAACGTCCGTCTGATAATCAAACCATTTTGCATTTTCCGTTCGTTTGAACCAGGTGATCTGACGTTTGGCAAAGCGTCTCGTGTTTTTCTTAATTTCTTCCACAGCAAAATCCAGAGTCGTTTTTCCGTCAAAATAATCGAATAATTCGCGATAACCAACAGTCTGTAAGGCGTTTAGCTGTTTGTTCGGATATAGCGATTTTGCTTCTTCCAGTAAACCTTCTTTCAGCATCATATCGACGCGGAGGTTGATGCGTTCGTACATTTTTTCACGATCGGCTTCCAAACCGATGATAATGGGCGTGAAGTTGCGCTGGTTTTTTCTTTTGCCGATGAAGGACGAATAGGGTTTTCCGGTGCCGAGACAAACTTCCGCAAAACGTTTCATACGCTGCGGGTTTTGAAGGGTTTGCTGGTTTTCGGAAAGCAGTTTGTTGTAATATTCCGAATCCAGCTCTTTCAGTATATTTTGCAGATACTCAAGTCCTAATGTATCGTATTTGGTATTGATTTCTTCACGAACCGAAGCCTCAATATCCGGAAAATCATCAAAGCCTTTCAAAACGGCATCCACATACAAACCGGAGCCGCCCACCATAATCTGAACGTTATTTTCTTTGAAAAGTTCATCTAATTTGGCTATTGCATCGGTTTCAAAATCGCCCACCGAATAATTGTCAAAAACCGAAATATGCTGAATGAAATGATGTTTCGCCGCTGCCAATTCATCAGCATTAGGAACCGCTGTACCAATTTTCATTTCCTTAAAAAACTGACGGCTGTCGCACGAAAGAATCTCACAACCAAAATGTTGCGCCAGTTTTATGCTCAAAGCGGTTTTTCCGATGGCAGTTGGTCCGATGATGGTAATCAGGTAATTAGTCATTCGTTAATTTTTCACCGCAATGATGGCAAAAGCGGGCTTCTTCGTTATAAATTATAGAAGTACAGGACGGGCAGGTTCTCGAAGAATCGTCTTTCGACTGATTTCGCTTGGCGTTTGCAAATTCCGCAGTCACAATTCCCGTTGGAACCGCGATAATACCGTAACCCATAATCATGATGCAGGATGCTATAATTTGGCCCAGTGTGGTAGCCGGCGCAATATCTCCGTAGCCAACTGTAGTTAAAGTAACTATACACCAGTAAATGCTTACCGGTATGCTCGTGAAACCACTTTCTTTTCCTTCCACCACATACATTATCGCACCCAGTAAAATCGACACAATGAGTACAAAATACACGAATACGATGATTTTGGTCCGACTGGCTTTAATCGCTAATTTCAGTTGGGATTCTTGTCCGGTAAAATGCACCAAATCCAGAATTCCGAACAAACGAAGCAAACGTAAGGCTCTGATAACTGACAACATACGGGAACCCGGTATGAAAAACGACAGGTACATTGGTAAAATCGAAATAAAATCGACAATGCCGTAAAAACTGAAAATATAATTGAGCGGTTTCCTGTTGCAGATAATCCGAAGGATGTATTCCAAAGTAAACGTCACGGTGATAATCCATTCCGACACTATAAGAAAGGTATGGTACTTGGCATCGAGTTGTTGCACAGATTCCAGCATCACCAAAAGTACGCTCAACAGAATAACGCCCAGTAACGTTAAATCGAACAGTTTGCCTGCAAAGGTATTCGAACCGTAAATGACAATGTAAATTTTCTGGCGCAGTATATCGTATTTGCTTTTAAGTGCTCTCATTTGATGCGGAATTATTCAAATTTACTTAAAACTTTACGATTTTATGAACTTTTTTCTTACGGATGTAATTCTGGATAATGTTTCGGGAATCGCGGTTGTTCTGCATCGGAATGATGATGTTTTTCAAAATTTCGATGTTGTTAATCTGATAATTTAAATCGTAGAAACAATAGCCTTTGTAAACGCCGTTTTCCACCAAAACCGCGCTGCGTTCGTCGATGCTTCTGCCACGGTCGATAATGACCATGCTTTGGTTGTGCAACTGATTGTTTTCCAGGAAATAAGTAACGCGTTTGTTGTAGTCTTCCGGAGCTTCTTTTCCGATACAGGCACCCAGACACTGCTTCAGATCGTATTGAAAACACTCTTTTTTGGTATTGTACAAACCATTGATTTTCTGGCAAAACTGATGTTCTTCCGTAATTTTATGAAGCAAAGCTTTTCCTTCCTGAAGTGTTGCAAACGATGTAATCTCCTTTTTACGGCCGTCGGTTTTATGAAGTTTTAACGCCAGATAACCGTCTTTGTCTTTCTCGGCATACAATGCATACGGAAAAATGGTTTTCCGCTGCGAACGGTTGTAAATTGGCTTGTTTATTTTGATTTCCTCGCTTTCTTTTAAAAGGGCAATTAACTCGCTGCCGGTTTCTTCGTAAGTTACCGCGAAAACTTCATTTTGTATTTTTTTAGCTTTACGCGAAGTACCCGTAAAATGCTGATTGACACGCTTTTTGATGTTGTTGCTTTTGCCGATGTAGATAATCGTTCCGTCTTCCCGATGAATGTAATAAATACCGGTTTTGGACGGAATTCCGTCAATAATATCCATCAGTTTAGGCGAAATTCCTGTTTTGATTTCGGTTTTCACATAACTTTTCACGATTTCCTTCTCCAAATCTTTGGAAAGCAGCATTTTGAACAGTTTAACCGTTGCCATGGCATCTCCGGAAGCTCTGTGTCTGTCTGCCATCGGAATGCCTAACGCGCGTACCAGTTTTCCCAAACTATAAGACTGATGTCCTGGTAACAATTTCTTGGAAAGTTCCACGGTACAAAGCGTTGGTTTTATGAAGTCGAAACCTAAGCGTCGGAATTCGGTTTGCAGGATTCTGTAGTCAAAAGAAGCATTGTGTGCTACAATGATGCAGCCTTCTGTAATCTCAACAATACGCTTGGCTATTTCATAAAATTTAGGTGCCGAACGCAACATTGCATTGTTAATTCCGGTTAATTTCACCACAAACGGCTGAATCGGAATTTCAGGATTCACCAAACTGATAAACTGGTCCACAACCTCGTGGCCGTCAAATTTATAGATGGCGATTTCCGTAATACCTTCTTCGTTGTATTGGCCTCCGGTGGTTTCTATGTCGAGAATTGCGTAAATAATTTATTTTTTTAACCGCTATGAGCGCAAGGTTTTCGCAAAGGTCGCAAAAAAATCTTAGCGTACATAGCGCAATTTCTTAGTGTACTTTGCGGTTTGGTTTATCTTGAGCCAAAGATACTACTTCCGATCCGAACCATGGTGCTTCCGCAGTCAATTGCGAGCTCATAATCGCCGGACATTCCCATGGAGAGGGTTTTCAGGTCGCAGTTTTCAGTTTTCAGGGTTTTGTATTTGTCGAAAACAGCTTTCAGGTTTTGGAATTCTTTTTTCACTTGTGCCTGATTGTCCGTGAAAGTAGACATACCCATTAAACCAACGACTTTTATGTTATTCAGGTTTTTCAGTTCATCGGAAGATAAAATTTCGTTCAGTTCTTTTTCATCTAAACCGAATTTGCTTTCTTCCTCGGCGATATATATCTGAAGCAAACAGTCAATTACCCGATTGTTTTTCAGGGCCTGTTTGTTGATTTCCTGCAACAATTTCAAACTGTCCACCCCGTGAATCAAACTTACAAAAGGCGCGATATATTTTACTTTGTTGCTTTGCAAGTGTCCGATGAAATGCCATTCCACATCGTTTGGCAATTGCGGTTGTTTGTCCACTAATTCCTGAACATAATTTTCACCAAAAACGCGCTGACCGGCATCGTAGGCTTCCATCAAATCACTAACGGGTTTGGTTTTGGAAACGGCTACCAAGGTTACATGCTCAGGAAGCGTGGATTTTATATATTGAAGGTTTTGTGTTATGGACATATTTTTGGAGTTTTCAGTCACAGTCACAGTTTTCAGCCGTAATCAATCTAACAATCTATCACAACTCATACACCACCAAACCACTGCGAAATTTCGGTTCGATATAAGTACTCTTTGGCGGCATGATTAAATTTTCATCAGCAATAGCTTTAATTTCCTTAATATCAATAGGGTAGAGCATAAAGCCGACTTCGTATTCCCCATTATCCACCAATTCTTTTATCGATGTGATGGATTTTGTTCCAGGAATGTAAGCGATTCGGTCATCGGTGCGCAAATCTTCAATGCCTAAAATCGGTTTTAAAACGGTGTCATACAGAATTTGTGCATCTAATTTAGACAGAACATTATCGAAATGGAATTTTTCTTCTTTCAAGCGCAACGCATAAAATTCCCCATCAAAATACATCCCGAATTCAAACTTGTGCTTTGGTTTCCACAATTCCTGTTTTTTGGTTTTGATGACGAAATTCTCGGCCACTTTTCTGATGAAATCTTCTTTGGAATGTCCGTTTAAATCACTGATAATGCGATTGTACTCGTAAATTTTCACATTGGAATCCGCAATCAGGAAACTCATGAAATAATTCAGATTTTCGTTGCCCGAATGTTTATCTTCTTCATACAACAATTCCGAGGAAGCCGAACGGTGATGGCCGTCCGCAATATACAAATCGCCAATCTCCTGAAATTTTTGTTGCAACCATGCGATTTCTGCATCACCTTCAATTTTCCAGAGAATGTGTTTTTCTTTGTTTGTAGTGGAAAATTCGTAAATCGGATGATCTTTCTTTTTGGCTGTAATCCAGTGAGTTAAATCCGAATCGTCCTTGTAGGTAATCAAAACCGGTTCGGTGTTAAAACCCGTCTGATGCAGGTAATCTTTGAACAATTCCACACGGTACTGCAACGTATCTTCGTGTTTTTTGATGACATTGTTCTGATAATCTTCCACCGAAGTTCCCGCTAAAATTCCCGTAAACGTATGGCTTTTTGACTGAATTTCATATAGATAAAACACCGCTTTGTCTTCCTGAATGAGAATGCCGTCTTTTTTGAAATCCTGATATTTATGCTGAACCGCTTTAAATCGCTTTTCAAACCCTATTTTCTGCTGGTTTACATACGCCGGATTCAGGATATGCAAAAACGAAAACGGGTTAAACTCCAGATAAGCAGCCAGTTCCGTCGCTCCATAATCGTCGTAGGAACGCGAAGTTACCAGGCTTACTTTGTCGGCCGTTGGTCGTACTGCTTTGAATGGAATGATTTGAGCCATTTCTTTGAGGGATAAGGGATAAGAAAAAACAAAAAAGGGACAAGGGACAAGGGATAAGGGAAAAAGTAACGGTTTCTTGTAACTTATCCCTTGTCCCTTTTAGCTTTTATACAAATTGTTTCGAAACTTTCTCTGCTTTTTTGCTTTCCGAGTAGTCGTAAAAACCTTCTCCGGATTTCACGCCTAATTTTCCTGCCATTACCATATTTACTAATAGCGGACATGGTGCATATTTAGGATTTTTGAAACCGTCGTACATTACGTTTAGGATGGATAAACATACGTCAAGACCAATAAAATCAGCTAACTGAAGTGGCCCCATCGGGTGTGCCATACCTAATTTCATAACCGTGTCGATTTCTTCAACACCGGCAACGCCATTATATAAAGTTTCGATGGATTCGTTAATCATCGGCATTAGGATTCGGTTGGCTACGAAACCTGGGTAATCGTTTACTTCGGTTGGTGTTTTGCCTAATTTCACCGATAAATCCATGATGATTTTGGTTACTTCGTCGGAAGTGTTGTATCCGCGAATGATTTCCACCAATTTCATAATCGGCACCGGATTCATGAAGTGCATTCCGATAACGCGTTCCGGATGAACCACCTGTGCTGCAATCTGTGTAATTGAAATTGAAGAGGTGTTTGTCGCTAAAATTACGTTATGATCACAAATCTCGCTTAACTGTTTGAAGATGTTCAGTTTTAGAGTTACGTTTTCCGTAGCGGCTTCCACTACTAAATCACAGCCTACAACGCCGTCTTTTACATCGGTATAAGTAATGATGTTGCCGATGGTTTTGTGTTTGTCTTCTTCGGAAATCGTTCCTTTTGCCACCATACGGTCAAGGTTTGCGGCGATGGTTGCCATTCCTTTTTCCAGGGCTTTTTCTGAAATATCAATTAATTTTACGGTGAAACCTGATTGTGCAAAGGTGTGGGCAATTCCGTTACCCATGGTTCCTGATCCGATTACAGCTATGTTTTTCATTATTTGAGTTATAAATTATAAGTTATGAGTTACTTCTTTTCCATAGAATCAATTATCTGATACGCCACACGCAAAGCTTCCGTAGCCTGTTCCAACGTTACTACCGGAGTGGTGTTGTTGTGGATGGCATCGGCAAAAGATTCCAGTTCGTCTAAAATGGCGTTGTTGGGTTCTACCGTTGGATTATCATAATAGATTTGTTTTTTCACGCCTTCCGCATTCTGTAAAATCATGTCGAAATCGCCCGGTACTTCAGGAGCATCTTTCATTTTCACGACTTCACAGACTTTATCCAGATAATCTACCGAGATGTAGGCATCTTTCTGAAAGAAACGCGATTTACGCATGTTTTTCATCGAAATACGGCTCGAAGTGATGTTGGCCACACAACCGTTTTCAAATTCGATTCTCGCGTTGGAAATATCCGGAGAATCACTGATAACCGCAACACCGCTGGCATTAACGCTTTTCACTTTGGAATTGACCACGCTCAAAATGGCATCAATATCGTGAATCATCAAATCCAGAACCACTGGAACGTCGGTACCGCGCGGGTTGAATTCTGCTAAACGGTGCGTTTCAATAAACATCGGATTTTCGATTTTATGTTTTACTGCCTTAAACGCCGGATTAAAACGCTCCACATGACCCACTTGACCTTTAACGTTGTATTCTTTGGCTAAAGCGATGATTTCTTCGGCTTCTTCAACAGTTGTGGAAATTGGTTTTTCAATAAAAACGTGTTTTCCGGATTTAATGGCAACTCTGGCACATTTGTAGTGGGAAAGTGTAGGGGTTACAATATCGACTACATCCACCGCGTGAATTAATTTGGCAATGGTGTCGAAATGTTTGTACCCAAATTCGGTAGCTATTTTTTCGGCGTATTCCTGATTTTCATCGTAAAAACCTACTAATTCAAATTTTTCAGATTGTTGCAGTAATCGTAAATGTATTTTTCCAAGGTGACCGGCACCTAAAACGCCTACTTTTAGTGGTTGATTCATATGGTTAGGATAAAATACTGATTTTCAAAACAGTTGTATATAAAATTAATAGTGCTGTAATTCCGGTAAGCCCACAAAAAGTTTTAGAGGTGTGGGTTGTAAAAGATTTTCAGCAATTCAAATTTATTCTAAAAAAAGTCCACTGGCAAAAATATGGAAATTAATATTCAAAAAATTTCAAATTCCAGCAGATTTCTGGGAATGACAATTAAAATTTGCTTAAAAACTACTTCAGTTTGCTTAATGAATGATTATTCTTTTTAAATTTGAATGATGAAAAAATCAGTAGTTATAGCATTGCTTTCTTTGTATCTTCTGGGTACTACCCCGTTAGGAGAACTGCTGAAATTCCCGGTGTTGATAGAACATTTTACCGAGCATAAGAAAAACAATCCGAAAATGAACTTTTGGGATTTTCTTTGCTTGCATTACTCCAAAAACAGCCACCACGGCAAAGATTTAGACCGGGACATGCAACTTCCGTTTAAAGTGTTGTCGCATAACACATCCGATTTAGCATTCTTCCCTGCTGCAGATGTTGAATCTGAACTGCCTGTAAAAAATATACCTGCCGGTAAAAAGCAAAGTCTTGTTTATACGGGTTTTATTTATACCTCTATTTATCTTTCCTCGATCTGGCAACCGCCCAAAACCTGCTGATTTTATTTGATTTTCAGGGGGATAAACATCATTAGGATGTCTGTTCCTGTTTAGTTCTAAAAGTTAAAATAAGATTAGCATTATGCTTACCAAAATCATAGCGTTTTCCGTAAGGAACAAACTTATCATTGGTTTGATGGTTATTGCCCTAGTTGTTTTGGGCGTATATCAAACCACAAAATTACCGATTGATGCCGTTCCTGATATTACCAACAATCAGGTTCAGGTTATCACAGTTGCGCCTTCTTTTGGTGCCAACGATATTGAACGGCTGGTTACTTTTCCAGTGGAGCAATCGGTTAGTAATATTGCCGGAACTTCCCAAATCCGCAGTTTTTCCCGCTTCGGTTTGTCATTGGTAACCATTGTTTTTGAAGACGATGTAGATGTTTATTGGGCACGTCAGCAAGTGGCAGAACGACTGCAACAGGTTCAGAGTCAGATTCCAAAAGGAATCGGTGCTCCGGAATTAGGACCGATTTCCACAGGATTAGGTGAAATTTACCAATACGTGGTGCGTCCCGAAAAAGGGTACGAGAAACAATTCAGTTTAACCGAATTACGGACCATTCAGGATTGGATTGTACGACGACAATTGCTTGGCGTTAAAGGCGTTGCCGAAGTAAGCAGTTTCGGAGGAAAATTAAAGCAGTTTGAAATAGCCGTCAATTCCGATAAATTAAGTGCGCACGGTATTACAATTAACGATGTTTTTGACGCTTTGGAGGCTAATAACCAGAACACAGGCGGCGCTTATATTGAAAAAGGACCAACCGTTTTATACATTCGGAGTGAAGGCTTAATCGGCAGCATTGAAGATATTAAAAACATTGCCATTCCTTCTAAAGACAGCGGTACGCCTTTGTTTATCAGAGATATAGCCGAAGTGAAAACCGGATTTGCCACACGATACGGTGCATTAACCTATAATGACGACGGTGAAGTGGCCGGAGCCGTTGTAATGATGCTGAAAGGCGCAAACAGCAATCACGTTATTAAAAATGTAAAAGAAAGAATTGCGGAAATCCAGAAAACCTTACCCAAAGGCGTAGTGATTGAACCGTTCTTAGACCGGACCAAAATGGTAAACAACGCCATCGGAACCGTAGAAACCAATTTGCTGGAAGGAGCCTTAATTGTAGTGCTGGTTTTGGTACTGTTCTTAGGAAATCTTCGTGCCGGCTTACTTGTGGCTTCCGTGATTCCGTTATCGATGTTGTTTGCGATTTGTATGATGAACCTTTTCGGCGTAAGCGGGAATTTAATGAGTCTCGGGGCGCTCGATTTCGGTTTAATTATTGATGGCGGGGTGATTATTGTCGAATCGGTCATGCATCATTTATCGCACAATGCGAAGTACAAAAAAATGACCAATCTGTCTAAAAAAGAAATGGATAACACGGTTATCGGTTCGGCCAGTACCATGATGAACAGTGCGGTCTTCGGTCAGGTAATCATTCTGATTGTTTATCTTCCGATTTTATCGTTACAGGGAATCGAAGGAAAAATGTTCAAACCTATGGCACAAACCGTAGCTTTTGCCTTGTTAGGTGCGTTTTTACTGTCGTTAACTTACATTCCGATGATGAGTGCCTATGTGTTGAGTCGAAAAGTCAGCCATAAACAAAATTTTTCCGAGCGCATCATGGCTAAAGTGGAAGCATCTTTTCAAAAATTGCAGGTTAGAATTTTAAAGCAGCCTAAGTTTGTACTGATATCCGTTGCGACACTTTTTATTGCGGCCATTTTTACGCTTTCGCGGATGGGAGGTGAGTTCATTCCCTCATTGGAAGAAGGCGATTTTGCAGTTGAGACAAGGGTTTTAAGCGGAAGTAACCTGAATACAACCATTGAGAGTACCCAAAAAGCAGCACATATTCTGAAAACCCGCTTTCCGGAAGTGGAAAAAGTGGTAACCAAAATCGGAAGCGGAGAAGTACCCACCGATCCGATGCCGATGGATGCGAGCGACATGGTTGTGGTGCTGAAAGACAAAAAAGAATGGACTTCTGCCAAAACCTTTCCGGAGCTTTCCGATAAAATGAGCACGGCTTTAGAGGATGTGCCCGGCATCACTGTAGGATTTCAGTATCCGGTGCAAATGCGTTTCAACGAACTGATGACCGGAGCGCGCCAGGATGTGGTCATCAAGGTATTCGGAGAACATCTTGATACGCTTGCCGCTACCGCTTCCAAAATCGGGAAAATCATTAATACCGTAGAAGGAGCGCAAAACCTTTATATTGAACCGGTTACCGGAATGCCTCAGGTTATCATTCAGTACAACCGACCAATGGTTGCGCAATACGGTTTGTCTGTTGCAGATGTTAATCGTGTGGTAAATACCGCTTTCGCAGGCCAAACGGCCGGATTGGTGTATGAAGGAGAAAAACATTTCGATATGGTGGTTCGCCTTAAGTCTGATAATCGAAAAAACCTTAACGATATCCGACAATTGCTGATTCCTACTGCTTCCGGAATGCAAATTCCGTTGTCGCAATTGGCTAGTGTGGATATTAAAGACGGTCCGAACCAGATTCAAAGGGAAAATGCCCAAAGAAGAATCATTGTTGGTTTTAACATAAAAGACCGCGATGTACAGAGTATCGTTCAGGAATTACAGCAAAAAGTTGAAAATCAGATTAAGCTGCCTGTAGGGTATTCGATTACTTATGGCGGTTCCTTTGAAAACCTCAATCAGGCGAAAGATCGTTTGATAATCGCCGTTCCGGTTTCTTTATTGCTGATTTTCATCCTGTTGTTTTTTGCCTTTAATTCCATTAAGGAAAGTTTACTGATTTATACAGCGATTCCGTTGTCTGCTATCGGTGGTATTTTCTTTTTAGCGTTGCGCGGTATGCCGTTCAGTATCAGTGCCGGTGTCGGGTTTATTGCCCTTTTCGGAGTTTCGGTATTAAACGGAATTGTACTGATTGCCGAATTCAACCGCCTCAAAAAATCCGGAATGACCAACATAACCCGAGTAGTGGTAGACGGTACGCGAAAAAGACTGCGACCGGTACTGATGACCGCTTTTGTTGCATCTCTTGGCTTTTTACCGATGGCCTTAAGCAACGGTGCCGGTGCCGAAGTACAACGACCTTTGGCCACAGTGGTAATCGGCGGTTTGTTGGTAGCCACCTTTTTAACGCTTTTCGTGTTACCGCTTTTATTTATTCAATTTGAAAAAGGAATACCTATGATTAGTTTCAGAAAAAAAATACCTGTTATTCTTATGCTGATGATGCTAACCGGTGCAACTGCAACTGCGCAAACCAAAATCAGTCTGAATGACGCCATCACAACCGCTTTGGAGAACAATCACAAACTGAAAAGTGAAAAACTGCGTTCGGATTACGCCAAAGCCATGATTAAAACCGCACCCGATTTGCCACAAGCCAATCTGACGGCAGACTACGGACAAATCAACAGTGTTTACAACGACACCAAATTCGGCATCAGCCAGAGTTTTGCCTTGCCTACACTTTACAGCAGACAAAAACAGCTTAACACTGAAGAGTGGAAACAGAGCGTTCTGAGCGTTTCATTACAGGAATTTGAACTTAAAAAAGCCGTTACCCAAGCGTTTTACACCTTGGTTTATTTGCAGCAGAAAGAGCAGCTTTTGCAAAAGGCGGACACACTGTACAGTAATTTTTACACCAAATCCGAGCTTCGCCTGCGAAAAGGAGAAAGCAATGTTTTGGAGAAAGTAACCGCTGAAAATCAGAAAAGTGAAATCATGATCCGTCTGAAACAGCTTCGACAGGAAATGGCTTTGACGTCACTTCAGTTTCAGTTGTTGCTGAATACCGAAAAGCAGTTGGTACCGGATGCTTCGGAACAAATTATGCCGTTAACGGAAGTAAAGGATGATATTTCCCAAAACCCCTACTTGCTTCAAATCCAACATCAAAAGAAGATTGCGGAGCAACAGACTAAAGTGGAACGCGCGAAACTGTTACCGTCCTTGTTATTGGGTTACAACAATACAAGTTTTAAAGGCGTAGGCCCGGATGGTACTGATTATACAACCAACACGCGCTTTCATTCGGTTCAGGCCGGGATTTCGTTACCTGTTTTTACTTTCGGGCAACGTGCAAGAGTACAAACGTCTAAAATCGCCGAAAAAGTAGCCGAACAGGAATTTCAGGCTACGCAACAAGCATTGCAAACAGAGCGCAGTAAACTATTGGCCACTTACCAAAGCAATCTCGAAATTGTAACCTATTATCAGACCACCGGACTGAAAAATGCCGATACGATTCTTAAAATAGCGCAACTGCAGTTTGTGAACGGTGAAATCAATTACCTGGATTTTGTACTGCTTGTGAATCAGGCGATAAGCGTTCAGAACAATTATGCCGATGCGGTGTGGGCTTTGAATGAAAGTATCGTGAAAATCAATTATCTTAACTTAAATTAAAATCAGATGAATCGTTTCTCTTCTGTTAAAAATAGACCAACGTTTGTGAACCGATACCGCAGCATTTTCATCATGCTGAGCTTGTCGTTCCTTTTTATAAATTGTAAATCCGAACCTAAAACGGAACCTCAATTTCAGGCTGAAACCGATGAAAACACCGTGGTTTTAACCGATGCGCAATTCAAAAACGCCGACTTGACCTTCACCAAGTTATCCGAAAAAAACATGGCCAATGTGCTGCATTTAAACGGAAAAATTGATGTTCCGCCGCAAAATATGATTTCAGTGAGCGTTCCTTTGGGCGGTTATCTTAAAACTACCAAACTGCTTCCAGGGATGCCGGTTACCAAAGGACAAGTTCTGGCGACCATGGAAAATCCTGAGTATGTAAAGTTGCAGCAGGATTATCTTCAGGCCAAATCGAAATACAATTATGCGCTGCTGGATTACAATCGTCAGAAAGATTTGAACGAAAGTCAGGCCGCCAGTGATAAAATCATGCAACAGGCACAAACCGAGATGAACAACCAGCAGGTGGCCATGCATGCGTTAGGCGAACAGCTGAAACTCATCAACATTAATCCAAATACGCTTACGGCTACTAAAATTTCCAAGAGTATTCCCGTATTAAGCCCGATTAACGGATTTGTGAGCAAGGTGAATGTAAACGTCGGGAAGTACGTTACGCCTTCCGATATTTTGTTTGAACTGATTAACCCGTCAAACATTCATCTGAACCTGAAAGTGTATGAAAGCGATGTGAATGTCTTAAAAATAGGTCAGTCCGTAACCGCTTACACTAATGCCAATCCGGAGAAAAAATATCCGGCTAAAATTATGCTGATTAACCGGGACATTACCACAAACGGGGTAACGGAAATCCATTGTTCTTTTTCTCAATATTCAAAAGAATTGCTTCCGGGCTTGTACATGAATGCCGATATAGAAACCGTGAGTTCGCTGGATAATTCACTTCCGGAACAAAGCATTGTAAATTTTGAAGCCAAAAATTTTGTGTTTGTAGAAACAGAAAAACAAACCTACAAAATGGAGGAAGTAACTTTAGGAACTGAGGAAAACGGTTTTGTTACCATTAAAAACAGCGAAATTCTTAAAGGAAAAACGATTGTGAACAAAGGTGCCTACACCTTATTGATGAAATTAAAAAACACGGACGAAGAATAAAAAGTAAGTTTGTTACCGCTGTAAAATCAGCAGCATGAAGCCATTAAGAAAAACGAATCAGAAAAGCATTTGTTATTCGGTTAAAATTGCCTTTTTGATTTTAAATTGCCGATTTCTTTGCTAATTTTACAGCAACAAACAAGCCGAAAACGTGAGAGATTTAGCCAAACATCAAGGACTTAGAAATCAGTTGGTAAGCCTTTTGGAGAAGAAAGGAATTACCGATAAAAATGTATTGGAAGCCATCAGAAAGATTCCGCGCCACTTATTTCTGAATTCGAGTTTTGAAGATTTTGCCTATCAGGACAAACCGTTCCCGATTGGTGCAGGACAGACTATTTCTCAACCGTACACCGTTGCGTTTCAAACCGAATTGCTTCAGGTGAAAAAAGACGATAAGGTTTTGGAAATCGGTACGGGTTCCGGTTATCAGACGGCTGTTTTATGTACGATGGGCGCGAAAGTGTATTCCATCGAAAGACAAAACGAATTGTTTAAAACGACGTCACTTTTATTGCCGAAACTGCACATTCGTCCGAAACATCTGGCTTTTGGCGATGGTTACAAAGGACTTCCGGCCTATGCTCCGTTTGACAGTATTATTGTAACTGCCGGTGCGCCGTATATTCCGCAGCCGCTTATGGCACAGTTAAAAATAGGAGGAAGGCTGGTGATTCCTGTCGGGGAAGATGTTCAGGTGATGACACTGCTTATCCGTAAAAACGAAACCCAGTTTGAAAAACACGAATTTGGCGATTTCCGTTTTGTTCCGCTTCTGGAAGATAAAAACTAATGTGATTTTTTGATACGGTCCAGATCGCGCTTGTTGTCGCGGTCTTTGATGGTTTCGCGTTTGTCGAAGGTTTTCTTTCCGCGGCATAAGGCGATGTCCAGTTTTGCCAAACCTTTTTCGTTAGTGAATAGACGCAGCGGAATGATGGTCAAACCTTTGTTCTGAAGACTTTTTTCCAGACTTTTAAGCTCTTTTTTGTTCAAAAGTAATTTTCGTTCGCTTTTCGCTTTGTGGTTGTAATGCGTTCCGTAAAGGTATTCTTCTATGTGGGAGTTGATTACAAACAGTTCTCCGTTGTGGAATTCGCAAAAACTTTCAGCAATACCGGCTTTTCCCAGACGGATTGATTTGATTTCCGTTCCGGTTAAAACGATTCCGGCCGTATATTTTTCGAGTATTTCGTAATCGAATTTGGCTCTTTTATTCAGTATGTTGACTGTTTTTTGCATAGGGAGCAAATGTAAGAACAAAATGAAGATGGAGCAATACCTGTTTACGGTAATTTCAACAACTGACAGCTAACCGAATCACCGTTAACCATAACTATATAAAGATTCCCGAAATCCGTTTCGTCAATATCCGTGTAAACCGTTTTTCCGGTCAGTTTGTTTACAAGAGTCGGAATGGTGTTGCTGTGGCCTACAACAAGTACATTTTTGTGCAGATTTTCTTTGATGAACGAGGAAGCATCAAAAGTTTTGTGATCGTAAATTTTTATGGTTTTATGATTCTTTTCGGCTGTTGGTGTACCGGTGGAAATGGTTCTCTTGTAATTGGTACTGTATACTTCGTCAAATTTGATGTCAGACAAAATTGTACTCCAGTTTTCTGCTCTTTTTAACCCGGCTTCTGATAACTCAGGATTTGCGGAATTGTCCGCCTTTTCCGCATGACGAATCAGGTAGAAAGTGGTCGGTTGGTTTTGAGCGTTGTCAAGTTGTGTGAAAAACATAACAATCAGAGTAACAATAAATTTCAATTTCATATCGGTAAAATTAATTTTCATTTGGGTTTAAGAGCGAATACACAAAACTGTCCAGATATACGCCCTGCCAATAAGTATCCTGTTTAAAATGCCCTTCGCGGATGAAACCGTTTTTCTCCAGCAGTTTCCAGGATGGATAATTTTCGGGATCGGTAACGGCTTCTATGGAATGCAGTTTCATGTTTTGAAAACCATATTCGATGATTCGTGTTAAGGCTTCCTGCATGATTCCTTTTCCGTGAAATTCGGTTGCGAGCATGTAGCCGATTTCTGCCCGGTGGTTTTCCGGCTGCATTCTGAAATAACCAATGTTGCCGATTAGTTTTGGGTTTTCTTTTAAACAAATGGCCCAGTTGATACATTCATTATTGTCTAAAAGTCCCTGCATGTATTCGATGTGATTTATGGCATCGTCGATGTTTTTTGGCATTTCACGCGGAATGTACCTCATGATTTCCGGATTGGAGCGCAGGGCAAACATTTCGCTGGCATCTTCTTTTACGATTTGACGTAACAGTAATCGGTTGGTTTCCAGTATTGGGAAGTCTGAAAAATCGAAAATCAGCATATGGTAATCTTTTTTGTAAAGTTAGTCTTTTAAGAAGAATTAAAGGAATACATTAAAAAAATAGTTGAAATACTGTTTATTTTATAAAAATTATTAAATTTATAAGACCAAAAACTAACAGACTAATTATGAATACTATGGAATCGATGTATGAAACAATTGATAAAGAGCTTATTAGCTCTTTGTCGTTTCCGGAAAATGATGTTTTAGATGATGATAAAGAAGCAATTTTACAGCGACAAAACGATTTGAATCGCGCTTTAGCGTTAGGCAATCTGGAACATTTAAAAATAAAAATTTATTTTGAAGACGATAAATCTAAAAAAGTGGTAGACACTACTATTTGGGGACTTACCGATGAACGGATAATCTTAAAACAGGGAGTCGTAATTCCCATCAAAAGAATTTATAAAACAATTTAAAGCTGTCATTTGATAGCTTTTTTTTTATGAATTTGTCAAATGCTAAAATTACCCAAAAAATTATAACATTTTATGTAGATAATTTTAACAAACTGCTGTTTTCAAATAGAGTACCTTTATCACAGTAAAACTCCTCCGTCTACCTCTACTTGTAAAATAATCCATTGAATTTCATAAGGTAATCCCATTCTGATGCTTTGAGAATGCAGGGAAAAATGTCATACTAACAAAAAGGGGAAGTAATAGTAAGCCTTATCCAAAGTTTTTCCCGAACAGTCGTCATTAATCATTTAATCAAAACCGAACATTATGAAATCAATTGCAAGACTATTATTAGTATTGGGAATGTCGTATACGGCTATGGCCCAAGATGCCCCTAAAAACATTTTTGAAGAGGAAGAGGCAATGGAATCAAGAAATTTGCCTGAAATTGTAATTAAGAAAGCCGGTGATGATTTCTCTGTATATTTGCCTGAGTATGAAAGTAAAGATCAGAAAATCAAAAACTTGCAGGATGCCTTTATTGCTTATGATTTAGGAAAAGACTACGAAGGCTATGAAAATTATCTGGTAACCATGAAAATTAAAGACGGTTCCTTAGTTGCTACCTATAACGAAAAAGGAAAACTTACCAGAGTGGTAGAAAAGTATGATAATGTGAAATTGCCAATGTCTGTTATTTATGGAGTTTATAAAGAATTTCCGGGATGGCAAATTGTAAATGACAAGTATTTGTATGCTCAGGAAGACGGAGATATTGTTAAAAAACAGTACAATCTGAAACTGAAAAAGGATAAAGAAACCAAAAGAATAGTGGTCAATTCGAAAGGCCAACTGCTTAAAGGTTAATACTATAAAGCTAAAAAGCTGCCGATTGGCAGCTTTTTTTATTCCGTAAAATCCAAATCTTTGTTGTGCGTTTCCGAGATGGTTAGTGTGGCGTAAATCCCTAATCCAAAAGCGATAAACCCTACGATGGTTGCGGAAAGGATGACTCCGCTATTAAGTTTAAAAGAATCAAATGCCAAAAGCATTACCGGAACCAGACCGCGAACCATGTTGGGAATGGTAGTGGTTGCCGTGCTTCTTATGTTTGTGCCGAATTGTTCAGCGCCTACCGTTACAAACATCGCCCAATAACCCGTACCTAAGCCTAACCAGGCACAATAAAAATAATACATATTCTCAGACATTTTTCCTGAAAACAGCAGTAACAACACCCCGATAATGGTAAACAGCATCATGTATAAAATCGCTTTCTTTCGGGAATGCAGCCAATGTGAAATAAAACCGCTGGCAAAATCCCCAATCGAAATCCCCACATAAGCCCACATAATCGCTTTGCCGGGCGCTATGGAAGAAATACCCATAACCGGAGCAAACTGATTGGCCATCATGGCTAAAATTCCAATACAAAACCAGGTTGGTAAGCCAATGGCAATACATTTCATATACTTAACAAACCGATCCCAATTGGTAAAAAACGAAAAGAAATTGCCTTTTTGAATGTTGTCAGAATCTTTGATTTCGTTGTAAATTCCCGATTCCGCCACGCTTACCCTTAAGAACAAAAGCAGAATTCCCAATCCGCCACCGATGAAGTAGGCAATGGTCCAATCGCCGGCGAGTTCAACGGTTAACTGGGCAACCACAGCGCCCAGCAACCCAAAACCGGCCACGATAGACGTACCAATGGCGCGCAACTGTTTGGGCAGGGATTCCGATACTAAAGTAATTCCGGCGCCTAATTCTCCCGCCAATCCGATTCCGGCAATAAAGCGCAATACGGCATAAACCGTTGTTTTGTCTTCAACCGGCATTTGTGGTAAAAATCCGCAGGCAATATTAGCCAGCGAATACACTAAAATGGAACCAAAAAGTACGGAAAGACGCCCTTTTTTATCGCCCCAAATGCCCCAGAGAATCCCGCCAAGCAGCAATCCCGTCATCTGATAGTTTAGGATAAGTGTACCCGCGGTATCAACATCCAGATTCAAATCTTTTAAACTGGGAAGGCGTACAATACCGAACAGCAATAAGTCGTAAATATCCACGAAATAACCTAAGGCTGCGACAATTACAGGAAAAGAGAACAGGTGTTTCAGTTTCTCGTTCAGGGTGAATTCTTTCATTTTTGTTTTTGGTTTGGTGGTCAAAAATAGAAAATTCCTGAAATTAGAAGAACTTTTACATCATTCATATAAAAAAAGAGCTGCCAATGATGACAACTCTTTTAGTATTAGCAGGGCTATACTGTTGATTATTCTTTAGCAGGAGTTTCGCTTTCTGCGGTTTCAACAGTATCTGCCGTATCTTCTCCTTTCAGATAGGTGGGAAGGTTTAATCCGGCCATGTTAAACAAATCGTTTAAAGGCGGTACGGTTTTCATCATACCGGAAACAAAATTTGCCGTAGAACCGTTTCCGTTGTCACCATTTCCGGAATCCCAAACGGTAATTTTATCAATTTTGATGTTTTTAACGGCTTCCACCTGGGTTTTCACCAAGTCCGGTAATTTCTCAATCAATAACAACTGGAAGGCTTTCGTCGGATCACCGCCGGCAGCAGAAACCACTTCTTTGTAACCTTCAGCCTGTTTGGTTAAGATTTCGTATAAACCTTTCGCTTCCGCTTCCATTTTGGCATAAATCGCATCGGCTTCACCTTTTGCCTGCTCACGGATTCTTTCCGCTTCGGCCTGTGCGTCGATGATTGCTTTTTGTTTGGCGATTTCAGCCGGTACCACGATGTTTGCGTTTTGGGTAGAACGTTCTCTTTCAGCTCTGGCTTGTTCTGCTTTTTGTTCCGCCACATAGGATTCTTCCAAAGCTTTTGCCTGTTGTACTTTTTCGGAAGCTAAGGCGATACGCAAGGCTTCGGCTTCTTTTTCCCTTCTGACAGCCTCCGATTGTGCAATGGCAATTTTCGCTTCGTTTTCCCCCTGAATTGCAATAGCATTTGCTTCGGAAGTTTTTACACGCGTATCCCGTTCCGCTTCTGCTTTACCGATGCTTTCATCCTTAAATGCCGAAGCAATACTGATTTCACGGTCTTTGTTGGTGATGGCGATTTTAACATCACGGTCACGGTGCGTTTCGGCGATCTGAACGTCTTTTTCTCGGTCTGCAACGGCTTTACCGGTTTCCCCGATTTTTTCCTGCTCGGCTACAGAAATTTTAGCTTCGTTGATGGCTTTTGCAGCCGCTTCTTTTCCTAACGCTTCAATATAACCGGATTCGTCTTTAATATCGGTTACGTTAACGTTGATTAGTTTTAAACCGATTTTTTTCAGTTCCGTGTCCACGTTTTTGGAAATGTTGTCTAAGAATTTATCGCGGTCGGAATTAATTTCTTCAATGGTCATCGTTGCAATTACCAGACGCAATTGTCCGAAAAGAATATCTTTGGCCAGTTCCTGAATCTGTTCCGGAGTTAAACCCAATAAGCGTTCCGCTGCCGTGTTCATACTTTCTGTGTCGGTAGAAATGGCAATGGTAAAACGACAAGGTACATCAACACGGATGTTTTGTCTGGAAAGGGCGTTGGTCAGGTTGGCTTCAATGGATATCGGTTTTAAATCCAAAAAGGAATAATCCTGAATGACCGGCCAGATGAAGGCACCTCCACCGTGAACACATTTTGCGGAAGTTCCGCCGGTTTTACCGTAGATTACTAAAATTTTGTCGGACGGACATCGCTTGTAGCGTGAAATTAAGGCGGTAATAGTTACAAAAAGAACTAGTACAAAAACAACGATAATAATAATTTGTGTCATATTGGTTAATTAAATTTTTTCAACAATTAGCAGGTTATGGTTTTCAATGCGGATTACTTTTACCACACTTCCGGTTTCGATTTTATCATTTTCGGTTAAAGCCGCTAGTTCATGAATACTGCCGCCCACACTGATTTGCACTTTTCCCGTTCCTGATTTTCTTTCCGGAATGGTTAAATACACGGTTCCGGTTTTGTTAATGGTTTTTTCGTAGGTAAACGAGTTGTCTTCGCTCAGTTTCAGCAATTGTTTGATGATGAAGAAGAAAACGGCCACAAAGAACAATCCGATTAAAATGGCAGCCAGAATTAAAACGGCTTTGTTTTCAATCAGGTTGTACAAGGAAATGCCGCCCCAGCTGAATCCTAATAAAAAGTTGATTAAGTTTCGGAGGGTGAACAATTCGAACGGCATATCACCGTCGTGGGTTTCGGTCTCAAAATCGGTTTCGGTGTCTGCTCCACCCAATCCCATAAAAGTAGCAACGGTTTGGATTAAAAAGAACAGACTTACCGGCAAAGCGATATACCAGAACGCTTTGAGCAAAGAATCATAATTTTCCAGGAAGGTCATAATTTGGTTGTTTACTGTTTTTACGGAGTATTCTTAAAAAAGTTACAAATTATTTTGAAAATAGTGACACAATTTTCAGGATTTGGAAGCTGATTTTGTGTATGACCTTTACCGTTTAGCCCTGATGGGAGCGACATCTTTTTACACCAGACAGGTGTAAAAAATACAGCGGACAGCAGGAATAGGGAATCCAAAAACGCACTGACCATTCGCTCCAAAAAAATACCCGACTGATTCTTTTAAAAACCAGTCGGGTACAACCAAAAAACCAAAATAAAAAATATGAAAAACTATTACTCTTCTTTGTGTGTTTGATTTCTAAAGACTAACTGTCCGTCGAAACTGTCTAACAGGATGATACTGTCTGTGGTTACTTTTCCGGCAAGAATTTCTTTGGAAAGCTGGTTTAAAACTTCACGCTGAATCACACGTTTTACCGGTCTTGCTCCAAAAGTAGGATCGTATCCTTTTTCGGATAAGTACGCAATGGCTTCGGGAGTGGCATCCATCGTAATGTGTTGTTGTGCCAGCATTTTGATGACGCTTTTTAACTGTAAACCAACGATTTCGCGGATGTTTTCGTCTGTTAGCGGCGTGAACATCACGATTTCATCGATACGGTTGATGAATTCCGGACGCACGGTTTGTTTTAGCAAGCCCAACACTTCTGTTTTGGCTGCTTCGGTAGCCGCTTCGATACCGCCTTTTAAATTTTCGAATTTCTCTTGTATGATGTGACTTCCCATGTTGGAGGTCATGATGATGATCGTGTTTTTGAAATCCGCCAGACGGCCTTTGTTGTCGGTCAAACGTCCTTCGTCCAAAACCTGTAACAGGATGTTGAAGGTGTCCGGATGCGCTTTTTCGATTTCGTCCAAAAGCACTACGGAATACGGTTTTCTTCGCACGGCTTCGGTAAGCTGACCGCCTTCATCATAGCCCACATATCCCGGAGGCGCACCTACTAAACGGCTTACGCTGTGACGTTCCTGATATTCGCTCATGTCGATTCGGGTCATCGCGTTTTCATCGTCGAATAAATATTCTGCTAGAGCTTTCGCCAATTCGGTTTTTCCGACTCCGGTCGTTCCTAAGAACAGGAAGGAACCGATAGGTTTTTTAGCATCCTGTAATCCGGCGCGGCTTCTGCGGACAGCGTCACTGATGGCCTGAATCGCTTCTTCCTGGCCGACTACTCTGTGGTGCAATTCGTCTTCGAGTTTCAGTAATTTTTCGCGTTCGCTCTGCAGCATTTTGGTTACCGGAATTCCAGTCCATTTGGCTACTACTTCGGCGATGTCGTCGTGGGTTACTTCTTCTTTAATCAACGATTTATCCGATTGGTTTTCCTGTAACTGTTTTTGTAAACCGTCCAGTTTTTCCTGAGCTTCTTTTATTTTTCCGTAACGGATTTCGGCTACTTTTCCGTAATCACCGTCGCGTTCGGCACGTTCGGCTTCGGCTTTGAAATCTTCAATTTGCTGTTTTACGTTTTGGATGTTGTCCACCAGATCTTTTTCGGATTTCCAGCGGGTGAAAACTTCGTTGCGCTCTTCTTTTAAGTTCGCCAAATCTAAACCTAAAATTTTCAGTTTGTTCTCGTCGTTTTCACGTTTAATCGCTTCGATTTCGATTTCCAATTGCATGATTTTACGGTCCAAAACGTCTAATTCTTCCGGTTTGGAGTTGATTTCCATGCGCAGTTTGGAAGCGGCTTCGTCCATCAAGTCGATAGCTTTGTCCGGTAAGAAACGATTGGTGATGTAACGCTGTGACAATTCCACAGCCGCAATAATTGCATCGTCTTTGATGCGCACTTTGTGGTGTGTTTCGTATTTCTCTTTGATACCGCGTAAAATCGAAATCGCACTTTCGGTATCGGGTTCATCGATGTTAACTTTCTGGAAACGACGCTCTAAGGCTTTGTCTTTCTCGAAATATTTTTGATACTCGTCTAAAGTGGTGGCACCGATGGCTCTTAATTCGCCTCGTGCTAAAGCAGGTTTTAAGATATTGGCTGCATCCATAGCACCTTCGCCACCTCCGGCACCTACCAACGTGTGGATTTCGTCAATGAAAAGTACGATGTCGCCTTCCGCGGAAGTTACTTCTTTCACTACGGATTTCAAACGCTCTTCGAATTCCCCTTTGTATTTGGCTCCGGCAATTAAGGCTCCCATATCCAAAGAGTACACAACTTTGTCTTTCAGGTTTTCCGGAACGTCACCGGCTACGATTCTGTGGGCTAAGCCTTCTGCAATGGCGGTTTTACCCACACCGGGTTCTCCAATCAGCATCGGGTTGTTTTTAGTTCTTCGGGATAAAATCTGTAGCACGCGGCGGATTTCCTCATCACGGCCAATCACCGGATCGAGTTTGCCGTCATTGGCCAACTGGTTTAAATTTTTGGCGTATTTGTTTAGTGCATTGTACGTTTCTTCGGCTGAGGCTGAGGTTACGCGTTCTCCTTTGCGGATTTCGGCAATCGCGGCTTCCAGACCTTTTTCGGTTACGCCTTGGTCTTTTAAAATTTGCGCAACTTTGCTTTTGGATTTAAAAATGGCTAAGATTAAATGTTCAATCGAAACGTATTCGTCGTTCATTTTTTTAGCAATGATGTTGGCTTCGTTTAACGCGGTTCCGGCTTCACGGGAAAGCATTAAATCGCCGCCCGAAACTTTCGGGAAACTCTGAATGGTGCTGTCCAGAATCTGTTTGAACAGGTTTACGTTTACATTCAGTTTTTTTAAGATGAATGGCGCAACGTTTTCGTCCACCTCTAAAATACCTTTAAAGATGTGTTCGTTTTCCAGCTGTTGCTGGCCGTTACCTTGTGCAATTTGCTGTGCCTGCTGCAAAGCCTCTTGCGATTTAATAGTTAAATTGTTTAAATTCATATCGTTAAATGTTGTTTGTCTGTGGTTGTTTTTGTTTAGCTTTGCATTCAAATAGACAATTTGTGTTCCAAGTGCAGAAATCAGGACAAAATGACTGATTTTGGTTGATTTCCCGTATAAAATTAGGACAAAATGTCTGAAAACGCGACAAATTATGGGGTTTTTTACTACGCTTTTCGGTGAAAATAACAGGAATAAAGAGGAACAGCCAAAGTCCTTTTGGATGTATCTGGAAGAAACGCCGTTGGATGAAATTGAAAAGATTTCTTTTGAAAAACCTGTGGCTATTTTTAAACACAGCACCCGATGTTCGGTAAGCCGTATGGCCTGGAATCAATTCGCGAAGCAGTTTGATATCGAATTTGAGAAGATGGAACTTTATTTTCTTGATTTGCTGGCATACCGTTCCTTATCCAATGAAGTGGCCGAACGATTTGGCGTGGTGCATCAGTCGCCGCAACTCATTGTAATTAAAAATGGTAAGGCGGTTTATGACGCTTCCCACAGTGCTATCGATGCAGAGGATTTGAAAAACTATCTTTAAAATGGCAGTGCAACCTTCCGGAATTTTAGCATTACTTACAGCACACAACCTGTTTGAAAAGGATTTGGTCCTGAAGCGGAATGAATTTCTGAAAGTAGCCGGAACCATTGATACTAACATTTATTTCATAGAAGAAGGAAGCCTCCGGATTTTTATTGAGCAAGAAGGCGAAGAACAAATCATCCGGTTTGGCTATCTGAACGATTTGATTGTTTCGTTAGATTCTTTCCTGACAGAACAACCTTCTGATTTTTACATTCAGGCGATTAAGAAAACAACTGTGAAAATCATCTCTAAGAAAGTTTTTTTCGAATTTATCAACGAAAGTGAAGAGAACCTGAAGCTGTGGAACGCCATCCTTGAAAACTTAGTGTTACAGCAAATGGAGCGCGAAAAAGATTTGCTTATTTCGTCGGTAAACGAGCGCTATTCCAGAGTTTTGAAACGAAGCCCTCGTCTTTTTCAGGAAATTCCGCATAAGTACATAGCTAATTATCTTCGCATGACGCCTGAAACATTGTCGCGTTTGAAAAAGTCTTGATTTCAATCAATTTTTTACTGCGGATTAATGCTGAAATTTGCCTAAAATAAAGATAATGAAAACGAAAGATCTAATTTGGGGACTAAAAAATTCAGTGCATCAGCATATTGATTTTGCACAACAGCTTCAAACTTTATCCGATACAGCGTTAAATTGGAGAACCGATGCGGAAAGCTGGAGTGTTTTGGAATGTCTGGAGCACTTAAACAGATACGGAAATTTTTATCTTCCGGAAATAGAAAAATCGATGCAGAATGCTACAGACGCACCGGATTCCGAGTTCCGTCCGGGTTTATTAGGCGATTATTTTGCCAAGAGCATGCAGCCCAAAGCGAAATTGAACAAGATGAAAACCTTCAAGCAGATGAATCCGTCAGGCAGCACATTAAACAGAAAGGTTATCGATACGTTTATCCTTCAGCAGCATAAGATGTTGGAATTGCTGGAAAATTCACAAAGCGCAAACCTGAACAAAGTAAAAACCGGCATCAGTATTGCGAAATGGATTCGCATCAAATTGGGCGATACCTTCCGGTTTGTGATTTATCATAACCAAAGACATGTGCTTCAGGCCGAAAAAGTTTTGGCTTTTCAAAAGAATGCAATAGAAAAATCCGAAGCCTAAACTCCGGATTTTTTTATTTATTGTTTTACGATTCTCCTGAAATATTCCTTACCGTCAATTGTTGCTTTCAAAAGGTAAATGCCTTTCGCAAACCGGCTGATGTCAATCGTCTTGTTTTGATTGTCCGTCGTTATTTTTTCCGTGAAAATCGTTTTTCCGTTTATATCCATTACTGTTATATCAAAATGTTCGGCTATGATTCCTTTAAAAGCCAGCGATACAAAATCACGGGCCGGATTAGGATAAACCGTAAATGTGAAGTTTTCGGATGCTGTATTTTCCTCTGAAATTTTAGCCGCACAACCAATCGCTGTAACCGATCGTGTTCCGTTGGAATTATTCAAGGTTCCGGCGCTGTTTTTAGCTTTCATGGAATAGGTGTACGTCGTTCCGGCCGTAATCAGATAGGTGTTTAAAAAACTGGTTCCGGTTACATCGGAAGCGTATAAATTGCCGTTGCGGTAAATATCGTAGCTTGTGGCATTAGCCGAAGCCGTCCAGGTCAGGTTAACGGCGCTGGTACTTCCGCTGCACGTTGCTGTGGCTGTTAGGGTGAAGGCTCCCGGAGCACAGGTTATGGCGGTAGCCGATAAAGTTCCGTTGGAATTATTCGTGGTTCCGGTCGCATTTTTGGCTTTGATGGAGTAGGTGTAACTGGTCCCGACGGTAATGTAAGTATTCAGGAATTGGGTTCCGGTGATATTGCTTGCATAAAGCGAACCGTTCCGGTAAATATCATAGACTGTGGCGTTGGCCGAAGCCGTCCAGTTCAGTCGGATTTGGCTGGTTGTTCCGCTGCATTCCGGAGTTGCGGTGAACGTAAAAGCTCCCGGAAGCGGAGACGAACAGGTAACGCCTAAATTAGATTTTAAAGAGTTGAAGTAGGAAAGGGCAAACGTATCGCGCCACGCAGAACTCGTCAGTTTGGCAGCATCCGCAGAATCCACAAAACCAAGTTCGTTCAGGCATCCGGTTGCAGTCGAATATCTTAAAACGCCCAAATGATAACCCAAATAACTGTTGTCTTCCACGCATCTTCGGTTGTTCAAGGCTCCGTTGGTTGTCATATCGTTTTGGATTTTCTGTGCGAAAGCAATATCCGGCGCTGTGTTGGTGTCATCAGCAGTGCAATAGAATGTTTCGGTTCCGGTTCCGCCGCCTGCGTTACAGTGAATGCTCAATAATCGGTCGGCGTTCCAGTTGTTGGCCATGGTGGCCCGTTGTGTTACGGAAATCCAACTGTTCAAATTGGTGGTCCGCGTCATGTGGACGGTCCAGGCAGCGCAGGAATTTTGGATTAAGGCTCGGGTTCTTAAGCCTACTTCTAACGAGGTTTCTATTTCGGTGGCGGTTCTTCCGTCGGGATTATCGCTTGTGGTAGCACCGTAACCGTGTCCCGGATCAAGTACTACAATTTGTGCATTTACTGTAAACATGGCTAAAAGGGCAAAAAGCAGTGTGATAATTTTTTTCATGGCTTAGAATTTTAAAGTTGAAACATAGAGTTTTCCGGTTTTTTCATCCGTAAAAAATACCTGATTGTTGCCGTACAGCGACGGGAACATTTCAATCTGATTTTCCGTAGACGTAAGTTTGACAGTTCGTGAATTTTCAACATCAAACAGTAACAGTTCGGAATTGTCCACGGAATGGCCGTCATGGCTTTCGTCTAAAAATCCGATAAGATAGCGGTCGTCTTTAGACCATCCGGTCACTAATCCGGTACCGACGTATTTTCCTTTATCGGTTCCGTTAACATCATAAACCCAAATATCCGCGCCTTTATGAACGGCTACTTTTGTTCCGTTATTGGAAAGAATTGCGTTGTAGAATTGGCCTTCGTCATTGGTTACGGTCCAGCTTTTCGAAGTTTTCAAATCGGTTGCTTCAATTTTTAATGTGGACGGATTCGTATGTACCACGATTTCCGTTTTACCCTTGTAAGCCGGAAGGAAATTATGATTTAAATCCAGGTCTTTCGATTTTTTCTGACCGATGGTATAAGCTTTTACTTTGGCATCGGAGAAATATTCTTTTTCACTTTTTGTTTTAAAATAGAACGTTTTACTGTCGGAATTCCAGGCATAACCATAACCGATTCCTTCTTCCGGAGCTACGGGCGTAACTTTTTTGGTCGTCATGTCTAACAGATACACTCCGCGATTGTGTTCTTTGGTCAGTAAAACATATTTTCCGTCTGGTGAAGCAACGGGATTGGTAAAGGAATCCTTAAGTTTAATTTCCTTTGGTTTGGAGAATTCCTGCGCCTGCAACGCTATCCCCAGAAACAATGTGGCAACGAGTAAAAATTTTGTTTTCATAAAAAATTGTTTTGAATTAGTAGTAAATGTACTACAAAATAATTTTAAAACAAAAAAAACACCTTGATTTTAAGGTGTTTATTAGTATAAGGTTTAAAAGATTATCGTCGGAACTTATTCCGTGTGATGATGGCTTTCAGTTTCGCTTTTAAATCTTCCCCGCTATCGTAAACCATTTGCTCGTTACTTGGGAACGGAACGGCTCTGCGGTCAAAATAGGGAAGATAATCCGTGTCACAGGCATTTCTGTCTCCGTTGTAATTGGCGTAAATGTATTCAAATACAAACTCGCTGGTTAGTGGAAAAGTATCAATTAACTGGTTTGTTCTGAAATCAATATAATCTACTTTGGCCGTAACATTACAAGCCTTAAACTGGCGGAATTCATAAACATTGGCGCGAATCGTTTTGAAATTATCCACTTTAATCGGATTGCCTAAACTGTCTTTCACGACATTTCCGTTGGCATCCAACAAGGTTTTGGTGCCGTCTTTAATTTGTTTTTCTTTGATGAATTCTTTCTCTTTAACCTGTTCCGGAGAAATGTTAATCTGACGGAAATTCACAATCAAACCGTAATCATAGTTGATGCCTTTTTGTTTGTTGCTGTGGTAAACCGTCCATTTGTCATTTAATCCGAAAGTACTGAAATCAAGTAAATCGCTTTGCAGACGTGCCGGAATAACCATGTTGGTTTCGTTTTTGGTATACACGTTTACGAAATCCGTTCCTTTGAATTGCGCCTCGTCCATCAGTTGTTTCACATCTTTATAACCGGGATTGATGCTTTCCAGATAAGCGAAATCATCATACGCACGACGGTAACTCATTTTGTCGTTGGTTTTCAACAGTAGTTTAGAGTTATCATACAAGTATTTTGACAGTGCATTTTTGCTGTTTACAATCTCATCGGAATAATCGTCAAAAGGGAAAATCGCATTACGGCCTTCTTTGATTAATCGCAAAGGCAACAACGGACGGATTTTCTCCTGACGGGCATTCAATTGTAAATATGTATTGTAAATCTTTTCCAGATTGGCGGGATTGGCATCTTTGGACAACATTTCAACAGTTCGCAAATCGCGTTCTTTGGCTTTGGCAAAGGCTTCTTCCATCAAATAAATGTAATCCTGTTTTCCTTTGGAAGTTTTGTTGGTGCGTAAGGCTTCGGCGGCACGATAAATGGCACCGTCGTAATCGCCGTCACTCAGCATGCTTTGGGTTTGTTTCACCCCGCAGGAATAAACGAAAATCAGCAATAAAAACAGTGAAGTAATTTTTTTCATAAACGGTTAATTTTAGCAAATATAAAAGTTTAGTACAAATTTCAGGCCATAAAAAAACTCTGAAGTTGATTTTCAGAGTTTTCTTAATATTTTTGAGTATTATTTAATTGGAAGCGGAGGAAGTAACTTGCTCGAAACTTCTCCAAACCCGATTCGCACCTCATTGTTTTTACAATATCCTCTCATAATAACGGTATCACCGTCGTTGATGAATTTACGCTCGGAACCGTCATTCATTTTGATTGGATTTTTACCTCCCCAAGTTAACTCGAGCATCGAACCAAAAGAATCTTCCGTTGGTCCTGAAATCGTACCGGAGCCCATCATGTCACCGGAATTGATTCGACAGCCGTTGATGGTGTGGTGCGCCAATTGCTGGCTCATGGTCCAGTACATGTATTTTAAATTCGATTTGCTTACGACAGTTTCTTCACTGTTTTCCGGCGCAATCGACACTTCTAAATTAATATCAAAAGCGTGGTCGCCGGTTTGCTGTAAATAAGGAAGTGGCGTAGGCTCCTGTTTAGGCGATGAACAACGGAAAGGTTCCAAAGCATCCATCGTTACAATCCAGGGAGAAATGGACGAAGCAAAGTTTTTGGCCAAGAACGGCCCAAGCGGCACGTATTCCCATTTCTGGATATCACGCGCTGACCAGTCGTTTAACAATACCATTCCGAAGATGTAATCTTCTGCTTCTCCAACCGGGATGTTTTCGCCCATGATGTTGGCATCGGTAGTGATGAAAGCGGTTTCCAATTCGAAATCCACCAACCGGGAAGGACCGAATACCGGAGCAGTTGCATCAGCCGGCATGGTTTGTCCCATTGGACGGTGTACCGGAATCCCGGAAGGAACAATTGTAGAACTTCTTCCGTGGTAACCTACCGGGATGTGCAACCAGTTCGGCAATAACGCATTCTCAGGATCGCGGAACATTTTACCCACATTGGTAGCGTGTTCTCTGCTGGAATAAAAATCCGTGTAATCACCAATATGAACTGGTAACTGCATTTCCACATCGGCAATATTGAAAATCACTGCGTCGCGGTGTGCCTGATTGTCTCTCAGTTCGGAATTGTTGTTGTCAAAAATGTCTGCTAAACGGTTGCGAACGAGCCTCCAGGTTTTTTTACCGTCTGAAATGAAGTCGTTCAACGTATCCTGCATGAACATATCGTCGGTCAGATCAATACCTTCAAAGTAGCCCAGTTGTTGTAAGGCTCCCATATCGATGGCATAATCTCCGATTCTCGTGCCAATGGTTACCACATCTTCTTTCGTTATGAAAACCCCGAAAGGAATATTCTGGATAGGGAAATCACTGTTTTCGGGAACTGGTAACCAAGAGGTTCTATTTGGATCATTTGCTGTTATAGGCATAATGTTGTGTATTTATTAAAAAATGTATTTTCAGTTATCAAATATACTTTCAATTGGGATTTTACCAAACACTTTTCGTATTTTTGAGCTCGATTTAACAAAATATTTGAAAATGCAACGCGACGAACAAATTTTCGACTTAATTCTTGAAGAACAAGAGAGACAAATCCACGGATTAGAACTTATTGCCTCTGAAAACTTCGTTAGCGACCAGGTGATGGAAGCTGCGGGTTCAGTTTTAACCAATAAATATGCAGAAGGTTATCCGGGAAAAAGATATTACGGTGGTTGTGAGGTAGTGGATGTTATCGAGCAAATTGCTATCGACAGAGCCAAAGCCCTATTTGGTGCGGAATATGTAAACGTACAGCCACACTCAGGTTCCCAGGCCAATACAGCGGTTTTGGCAGCTTGTTTAAAACCCGGTGATAAATTTTTAGGTTTCGATTTATCGCATGGCGGACACTTAACGCACGGTTCTCCGGTAAACTTCTCGGGTAAATTATACAATCCGGTGTTTTACGGTGTAGAGCAGGAGACAGGCCGTCTGAACTACGATAAAATTCAGGAAATTGCCACTAAAGAACAACCGAAATTAATCATCGCCGGAGCTTCGGCATATTCCCGTGATATGGATTTCAAACGTTTCCGTGAAATTGCGGATTCGGTTGGTGCTATTTTAATGGCGGATATTGCTCACCCGGCAGGTTTAATTGCAAAAGGGTTGATGAACGATCCGATTCCGCATTGTCATATTGTAACTACGACTACGCACAAAACATTGCGTGGGCCTCGTGGAGGTATGATCATGATGGGGAAAGATTTTGAAAATCCTTGGGGTTTAACTACGCCAAAAGGAGAAATCCGTATGATGTCGCATGTATTGGATATGTCGGTTTTCCCTGGAAATCAAGGCGGTCCGTTAGAACACATTATCGCGGCTAAAGCTGTAGCTTTTGGTGAAGCTTTGACAGACGAGTTCTTCCACTATGCAATGCAAGTACAGAAAAATGCTAAAGCAATGGCGGAAGCTTTCGTAAAAAGAGGCTACAACATCATCTCAGGGGGAACAGATAACCATATGATGTTAATCGATTTAAGAAACAAGGGAATCTCCGGTAAAGAAGCAGAAAATGCGTTAGTAAAAGCAGAAATTACCGTAAACAAAAACATGGTGCCTTTTGATGATAAATCGCCATTCGTTACTTCCGGTATTCGTGTAGGAACGCCAGCCATCACCACTCGTGGTTTAGTGGAAGCCGATATGGAAACGGTTGTAGATTTAATCGACAGAGTAATCATGAACCACACCAACGAAGAAGTGCTGGAACAAGTTGCCGATGAGGTAAACGACATGATGAGCGAAAGAGCGATGTTTGTTTTCTAAACAGCGTTATATTATAAAAAGAAAGTCCTTCAAATTATTGAGGGACTTTTTTTGAAGCAATTGGTCTTAATTCTTGTGTCGGATTCTTTTAATCAACTTATAAATTTCAAACCACAAGACCGAAATGCCTGCTACGGTAAGCGCAAACATAATTTCATTAAAAGTAAGGGTGGCGACCTGAAAAAATCGGGAAACCGGTGTAATGAAAAGAATTGAAAAAAGCAATGTAAGTGTAGCAAGTGTGATGCCCAACAATAACAAATTTCTGTTTTTGAGGCTTTCAAAAATGCTGTAATAGAAAGATCGGTTGGTATAACTCAACAATATATTGCTAAAAATAAGTGTCGTAAAAACGATGGCTCTTGTTTTTTCTTCGCTGCCTCCGTTTTGTACGGTATACTGATAAGCAAATAACACGCCTGCTGTAATTACCAAACCCTGAATGATGCTCATAATCAGTTCTTTCCAGTTCAGGAAGGTTTCGGTCATTTTTCTGGGTTTCTGCCGCATGGTGTTTTTTTCCATGGGTTCGTTTTCGTACACGATGGAGCAGGTTGGTCCCATAATCAGTTCAAGAAAAATTACATGGACGGGCGTAAAAATAGTTGGGTATTTCCATCCTAAAAATAAAGGAAGGGAAACTGTCAGGATGATCGGGATATGAATCGAAATGATGTATTGCACCGCTTTTTTGATGTTCGCATAAATCCTGCGCCCGGCGGCAATTCCGGTAATCAGTTTGTCCAGATTGTCGTCTACGATTACTAAGGATGCGGCTGCTTTGGCAATTTCCGTACCTTTATTTCCCATGGCAACCCCGATGTGAGCCGCTTTCAAAGCCGGAGCATCATTTACGCCGTCGCCCAGCATGGCCACCACTTCATCGTCTTGTTTTAAAGCCTTAACCATCGCTAATTTTACTTCCGGAAACATACGGGTAAACAAGGTGGTTTTCTTAGTCAATGCTATCAGTTCTGAGGGTGTGTTGTTGGTGATTTCCGCACCATTTACCGCCGATGTGGAATTACGGATTCCCGCCTGCAAAGCAATGGCTTTGGTGGTATCGGCATTATCGCCTGTAATTACTTTTACTTTGATGCCGGCGTCGTATATTTTTTGAAAAACATCCTGAATGCCTTGTTTCGGCGGATCGTAAAATACGGTAAAGCCTAAAAATTCAAAAGAAAAATCTTGTTGCTTTTCCGGGAAATGGTTTCCGGTAAACGTTGATTTGGCGACACCCAAAACGCGATACCCTTCTTGTCCGAAAGTCTGGATTTTTTTCCGAAGCACTTCTTTCTGCTGTTCGGTTAAATCTGAAACGGCAAGAATAGCTTCCGGCGCTCCTTTGGCTGCAATGATTCGCTCTCCCGAATGGTTCTCGAAAAGATGCGTCATCATGGGTGGTTTGCCGTCCAGCGGATATTCGTGTATCATCCGGAACTCATTTCGTCTGTCGGTTTGCTGAGTTTGTTCGTAGATGTTGTGGATTGTTTTTTCCATCGGATCAAACGGCACCGGTTCGCTGCTCCACATGGCGTAGGTTATCAGTTGTGATAAATCTGTCTCTTTAAACTCGTCGTGATTATAAGTTTTGTCGGTCTTGAAATCGTACAACTGCTTCAAATGCATAGTGTTTTCGGTAATTGTTCCGGTTTTGTCGGTACAAATTACGGTAGTACTGCCGAGTGTTTCCACCACGCTGCTTTGTTTGATAATAATGCCTTCCCGCATCAGTTTCCATGCGCCTAAGGCCATAAAAGTGGTAAAGGCAACGGGGATTTCTTCCGGTAAGACCGACATGGCCAGCGTAAGACCGGTCAGTAAACTCTCAATGATGCTTCCGGTTTGGTAAAAACTATAAATCCAGACCATCAGAAATACTGCAATCCCGATATAAGCCATGTTTTTGACAAAACGGGTAATCTGCTTTTGTAACGGAGAAACTTCTTCCTTGATTTCCTTAATTGATTGGCCTATTTTTCCCAGCCGTGTATTTTTCCCGATTGCCGTTACTTTAATCACGGCCAAACCCGAAACAACCAAGGTGCCGCTGTACACATTCGCATCGGTAGTGTCGCTGCTTTTAAAAACGGAAAAGCTTTCGCCTGTAAGCGAGGCTTCGTTCACTGAAAAATCATTGCTGTGGACGATTTTCCCATCGGCATTAATCATTTTTCCTTCTTCTATGATGCACAAATCGCCAACTGTAATTTCATGAGTGGGAACCTGAACTACTTTGCTGTTTCTGATGACGATACTTAAAGGTTCGTTGAGTTTTTCAAGCGCTTCCAACGCAATTCTGCTGCGGTTGTCCTGATAGAAAGAAATGGCAGAAACCGCCACAATGGCGCCAAACATAAACAGTGCTTCGGTATAATTGCCTACAATGACGTAGATTATTGAAACGGCAATCAGCAGCAGTAACATCGGTTCTTTGAGAATATTGAAGAGCAAATAGTACCATGAAGATTTTTGTTGGCCGTCAATCTGATTGTAACCAAATTCCTTTTGGGATTTTTTTACTTCTTCGTCTGTAAGCCCTTTTAAATGGTCTGGAATATTGTACGACATTACTACTGTATTTTGATAAGGGATCAGTTGTACTACAAAGCTAATCAAAAACCTTCCTAAAACATATATTAGAAAAATTTCTGAATCAGCTCCGGAACAAATGCATTTTAGGCATCCGGAAATAAATTTAACCCTTTTTAACGCTTTCTGTGAAAAATTTAAGAATGGAATAGTTTTTGATTTACTATTTTTGAATTCAAATACCAAAAACGTGAACTATTTATACGCATTACTTCTGGCCTTATTTTTTTCTGCGGCCGCTTTTGCCCAACCCGATAACGGAAAGAAAACCGTTGTAATTCCGCGTGTGAAAGATCCGGAAGTAAAAGCAAATACTACACCAGCAACCATTGCTGAACCCCGTTTCAAAGCTATGGAGTTTGCCGAATCGGTATTGGACAAAGACAAACCGTTAACGTTCCCAAAAGAAGGAAACAAACCTTTCCAGATTGGAGAAACAGCAGAAAAGAAACCGGAACAGTTTGCCAATCCGAGGGAAATCCCGAAAAATGCCGTGCCGAAATTTCAAGGTGATGAGAACACAAAAGTTTTCCGCAGAAACCAATCTTTTGGAGAATTCAGAACCAAATCGAACATGGTTAAAATTTTGTGCAGAGATCATATGGCGGAAGATGGCGATATCGTAAAAGTAATGATCAATAATATGGTGGTGAATGCCCGCTTATTTCTTACGAACGGCTTTAAAACCATCGAAGTCGGTTTAACCCCGGGCTTTAATAAAATTGAATTTGAAGCCTTGAATCAGGGAACTTCCGGGCCAAATACGGCAGAATTCCACATTTTTGACGATAAAAATCAGTTAATCACCGCAAATCAATGGGACTTGGCGACGGGGTTTAAAGGTTCCGTAATGATTATCAAAGAATAACAACAAAAGAACTCCAAATTTCAGTTTGGAGTTTTTTTATGACCTTTATCAGTAATTCCTTCATAAAATTCCAGTAAATTTGGTAGTGTGGAGTGAATAGGTTAATTGTTTGCATTTCAATCCAATCAGCTTATGATAAGGTTAAAAGTAGTTGTTTCTGTTGGCGTTTTACTGTGGTTAACAGCCTGCAAAGATAAAAGTTCGGGCATTCAGCCAACGGTTGGCGCCATTACGCAGAGTGTTTATGCTTCCGGGGTTATAAAAGCAGACGGACAATATATTGTTTATCCGAATGCCAGCGGAGTACTGAAAAAAATCAATGTAACAGTAGGCGATACCATCGTAAAAGATCAACCGTTGTTTGAACTTGACAACGATAAAGCAGCATTATCCACCGAAAGTGCCCGTTTGGCCTATCAGTTAAGCAATGAAAACAGCCGGTATATTCAGGATAAAATTACCGAACTCGAATTAGCCGTACAAAACGCAAAAGACAAACTGAAACTTGACGAATCCCTTTACAACAGAAATGTAAGAGTAAAAGATCAGGGCGGCATTTCAGAAGTCGATTTTGAAAGGGTGGAGTTAGCCTATAAAAGTTCCAAACTGGCTTACGAAACGGCACAAAACCGGTTAAACCAATTCCGAATACAGGCCAAAAACGAACAATCCCGAAGCAATGTGAATCTTCGTTTAAGCGAAAAGTCGCAAAGTGATTTTACGGTAAAAAGTGCTTTTTCAGGGCTGTTGTTCGATATTTTGGCAAAAGAAGGAACGCTGGTTTCTCCGCAAACACCTTTGGCCGTAATTGGTAAGGCAAATGCTTTTCTGTTAGAGTTGGAAGTCGATGAAAACGATATGGTTCAGGTAACCACCGGACAAAAAGTACTGGTAACACTCGACAGTTACAAAAATCAGGTTTTTGAAGCCGAAGTACACAAAATCTATCCGATTATGGACGAACGCTCCCGAACCTTTAAAATTGAAGCGCTGTTCACGGAAATTCCCAAAAAGCTATATCCGAATTTAACGGCCGAAGCGAACATCATCATCCAAACCAAAAAACAAGCCGTCACCATTCCGAAAAACTACCTGATTGATAAGGAATATGTTTTGGTAAACGGCGACGAAAAACGAAAAGTAAAAACCGGCCTTTCCGATTATCAGTACGTTGAAATTCTTGAAGGCTTAAAAGCCGGTGAAACGATTTATCCCGCAGAAGAATGAATTACAGACTGATTCTGAATATTGCCGTTCACTTACTTCGGGCCCGACTGAAACAAACAATTGTGGCCGCTGCGGGCGTAACGTTCGGAATTGCGATGTTCATTACGCTTTTGGGTTTTATGAACGGTTTAAACGATTTGCTGGACGGGCTGATGCTGAACCGAACCCCGCACGTACGCCTATATAACGAAATAAAACCTGTGGAAAATCAGCCGGTTAATTTGTCGGAAAAGTATAAAAATGCTACGAATTTCATCACTTCCATCAAACCTAAAGACAGAGGAAAAGCCATCTACAACAGTAAAACCATTATTAAAGTCCTGAAAGAAGACAAGCGAATCGTGGATGTGGCACCCAAAGTATCCACGCCGGTTTTCTTCAATTCCGGAACGATTGAAATTTCGGGTATTATCAATGGGATTTCTGTGACGGCGGAAGAAGAACTCTTTAAATTCAGCGATTACATAACAGACGGAAATATTGCTGATCTGGAGCAAAACAACAGTATCATCATCGGTTCCGGACTGGCGAAGAAAATGATGCTCGAAAGAGGTGATATTATAAAAGTCACCACCCCGAAAGGCAATTTGGCATCGTTAAAAATCGTCGGAATTTCGCAAATAGGGATTGCTGAAATTGATGATGTGATGAGTACCACGTCTTTAAGCACGTCGCAAAAAATCCTTGGAGAATCGACCAATTATATTACGGATATTCAGTTGAAATTGCACGATATCAGTCTGGCTCCGCAATTGGCTAAAGAGTTCAGTACTCAATTTGGAGTGGATACCATCGATTACCAAACGGCCAATTCCCAATTTGAAACCGGCAGCACGGTTCGGAGCATCATTTCCTATGCGGTTGGAATTGTTTTGCTGATTGTGGCCGGTTTCGGAATTTACAACATTCTGAACATGATGATTTATGAAAAAATGGACAGCATTGCCATTTTAAAAGCCACCGGATTTTCAGGCAATGATGTCAAGTGGATTTTTCTTTCGCTTTCGATGATTATCGGTATCGCAGGAGGAATTTTAGGCCTGATTTTCGGTTTGCTGTTTTCCGGTATAATCGATACCATTCCGTTTGAAACCGCTTCCTTGCCAACCATTAAAACGTATCCGATTAATTACAATATGCTGTATTATATAATAGGAATTACATTCGCATTGGTTACAACGGTCATTGCAGGACTGTTGCCCGCCCTGAAAGCCAGTAAAATAGATCCTGTTGAAATTATTAGAGGAAAATAGTCATGAGTGATATCGTACTGGAAACCAAAGGACTAACCAAGTATTTTTACGAACCGACAAAGTTTAAAGTGTTGGACAATATCACCATGAGTGTCAATCACGGTGAATTTGTGTCTATCGTCGGGAAATCCGGATGCGGAAAATCGACGCTGTTGTACCTTTTATCAACGATGGACACCGATTACGAAGGGGAAATTCTCATTCATGAAGAATTGGTTACCGGACAGTCCGACAATGATTTGGCGCGCATCCGCAACGGTAAAATCGGTTTTGTGTTCCAGTTTCATTATTTGCTTTCCGAATACAACGTCCTGAAAAACGTCATGCTGCCCGGACTGAAATTACAGCAGTATTCCGAAGCCGAAATAGAACACCGCGCCATGGAGCATTTAAAAACGCTCGGCATGGAAGATCAGGCGCTTAAAATGCCCAATCAGCTTAGCGGCGGACAGAAACAGCGCGTTGCCATTGCCCGGGCTTTAATCAATAACCCCTTGATTATTATGGGTGATGAACCGACGGGCAATCTCGACAAAAGAAACAGTGATCTGGTGTTTGATATTTTTAAGGAACTTACGCAGGAATACAATCAGACGCTTTTGGTTGTTACCCACGATCCGGATTTTGCCGCGCGAACCAATCGTATCATCACCATGGAAGACGGCAAAATTATCGTCTAATCTTTTATAATTAAATTGTACTTTATCAGCAGCCCTTTGATGCCTTCTGAGGAGAAAATGGCGCGTTTCAGTCTGGTTTTTTCAGGGTCGATGGTGAAATCGAAGCTCGTGTAAAAATCGGCTTTTTCGCAATTGGCATCGGTGAAAACGGCTAAGCGTAAATTGCAATTGTCGAAAAGTGCTTCCGATAAATCGGTTTGCATAAAATCGACGCTTACCATGCTGCAATTGGTGAAGGTAATTTTCTTCAGTTTCAGCGCATAAAACTGAGCGTAATCCAGCAAACAGGTGTTAAAGTGAAATTCGTGAATCACCTGATCGGTCATCGCAAAATTTACGGAAGTGAAATTACAGTGGTTAAAAAGCGCATTGCGAAATCCGACATGACCGATTTTAGCCTCTTTAAAATTGCAGTCGTAAAACGTACAGTCGATAAAAAGCGTTCCGGAAAAGTTGGCCTGCGTGAAATCGCAATTGAGAAACGTACAGTTCTCGAATTCTTTCCGTTGAATTTCGTAGGCACCGAAAATCGTGTTTTTGTATTCTTTGTCGTAGATGAAATCCGAAGTCATTTTGTCTTATTTCCGGCAAATATACATTAATCCGGGTTGGCAATTTTCTCAATTTTGGATAAGGTTACCGGTTTGCTGATAAAACCCTTTATGCAGCCATACGTTAATGCTTTTTCTTTGTCTTCTTTGGCAATGGAGGAACTTACAATATAGATGCTGGTGTCTGCATTAAACCGGTTCCGGATGGAAACAATTTCATCGAGGAAATCCCAACCGTCCATAACAGGCATTTCAATATCTAAAAGAATAACATCGGGCAAGGCTGCGGATTGCTGAAAATAGGATATTGCTTCCAAACCATTAGTAAAAGAACTGACAATCGGGAAAAAAAAGCTTTTCTCAATTATTTTTTTGGTAACTAACTGATAAATTGGGTCGTCATCGATAATACAAATGGTTGCTTTGCTCATCGTTTAAAATACACTTTTATAACCGTTCCGGTTCCCGGTTCGCTTTCCACTTCAATTTTTCCCTGCATCGTATCGATTTGATTTTTAGTGATAAAAAGCCCAATACCTTTCGATTCTGGATTGTCTGTAAATGTTTTGTACATTCCGAAAAGTTTATGGCCGTTTTTCTTTAAATCAATTCCTATTCCGTTGTCTTTCACACACATTACAAGATAATCATTTTCCTCATAAGTTTTCAGTTCAATAACCGGATTTCTTTCCGGATGCGAATAACGAATACTGTTCGAAATCAGATTGAGCAATATGCTTTCAAGATAAGCCGCATTATATTTAACGTTGCAGTCGTCTGAAATAGTATTGAGTATCGTTGCGTTTTTCTTCATAATCTGATTGCTCAGAATATTTTCCGTTTTACGGATGTATTCGTTGAGGTTCAGCAATTCGATAGAACGGTTTATATCGGTCTGAACGGAAACCACATCGTTGAGGTTGTCCATGGTTTCAGTAAGCGCTTCTGAAACTTTTTTCAACAGGCCGAGCAGCTCCTTTTTTTCGTTTTCATCTTGGCTTTCTTCAATTAAATTGGTAAGCGATTCAATATTGCTGGTATGCGACCGGAGATTGTGAGAAACGATATGCGAGAAATCTAGCAACCTTTTATTTTGTTCTGTGAGCAATTGTACCGAATGATTCAGATCCAGTTCAAATTGTTTTGTTTTTGAAATATCGATTAAGATACCTCTAAATTTAAACGATTCGTCATTTTCAATAAAAATGCTCACGATGTCTCTTACCCAAACGACATTGCCGGCTTTGTTAATCATGCGATATTCCCAGGTATGCGGTTGTTTCTTTTCCGCACATTCTTTTGAAAATTTTGTAACCCATTCCCGGTCTTCGGGATACAGATGATCGTACCAGAAATTATCATCGCTTATCCATTCTTCTGCAGTATAACCTAAAATATCTTTGGATTTTTCACTAACAAAAGTAACACCGGGCTTATCCGGATAACCTTCCCACACAATCCCGTCAACAGTATTGATGAGCGACTGAATGTTTTGTTTGGATAGCAATAAATCCTGTTCCACCTGTTTACGCTTTGTGATGTCTTCCACAATAGTCATATGACTTGAGGGTTTTTCATTTTTGGTCCATAAAGGTGAAACCGTAATATTAACCCAAATGATACTGCCATTTTTATGGAAATACCTTTTTTCGAGAGAAAAACCGTCAATTTCGCCGTTTCTGAGACGTTCCATTTGTTTTAAATCGGCTTCCAGATCGTCCAGATGGGTAATCATCATGAAATCCATGGTTTTGATTTCCTCCTGAGTATAGCCGATTTGCTCGCAAAATTTGTCATTGGCATCAATGAAGGTTCCGTTAACCGAGTTGGTGTGGGTAATTCCAAGACCGGCATGCTCGAACAACGATTTGAAAAGCAGCTCGTTTTTAATGATTTTTTCGGTCTGGATTTTTACCAGATTTTCCAGTTCGTACGGTCTTCGAAGTACTATGTTTACAAGCATTCCGCTTATGATGGACAAGATAAAAGTAAGGAACAGTACAGGAATGAATTCTTTAATTAAAGCCGTATCGCTTTTTTCGATAATGTATAATTTCCAGTCGCCTTCGGGAATGGAGACACTTTTGAAATTTTTGTCTTTGAAATCGGAACTTTCGTTAAGAAAAAACTGTTCGGTTTTGGTTTTCAGATCTGTTTTAGACAATTGAAAATAAAAACGGTCATCGTGCAGAGAACTGATTCCTGCAGCTCTCATAAAGGTTGAAAACCGGATGACTACAGCCGAAAAACCCCAGAATTTTCCTTTTTTAAAAACGGGTAAGCGTCCTACAATTCCCATTCCGCCTTGTTTTAATTCTACCGGCCCTACGTAATACATTTTACGCGTTTCAATGGCTTTCATGGCAGCATCTTTATGCAGAGGGCTTGTTAAAATGTTGAAATTGGCAGCTGCTTCATTCCCTTTTTCCGGGTAGGTATATTTAATGATTCCGTCTGGGACCAATTGTACGGCGTCTATGGAAGTATTGTAGCTTAAAAGTTGCTTTCCGGCTTCTTCAAAGTTTTTGGGAATTCCGTTGTCGTCTATGGTGAGGGCCATTCCTGTTGTGGTGGCATAGCTGTTTTTGAGGGTTTGTTCGATATTCTGATGAACAATGGTAAGCAGATTTTCCATTTCAAACTGTCTGTTTTTCTTGACAACCTGATACCTGAAAAACAAAGTCAGATTCAAAACAAACAAAACCAAGATAAAAACAAGTATCCCGGAAGTTTTAGGTCGAGAAACAAACCAACTGCTAAGAGATGTTATTTTTTTTTCAATACTCATTTACAGGATGAAATCAGTCCAATCAGAAGTAAATATAATTAAAATTAAGATAGAAAAGCAGCAATTAACAGTTTAAGAAACAGGATGAGGAATAAAATAAAAAAAGCCCTGCAGAACAGAGCTTTTTGTGACCTCGACAGGATTCAAACCTGTAACCTTCTGAGCCGTAATCAGATGCGCTATTCAGTTGCGCCACGAGGCCGTTGTTTAATCGGGTGCAAATATAGGAAGAAATGCGTAACTTGCAAATCAAAATCAAATAAAAATTAGAAAAAAATGTCGTTACAGCAGTACATCCGTGATATTCAGGATTTTCCGAAAACAGGAATTGTTTTTAAAGATATTACGCCCCTTTTATTGAGTCCCGAAGCCACCAGAGAATGTTTGGCATTATTAATCAGTAGTTTAGGCGAAAAAAAGATTGATAAAGTAGTAGGAGTGGAGAGCCGCGGCTTTTTCTTTGCCACACTGTTGGCACACGAATTGAATGCGGGTTTTATACCGGTGCGGAAACCTAAAAAATTACCATTTTCAACGATTTCCGCTTCTTATGCATTAGAATACGGTACCGATACACTGGAAATTCATACCGACGCCATCCAAAAAGGCGACAGAGTTTTAATTCACGATGATGTTTTAGCAACCGGCGGAACCGCTAAAGCCGTTTGCGAATTGGTTGAAAAACTCGGAGGCGAAATCGTACAGTGTAACTTTCTGATGGAATTATCGTTTCTTAACGGAAGAGAAAAACTTGAGAATAAAGAAATTTTTGCGGCAATGACTTATTAGTCGACAGTGTTTAGTAAACAGTTGGGGTTACAAGTTATTTTTCCTTCATAACAATTTAGTCCAATGCTCTTGTGGTAATGTAATAGCGCCAGGCGATTATGGCTTTCTGCCAGTTTTTGGCTTTGGCTAAATCCAGACGTTGTTTGGTGAAACTCGGTAAAATCAGTTTGTTTATTTTAGCTAATATTTTGAACATAAATCACTTATTTGCCGCAAAGGTATAAAAAAAGACCGCTTTCAGTAGCGGTCTTTGTATTTAGGCTTTTTTGTTTTTTAAATCAGCTTTTGCTTTTTCGAGTTCGGCTTTGGCTTTTTCCATTTCGGCTTTGGCTTTCATCATTTCTTCTTTTGCCTTCATCATTTCTTCTCGCGCACTTTCCATTTCCGGTTGTGCTTCTCTCATTCGAATCTTAGCTCTTTCCATTTCCGGACGCATTTCTTCCCTATGCTTTCTTGCTTTTTCCATGTGGATTTTTGCTCCATCCATTGCCTCTTTTCTGATTTTTTCGATTTCTTTTCTCGAAATCACCATGTTGCCGTCTTCATCTTTTAAAATGAAATCTTTTGGACCTTTTTCGCCTTTTGGTCCTTTAGTGTCGAAGGAGAACGTAAAAGCTTTTTCCATGTCTTTAAAATCCATGTCGCCCAACATATCTTCGCTTACTTTTTCGCCGTTAATCCAAACTTCTTTTTTACCGTCTTTCTCTTTTACAACGATACTTTTTTTCATTGTTCTTGGAGTTTTTGGAGGTTTTGGCGCACCTGGAACGCCTTCTGTTTCGGGTGTTTCCGGAACTTCGGGAACATCAAAGTCGAAGTCAAAATCGTCGGCCCAAACGAAAGCATCATCGTCACCATCTATGATAACACTCATCTCTTCACTGTCGTCGTTTAAGTGTTTGAAGGCTTTGATTTTTGCCAAACCTTCTCTCGGTCCTCTTTCTTTCGGAGCGCCAAAACCAATGGCTCCCTTGCCGTTTTCGTCCATTTCTTTGAAGAAACGAATCGGCTGGATTGGAGCATCACCGGAGACCTGAGTTGTTCCTTTTTGGCCGTCTTTGTCTTTAAAATCCACTTTAACAGCGGTAATTTCTCCTTTGCTGTTTCGTTTGATTTTGGAAACTTTCAAGGTAACACCGAATTCGTTTTTAAGCATTTCGATGTTTTTTTTAATGGCTGCATCCGATGAATTTTTGTCGATAACCACGGAAACAACTTTTTTGTTTTGCGTTCTGCTTTCCACTTTCGGAGCAGATTTTTCCTGAGCCAGCACTTTAGTCTGAAACTGGAACATGAATAAGGCCAGTAAAGGCAATACTGCGAAATACTTCCACGAGTTTTTCTTGTCGGATTGATTTCTGTTTAACATAACAATTCGTTTTTTGATTAATGATTGATAAAAAGGATTGGTGATTGCAATGCACTGCGACTGCATTGTTACTTTTAATAAAGTTTTCTGATAACTTTTTACGTCTTCGATGTTTTTGGTAGCTTCCGCATCGGCAATGAATTCAAGGTTTTGCGCAATGGCTTTTTTGTACAGCCATACAATCGGGTTGAACCAGAATGCGATGCAGAAAATCTGGGCGATCATCATGTCCCAGGAATGTTTCTGGGCGCTGTGAACCTGTTCGTGCTGTAAAATATTCTCCAGTTCGTCTTCTTTTAAAACCGAAGAATTGTACACGATGTAATTAAAGAAAGAGAACGGTGATTGTACTTTATCCGTATCCACGAAATAGAAATCATTGCGTTTGATGGCTTTTGGATTTTTCAGCAATTGTTTAACGGCAAAACAGTCCACCAAGAACTTCAGCAGGAAAACCGCAATTCCGATGCCGTACAACACCGCAGCCACCATAAGCCAGTTAATCTCAAAACCCGATTCTTCCGCCGGAACGTAAGCAGTAAGCGGAATATCCGAATACTCATAAACCGACGCCGGATCTACCCAAATCACTTTCGTGTACGTAATGAACGGCAAAACCATCGAGGTGACTAACCCGGCCAGCAAAAACCAACGGTTCGAATTGAAAAACGTTTCTTTTCGAAGAAATACAAAGTAAGCGAGATAGAAAACTCCCATCAGGGCACTTACTTTAAGCAGATAAATTCCAAAAGCTTCCATAGGCTTTATTTTTTCTGTTCAATCATTTCTAAAATTTCGCGTAATTCTTTAGCGCTGATTTTTTCTTCTTTCGCAAAAAAGGAAACCATGCTTTTATAGGAGTTATTGAAATAATTTTCAATGGCAGTATTCATAAAACCTTTACGGTAATCTTCCTTCGATACAATAGGGTAGTACTGGTGCGTGTTCCCGAAGGCATTGTGCCCCACATAGCCTTTTTCTTCCAAGTTGCGGATAATCGTAGAAAGCGTGTTGTAATGCGGCTGATCTTCCGTGATTTCAGCCAAAACCTCTTTTACGAACGCTTTTTGCAGCTTCCATAAAATGTGCATTACTTCTTCTTCTTTGTTGGTTAACTTTTGCATGATCTGTTCTTTACTTATTTTTTGGGCGTTACCACAAGGGTCGGGCTATCCGCTGTATCTTTTGCTGCACTTCGTTTCACAAAAGGATGCCGCTGCTATCCCTAACGCAAATTCGGCTTTCATTCAAGCACAAAACAAACGTACAACTATATTTTTAGTTACACAACTATTTTTTTAGTTGAATAACGAAATTTATAGTTTTATTAACATAATTGGTGAGAAGGGAGAAGGGAAAAGGGAAAAGTGAAAGGATATTGAAATTAGATGTTTTCTTTAAGTAAAATGCGTTGTAACCAAACGGCGCAGCCTACGGCAAATACTGCCAAAGTCGCCATAAAAAACCAATTTACGGTATACCCGAATTGAGCAATAATTCCCATACCGGTTTTGGAACTCATGATGTGCGCCAGACTGAAACTCATGGTGTAAAGTGCCATGTATCTTCCTTCGTGGCCTTTTGGCGCGCGGCTCATCGCAAAGGAATTCGAGAACGGGAACGCGAACATTTCCCCAAAAGTCACAAACAGTATGCTTACAATTAAAATCCCGACCCAAAAATCAATAAGCAGCAAATAATAACTGATGGCCATAAACAAAGCGCCATACATTACAATTTTTACTTTGTCGGTTTTTTTACGTTCGAAGTAGCTTACAATCGGCATTTCCAAAAAGAAAATCATTAGTCCGTTGAACGACATCAGTAGTCCGGTCTGGAATTCCGTCAGGGCAAACTGCTCGTGATGATACAGCGGTAAAGTGGTAAACAGCTGGAAGAAAACCATCGCAGTAGTAAAACTGATAAACAGGAAAATCCAAAACGGTTTATCCTGAAACACGGATTTGCGCTTGGTATCTCCAATCGCATCAAGATGTACTGTTTCTTTTTTCTTTTCTTTCACCAACAAAGCAAAAATCAGAATGGAAACAATGCAGCTCGTGCCGTCAACCCAAAACAATCCTTTGTAGCCAATGCTCATAATAATAAGACCGCCCATCGCCGGACCGGCTGCAAAGCCTAAATTTACGGCCAAACGAACTAAGGTCAAAGCGCGGGTTCTGTTCTCCGGTTTGGCGTAGACACCTAACGAAACGAACATCGCCGGTCGGAACATATCCGCAATAATCATAATGGAAAACATCGCCAGACAAAGTCCTTCAAATGTTTTGATGAACTGTATCACAAAAAACAATAGACCGCTGGTAAACAAGCTGAATATCATTATTTTATAGAATCCTATTTTATCTGATAGTTTACCTCCTAACCAGGAGCCAATCATCGATCCGAAGCCAAAACAAACCATCACCCAACCCACTTGTTCATAGGAAAAATGCAGGTCTTCTTTCAGGTATTTGGAAAGAAAAGGCAACACCATCGTACCGGCACGATTAATGAACGTAATCAGGGTAAGAATCCAAATCTCACGGGAAAAACCGCGAAAGTTGTTGACGTATCGGTTAAAGGCATTGACAAGCATCGGGAGGAAAATTAAAGTGCAAAGGTACAAACTAAGCCGTGGTTTAAAGGTAACGATTTGCGTTGTTAGCTGTTAAATTGTTGTGAATTTTTTTAGCCTGAATTTTAACTACTTTTGCATAAAATCAGTTTGTATGAAAAAGATCCTTTTGATGCTTTTGTTACCGGTAGCGGTTTCGGCACAATGTTCCGTAGAAATTTCGAAAGCGTTTCAGAATCAGTTAAATAAAGAATATGCCGATGAAAAGGAAAGTCCTTTAAAAAAGGAAGATTTGGTGCATTTCTCAGGCCTTGATTTTTACGACATCAACGGTGAATTTTGCGTGGAAGCCAGACTCACACGCACACCGAAAGAAAAGCCGTTTGTGATGCCTACATCGGGAACAAGAAAACCGTTATATGTGAAGTACGGCGAACTGGAGTTTATGTTGCAGGGTAAAAAGTGCAATCTGAACGTTTACCGAAACATCGAGCTTTCCAAAATGGAAAAATTCAAAAACCATCTGTTTTTACCGTTTACCGATTTAACCAGCGGCGTGGAAAGTTACGGCGGCGGTCGCTACATCGATTTGGAAGCTACCGACAAAGACACCGTGATAATCGATTTCAATCAGGCATATAACCCGTATTGTGCTTATAATGAGGGGTATTCTTGCCCGATTCCGCCAAAAGAAAATGATTTACTGGTGGAAGTTAGAGCCGGAGTGAAGAAGTTTCATGATTAGGGTTTGCGTTGAGTAAAGGCAAGAAATGGACTCATAGTATGAGGAATATTTTGATATTGATAGTAATTTTCCGGGGCTTAGTACTACTTGGTCAGGAAAACAGAGTTAATTCATCAGGCAATGTGCTGGACCATATTATTGCCAAACGGGCGAATGCAGGGGGAGAAATTGAAATTATAGAAAAGCCGGTTGCTAAAATTATCGATTATCATTTAGCCAAAATTATTCATACAAAAGACAGGGTATTTGTTAATAATGATGAAGGAAAAAAGGCATCTATAAAACTAACAGAGAAGGAACGGGATTCAATAATAAGTGCTTTGCGGAGAGAACTGAAATTATTTTGGAAACCGAACGATTTTCATTATCCGTTGGCAGGAACCAATAAAGACGGCTATTTAATTCACAAGCGTATTACCCGTTTGTTGCTAACACATCCGATTTTTCTTCGCAATAATGAAATTACCGTAGTCTTGTTTGGAACGTACAATACCAATACAACCTATGGGCATTCCGATTTAGCTATTTATAAAAAAATGAAAGATGTCTGGACGATGTGGATACCGATAAGTTCCCGAACAGATGGTGAAAAATAATCAATAATGAAATTCAACCTCCACACCCATAAAAGTACCCATCAGGAAAATGTCTTGGAAATTGTCAATCAGTATCCTAATGAATTTGATAAGGATGTAAAATTCTTTTCCATTGGAATTCATCCTTGGTACATCGATTTGGATAATTTGGAAGAACATATGCATACAATTGAAGAAAAGCTACAATTGAAGAACTGCCTGGCTTTAGGTGAATGCGGATTAGACAAACGAATCGAAACACCTTTGGACATCCAGACGGAAGTTTTCGAAAAACAATTGCACTTGGCGATACAATACCAAAAACCTGTAATTTTGCACTGCGTTTCCGCGTATCAGGAAGTCATCGAAATCAAAAAACGCCTGAAAATTGAAGTTCCGATGGTAATTCATGGCTTTTCCAAAAACGGGCAGGTGGCCAAATCGTTGCTGGACAATGGTTTTTACCTGTCGTTTGGGAAGTATTTGTTGCGAAATCCTGAATTAGCGTCGGTTTTTGAACAGGTTCCGGACAACCGTTTTTTTCTGGAAACCGATACAATTGAAGAAAGCATCCAAGATGTTTACATAAAAGCCGCATCCATAAAGAAAAAAGATGTGGAACAGATTATCGAAGATAATTTTAAGTTAGTTTTTAACCCGTAGTGGTCAGACCGGTTTTTCGACCGGAAGCGCACTGCAAAAAATGTTTTAAAATGGCAGAATGGACCGAAAGAGCCGAATTATTATTTAAAAAAGAAGGATTAGAAAAATTAAAGAATTCCAATGTTCTGGTTGTGGGAATGGGCGGTGTAGGCTCGTTTGCAGCGGAATTCATCGCACGTGCAGGCGTTGGAAAAATGACGATTGTGGACGGAGACACGGTAGATATTACCAACATCAACCGACAATTGCCGGCTTTGCATTCCACAGTGGGACAGCCGAAAGTGAAAATTGTGGGTGACCGTTTAATGGACATTAATCCGGAATTGCAATTAACACGCGTTCAGGAGTTTTTATCGCCGGAAAGAGCTTTCGAACTGGTAACTCCAGAGTTCGATTACGTTTTGGATTGCATTGACAGCATCACGCCAAAGTTGAATTTGATTTTGGCCGCAAAGCGTAAAAGAGTGCGTATTATAAGCAATATGGGTGCCGGCGGGAAGATGCTGGCCAGTAAAGTGGTGGTTCGGGATATCAGTAAAACCGATGTTTGTCCGTTGGCGAAAGTAATCCGTAAACGATTGAAAAAAGAAGGCATTTCAAGTGGCGTAAAAGCGGTATTTTCAGTAGAGAAACCTGATCAGAGCAGTTTAAAAATGACCGACGGAAGCAACTTCAAAAAATCGTTCTTCGGAACAAACAGCTGGATGCCGGCTTTATTTGGCTTGCACGCAGCAGAAACCGTAATCAAGCAATTGCTGAAAAACGATTAATGGATTGCTAAAAATAACAGAAACAAAAAAGTCCCGTTTTCGGGACTTTTTTTATGGTTGAACTTTTGTTGAATCGCTTGACGTTACGGCTGCCGGCTGAACGGGTTTAGCCTTTTCCACTATAGGAATATAAATTTCCGTAATCCATTCTGAAGGTTTGCGCGTTTGTTTGGTTCCGACTTTGTAAACTTCGATGTATTTGCCGTATGCGTTTTCTTTCCAGTGATTTTTGGCAATTTCCGCGTATGCTTTATCCCAGGCTTTCTTGCTGTGTGAGTAGTCGCCTTTGAGAGTGGTTTTCAGGGCTAAATACGAATTAAATCTTCCGCCGGAAATGTCGCTGCCTTCCGAAGTGTAAATTTCCTGTTCAATCGGTAAGCAAACGGAGAATGAAACGATTCCGCGGACTTCGTCATAAGTGTCATAAATCGCAAAAGGCGATCCTGTAACGGTTATTTTATTATCGTCGGCGAATTTTGTAATGTTTCGCATCAGTACTCCCATGTTGTTTGACAGGGAAGTTATTTTACAGGTGATAGACTGTTTGATGTAATTTTCCCCCGATTTGCGAACTAATCCGTTAACGGTTACGGAGTAATTTTTAAGTTCTTGAACGAGAATATTATCGATGTTGTCCAGTCCTTTTTCGAACATTGGCGCCATCATGTTTTCCACACCTCCGCTAAACATGGCGAAGGCTTTCATCATGAAATCCATTTTACCTTTCATACGCCAGGTTACTTTGGTACCGCTGTTTACTTTCTGGAATCCCCAGATGATATCGGAGGCATCGCTGTCTTCAAAATAAATTTTCTGGAAAATACTGTCGTTTTGAGTGGTCTGAACGGTATTCATTTTTCCGGTACCTTCTTTTCCGACCCATGAAAAAGATGCGCCGGCTCCTTTAGTTTTTCCCGGATAGGTGTATTGAATGGTTTTATCTTCTTCGGCCCAAGGTCCCCAGTCTTCCCAGTTTCGGTATTCGTCAATATAGTTAAATACAACCTGCTGGTCGATGGCAATTACTTTACTTCGCTGAATATCAAAATCACTGCTCTGCGTTGCAATGTATACGGAAACCGCAACGGCAGCCAAAAGAATTAAAAGAAATATATATTTTACGATACGCATAATTTTACTAATTATGATAAGTTCTCAAAAATACAATATTATTCCTTGAGATAGGCCTTAATTATGAATAAAATTCCTATAAAAAGCAAAAAGAAGAACAAAATCCACAAACTTCCTTTGTAGTGAATCCTGTGTAACGACAAATCTTTACGGTAAACATAAATCATAACGCTCACAAAAGCGATTACGAAAAAAAGGGCAAAATACAATTGGCCTGTTGAAAACATGGTTTGAAAATTTATACAAAATTAGTTTTTTGAATTTTCTTTTTAATTAATTTCCTCACAAAATTTCAGACTATGCAAAAACAACTCAATTCGGTAAAAGAATTCCACGAAGCCTTTGGTTTAGGCGTGAGTTTTTCACCCAAAGGACATTTAGGAGAACAGAAAAACATGTTGCGTTTTAACCTGATGAAGGAGGAAAACGAAGAATACCTGGAAGCGGTTCAAAACGACGATATCGTTGAAATAGCCGATGCTTTGGGCGATATGCTGTATATCTTGTGCGGAACTATTTTAGAACACGGTCTGCAACATAAAATAGAAGAAGTTTTCGACGAAATTCAGCGCAGCAACATGAGTAAATTAGGCGAAGACGGGAAACCGATTTACCGTGAAGACGGTAAAGTCATGAAAGGGCCAAATTATTTTAAGCCGAATTTTGAGGCGATTTTGGGGTAGAAGTGAGAAGTGAGAAGTGATAGGATGTGTTATCACACTTTAATTTAATAAAAAAACTCCTAAATTTCTTTAGGAGTTTTTTGTATTGTAAACTGTGACTGAAAACTAAACTTTTACGGTCCAGCCGAAAGTATCAGTGTCCAGTTTGTGTTGGATATTCGTTAATTTCTCCTTGATGATTGCGGCGAATGAGTTCTCAAGCTTAGGCAATTCATAATAGGTGTCCTGATAGGAGAAACCTGCAATCGGGTTCACTACAGCTGCGGTTCCGGCTCCGAAAATTTCTTTTAAAGTTCCGTTTTTAGCGGCTTCCACGATTTCTGAAACCAAAACCGGACGTACTTCAACGTTGATGCCTAGGGTTGGTGCCAATTCTACGATACTTTTACGGGTAACACCATCCAGAATTCTTTCACTGGTAGGAGCGGTGTAAAGTGTATCGTTGATGCGGAAGAAAACGTTCATGGTTCCTGCTTCCTCCAGTTTTGTATGAGTGGCGTCATCGGTCCAGATTACCTGCTGAAACCCTTTTTCATTGGCTAATTTGGTTGGATAAAATTGTCCTGAGTAGTTTCCTGCTGCTTTTGCCGCTCCGATACCTCCGTTGGCTGCACGGCTGTAATGGTCTGCAATTACCACTTTCACCTCACCTGAATAATATGCTTTGGCAGGTGATAAAATCACGCAAAAGCGGTATTCGTTTGAAGGCGAAGCGATTACGCCTTGACCTGTAGCTATCATGAACGGACGGATATATAAAGTGTTTCCTTTTCCTTTTTTAACCCAGTCTTTTTCAACTTCCAGTAGTTTGTGCAAACCACCTAAGAAAACTTCTTCCGGAACTTCAGGCATTGCCAAACGAACCGCCGATTTGTTAAAGCGTTCAAAATTCTGGTCCGGACGGAACAACCATACATCATCGTTGTCATCTTTGTAAGCTTTCATACCTTCAAAAATGGCCTGTCCGTAATGGAAAACGCGCGATGAAGGATCCATGGTGAAAGATTCATACGGCATGATTACGGGTTGATCCCAGGCGCCGTCATGATAGTCGCAAACCAGCATATGGTCTGTAAAAACATTTCCGAACGTAAGATTTTCAAAATCAACTGAATTGATTTTACTTTCTTTTGCAGTAACTACTTTAATGTTACTTGATGTGGTTAATTCCATTTAAATTCAATAATTAATGTGCTGTAACATTAACGTGTTGATTATCAGTTTAAAAAATCTATTTTAACCTAAATAAAAAACCAGTTGTGTCATTGCAAATCTAATAAAAAATCCAACCTATTTGTGCCGCTTTGAAAAAATAACAGATTTACTTACATATCTATTAATTTGTTTCCGAATTCTCAATAAATAATTTGTTTTGTTCCGATTTTGTTATGCGAATTAAAAAAAGTATAAAGTCGGATTTACATTCAAATTAAATTTGTTTCTTTGAAAATCCATTTTTAAAAAAGTAAAACCTATACCAAAATGAAAAGAATTGTACTTTTGGGCTTAACACTTGCCTTATTTAGCTGTAACAAAAAGCAGGAAGAAGTTAAAAATGAAGCTGTTGCCGAAAAAACAAACTACGCCGTTTTCGGAGACAGTATTACCGATACAGAAGCGTTAACCAGCGCAGAAATGATGGCGAAGTTTAAAGAAATGAAGGAAGAAGATACGCTAAATGTGAAATTCAAATCGAAAATTAACGGGGTTTGTCAAAAGAAAGGTTGCTGGATGACAATGGATTTAGGAGAAGAAAAAGAAGCCTTTGTGAAATTTAAAGACTATGCTTTTTTTGTACCGATGAATGCTGCCAATCAGGATGCGGTTATCAGCGGAAAAGCGTTCGTAAGCGTTGAATCGGTTGAAGAACAAAAGCATTATGCAAAAGATGCCGGTAAATCGCAGGCGACCATTGACAGTATCACGGAACCGAAAATCACGTATTCTTTCATGGCTGACGGTGTGTTAATCAGTAAATAATGAAAAGTAATGAAAAAGGTATTCGTTTTTTTGGTCACTGCTGTCCTGACTTTTTCTTGCGGTAAGAAGGAAGAAAATAAAGGAGAAGAGACCACTGCTGTCAAAGAAGAAAAGCAGTTTGAGATGTATGAAATGTCTGAAATGGCCGCTTTGATGGAACAGATGTATGTAGACAATCAACGTCTGAAAGAGCGCATTAAAGCCGGTGATACCATTGGGCAGTTTCCGTCACATTTCATGAGAATACACAGTGCCGTGATGACGGACAAGCAGGAAAACGACGCTTTTTTCAAAGAACAGGCGGCTAATTTTATCAAAGCTCAGGAACTGATTTATAAAGATCCCGCAAATGCAAAGAAACATTTTAATAACGGCGTGGATGCCTGTATCAAATGTCACGAAGTAAAATGCGGCGGACCCATTCCGAGAATTAAAAAACTTTATATTGAATAAAAAATCGTGAAACGCAAGATTATCCAAACGGCAGACGGTTCTTCTTCTTTGATAGTGGAAGACTGGGGGGAAACCTATCATTCCCGTCACGGTGCCATTCAGGAAGCCAAACACGTATTCATACAAAACGGACTGTCACTTTTCAAAGAACAGTCCGTTGCTGTTTTAGAGATTGGCTTCGGAACCGGTTTAAATGCTTTCATAACCTTTTTGGAAGCGGAAAAACGACAGCTTAAAATTGATTATGTCGGTGTTGAAGCGTATCCTATTTTAAAAGAAGAAGCCGAAAAACTCAATTATGTAACGCAACTCGAAGCAAATCAGTATGTTGCTCAGTTTGAATTGATGCATACTTCGGAATGGGGTGTGAGTACAACTATTTCGGACCATTTCAGTTTAACAAAAAGACAACAATACTTTAACGAAATAAGCGATGAAAACCGCTTTGATTTGATTTACTTTGACGCATTCGGTTTTCAGTATCAGCCGGAACTCTGGTCGGTGGAAATTTTCAGGAAAATGTTTGTAGCGTTAAAACCTAACGGCATATTGGTTACTTATGCCTGCAGAGGTCCTATTAAAAGAGCGATGCAGGAAGCAGGTTTCACAACCAGAAAATTGGCCGGGCCTCCCGGGAAACGCGAAATGCTCAGGGCTGAAAAAATAATAACATAATGTGTTAAAAAAGTTTGACAAGTATTTTTTTATCTTAAATTCTGTAAACATAATTGTGTAATCTGATATTTTTTTTATAAATTTATCACACGTTCTCCACTAGATTAATCATTCAAAATAAAGTTAACAACTATGCCAAGAGTTATGTATGCTTACACTAAGTCTATTTTAGAAAGAGTAAGTTTCGACCCAAAACTATTTTGTAAAGAGTTGGAAAAAGCAGTTAAGATTCTTCTTCCTTATGAATTGGAACAATTAACGGAATGGCTTTTAAGTTTTACAAAAGAAAAACCTGAGTTAAGACAATGTTTAATTTACATCAATCAATAATTTATTAGGAGCCAAGCGCTCCTTTTTTTATTTTAACAACTTTGATTTATGTAAATAAAATCGTTATTATTTCGGTGTTTTTAGCAGTTAATCGATTAAAAAAGTAGTTAAACGATAAAAAAAGTTATAAATTGTTTGTATTATCACAATCATTTATTTAATTTTACTCAACGTTCTTACAATGAGTTAACTAAAATTTGGATTGACTATGCCTCGAATGATTTATGATTACACGAAATCCGTTTTGGAAAGAGTGAGTTTTGACCCCTTATTGTTCATGAAAGAATTGAAAAAAGCTGTTAAGAGTTTATTACCCTATGAAATAGAGCAATTAACAAAATGGTTGTTCTATTTTACAGCGGAGAAACCACAATTAAAGCCCTGTTTATCAGTCTTGAGTGAAGCTTAACCAAAGTAAGTATTAACTAACTAACCAACCAAAAATAAAGGAACCAACCGGTTCCTTTATTTTTTTTGCAGCGGACTGATAATCTGAACGTTGTGAAAAGCAATGGCACCTTTTACAACGCCTGATATGGTACTTCTCAATGCATCAATAATGTGCAGTTTGAGTTCTTTTTTCGGAAAAATTAGGCTGACTTCTCTTGCCGGCCTCGGTTCTTTAAAATGTCTTAGTTTCAGTTTGTCTTTCTCTTTTAAATCTAAAGTGTGCAGGTAGGGCAGTAAGGTAAAGCCCAATCCTTCATCGGCAAGTTTTACCAATGTTTCAAAACTGCCGCTTTCTATCTGAAAGTGATTGCTGCGAATTTGGTTGGCGTTTTTGCACAGGTTCAGAATTCCGTCTCTGAAGCAATGTCCGTCCTGCAGTAACAGCACATTTTCCAGATCCAGATCATCAATTTCAATTTCGGTTTTATGGTAATTGGGATGATTTTCAGGAAAATAACCAACAAACGGCTCATAATACAAAACCACTTCTTTAATGGAATCTTCCTCCAAAGGCGTAGCTGCAATAGCCGCATCCAACTGGCCGTTTTTTAGTCGTTTGATGATTTCGTCCGTCGTAAGTTCTTCAATAATCAAATTGATTTTCGGGTACTTTTTTACGAAGTTATTCAGAAACATCGGGAGCAATGTCGGCATGACTGTCGGAATGATGCCTATTTTGAAATCACCGCCAAAATACCCTTTCTGCTGATCCACAATATCTTTTATCCGGTCGGATTCGTTAACGATGCTCCGGGCCTGTTCCACAATTTTTTCGCCGATTTCGGTTAGCTGAATCGGTTTCTTGCTGCGGTCAAAAATCTGAATATCAAGTTCTTCCTCCAGCTTTTGAATCTGCATGCTTAACGTAGGTTGGGTAACAAAACACTTTTCGGCTGCTAAAGTGAAATTTTTATGTTCAGCCACCGCTAAAACGTAATATAATTGTGTAATGGTCATTGTATAGGAATTTTCGATAAAAATATAAAATCAATCGATTATAATTATACTCTTGCGGTTTAAAAATCAATAATTTTGTAAAACATTAACGATTAAATGCTACTCAGATGAAAACAAACAGTTTAGGATTACCGGTTAAACAAGCACAGGTTTTAGCTGCCGAATTGAATATACTTTTAGCCAATTTTCAGGTATATTATCAGAACCTCAGAGGATTACATTGGAATATCAGAGGAAGACGTTTCTTCGATTTGCATCTGAAATTCGAGGAATTGTACAACGACAGTCAGCTGAAAATAGATTTAGTGGCCGAACGAATCCTGACGCTTGGCGGAACACCGTTGCATACATTCGAGGATTACATCAAAAACAAAAAGATTAAAGTCGGGAAAAACATTTCTAACGATGAAGAAGCCATTCAGCTTATCATCGCTTCCTTAACAGAATTGCTAAAAATCGAACGCGTAATTTTGAAGCAAGCGGCTGATATTGAAGACGAAGGAACCAATTCCATGATGAGCGACTTTATCTCCGAGCAGGAAAAAACCATGTGGATGATGAAAGCCTGGATGGAAGAAGAAATATAAAACTGATAAAAATGGCCTGAGAGCTATTAAAATAATCATAATAAGTTTTCAGGCTGTTTTTTAAATGTCTATTTTCGCAACATGAAATTTCTGGTAAACATAGTATTGTTTCTTTTTATCACTTTCCTGGCAACACCAACGATTATCAGTGTTTTGGAAGAAAGTGTAGATACTTCTGTTGTTTACACATATTCGGAAGAGGAAATTCACAAAGAAGTGAAAGAAATTCCCATGAACATCGGAGAAATACTTCAAATTCCGATGGTGCCTTCTCTTCAAAAATCTACAGTTATTAATACAGAAAACGAACAGAAACACGACAACGTTTCTGAAGAGATTTTCTCCCCGCCTCCCGAACTGGTATAATACATCAAGACTTTAATTGCGTTGAAATTCCTGGAGTTTCAACAGGTTTATTGTATTATATTTTATCGGATTATGACAAAAAAAACAAATATTTTTGGTCACCTCAAATCGGATTTTGCATCGGGTTTGGTGGTCTTCCTTGTGGCATTGCCTTTGTGTTTAGGTATTGCCATGGCTTCCGGAGCGCCTTTATTTTCCGGAATTATCGCAGGTGTCGTTGGCGGAATTGTTGTGGGATATCTGAGTAAATCCCACGTAAGTGTTTCCGGTCCTGCCGCGGGTTTAACAGCCATCGTATTAACCGCCATTACAGAATTTGGCGCTTTTAATATTTTTCTGACAGCTGTATTGCTGGCCGGGATTCTTCAGCTTATTTTAGGTTTTGTTAAAGCGGGAAGCATTTCGAATTATTTTCCCAACAATGTAATTGAAGGAATGTTAGCCGGTATCGGAGTCATTATCATCCTGAAACAGTTGCCCCACGCCGTTGGCTATGATGCAGATTATGAAGGAGATATAGCTTTTGCGCAAGCTGATGGCAGCAATACTTTTTCCACTTTATTAGGTGCTTTGGATTACGTTCAGTTGGGAGCAATCATCATCACGCTTATTTCGCTAGCCATTTTAATTGCCTGGGATAAAGTTCCTTTCCTGAAAAAATTAAAACTGATTCCGGGTGCTTTGGTGGCTGTAACAGTGGGCGTAATTCTGAATGAATTATTTATTGCAAGCGGAAGTCCGTTAGCCATTGCAAAGGAACATTTGGTTGCTTTACCGGTTCCGACCTCGTTAGAAGATTTTCAGAACATTTTAGTACTTCCGGATTTTACCGCCATAACCAATCCTAAGGTTTGGATAGTGGGGTTAACGATTGCGATTGTAGCTTCGATTGAAAGTTTGTTGTGTATTGAAGCCGCCGACCGTTTGGATCCGCAGAAACGCTTCACCGACACCAATAACGAATTACGTGCACAGGGAATCGGTAACATTGTAAGTTCGCTTTTAGGCGGTTTGCCAATGACTTCGGTTGTGGTGCGTACCTCAGCGAATGTAAATGCCGGAGCCAAAACAAAAATGTCGGCCATTGTTCATGGGGCATTACTTTTGGTTAGTGTATTGGTTATTCCTGTCATTCTGAACAAAATACCGTTGGCAACTTTAGCCGCAGTATTGTTGCTGGTCGGATACAAATTGGCCAAACCGTCAACAATTATGCACTTCTGGCACAAAGGAAAATATCAGTTTATTCCTTTTGCGGCAACACTTTTAGCAGTGGTTTTCCTCGATTTGTTAAAAGGCGTGGCGTTAGGAATGATCATCAGTATTATTTTCGTTTTAAGAGGAAATCTGAAACGCGCTTACTATTTCCGCAAAGAAGAGTACGAGGACGGCGACATCATCCACATCGATTTGGCTCAGGAAGTTTCGTTCTTAAATAAAGCCGCTATCAAATTGACGCTGAACAATCTTCCGGAAAATTCCAATGTGATTATCAATGCTTCGGATACTGTGTACATTGCGCACGACGTCATCGATTTAATTAAAGAATTCAAACAGATTAATGCCGTCGAGAAGCATATCGATGTGACGTTAATCGGTTTCAAGGAAGCTTATGAACTGGACAATACGAACTATGAAAACAACCACGTATTTCTGGAACACGATGCCCTGATTAAGTACAGAACTAATTCGATTTCCTCACATAAAGAAGCTATTGAGGAACTAACAGCAAATTAAATAGTAACATTCGTCAATTTAACGTAAATTCGCCACTTGTTGGGATTGTTAAATTGACTGACAATACAACAAGTAAAATTATGGTAATGAGTGATTTTTATAAAAAAATATTAGACAACAATAAAAAGTGGGTAGAAGAAAAACTGGCCATTGATAAGGACTATTTTAAGGATTTGGCCAAAGGTCAGGAACCGCCGCTTTTGTGGATTGGCTGTTCTGACAGTCGTGTACCGGCTAACGAAATTATCGGAGCAGCACCGGGCGAAGTTTTTGTGCACCGCAACATTGCCAACATGGTAATTCACACAGACATGAATATGCTGAGTGTGCTGGATTATGCCGTAAATGCCTTGAAAATCAAACATATTATCGTTTGCGGACATTACGGTTGTGGTGGTGTGAAAGCCGCTATGGGGAATGATTCTATCGGTATTATCGACAACTGGATCCGTCATATTAAAGATGTTTACAGACATCATAAATTGTATCTGGATTCTATTCTGGATGAGAAAGAACGCTTTAACAAGTTTGTGGAGCTGAACGTAAAAGAACAGGTTTTCGATTTAGCCAAAACTTCCATTGTTCAGAATGCCTGGAGATTAGGTCAGGAGTTAAGCCTGCACGGTTGGGTTTACGGATTGAATTCCGGCTACGTAACCGATCTGAATGTAAACATCAATTCCAATGATCAGCTTGACGAAGTGTACCAATTGAAATTCTAAAGTTTTAAATAAAAAAATCCGCTTTTTCAGCGGATTTTTTTATTCTGTATCAATATCTAAATTTTCATTAAAAGCAGACGGTAAAAGCTGCGGGATGAATTTTATCAGAATCGGTAACAGCAAGCCGCCTCCGGGTAACAGGAAAATGGTTAACGACGGAATGCTTTTGCAGATGTCCAGCAACTGTTTTTTCATTTTCTTTTTCTCCTTATCCGACAAATCGCGTTGGGTGGAGTAGGCGATAAGTTTCATCAGTTCACCGCTTTCCATGATTTCTTTTACCAGACGGTTTTTGTTCCGGGTAAGCAAAATCTGGACGTTCTGCGTCGTCTGATCGTAAAAATGTTTTACCGGATTCGAATATTTGAAATACGGGATTTCCTGTTTGTATTTGTGGATGAAATCGTCAATCGATTCAATGCTTTGGATGGCGTAACCTCTGTCAATTTCCAGTAAATCAGATAGTTTGAAAAGGAAATCGCTTTCTTTCTGTTCCAGAATACCGTCACTCCACATTGCCATACCGGCCATATCCAAAAGGTAATTTTTCTCCAGATTTGAGGCAAAATACTCTAATTCAAGCATTTCAATATTCTCAACATTAATTTTAGAGAATTTGGAATACCGAACTGATGATTCAAACAATTTAATGAGCAAATCGTCGTAATTGGATTTTACCGTTTTGGTTTTCAGCGCCAACGAAACAATACTGATAATCGTCTCTTCCAGTTTTTTCAGATAATTGACCGGAATTTCCTTGTGCAAAAGATATTGTCGAAATGCCAGAACATCCATAAAAAGCAGGGCATTGGTCAGGATATGTGAAAAGTTCTTGCTAATGATGTTGTCGTTTGTCTGCACGCGTTCGTCAATCATTTCTTCCAGGCGATGACTGGCTGAGGCTTCCGGCAACATTTTCTTCAGTAGGTTAAAACCTTCCGGGTTCATCTGTTTGTAAAATCCGTTGGCTTTTTCGATAAAATCTTTCGGATTGCCGTCGTGTGTAATCAGACCAAAAACGCCGTAAAGCGTATTAAGCAAAGCAACTTTGGTGATTTCCTGCGTTGTCCAGCCTTTGGTATTGATGGGTTTGTCTGTGTCGAATTCGACCGTGTGTCCGTAAATAAAACCGGTGTGGCGAACGTTCAGATAAAACTCCTTCGAATAGATAACAACAGGCAACGGCAGAGGTTGTTGCTGCAAAAAGAATTTGTCAATCCATCCGTTTGTTGAAGGGTTAATCATCTCGCTCAATTATACTGCAAAGCTAAATTATTTTCCGTTTCAGATACAAGTTTAGCGGTAAGTTTTCGGTAATTATTGGCGGGATTTCAGGTTGGCCGCACAAAGTTTTACGATTTCGGCTATGCGCGTTTTACGGGTTTCTTCGCGTTTGGCATGATTCAGCCAATACAAATAGCTTTTGCGATAGGAAAAACTGAAGTTTAAAAAGTTCTCAAAGGCTTTTTTATTCTTATTGAACGCTTTCTGCAAATCTTCCGGAATAACCAAATCTTCCACATGATCCAGGGAATTCCAGGAGCCGTTTTGTTTGGCTATTTCAATTTTTTTCAAACCGCTTTCGTGCATCAGATTTTCGGCAATCAGTTTTTCGATGTAGTTTTTGTTGACTTTGCTCCAGACACTTTTGTCTTTTCTGGGACCGAAAACTTGTTTACGGCGTTCTTCATCAATTTTTCGGACGGTAGAATCAATCCAGCCGTAGCAAAGTGCTACCTGAACAGCTTCTTCCCACCGCATGCTTTCGGATTCACTTCCGACTTTATAAAAAATCAGTTCGATTCCTTTTGAAGTGTTGTGGTTTTCATGTAACCAGTTGCGCCATTCTTCAGCATTTTTGAAATAATGAAGTTCTTTTTCTTTCAAAATACTTTATTTTCATGGAAGTGTTTGATTTTCCTCATCATCCATAATTTCTTCATCGCTTTCCGGATTTGAATAATATCGTTGCAGTTTAGCAATCTGATTTTGTCTGTTAAAACGCTCATCAAAAAAGTAGGCGATAATAAAACTTAACATCCATATAATCAACAATATAATTTTTTCTTTGTCAAAGAAATTAGAGTCGATAATTGAAGCAAGTATACAAAAGATAAAGCCCGTCCAGGAATAATAACAAGCTTGTTTTAGTTTTAAAACATAGCCATCCTCATAAAAATTTCGTCGTAACGGAAAATTCAGGAACGGTAACCATATAAAGAAAAAGATTAATTTCTGAAAGAAAGACAGGTCATTAACTATATTCTTCTGAATAAAAGTATTGAATTCTTTTATTTTCGTGTTTTTATAGGCTTTAATGTCATCTTCATCAAGTTTTCTTTTTGAAATTTCTTCTAAAGCGACAGCAATTGCCAATTCGGTATAGCTGAATTTGTTTTCTATTATGTCTAACAGTTCCTTGTTGGATAATTCAGCATATCGTTTTTCAAGTTCTTCTTTGGTTACCATTGCACAGTTACAATATTTATTTGATAATCGCCGTACAGGCTACACGACCACCCGCATTTCCGGTAGGTTGCGTTGTAAAATCGTCTTGCCCTTGATGGACAATAATGGCTTTTCCTAAAACGTCTTTGGTTTCATCCCCACAGCCAATGCACCATTCGTCTGTGGTTAAAGTGATTTTTCCGTTTCCGTTGGCATCTGCCGTGAAGTTTCCGATATCGCCTTTATGATATTCATCAGAACCCCATTTGCCGTGTTTTTTGAATGTGGGATTCCAATGCCCGCCTGCTGAAGTCGCATCTGCTGCAGAACAATCTGATTTTTCATGGATGTGGATGGCGTGAACTCCCGGAGTTAACCCTGAAATGTTAGCTGTAAAAGTCACTTTGCCGCCTTTTTCTGAAAACACAACCGTTCCGGAAGTTGTGGTTCCGCTTTTTGGTTCTAAGGCTATTTTTAATTCATTTGGTTTGTTTTCGGTTTTTGTTTTACAACCAACCGTTGTTAAGGCGATTATTCCGCATGCAAATAAGATGGTTTTTTTCATGATTCCTTTTTCTTTCAAATTTACAGAAATTTTACACAATTTGTCTGTTAAAAAAACATAAAAAACCGCCCCCACATTTTACTGCAAGAGCGGCTTTTAAACAAACTAAACCAAAATTTTATTGCATCTGTTAAAAGCAATAAGCGTTCTCTGCTACTAATTTGGCAGCGATGGTTTCACGTAACGCTACTACATTAGGCATATTTGTGTATTTTGTAAAACGGCGCAATCCCATTAACATCATGCGTTGTTCGTCGCCTTCGGCAAAAGAAACGATTCCTTCTTTTCCTTTCTGTGCGATGATGTCAACGGCGTGGTATAAGTACAATTGCGCCATTGCGATTTGTTCTTTTACATTAGCTTCTCCTTTGGATTTAGCTAATTTTTCAGTTCTTAAAATTGCAGATTCCGCCATGTAGATTTCGATTAACATATCGGCAGCTGCCATTAACAACTGTTGATGTGCTTCTAAATCCGGACCGTATTTCTGTACAGCCGAACCGGCAACCATTAAGAAGGCTTTTTTCAGTTTTCCGATTAATTCTTTTTCTTCTGCAAATAATTCGGAATAATCCGGAGTGTCGAAAGACGGAATTCCCATTAATTCTTCTGCAACTTTCATCGCAGGACCTAATAAATCCACATGGCCTTTCATGGCTTTTTTGATTAACATTCCTACGGAAAGCATACGGTTAATTTCATTCGTGCCTTCGTAAATACGGGCAATACGGGCATCTCTCCAGGCGGATTCCATCGGGGTATCTTCCGAGAATCCCATACCACCGAAGATTTGGATACCTTCGTCGGAACAGTTTTGGATGTCTTCAGAAACCGCTACTTTTAAGATAGAACATTCGATGGCGAATTCTTCAACTCCTTTTAATTCCGCTTCCTGATGCGAATTTCCTTCCGCAACACGGGCGTTGATTCTTTCCTCAATACTTCCTCCGGCACGGTACGAAGCACTTTCACCTGCATATGCTGAAGCTGCCATTTCAGCTAATTTAGCACGGATGGCACCGAAATTGGCAATAGGCGTGTTGAACTGCATTCTCTCGTTAGCATATTTCACGGCTCCGGAAATGGTTCTTCTCTGAGCGTCCAGACAAGCAGCCGCTAATTTGATACGGCCCACATTCAAAGCGTTCATAGCGATTTTGAAACCTTCACCGCGACCCGCTAACATGTTTTCTACCGGAACAATGGTGTCGTTGAAGAAAACCTGACGGGTAGAAGAGGAGCGGATTCCCAATTTGTGTTCTTCCTCACCAAGCGTGATTCCGTTTGGATTGGCCGGATCGTATTCCACGATGAAACCGGTGATGTTTTTATCGTCTTCAATTCTGGCGAAAACAATCATTAAGTGACAGAAACCTGCGTTGGAAATCCACATTTTCTGTCCGTTGATTTTGTAGGTTTTACCGTCTGCAGAAAGTTCCGCTTTGGTTTTTCCTGAATTAGCATCAGAACCAGCGCCAGGTTCCGTTAAACAGTACGAACCGAACCATTCTCCCGAAGCCAATTTCGGAACGTATTTTTTCTTTTGTTCTTCCGTACCGTACAAAGTGATTGGCATGGTTCCAATTCCGGTATGCGCACCGAAAGCTGTTGAAAACGAACCTGTTGCGCCGGAAATGTAGTCGCAGGTTAACATCGTGTTTACGAAGCCCATGCCCAAACCGCCGTATTCTTCCGGAACGGCTACGCCTAAGAAACCAAGTTCTCCGGCTTTTTTCATACACTCTTCGGTGTAAGCGTAATCTTTTTTCTCAAATTTATCTTTGTGAGCCCATAATTCTTTGTCTACGAATTCTTTAACAGAATCGCGCATCATGATTTGCTCTTCGTTGAAATCTTCAGGTGTGAAAACGTTTTCGCATTTTGTTTCCTTAACCAAAAACTGTCCACCTCTTGTAATATCTTCCATAACTTAAAATATTTTGTTCTTTGACTGACTTAATTATAGTAATTCATAGATTCCTGCGGTTCCCTGTCCGGTTCCCACACACATGGTAACCATTCCGTATTTGCTGCCGCGACGTTTCATTTCGTCGAATAACTGCACGGAAAGTTTTGCTCCGGTACAGCCCAGCGGGTGACCCAATGCAATAGCACCTCCGTTTACGTTTATGATATCAGGGTTCAATCCCAATTCACGAATTACAGCTAACGATTGCGATGCAAAAGCCTCATTCAATTCGATTAATTCGATGTCTTTCAGTTGTAAACCGGCTTGTTTTACGGCTTTCGGAATTGCTTTAACCGGTCCGATTCCCATAATTCTCGGTTCCACTCCGGCCGAAGCGAAGTTTACCAGACGGGCAATGGGCTCCAGATTTAATTCTTTTACCATTTCTTCCGACATTACCATTACGAATGCCGCACCGTCACTCATTTGAGAGGAGTTACCGGCAGTTACGGAACCATCCGCTGCGAATACCGGGCGAAGTTTATTTAAAGCTGCAACGTTGGTATCTGCTCTTGGGCCTTCGTCTTTGGTTACGGTATAGGATTTGGTTTCTTTTTTGCCGTTTTCGTTGATGAATGTGTGCTCAACGGTAATCGGAACGATTTGTTTGTCGAATTTACCTTCCGCCTGAGCTTTCAAAGCTTTCACGTGGGAATTGTAGGCAAACTCATCCTGATCTTCACGGGAAACGTTGAATTGTTTGGCAACCGCTTCGGCTGTTAAGCCCATTCCCCAGTAATAATCCTCGTGACCTGCTGCGGCCGCTTTATAATCCGGAGTTGGTTTGTAACCGCCCATCGGGATATAACTCATGCTTTCCGCTCCACCGGCGATGATGCAATGTGCCATTCCGGCCTGGATTTTAGCTGTCGCCATTCCGATTGTTTCCAGTCCTGAGGCACAGTAACGGTTTACGGTAACGCCCGGAACATCGTCAATTTTCAGTCCCATTAAAGAAATCAAACGACCTACGTTTAAGCCTTGTTCGGCTTCCGGCATGGCGTTTCCAACCATTACGTCGTCGATTCGGGTTTTGTCGAAATTTGGCAGTTCGTTCATCAGGTATTCGATGGTTTCGGCTGCTAATTCGTCCGGTCTTTTAAAACGGAACACGCCTTTTGGGGCTTTACCCACTGCGGTTCGGTATGCTTTAACTATATATGCTGTTTTCATTGTTTTAGTTTCTTAAAGGTTTTCCTTTGGTTAACATGAACTGGATTCTTTCCAAAGTTTTTCTTTCGGTACAAAGGGATAAGAAGGCTTCTCTTTCCAAATCCAATAAGTATTGTTCGCTTACTAAAGTTGGTTCGGATAAATCACCACCGGCCATTACATAGGCTAATTTGTTGGCAATTTTCTGATCGTGTTCCGAAATGTACTGTCCGGCCACCATCTGATCGGTTCCTACCAAGAACATTCCTAAAGCCTGTTTTCCTAAAACTTTGATGTCCTTGCGTTTAACCGGTTGTGTATAACCTGCTTCCGCCATTAAAATGGCGTGTTTTTTGGCTTCGGCAATTTGACGGTCTTTGTTTACCACAACGATGTCTTTTCCTTTTTGTAGTACGCCAATGTCAAAACCTTCGTAAGCAGAAGTTGCCACTTTAGCCATACCAACAGTTAGGAAATATTCTTGTAAAACGTTCAGTTCCACATCGTTTTTACGGAACGTATCGGAAGCTCTTAACGCCATTTCTTTAGAACCACCACCGCCAGGAATTACACCCACACCGAATTCTACTAAACCAATATAGGTTTCAGCAGCGGCTACGGCTCTGTCTGCGTGCATAGTCAATTCACAACCGCCACCTAATGTCATGCCGTGAGGCGCTGCAATTACAGGGATTCCGGAATAACGAACTTTCATCATCGTGTCCTGGAACATTTTAATAGCTAAGTTCAATTCATCGTATTCCTGTTCTACGGCCATCATGAAAATCATGGCCAGGTTAGCTCCAACAGAGAAATTCGGTGCTTGGTTTCCGATTACTAATCCGCGGAAGTCTTTTTCGGCTAAATCAATAGCTTTGTTGATTCCCTGAATTACGCCACCACCAATAGAATTCATTTTCGATTGGAATTCCAGGTTTAAGATTCCGTCGCCCAAATCCTGAACGATAGCTTCACTGTTGCTCCATACTTTTTTGGTTTCGCGGATGTTGTTTAAGATAATGAACGCATCTTGTCCCGGAATTTTAACCTGAGCTTTTGAAGCAATATTGTAATAATGTGTAGTGCCTTCTATTACAGTGTAGAAAGAAGTGTTACCTGAAGCAATCATTTCAGTAACCCAGGCAGCGGGAGCAAGGCCTTCCGCTTTCATTAATTCGATTCCTTTTTCCACGCCGATGGCATCCCAGATTTCGAACGGACCGTTTTCCCATCCGAAACCGGCTTTCATGGCGTCGTCAATTTTGTAAAAATCGTCGGTGATTTCAGGAACGCGGTTGGAAACGTAAGCGAACATCGCCGAGAAATTTTTTCTGTAGAATTCACCTGCTTTGTCGGTTCCTTTTACCAATACTTTGAAACGGTCGATCGGTTTGTCGATCGTTTTGGTCATTTCCAAAGTAGCAAATGAGGCTTTTTTGGAAGCTCTGTATTCTAAAGTATCTAAATCTAACGATAAGATGTCTTTGTCTACTTTTTTGTAGAAACCTTGTCCGGTTTTGCTTCCTAACCAATTGTTGGTCATCATCGTATTGATGAAATCCGGAAGTTTGAACAGGTCGTGCGCTTCGTCGTTCGGACAGTTTTCGTATAAGCCGTTGGCAACGTGAACTAAAGTATCTAATCCAACTACGTCAACTGTTCTGAACGTAGCAGATTTTGGTCTTCCGATTACCGGTCCGGTTAATTTATCGACTTCTTCAATGGTTAAGCCCATGTCTTTTACCAAGTGGAACAAACTCATGATGCCGAAGATTCCGATTCGGTTTCCGATGAAAGCAGGCGTATCTTTGGCAACTACCGAAGTTTTTCCTAAGAATTTCTCCCCGTATTCATTTAGGAAATCCAATACTTCTTTCGATGTTTGCGGTCCAGGAATGATTTCGAATAATTTTAAGTAACGCGCCGGGTTAAAGAAGTGCGTTCCGCAGAAGTGTTTCTGGAAATCTTCGCTTCTTCCTTCGCTCATAAAATGAATCGGAATACCGGATGTGTTGGAAGTGATTAAAGTGCCCGGTTTTCTGTATTTTTCAATCTGTTCGAAAACCGCTTTTTTGATGTCTAAACGTTCAACAACTACTTCGATAATCCAGTCGCAGTCTTTGATTTTTTCTAAATCGTCGGTGGTGTTTCCCGTGGTAATCCGGCTGGAGAATTTCTGATCGTAAATAGGAGAGGGTTTTGATTTTAAAGCATTTGCTAAATGATCGTTTACCAATCTGTTACGCACAGCCTTACTGTCTAGTGTAAGACCTTTTTTCTGTTCAGCTTCGGTTAACTCGCGCGGTACGATGTCCAGAAGCAAAACTTCCACACCGATATTCGCGAAATGGCAGGCAATCCCTGAACCCATAATTCCCGAACCGATTACTGCTACTTTTTTAATTAGTCGTTTCATTTGTTGTTAATAGTGTTTTTAATGGTCAAAATGGAACTCGTTGCCTCGTTCATTTTAATTGTATACTTCTATTTTTAATTTGTTCGTTTTATTTGTCCGGATTCTCGTCTCCGAAAATGCTTTTGTCTACAATCAGTTCATTGATGATTTCCGCAACCTCCATGAAATGATTTAACTGTTCTTCCGAAACATGCTGCCTAACTGTTTCGTTGAATTTCAATACCGTCGATTTAGACAATTCCCGTTTTTCTTTCCCCAATTTGGTTAGATGTATTAAAACGCCCCGACCGTCAACCGGATTTTTCTTCCGGATAATCAGACCTTTTTCTTCCATCGATTTTAGGGTTCGGGTTAAGCTTGTGGCTTCCATTCCCATTCGCTGACTGATAGCGGTGGAAGGTGTTCCTTTCTCCCGGTCGATGCTCAGCAAAGCAAATCCTGTGGCCATTGTTGCGCCATATTTCGTAGCTTCTTCGTTGTACATTCTGGCTACGGCCTGCCAAGTGGCTCTTAAAACGTAATCTATGGTTTTATCTTTCATAAACTTTTCGTGATTTCAAATATACAAAAAAATACTATGCATGCATAATAAATTTAAATTATTTTTATGTTAATTAAAAAAAAACTCCTCAATTAAGAGGAGTTGCTTGATTTTTAGGCATTATTATAAATTTTATCGTAAAGATACTGATATTTTTCTTTTATGATTTTTCGTTTCAGTTTCATAGTCGGAGTCAGGTGACCGGCATCGATAGACCAGATATCCGGAGTAAGTTCTATCTTTTTAACCTGTTCCCATTTTCCGAATCTTTTGTTCAATTCTTCTATTTCTTCTTCAATTCGTTGTTTTACTTCCGGATGTGCTGAAATTTCGGCTTCTGTCGTTCCGATGTTGATGCCTTTAATTTTGGCCCATTCTTTCACGAAATCAAAATTGGGTTGTACAAAAGCAGCCGGCATTTTTTCACCGTCGCCAATTACCATAATCTGTTCGATGAAACGGGATTGTTTAAATGTGTTTTCCAGAATCTGTGGTGCAACATATTTTCCGCCGGATGTTTTGAACATTTCTTTTTTGCGGTCTGTGATTTTCAGGAAGCCTTCGCTGTCAATTTCTCCGATGTCGCCAGTGTGGAAATAACCGTTTTGCAAAGCTTCGTCTGTTTTTTCCTGATCTTTGTAATAACCAATCATCACGTTTGGTCCTTTGCACAAGATTTCACCGTCTTCGGCTATTTTTACTTCAACACCTTCCAGTACTTTACCTACAGTTCCGATTTTGAATCCGCGGTTGCGCTGATCGTTTACGGCAATTACCGGAGATGTTTCCGTTAAACCATAACCTTCCATAATAGGTATTCCGGCTGCGGCAAACACTCTGGTTAATCTTGGCTGTAAAGCGGCACTTCCGGAAACCATCAGTTCTAATTGGCCGCCCAACCCTTCCTGCCATTTGGAGAAAATCAGTTTGCGGGCGATTTTCAGCTGGAATTCGTACCACCAGCCGTTAGCTCCGTATGGTTCGTATTTTAAGCCAAGTTCGATGGCCCAGAAGAATAATTTTTTCTTTATTCCGGTTAAATCGGTTCCTTTGGCGTAGATTTTATCATAAACTTTTTCCAATAAACGCGGAACGGCAGTCATTACATGAGGTTTCACTTCTTTTAAGTTGTCGCTCATTTTTTCGATGCTTTCCGCAAAATAGATGGAGATGCCATAATATTGGTACAAATACAAAATCATTCGTTCGAAGATGTGGCAAACCGGTAAGAAGCTCAAGCCTCTGGTGTCGCCTGCTCGTAACGGAACGCGGGGCGCACTCATCAAAACGTTGGAAACAATGTTCTGATGGGTAAGCATTACGCCTTTTGGTCTTCCGGTTGTTCCTGAGGTGTAGATTATTGTTGCTAAATCTGTGGTAACGATGCTGTCTTTTCGTGCTTCAACTTCGCTCTGGTTGCTTTCGTCTTCTCCCAATTCCAGAATTTCTTTCCAGCTTTTACAACCCGGAATATCGTTAAAGGAATAGATTTCAATGAGAGAAGCCACTCTGTTTTTTACCGAACTTATTTTGTCGAAAACATCCTGATCGGAAATAAAGCAATATTTGGATTCGGAATGGTTTAAGATATATTCGTAATCTTCAGCTGAAATGGTCGGATAGATCGGAACGGTTTGCGCTCCGGTTTGTAAGGCACCTATGTCTGTAATGTTCCATTCGGTTCGGTTGTTCGATGAAATAATGGCTATTTTATCATGTTTCTGAACTCCCAAACGAAGTAAGCCTCTGGAAACAGCGTTGGCTTTATCTATGTATTCTTTAGTTGATGTTTTAACCCATTTTCCGTCGTATTTGGTAACTAATGCATCGGAAAGATTGTATTTTTCCAGCTGATAGTATGGAAAATCAAAAAGGCGGGTAACGTTAATCATAATTATGAGGTTTTTAGCTGATGCAAATTATAAAAAAAATAATAAATTTTGCTTAAAGTTTTAATAATGCGTGAAAAAAGGCAGAGTTATTTTGTATTTTTGGCTACGTAATTTTACTGATTTCCATTAAATTAACATGAATAAATTTTTTCGTACGGAAGAATATAAAGCGCTGCTTTATAGACTCTTTTTAGTTTATTTTTTCTACTTTCTGGCAAGATTGCTGTTTTTCGCCTATAACTATAAGCTCTTAAAAGTTGATTCCGTAACCGATTTTTTATGGTTGCAATACCACGGGATGGCTTTTGATACCACTGCAATTTTGTATGCGAACGGACTTTTTATTTTACTTTCCATACTGCCTTTCTGGCATAATTCCAAGCGGGGTTACCAGCGTTTTTTGTTTTACGTGTACTTCATTTGCAACTTATTAGCGTATGCAACGAATTTCATAGACTTCATTTATTATAAGTATATCTATTCGAGAACAACGATAGCCGTATTTGATGTTTTGGAGCACGAGACCAATAAAGGAAACATGTTTTTCCGTTTTATGATAAGTTACTGGCATGTGTACCTGCTTTTCTTTGCCTTGTCCGCTCTGTGGATTTATCTCTACAAGAAAGTAAGGGTGGAATACAAACAACCTGAAAAGCATTTAGCCTATTTTTCAACTTCCTTATTAGGCGTAATTGTCATTGCGACTATGGCAGTTGGCGGAATTCGCGGTGATTTTAAGAAAAGTACCCGCCCGTTAAACATGATTGACGCCAATCGCCATGTAAAAAAAGCACAGCATGCAGACATCGTACTGAATACACCGTTTTCCATCATCCGAACCATCGGGAAAACCAGTTTTAAGAAAGTGAATCTGGTTGATAAAAGTGTTGTGGAAGCTAATTTTCATCCGATTAAACAATACAATAACAATCCGCAGACCAAGCCAAACATTGTGCTTTTTATTACGGAAAGTTACGGTCGTGAATATTGGGGTGCGTTCAACAAAGGGACAGCAATTAAAGATTTCGTAAGTTATACTCCGTTTTTGGATTCTTTGGCCAATGAAAGTCTGATTTATTCAAACGCTTTTGCCAACGGAAGTAAGTCAATTCACGGAATGTCGTCTGTTTTGGCGGGAATTCCGTCGTTTAAAGACGCTTTTACGTCTTCGCCGTATCCGAAACAAAAAATACAGTCTTTGGTTTCGACGCTTAAAGAAATGGGATATGATACGTCCTTTTTTCATGGCGCACCAAACGGTTCAATGGGATTCTTGGGATTTTCAAATATTTTAGGATTTGACCATTATTACGGCAAAACCGAATACAATAACGACGCAGACCACGACGGTTCCTGGGGAATCTGGGACGAGCCGTTTATGCAGTTCATGAAACAAACGCTGGATAAAAAGCAAAAGCCTTTTTTCGGGACAATTTTCACGGTTTCTTCTCACGAACCTTATGTGGTTCCGAAACAATACGAAGGGAAGTTTCCAAAGGGAACCAATGCCATGCATCAATGTGTAGGCTACACGGATTACGCGTTTAGGAAATTTTTCGAAGCCGCCAAAAAAGAGCCGTGGTTTAAAAATACCATTTTCATTATTACGGCCGATCACAGTAACTTAACGGCTTATGATGAATACAATAAAATCATCAATCGTCAGGCGGTACCGATTCTGTTTTACAAACCCGATGGCAGTTTGAAAGGAGAAGTTAAAGATTTAGCCCAGCAAATCGACATCTATCCGACTGTTTTGGATATGATTGGTTACAATAAGCCTTTCCGAAGCTGGGGAAGAAGTTTGGTAGGAGATAAAAAAACACTGCCTTATGTGGTAAATTTTAACGCAAATCAGTATCAGTTTCAGCGAGGCAGCTATATTTGTACTTTCGACGGAAAAAACATTACCGGATTTTATGATAGTAATGATAAAGGGCTGGAGCATAACCTAATCGGAAAGAAAAACAAGGAAATGATTGAAACGGGTGAGGCTTGTAAAGCTTTTATTCAGGATTATTTCGAACGGATTATAGATCAGAAACTGTATTATTCAAAATAATATGAAAAAGAAAATTTTACTATTGGCTTTAGTTGTGGGTGCTGCATTTGGAGCCAAATATGTGTATGATATGCACATCAATCACAATTTTGAAACCATTACTGAAGGGAAAGTATATAAAAGTGGAGTCATTCCGCCGGATGAAATCGAAGAATACGTAAAGAAATACAATATTAAAAGTATAGTCGATTTGCGTTTCCCCGGAACAGGAGATTTAGTGAACAATCCTGAAATTCCTGCCGAGTTAACCGCCGAAAAAGAAGCCATTGCCAAAATTCCGGGGGTTAATTATTTTAATAACGGTTCCGATCAGGTACCAAAACAGGAAAATCTTGATTCGTTCTTTAAAATCATGGACAATCCCGACAATTATCCGGTTTTGATTCACTGTTATCACGGCGTTGGGAGAGCGGAAATGTATTCAGCATTATACCGGATTGAGTATGAAAACATGGACAGAGATGAAGCCCGAACCAGTACCCGTTTCCTAACCAAATGGAGTTCGTTTGATTTAGGAAAACCAAAAGGCGATTATCTTCATAATTATAAACCGAGAAAAGATTCTATTAAATAAATCAAATAAAAAAGCACTCCGTTTAGAGTGCTTTTTTTATGGTGTTAAGTCATTATTTATTCCTCGCTTCAATCCATTTGCGGGCATTCACAAATGCTTCGTGCCAAGGCGTTACTTCGTCTTTGTGACCGTTATCCGGGTAATGCGCCCAATTCCAAGGGAAAGTTGAACGTTCGATATGCGGCATCGTAACTAAGTGACGACCGGTTTTGTCACACATCATAGCTGTATTGAAGGCAGAGCCGTTCGGATTGGCCGGATAACTTTCGTAGCCGTATTTCCCAACAATATTGTATTGGTCTTCGGCATACGGTAAGTTGAATTTACCTTCCCCATGCGAAATCCAAACTCCTAGAGTTGCCCCTTCCAAAGAAGAAAGCATCACCGAGTTGTTTTTCTGAATGGTAACCGATGTAAAACCGCTTTCGTGTTTATGCGAATTGTTGTGCAGCATTTTTCCGTGAACTTCATGCTCTGGATTGATCAGTTCCAATTCCATAAACAACTGGCAACCGTTACAGATTCCTACCGATAACGTATCTTCACGTTTGAAGAAATTCTCCAAGGCAGTTTTTGCCTTTTCGTTGTACAAGAACGCTCCGGCCCAACCTTTAGCCGAACCTAAAACGTCTGAATTCGAGAAACCGCCAACTGCGCCGATGAACTGAATATCTTCCAATGTTTCACGACCGGAAATCAAATCCGTCATGTGAACGTCTTTTACATCAAATCCTGCTAAGTACATAGCATTTGCCATTTCGCGCTCGGAATTACTTCCTTTTTCACGGATGATGGCCGCTTTCGGTCTTGGTTTGGAATTGTCGATAACCGGTGCTTTTCCGTCAAAATGGGAAGGGAAAGTATAGGTTAAAGGTTGGTTTTTATAGTTGTCGTAACGTTCTTTTGCCGTTCCGTTTTTCGATTGTTTGGAATCTAAAAGGAAAGATGTTTTGAACCAGGTATCTCTTAATTTAGAAACACTTAACGTGAACGCATCGTCATTATTGATGAACGTTACCACATCGCCTTCCACTACAGAGCCGATGTTGAAAATTTCGATATTGTTTTGGGCAAAAACCGCTTTCACTTCAGCATCCGCCTGGAAAACTACTCCAATGTTTTCGTTGAATAAAGCTTTTACGGTGTCTTTTTCGCCTAAGGAAGTCAAATCAAACGAAGCGCCTAAATTCACATCTGCAAAACACATTTCTAATAAAGTAGTAATCAAACCACCACTTCCGATGTCGTGCCCGGCTTTAATTTTACGTTCTTTAATCAAATCCTGTAAAATGTTGAACGCTTTTTTGAAATACTCCGCATTTTTTATCGTTGGCACTTCCGAACCGATTTTGTTTAAAATCTGAGCAAAGGAAGAACCGCCCAATTTGAAGTTATCCTGCGATAAATTGATATAGTAGATGTTTCCGCCGTTTCGTTTCAAAACAGGTTCCACCACCTTAGTAATGTTGGAACAGTTTCCGGCTGCTGAAATAATAACCGTTCCCGGTGCGATTACTTCGTCATTCGGATATTTCTGTTTCATGGAAAGCGAATCCTTTCCGGTTGGGATATTGATGCCCAATTCGATAGCAAAATCCGAACAGCCTTTTACGGCTTCGTATAATCTTGCGTCTTCGCCTTCATTTTTACAGGCCCACATCCAGTTAGCGGATAAAGAAACCGATTTCAAACCGTCTTTTAACGGTGCCCAAACGATGTTGGATAATGCTTCTCCGATTGAATTTCTGGAACCTGCCACCGGATCCACCAAAGCCGAAACAGGCGAGTGGCCGATAGTTGTGGCAATTCCTTCTTTTCCTTTGAAATCCAGCGCCATAACCCCAACGTTGTTCAAGGGTAATTGTAAGGGGCCGGCACATTGTTGTTTGGCTACGCGTCCGCCCACACAACGGTCTACTTTGTTGGTTAACCAGTCTTTACACGCAACCGCTTCTAATTGAAGTACTTGGTTTAAATAGGTTGGAATATTTTCTGTTGAATAGTTTAAATCTGCATAATTTACCGCAACCGTTTTGTCGGTCATGATGGTTTTTGGCGAACTTCCGAAGAAATCTTCCAAAGCGTAATCCATTGGTTTTGCACCAGTTGTTTTCGATTCAAACGTAAAACGGTGATCCGCAGTTACATCACCAACTTGGTACATTGGCGAACGCTCACGGTCTGCAATTTTCTGTAAAATATCGATGTCTTTTTCACCGATTACCAATCCCATTCGTTCCTGAGATTCGTTTCCGATGATTTCTTTAGCGGAAAGTGTAGGGTCGCCCACCGGTAATTTATCCAAATCGATTAGACCTCCTGTATCTTCCACTAATTCCGAAAGACAGTTCAAGTGACCACCAGCCCCGTGATCGTGAATCGAAACGATCGGGTTGTTATCGCTTTCCACCAAACCGCGAATGGCATTGGCAGCACGTTTTTGCATTTCCGGATTCGAACGCTGAATGGCATTCAATTCGATTCCTGAACCGAAAGCTCCTGTGTCTGCAGAAGAAACCGCAGCACCACCCATTCCGATTCTGTAATTTTCACCACCTAAGATTACGATTTTATCGCCTTCCTGTGGTTTCTTTTTAATGGCCTGATCTAATTTTCCGTATCCGATTCCACCCGCTTGCATGATTACTTTGTCGTAACCGATTTTGCGGTTGTTCTCTTCATGCTCGAAAGTTAGAATTGAACCTGTAATAAGCGGTTGACCGAATTTGTTACCGAAATCCGAAGCTCCGTTGGACGCTTTGATTAAAATGTCCATTGGCGTTTGGTACAACCACGGTCTTTCGTTCATGGCTTCTTCCCAAGTTCTGTTTTCTTCTAATCTTGAGTAAGAAGTCATGTAAACTGCAGTTCCAGCTAATGGTAATGAACCTTGTCCACCGGCTAAACGGTCACGAATTTCTCCTCCTGAACCGGTTGCAGCACCACTAAAAGGTTCCACCGTAGTAGGGAAGTTGTGTGTTTCTGCTTTTAACGAAAGAACTGAATCGAATTCTTTTTCTTCGTAAAAATCCGGTTTGTCCGCACTTTTTGGTGCAAATTGCGTCACTTTTGGTCCTTTGATGAAAGCAACGTTGTCTTTATAAGCCGAAACAATATCGTTAGGATTTGTCTCGGATGTTTTCTTGATTAATTTGAATAACGAAGTCGGTTTTTCTTCACCATCCACAACAAAAGTTCCGTTGAAAATTTTGTGACGGCAGTGTTCCGAATTCGCTTGTGAGAAAGCAAAAACTTCAGAATCGGTTAATTTTCTTCCGATTTTAACAGCCAGATTATTTAAATAATCTACTTCTTCGTCACTTAAAGCTAAACCTTCCTGTTTGTTATAGGCAGCGATATTTTCAATTTCCAGAATGGGTTCCGGTTTGATGTTAATGGTGAAAATGTCCTGATTTAATTCGGCGTATTTCTGGGAAATCATCGGGTCGAAAGCCGTGAAATCGGCAGTGGATTTTTCAAATTCCTCAATTCGGATGATTCCGGAAATTCCCATATTCTGAGTAATTTCAACGGCATTGGTACTCCAAGGGGTAACCATGGCGGCACGGGGACCAACAAAAAAATCCGACAGTGCGGATTTCTCTATTTTATGGGCGTTGCCAAAAAGCCAGTTTAATTTGTTGATGTCTTCAGTCGATAATTCGTTTTGCGATTGAACTGCAAAAACAGTGTTCGTTTGGTTTCCGAAGAAATGAATCATTGTTGTGGTTGTTTTTATTCCGCTGCGCTCCAAACAATTCGGCGTGCCTCGGGTGTGTGTTGTTGTTTTGAAAGTGCAAATTTATTCTAAAAAAGTCAGTTAACAAAGTGTATAATCATAAAAAAAGCACAAGATTTAACCTGTGCTTTTTGTAGGATTTGTTCAGAAAATTATTTCTTTCTGGTTGAGATAATTTCCATGTTTTTGAATTCTTTTCCGTCGTATCCGGTATCGAACATTTCCATTTTGCGGGTGTTGTCGTCAACAACGGTAACCACTTCTCTCATTTTTTTTGTCTTTTTGGTAACCGGGTCAACACAATCTCCTTCCATGCGGAATTGTTTCGTTGCCGGATCGTATTTTCCTTTCATAATCATGATTCCGGTTCCCATGTTATCAATCCAGGTGGAAGTGTATTCCTGTGTTGCATTGTCGTACGCCAAGGTACTTTTTCCTTCAAAAGGCGCTCCCATAAAATTTCCTTTGTGAATTCCTTCCTGATAACGGCCTCCCATTACGGTTTTGTATTCGGCAGATACAGTTTGTTTCATTGGTTCGGCACCAGCATGCATCCACATGGTCATTTCACCGTTCCAGATTCCGTTTTCTGCCATCATCATTTTGTGGGCTTCTCCCGGCGTTGCATAATCCATCCAGGCTTTGTTGATGGTTGCTGAATCCGGCATAACTGCAGCCGCAGTGTCTTCTGTTTTTACAGCGGTTGAATCAACAGCAGACTGAGAATCTGCCTTTTCTCCGTCTTTTTTACAGGCAACTAAACTTAACGAAGCAATTGCCAGAGTAAGAATTGTTTTGTTCATAATTTATTGATTTTTGGTTTATTCAAAGATAATAAAATTATAAGCGCCCATGTCCCAGGAAGTTGCAGTTCTGTCATTGCCTAAAATATCTTTAGTTCCTGCTGCTGTTGCCGGGTCTGCGGTTCCTTTTGCGGCAGAATCTTCGCCAATCTGTAATTTATTGTTTTGCGGATTTAAAAAGTCCGGTTTGTTTGTCATGGAAGTTTTAGCAATGATGCAACCCGGATAATCAGCGGTATTGGCTATCGGATATAATGGATTGTTCTGGAACTGTCCGAAATCGAAAAATTTGATCAGACAATTTCTGAAATTATAATTAAAGGTAATACCAGAGTTATTGAGTTTTTTTAAGGAGATTCCGTAACTGCTGCTGCCGTAAATGATGCAATTGGTAAAATTTGCTGCGGTAAGATTTACCGGAAAATCAGTAGTACCGTTGTCGATATATACCGGCGTCTGGTTGGGTCTCGGCCAATAATTCGCAAACGTACAATGTGTGAAATTGTAATCTCCTCCTAATGAGCAAGCTAAACCAGCCTGACCACAGTTGTTAATTACAATATTCTGACCGTTAATGGTTCCTGTTTTAGCTAAAATACCGTAGTTGGTACAATTATAAATTTGCGTATTATCGATATTGATAGTTCCTGCATTGTGTTCAATCAACAAGCCAACCGTAGCATTTTTTATAGTGTTATGGTCGAAATTTCCTGTGCTTCCTTCACTCATCCAAATGGTGCCCCATTGACCGGCGATATCGGAGAAATCAGGCTCAAGACGGTCGCTTTCAAAAGTAATTTCGTTATCGACTAAAATGGTACCGTCCGTGTCATAAGTGGAAAGCGCACCAATAGCACTTATAGTGGCTCCGTTTCCGACAATCAATCCGGAATTAGCATGAAAATGAATTTTAGCCCCGGGGTCGATTGTCAAAGTCTCTCCTGTCGGAACTGCTGCATAACCATAAATTACATAAGGTTTGTCGTTGGTCCAATGGTACTCGTCTCCGTTGTTTGGATCGGCATGGTCTAAATAGAAACCGTAAATTTCATCGTCGCCAATCGGAATGTTTTCATAAGATCCATTACTGTCACGTTTAGGAAATAAGAAGTAAGCGTCTTTAACCAAAGTAATCAAATCAACCGTTTGCGGCGCACCGCTTATGTTGAAAAACTGAATTTCGTCGGTATACAAATATTGCGCTTCTGGATTGGCAAATTCGGCATAATCAATCGTGGTTTCGATGAAAATGTACATGCTGTCTTTGGCCAGTAATTCTACGTTGTCGAAAATTTTTCCGTCGCCTAAACCGTTTCCGTCATTGTCTTGGCCCATCATTCCGTCCACCGTAATGCGGTATTTGGAATTGTTGCCTTGTCCCAATTGGATTTTAGGGATTTTGATGTCTTTATTACTTCTGTTGTAAACTTTCAGGGTGTAAGTACTCGAACCGATATTGGTAAAAACAGTATCGAGATAAACAGTTTCTTTGGAAAATTCCAAATTTCCGGTACTGTCTTCGAATTCAAAATCCTGACGACAAGAAATCAACGTTGTGGTAAGTACAATCAGGAGAAAGGAAATATAATGACGCATAAGTTTGGTTTGCTTTTGTGAAAATATGTTTGGGTTTCGTCTTCCCAGCGCACTAAATTAACGTTTTTTTAAATAAATTAGTTTGTTTAACAGCATAATTTCTGACAATACATTTCTTAATTTTACCTAATAAAATAATTTGTATGTCTTTTGATAAAGAAAAAGTATTAGCACTGTGTAACAACTGGTCTAAAAATACCCTGATGGGAACCCTTGAAATAGAATATATCGATGCCGAAGAAGGCATGTTAAAGGCCAGAATGCCTGTGAATCCGAGAGTTCACCAGCCGATGGGTTTACTGCACGGCGGCGCAACGGTAGCTTTAGCCGAAAGTGTTGGCAGTGCCGCGTCATTAATGTTTGTAAATCCTGAAAAACAAGAGGTTAGGGGTATTGAAATTTCCGCCAATCACCTGAAAAGTAAAAGAGAAGGCATCGTTTACGGCACCGCTAAAATCATTCATAAAGGAGCAAGCATCCATCTTTGGGAAATCCGGATTACGGATGAAGAAGACAGACTGATTTCGCTTTGTAAACTCACCAATATGGTATTATCGAGAAAGAGATAAACATGACCGATTTATTCCTAAAACTGAAAACCCATCTGGAGCAAAATCTTCCGTTTGTGCTGTTTTCCAAACCCGGAAAGCGCTATGTAACCGGATTGTTTCAGCAAAATGACCATTTGTATTTTGTGGAAAATTTCCGCGAAAAAGGCTTTGTTTTTGCCCCGTTTGACGGAGATGACTACATTCTTTTTCCCGAAGAACACCAGCAGATTATTATCGAAATGTTTCAACTCGAAAAAGAAATACCTAAACCGAATTTTTTTTATGAAGTTGAAGCCCAAGTAAAATCAGATTTCGAACAATTGGTTCAAGAGGGGATAGACGATATTAAAACCGGGCATTTTCAGAAAGTGGTGCTTTCGAGAAAAGAAACGGTTGATTTAGAGCATTTTGATATGGAAACAATTTTCACCCGAATGCTTAATTCGTATCCGTCTGCCTTCAAATATTGTTTTTTTCATCCTAAAGTGGGGATGTGGATGGGCGCAACCCCGGAACAATTGCTGAAAGTAAGAGATTTTGAGATGCAAACCGTGGCGTTAGCCGGTACCAAGGTCGATAAAGGAAAAGAGAACGTAGTCTGGAAAAGCAAGGAGCTGAAAGAGCAGCAATTTGTTACCGATTTCATATTGGAGAATCTGAAAAATTATGTTTCGGAAGAAGTGGTGTCGAGTCCTTACACCGTTCAGGCGGGTAGTTTGCTGCACATCAAAACGGATATTTCCGCAAAACTCAACGACAAAGCCGATTTGAAATCCGTACTGAAAATTTTGCATCCGACACCGGCTGTTTGTGGTTATCCAAAAGCGGCAGCCAAAGATTTTATTCTTAAGAATGAAGGATACGACCGGGAATTTTATGCGGGTTTTTTAGGCGAATTCAACATTAATTTTGTAACCGGCAAAAGCGATTATTCCGATATTTACGTGAATTTGCGCTGTATGAAAATAGAAAACCGAAAAGCGAACTTATTTATCGGTTGCGGCATTACCGAAGACAGTGTGCCGGAAAAAGAATTTCTGGAAACTGTCAACAAATCCATGACTATGAAAAAAATACTGAATTAATATGAAATTAGATATACTTGCTTTCGGAGCGCATCCGGATGATGTGGAATTAGGCTGCGGCGCCACCATAGCTAAAGAAATTTCGCTGGGAAAGAAAATCGGAATTGTAGATTTGACCCGTGGGGAATTAGGAACGCGTGGTTCGGCAGAAATCAGGGATAAAGAAGCGGCTGCGGCTGCTGAAATTTTAGGTGTGTCAGTTCGCGAAAACCTCAGATTCCGCGACGGTTTTTTTGTGAATGACGAAAAACATCAGCTGGAAATCATAAAAATGATCCGAAAATATCGCCCTGAAATCGTGTTGTGTAATGCCATAGACGATCGTCATATCGACCACGGAAAAGGAAGCAAATTGGTTTCCGATGCCTGTTTTCTTTCCGGATTGCGCCGTATTGAAACCGAATTGGACAGCGTGAAACAGGAAGCCTGGCGTCCGAAATTGGTGTACCATTACATCCAATGGAAAAACATCGAACCGGATTTTGTGGTGGATGTAACCGGATTTGTAGATAAAAAAGTCGAAGCCATTATGGCATATTCGTCACAATTTTATGAGCCGAATTCCTCCGAACCCATAACGCCGATTGCCACCAAAAACTTTTTAGACAGCCTGCATTACCGCTCACAGGACTTGGGCCGTTTAATAGGAACCGATTTTGGCGAAGGATTTACGGTAGAAAGATATGTGGCTGTCAATAGTTTAGGAGATTTGATGTAATTTTTTTAAAAAAATATTTGTGAAAGCTAAGAAATGCGCTATATTTGCACTCGCAAACTGGGTCACGGCCCGGTTTTAAAGATAAAATGGTGATTGTAGCTCAGTTGGTTAGAGCGTCGGATTGTGGTTCCGAAGGTCGGGGGTTCGAGACCCCTCATTCACCCTGAAAGCTTCGAGGAAACTCGGAGCTTTTTTTGTTTTGCTTCGTTTTGTACTAATTGCGTTTTTATTTATTGTTTTTTAATTGTAATTATCTGTAAATCAGTTAATTAAAATCTGTTTTTCGTTCGTTTTTTTGTAATTTTGGGGTATGAATATTTAGCAGAAGCCAGATTATTAGATAACCTTTTAAAATAAACGAAAAATGGCAATAGCAAGAAATCGTAAAGAAGTAGAAGCCGAAATTATAGAACATTTAGGCATCATCCCGGGGTTTATGAAGGGCATACCTGAGGAGTACTTAGATTTTGAATGGGAATTATTCAAAAGTCTTCAATTGGGAGAAACTCTCATACCCAATAAATATAAAGAGTTAATGGGTATTGCATTACATTCGGAAACCAAGTGTAGATATTGCACTTTGTTCCATAAAGAAACCGCAAAACTTTTTGGAGCAACAGATGCAGAAATACAGGAAGCAGTGCATTATGCAAAAATGTCGCTTGGCTGGAGTGCCTATCTTAACGGAATGCAAGCGGATTATGACGAGTTTGCAGGCGAACTAAAACAGATAGGCAATTATGTAAAAGAAAATATGGCGCAACATGCACATTGAGAAAAAAAATAATCTGGTTTTTCACATTACACTTAGCGGCTACGAACTGGCAACTTTAATTTCGTCAGCGCGTTGGGTGGCAGAAGGAGCAAAAGGCAGGCTTACGGAAGAAGCCGTAAGTCAGTTAAAACAAGTTGTTTCAAATTATGACAAAGCTACACTTAAGTTATCAGGGCGAGAATCAAAATAAAAATGCGTATCAGATTCTCGCTTTTTTTATCTGAAATGTTTATCAGATTTTTAAGTATAGACTTCTTTTCATTTCTTCGGCTTTCATAAACCAAACTCTTTTTATTTTTTATTGGATTAATAGAATAATCTTACTATTTTAGTAAAAATCATTTTGAAACAGTATTAATCAATAAAAATTAAATTCATGGGATCATTCTTAATTACAAAAAGAGCAAATGGTGAATTTCAGTTTGTTTTAAAAGCAGGAAACGGACAGGTAATTTTAGCGAGTGAAGGCTATACGACCAAAGCAGCCTGCGAAAACGGAATCGAATCGGTTAGAAAAAATTCACAGGACGATGCCCGTTTTGACCGCTTGGAATCGAAAAACGGAAAACCCTATTTCAATTTAAAAGCAACCAACGGACAAATCATCGGAAACAGCGAAATGTACGAATCGGTTGCCGCCCGTGAAAACGGAATCGAATCGGTTAAGAAAAATGCTCCGGATGCTGATGTAAAAGAAAATTTATAGGAAGTATCGAAAGACAAATGAAAAAGCTCTCAGAAATGAGAGCTTTTTTTTACAGGTTTATTTTCCGTCGCGGTCAACTACAATTCGCTTGTCCCGGTTAGCTAATTCCCATGCCAGTGCGAAAGCAAGACGTGCTCTTTTGGTTAACAAATCAAACTCGATTTTTTCCACTTCGTCGGTAGGTTTGTGGTAATCGTCATGGATACCATTAAAGAAGAAAATGGCCGGAATTCCTTTTTTAGCAAAGTTATAATGGTCGGAACGATAATAAATCTGTTCAGGATCATTTCGGTCGTTGTATTTATAATCTAAACGGAGTTTAGTGTATTTGTTGTTCACCGTTTCGTTAATTGTGTGCAATTCCGAACTTAATCGGTCGGAACCAATTACATAAATATAATTGTTGTCGTTAGGATTCAGGTTGTCACGACGGCCAATCATATCGATGTTAATATCTGCAATGGTGTTCTTAATCGGAAATAAAGGATTTTCAGAATAATATCTCGAACCATGCAAACCGTGTTCTTCGCCCGTAACATGAAGAAACAGAATGGAACGCTTTGGTCCGTTACCTTCTTTTTTGGCTTTCATAAAGGCTTTAGCGATTTCCATAACCGCAACCGTTCCGGAGCCGTCGTCATCGGCACCATTGTAAATTTCCCCGTTTTTCATTCCCACATGATCATAATGCGCGGAAATAACCAAAACTTCGTCCGGTTTTTCAGAACCTTCGATATAAGCCCAGATGTTTTCAGAATCGTTTAATTTAGGACTGAAACCTCTTTTCATGAAATCAGACGGCACTTTCTGGTAGTAACTGTCAGCGCCTTTCGGAAAAGGAATACCTAATTTTTTGTATTGGCTGATGATGTACTCGCCTGCTTTTTTCTGTCCCGGTTCTCCGGTGTTTCGGCCCTGCATTTCATCGGAAGCGATTACATAAAGGTTGGTTTTAAGATTATTTTCCTCAACAGCAGTAATATAATTATCAATACTTGCAGTGGGTTTATCGGCAACGGCAGTACTTTTTTGCGATGTGCAACTGACAAAAAGCAGTAGTGTTGCGCAACTCAACAGTATTCTTTTCATAAGGAACAGTTTTTGATTTACGTATTAGTAGTAAAAATAACGATTTTGTTTCAGTCCGGCTCCGATTTATTTTACGCTGATAAAACTATAAACACTGTATAAACTCAAAAACAGGATAACCAGCATAAAATTGATCCAGAACATCAGCGAACATTTTAAAAAGGAAACAAAAGCCGTTTCACCATACATTCTCTTGTGCGCTTTAAAAAAATAGATTATCGGCCAAACGAAAAAGGTAATGCCCAATGCAATTTTTAAGATGACAAACAGAATGAAATCTGAAAAGCTTAACAGCCATTCCAGGATGATGAACAAACTGCTGGTTAAAAGCAAAAAGGAAAAGTAATGCAGCGTGAAAATCCCGTGATCGAAGTAATACCAACGTTTTTTTTCGTGAAAAAGCCATAACCAGAAAGTGAAAACCGGCATGTAGAGAAACAATACTTTTGATAAATTCTGCTTGAACGACTGCAGGGCTTTTACAAAGGCTTCTTTTGGGGTATTGTTTTCGGCTATGGAAACCATTCTCCGGGTAATCCAGTATTGGGTTTTGCTCATTTTTTTAGCAGCCGGAAGCGAATTTTCTATGGAATCCAATTGACGAACGTTTTTGTAATTGCCGTACCAGCCGTATTTTTCTTCTACCGTGATTTTCTTTTTTTCTATCGTGTCATTATTGATCCAGGTTTTAATGTTGTCTTTGTTTTTGGCTTGACTTACTGTAAAGGATGAATCCTCTTTTCCAATGGTGTGAGGATCAAAAAAGAATCCGGCCAGAAAAAAAGTAATGAAACTTATGAAGATGTAGAGTTTTACCGGAACCATAAAGGCTTTTCTCCTTCCGGACAGGTATTCTCTGGTAAGTTTGGCAGGGTAGAAGAGCAGGTATTTCATGGTTTTCCAGAACCCGCTGTCGTAATGTACCAAATCCTCCACAAAATGGGTGAAAAGATAGTGAAACGATTTTCGGGTTTCGGTATTTTCCTGACCACATTGCGGGCAGAAGCGGTCTTCCACAAAAGTACCGCAGTTTAAACAGGTTTTGTCTTCCCGGATTGTATTTTTGCTCATATACTTTATTTTCAGCGACTTAAAATTACAAAATATATTATTTTATTTACAAAACAGCGCTGTGAAATTTGCTGATATTCAATACAGTTATTGTGTGCTATAATAGAAATTTATGGTTGGATAAAAAATTATAATCAGACATAATGAGAAAGGTTGATGAGTTCTCATTATTTTTGCCTCGTTAAAAATTAATAATCTTTAAATCTTATACATTATGTCATTAGTTGGAAAAAAATTCCCGAACATTACCGTAGATGCTATTTCTGAAATGGGTGATAACTTAAGAATCAACATTTTGGAAGAAGCCGTAAAAAACAACAAAAAAGTGTTATTGTTCTGGTATCCAAAAGATTTCACATTTGTTTGTCCTACAGAATTACATGCTTTCCAGGCAGCTTTACCGGAATTCAACAACAGAAACACTATCGTAATCGGTGCGTCTTGTGACACTAACGAAGTACACTTCGCTTGGTTAAATACGCCAAAAAACAACGGTGGTATCGAAGGAGTAACATATCCGTTATTGGCTGATACCACAAGAAACTTGTCTACTGCTCTTGGAATTTTAGATGCAGAAGAAGTATTCAACGAAGAAACCGGAGATTATTTGGTAGAAGGTTCTAACGTAACGTACAGAGCTACTTACCTAATTGACGAAACCGGTAAAATTTTCCACGAAAGTGTAAACGATATGCCGTTAGGAAGAAACGTAAACGAATATTTGCGTTTAATCGATGCATACACTCACGTTCAGACTAAAGGTGAAGTTTGTCCTGCCAACTGGGAAAGCGGTAAAGAAGCTATGCATGCAGACCGTTTAAGCACAGCAGCTTACTTAAGCAAAAACTAATTGATAAACAGCTATAAAATTCCAAATGACAGGATTCGTTCTTTACGTGCCTGAAGTTTGGATTTTTTTTAACCTTTAAAACAGTTAAGTTATGTTGATAGAATTAACCGAAGATACGCTTCAGAACATCGTAGCAGCTAACGATAAAGTTGTGGTGCAGTTTTCCGCATCCTGGTGTGGAAACTGCCGCATTATGAAGCCGAAATTCAAAAAGTTAGCTTCTGAAAAAGAAAACCTTACGTTCGTTATCGTAGATGCGGAAAATGCTCCGGAATCCAGAAAACTGGCTAACGTATCCAACTTACCAACTTTCGCCACTTTCGTAAACGGAAAACTGGTAAACGAAACCCAAACCAACAAAGCCGAAGTATTAACGGATTTGGTGAATGAAATTGATAATTAGATGATTAGACGATTTAATAATTAGACGTTTAGATTGTTAGAAAAGCGTTAGTTGTTTTTTATACAGATAATCTAAAAACCCAGCAATTCAAAAATCTAACAATCCAGCAACCAACAACGTAAACATGAAGTTACCCGTAATAAAACACCTGACCCAGTTTATCGAAGAAAACGATCAGGATTATATCGTTGAAGCCATCGAAGTATTGGAAGCCTTAACAGAAGTTCCTTCCTTAAAAGATGAAGAACTTGACGTTATCGGCGAATTAATCTCCAACATGTACGGCGCTTTGGAAGTACAGAAAATGGTACAACAGGGAACCGATAAGAAAGAAGCCTTGAATGCTTTTATGAAACGTGTTCTGGGGTCGATTGACAAATAAACTGAAGAAAATTAAATAATGGGAGAGCCTTTCTTTTGTGATAAGAAAGGCTTTTTTATTGCTGTTTTTTAAATTTTACATCATAATTTAGTATGATTGCATAGTATTTTAACAATTTCTTTATATATTAGCATAACCCAATTTTAAAATTACGCTTATGTATAAAACTACTATTAATGCTTTATTTTTATCGTTTTTGTTTTGTAATGCTGTGGCGGCTCAGGCTGACAGTACCTTCAAATTTAAGCCGAGACCTCAAGAGTTTGAGCTTTACGGATACCAAAACGATTCCCTTATACAACTCAAACAAATTCCAAATAATGCTGCGCTGACTTTTGAAAGCAAATTGCCTTATCCGATTATTTTTATACATGGTTTAAATTCAAGTTCGGAAACCTGGAATGCCACAACCAATTATTTTGATTCCCAATATGCTTTCACATACGGCGGCCGTTTCGACTTCTGTTTAAATGCAGACGGAAACAACACTACGGCCAACAAAAACTTTTACCCGACACCGGGAGCAGACATTGCAGCTTTTGAATCTTCCGTAACCAACGGAGATTATTATTATGTGAATTTTAATGTAAAAGTGGATGGTTCCTGGGAAACCAATGTATTGAGCAATCAGTCTGCCATCGCCAAACAGGGAGCGGCTCTGAAAAAAGCAGTGGAACGGGTTCTTCAGTTAACCGGAAAAGATAAAGTGGTTTTAGTAGGACACAGTATGGGCGGATTGTGCTCCAGAGAGTACATTCAGAACAGTTTTAACTGGCAGGCCGATAATTATCATCATGTTGCAAAACTCTTAACAGTTGGAACACCGCACGGCGGAAGTAATGCCAGTGACAATCCGATTGCCGTTTTCACCAGTGTAGACCGTCAGTCGGAAGCGGTAAGAGATTTAAAGACAACCTATTATTACAGTGGAGATGCCGGAAAATTTTTGTTTGGCGGAACTGAAGTCCTGAATTCATCAAGTATGAATGACAATTCCTATTCACCGGATTTCTACAATTTGGATGTGAATTGTAACGGAGTTGCCGGAGATGCCATTCAGGGTTTAAATCAGAAACCGATTGACAATTTAATTGATTTCTCCAACGTTATCGGAAGAATTACCAACTTTATCGGAACTAATGTAACCACCGATGGCGTAGTGGAAGAGCCGTCTTCTAATATGAATACGTATTTTCCGACACTTACCTATCCGGCTAAAATTTTTTACTTCAATTCCGGTTACGACTTAATCGAAAATCATACAGAATTACCGGGCTATTACTATCAGATCATGCAAGGGCTGGACGAGCCGAATTTCAAAGAATTGGCTTATGAAATCAGTACCAATAAAAATTATATCGGATTCACCACCGTTCAGGCAAATTCTTCCAATCCGGATAACGATTATTTTAAATTTAACGTAGCCGATAATGTAAATGCAACCGTGTTAATGAGTAGTATTGTTACCAGTTCCATGAATGCTTCAATCTTAAACAGCTCGGGAACTGCAATAGGTAGCGCACAGAACAATACCGGTTCAACTCTTAGTTTTACCAGAACACTGGAGCCCGGAAACTACTTTCTGAAAATAACAAGTACCAATCCAACCAATACGAATTACCAGACGCCGTATCAGTTTAGTATAACCAGCACATTATCAGCTGCGGATAATCTGATCGCGGATTTCAGATTCTATCCGAACCCGGTAAAAGACATTTTGCATTTGGATAATCTGACGATTACAAAAGCCTCCGTTTACTCAATAGTAGGACAGTTAATTGATGAGATGGAATTTACTGCCACAACAACTTCCAATACAATAGATATGTCCGGATATGCCAACGGAATTTACCTGATTAAACTTCAAAACGGTAACAGGGAACAAACTGTCAAAGTGATTAAAGAATAAACCGTTTTCATGCCCCAAATAAAAAGCTCTCATTATTGGGAGCTTTTTTTACAGATTGTCCGCAACAAACTTTTTGCAGTATGCTTTTATTTCGTTCCTAACGTTTTGGAATGCGGTCATGATTTCATCTTCAGTTCCGGTCGTTTTTGCAGGATCCGGAAAATTATAGTGGAATTTTGTCGCTTTAGTTGAGAAAAACGGGCATCTTTCTTTAGCGTTATCACAAACGGTTATCACAAAATCAAAAGGGATATCATAATATTCATCCACATTGTTAGAGGTGTGATTGGAAATATCAATGTTGTCTTCTTTCATTATTGCAATAGCTCTCGGATTCACACCATGTGTTTCTATACCTGCACTATATACATTGGCTTTCTCTTTAACGAAATGACGTAAATATCCTTCTGCAATTTGGCTTCTGCAGCTGTTTCCGGTACAAAGAACCAATATGTTTTTTTCCATGTTTTAAACAAGTAATCAAATCATGTTAATGATGCAAAATTTAGGATCAAAGCCGAAAATAACCTGTAAAGTAATAACGGATACTGTAATGATTATTGGTTTTTTGTACTTAATAATAAAATCTTTCATCCTTAACAACAACCGGAATTAGGTGTGCAGCAACCGCCGGTAGTTTGTAATTCATTCAAGTTTTTCTTTTCTTTTGGAACTCCACAGTTGTCTTTCGCTAAACAAGCCGTCTTTTTGGAAACGAGTTTGAAATTCTTCCCGTCAAAATCCAGATCATATTTTCCGATGGTGTCGGACTGGTATTCCACTTCAATTTCGTTATCCTTAATGTTTAAGATTTTTTCGGATAATTCGATAATATTGTTCAGTTTCTGTGGTTTCAGGCGATGTTCGTAATCGTTGGCGTCCCACAACTGAAAGTTTACAACCGTTTCTTTTCTTACCGTTCCGCCGCAATCGATGAAGTTTTTGCTGATTTCGCCTATTTCGGTTACGTGAAAATGTTCGGGAACAAAAGTTTCGTCCGGCAACTGGAAGCTAACGGTTTCCACGGTTTTTAATACTTCTTTAATTTCTGATAATTTCATAAGTGTATGTTTTTAAGTGTTAGCAACATTTAGTTTTTAATTCTTTGGAAATCCCTGAGAAATAGTTTTCCAATTTTTGCATAGTATCCGGATTCAGACAGTAGCAAATAGCGGTTCCTTCGATGTTTCCCTTAATGATATTTGCGTTTTTCAGTTCCTTTAAATGCTGGGAAACGGTAGGCTGGGCAAGTGGCAATTCGTTAACGATGTCGCCGCAGATACAGGAATCCACTTTCAGTAAATATTCAATAATGGCCACGCGTGCCGGATGTGAAATGGCTTTAAATAATGAAGCGATTTCGTTTTGTTCTTCTGAAAAAAAATCTGCTTTTGAAGCTCCCATAATTTTTTATTATTATATTGCAATATTACGATATAACAATTAAATAAAAAAGGATTTTCTCTTAAAAATTAAATCTCAATTAAATTCCTTACTTTTGGAACTCTAAAAACAACAGAAAAATGGCAAAGATTGCATTAAAAGGAAATCCTGTAAACACAGTAGGCGAGTTGCCTCAAATAGGTTCAAAAGCCAAAGATTTTTCATTGGTAAAAACAGATTTATCCACCGTTTCACTGGCAGATTTCGCCGGAAGCAAACTGGTTTTAAATATTTTTCCGAGTATTGATACCAGTACTTGTGCGACTTCGGTTCGAAAATTCAACGAAAAAGCCAGTGCCTTGGAGAACACCAAAGTATTGTGCATTTCCCGCGATTTACCTTTTGCCATGAATCGTTTTTGCGGTGCCGAAGGTTTGGATAATGTTGTTAATCTTTCCGATTTCAGAGATGCTTCTTTCGGAAATGAATACGGATTGACCATTACAGATGGCCCGTTAAAAGGCTTACATTCCAGAGCCGTTATTGTTTTAGATGAAAACGGAGTAATCCAGCATACGGAATTAGTGGCCGATATTGTAGACGAACCTAATTACGACAACGCATTAGCAGCACTTTAATGGAAGTAAAAAAAGAAGTAAATAAAGATAACACCTTTTTCACCGGAAGGCTGAAAAGCATCGGATTTGCCGTTAAAGGCGCTATTAAATTGGTAACCACCGAACACAGCGTGATGGTACAGTCTTCCATCGCAGTTTTGATGACGATTGCCGGTTTTTATTTCAATATTACCGCAACTGAGTGGATGTTCCAGATTTTGATATTCGGTTTGGTGCTGAGTATTGAAGGTTTAAACACTGCTGTAGAAAAAATCGCCGATTTCATTCATCCGGATTATCACGAGCGCATCGGTTTTATTAAGGATATTGCGGCAGGAGCGGTTTTCTTTGCGGCTTTGTCTGCCATTGCAATTGGGGCTGTAATTTATCTGCCGAGGATTATCTAATTTCATTCAGATTGTTATTTTTGTATAAAGAACAAATTACTTAATGGCAAAAACAACCAAAAAAGAAACTTCGGAAACCAAGGAAAACAAGAAACCGGGCGAGAAACAGCCGTTTTTTACGCGCCGTCATAAAGTCCTTTTCGGGGCTTTACTTGTTTTATTTTCGGTAGCCTTACTGCTGTCGTTTATTTCCTATTACATTTACGGTGATTACGACCAAAGCTCGCTTACGTCCTTTGCAGACCGGAGTGAGAAAACTTATAACTGGTTGGGAAAAGTAGGGGCCTTGCTGTCGGATTTCTTTTTGTACAAAGGTTTTGGCGCCGCGTCCTTTTTATTTGTCCGATTGTTCTTTTTGGCAGGTGCTTATCTGCTTGTGGATGTTTCTTTGGGAAAACTGAAAAACACCATTTTCTGGGATTTGTTCGCTATGGTACTGCTTTCCGTTCTGATGGGCTTTTTCTGGGATTACATTCCGCAATTGGGAGGTGTGATTGGCTATGAAATGAACCTTTTCGTTCAGGATTATATCGGTAAAGTGGGAACGTTTTTAGTATTGCTTTTCGGTCTGATTGTTTACCTGATTCTTAAAATTAAAGTATCAACTGAAGGCATCAAAAACTTCTTTGAAAGCAGAAACAGAGCTTTTACCGAAGAATTAAATGAAGGTAATGAAATTGCTGGTAATGATGTAATTACACCTGTTTCAGTTGTGAATGATATGGAAGTGGAAGCGGAAGAAATCATCAATTCCAATCCTTCTCTGGATTTTAACGATGCCGAAGATGAAGAAATCCTTTCCAATATCGAGCTGAAGACTAATCCGTCAACTTTCGAGATAAACAAGGAAGCTTTAAAACCGACCATCAGCAATCCTTCTGAAATAGCGCTGAAAACGGTTCCTCCGGTTGTGACGCCACCGGTTGCCATTCCGGTTGATGTGCCGCCTGTGCCTGAAACGCCGAAATCGGAAATCATTCACACGGATGACGACAGCTTCACCATCGAAAAAATTGAAGAAGAAGCTGCGGTGGAAGAAAATTTAGCTGCAAGATTAGTACAGGATTTCGGGGAATTTGACCCGACGCTTGAGTTGTCGAACTATCAGTTTCCGTCCATCGAATTGCTTAAAGAATATTCATCCGGCGGGATTACCATCAATCAAACGGAGTTGGAGGAAAACAAAAACCGTATTGTAGACACCCTGAAAAACTACAACATCGGAATTTCCCAGATTAAAGCGACAGTTGGTCCGACGGTAACTTTATACGAAATCGTTCCGGAAGCGGGAATCCGTATTTCAAAAATCAAAAACTTAGAAGACGATATTGCCTTGTCGTTGTCGGCTTTGGGAATCCGTATCATCGCGCCAATTCCGGGGAAAGGAACCATCGGTATCGAAGTGCCGAACAACAATCCGACGATGGTTTCGATGAAGAGCGTTATCAGTTCTCCGAAATTCCAGACGGCCGAAATGGAACTTCCTATTGCTTTAGGAAAAACCATTTCCAATGAAACATTCGTGGTTGATTTGGCCAAAATGCCGCACTTACTGATGGCAGGAGCAACCGGACAGGGTAAATCGGTAGGACTGAACGCTGTGCTGACTTCGTTGTTGTACAAAAAACACCCGGCTGAGGTGAAATTCGTATTAGTCGATCCGAAGAAAGTGGAATTAACCCTTTTCAACAAAATTGAAAGACATTATTTAGCAAAACTTCCCGATGGAGGCGATGCGATCATTACTGATAATACTAAGGTAATCAATACATTGAATTCGCTTTGTATTGAAATGGACAATCGTTATTCGTTACTGAAAGACGCTATGGTCCGCAACATCAAAGAATACAACGAGAAGTTCAGACAACGCAGGCTGAATCCGGAAAACGGACACCGCTTTTTACCGTATATCGTTTTAGTGGTAGATGAGTTTGCCGATTTAATCATGACCGCCGGTAAAGAAGTGGAAACACCGATTGCCCGTTTGGCACAATTAGCACGTGCCATCGGAATCCATTTGATTATTGCGACGCAGCGTCCTTCGGTAAACGTAATCACCGGGATGATTAAGGCGAATTTCCCTGCCCGAATCGCGTTTCGTGTAACCTCAAAAATTGATTCCCGCACAATTTTAGATACCGGTGGCGCCGATCAGCTGATTGGTCGCGGAGATTTATTGTACACACAAGGAAATGATCTGGTTCGTGTGCAGTGTGCTTTTGTAGACACACCGGAAGTAGAAAAAATTACCGAATATATTGGTTCGCAAAAGGCGTATCCTAATGCGTATATGTTGCCGGAGTATGTTGGTGAAGAAAGTGGCATAAGTCTTGATATAGATATCTCGGAAAGAGATTCCATGTTCAGGGAAGCTGCCGAAATTATCGTAACAGCGCAACAAGGTTCGGCTTCTTTACTGCAGCGTAAATTAAAACTGGGCTACAACCGCGCCGGTCGTCTGATAGACCAACTGGAAGCCGCGGGAATTGTTGGACCGTTTGAAGGCAGTAAAGCGAGAAGCGTGAATATTCCTGATTTGGCATCGCTGGAACAATTTTTCGCTAACGAACAAAACAATTTGTAAAATGAAACTATTTCATAAAAGTTATAAAACATTAGGATTGGCGGTAATCTTGTTTTTTGCAGGTATCACCGTTACAGCCCAAAATTCGCAAAAGGCGAAGGAATTGCTGGACCAGGTTTCGGCAAAAGTGAAGAGTTATGACAACATTCAGATTGGCTTCACGTATTCGATGCAGAACCTCAAGCAGAATATTAATCAGGAAAGCAAAGGCAATCTTACGCTGCAAGGTAATCAGTATCTTCTTAATTTTATGGGAATTACCAAGATTTTCGACGGAAAGAAGAACTACACGATTGTACCCGAAGATGAAGAAATCACCATTTCCAATCAGGATGACAACGCGGTTGACGGCATGAGTCCGGCTAAAATGCTTACCTTTTTTACTTCCGGTTTCAAATACTCGTGGGACATTGTGCAAAATGTGAAAGGCAGAAAGATTCAATATGTGAAACTGGTTCCGACCAATGCCAAAGATTACCGCAAGGAAGTCTTAATCGGTATCGATGCGCAGACCAAACACATCTATACCATGATGGAAATGAATAAGAACGGTTCGAAAACAACCATCACTGTTAATTCTTTTAAAACGAATCAGCCTATTTCAAAAAATCATTTTACCTTTACCCAGAGTAAATATCCAAATTACTACATCAATAATTTAGACTAAGTTTTCGGGTGAAAATACTTGACCGTTATATTTTAAAATCTTTTCTGATTACGTTTACTTCGGTATTCGTAATCCTTTTTTTTATCTTCATATTACAGACCGTCTGGCTTTTTATTTCAGAACTGGCCGGGAAAAATCTCGACTTTATAACAATTGTAAAATTCCTGATTTTCTCCATGCCGAGACTGATTCCACTGGTATTGCCGCTTTCGATATTATTGGCTTCTATCATGACGTTCGGAAGTTTTGCAGAAAATTATGAGTTTGCAGCCATGAAATCATCCGGAATTTCGTTACAGCGTGCTATGCAGAGCCTAATGATTTTTATTTTCGGATTAAGTATCGTCTCTTTTTTCTTTGCGAACAATGTAATTCCCAAAGCCGAATATAAGTTTGTAAACCTCCGAAAGGAAATTCTTCAGACGAAACCTGCTATGGCCATCGCGGAAGGGCAGTTCAATACCATCGGAAACTCTAATATTAAGGTCGATAAGAAATCCGGAGATAACGGGGAATTGTTGGAAGGGGTTACCATGCACGTTAAATCTAATCTTGGAACGGGTAATAAAACGGTTATTAAATCCAAAAGAGGTGTATTGAAAAGTGATGAAAACTCAAATATTCTAAAGCTGGATTTGTTGGATGGGTATTATTACGAAGATATTACGCCAAAGAAGTATGAAGAACAGAACAGAGTGCCGTTTGCAAAAGCGTTCTTTCAGAAATACACCATCAATATCGATTTAACCAATCTGAACAAATCTGAAGATAACGGTGAAATTGTGAACACAAATTCAATGTTGAGTATCAGTGAACTGAGTTACACCATCGATTCTCTTCAAAATTCGTATAAAAAAGATGTTGTGTTTTTTTCGGATAATATTTCACAGGGAATAGAGTTTACATTAAAACCTAAGGAGATTGCCAATCCGAAAGAGTTTAAAAGTACGGATGAAATCCTGAATATTTTTCCGATTAATGAGCAGGCCAGAATTTTGGAATTTGCCAAAAATTCCCTGTCCAGTACAGATTTCTCGATACAGACTAATAAAGACGATTTGTTTAACAAAAAGAAAAACATAAACAAGCACTGGATTGCCTTACACGAAAAATTTGTAATTGCATTTTCCTGTTTGCTGATGTTTTTTATCGGAGCACCGTTGGGAGCAATTATCAGAAAAGGTGGTTTAGGATTGCCGATTGTATTTGCGGTTTTAATTTTCATTACGTTCCACTTTGCCAATACCTTTGGTAAAAAAGTAGCTCAGGAAGATGGTATGCCGGCTTTTTTGGGAACGTGGTTATCTTCCATAATTCTGACGCCTTTAGCGCTCGTATTAACGTACAGAGCGACCAATGATATTGGGGTAATGGTGAATTTTGACTGGATTACAGCGCCATTCCAAAAACTATACAAGCGTTTTTTTGACAACAACAGCACCGACGAAGAAAACAACGATAATACCCATTAATAATGCTGACTACAGACAACAAAATACAACTGAATACGATTGAGGAAGCGATTGAAGACATCCGTCAAGGTAAAGTAATCATCGTGGTAGATGATGAAGACCGTGAAAATGAAGGAGATTTTTTAGCCGCAGCCGAAAAAGTAACGCCGGAAATGATCAATTTCATGGCAACACACGGGAAAGGTTTGATTTGCACGCCCTTAACAGAAAGCCGATGCAAAGAACTCGAACTTAAAGCAATGGTTGTAAACAATACAGACCATATGGAAACCGCTTTTACCGTTTCGGTAGATTTGAAAGGGCATGGGGTTACAACCGGTATTTCTGCATCCGACAGAGCCAAAACCGTTCAGGCATTAATAGATCCTAACACCAAGCCGTTTGATCTGGCAAGACCGGGACATATTTTCCCTTTGATAGCCAAACAAGGCGGAGTGCTCAGAAGAACCGGTCACACAGAAGCTGCGATTGATTTTGCCCGTCTGGCAGGGTTTAAACCGGCAGGCGTAATTTGTGAAATCATGAATGATGACGGTTCAATGGCCCGTTTGCCTCAATTGGTGGAAGTAGCCAAAAAATTCGACCTGAAGCTGGTTTCCATTGAAGATTTGGTGGCATACAGAATGCAGCACGACAGTTTAATCGTGAAAAAAGAAGACTTCGACATCGAAACGCGTTTCGGAACTTTCAGACTTCGGGCATACGAACAGACTACAAACAAGCAGGTTCACATAGCCTTAACAAAAGGAACCTGGAATCTGGGCGAACCGGTTTTAACAAGAATTAATTCCTCCCAGGTAAATAATGATTTATTGGGAACCCTTACCAATAATGCCGATAAACAGCTGGACGATATGTTTAAAGTTATTAACGAACAGGGCAGAGGAGCGGTTATTTTTATCAATCAGGATATGCAGTCGGTTAATTTGCTTAACAGAATATCGGAGTTAAAAGCGTTGCAGGCAGAAGGCATCATGAAAGCGCCAAAAATAGTTATTGACAGTAAGGATTTTGGAATTGGGGCACAAATTTTACACGATTTAGACATTTCAAAAATCCGTTTAGTAACTAACACCGATCAAACCAAACGCGTAGGAATGATTGGGTATGGCTTAGAAATTGTAGAGTACGTAAATTTTTAGAAAATATTTCGTATGCTAATCCGTACGAAATGAAATAGTTAAAAATATAATAGAATTTATTTCTGTTTTTTGTAAAAAAAAGGTTTGCAGATAAAAAAAAGCTTTCTATATTTGCACTCGCAATACGGAAGTAAGGCGATATTTACTGGAGAAATGGCAGAGTGGTCGATTGCGGCAGTCTTGAAAACTGTTGACTGTAACAGGTCCGGGGGTTCGAATCCCTCTTTCTCCGCCAGTTGAAAAACAAAACGAACTAAAACCCTGTAAACATTGAGTTTACAGGGTTTTGTGTTTTCAGTCAAAACACAAAACAGTCAATTATTTTCAAATAATTAGTGCACTATTTAGTGCACTGGATTTTTAGCCTTAAAAGTGCACTAAATTTTTGTTCAAGCCTTGTAGAATAAGCTGTTCAGAAAATGAACATCTTGCAAAGAATTGGTTATCGAATTAAATTATTAATCAATTTAAAGGTTACCATTATGAACACACAAATCAAAGTACAATTCTGTTTAAGAAAGTCTAAAATTAATGCAGACGGTTTAGTGTAGGTGGATTCAAGACCTTAATGCAACAAGGTCATTTAGTTTTCAGTTTTTCAAATTTAGTATTTTTCTTAGATATTGACTCTTTTTTCAGAATAACTTTTTAGGCTTTTTAATGAGCCAAAAGTTATTTCCGAAAATGGTATTTCTTCATTGAGTTTTTCGGCAGGAGTTTTGTAGCCCAATACCTTTCTTGGGCGATTATTCAGGCTGTATTCAGCTTCTTTTATTTGCTGTATTGTTATGTTATTAAAATCGGTTCCTTTTGGGAAAAATCGCCTAATTAAACCGTTTGTGTTCTCGTTGGTTCCTCTTTCCCAAGATGAGT
>NZ_KE387021.1:0-24047 GCF_000430025.1 Flavobacterium suncheonense GH29-5 = DSM 17707
CTTATTTTCATTTGATTTTCAAAAAAATAATTTAGCCAGAAACATTCCAAACGCTGGCGTAATAGATTGCCGATGCAAAGGACGAATGCTAACAATTCGGCGCAAGATTGGCACACACGCATACACAAAGTGACCAAAAACCCAAGCCAAACCAAACGCTGGCATGCCGATTACAAGATTACTGAAGATTGCTAACAATACGGCGAAAGATTGGCAAATTTATGCGCAAACTTTAAATACAATTTTTGTTTAGTTTTTGATTGATTTTTGAGTAATTATTTTCCAGGAAATATTTCTAAGCAGCTTTTTTACGCGCGCTGAGTCTATGCGCTATAACGTCCCGCCGGCTTCATGAAGTTGGGGAAATTTGTTCCCGAACCATTCCATGTAGGACTTAGTCAAATATATAAAATTACCTTTAAATTTAGCCTTAAAACCCCAATTTCATGAAACCGTTGTTAGCTGTAGTATTTTTATTTATTCGTTTTTCTTAAGTCTATAATTTCTTTATAAATCATAAATGAAAATGTTTTTTCAGTAGGTACTCGATATGCACCTTTTGCCTTCATTAAATATGCTGAAATTGCGGTCATTTCCCAACCGTCATATTCGTCAGCATTCCATTTTCTTTTTATTAATTTTTCAAGTTTCTGCTTTTTGCCATATTCTTTCACAAAATTAATTTCAGTTTTTATTTTTTCATCCAAATGAGGATTTGCCCAACTCCAAAGCCAAGTATTTGATATTTTAGATATAGATCCTACTTCTTCATACTTAATTATTATTTTATCAATTCCTTTATCAGAAAAGGTTAAAGTTCCTTTTTCTTGGTCATAAAACCAATTTTCATATTTTCCAATTCCATATTTTTCTTCAACTTCTTCTTGCTGTTTGTTTAAATATTCGTACGATATTTTACTTAATTTTTCAAACTCTTTCGTGTCTTTTGGAGTAATTAAATTTTCTTCTTGAGTATTTTTAATAATGTTTTTTTGTTCAGGATTTCTTTTAAAAAATGAAAATATAGACATAAATGTCATTATTGAAATTATTATTAAGGTTCTGTTTTTCATAATATTACAGCTAACTTACTTATATGTATAACAAAACCCATCAAATAATATCAAAATCCGTTGGGTATGTATGATTACATCATATTTTATTTCAAAAATATGATTATGGATTTAGACATTAAAATTTTTCTTGAAATATTTTGGAAAATTGTTTTGGGATTGATTGAAATTAGGGAAGATAATTTGTAATTATATTAGTAAGAGAAAGTTAAACCTACTCCCCAATCCATGTCGCTGTCGTAGTGGGAGGAAAGCGACCAGTATTTGGTTATGATATATTTTGCGCCAACAGTCCATTCATTATCGGTGTTCCATTTGGCTCTTAAACGCAGGCGTTCGGTTAACGGAATGTCTTCTCTAGCAACTTCAAAGCGTGCTTTCCCTTCATGGTCAATGCGTGCATCAGCCGTAACAAACCAAGGTAAAGTGTATTGTAAACCGGCTATGGCAACCGTTCGCTTGTTTTTGGTATTGATCTGATTAAACAGGTTCGTTTCGACTTCATCACCCGGTCGGTAACGGAAATCGGCACCAATATAGGGATACCAAAACTGATTTGCGCCCAAAAAATGACCAAAATGCAAGCCACTTTCATAACCGTATTCTTTTCGGAAGCCTACATGCCATTCACCCTGAAGCATCCATCTTGTGTTGCTGTAGCGGATTTCCCCGTCGCTGCTGTTGCTTTCCAGACCGAATTCGGCACCTAAGTAGAAACGGCGGTCATCTGCATATACTTTTTTCAGTGCTTTTTTCGGATCGCCCAATTCCGGGTTTGCAGGCGAATTTTCATAACTGAAGATTTTTCCCATGCCTGACATCATGTGATACAGAATATGGCAGTGAAAATACCAGTCGCCGTAGTTTTCAGAAGCGTTGAACTCGATGATGTTGGTTTCCATCGGCATGATGTCCATTACGTTTTTCAGTGGAGAATAGTCGCCGTATTGGTTTACGATTCGGAAGAAATGGCCGTGTAAGTGCATCGGGTGGCGCATCATGGAATTGTTTTTCAGGATGATACGGATGTTTTCGCCTTTTCTGATGAGGATTTTATCGGTTTCGGAAATCGTTTTGTTATCCATAGTCCAAACGTAGCGGTTCATGTTTCCGGTCAGTTCGAAAGTCAGTTCGCGGAACGGTTTGTCGGGCAAAGTTGTTTTGGTTGGGGCACTAAGCATGTTGTAATTGAGTGTAACTTTTTCAGCGTCAGACTGATGGTTCATGTCGTGATGTTGATGTTCCTTTTCAGAAGACTTATCGGATTTCGAACCGGTTACTTCCGGATACATCACCGCGTTCATGTCCATCTGTTGCAGGCTCATGTTCATGCCCATGTCGTTCATTTTTCCGCTCACGGTCATCATGTCGTTCATCATTTTCATGCCTTCGAAATAATTGAGGCGTTCCAAAGGCTGCATCGGTTTTTTGTCACCGTTTCCTAGCCATAAAGACGTCGAGCCGGTTCGGTCTTCCGAAGTTGCTAAAAATTCATAACTGCCATTTTCAGGGATTGTAACGATGATATCATACGATTCGGAAACTCCGACTATGATTTTATCCACATCGACCGGTTTTACATCCGCGCCGTCACTGGCCACCACGCTCATTTTTCCGCCGGAGAATTGTAGCCAGAAATAGGTCGAAGCACTGCCGTTAATCACTCTCAAACGGATTTTTTCACCGGGTTTTACATCGTTTAATGTTTCGGAAGATTTACCATTGATGAGGAATTTCTCGTAATACACATCGCTTACGTCCATCGCCATCATGCGTTTGAATTCGTTTTCCAGTTTGGTACCGAAATGTTTTTCTTTAATCGCCTGATAATAATTCTGCGTTGCGCCTTTTTTAATCGCGTACCAATCTGTAGCCTGATGCAACGAACGTTCAATCTGATGCGGGTTTTCGTCGCTCCAGTCGCTTAACAACACGACTTTTTCCTTGATTTTCGAAGGTTCTTTTTTATGAATGATGAACGCGCCGTACATGCCAACCTGCTCCTGCAACATGGTGTGGGAATGGTACCAATACGTTCCGTTCTGCATTATCGGAAAACGATAAACTGCTTCCGAATGTGGCTTAATCGGAGCCGTTGTCAGATAGGGAACGCCATCCATTTCGTTGGGAAGAATCAATCCGTGCCAATGCAAGGAGGTTTCGTGATGCATGTGGTTGTGCACGTGGATTTCGGCGATATCACCTTCGGTAAACTCAAGCGTAGGAGCGGGGATTTGACCATTGATTGCTATTCCCGGTTTTGTTTTTCCTGTGAAATTTACAAGTGTGTCTTTGATGTGTAAATCGTAGCGTTTAACAGGCTGTGCATCAGCAGCAAATGCTAAACTCAGGAGCAACAGGAGCAGGAATAGCTTTTTCATGGTCGTTGTGTTTAGTTGATGGTTTTCTTTACGCTGCCGCAGGTTAGCATGGCTTTTCCGTAATACGGGTTTTTAACGGTATTAGCATCGTCCAGCCAGTTTGCTTTTTTCATCGGGCAGTTTACTACGTAAAGTGTCTCAGAACCAAAGACTTTCAGTTCTGCCAAAGCAATCATCGATTTGGAAATTTTTTCGAAAGCACTTCGAATGTCCTCTAACGAATTTGCTTTGTTATGCGCTTCCAGATAAGCCGCTAAAAATTTGGCTTCTTTCTCATAGTTTTTGCCTTTTGCGTCAGATTGTAATTGCAATACGTCTTTGCGCATTGTATCCATTGCATTTTTCGCAACGCCTGCATTAGAAGCCACTAAAGCGTCTTCCATGTTAAGGTAATTTTTCAGGACATCGTTCCATTCTTTGCTTTGCGCTTGTACGGTCATTACACCTAAGCAGCCTAAAAGCATTACAAATAATTTTTTCATAATTGTTTATTTTTCAGTTAAGGATTCGATTTTGAAACCGGCAGTTTTCACTTGTTCCACCAAGGAATTTTCGTCAAGATTTTCCAAGGCAACGGTTAAGATTTTGTCTTTATGTCCGGTATTCACTTCCCATTGGTTTTCGCCTAAAAGCGGATTTAAAACCGGAGTAATTTTGGCGATACAGCCGGAGCAGTTGATATTGGTTTTGAATTGTTTCGTTTTCATATTAAACAGATTAATGATTATTATGATACAAAGTTCGGCATTAAAACAACCGATTGTGTTGTGCTTTTTTAACGGACAGTTGTAAGATTTACAGTTTTGAAGCTCTGTATTTCAGCCACAAACTGTTGCTTACCACGCTTACGGAACTTAACGCCATCGCTGCACCGGCTATCATCGGGTTTAATAAGAATCCGTTAATCGGGTAGAGAAGTCCGGCGGCAATCGGTATTCCGATTAAATTGTAAATGAACGCCCAGAACAGGTTTTGTCGGATGGTTTTAACGGTTTGCTTCGATAAGGAAATCGCCTGCGGAACTTTCAGTAAATCCGAAGAAATGATAGTCATGTGCGCCACATCCATGGCAATATCCGAACCTTTTCCCATGGCAATACTTACATCGGCTTGAGCTAAAGCGGCACTGTCGTTGATACCGTCACCCACCATGGCAACTGTTTTTCCTTCCGACTGCAGGATTTTTACATACGTGAGTTTGTCCTCCGGTAAAATACCAGCTTTGTATTCCGTTACGCCGACAGTTTTGGCTACGGCTGCCGCGGTGGATTCGTTGTCTCCGGTCAGCATGATGACTTCAATGTCGAGTGCTTGCAGTTGTTTGATGGCTTCGATGGACGTTTCCTTGATTTTATCGGCAATGGCTATAACGGCAATGGTTTTCTGTTGGTCAGCGAAGTAGATTAGCGTGTGACCCAATTCCGCCTGACGGGCAATAAATTCGGAAAAGAAAGCGTCGGTTGTAATGTTGTGCTCTTTCAGTAATCGTTTGTTTCCGGCGAAATAAACCTGATTTTCAATTTTTGCTTTTACCCCAAAACCTGTAATGCTTTCAAATTCAGTAACTTTTTGGGGATGCATGCCGGAATAATGTTTGGTTACCGCTTCCGCCAAAGGATGTTCCGATTTGGATTCCATCGAAAGTAAAATGCTGTGCAGCTGATGGCTTTCTTCCTTCCATAAAGTCGCCACCACGGACGGTTTTCCTTCCGTTAGTGTTCCGGTTTTGTCGAAAATTACCGTGTCAATCTTTTTGGCAAGCTCTAAACTTTCCGCATCTTTGATGAGAATTCCTTTTTCGGCACCTTTACCGACACCGACCATGATGGCTGTTGGAGTAGCTAAGCCCAGTGCGCACGGACAGGCAATCACCAAAACCGTTACCATCGCCAGAAGTCCTTGGGTAAAACCGTTGTCACCTCCTAAAATAATCCAGACGATTAAAGCTAAAATGGATATTCCGATGACGATAGGCACGAAGATTCCCGCTATTTTATCGACTAATTTCTGAACCGGCGCTTTGCTTCCCTGAGCATTTTGCACCATTTGAATGATTTGCGACAAAAGTGTATCGCTTCCGATTTTTTCGGCTTTGTACTGAAAACTTCCTTTTTGGTTGAGCGTTCCGGCAAATACCTTGTCGTTCAGGTTTTTGGCTACGGGAATTGGTTCGCCGGAAATCATGCTTTCGTCTACAAAAGAAGTTCCGCTTAAAACGCTTCCGTCTACCGCTATTTTTTCACCGGGTTTGGCTAAAAGTAAATCTCCGATTAAAACGTCGCTGATTTTAATGTCTTCCTGTTGGCCGTCTTTGGTGATTCGTGTTACGGTTTTCGGTTGCAGTCCAATTAATTTTTTGATGGCGGATGCCGTGTTGCCTTTTGCTCGTTCCTCTAAAACTTTTCCGAGTAAAATAAAGGTGATGACAACGGTTGCCGCTTCAAAATACACGTGAGCGTGCAAGCCGCGACTGTGCCAGAATTCAGGAAATAAGGTGTTGAACGCACTGAAAAGATAAGCGATTCCCGTACTTAAAGCGACCAAAGTATCCATGTTCGCTTTCCCATGTTTGGTCTGTTTCCAGGCGTTGATAAAAAAACTTCTTCCGTACCAGAACACCACCGGAGTGGAGAAGGCCCACATGATCCAATTGGCATACGGCATCTCCATAAAAAACATTCCGATGACGAAAACCGGAAAAGTAAATAACGCAGCAGCAATGGTTTTTCTTTTCAAAGCTGAGAATTGTTGTTCCTGATGTTTGGTTAATTCATCTTCCTGATTTTCAGATTCTTCAATAATGATATCGTAACCAATACTTTGAATGGCTTTTTTGAAATTTTCGAGTTTGGCAATGCCGGGAATGTACTCAACCGTTGCGGTGGCATTGGCATAATTTACGGCCGCGGAAACAACACCTTCTTCAAAAGAAAGGATGCTTTCCACGCTGACGGCGCACGACGCACAAGTCATTCCGGTTATAGGAAATGTTTTTTTGAGGGTTGTTACATCATATCCTAAATCGCGGATATTTTCGGTTAATTGCTTAAGATTGAATTGCTTCGTATCAACTTCGATTTTCGCCTGATGATTGTTCAGTTCCACATTGTGGTTCAGAACGCCTTTGGTTTTGTCCAGTGCATCATCAACAATCAGCGCACAATGTTCGCTGTGAATGCCTTCGAGAGGAATGCTGAGTATTTTTGAGTGGGTTTCCATGATGTTGTTATTTGATGATACAAAGTTCCGTCAGTTAACAACAGCAAGTGTTACACTTTTCCTGTGATGCGTTGTAACTTTTACAGATGATCCAGCGGAATTCGTTTTTGTTGCCCAATCGTTTTGAAATGCGACGGCGTTAATCCGGTTACTTTTTTAAACTGATTGCTCAGATAGGCGACACTGCTGTATCCCAATTGATGGGCGATTTCTTTTAACGAAAGTTCGTCGTACACAATCAGTTCCTTTACTTTTTCAATTTTCTGAAGGATGACGTATTTTTCGATGGTTGTGCCTTCCACTTCCGAAAATAAATTGCTCAGATAGTTGTATTCGTAGCCCAATACTTCAGAAAGAAAATCGGACAGATTGATTTTAAGCATTTCTTTATCGTGGTGGATGAACTGTATGATGTAGTTTTTGATGCGTTCAATCAGTTGGTGTTTTTTGTCGTCAATTACTTCAAAACCTATTTCCTGCAGTTGATCAGACAGTTTGGTTACATCGGAATTGTCGGGTTGGCTATTCAGTTCGATTTCGCCTAAGGAAACGTTTTTATAGTCGATTTGCAGTGTTTTCAGAATCGTTTCAACCGCCATAATACAGCGCGGACAAACCATGTTTTTAACGTATATTTTCATCGGTATTGCTTGTAATCCTTACAAATTTAGGTAATGTAAATCATCTTAGTGCTAAAAAAGTTACAAAATTATGAGAGCAGAAAACGCTGGGAATCATAAAATTCATCTGTAAATACCGTATAATTCATCTCGTTTCATATATTTGTTTTCCTAAAAATTAACAAACCAAACCAAGGGAAAACTATTTATGTCATTTTCTAATTTATTTCGAAAGAAAACGGTTTCCGACATTTTAAATCAGGTTGCCAAAAATCAGTCTGACGGTCACCATTCTTTAGGTAAACATCTTACAGCAAGGGATTTAACGGCATTTGGAATTGCGGCCATTATCGGAGCCGGAATTTTCAGTACTATCGGAAAAGCAAGTGCAGACGGAGGTCCGGCAGTTATTTTCCTGTTCATTTTTACCGCTTTGGCCTGTAGTTTTGCTGCCTTTGCGTATGCTGAATTTGCATCGATGGTTCCGGTTTCGGGAAGTGCTTATACCTATTCCTACGTTGCTTTTGGGGAAATAGTAGCCTGGATTATCGGTTGGGCATTGATTATGGAATATGCAATCGGGAATATTACGGTCGCCATTTCCTGGAGTGATTATTTCACGGGACTCCTCGAAAGTGGCGGAATATATCTGCCGCAATGGATTCAGATGGATTATCTTTCCGCTACAAACGGATACCATGAGGCCGTTGCTTTAATGCAGGGCGGAAAATCCTATGAGAATTTGAATGATAGTTTGAAAATGGCCTATACGGCATGGACAACATCTCCTACGCTAGGTTCTTTTCACTTAATTGCAGATTTACCTGCGCTGCTGATCATTGTATTGATTACATGGTTGGTTTACAGAGGAATGAAAGAATCCAGAAATGCCAGTAATCTGATGGTCGTGGTAAAATTGTGTATCATCTTATTGGTTATAGCTGTCGGTATTTTTTATGTGGATACTGAAAACTGGTCTCCATTTGCACCAAACGGTGTATCGGGAATTCTGAAAGGAGTTTCGGCAGTTTTCTTTGCTTATATAGGATTTGACGCAATTTCTACTACCGCAGAAGAATGTAAGAATCCGCAGCGAGATTTGCCAAGAGGTATGATGTGGGCGATAATTATCTGTACGACTCTCTATGTGATTATAGCTTTGGTATTAACCGGTATGGTTAATTATTCGTATCTGAATGTAGGAGATCCGTTAGCTTTTGTCTTTGAAAAATTAAACCTGAAATGGATGTCCGGTATCATTGCAGTGAGTGCTGTTGTGGCTATGGCAAGCGTTTTATTGGTTTTCCAGATGGGACAGCCACGTATCTGGATGAGTATGAGTCGTGACGGTTTATTGCCGAAGCGTTTCTCTAAAGTGCATCCGAAATACAAAACGCCTTCTTATGCGACCATTGTAACCGGTTTTGTGGTGGCTATTCCGGCTTTGTTCCTGAACTTAACCATGGTAACGGATTTGTGCAGTATCGGAACTTTGTTTGCTTTCGTGCTTGTTTGCTCCGGGGTTTTGGTGTTGCAGAATAAAAAAGATATTCCGAGAGGGAAGTTTAAAACACCTTATATAAATTCAAAATATGTGTTTCCTGCATTGCTGGTAATCGGACTGTTGTTGGCATTTACCCAATTCAAAGAGAACACAATGCGTTTTATCACCAATGAAAAACAAATTAACGATGCGACTACCATTGTTACGTCATTGGATGAAAATCAGGCCAAAGAAGTTTTCAGTTATCTGGGAACGGTAAAAAAAGATATTACGTCAACGGATTTAGAGGAAGTACTGAGTGAAATAAGTCAGGATGAAGCCACATACCAAACCGTAGTAGAAAACATGCCGATTGATGCTTCCCTGAAATATGAAAGTGGTTTTGCCTTGTTCAAACACAAAATTCCGATGTGGATTTTTCTATTGTCCCTGATAGCCTTTGCGGTTTGGTCATGGAGACAGAATTTATCCCTGATTCCTTTATTAGGACTGGTCTGCTGTTTGTACATGATGGCCGAATTGAGTGTATGGAACTGGATTTATTTTACGATTTGGCTGATAATCGGACTAAGTATTTATTTTGGTTTCAGTTACAAAAACAGTAAACTTAATTACAATAAACTGGAAGCTTCATTAGAAGATTAAAAAAAATCCCGAGTCAACAACTCGGGATTTTTTATTTAGTACTTTCGGGTTTTCGAATCATTCAGAAGCATTGTCAGGGCTTTTTCCGCTCTTGAAAAGCGCGTTTCTTTCTTTTTCCCCGAACTGATCCATTCGATATACTCCCGTTTATGAGAGTTAGGCAGTGAATTGAAGAAAGTAAAAGCAGTTTCATTCTCCTTTAAAACAACTTCCAGTTCAGCCGGCAGAGCAGGTTCTTTTTTTTAGTCATAGGGATATCTGTTAACCATCCAAAATAAAAAAATCCGCTGCAATAAAACAACGGATTTTGAAATATCTAATAATCTAGCAATCTATTTCTTCAAATGCACATTAAAGTAATCTGCGATTTTTGCGTACATGTGAATACGGTCTTTACCTGCCACATTGTGTTCGTGGTTAGGATATAAGAAATAATCCACCTGTTTGCCTGCTTTGATGCATTCTTCAATAAAATTCATGCTGTGTTGTTGCACTACCACCGGATCCTGAGCGCCGTGGATGATTAACAAACGGCCTTTCAAATCTTTCGCTTTTGTCAACAAGGAAGTTTTGGCATATCCTTCAGGGTTTTCCTGAGGCGTGTCCATATAACGTTCCCCATACATGATTTCGTAGTATTTCCAGTCGATAACCGGTCCGCCGGCAACACCCACTTTAAATACATCGGAATGGTTAGTCATTAGGGAAGTCGTCATGAATCCGCCGAAACTCCATCCGAAAACACCGATTTTATCCGCATCCACAAACGATTTCGATTTTAAGAATTCGATTCCTTTCATCTGATCGGCCATTTCATTTACGCCTAACTGACGGTGGTTTACATCGCAGAATTTTTTTCCTCTGGAATCACTTCCGCGGTTATCCAACGTGAAAACCACATATCCTTGTTGCGCCATATAATAATCGAAGTAGCCACCGCCGCCCATCCAACGGTTGTTCACCAATTGTGCGTGCGAACCGCCGTATACGTAAAGCATCACAGGATATTTTTTAGTAGCGTCGAAGTCTCCGGGATAAATGATTCTTCCGTTTAAAGGCGTTTTGCCGTCAGCCGCTGTAATCGTTACCAGTTCCATTTTCGGCATGTTGATTTTTCCGGTGAAAGGATTATCCGCCTTAACTAAAGTGGTAGCTTTTTTCGATTTTACATCGATTACCGTAATTTCATTTGGCGTAGTTACGTTGCTGTATTGGTCTAAAATCATGGTTCCATCATCGGAAACCGAAGCAGTGTGCATACCGGAAGCCGTCGTTAACTGAACCGTTTTTCCGGATTTGATATCCACCTGATACAATTGCTTGTCCAAACCGTTGTTAGCCGTTCCAAGGTAGTTGATTTTGGTTCCTTTGGCATCAAAACCTAAAAGTTCTTTTACCACAACGTCTTTATAGCCAAGGTTTTTCAGCAATTTACCGTCCGTATTGTACAAATACATTTGATTGAATCCGTAGAAATCCGTCTGATAAATAAACTGGTTCGGATTGTTCGGAACAAATGTCAAAGCGTGCTGAGGCTCAACCCAAGTAGACGCTTTTTCTTCAAACAATGTTTTTACAAAAGCTCCGGTTGCAGCATTGTATTTGTTGAATTTCAAATGATTTTGCTCACGGTTTAAAATTCCGATGAAGATGAATTTTCCGGTTGGTTCCCACGAAACCATCGTTAAATATTGTTCTTTTGGCTCACCGGTTTGAACGGTTACTTTATTTCCGGTTTTTACATCGTAGATCACAAGGGTAACTTCCTCGCTTTTCATGCCGGCCATCGGATATTTGATGTCTTTGTTCACCGCTTCACGCTCGTTCCAGTTGATGATTGGGTAGTTGCCCACCATCGTTTCGTCTTTGCGGTAATAGGCCAATTGGGTTCCGGCTTCGTTCCACCACATCCCGCGGTCGATGCCGAATTCCTGACGGTGCACATAATCCGAACCGTTTACAATGGCAGGATTCTGGTCGTTGGTCACTTCAATAATGTTACCGTTAGACGTGATTCGGATGTTATTGTCTTTTAACCAGGCCACATTTCCGTTGGAAGCAAATTTTGCCTGCGCTCCTTCGTTTGAATAGGTTACTACGTTGGTGATTTGTTTGGCAACCACATCGTAAGTCACTTTATAATTGTTCTTTTTACCGGCAACTTCCGTGTCGAAAGTGTTGGCCGTTTTCCATTCGATGGCGAAAGGGAACATGCGCAACTGAAACTCATCGCTGGTAATTTTTGCTTTCAGAGCGCTTTCGAAATCGGCTTTCGTGGCTAAAACGGTTTCTTTCCAGGAAGTAGCGGCACTTTTTTCCAATAAGCTGGCAAAATCGGTACTTAAATAGGTGATTGATTTTGAGTTTTTACGCCATTGTTGAGCAGTTTGAGTGGTTGGAGCGTATTTTCTGCCACCCATTACGGTTTCTTCTATAGTGAAGTTCTGTTGTGCAAAAGCCACGGAACCCGCAAGAAGAAAGAACAAAGTAAACTTTTTCATTAATTAAAAATTTTAAAAGGCTAATTTATATAAAGTTGAATTCTTAAACTGTTAAGGAACTTAAATTTTATTTGATACATCAATTAGTTGTGTGTTTCGCGGATTTGTTACAAAAAGAAATCCGCTAATGAAAAATCAAAAGCGGATGACTAACTAAAAAACTAAAAAACTTAATTTAAAATCGAAAGTTCCTTCATGCATGCTTTCATCATGTTGTAGGTTCTCTCAATATCGTTATCCAAACCAATGGAGAAACGGATTAATCCGTCGGTAAGGCCCATTTCTTTTTGTTCGTCCAACGGAATTTCAGAAGAAGTAGATGTTCCCGGCGCACTGAATAAAGTTTTGTAAAATCCTAAACTCACGGCCAGATAGCCAAGGTTTCTTTCTTGCATTAATTCCATTAAAGCATTGGCTTTGTCTAATGAACCGACATCAATGGTCATCATACCTCCGAAACCGTATTCCGGATTGATCATGGTTTTGTATATCTCATGGCTTGGATGTGATTTTAAACCAGGGTAAACCGTTTTTATGCCGTCCGCTTCAAATTTCTCCGCCAGATATTGTGCATTATGACTGTGTTGTTTCATACGAATGTGAAGCGTACGAAGGTTTTTCATCACAGAAGCCGAACGCAAACTGTCCATAGTCGGTCCTAAAAGCATGCTGGCACCGTCGTTTACATTTTTTAAACTGTTGATGAATTCCTGCGATGCGCAAACCACACCACCAACCGTATCACTGCTTCCGTTGATGTATTTGGTTAAACTGTGGATAACGATATCCGCACCCAATTTTGCCGGAGCAACAGACAATGGGGAAAACGTATTATCCACAACCAATTTGATATTGTGTTTTTTGGCGATTTTAGCCAATGATGCGATGTCGGCAACTTCCAACAACGGGTTGCTTACGGTTTCGCAGTATAAAACTTTAGTGTTTGGCGTGATGGCTGCTTCCACCACATCTAATTTCGTAATGTCCACAAAAGTGGTTTTGATGCCCATGCGCGGCACAAAATTCTTTAAGAAAGCATACGTTCCACCATAAATAGTACGGCTGGAAACGATGTGATCTCCATTACCGCATAGCTGTAATAAAGTAGGCGTGATGGCGCCCATTCCGGAAGCGGCAACATTAGCACTTTCGGTTCCTTCCATAGCTGCCAGTGCTTTGTCCAGATATAAATTACTTGGTGAAGAGTGACGGGAATACAAATAACAGCCTTCCGCATTACCTTCAAAAGTATCGAACATGGTTTTTGCCGAAAGGAAAGTATAGGTTGAACTGTCAGAAATCGAAGGGTTTACGCCTCCAAATTCTCCAAAATACTGTAAGTCCTGAATTTTGTCTGCCGGGTTAAATTTTTCCATTTTAATTTTGTTAGATTGGTCGTTTTTAGTAGTTAAATCGAAATCAAATTAAGGTTATTTTAGAATGACTATCAATGATACTTTGGAAATTTAGTTTTTTTTTCTAATTAAGCGGATTGTTGTAGTTGAAATTTCGTTATAAATGTTAAATTTGCGGAAGACACCAATTTTTTTTCAAACATGACCTTTGATGCCATCGACAAAAAGCTGTTAAAACTGTTGCAGACCGACAGTAAACAAACTACCAAAGAACTATCGCTAAAGCTGAATTTATCCGTAACTGCTGTTTATGAGCGAATTAAGAAACTTGAAAAGGAAGGCGTAATTTCCAATTATGTGGCGTTAATCGACCGGAATAAAATCGATAAAGGCTTCGTTGTTTTTTGTCATATCAAGCTGACGCAGCATAAGATAGAATTCATCAATCAGTTTGAAAGTGAAGTGGTTAAGCTTCATGAAGTTCTGGAATGTTTTCATGTGAGCGGAGATTACGACTATATTCTGAAAATCTGCTTAAAAGACATGGAAGAATACCGTGAATTCATGGTTACCAAACTGACAACGTTACAACATATCGGAAGTACACACAGCACCTTTATGATCAGCGAAGTGAAAAGTTCCACGATTTTTGAAATTTAATCTGTAAAAACAGCAAAACTTTTCAGGGTAATCCAAAAGTAAATTCATAATTTTGTGACGCTTTAAAAAAAATTAAAAACACAACATAAAATAAATACTATGAGTTCATTTGACGTAGTTGTTATTGGTTCAGGTCCCGGAGGATATGTAGCAGCCATTCGTTGCGCGCAGTTAGGAATGAAAACTGCTATTATTGAAAAATATTCAACATTGGGAGGTACATGTTTAAATGTTGGATGTATTCCATCTAAAGCGATGTTAGCCTCATCACACCATTACGAAGAATTACAACACTTTGCCGATCACGGAATTGAAGTTTCCGGAGACGTAAAAGTAAACCTTGAGAAAATGGTTGCCCGTAAACAGGCCGTGGTAGATCAGACTTCCGGAGGTATTAAATACCTGATGGATAAAAATAACATCACAGTTTATGAAGGCGTAGGTTCCTTTGAAAACGCAACTACAATCAATGTAACGAAAGCAGACGGTTCCGTAGAGAAACTGGAAGCTAAAAATACAATCATCGCAACCGGTTCCAAACCCTCGACGTTGCCTTTCATCAAAATTGACAAAGAAAGAATCATTACATCTACCGAAGCTTTAAAATTACCGGAAGTTCCGAAACACCTTGTGGTTATTGGCGGTGGAGTTATCGGATTAGAGCTTGGACAGGTATATTTGCGTTTAGGCGCTCAGGTTTCCGTAGTGGAATTCATGGACCGCATCATTCCGGGTATGGACGGAGGTTTATCGAAAGAATTAACCAAAGTGCTGAAAAAACAAGGCATGAAATTCTATACTTCCCACAAAGTGAAAGAAGTATCGAGAAACGGAAATGCAGTTACGGTTAAAGCTGATGACACGAAAGGAAACGAAGTAGTTTTAGAAGGCGATTACGCTTTAGTTTCGGTTGGTCGTCGTCCTTACACAGACGGTTTAAATGCAGACAAAGCCGGAGTTAAAATCACGGAAAGAGGACAAGTGGAAGTAAACGATCATTTACAGACTTCAGCTTCTAACATTTATGCTATCGGAGACGTAGTTCGCGGTGCGATGTTAGCCCACAAAGCAGAAGAAGAAGGTGTAATGGTTGCCGAATATTTAGCAGGACAAAAACCGCACATCGATTATAACCTAATTCCTGGTGTTGTGTACACTTGGCCGGAAGTTGCTGCCGTTGGTAAAACCGAAGAGCAGTTGAAAGAGGCCGGAGTAGCCTACAAAGCCGGAAGTTTCCCGTTCAAAGCTTTAGGTAGAGCGCGCGCCAGTGCTGATATCGAAGGATTTGTAAAAATCTTAGCCGATGCCAAAACCGACGAAGTTTTAGGAATCCACATGATTGGTGCAAGAGCTGCTGATTTAATCGCAGAAGCGGTAACCGCAATGGAATTCAGAGCTTCGGCTGAAGATATTTCGAGAATGTCTCACGCACACCCAACGTTCTCAGAAGCTATTAAAGAAGCGGCTTTAGCTGCAACTGATAACAGAGCGTTGCACGTATAATTCAGATTACTAGATTTTAGAATAAAAAAAGGCTGTGAAAAACAGCCTTTTTTGTTTTTTAAACTGAAGTTTAGGGTTTAAAGATTGCTTTGTAATCGTTCCAGTATCTGTAAATCAGGAAGATATTTCCGAGAAATACTAAAGCGCCCATGCCGATATTTGCCGGATCCAAACAAAGGTGAACCATAATGATATTTACGGAAATCGGAAGTAAAACCAAATTGGCCAGACGCACGAAAAATCCGCTTACAAATGCTAATCCGCAAAGTAATTCCAGTGATTTTACTAAGTTCATCAGATAGCCGGAAGCTGCCATCCCTTCGTTGAATGTTTTCAGGTCACCGGTAAGTTCGGGTGTCGGGAACAATTTTAAAAAAAAGGAAACAGAAGCAAACAGCAATAAAGCACCAATCAGAACTCTTACAATAATAGTCGCAATTTTCATAAGTATTTGATTTTTAAGGTTAGTCAATCAAATGTAAGAAATATTTTCAGATGGCAATTGTTATTTGATTCTGGAAGTTGTGATTTTTACATCAGCCGTCGCCCAGCTTTTAGCGATAAGTTGTTCCATTTCGACAGCTTTCTGTTGGTTTCCGAGTTTTTCATACGCCAGTTTTAAACCGTGATGCGCCCAGCCGTTTTTAGGGAATTGTTTTAAATCGTCTTCATAAACTTTGATGGCTTCGTTGTATTTTCCCGCTTCGATGAAAACAGCGCCCAAATGATGCCGAACCGAGAAAAACCAGTCCGGCGGTTCGTTGTAATTCAATCCGTCTTCAATCGCAACGGCTTTTTGCAGTAAGGTAATGCTTTGCGAGTAATTTTTTTCGGAAGCTAAAATCTCGGCTTTCAAAACTTTAGCGGCAATATTCACAATAGAAGACATCGAATTGATTTGCCAGATGGTTATTTTTTCCAATTGTTTGTCGTTGGCCAAAACTTCCAGTCGCATCAGTTCGGCTTTGGCTTTTCGCAAATCGTTTTTACCCAAATAAGCCATTCCTTTGGCGTAGTGCGAAATCGCTTTCGGATATTTTAAAGTATCGGAAACCAATTTCATCTGTAAAATATCGTCCCATTTGCCAAACTTAACCGCTACAAAGTACGGAATGCAGTAATAATGCTGGAGCGTTTCCAATCCGGGCAAAATCATGTTTTTCGGATGCACCAGTTTGGCAGTTTCCGTAGCGCCGAACATGGCCCATTTTGAATTCCCTTCCAAAGTAGCCGTTCCCGCCATAAAATGAAAATTGTGAGGATAATATCCAATCGGATAAGCGCCTTGTGCATGACACATCGTAACATAAGCACTGTCTACTTTACAGGCATTGATGTTTGCCACTGTTCCTTTGTGATAATCGCCGGTGCGGATGTAAATATGCGAAGGCATGTGCACCAAATGCCCAAAGGATTTCGCATTGCCGTCATCGAAAAATTTAGCGGCGGCATAACCCCGTTGCGACGTAGAAGAAGCCTCAACCGCATGAATGTAAAAATGATTCGCGCCGATATGCTTCGGATCTTTCTTCAAAATTTTCTCAAACAAACTTACGATTTCCGGTGTCCACGGTTTGGGTTTTCCGTTTTTCTCATACAAATCCCACGGATGTAAATCCATCACCGATTCGGCGTATAACGCATTGATATTGATATCGTCCGGAAATTTCGCATTAACCTCTTTCATCGCTTTTGAATACGCAATGTCCAACGCGCTTCGGTCTTCAACCGATTTTTCCACATAGCGTTTGGAAAGCGCATTAATTAAGGCTTTTTCACTTTCTGAGGCGTTATGACTTAGTTTTAAAGCTGTTTGGATTGCCTTATACGCCCGTTCGTAATTGTCCGGTTCCATTCCGGCGTTGTAATTCGGACCTAAAACATAGGCAAATCCCCAAAAACACATCGCACATTCCGGGTCGAGTTTGGTCGCGTAGTAAAACGAACGCGCAGCCTCCGCATGGTTAAAACCATAAGCCAAAGCCAGGCCCTGATTGAAATACTTCTGCGCCTCCGGATTTTTCGTAGTAATCTTATACTCAAGCACATCCATTCCTTTGAACAACGGCGCTTTGTTATCGGATTCATACCAGGCTGCATCCACCACCGGCGGCGCGCAACTCATGCTGTTGGCGGCAACTTTAGGCATTTCAACTTCTTTTGGGGCTTCTTTTTTGCAGGAAAGAATCAGGGAGAATGCAAATAACAGTAAGGCAATTCTTTTTTTCATGACAGCAACTTATTACGTTAAAAACAACGGCTTATCCATTAAACATTTGTGTAAAGATGACTTCGAATTACAAGTATCTAATTCGTGCAAATAGGTGTAATTCGTGGCAAACAATAAAATAAATTTCATGTAAAGTTACTTAAAATCAGTGAGTTGTGTTTTGTTTTTTGTAGGTTTTTTTGGAGCGAAAGAACAGTGATTTATCCGGAAACCATTTTCCCGTTTTCCGCTCTACGCGGTGCCGCTCCAACCGGGGCTAAAGGGGAAACCATGGCATTTTTGGGAACTTTCCGAAATTTCTTTGTAAACTTAGCGCTTAAGCAGTATTTTTACCTGATAAAAGCATTTTTTTGAGAGCGTCAGTTTGTAAATCCATTTCCAATGTAAACCAATTCAAAGACCAGTTATTGAGTTGGGCGCAGCAGTTTCGGGAAGTTGTATTTCTCGACAGCAATCATTATCCGCAGCAATACGGAAGTTACGATTGCGTGCTTGCCTGCGACGCTTTTACGTCCTTAAAAACAGATTATCACAACGCTTTCGACGATTTGCATCAATACCAGCAGCAAACCAAAGATTGGCTTTTCGGGTATTTGGCCTACGATTTAAAAAACGATACTGAAAAACTTCATTCCCAAAATTTCGACGGTTTACATTTTCCGGATTTGTTCTTTTTTCAGCCTAAAAAACTGTTTCTGTTAAAAGGTAATGAGTTGAAAATTTGCTATCTGAACATGTGTGATGATGAGATTGAGTATGATTTTGAAGAAATAGGGAAAAGGGAAAAGGGAAAAGGAAAAAGTCAATCATCTGTAACTCTTAAGCAACGCATTTCAAAGGAAAAATACCTTGAAAAAGTAAGCGAAATGCTGCAGCACATCCATCGTGGCGACATTTACGAAGCGAATTTCTGCATGGAGTTTTTTGCGGAAAACACCCAAATTCATCCGTTGGAAATTTATCAGAAATTAAATGCTATTTCGGAACCGCCGTTTGCCACTTTCTTCAAAAACAACACTGATTTTCTGCTTTGTGCCTCGCCGGAACGTTATCTGCGAAAACAGGGAACAAAAGTCATTTCCCAACCCATAAAAGGAACCGCCAAACGTGTTTTCGACGAAGAACTCGACCATCAATCCAAAGCCGATTTGGCAGCAAACCCAAAAGAGCGCTCCGAAAACATCATGATTGTGGATTTGGTCCGCAATGACTTGTCCCACACGGCAACAAAAGGCTCTGTTCAGGTGGAAGAACTTTGCGGAATTTACACCTTCAAGCAAGTCCATCAAATGATTTCAACGGTAGTTTCAGAAGTGGAAGTGACAACTTCACCCATAGAAATCATCAAAACCACCTTTCCAATGGGAAGCATGACCGGAGCGCCGAAAATTTCCGCCATGCAAATTATTGAAGATTTAGAGGAAACCAAACGTGGACTGTACAGCGGCGCCGTCGGGTATTTCACACCGGATAACGATTTCGATTTTAATGTGGTCATCCGCAGTATCTTATACAATTCTAATGAAAAATATGTTTCGTTTTCGGTAGGAAGCGCTATTACAGCGGAATCCAAGCCGGAAAGTGAATATGAAGAGTGTTTGTTAAAGGCAAAGGCGATGCTTGAGGTTTTGAGTGAGAAGTGAGAAGTGAGAAGGGAAAAGGGAAAAGGGAAAAGGGAAAAGGGAAAAGGGAGAATTTACACAACAATCAGTATTTTAAATATATGCCATGACAAGTTTTAGAGATTTAATAGTTTGGAAAAAATCGATGTTATTAGTGACCACCATTTACAAATTGACAAATAAACTTCCTGAAGAAGAAAAGTTTGGTCTTGTTTCTCAAATCAAAAGAAGTGCTGTGTCTGTTCCTTCTAACATTGCCGAAGGATATGGAAGAAATTACAGAAAAGATTATTCAGGGTTTCTGCAAATTTCAAGAGGTTCACTTTATGAATGTCAAACACAATTGGAAATAGCTCAAAATCTTTCATTTTTGAAATCAGAAGATTTGAATGAAATCAAAAACCTATCGATAGAAGTGGAAAAAATGCTAAATTCGTTAATCAAAAGGTTGGAACAAAGTGCTTAAACAACTTGTCCCTTTTAACTTATCCCTTTAACTAAAAATGCTTTCAAAACTCCAAAACCATATCAATAAAAACCTTCCGTTTCTGAAAGGCAAAAAACTACTACTTGCTGTGAGCGGTGGTATCGACAGTATGGTTTTGTTGCATCTTTTGAAACAGTTGCATTTCGATATTTCCGCAGCACATTGCAATTTTAAATTGAGAGGTGAGGAGAGTGATGGCGATGAAAATTTTGTAAAATCTGTATGTAGTGGTTCAGGGATTAAAATATATGTAAATCATTTTAATACAGAAGAATATGCTGATTTACATAAACAATCCATTCAGGTTTCAGCGCGCAAGCTTCGTTACGATTGGTTTGACGAATTGCTGGAAAATGAAGGCTTCGATTATTTGTTGACGGCACATCATTTGGACGATTCTGCAGAAACTTTTTTAATCAATTTTACCAGAGGAACCGGTCTGGAAGGTTTGACCGGAATTCCGGAAAGGAATGCAAAAATCGTTCGCCCGTTGTTGAGTTTTTCAAGAGAAGAAATTGAAAATTACGCCAAAGACACTGCGATTCAGTGGCGGGAAGATTCCAGTAATGCATCGGATAAATATTTAAGGAACAAACTGCGTCACGATATACTTCCGGTTTTAAAAGAGCTTAATCCGGGGTTTTTAAGTTCGTTTCAGCAAACGCTTGAAAATCTGCAACAGGCGCAGTCGATGGTGGATGACGCTTCAAGAATCGTGTATCGGAAAGTAGTCGAAGATGTTGCTAATCAGAAGCGAATCCGCCTTAAAGAACTGAAAATCCTGCCCAACTATCAGGCGTATTTGTACCAATGGCTCAAACCTTTCGGGTTTACAGCTTGGAATGACATTTACGATTTAGTGGAGGCGCAGTCCGGAAAACAGATTTTTTCAGGAAAATACCGTCTGTTAAAAGACCGCGAAGTGCTTATTCTGGAAGCGCTTTCCGAAAATGAAAATGAAAAATATTTTATTGAAGAAAACCAAACGGAAATTGAACATCCGATTCCGATGAAAATCTCGTATGTAACAAATGTTACAGTTACCGGAAGTTCAGAAATTATCTTTGTTGATAAAGATTCGTTAAAGTTTCCGCTCGTATTTCGAAAATGGCAGGAAGGTGATTATTTTTACCCTTTCGGAATGACAGGCAAAAAGAAAGTCAGTAAATATTTCAAAGACGAAAAATTTTCACTGATTGACAAAGAAAATGGCTGGCTTTTATGTTCCGGAAACGAAATTGTCTGGATAGTCGGAAAGCGTGCAGACAGGCGATTTTCAGTAACAAAAACAACACAAACCATACTAAAATTTGAATTAAAGTAATGAAACGATTTTACGCCCTGTTACTCTTATTTTTTACGTTTTTAAGTGTACAAGCCCAAATACTCGATCCGGTTAGCTGGAGAACTTCCGTGGAAAAAAAGTCGGATACCGAAGTAGTGCTGGTTTTCGATGCCAGTATCGAACACGAATGGCACATGTTTTCGCAGTTTACTCCCGAAGGCGGTTCATTGCCAACCGTTTTTGAGTACAAAAATGCAAAGGGTAATTTTGAATTGGTCGGAAAAACCAAAGAAAGTCCGTATAAAAAGGTTTACAGCGATATTTTTGAAGTAGACGAATACATGTTTGAAGGCAAAGCCCAATTCAAGCAAACCGTTAAAATCACGAATCCGAATCTGAAATCAATCTCCGTATATGTGGAATATCAGGTTTGTAAAGAATCGTGTATTCAGCAGGACAAAACGTTTGAGTTTAAATTGCCGCCGATGAATGTAAAAGCATCGGAAGTGGCTGTAGCGACAACTTCGGTTGATACGGATTCTGCACAAACTGCTGTAGTTCAGGATTCGGTTTCATCATCGGATGTTAAAAAAGCGGTTGCTTCAGCAAAAACTGCAACAAATGGTAAAAAAGAAGAGAAGAAAGATGGGCTTAGTTTGTTTTTCATGACTTTATTGGCGGGAATTTTAGTAACCTTCACTCCGTGTGTATTCCCAATGATTCCAATGACAGTGAGTTTCTTTTTAAAGCAGAGTGCTAAGGGAAATACAACCAAAGGGAAGTTAAACGCTTTGTTTTATGGCTTATTCATTATCGCAATTTATGTACTGATTTCGGTTCCGTTCCATTTAATTGAAGGATTGAGTCCTGATATTTTTTATGAGATTTCGACGAACGTATATCTGAACTTATTCTTTTTCGCTGTATTTGTAATTTTTGCGATTTCTTTTCTTGGAGCTTTTGAGATTACAATGCCTTCCAGTTTGGCGAACAAAGCAGACAACGCGTCAAATCTTGGCGGAATCGTTGGTGTTTTCTTTATGGCCTTGACGCTTATAATAGTTTCATTTTCCTGTACAGGCCCGGCTCTTGGATTGGTAATCGGAAGCGTTTTGTCTACGGACGGAGGCGCAACACTACTTACAATTGCCATGTTAGGATTCGGAGTTGGATTGGCGTTGCCGTTTATGTTATTTGCCTTATTCCCGAGTTTAATGGGGAATTTACCAAAGTCCGGAGGATGGCTTAATACAGTGAAAGTAGTGTTTGGTTTCATTGAACTGGCATTAGCGTTCAAGTTCCTTTCAATGGCCGATTTGGTAATGCAATGGCATCTGTTGGAGCGAGAAATATTCTTAGCGATAATGATTGCAATTTTTATCGGATTGTCCCTGTATATGTTCGGAAAGATTTCATTACCGCATGACAGTCCAATAAACAATATTTCTGTGGGAAGGTTGTTAATCGGTTTGGTTTCGTTATCGTTTACAATTTATCTTATCCCTGGTTTATGGGGTGCTCCTTTAAATCTGATTTCAGGATTCCCGCCGCCAATGACGTATAGTGAAAGCCCATACGGAGTTGGTAGTTCAAAGGGTGGAGGAACTTCTGAAAATCATTCTGCATTGCCGGAAGGAGCTCATTATGGTCCACACGATATTGTAGCTTTTAAGGATTATAAAAAGGGAATGGCGTATGCAAAATCAGTAAACAAACCAGTTTTGTTGGATTTTACAGGTAATACCTGTGCAAATTGCAGAAGAATGGAAGAATTGGTTTGGTCTAAACCGGAAATTTTGCCGATTTTGAAAGATAAAGTGGTTTTGATTTCTTTATATGTCGATAGTCAGGAACCGTTGCCTGAAAACGAAAAATATACCAATAAAAACGGCAAAGAAATCACAACATATGGCAAGAAATGGAGTGATTTAGCAATTACTAAGTACGAAGCTAATGTACAGCCTTATTACGTATTAATGGATTTGGATGAAAACAACCTAATCAAACCAGTTGGATATACCCCGGAAATTAGCGAATACAAAACTTGGCTTGAATCCGGAATTGCCAAATTCAAAAAATAGTTTGAGCTATATAATTAGAAGTATACCCGAAGCAGTAATGTTTCGGGTTTTGTTTTTTTAATAAGAAAAGTATTATTTTTGATAAAATTACACACCATGTTAACAAAAGCATAAGGAGGAGTTTTGAATATAATCAAATCAAATCTTGAAAGGGATTTTAATAATAGATTAACTACAGATCCTATATCTGGTTTTGAACAAGATTTATTAAAAACTTTTGAGAGATTTAAAACTGGAATAGGATTGTATAAATCAAATTCCGATCATACAGCTTGGAGTGAAGTTGTGTTAAATGATAGCGGGTTACCTGAGCAAATCCCATGTAACAATTAAAAATTAAAAAAATGAAAAAAATAATTAGTATAATAACAATTTTTATGATAACCATTTGCAAATCACAAACGATAGTGCCTTTATTTGGCTCAAGCCATGCTACAGAAATAGGTTATTATTATAAGGATATGGATAATTCTTTAAACCAATATGAAGGTACTTGGTTATATACATCAGGGACTACTAGTTTAAAAATTGTATTTACAAAAAGATTAAAAATACCAACTAGAAGCCCTCATGGAAATTATTTTAGTGATGTATTGGTTGGAGAATATGAGTATTACGAAAACGGCATTTTAAAAATAAATACATTAAGTAATTTAAATGTTAATCATGATGATGTCTTTGATTATAATCTTTCAGGTATAACTCGTATAAGTAAAGATATATATCCTAAATGCTTGGATTGTGCAGTTAATGAATATAGGATGAAATTTTATTTTACTGAGCCTGCATATAAAGATTATCATGGGTTTGGAAGCTATATGCTTATTAGAACGGTTACTGAAAATGGGGTTGCTAAGTTAAAATTATCATTTATTGAAGGA
>NZ_KE387021.1:25137-71423 GCF_000430025.1 Flavobacterium suncheonense GH29-5 = DSM 17707
ACATTCTATGATTAATAAGAACAGATTTCCTAGTTAATGTTTATTTATCAGTGTATTACAAATTAAATCATTAATCCACATTAGTGATTCCAAACTACTTTTCAATCTGTTTCCATATTTTATTTTTTTAAAATCATTATGTGGGATATAATTTTTTATAAGAAAAGTATTATTTTTGATAAAAATTACACGCCATGTTAACAAAAGTATTTGGAAGCGCCGTTTTCGGGGTAGACGCCACAACCATCACTGTAGAAGTCAATATCGATAAAGGAATCGGTTATCATTTGGTAGGATTACCCGATAATGCCATAAAAGAAAGCTGCTACCGCATTGCCGCAGCCTTAAAAAATACCGGTTACGAACTTCCCGGGAAAAAGATAACCATCAATATGGCGCCCGCCGATTTGCGAAAAGAAGGTTCTGCATACGATGCAACTTTAGCGATAGGGATTTTAGAAGCATCAGGACAGATAAAATCTTCGGAAACCGATCAGTACATCATTATGGGCGAATTGTCGCTCGACGGAAGTTTACAGCCCATAAAAGGAGCCTTACCCATTGCTATTAAAGCCAAAGAAGAAGGATTTAAAGGTTTCATTTTGCCGCAACAGAATGCAAAAGAGGCTGCCATCGTCTCAGGGCTGGATGTTTATGGCGTGGAAAATGTTTCTCAGGTTATCGATTTTTTTAACGGGAAGACTGTTCTTGAACCCACCATCGTCAATACACGCGAAGAATTTTTTAAAACCTTAGACTTTCCGGAGTTCGATTTTGCCGAAGTACGCGGGCAGGAATCTATCAAAAGATGCATGGAAATTGCTGCAGCCGGAGGTCATAATCTGATTTTAATCGGACCGCCGGGAGCCGGTAAAACCATGTTAGCCAAACGGTTACCAAGTATTTTACCACCCATGACCTTGAAAGAAGCTCTGGAAACCACAAAAATTCACAGTGTAGCCGGTAAAATGAAAGATATCGGCCTGATGAACCAGCGCCCATTTCGCAGCCCGCACCATAATACTTCTTGTTCTGCTATTGCCGGAGGAGGTTCTTATCCTCAACCTGGCGAGATTTCATTAGCGCATAACGGTGTTTTGTTTCTCGACGAATTGCCGGAGTTTAAAAGAGACGTTCTGGAAGTCATGCGACAACCTTTGGAAGATCGGGAAGTAACTATTTCGCGATCGAAATTTACCATAACTTATCCGTCTTCGTTTATGTTGGTGGCGAGTATGAATCCCAGCCCGGGAGGTTATTTCAATGATCCGGACGCACCGGTTAGTTCGTCTCCGGCAGAAATGCAGCGTTACCTCAGCAAAATCTCCGGCCCACTTTTAGACCGTATTGATATTCATGTGGAAGTAACACCAGTGCCTTTCGAAAAATTATCCGATGTCAGAAACGGCGAGAGCAGTGTTGAAATCAGAAAACGTGTAATTGCAGCGCGGGATATTCAGTCGAAACGCTTTGAAAAACTGGAGAGCATCCATTATAATGCCCAGATGACCACCAAACACATCCGTGAACACTGCAAACTGGATGACACGTCGTTACAATTATTAAAATCTGCCATGGAGCGGTTAAATTTATCAGCCAGAGCTTACGACAGAATTTTAAAAGTGTCCAGAACCATTGCAGACTTGGAAGGAAGCGAAAGTGTAAAGTCTGATCACATTTCAGAAGCTATTCAATACCGAAGTCTGGATAGGGAAGGATGGCTGGGATAACAGTATTCCGTTGGCAGTTACAGTTAGCAGTTTATACTGTTAAAAATAAAAAAGGCTGTCACAATAACGGGACAGCCTTTAAGTATGGAATTCTAATTTCAATCCAATTCCTCGGCAAATGTATCGCCAAGCTTGATATCTCCGGTTTTAAAACCCCGAGTAAACCATTTAATGCGCTGAGCTGAAGTTCCATGTGTAAAGGATTCCGGAATAACGTGGCCCTGCATTTTACTTTGAATAGCATCGTCACCCACAGCGTGTGCGGCGCTTAAAGCTTCCTCAATATCGCCTTCTTCGATGTATTTCTGGTTGTAATGCGACCAAAGTCCGGCGTAAAAATCAGCCTGTAATTCTAAACAAACGGAAAGTTTATTGGCCTGAGCCTCGCTTTTACCGGCTTGTAACTGGCGTACTTTTCCGGAAGTTCCCAAAAGGGTTTGCACGTGATGTCCCACTTCGTGTGCAATTACATAGGCAATGGCAAAATCACCGCCTTTGGCACCAAATCTTGTTCGCAATTCTTCAAAGAAGTCCAAATCCATGTATACTTTTTTATCGCCAGGGCAATAAAAAGGACCGGAAGCAGAAGTTGCCCCACCACAGGCCGTCTGAACCTGTCCGGTAAACAACACCATTTTAGGTTCTTCGTACGTCATGCCGTTTTCTTTAAAAATTTTGTGCCAAACATCTTCTGTATCGGCAAAAACGGTAGCGGCAAAATCGCCTAATTCTTTTTGTTCGGGAGTGAGTTCAACTTGTTCAGTAGGAGCGGATTGCTGGCCTTGCTGCATTTGTTCCAAAACGGGAGTGAGCATTTTTGCGTTTTCTCCGCCAAAAACATTCAGCAGCAAAACAATGATACCGATTATACCTCCCCCAACAGCTACCTGACCACCGGATATGCCACGACGGTCTTCAACGTTGTCACTTTTTCTTCTGCCTTGCCATTTCATAGATTAAATGTATTTACGGTTTATAAATCTGTATTCATACCAATTTCTTCCATTTCATTTTTCGTTTCAACACCTATCGCATTTTTAAAAAGAATGTATTGTGTGGAGTAAATAACCGGGAGCGTAAAAAATATTCCGATACACAAACCGATTATTCCAACCATTGCTATAATTGCACTAACAATTAATGCTATTAAAATTACAAAAGGCTGCTTGATAACCAATGCAAAACTGTTTAAAATTGCTTCAGTAGGTTCGTTTTTTTCAAAAATGACCAAGGGAATGGCAAATACGGCAAAAAATGTCACGATGTAAGTTACCAGTGTTCCGATTATGTCAAGGTGAAAATATTGGAACAGTACAGCCAGGAAGTTTGTTAGGAAACCCAACAAAAGTCCGGTAAGGAACAGATTTTTGAAAGAATCGGATTTGTAATGATCAAAAGCGGTAGACATGCTTGTTGCTCTTCCCATTTCGGCTTCATTGGCCATTTTAAAAATTCCGGCGGTAAACGGATAAATGATAGCAGCCACCAGTGATGTTCCTATAACATACAGAATAAGTGTAGTGGCTGAAAAGTTACTGACGTGAAAATCTGCCATATTTGATGCTAAATCGGTAAAACCGAAAAATATTCCGATTCCTCCAAAAATTAAGGCGATCAAAACAATAGAAACTATTAACGTGGCGATGCCGGCATTCAGGGCAATTTTTTTATAATTTTCAAAACTTTGAGAAATCACATCTCCTAAGTCTAAAGAATAACCGTTTTGTTTAAGTTGCTCAATTTTGTTTTTGTTGTTCATTGTAAATAAGTGAGTTAAGTTAAATTAAATTCCAAAACGGAATCCCATATAAATATCTGCTTGTTTTGAATCGTTTAAGGCCGCGGTAACGATAGAACCAGAACCTAAGAAAAAGCCGCCAAGACGGAAACCAAATCCCGTGGTAAATCCGGAAACTTCATTGCTGGAAAGCGGCAGGTACAATTCGTAGTTCTTTCCTCCAAAGCGCGGGGTTAAGGTTACGGTATTTTGAATCGTCGTAAAATCGTTCTGACTGTCATCGGAAATTTTTTGTTGCATATACGCTGAAACCGACCATTTGTTGTAAATTTTATAATCAACATAGGCATTGATTACAGCAGGAAGTTTCACTTTAAAAGGACCCGACGAGGTTTCTTTGGTCAGATAGCCTTTGTCAATCAGGGTTTGTTCAATGTCTACGATACTTTCCGTACCTTCAAAATCAGATAAATTCAAACCGCCGATACCAACAGCATCCGGGATATTTAAAGCGTAATTGGAAGAATGGTTATTATTGTCTTTAAAGGTCATGCTTCCCATGTTTCGGAAGGAAAGTCCTGCATTTAGTTTATAACCATCAACTGTGTAATCGCCACCATCGGTTGATTCCTGTACTTTCTCTTTGAGTTGATAGTTAAAACCAAAATCGATGCCATAACCATTTAAGCCGCCGGCAAACAATTCGCTGTAATTGGAACTGTCTTCATAACTGTTGGCTAAGGAACCGGAATAAGAGAAATTCATGCTCGCTGTTGCATTGTCGAGATAGATGTCGCCGGAAATCGGTTCGGTGGTAAGTTGGCCCTGCAAATGATTAACTCCCATATTCATATAAGAAGCGGGGAAGAGAAGTTTTAAGGTAGCACCGGCGCTTAACTTGTGATTGCCGATTTCGATAATATCTCTTGCAGCCGACAAATTGATTTCACTCCAGGAAGCCGCGTTCAATCTTTGGTTGTAACCGGAATTGATGTCGGCTGTACCTAAAAAGGAATTGGTTACGGCATTTCCGAAGTTAACATCCACATCAATAGCGTTGGCTTTAATATTCGAAGCAGTCCACAGGGCAAAGCCCCATTTTTTCTGTTTCATGGCAAAAGAAGGACCTTGTATCAGAACGTCAAGTCGGGCCGAAGTAGGTTCAGATCCGCTGAAAATTTTTTTCTCCAAATCGGTTCCGTCCGTTAAGTCGCTGAAACCTATTTTATTGTTGGATAAATTCAAACTCATGTTAAAAACATTGATGTCGAATTTTTGGCTCATGTTGGTCAATTCAGCAGGATTGATGGAGGCGTTGAGCAATCCGCCACGTTTAGAGATATTGATTCCCGAGAAATGTTCCTGGGAAAAGACATTGAGACTGAGTAGGGCAATTCCGAAAAGTAGTTGTTTCCTCATCTGAAAATGTTAAAATTAATGTTATAAATTAACAAAAATTCAGAGACAATTCCAAATCGCATCGTTGGGAACGGGAGCAATAATCTGTAAAACTTCTTTGGTAACCGGGTGGGTTAGCACCAGTTTTCGGGCATGCAGATGAATACCGCCGTCCGGATTGCTTCGGTCGAAACCGTATTTTAAGTCACCTTTTATCGGACAGCCAATAGCAGAAAGCTGACTTCGTATCTGATGATGTCTTCCCGTATGCAGATTGATTTCCAGAGCATAATAATTATCCAGTTTCTTAATGATTTTGTAATCTAAGCTGGCTTTTTTACTGTCAGGTACTTCTTTGGTGTGGGCTTTAGAAGTATTGTTTTTCGGATTCCGTTTCAGAAAATGAACGAGATTGTCTTCCGTTTTTGGCGGCTGATTTTTAACGATGGCCCAATACGTTTTCTGAGTTTCACGGTTTTTGAACAAATCGTTTAAACGTGTTAATGCTTTAGAAGTTCTTGCAAAAACCACAATTCCGGTAGTAGGCCGGTCAAGCCGATGTACAACGCCCAGGAAAACTTCTCCCGGCTTGTTATATTTTTCCTTGATGTATTCTTTAACCACATCCGACAAGGGTTTGTCACCGGTTTTATCACCCTGAACAATATCACCAACACGTTTGTTAATCACAATAATATGATTGTCTTCGTGAAGAACCTGAAGATTATCTTTTGTGGAAATTATTTTTTCAGACACTGAAATAACTGCTAACTGATTACTGAAAACTGCTGACTAGTATTGCTCATTCGCATTAGGAAAATCCACGGCTTTCACATCGCTTACATATTGTCCGATGGCTTTCGACATATCTTCGTACAAATTCATATAACGACGTAAAAATCTTGGGCTGAATTCGTGTGTCATACCAATCATGTCATGCAACACCAAAACCTGTCCGTCTACACCGCTACCGGCTCCGATACCGATAACCGGGATTGAGATGCTTTCGGCTACTTTTTGGGCTAAGGCAGCAGGAATTTTTTCCAAAACTAAGGCGAAACAACCGATTTTTTCCAGCATTTTGGCGTCTTCTAAAAGTTTTTCAGCTTCGGCATCTTCTTTGGCACGAACGGTATAGGTTCCGAATTTGTAGATGGACTGCGGGGTTAACCCTAAGTGTCCCATTACCGGAATTCCGGCGTGCAGAATATTTTTGATACTGTCTTTAATTTCTTTTCCGCCTTCCATTTTCACGGCGTGACCGCCACTTTCTTTCATGATTCGGATGGAAGAACGAAGCGCCTCACGAGGATCCGACTGATAACTTCCGAAAGGTAAATCCACCACCACCAAAGCTCTTTCCGCCGCACGAACCACAGACGAAGCGTGGTAGATCATCTGATCTAAAGTAATAGGTAAAGTGGTTTCATGTCCGGCCATTACGTTACTGGCAGAATCTCCAACCAAAATAACATCCACACCGGCGCTGTCTACAATTTTCGCCATGGTATAATCGTAAGCCGTTAACATGGAAATCTTTTCCCCGTTGGCTTTCATATCAATTAATGATTTTGTGGTAATTCTTTTGTAATCTTTTTTCGCTACAGACATGATTTTAAAAATTAGAAGTTAGAAATCAGAAATTGATTGCTAACAATGTTCTTTTTATTATACTCTGTAAAATTACTACAATTTCCAAAATAGCGTAACATAATTCCCATAAATACTACTTATACCTAAAAAACTTCCGGTTATGAAAAAAATACTTTTGCTGATAATATTTTGTTTTTCAACAGCTTCGTTTGCACAAAAGGCAGAAGTGGAGAACACTGTTAAAACGTTTTTTGAAGCTTTTCACGCCAAAGACACTTTAAAAATAAAATCGGTTTGCCATGAAAATCTGATTTTGCAGTCCATTATGGAAGGTCCGAAAGGAACTAAATTCGAAACGGAAAAGACTTCGGAATTTTACAAATCAATCGCTACTTTTCCCGCAAACATGACCTTTGAAGAACAAATTTTAAGCTACAACATCCAAATTGACGGAAAAATGGCGCACGCCTGGACGCCGTATGAATTCTACATCAACGGGAAATTAAGTCATTCCGGAGTAAACGCCTTTACTTTTTATAAGGAAAATGACGTTTGGAAGATTATCCACCTTATTGATACCCGTGGAAAAAAATAGTCTTTATTAAATATGAAACCGCGGATTCACAGATTTTAATGACTATAACCTGCGAATCTGCGGTTTATTTTTTGAGATTAACAATCCGCTAAGTTAACGGCAATTGCCAGTCCGCCTTCGGAAGTTTCTTTGTATTTGTTGTTCATGTCTTTAGCGGTTTGCCACATGGTATCGACTACTTTGTCTAAAGGCACTTTTGCGTTTTTCGGATCGGTTTCCAAGGCTAATTCTGCTGCGTTAATGGCTTTGATGGCACCCATGGTATTTCTTTCAATACAAGGAATTTGCACCAAACCTCCAATCGGGTCGCAAGTCAATCCAAGATGATGTTCCATTGCGATTTCTGCTGCCATTAATACCTGTTCCGGAGTTCCGCCCATTACTTCACACAAAGCTCCGGCCGCCATTGCAGATGATACGCCGATTTCCGCCTGACATCCGCCCATCGCTGCTGAAATGGTTGCGCCTTTTTTGAAAATACTGCCAATTTCTCCGGCTACCATCAAAAATTGTTTGATTTGTTCTTCGTTGGCATCGTGGTTTTCGATTACCATATAATACATCAGAACAGCAGGAATTACACCGGCACTTCCGTTGGTTGGAGCAGTAACGACGCGGCCTAAGGAAGCATTTACTTCGTTTACGGCTAAGGCGAAACAACTTACCCATTTCAAAATCTGACGGAATTTCACTTCGGTCTGACGGATAATCTGAAGCCACGAATAAGGATTGTCATACGGTAAAACGCCAATCAGGTTTTTGTGCATGTCATACGCGCGTCTGCGAACGTTTAATCCGCCGGGAAGCGTACCTTCGGTATGACAGCCGATGTACATACATTCCAGCATGGTGTCCCAAATCCGCAGCAATTCCGAATGAATTTCGTGTTCCGGTCGCATTGATTTTTCATTCTCGAAAACGATTTCCGAAATCTTCTTGTTTTCCTTTTTGCAGTAAGCCAGCAATTCTTCGGCTTTATCAATAGGAAAAGGGAAGGCACATTTTATTTCTTTGTTTTCTTTGGCATGTTCGCGGTCTTCTTTTACCACAAAGCCACCGCCAATGGAGTAGAAGGTGGAACTGTATTGCTCCGTATCGGTATAAACGGTGAAAGTCAGTCCGTTGGCATGGAAAGGCAGGAAGTTTTTATTGAAAACGATGTCAGTTTCCGGATCAAAAGGAATGAGGATTTCGTTTCCTAAGAAAATTTCTTTTTTGTTTTTGATGGCCGAAATAATCACATCGATGCTTTCCACGGGAATGTATTCCGGATCGGCGCCGCTTAAACCTAACATGACGGCTAAATCTGTGGCGTGTCCGTGGCCTGTCAGCGAAAGCGAACCGTATAAATCGACTTTAATCCGGTTGATAGAATCGATGAGATTGCGCTCGCGGATTTCCGCAAGAAACTGTTCGGCAGCTCTCCAGGGGCCAAGCGTGTGGGAACTTGACGGTCCGACACCGATTTTAAGCATATCAAAAACAGAAATGCATTCCATAACTTTAGTATTGATTTGGTTTGTTTAACACAAAGATAATCGGATAATTTGACAGTTCATAGTCCTTTATGTTTTTTATAATAACCACAATTTTCCTATTTGTTTTAAAACTGTATTTTTGACATATCAATCAAAAAACATGAAGCATCAGATTTTAGCGTTACTGACTGTATTTTCCTTTTCAGCGGTCGGTTTTTCACAGTCACAAAGAGAATTGTACAACCAAAGCACCGAGGCTTACAAAGCAAAAAATTATTCTCTGTTTTTAAAACTTACGGAAAAGCTGGACAGCATACGGCCTTTGCATCCGACATTTACTTATAATCTAGCATCGGCTTATGCTTTAAATAATGAGAAAGAAAAAGCGGTTTCCGTTTTGGAAAAGCTGGTTTTGACGAATAATAAGGTTGATTTTGAGAAAGATGCTGATTTCGACAACATCAGACAATCCGAAGCATTTCAAAAGGTTATTCAACTGAAAGCTGATTTGGACAAAACCGTTACGAATTCACAATCAGTTATCTCATTAAGCGAAAAAGATTTGCATCCGGAAAGTCTACAATATCTGAAGAAACAGAAACTTTGGCTGGCATCAAGTATCCGGCAAAAAAAGATAGTTTCCTTCGATTTTAAGACCGGAAAATGTTCGGATTGGTTTACAGACAGCCAATTCTCAACTTTTGCCATGAAAGCCGATGCTAAAGGGAAATATCTTTGGGTTGCCACTGCCGTAATGCCGGAAATGATTGGATTTTCAAAAGAAATGGAAGGCAAGGCAGCAGTATTGAAAATCGACATCAAAACCAAAAAGATTGTAAAACGTTTTGCCGTGGAAGGCGGTCATGTTTTCGGAGATTTGGTGCTGGATAAACAAGGCAACGTGTATATTTCAGACAGTGGGCAAGCCTTGATTTATAAGATTTCCGACGATAAATTATCCGTTTGGCTGGACTTGAAAACCGAGGCGTTCAATTTGCAGGGACTGACGTTCAACGAAGATCAGTCAAAACTGTATATCGCGGATTATCTGAAAGGGATTTTGGTAATCGATGTTCAAAATCCGCAAAACAAAACCTGGCTAAAATTTCCGAAAGGCACGACTACCAAAGGAATTGACGGGTTGACGTTTTATGAAAATTCTTTGTTTGCTATTCATAACGGCGTGAGACCGATTCGGGTAATTCAGTATGAATTAAGTGAAAAGCAGGACAGTATTTCAGGTTTCAAAGTAATTGACAATAACCGACCTGAGTTTAATGAACCGGCTTTGGCTACGGTTATTAAGGATACACTTTATTTCTTCGGAAATTCACCGTGGACGGCTTATGGTAAAAACGGAAATTTAGACCTTTCGAAGTTAGAAAATCCGATGCTGTTTGAATTTAAGTTGAATTAGGGAATCTGTTTACTCAAGATTGATTTTCTGCACACCAAAATAAATTTCCTGAGCTTTTAATGCCCAATCTTCAGAATCTTTATAGTCTCTGATTTCAAAGCAATAAGACTTCATCTCGTCATTTATTACTTTAACCGTTATGACTTTGTTTTTTGATTGTTTGAGGAGTTGTTCACGCTTTGTAATTTCGTCTTTAAGAACGGACCCTTTAATGTAGTTATGTATTCCGAAAATTACTATGGAAGAGTAAATTAACACAATAATTGCTGTTTGCACAGTTGTCAATTTCCCCTTTTTCGTAACTGATAATCGTTCCGTAAAAATTATAATGAAAGCAAAGAGAAAAAACATAAAATAAATAGTTGTTCTTGTCGACAAAACTTCTGGCATTGTCAGAAAAGGTAAAACAGTACTCAATGCAACTAAAAAGTACTTGTAGGTTTTAATAAATCTAATGACTTTCTCTTTGGAGTCGGGAACAAAGACTACGTTATTCAGTTTGATATTTATTTTGAAACGGATAATTGACAACCCGATTATTAATGCCAGAAGACAAAGAAAAAAGGAAAACTTAAGGTAGGAAAATAGGATGAAACCGAAATTTTTTAAAAGTGTGGACAATGAAATATGACTAAAGCCTCCTCCGTTGATTTCTTTCATTCTGATGAAATTTCCAGGTGCTGAGGAAAGAAAAAATGTACCGCCCAAAAGGATTAACAATAACAGTACATTGAATTTCAGATTCACTCTGTCGGATTCTAAATAGTTAAGGCACAGCGAAAGGCAGAGTAGTGTCAACAGACTAATTATAAGATTCTGAGTGGTTAAACTAACCAATATTGTAAAGAATGCAAATCCTATTCGATTTTTAAGAAGTTTGCCATTTTGCATATGGTTAAATCCTAAAAGCCATAGTGCTCCGAGTAATAAGTTAAGGGAATACACGCCACCGGTAGCCCAATAAATTGTTTGCCCGATGTGCCTGTAGGAACCCAGCCAAAATGCTCCAATTATTACAAAAGCCCAATAATTCTTTACTTTTGAATTAGTTTCATGGTTAATCAGCAAATAAAGAAAGTATCCGCTGAGTAAAAAGCAACTGTTCCAGATAAAAGTTGTTAATTGAACGGGCAGGTGCTGCAGGAAAGCGCCCTGAAAAAAGGCGGCAGGCGTCATGTAACGTCCGTCCCAGGTATAATAACCATTAAGACATCTTTTAAAGATTCCGAGTTCTTTTATTTCATTGAGTATGGCATAATCATCCGCCCAATAAAAAGTGAGGAAGTTTAGGCCTAAAATCACAGCAATAACAAATAATCCTAAAATGTATATTGCAGTTTCTTTGCTTTTCGGATTGTTGTATGCTGTCATTGTCTGTTGAATTTGCTGTCAAATATATAGTTTTCCTGAAGATTTTTCGTTTAAAAATGTCATCCTGTCAGTATTTCAAATTCATTTTTTAACAGAATCTGACAATTTTCCTCTTTTTTTTGCTTGGCACAATGATTGTCATTTGAGAAAGCGTGTCAAAAACACTGCTCACTCGTAGAGGGGCAATCAAAACGAACAATAAAGGAGATTTATATTATGAGTAAAATTATCGGAATCGACTTAGGAACAACCAACTCTTGCGTTGCAGTAATGGAAGGTGGAGAACCGGTTGTAATTGCTAATGCCGAAGGAAAAAGAACCACACCGTCTGTAATCGCATTTGTAGAAGGTGGAGAAATTAAAGTAGGTGACCCTGCCAAACGTCAGGCGGTAACTAACCCTACAAAGACCATTGCTTCAATTAAACGTTTTATGGGTAACAAATACTCAGAAAGTGCAAAAGAAGCATCAACTGTAGCTTATAAAGTAGTAAAAGGAGACAACGACACACCACGTGTTGATATCGACGGAAGACTTTACACGCCGCAGGAATTATCAGCCATGACGCTTCAGAAAATGAAGAAAACCGCTGAAGATTATTTAGGAACAACTGTAACGGAAGCTGTTATTACCGTTCCGGCTTATTTTAACGATGCACAACGTCAGGCTACTAAAGAAGCTGGTGAAATTGCAGGTTTAAAAGTAAGAAGAATCATCAACGAACCGACTGCTGCTGCGTTAGCATACGGTTTGGACAAATCAGGTCATGACAAAAAAATTGCTGTGTATGACTTAGGTGGTGGTACTTTCGATATTTCCATCCTTGAATTAGGAGACGGCGTTTTCGAAGTATTGTCTACAAACGGAGATACGCACTTAGGAGGTGACGATTTCGACCAGGTAATCATCGACTGGTTAGCTAACGATTTCAACACTGCTGAAGGTGTGGATTTACGTAAAGACCCAATGGCATTACAACGTTTGAAAGAAGCTGCTGAGAAAGCAAAAATCGAGTTGTCATCTTCTGCACAGACTGAAATCAACCTGCCTTATATTACGGCTACGGCTTCAGGACCAAAACACTTAGTGGTTACTTTAACCCGTGCTAAATTCGAGCAATTGGCTGACAATTTGGTAAAACGTTCTATGGATCCGGTTGCTAAAGCGTTGAAAGATGCCGGTTTAAGCACTTCAGACATTGACGAAGTAATCTTGGTTGGAGGTTCAACCCGTATCCCGGTTATTCAGGAGCAGGTAGAGAAGTTCTTCGGTAAAAAACCTTCAAAAGGCGTAAACCCTGATGAAGTTGTGGCAATCGGTGCTGCTATTCAGGGTGGTGTGTTAACAGGAGACGTAAAAGACGTATTGTTGTTAGACGTTACGCCGCTTTCTTTAGGAATTGAAACCATGGGTGGTGTAATGACCAAACTAATCGAAGCCAATACAACCATTCCAACTAAAAAATCACAGGTATTCTCTACAGCGGCAGACAATCAGCCATCAGTAGAAATCCATGTTTTGCAGGGAGAGCGTCCAATGGCAAACGATAACAAAACAATCGGTCGTTTCCACTTAGACGGCATTCCGCCAGCGCCAAGAGGTGTGCCTCAAATCGAAGTAATTTTCGACATCGACGCGAATGGTATCATCCACGTAACAGCGGTTGACAAAGGAACCGGAAAATCACACGATATTCGTATCGAAGCGTCTTCAGGATTAACTCAGGAAGAAATCGAAAGAATGCGCAAAGAAGCAGAAATAAACGCAGAAGCAGACAAAGCTGCGAAAGAAAAAGTGGATAAACTGAACGAGGCAGACAGCATGATTTTCCAGACTGAAAAACAACTTTCGGAATTCGGAGATAAATTGTCTGAAGGAAACAAGTCGAACATTCAGGGAGCATTGGATGAATTGAAAAAAGCTTACGAAACTAAAGACGTAGCCACCATTCAGCCGGCTTTGGATAAAATCAACGAAGCGTGGAAAAATGCTTCCGAAGAATTGTACAAAGCACAGGCAGAAGGTCAGACTCACGAAGCGCAACCACAAAATGACGCAAACGGAGATCAGACACAGGATGTAGATTTCGAAGAAGTGAAATAAACTTCCGAATAAGATAATGAGAATAGGCCGTCCCTTAAGGACGGCCTATTTTTTTTTTTAGGGTAACAGCAAACGGTATATTTGTTAAATATCTGAACATTTGCTTTTTTGACGAATAATTTTGTATTTTTCCATTCCAAGAAAACTATAAATTATTATGAAAAAAACAGTATTGCTAATTGCATTAACCTTATTTACCATTACGGGTTTTAGCCAAAAGAAAAAAAGTACTGCTAAAACCAAAACCGAAACAGGAGTTTTAGCCAAAACCGATAACCTGACTGCCGAAAAAGTTAAAAACGAAGTTCATGTTTATGTAACTGCCGACGGAAAAAAAGAACTCCTTTTTTCAAAGCCGGTAGACGCTAAAAATACTTTGTCTGAAGTAAAAATCACGGGTTTCAAAGCCAAAGAAACACCAATGTATTATATTTCCTGGACCGAAAAAGGTACCACCAAAACCGATTTAAAAACAGAAGATGCTACCGTAATCGTTTCCGAAATCTGGGACGTAGCCACGAAAACCCAAATGATCGGCAATGTACAGAGCACCACGCATATTGTTGAAAAAGTTTTCTTAGACAAACTGAAAAATGCTTCCGAAACCCAGGAGCGTATGCGTCGTGAAGGGTTTGAATTTACGCTTTTACCAACCGGAGATTTTATTCTGAAAGATAAAAAGAGCGAAACAAAATATACCTATAATCCAACCGATAAAAAATTTGTTGCCGCTACCGCTGCTGCAGCTCCCAAAAAGAAAAAATAAACCATCGGCTTTAAAAAAAAACTCCTCATTAATTTGAGGAGTTTTTTTATATTGATTTGTTACCGTTATCGCAAAGCCTCGTTGTCGAAGTGAATGCCTTTCCAACCAAATTTCATGAAGTTGCGGATGTTCTGATGATCGGTTCTGTCCGGATGCTGCAACACGTCAATGCGGTAATACTCTCCGAATAACTGTAAGGTTTGTTCCTGAGATAGCGAATGCATTTTTGCAAAATAAAATATTTTACAGGAACCGTTATTCTGATTCGCCTCGTTTACCGTTTCGCCGTTGGTAAACCGGGTAGGAGTAAAGGTGAAATTCGAGTCGATGTATTCGATTACTTCAGCAAACGAAACGGATTCAGGATTTGTCTTAACTTTATCAGGTAAACTCATTACTGCCAGCAATTTTTGTTTTTTTTAAGAAAATTTCTTCTCCCTTTTCACTATTCACTAACCTTAATCTCAAACATTTTATCCCAGTTTTTACCAGTGACAAAAATGGTTTTGGTTTTCGGGTTGTAGGCGATACCGTTTAATACGTCAATGTCCGGATGTTGCGTTACTTTTGTTTTTAAATCGGATAAATTAATAACCGCTTCAACAGCACCGTTTTTAGGATTGATGATGGCAACCGCGTCCATGGTATAAATGTTGGCGTAAATTTTTCCGTCAATCCATTCCATTTCGTTTACGGCCTTGATTTTCGTTCCGGCAGTGTACACATTGATGTAATCCACTTCTTTAAAATCCACCGGATCGACAAAATAGATTTTTTCGGAACCATCCGACATCAACAGGTTTTTACCGTCGTTGGTTAAGCCCCAGCCTTCCATGTTTTTGAAATATTTGAAGGTCTTTTCTTTTTCGAAAGTATCCGCATTATACACATAACCTTCGTTGTTTTGCCAGGTAATCTGGTATACTTTGTTGTTTAAAACCGTACAACCTTCACCAAAAACGTGATCGGGTAATTCTACAATTTTGCTGACAGTTCCGGTTTTGTAATCGGTTTTGCGCAGGGATGATTTTCCTCGTAAGCCTGTCCCGTTTCCGGCTCCGTTTCCGGTACTTTCAATCAGAATACCGTTATGGAATTCAAGCCCTTGCGTGTAAGCTTTTAAATCGTGCGGATAAGTGTTCACAATCGTATAGTTCAACAGTTTGGGCTGAATGTCGGAAACCAGTTCCACACGATAAGTCGTTTCTGCGTTTTCCCCTTCGTAATAGGCCAAAGCCTTGATGTTCTGATAGCCTAACTTCTGATCCGCGAAAGCGAAATCTAATTTTTCATTCCCTTTTACGGAACCTATTTTTTTATCGTTGATGTAATAGATAACCGAATCTAAAACTTTGTTTTCAGGGTTTTTCAGGGTCAGCGAAAGCGATTCCTGAGGCTGATATTGTACTTTTAAATTGTCGGAATTGATGGAAAATAAATTTTCTCCGTCTTTTTTGCTTCCGTCGCAGGAAATTATAGCTAAGCCTAATAAAATGAAAGCTAAAGAGTTATGCTTTTTCATGGTTTAAAAATTGATAGAAGCAATATACAACGTTATTTATTATCGTCCAATTGCCTTGCAAAAAAATAAAAAAGTTGTACATTTGCACCGGCAAGTCCTACACGACCAGCTCCTGCAGACTCCTCCAGGGTGGGAACACAGCAAAGGTATGCGGTTGTAGCGGTGCGATGTAGGTCGCTTGCCATTTTTTCAGAAAAATAGTATCTCCCTTGAGGAGATTTTTTTATTTTAGAGCCATTCAAATACTACCAATGGTTTTATCCTGGCAAATTGTTAGATTTAATCTAAAAGAAACCTTTTCAATTTCTTACGGAAGTTATTCCTTTAGAGAAGCGCTTGTGGTGCAGCTTTCCAAACACGGTTTTTCAGGTTACGGAGAATGTACCGGAATCGACTATTACCACATCAGTTTAGCTGATTTTGATAAAAAACTACATCTTATAAAAGTCAAAATCGAAAGCCAGAGTATAAATCATCCGACAGCATTTTGTCAGTTTTTAGAAAGTCTGCAACTACCTAGTTTTCTGCGTTCTGCATTGGATTGTGCGTATTGGGATTTGTTTGGGAAACTGGAAAACAGAAGTTTTATCGAACTGAATGCGATCAACGTGAATCAGTTGCCGGAATCTTCCATCACCATCAGTACGGCACCAATCGAAGAACAACTCCGGAAAATTGAACAATCCGCCTGGACGAAATTCAAAGTAAAATGCAATCATTTTAACGAAAAAGAAATTGAACAACTCCTCAATTGCGGAAAAACAGTCGCTTTAGATGCTAACGGAAGTTATTCAGCGGAACAATGCCAATGGCTCGAAAATCATGAGCTTTCACAGCAATTTACGTATGTGGAACAACCCATGAAACCCGGAGCTGAGCATTATTCAAATTTAAACGCCGATAAATTTCCAAACTGGATGGCCGACGAAGACTGTCAGGAAAACATCGATTTGAAAGTATTGAAACCGCATTACAGAAGCATCAACATCAAATTGGTCAAATGCGGCGGCTTAACTCCGGCTCTGGAACTCATTAAAACTGCCAGAAATCTGAATTTCAGGATTATGATTGGCTGTATGACGGAATCCACCGTTGGAATTTCTGCCGGAGCCGCTTTGGTTCCGTTAGTGGATTTTGTGGATTTAGACGGAGCAAACTTAATTTCAAACGATATTGCAAACGGTTCTAAAATTGCATTCGGAAAAGTGTTGCTTTCAGAAAAACCTGGGCTCGGGATTCAGATTTTATAGTTGGAAAACTTCTAAAAATGCGTACTTTCGCATTGTTATCCTAATTTATACTAAAAAACAGATGAGATTATTTAGTGCCTTCCTTTTGCTTATTGCTTTTTCCTTTAGTTCTTTTGGTCAATCTAAAAAAATCGATTGTAAAGTTTTAAAAGACTGCAGATTAAGATATATGGATATCGATGATCCTAATTCCTATATCGTAATTAAAGGGGACAAAATCACAGAGTATCTGAACAATGGCAAATACTACATTAAATCAGAACTTAAATGGATTAACGACTGTGAGTATCAGGCCAAGATAATAGAAATCAATGTGCCCGAATTCCCATTTGGCCCGGGTACATCCATGAATGTGCAAATCAATAAAATTGAAAACGGTTTAGTGTATTATACTTCCATAATAAGTGGAGAGAAAATTGACGGAGTTTTTGAAATAGTAGCAGATATCTAAAATGGGCAAAGTCGTTTTAATTACCGGAGGTTCGTCCGGCATCGGTAAATCAATCGGGGAATTTTTACACCAAAAAGGATTTACGGTTTACGGAACCAGCAGAAATCCCGAGCGTGTGGAAAATTCCGTTTTTCCATTGGTCGCTTTAGATGTCCGCAATACAGAAAGCATCAAAAAAGCTGTTTCCGAAGTAATTGAAAAATCGGGACGTCTGGATATTGTCATCAATAACGCAGGAGTTGGTATTACCGGGCCTTTGGAGGAAATTCCATCCGAAGAAATCAAAAACAATTTTGAAACCAATTTGTTCGGACCAATTGAAGTAATGAAAGCCGTTTTGCCGCAAATGCGCGCACAGAAATCCGGTTTGATTATTAATATTACGTCTATTGCCGGTTATATGGGATTACCTTACCGAAGCGTTTATTCCGCCTCAAAAGGCGCTTTGGAACTGATTACGGAGGCGTTGCGCATGGAAACCAAATCTTTCGGCGTACAGATTACGAATGTTGCGCCAGGTGATTTTGCCACCAATATTGTCGCCGGACGTTACCATGCTCCGGTTCTAAAAGGTTCGGCTTATGAAATTCCGTACGGTAATACGCTGAAAGAAATGAACGAACACGTAGACAGCGGCAGCAACCCGAACGATATGGCGTTGGCGATTTATGCAATTATCCAGAACCCAAATCCGAATGTACATTATAAAGTTGGTGCTTTTATGCAGAAATTTTCGATTGTGCTGAAACGTGTGATTCCGGACAAAATGTATGAGAAATTATTAATGAACCATTATAAATTGTAATTTTGCAACCGATTAATTTTGAAACACAACTATTTTATATATGAAATTTTTTATTGATACAGCAAATTTAGAGCAGATTAAAGAAGCTCAGGCGTTAGGAATTTTAGATGGAGTAACCACAAATCCGTCGTTAATGGCGAAAGAAGGCATTACAGGGAAAAACAATATCCTTAAACATTATGTTGACATCTGTAATATCGTAGACGGAGACGTAAGTGCCGAAGTAAACGCCATGGATTTGGAAGGCATGATTAAAGAAGGTGAGGAGCTTGCTGATTTACACGAGCAAATCGTGGTAAAATTACCAATGACTAAAGAAGGCATCAAAGCTTGTAAATATTTTTCAGACAGAGGAATCAAAACGAATGTAACCTTAGTATTCTCGGCAGGTCAGGCGCTTTTGGCTGCCAAAGCAGGAGCAACGTATGTTTCACCATTCTTAGGCCGTTTGGACGATGTTTCCACAGACGGTTTAAACCTGATTGACGAAATCCGTCAGATTTATAACAACTACGCTTTTGAAACGCAGATTTTAGCGGCTTCAGTACGTCACACCATGCACGTGGTTAACTGTGCTAAAATTGGTGCTGATGTTATGACGGGACCTTTATCATCCATCATGGGCTTGTTGAAACATCCGTTAACCGATATAGGAATTGCGCAGTTTATTGCAGATTACGAGAAAGGGAATAAATAGTAAGCAGTCGCAGTCACAGTTTTCAGTGACTCACTTTACTTAAAAATAAAAAGGATTCAATAAAATTGAATCCTTTTTTATGTTGAAAATCTATGAATATTTTTGTGTTTTTGACCGTAAACTGCGACTGAGAACTACTTCAAATAGCTTCCGAAATCCGGTTCAAATAAACTGATGAAGGCGTTTTTGATGGTTCCGTCAGGGTTTAACAATATCGCGCGGTGGATTTTGGTAATAACCCATTCATCCTTAAGTTTTTGGGCGTCATTCGCGTGAATTTCCACTGTGCTGGTAAAATTATAATTGTTTAGCGTGGCTTCCCACTTTTCTTTGGATTCATCGATGTTTATGGCAACGAAGTTTAAATTCGGATATTCTTGTTTCAGTTCCATGGCTTTTTTATGTGAGCCTTCAAAATGTGATCTTGCGCTTACGGTCCAGAAAAAAACTACGGTCTGTCCGTTAACCATGTGCTGGAAATCAATTTTCTCACCGAAAACATTTATGAAATCCTGTTTGGGAAGTTTATTTCCCGGTGATAAATATTGTACTGCGTTACTGATTTTCTTAATCTCGTTGTGCTTGCTGTTATCGGTGGACAACTGGAAATAACGGTCGAAGAATTTTTTGTTGTTCGCCATGTTCTGATCTTCCAGCAAATACATAAACGCAATATTGTTCAATACGGCATTCTTGATTTTTTTGTTGTCGATAAGTGTATCGGCAATATTAAGCTTTTGGATGTTGTATTCAAGTGCCTGTTTTTCGTATTGAATTTCGCTGTCGCAATCTCTGTACACATAATTGTTCAGCAAAGCGTTCAGATAACGGACAAAAGGAACAAAAGTTGAAAGTTCTTCGTTGTTAAAATTGATGTCTTTTCGGTATGCGTAATAATCTTTCGGAAGTTTTTGGCAAATGTCTTCGCCTGTTCTTCTTTTGTGCGCAATCGGGTAAATCTCTTTTTTGGCCAAATGACTTAAATCCAGATAGGCTTTGGCATACTGATCAAAATTTTCATTCCAGCCGATTTCTGTTTTACGTCTTAAATAGAAAGATTTTTTAACCTTATAGGACGAATCGATGCTTTTGGTGAAATGTTTGTAATCCTTGTCATAAAGGCCAAATGAAGCGTTTCGGTCTTCTTCATTTTTAAGAAACATTTCAATCAGGAAGTTGTTTTTTAAATCGCCGCGACCGCAGAAAACCAAGGAGTTGTCGAATTCTTTGGTGTTCAGGCGAATCATTAAACTGTCGTTTTTGTCGAAATAAATGTATTGGTATTCCGGTTCATGTTTAAAGGTATACATGCCCGGTGCCAGCGAGTCGAATTTCTTTAAAAAACGGTTTTTCTCGTCCAGTAAAATAGAGTCGATTACCTCATTGTCCTTTAATAATAAGACATATCTGTTGTTTGGATTAACGATTTCGCCACCAAAATAAGCAGTATAGTTGTCATCTTTAAATTCCTTCTGGCAGGAAAAGAAAGAACAAATGGTTACCGTTGTTAGCGGAAGTAGTAGGTTTTTAAAGTAGGCAAACATTCAAAATCAGTTAATTACCAAACAAAAGTAACTTTGTAATACTTAACTTGCTGTTAAGGTACAGTTAAATTAAGCATAAACACATTCTAAATAAACCGCATCAAAACTCCGTTATTTTTTCTACTTTTGCAACACTTTAAAAAAAAATAAGCAATCAATGTTAACAGTTTCAAATTTATCGGTACAATTTGGTAAGCGAATTTTATTCGACGAAGTAAACGTAACTTTTACCCAGGGTAACTGCTACGGTATTATTGGGGCAAACGGTGCCGGAAAATCAACATTTCTTAAAATACTTGCCGGGGAAATCGAGCCTACTTCAGGGCGCGTAATCCTTGAGCCCGGAAAACGTATGTCGGTTTTAAACCAGAACCACAATATGTTTGACGACCACACGGTTCTGGAAACCGTTTTGATGGGAAATAAAGTATTGTTCGCCATTAAAAAAGAAATGGATGAATTATATGCCGATTACGACGATAAAAACGCCGACCGTATCGGAGAATTGCAAATGCAGTTTGACGAAATGGACGGATGGAATGCCGAATCCGATGCCGGAGCCATGTTATCGAATTTAGGAATCGGAGCCGAGCATCATTATACACTGATGGGCGACATGGAAGGAAAGATGAAAGTACGTGTCTTATTGGCACAGGCGCTTTTCGGAAATCCGGACGTTTTAATCATGGACGAACCTACCAACGACCTTGACTTTGAAACCATCGGCTGGTTAGAGAATTTCTTAGCAAATTATGACAATACGGTTTTGGTGGTTTCTCACGACCGTCACTTCCTGGACGCGGTTTGTACGCACGTTTCGGATATCGACTTCGGGAAAATCAACCATTATTCCGGAAACTATACGTTCTGGTATGAGTCGTCTCAGTTAGCAGCAAAGCAAAGAGCACAACAGAATAAGAAAGCCGAAGAGAAAAAGGCTGAATTAGAAGAGTTTATCCGTCGATTCTCGGCGAACGTGGCCAAATCGAAACAGGCAACTTCCCGTAAAAAAATGATTGATAAATTAAATCTGGAAGAAATCAAACCGTCCAGCCGTCGTTACCCTGCGATTATTTTTGAACAGGAGCGTGAGGCCGGAGATCAGATTCTGAATGTTCAGGGCTTAAGCGCTTCCATTGAAGGGGAAGTGTTGTTTAAAAATGTAGATTTAAACATGGCCAAAGGTGATAAAGTGGTGGTTTTCTCAAGAGATTCCCGTGCCACTACCGCTTTCTATGAAATCTTAAACGGCAATTTAAAAGCAGATTCCGGAACCTACGAGTGGGGAATTACCACCACACAATCCTATTTACCGTCTGAAAACCACGAATTTTTCCAAACCGATTTAAACTTAGTGGACTGGTTACGTCAGTGGGCGAAAACCGAACCTGAAAGAGACGAAGTGTACGTACGTGGTTTCTTAGGGAAAATGCTGTTCTCCGGTGAAGAAGCGTTAAAAAAAGGTTCTGTATTGTCCGGAGGGGAAAAAGTGCGTTGTATGTTATCGCGTATGATGATGATCAGAGCGAACGTATTAATGTTAGACGAACCAACCAACCACCTGGATCTGGAATCGATTACGGCTTTCAACAACTCGTTGAAAAACTTTAAAGGGTCGGTATTGTTTACCACACATGACCACGAGTTTGCGCAAACCGTTGCCAACAGAGTAGTGGAAATTACGCCAAACGGCGTTATCGACCGTTACATGACGTTTGACGATTACCTTGACGATCCGAAAATTAAAGAACTGAGAACGAAGATGTATTCTTAATAGTGAAAAATCCCGCTGATTGGCGGGATTTTTTATGGAATTTTTGGAGTTGATTTTACGTCAGTTCCGTTTTAGTTTTGATTGTTAAACCCGAATTCTACAGTGGCTTTCAGTATTTCCGTGTCGATGTCTTTCAGGGCTTTGAACTTAATGCAATAGCCTGTAACACTTGCCTTTCCGAGTTTTTCTCCAAATGTTTTGGGTAAATACGTTTTGTCTTTAATGCCCATGATGTAAACCGAAATACCCGAAGTGTTGGCACTCATACCAATCTGATAAAACGGTTTGCTTGTACCGTCTGCATATCGGATATTGAGTTGTCCGTAACCGATATTGGGATTGGAAACGACTTTGCCTTCACTGTTCTTTCCGTCCAGAAACCATAACTGACAGGCCGGGTTCAGCTCCAGAATCATGTGGTGCAGGGTTTGCATGTCATTGCGTTTCGCTTCCGGATGACTGTTAATGTAAGCTTCGATTTGTTTCGGTATGTCCATCTTTATTTATGGTTTTGTTGAGTTTTTCTACTATCAAAGATACCAAATATCTTGCTATGTGATATGTATTTGTGTGTCCTTGTTAGTTTTTAATCTCGTTTTTCATTTTCTCTACCATAGTTTTAAACTGAGGACTTGTTGCCAAAACGCTTTCAGATTCTTTCAGCCATTCGTCAAATTTTTTAACCTCTTTATTCAAAAAATACTGATGTAGAATGTTGTAGGCACTTTCGGGGATATATGTTTTATCCTGAAGGGTTTTCTGTGATTTTCGGAAATAAGCTTTAGCGTCTTCTAATCTTCCTTTCTTTACTAAAGCAAAAATATATTCTTTAACAGTATAAGCGTCTTGTTCATTATATTTAAGCGCTTTCTGAAGCACAACCAATGCTTCGTCATAGCGTTGCAAACAATTGTATGAAAAGGCCAGTTCAACACTTAACCCATTATGATTTGGGTTGATTTTTTCCGCCTTTTTTAAATATTCCAATGCTTTTTCGCATTCATGCATTCCATTGTATAAATATCCCCATCGGTATAGTCGTTCAATGGAATTTTTATCGCCTTCATAGTATTGCAGCCAATCCGGTACAGGAGTAACTTCTAAATCATTTAGTTTTGATTCAGGGATATGAGCAACAAGTACATTGTTGGGTTGCAAACGGTATTTCATTCGGCCTTTGCTGTCAATTTTTTCAGGAATATATTTTCCGCTGCTATTTATGGCAAAGGTTCCGGAATAGTCAAAAGTAAAACCCGCCTGCTCATCAATGTAAATAAATCCGAAATTGTAAACTCCGGTGCTGTCCGGCTGAAAAACAACCCATTTGTTTTCACTCTGCCCAAACCGTTTATCAAATTTGAGTTCGCTTTGGGAATAGGAAAAAAAAGTAAGGGTGAGAACAAGGGAAGTAATAAATTGCTTCATAATAAGGTTTGGTATTAGGGTTATTCCCAACTTCAAAATTGTAGGAGTATTAGTGTTCTGACAAATTTATCAAAATCTTAATGCAATTTTAAAAAAGAAAGAAAAATATTGTTTTTTATTGATGGTGCTGTATAGGGATTCTCTCTCACAAAAAAGTTGTGATCAAAATGAAATTTCAAAGCAAAAAATCACAAGCGCGTTTCGTTTCACAACAACTTTGTCATTGTAAAAGGTGTTGTTTGTAACAAAGCGCTTCTGGCAGTAATGACGTCCGCCTTGTTGGTTGAGGGTTTGGCTGTAAAAAGACAAAAAAAAAACAAAAGGAGCAAAACAGGTTACTCAAAATTCTCTTTAATGTTGGCTTTGCGACGTTGTTGCAGTTTAAACGGATTTTCAATCACGATGTCAAATCCTGCATAATGTGCGCTAAACGGATTTTTCTGTCCGACCAGATTGTTCATATAACCAAGGCTGAAAATAAACGGTGATGCTTTTGGCGAATAAGAATAATACAGGGAAAAGCGGCTTTCGCGATACTTAAAATCGGTCCGGGTGTTGGACTTATTTTCTTTGCTTATCGAAAATAATTGCTCTGAACTTCCAATAAGACGATGTTGATTGTCCTCGTCTAAATTTACAGTCAGTTGCAAACGAAGGCGCGAACGAAACTGAAAATCTTCGTCTAAGTTTTTAAAGTCAGGCGAATAAAATTTGCGGAATTCCTGTCGGAAGGTCGGTACGAGTTTTATTCGTGAAGTACTGAAGATGTAAGAAAGTCGGCTGTACAAACGGAATTCCTGTTTTAATCTCGGATCATCATGTTCGTAAGGCGGTTGGTCTGAATATTCGTCCTGTCTGCGGTAGCTTAGTGCCAAAGAATACTGCCAGGTTTCATGAAACTGATGATAAAATTCCTGATTAACTACTAAAATGGCGGGTTTGTAAAACGGGTTGTAATTGTCGGGATTGCTTTTTCGCGCCACGCCGATGTATGACATCGATTGCCAGCCTTTGCCTTCAATCGTGTCCAACTCCTGACGGACACCAAAAGCAAACCAATCCGCGATTTGGGTTTTGCCCAAGCCGGGCGGACTGATTTGTGAAAATACGGTGCCAAAAAAGAAGCAGAAAAACAATGTACTTATAAAATGCTTTTTCATTTAGTCGGCCACTTTACTTAAAAGAGTTCCTTCGCTGTCCAACGCCACTTTCCATTCTTTTGTGAATGATTTCAGTTCAAGAGTGTAGGTTGTTTTGCCGCCTTCGGTAATTTTTTTCACGTCGTCTGCACGATAACCATTAAAGTCGCGGTTGATTTTTGCCAACACTTTCTGAGGCAATTTGTTTTTGGAAATTTCTTCTTTGTGGCGAATTAACGTTCCTGTTTTGCTGTACCAGACGTCGTGGTCTGTTCCAAGCAGGCCGGTTTCAAATTCTGCTTTGTAGTTTTGTCCGTCCAGTTCCCATTCTACGTCAGTTGCTTTCGGGAATGCTTTCTGAAAACTGTTTAGTACTAACGACGGAACCTGACTTTGATGTAAATCCTGTGCGGATGCTGTGTTGGCGAATAGTGCCAATACAAGCGAACCCATTAAAAATACCTTCTTCATTTTCTTTAGATTTTAAATTATAATCCAAAGTTCAGTCAGCAATCTGGAAAGATTTGGGAACGGAAAAATTATTTTATCCGCAATTCAAAACAATGCAAGTCGTTTTCAAAACGGTAAACGATAGGGAATTCGTATAAATCACAAATGGCTTTTACGATGGCAAGACCAAGTCCGGTGCCGTTTGTGTTGCTTTCAGTTTTGTGAAAACGCGAAAATAATTGTGTTTCGCTGATTGGCGTTTTGCTTCCCGTGTTGCGGATGGTAATTGCTTTTTCAGAAATGGTAACGGTTACGGTTCCGTTTTCTGTATTGTGAAAAACGGCATTCCGCAAAAGGTTTGAAACCACAGCATACGCAAGCGAAAGGTTCATGTGTGCCGTTAATTCGGAAGTTTCAGAAACGGAAATGGTTACGTTTTTGTAGTCGGCAATTTCTTCCAGATCGTTTACGCTCTGTTTTACCACTTCGTTGAACGAAACCGTTTTGTTGTCTAAAAACTGGTTGTTTTCAATTTTGGTTAAAAGCAACAGCGATTTATTTAAACGCACCAAACGTTCAATGATGTTTATCGTTTCTGCAATGTTTTCAGCTTGTTCGGGTTGTAAGTTTCCTTTTTCAATGAGCAGTTCCAGTTTGTTGGTGGCAATGGCCAAAGGCGTTTGCAGTTCGTGGGAAGCATTGCCGATAAATTGCTTTTGTTGCTCGTAGGTTTCCGCATTGCGTTGCAGCAAAATGGTTACGGCTTTTTGCAGGTCGTTAAATTCCTGTGTTTCGGTTTTTACTTCGGGGAACTTGTTGCCAATGCGGTATTTTTTAAGCTGATTCAAAAAGGAATAAAACGGTTTCCAAAGACGTTGCAGCACAAAATTGTTAATGAAAATGATGATGGCAATCAAAAGCAGATAAAGACCAAGGGCTTCGCGGAACAATTCTTTAACCAAATCATCTTCTTCCACCATAGAATTGATAACGCGCAATTCGTAGTATTTTCCATGATTTTCAAACGCGGTTTTGAGCAGGCGAACGGGTTCCGGCTCGGGGGCTTCGTCGTCGGCATCCTGCATCAGCATTATCGTATCGGTATACGTGTCTGTCATGGCTACGGCTTGTGCCTGCGAAATCTCCCGAATGGCAAAAAAGCCTTCGGCAAAAGTTTTTTTATTTAAAATGGTCGGGTCTTTTTGAGCCTGATAGATAATTTGCCGTTTGTAATTTTCTAAGCCTTCATCAATACTTTCTTTAATTTCCCGGAACATATTGAAATAGAAAACAACAGTCCAGAGGCCGATAACAAAAAACAGCGAAACCGAAAGGTAAATGAGCGATTTGTTTAATAATTTCATTGTTCCGTTAACTTGTATCCGATGCCATAAACGGCTTCAATTTCTATTTCCGCTTTTGCTTCGGTTAATTTCTTCCGCAAATTTTTAATCTGATAATAAATAAAGTCGTAATTGTCGGCCTGGTCTGTGTTGTCGCCCCAAACGTGTTCTGCCAAAGCTGTTTTGGTAACCAGACGATTTTTGTTGAGCAGAAAGTAATTCAGGATATCAAACTCTTTTCGGTTTAGCGGAACGATTGTATTGTTTACAACGAAAGTGCGTTCTTTTAAGTCTAAAACGGTGTTTGCAATTTCAATCGTGTTTTTTCCGTCTAACTGGTTTCTGCGGATTACGGCTTTAATTCTTGCGTTGAGTTCGGCTATGTGAAACGGTTTTGTGAGGTAATCGTCGGCTCCGAGCTCAAGGCCTTTTAGTTTGTCGTCCAGCGAATCTTTGGCAGAAATAATGATGACATTTCCCTGTTTTCCTGCTTTTTTCAGTTGTTCCAAAAGCTGAAGTCCGCTGCCGTTGGGCAACATAATGTCGAGTAAAATGCAGTCGTAGTCGTACAATTCCATTTTTTCCTCTGCCGAATAAAAGTCGTTCGCCGTTTCAATTACAAAATACTCTTTCGTAAGTGAATCGACTAAGGTTTTCAGCAAGGCGGGTTCATCCTCAACAATCAGAATTTTCATCTGTAACTAATTTGCTTTTTAGGTTTGACAGAATACAAAGCATTTCACAGCCACAAAGTTAAGGATTGAATTTGGGAAAGAGTTGGGAATTCCTTCCTTTTTCAGAATATTGCTGGAGTAGGAATACAAGGCTTCCCAGCAGTTCGGTTTTGCGCTGCTTAATCATAGGTTTCTGTCAGGAAACAGGGTTTATTTAAGCTCGGAAAGGATTAGTTTCTTTTGCTGTAAAGTGTTTTTCAATGCCTTTTCTCTGATTTTTGGGTCAGTATTGTTTATTAGTTCATAAAATTCAACTGGAACCACCTGCCAGGATAAACCGTATTTGTCTTTGCACCAGCCGCAGGAGCTTTCCTGTCCGCCGTTTGTAGTCAATGCATTCCAATAGTAATCTGTTTCGGCTTGATCTTTTGTATTAATCACAAGGGAAACGGACTCATTAAATTTCTGAAACGGCCCTGCTGCTAAAATACTTACTTCCATACCGGCAATTTCAATAAGCGCTGTTTCAAATTTTCCGCCTCCTGCTTCCGGTGGGTTTGTGTATTTGTGGTGTTCCTTAAGTTTACCGTCTTTAAAAATTGAAAGGTAATAGTCGGCAACGGCTTTAGCATCTGTTGTTTCTACCCAAATTGAGGGGGTAATTTTTTGAGTAATCATATTTTTATTTTTAATCGTTGTGTTAATGTCGTTTGTTGTGGTGTTCTGATTGACTGACTTGTCGGGATTATTTGTCTGACTTGAATTTGAACAAGAGGTTGTCAGGCAAAGCGCAATGGCACACAGAAAAAAGGATTTATTCCTTTTTGGTCTTGTCATTTTGGCTCTGTCTAAACGAGGGCGGTTACTGAAATTATTCATAACGGTTTGGTTTTTGGGTGGTTGGTGTTTACAAAGATAGTGAAAAGTGAGAAGGGAAAAGGGAAAAGGGAAAAGGGTGAAGGAGGGAAGTGTATCACCAAAAATTTAAAAACCCGCTAATAATTTTGTCTGGTTCTTGCGGTGCTGTTATTTAACGAAAAAAGAGGAAAGTAAAGGTGATTTTAATGCGATGCTTTTACTTAGGAAGTTCTTTAAGTTTCTGCATCACTTTTTCAACCATGGTGTCACAGTAAATGAGGTTGAATTCAAAAATTTCTTCTGCGGAATAGGCTTTTTCCACTTCTTTACGGAGCATGGTTTTGGCGCGGTTTAAGCGGACTTTTACGTTGGATTCGCTGATGTTTAACACATTTGAAGTCTCCGCCACACTCAGGCCGTTAACTTCGCGCAGGGTGAAAACCAGGCGGTAATCTGTCGGGACGTTTTGCAGGGCGTTTTCAATAACCAATTTCAGTTCTCTGTTTAGAACGGAGCTGTTGGTGTCTGTATGTTGGGGGTTTGAAAACATCGGTTGGGATTTATCGGTTATTTCTTTGGCGGTAATATTTTGGTAATTCCATTTGTGCTGCTTGCGGAAGCAGTTGTTAAGCATGATTTTTATAATCCAGGTTTTAAAAGTCGCGCGGTTTTCAAATTTCGATAAATGGGTAAAGGCATCAATGTAAGTGTCCTGCATTAAGTCTTGTGTATCTTCATGGTTGTAGTTGTAGGATCTTCCGATTTTGTACAAAGCCGCGTTATTCCTGCGGATGATGATTTCAAATAACTCCGTTTCGCCCGCGAGAATCTTTTGTACCAGTTCAAAATCGGTATATTGTTCGAATGAATTCATTGATGCCTTTGTTGTTTTATTGTATAAATTTAGCGATTCTGGCCATAGAAAATGCAGCAATTGCCATTACAAGATCGCGCACTGCAACATCCAGATAGTTTAAACTTGCCAGAAGGGTAAGGGCAATAAGGGTAAGCCAGGCGGCTACAATATATCCGCCAAGTTCGGTTTTTTTCAAAACAATGATACCTGCAATAATTTCAATCACTCCAACAACCATCATGAAAGTGTGCGCGGAAAAAGGCAACATTTCACTAATGCCGGGATGCATGTATTGTTCCCAATTGGTTAGCAGATTGGTGAATTTATCCAAACCGGCTACTATGGGCACAAGGCCAAAAGTAAATTTCAATAAAGTAAAGGTTGGTTGGATTGCCTGATTTAAATTTGTGTTTTCCATTTCTTTAGTATTAAGTGTTACAATACATTAGACTTATACTATTTTAGAGTAGGGCTGAAACGGAAAGGTTACAGGCTGGTTGTTTTTTTTTGCGATTGTTTTAAAAATGTTGTGCAACGTCCCGCCGGCTTTGTGAAGGCGGGGATTTTTATTACTGATGTTTACAAATATACCTAAAAGTTTGAAAGAAAAAGCCTCACTTCGGAGAAGAAGTGCAAACACTGACTTTACCGATAAACACCCAAACCCCGCTTGCACAAAACCGCTGTTAGCAGCCGCTTTTATTTTAGAATTAGTTATTCAATAACTTCAATTTTATAAAAATATTCCTTTTGACAAGGACATTCTTCTATTAAATCCTTTTCATAAAAATCCACAAATAATCTTACCGCTTGCAGTGTTTCAAGATATTTGAAATTTATTAATCTGCGATAAACTTCTTTATAAGCTGAATTTGGATCTCCTGCAGGTTTTAAATGTACAATTTCGTTTCTTAATTCAATTAATTGCCTTAAATAATTATTCTGTTTTCCATGTTTGGATTTAAATTTTTCACCTTTTAATTCTGGTAAAGTTGTATTTATTTTATGTATTATGGAAGGTTCGAACGAATTGCCATTAATGTCAACAAACGCATAATCTTCTGGAATCAAACGATTAGCAAAACTCTCAATAGTAGCTTGTAAGTTTATAATCATATTTACAGCAACTTGGAAGAAATCTGAAAAATCACTTGGTTGAGTATTTGATTTTTTTAGATCTTTTATTCTTTGAGAATTGGCAATTAATTTATTTCTAGCGTCCACAAGTAATCGGTGACACATAACAGCATTTGAATAAAAAATTGTTACAGGATTAACTTCTTGAACTATATATTTTTCGTTTTTATAAAGAAAATCAAATCCATATACAATCTCATCGTCAAACATTAAAATTGTCGAGCCATCATGAAGTTGATTTGATTTTTGGTATTTCTTAATCCAGTTTTTACTTTCTTCAGGAACTATAGTGTTATCTAATTCACTAGGATGAAAATTAATTTTTTGCTTAATAGTAGGTTTAAGTCTTATATGAGGTAGTTTAACTGCTTCATCCATGATAAATTTGCATTTTAGATTGGGTTTTTATGGCATCGTTAATTTAAAGTGGCTGCTAACTCATAGATATGTATACAAATACATATCAGCCATCCAAAAATATCAATTTTCTCACAAACTCATCCCAAAAGTTATTGACAATCAAACTGCTCATTACGGTGAATAACTCTTGTAATCAATTGAAAAAATAGTTCAAAAAGATTACAGAATTGTAATCAAATTGTTACATTTGAAATAAAAATTACAAATTTGTAATCAAATCAAAAATCAAGATCAAAAAATTACAGCATACTACACGCCCATTCACATGACAAAACAGAGGGATTACAGAGCAATTTTAGGCATTACCCAAGAGGAAACTGCCTTTTTATTAAAAACAACCAAGAGTCAAATCGCCTTGTTTGAGCTGGGTTTACGGTTATTACCTGCTGTCAAAATGTTCAAACTTGTACTGATGTACAACCACGTACAAAAGAAACTACAGGAAAAAGCCACATTACCCGATGATAAAGCGCAAAATGCCAAATGCATTGCCTTATTGGAGCACGAATTCAGAAACACCGAAATCGAAATCTACGAGTTAAACCGCGAACTTGAAAAAATACAGGCGAAGTATCAGAAAAGCATTTCTGCCGGGGAACTGGCGCTATATCTGGAAACCGAACTTCCGGAAGACGAAAGGCCGTCAAAGGAATTTATAGCAATGCTACACTACAGAGCCAAGAGCGGTATTGAAAAGTACGGAAAGGCGGCGCAGTTGCAGTGCGAACTTAAACTAAAGGCGCAGCAGCAGCTGCAAGAGCTAATAAAAAAAGAGTTGGAACGTTTTAAATAGGCATTCCAACCCTTTTAAATTTTTTCAGTTTGGAAAGGTGAGTGGTTTACACCAAAACCGTTGTCACTTCCGCAGGATTCATAAAAACTTTGTGCACTGGGCAACTGTCGGCGATTTTCAGCAGGCGTTGGCGTTGGGTGTCGTCTAAATTGCCAATCAGTTCAATTTTTCGGGTGAAGAACGATTTGGAATTTTCTTTGTCCCAGTCGAAAGTCACTTCGATATTCACATCGGTTAAATCCCAGCCTTTATGATTGGCATACATTTTCAGGGTGATGGACGTACACGCGCCCAGGGAAGCGGCAAGCAATTCCTTCGGATTCACACCCAAATCCTGACCGCCTAATTCGGCCGGCTCATCAATGATTAGGGTTTGTTTGGCGCCCTGAACGTCAACTTTATAATTTTGGGTTCCGATATGTGCAGTTATTTTTTCCATGTTATTTAAAGTTTTTTAAGGCTGGCGGAAGCGGGACAAATTCGGTTTCACCCGGAACTTTCGGAAAAGTTTGATTTTCCCAATCAGATTTGGCTTGTTCGATGCGCTCTTTTCGGGAGGAAACGAAATTCCAGTAAATAAAGCGTTCTTCCGGGAAAGCTTCGCCGCCGAAAATATAAACAGTCGTGTTTTCCGCCATTTCAAATTCGCAGAGTTTGCTGTCTTTGGCGATTAAAATCTGTTTGGGTTCGAATACGTTGTTGCCGTCCGTAATGCTTCCTTCGAGGATATACAGCGCACTTTCACCAAACAAATCTTCACCGATTTTTACTTTTTGTGCCGATGTGGATTTTATCTCCAGAAAGTACAACGGGCTGTACACCGGAACCGGAGATTTTCTGCCAAACGCTTCCCCGGCAATGAGTTTGATGGAAACGCCGTCTTGTTCCCAATGCGGCAAATCGTCTTTTTCCACATGAGTGAAATTCGGTTCCATTTCTTCGAGTTCCTTCGGAAGTGCCACCCAGATTTGTAAGCCGTGCAGCATTTTATCGGAAGTTCTTAAGCGTTCCGGCGTTCTTTCGGAATGCACGATGCCTTTTCCGGCGGTCATCCAGTTCACGGCTCCCGGTTGGATTTCCACTTCGGTTCCTAAACTGTCGCGGTGCATGATGCTGCCTTCAAACAGATAGGTTAGGGTAGAAAGCCCAATGTGCGGATGCGGTGCAACATCCAGATTCTGATAGTCTTTTAAGCAGGTTGGCCCCATGTGGTCGATAAAGGCGAACGGGCCAACGGTTCTTTTTTCACGAAACGGAAGCAAGCGTCCCACCATAAAGTTACCGATATCGGCAGAACGTTCTTCTATAATTAATTGTACGTTTGACATAGTTTAATGTATTTTTCCGTCTTTAAATAATACCTGAAAGAAGCCTGGTACGGTTTCTTCTCTGTTCCAGTCGCGCTGTAATTCGCAAAGCAATTGGTTTACTGAAATTAGCTGACTTCCGGCTTGTTCCATTCTTCTTAGAGCAACATTGTGAGCTTCTGAAGAGGTTCCGCCAACGGCATCAACTACAGGATAAACTTCAAAGCCTTCTTTCAGAGCGTCTAAAGCGGGGAAAGTTAAGCAGGCTTCCGTCCAGAGGGCTGCCATGATTAGTTTTTTTCTTCCGGTGGCTTTAACGGCTTCATAAAATTCTTTGTCTTCCCAGGCGTTGATACTTGTTCGGTCGTAGGAAGGTTCATCGGCCAAAATTTCTTTCAAAGGCGCAATAGTATCCTGATTTCGGCCTGTTTTCACATTTACGGTAGACAAAACCACGGGGATATTGTACACTTTTGCGGTCTTGGCAAGGCGGACAATCTGTTCAACCAAAAGAGCTTGATCCATCGATTTAATGGAAGAAACCTGAACAGGCTGATAGTCAATAATAATAAGCGCTGAATTTTCAGGACTTAGCAAGTGATCGGTTTTGGGGTCGCGAATAGGTACTGTACTGCTCATGTTAAGAAGATTTAAAGATTGAATAATTTAAAGATTGAAAATTTAAATTTAACCCTGTGAGTCATATAAGTTTATTTATTTATTGCTTCTTGTCTCTTTCTCACTTCTCCTCCTCAAATCCTTTAAAATCATCAGAAACAATACGCTTCCATTCCGGATGTCTTTTGATGTACGCAAACACCAACGGGCAAAGCGGAACGAGTTTATAATCGTTTTCCTCGATGTAAACCAATGTTTTTTCGATTACAGCGGTTGCGGCACCTTTGCCTTCGAGTTCGGGTTCCACTTCGGTGTGAATTAAAGAGATTTTTCCCGGTCTTTCTTTGTAGTCGATAAAGGCTTTATGACCGTCAACAGTGATTTCAAAACGATGGGTTGCTTCGTTTTTTACTAAGGGGATATTTTCAAATTCAGGTTTCATTTCTTAATTTTTAAATTGTTTGATGGTTTGATTGTTTGATGGTTTGATTGTTTGATGGTTTGATAATTTGATGGTTTGATAATTTGATAATTTGATAATTTGATAATAAGATTATTAGAGTGTTAGATACTTACCCCTTATCCCTTATCCCTTATCCCTTATCCCTTATCCCTTATCCCTTATCTCACATCCCTTGCTTCTCAATTAATCCTCAAGATATCCAAATTTTCCGTTATTAAAGTCCTCAATGGCCTGAATGATTTCTTCTCGGGTATTCATTACGAATGGGCCGTGAGGGAAAATCGGTTCGTTGATTGGTTCGCCGCTTAATACTAAAACTACGGCGTTTTCCAATGCTTCGATGGTAAATTCTTCGCCTTCGTTTTCGAACAATACGAAATGATCGGTCGGAACGGTTTTGTCGTCATTTACTTTGATGCTACCTTCGATTACCAATAAAGCGGTGTTGTAATGTGCCGGGAATGAAAAAGTTGCTTTTCCGCCTTTGTTCAGTTTTGCATTTTGCATATGTACCGGAGTGAAAGTGGAAGCAGGGCCTTTTACATCCTTATAATTTCCCGCAATCACTTCGATGAAACCGGCATTGTCCGGAAGTTCGTAACGTCCCATTTGGCTGTTTTCAATCGCCTGATATTTGGGCTGGCTCATTTTGTCTTTCGCCGGCAAATTCACCCAAAGCTGTACCATCTGAAATTCTCCGCCGGTTTTGCTGAATTCTTCTTCGTGATATTCTTTGTGCAATACACCGGAAGCTGCGGTCATCCATTGTACATCGCCTTCACCTATAATTCCGCCGCCGCCGGCACTGTCGTGGTGCGCTACTTTTCCTTTGTAGGCAATCGTTACGGTTTCAAAACCTCTGTGCGGATGCACGCCAACGCCTCTCGGAATTTCAGACGGCGCAAAACGATATTTGGAGTTGTAATCCAACATGATAAACGGACTCATGCGTTCCATATCCAAACGAAATCCGCTTGGAATGAAGTTGTGTACTCTGAAGCCGTCGCCCACAAAATGTGGTGCTCTTGGTTCGGCTACTAATTCTATTTTTTTTGTTGCCATGATGTTCTTGATTTAAATTGTTACACAAAGTTACGGCATCAAAAGTGGGAAAGCACTTAATTTAGGTTAAGAAATAAACGATGCGATTGTAAGAAGAAATATTGTCTAAAGTTACTCAATTATCAGGGATAATCTTTCAGATTAATAAATTTATCGTACTTTTACATCCCAAACACAACACTTCATTATGAGTCAAAAAGTATTGCTTACTTCTAAGGAAGTCAATATCATTCTGCATCGTTTGGCCTGTCAGTTAATCGAAAAACACCTCGATTTTTCCAACACTATTCTTATCGGAATTCAGCCCAGAGGCAAATATCTGGCAGAAAGAATCAAACAGATTTTAGAGCAGGAATACAATATCAAAAACGTTCCGCTTGGTTTTCTGGATATTACGTTTTTCCGAGATGATTTCCGCCGAAACGAAAAACCTTTAGAAGCCAATAAAACCCAAATCGATTTTATTGTAGAAGACAAAAAAGTGGTTTTTATAGACGATGTACTGTACACCGGAAGAAGCATCCGTGCCGCTTTAACAGCCATTCAGTCCTTCGGAAGACCATCAGGCATAGAGCTTTTAACGCTCATTGACAGACGTTTCAGTCGCGATTTGCCCATCCAGCCGGATTACCGCGGAAGACAGGTAGATGCCATCAATAACGAAAAAGTAATCGTGAACTGGAAGGAAAATGATGGGGAAGATCAGGTGCTTTTGGTGGCGAAGGAAGTGAGAAGTGAAAAGGGAAAAGAGAAAAGGGAAAAGGGAAAGGGAGAAGAATCGGATATGTGACTTTTAATCTTTTAATCTTTTAATTTTTCAATCTTTCAATCTAAATAATACAACAACACAACATACAATGAAAGAGCTAAGTGTCAATCATTTACTTGGAATAAAATACATCAACAAAAACGATATCGATTTAATCTTTGAAACTGCCGACCAGTTCAAGGAAGTGATTAATCGTCCGATTAAAAAAGTACCGTCTTTACAACACATAACCATTGCGAATATTTTCTTTGAAGACAGTACGCGTACCAAATTGTCTTTCGAGTTAGCTCAAAAAAGGCTTTCGGCCGATGTGATGAGTTTTTCAGCGGCACAATCCTCAGTTAAAAAAGGGGAAACGCTTATCGATACGGTAAACAACATTCTTTCGATGAAAGTGGATATGGTGGTCATGCGCCATAAAAACCCCGGAGCAGCTTATTTCCTTTCGCAAAATGTAAAAGCGAGCATTGTAAATGCCGGTGACGGAGCCCACGAACATCCAACTCAGGCTTTATTGGACAGTTATTCAATTAGAGAAAGACTTGGTGATGTAGGAGGGAAGAAAGTGGTAATTGTGGGTGATATTCTGCACTCACGTGTGGCGTTGTCCAATATTTTTGCTTTGCAGATGCAAGGTGCTGAAGTAATGGTTTGTGGCCCAAAAACACTGATCCCGAGATATATTGAATCATTAGGGGTAAAATATGAACCAAATCTTCGCAAAGCATTGGAATGGTGTGATGTAGCAAATATGCTTCGCGTACAAAATGAACGTTTGGATGTGAATTATTTCCCGTCCACAAGAGAATATTCCCAACAATATGGTGTGGATAAAGCGTTACTTGATTCGCTTGATAAAGAAATCGTAATTATGCACCCGGGACCAATCAATCGTGGGGTTGAAATTACTTCGGATGTGGCTGATTCTCAACAATCTGTAATTCTAAATCAGGTGGAGAATGGCGTGGCGGTTCGTATGGCGGTGATTTATTTGCTGGCGCAGAAGATTAAGTAGTGAAAAGGGAAAAGGGAAAAGGGAAAAGTTGTTGTAGAAATTAAAAATCCTCAGTAACTTAGCGTTTCAGCACTTTACCAATTAATTTATGAAAGTAGAGCATAAAGAACATACCACTATAGTTAAAGATACCGAAGGTAATATTCTGCAATTTCTGCAAAAGGTTACCAGTCAGTACGATGCGCTTAAAGAACGCAATCTCGTTTTGGATATAACCAAAGACAAATCGGTGGATATTAAAGGAATTAAGGCCTTTGCGGATTTGTCTAAAAAACACAAAAAAGCCAAAAAATCGTTCGTAATTGTCGCAGAAAATATTGATTTTAATGATGTTCCGTCTTCCATGTTGGTGGTTCCGACACTTTTGGAAGCCCACGACATGATTGAAATGGAAGAAATCGAACGGGATTTAGGTTTTTAATTTAGTTGAAAGTAGCGGTTAGAAGCATAGATTTTTTACTGAATACTGCTTTCTGAACACTGAATACTTTACACATGAAACTCACTATTCTAGGCTGTTATGCCGCAACTCCACGTACTATAACCAATCCGACGTCTCAGGTTCTGGAAATCAAAAACCGCATGTTTCTCATCGATTGCGGGGAAGGAACACAGGTACAGCTTCGTAAGAACAAAATCAAGTTTTCAAGAATAGAGCACATTTTCATTTCGCACCTTCACGGCGATCATTTTTATGGTTTGGTTGGGCTGATTTCAACGTTTATGCTCTTAAACCGTCAGGCGGATTTACACGTTTACGGACCTAAAGGAATAAAAGAGATAATCCTGCTACAACTCAGATTATCAAATTCTTATACAGGTTACAATTTATATTTTCATGAATTGGAAAGTACTGAAAGCGAAGTGGTTTACGAAGACGAAAAAGTAGTCGTAAAAACCATTCCGCTGAAGCATCGGGTGTACACCAACGGTTATCTTTTCCTAGAGAAAAATATAGAGCGTAAACTGAATATCGATGCGATTTTGAATCATGACATTGATGTGGTTTACTACAATAAAATTAAATACGGAGGTGATATTACTTTAGAAGACGGCCGTGTAATTCCCAACGAAAAACTCACTTTCGATCCGGAACCGGCTAAAAGCTATGCCTTTTGTTCGGATACCGTTTACGATGAAAGCATTATACCGCTGCTTGAAAACGTTACGGTTTTGTACCACGAAAGTACTTTTTTGGATTCCGAAGAATATCTGGCGGAAAAAACTATGCATTCCACTGCCAAACAAGCCGCAAAAATTGCTAAATTGGCTAATGCGGAAATTTTACTGTTGGGACATTATTCCACCCGATATGATAAAATTGAGCGTTTTCAGGAAGAAGCGCAAACCGTTTTTACTAACGTAATACTGGCAGATGATGGAAAAGAAATCGAATTCTGAAACCTATTTCAGCAGAATAATTAAATTTATTTTCAGGTTATTCACCAAAAAGAAATAATGCAAATAAGCCATGTCTGATTTAAGCAACTACCGCAAATCCTACGAAAAGAGCGAACTTCTGGAAACCAATATACCCGAAGATCCGATGAATCTGTTTCATCGCTGGTTTTACGAAACGGAAGATTTGGGAGTAGAAGGAGAAGTGAACGCCATGACCGTATCCACGATTGGTTTAGATGGTTTTCCTAAATCGCGCGTGGTACTGCTTAAAAAGTTTAACGAAGAAGGCTTTATTTTTTACACGAATTATAATTCTGAAAAAGGAAAAGCTATTGCCAACAATCCTAATATCTGTCTGTCATTCTTTTGGCATTCCATGGAACGGCAGGTAATCATTAAAGGGATTGCCGAGAAAACTCCTGAAACCGTTTCGGACAATTACTTCGACAGCAGACCGGACGGCAGTAAACTCGGCGCTGTGGTTTCACCGCAAAGCGAAGTGATTCCGTCCAGAACTTATTTAGAAGAAAATCTCAAAACTTTGGAAAAAGAATACCAAAACAGAGCAATCCCGCGACCGAAAAGCTGGGGTGGCTATCTGGTCAGACCCGTTTCCGTTGAGTTTTGGCAAGGACGACCGAATCGTTTGCACGACCGAATCCGTTACACACTTTTAGACAATTTTGACTGGAAAATTGAAAGACTATCTCCTTAAAGGTTAATAAAATAGATTTAAATGTTAAAATTTTGTGCATTTCGTCGATTTAATTTGCAGTTAATCGAATTTGATGTACATTTGTCTCGTTATCAATGAGTTACGAATTGAAATTGATACCGAAGCAAAAACAATAACATTTAAATTTTAGTTTATGAAAGTAACAATTTTTCGCCCCTTATCGATCATTGCCTTACTCATAACTTTTGCTTCTTGTTCTACAGATAGTACAGATGAAACAGCTCCGGCAGAAAGCGCTAACTATGTTGTAAACAATAACTATGCATACAGTCCTATTGAGTTGGAGATTGCCGAATTGATTAATCAGTACAGAGAGAGTAAAGGACTTAATTCGCTTGAAAAAATCAACCATATTTCGAATGTCGCAGAAGATCATGACGAATATATGATCTCGGTTAATACGTTAACACACGCCCTTTTTGCCCAAAGAGAGGATAATTTAAAAGAAACGTTAGGTGCGGTTTCCGTTGGGGAAAACATTGCATACAACTATTCGACTGCGCAGTCTGTAGTGGATGCCTGGCTGGCAAGCCCGTCACACAAAGCAAACATTGAAGGTAATTACACGCATTGTGGTATTTCGGTACGAGAGAATGCTGAAGGAAAGAAATACTTTACCAACTTGTTTATCAGAAAGTAAGCTTACTAAAAATATGTGTTTAGTTTCTGGGTTTAAATAATCCAAAAAAAGAAAAGCATCCGCCAAAACGGATGCTTTTTTAATGGTTGTAAATTTTTAAAATTACATGCTAAGAATAATAAATTCACTACGTCTGTTTTTCTGATGTTCGGCCTCACTGCAAGGTACACCGTCGGAACATCCGTTAACCAGCTGTGTCTCTCCGAAACCTTTAGCAGACAATCGGCTGCGTTCGATTCCGTTTTTAACCATATATTCTAAAGTTGATTTTGCTCTTCGGTCTGATAATCGCTCATTGTATTTATGAGTCTGTCGGCTGTCTGTGTGGGAACGGATATCAACTTTCATGTTCGGATATTGTTTCATAACCGCTATGATTTTTTCCAGATCGACGGCTGCATCCGGGCGGATATTCCATTTGTCCAAATCGAAATAGATGATGCTGATGTCGAAAATTTTGGCTAAATCGGTACCAACCTCTATTGGTTTGATGCGTTTTTCTAAGGCAATATCGGCTCTCGATTCGCCGGATTTTAACGGAATGGAAACACTGATTTCTTTCGTTTCGTAGTCCGGATTTTCGGCTCGTACATAGTATTTTTTGTCGCAGTCGATGTTTTCTTCAAAGGCGAAATCACCGTTTTCATTAGCTTCAACAGCTTTGATCAGTTCCATATTGGCATCGAAAAGGGAAACTTTTGCTCCCGGAAGCGCTGCAGCCGTTTCTTTATCGGTGATGGTTCCTTTCAGCAATTGTTCGCAAACATTTTCTTTGAATTTGTAAATGTCGTCCGAACCAACACCACCGTCACGATTGGAAGTAAAATAACCAATGTGTGTTTTGGAATTTACAACATAACCGAAATCGTCTTTGGCACTGTTAACGGGAGCTCCTACATTTTTGATAGCGGTAAAACTTCCGTCTTTGTTCATTTTGGCTTCAAAAACATCCAAACCTCCAATACCCAAATGATCGTCGGAAGCAAAGTATAACACGTTTTTATCTGTAATGAAAGGGAAGGTCTCGCGCATCGGCGTATTGATAGCCGGCCCTAAATTTTCAGGCGATCCGAAAGTACCGTTATCGTTAATCGCAACCCGGAAAATATCCGATTGTCCCAAAGTTCCCGGCATGTCTGAAGAAAAGTACAATGTTTTCTCATCAGCGCTTAAAGCCGGGTGAGCAACGCTGTAATTGTCGTTGTTGAAAGGCAGTTCGGTTACATCGGTCCATTTGCCGTCTTTTAACGTGGCTTTGTAAATTTTCAGCTTATTGATTTTATCGCTGCTTTTCCCTTTTTTACCGTCGTTGTAATTGTTACGGGTAAAATACACGGTATTGCCGTCTTTCGTAAATACCGGCGTTGCCTCATTGAATTTGCTGTCTAAATCTTTCGAGAATTCTTTGGCATCGCTCAGCATTCCGTCTTCACCGGCTTTTGCCGTAAACAATCTTGTAAAGTATTGTCCCGTCCAGGTGTGTTTTTTCTGGAAAACATCGCCGGTCGAACGGGCAGAGGTAAAGATTACCTCGTCTCCCTTCAGGAAAGCACCATAATCTGAAAATTCGGTATTAATTCCTGCATTTTCGACTGTATAACGGTCTGAATTTACGCGTAACTGTTTCAGATAATCTTTGTTGTTCTGCAATTCCTCTCCGGTTGGATTGTTGGTTTTCTGAAAGAACTTTATAAGATACTCGTCTGCTTTGTCATATTTTCCGACTGCTTTCAGTGCTTGTGCATATCTGAAATAGTATTCCGGTTCCACATCGTTGGTCATGGCAAATAACTCGCCGTACCATCTTTCCGCCTTATCATATTCGCCGTTGAAATAGTAAGAGTTGCCCAGTTTTTCGAACAAATCTGCGGATTTATGTCCTTTTTCGGCTACTTTTTCGTAAATCTCAATTGCATCTATGTAAGCGTATTTGTCGTATTTTTTATCAGCTGTTGCCAATCGTCCTATTCCTAATTGGGAATATGCGCTGCAAGTGGTGAAAATTGCCAGTAAAAGTATTGCTTTGGTTTTCATGATCATTCAGTTTAGAAGAAACGTGGAGTTAACATTTTAGAATTGTTGAACAACTCGAATCGAAGGAAAACTTCATGGGAACCAGAGTTGTAATTTTCTAATTGAGTAGTTTCAGCATCGTACGCATATCCTATAAAAATGGAATTGGTAATCTGAAATCCGGCCATCGCACTCCACGCAGCATCCCAGCGATAGGCTGCTCCAAGAGTTAATTTTTCATAAAGCAGGAAGTTTAAGGAACCATCTAACTGTAATGGCGCACCTTCAACAGCTTTCGCTAAAACGGAAGGTTTGATTTTTAAGTTAGGGCCTGTTTCAAAAACGTATCCGGTTATGAAATAATAGTGTAATCTTTCCTGTGTAATGGAAATCGAATTGTCTTTATAACGTTTGGTCTCAAAGAAATTCGGAACAGACAAACCAGCATAAAATTTATCGGAATACAAGTAAATTCCGGCACCCACATTCGGACTGAAATCGTTATCCAGATTTTGGAATTGCGGGTCATTCTGATGCTGAATGTTCAGTTTGTTGACATCGATACTGAAAAGATTGGCAGTTCCTTTTAAACCGAAAGCCAGTTTATAATTGTCAGACATTTGAATAAAATAAGACAAATCGGCGGAGATGGCATTTTCTTCTGCCGGACCAATGCGGTCGTTTACTACAGATAGCCCAATTCCGAAACTCGAATCACCAATAGGGGAGTTTACCGAAAACGCATTAGTGGTTGGCGCACCGTCCAGTCCTACCCATTGGCTTCTGTGCAATCCGAAAATACTCAGTACTTCACGCGAACCGGCGTAACCAGGATTTATATTAACAGTATTGTACATATACTGCGTGTATTGTGAGTCTTGTTGCGAATACCCCATCATACCGATTAATCCTAAAACGAGTGTTATTATTTTTGTTTTCATGATCACTAATTTAATATTAATTTTAGTACATAACAGTATTATGAGAATTATCTGTTTAAATATAAGTATCCTGATTTATCCAGCCAGTTTCCTGTTTCATTACTTTTGTATTTTAAAATGTAGAAATAGGTTCCGTCTGGTAATTCTTCGCCTCTGTTGAGTGTAGAACGGCCTTCAGACACACCATTGAAGGAAATATCCGCATTGTTGTAGCCGTTTTCATCGTATACTAAAATACCCCATCTGTTATAAATTTTTACGTTATTTTCTGCATAACAGGTAATACCGTCAATGTAAAAAATGTCATTTAAACCATCATGATTCGGAGAAACGGCATTAAATACATTTATAGAACATTCTGCCAAAACTCCACAATCATCAAGAACATGGAGGTAGAACTCATATTTTCTAGGACAGAAACTATCATTAGTGTCTAAATTGTAAACCAAAGTGTAATATCCAACAGGAAGTGCAGTCACATTTAAAATGCTGCCTTGAAGTGCTGATTCAAAACCTGCATTTTCAATAGTCCATGTTCCGTCTAATTCGTCTTCACTCACTAAATCTGTCAGCAGCTGATTCAGGTTATAACTTGCATTAGCAGAATCATTACTACATAATTCTTTAGTTCCTGCATTGAACGTGTCGCCAACAGTTACATGAATGGTTTGTGTAATGACAGTTGAATTTCCGCAAGTGTCGGTAGCTGTCCAGGTTCTGATGATGTCGTAGGAGATAATCAGATTATTTTCGTCCTGTACTTCATTTGCAATTTCCTGAGAACTTTCAACCGTTACCGAACCACCACAATTGTCTGTAAAATTGAGCTCTGGCATATCTGGTATGTTTGTACAGGTTACGGTCATTTCAGATTGGAAATCTTCATCTTCAAGAATTGGAGCAATTTCATCGTGAACAGTTATTATTTGTGCGATAGATGAAGTGTTTCCGCAAGCATCTGTAAACGTCCAGGTTCTGGTGATGATATAGGAATTAATACAGGTTCCTTCTGCAATACTTGTTGAGGAATCTTCTCCCAAGACAGTTATTTCAACGCCACAATTATCTGTAGCTGTCAACCATATTGATGGCGGAACATCTCCCGAACAGGAAACTGTGATATCAACAGGAGCCGGCGGTAATTCAGGAGCAATAGTGTCGCTCACGTTGATGGTTTGCGATACCGATGAAGTATTGCCACAAGCATCGACAAAGGTCCAGGTTCTTGTAACTACATAAGAATTAGCACATGCACCCGGAGTGATGGTGTCAACGCCTTCCACAGTTATCGGATCTTGACAGTTGTCTGTTGCGGTTAAGGTGATCATGGCCGGAACTTCAGATCCACAGGCTACAGTTACATCAGCCGGAGCTTCAGGAACAACCGGAGCAATGGTATCATTTACATTGATGGTTTGCGACACCGATGATGTATTGCCACAAGCATCGACAAAGGTCCAGGTTCTTGTAACTACATAAGAATTTGGACAATCACCCGGAGTGATGGTGTCAACACCTTCCACAGTTATCGGATCTTGACAGTTGTCTGTTGCGGTTAGGGAAATCATGGCCGGAATTTCAGATCCACAGGCTACAGTTACATCAGCCGGAGCTTCAGGAACAACCGGAGCAATGGTATCATTTACATTGATGGTTTGCGATACCGATGAAGTATTGCCACAAGCATCGACAAAGGTCCAGGTTCTTGTAACTACATAAGAATTAGCACATGCACCCGGAGTGATGGTGTCAACGCCTTCCACAGTTATCGGATCTTGACAGTTGTCTGTTGCGGTTAAGGTGATCATGGCCGGAACTTCAGATCCACAGGCTACAGTTACATCAGCCGGAGCTTCAGGAATAACCGGAGCAATGGTATCATTTACATTGATGGTTTGCGATACCGATGATGTATTGCCACAAGCATCGACAAAGGTCCAGGTTCTTGTAACTATATAAGAATTAGCACATGCACCCGGAGTGATGGCGTCAACGCCTTCCACAGTTATCGGATCTTGACAGTTGTCTGTTGCGGTTAGGGAAATCATGGCCGGAATTTCGGTTCCACAAGCTACAGTTACATCAGCCGGAGCTTCAGGAATAACCGGAGCAATGGTATCATTTACATTGATGGTTTGCGATACCGATGAAGTATTACCACAGGCATCGACAAACGTCCAGGTTCTGGTGATTACGTAAGAGTTAACACATTGTCCCGGAGTGATTGTATCTACACCTTCTGCGGTTATGTCGCCCTGACAGTTGTCAGTCGCGGTTAGGGAAATCATGGCCGGAATTTCGGTTCCACAGGCTATAGTAACATCGGCCGGAGCTTCAGGAACTACTGGTGCTACGGTATCTTCAACTTCAATAAGTTGTGAAATTACCGCTGTATTACCACAAGCATCCGTAAATGTCCAGGTTCTGGTAATTACAAATGAATTTGGACAATCACCAGGAGCTATGCTATCAACACCTGGTACGGTTATTGGTCCCGAGCAATTATCAATTGCAGTAAGTGAAATCATAGCTGGTACTTCAGAACTACAAGAGATTTCTAATTTTACAGGAGGTGATGGCGGAACAGGTGCTACATTATCATCCACTGTTATGGTCTGACTAACTGATGAAGTATTACCACAAGCATCCACAAAGGTCCAGGTTCTGACAACTACAAACGAATTAACACAATCGCCCGGAGTAATACTGTCTGTTCCTTGTACTGTAATTTCACCCTGACAATTATCGTTAGCGGTTAGTGAAATCATCGCAGGTACTTCTGCACTACAAGAAACAGTAACGTTAGCCGGTGCTGCAGGAGCGACAGGTGCAATGTTATCATTTACTGTAATCGTTTGCGAAACGGATGATGTATTACCGCATAAATCTCCAAAAGTCCAAGTTCTGGTAATTACATAGGAATTAGGGCAACTTCCCGGAGTAATGGTATCAACTCCTACAGAAGTAATTGGTCCTGCACAGGTATCAGTGGCAGTAAGCGAAATCATTGCCGGAACATCAGCACTACAGGCGACAGTTACATCAGCCGGTGCTTGAGGCAATACTGGAGAAGAAGTATCAGCAACATTAATTGTCTGACTTACAGATGAAGTGTTACCACAACCATCTGTAAAAGTCCAGATTCTTGTGATTGTATAAGAACTGGCACAATTACCGGAAGTAATACTGTCAACACCAGACACAGTAATGGAACCGTTACAATTATCAGTAGCTGTTAAAGAAATCATAGCCGGAACCAATCCTGAACAAGCCACAGTTATATCAGCCGGAGCAGGAGGTGCTACAGGCGGAATGTTGTCGTTCACGGTAATAGTTTGTGAAGCCGTAGAACTATTACCACAAGAATCTGTAAAAGTCCAAGTGCGAACAATCACGTAGGAATTAGGACAACTTCCCGGAGTTACCACATCGTTTGGTACACCGGTTACGCTTCCGCCACAATTATCGTTAGCGGTAAGTACAGCCGCAGTCGGTACCAAAGAAGAACAAGCCACAGTTATGTTAGCCGGAGCTGCCGGAGCAACTGGCGGAATATTATCGTTCACGGTAATAGTTTGTGAAGCCGTAGAGCTATTACCACAAGAATCTGTGAAAGTCCAAGTGCGTACAATCACGTAGGAATTAGGACAGCTTCCCGGAGTTACGACATCATTCGGTACACCGGTTACACTTCCGCCACAATTATCGTTAGCGGTAAGTACGGCAGCTGTTGGTACTAATGAAGAACAACTTACGGTAATATTAGCCGGAGCAGAAGGTGCTACAGGCGGAATATTATCGTTCACGGTAATAGTTTGTGAAGCCGTAGAGCTATTACCACAAGAATCTGTGAAAGTCCAAGTACGTAAAATTGTATATGAATTAGGACAGCTTCCCGGAATTACCACATCGTTTGGTACACCGGTTACGCTTCCGCCACAATTATCGTTAGCGGTAAGTACGGCAGCTGTTGGTACTAATGAGGAACAACTTA
>NZ_KE387021.1:71433-305404 GCF_000430025.1 Flavobacterium suncheonense GH29-5 = DSM 17707
ACATCGTTTGGTACACCGGTTACGCTTCCGCCACAATTATCGTTAGCGGTAAGTACGGCAGCTGTTGGTACTAATGAGGAACAACTTACGGTAATATTAGCCGGAGCAGAAGGTGCTACAGGTGGAATGTTATCGTTCACGGTAATAGTTTGTGATACTGATGAAGTGTTGCCACAAGCATCCACAAAAGTCCAGGTTCTCGTAACGATATAAGAATTATTACATTGTCCCGGAGTAATAGAATCGACACCCGGAACAGTTATAGGGCCGCCACAGGCATCATTAGCGGTTAGAGTAACCATGGCTGGAATCTGACTTCCGCAGGAAACTGTTACATTAGCCGGAGGTGTTGGAACTACCGGTGCAATATTGTCATTTACCGTAATGATTTGTGAAACAGATGAAGTATTACCACAAGCATCCACAAAGGTCCAGGTCCTTGTAACAACATAGGAATTGATACATTGTCCTGGTGTAACAGCATCTACGCCGGGAACAGTTATAGTACCACTACAAGCATCATTAGCGGTTAACGAAATCATGGCTGGAATCTGACTTCCGCAGGAAACCGTCACGTTAGCCGGAGGTGTTGGAACCACAGGCGGAACATTATCATTAACCGTAATAGTTTGTGATACTGATGAAGTGTTGCCACAAGCGTCTACAAAAGTCCAGGTTCTGGTGATTACATAAGAATTCGCACATTGGCCCGGAGTTATGGTATCTACACCCGGAACGGTTAAATCGCCGCAGCAGGCATCGTTAGCGGTTAACGAAATCATGGCCGGAACCAGACTTCCGCAAGATACGGTAACGTCTGCCGGAGGAGCAGGAGCTACCGGAGGAACATTGTCAATCACCGTAATGGTTTGTGTTGCGGTTGAGCTATTGCCACAATCATCGGTTGCGGTCCAGGTTCTTACAGTAGTGTAGGAGCGGATACAGTCACCAGGAGTGGTAACATCCTCATAAGTTAAAGTTACACTCGAATCACAAGCATCTGTAGCAGTTGCCGGCGCAAATTGAGGTACAGCCGGACAAACTATCGTTGTAGGAGCCGGTAAAGGGTCAATAACAGGCGCTTGAGTGTCGTCAATACTGATAATTTGTGTATCGGTTCCGGTATTTCCGCAAAGATCGGTTAGGGTAAAGGTACGGGTTACCACGGTCGGACAGCTGCCGGAAGCAACATCCTGATAAGTGATTGATGCAATTGGAGAAGCATCGGTATATGTACCACCCGCTGCATTAAATTGGGCTAATGTAATGACTACCGGCGTTGTGGAAAAAGCTAAATATCCTTGTGATGCTATTGCTGCAGTTCCGCAACCTTCCAAAGACAAATCATTGGGAGCCGTAACCACCGGATTGGAAACATCACCGCTGCCAATCACAAAAGTTTCACTTTTAACACAACCAAAAGTATCTGTTACCGTTACCGTGTAAGACCCGGGCGATAAACCTGAAATATCCTGTGTTGTGGCACCATTACTCCAGGAATAGGTGTATGCAGGTGTTCCGCCGGAAACGGTAATATCAATGGAACCGTTATTATTGCTGCTGCAACTCGCGGCATTCACATCACCGGAAATGGTAATAGGAGCCGGTGGGTTAATTACCTGAGTATAAGTGCTTACCAAATGGTTCGGTAAATTAGAATCCGTAACGGTCAGCGTAACGGTGTATGGGCCGCCGGGATAAGGAAAGTTGTGTGTCGGATTTTGCTGTGTTGAAACAGGAGAACCGTCACCAAAATTCCAGGAATAGGAATATGGAGCTATACCACCCGAAGTTTCATCGTTAAAAGTTACAGTAGACTGATTTCCGTTAGTACAAACGGTGTAATCAAATTCAACGGCTAAAGGAGCAGCTACAACCATACAGCCTCCAAATTCACATTGAGATTTGTTGTATGTATTACAATTGTAACTGGCCAACTCCGGATCACTTGCACTTCCGGATGTTTTCCAGACGGCTAATATTCTGCACAGTCTCAGTTCTTGCCCGCATGTCCAGGTAAAAGGACCGTAAATTTGTCTTTGCCCGGCACCAGGATTTACACCATTAGGCAAATAAACATTCAAGGGAATAATATTTCCATCGATTGATAAATCGGCAAAAATTCTCACCTGTGTGATAATGCTGTTTGAATTTGAGGTGTAATTAAGCATTACGTACATCTCCTGTGAGGTACCGGGTGTGCAGGTTGTATTGGAAAGTGGTACACCATTAACATTTGTAAGACTCAGAAACACATGGTCTAATGTATAATTGTTTGATGTACAGTTAAAATAGTCCTCGTAATAATTCGGAGGGCTGCCACAAAGTCTTAAATCTGGTTTTTGTGGTGTGAATTGCGAAAAAGCATTGTTAATTCCAAGCAGTAAAAATAACAATAGTAAGGTATTTTTTGATTTCATGGACATTACTTTTAGTTTAATCTTTTAAAATCATATAAAAAAACTTATTCCAGAACCAATAAGGTAACAGCAAGACATGAAAAGCCAAGTGGTTAGCCCAATTCTGAAATTACACTGCAAAAAAATGTTCTTGAAAAAGATTAACCGAAAGTGGTAATCTGGCAAAGTGAGGAACTCACTAATTTGGAAGTAATTTAAATCCTGAAGTGGTATTTCGATTTAAAGTACCTGATGAATCAATTTAGTGGTATTTCGCTTATTTGTAGGTTCTAAATTATTCAATAAAATTTATCATTGATTTCAAATAGGATGAATTTTCGATGAAATCATACCTTTTCTCTTTGAATTAACAATTTTTTGACAAATATTCTCTGGTTTTTGTAATTTTTTTTGAGTTACTTTATATATCAAAATTCAATTATTATGAAAAATTTAGTTTTAATCCGTCATGCCAAATCTAACTGGGATGCTCCGCTTAAAGATATAGACAGACCTTTATCGAAGCGTGGCATTGGAGATGCTCATATAACGTCACATCACATTGATAAACTTTTACCTAAAACCTTCATAGTCTGGAGCAGTCCGGCCAGAAGAGCAAAGGAAACCGCAATGATTTATGCTCAGAATCTTGCCATACCTTTAGAAACCATCATTTACAAAGATGATTTGTATACTTTTGATGAGCGTGGCCTTGAGAATGCCATAAAAAATTGTGAAAATAAATACGATAGCTTAATTCTTTTCGGTCATAATGGTGCGATAACCGATTTTGTTAATAAATTTGGGGATCGTTACATAGACAATGTGCCAACTTCGGGCGTTGTTTCGTTAACGTTTGAAGAAGACGATTGGAAAGAAATACATAAAGGGAAAATACAGAAAGCTGTGTTTCCCAGTCATTTAAAATCATGAATACGACACACGAGAACAGGTATATAGACAGAGAAAAAAGTTGGTTAACCTTTAATGCAAGAGTACTTCAGGAAGCTGCCGATGAAAGTGTTCCTTTGCTCGACAGACTTCGGTTTTTAGGAATTTTTTCCAATAACCTTGATGAATTTTTCCGGGTTCGCTATGCGGCCATCAGACGAATGAACGCCGAAGGGATTTCGGGAGAGAAAGTTTTGGGCGGTATTTCGGCCGAACAGTTGCTGAAAGAAATCACCGAAATCGTAATCGAACAGCAGTCTGAAAGTTTGCGCATTTTGAGCGTGATTGAAAAACAACTTGAGAAGGAGAATATTTTTATCATCAACGAAAATCAAATCAATAAAGAACAACAAAACTTCCTTCACGATTATTTTATTCAGAAAGTAAGTCCGGAACTTATTACCATCATCCTTAACGATTTAGAGGAATTTCCGCTCCTGAAAGACACTTCCGGTTATCTTGCGGTAAAACTCGTTATGAAACCGAAGGAGCAAAACACCATTGTTTCAAAGCTTTTGCAGAAGAAAGAAGTGCGTTATGCCGTAATTGAAATTCCTAAAACCATCAACCGTTTTGTGGTGCTTCCGTCAAATACTGATAAACAGTATGTTATCCTGTTGGACGATGTAATCCGATACAATTTAAATCAGATTTTCAACATCTTTGACTACGAAAGCATTTCAGCACACATGATAAAAATTACACGGGATGCCGAACTCGAATTTGACAGTGATCTGAGCAAGAGTTTCATTGAGAAAATTTCCAGCAGCGTTAAGGAAAGGCGAGTGGGAGAACCGGTTCGTTTTGTTTATGACCAATCAATAGAAAAAGACACTCTCGCTTTCTTTCTTACCAAAATGCAGATTGACTCCACAGACAGTATAATACCGGGCGGCCGTTATCACAACCGACGCGATTACATGGATTTCCCGAATATGGGACGTTATGATTTGCTGGCTAAACAGCATCCGGCATTACCGGTTCAGGGTTTAAGCTTAGAAGGAAGTATACTCGAAAAAATTAAGGAGCGTGACTTTATTGTGAATGCTCCGTATCAATCGTATGCTTATGTAATTAAGTTTCTGAGAGAAGCAGCGCTCGATCCTAAAGTGGCGTCCATTAAAATAACCTTATACCGTCTGGCGAAAAACTCACAGATTGTCAGCTCTCTGATTAATGCTGCGAAAAACGGTAAAAAAGTAGTGGTTCAAATCGAATTGCAGGCGCGTTTTGACGAAGCGAGTAATATTTCCTATGCCGAAATGATGCAAACCGAAGGGGTAGAGTTGATTTTTGGAGTAAAAGGACTGAAAGTACACAGTAAAATTTGTGTTATTGAGCGGATTGAAGACGGAAAAGTATTCCGTTACGGCTTTATTTCCACCGGTAATTTCAACGAAGCAACGGCAAAAATCTATACAGATGTAACCTTACTGACCAGTCATCAGCAGATTTTGAAGGATGCCGCTAAAATTTTTGATTTTTTTGATGTGAATTACAGGGTACACCGTTATAAACATTTGATTGTTTCCCCACATTACACCCGAACCCGTTTCATGAAGTTAATCGACAGGGAAATAATGAATGCCAATTTAGGTCGTGAAGCTTATATCCGACTGAAAATGAATAGTTTGTCTGATTATAAAATGATTGACAAATTGTACGATGCCAGCCGGGCCGGAGTAAAAATTCATCTGATTGTACGCGGTATCTGCTCGCTGATTCCTGGCGTTCCGGGCATGAGCGAAAATATTGAAGCAATCAGTATCGTAGACCGTTATCTGGAACATTCCCGTGTGTATATTTTCGGAAACAACGGCGATCCCGAAGTTTACATTTCCTCTGCCGATTTCATGACCCGGAATTTAGATGCAAGGGTAGAAGTAACCTGTCCGATTTACGACGAGGAAATCAAAAAAGAAATGCTTGAAACCTTTGAAATAGGATGGAAAGCCAATGTAAAAGCCCGATTACATTCCGAAAAACTGGATAACAAATACCGCAAGCAACCCGATCAGAAAATGTTTCGGGCACAACACGAATTGTACAATTATTACCGGGACAAACTGGAAGTAATTGCGGAAAAAATATAGATAATTACGAATGACGAATTGCGAATTAGAAATTGCGCTTTTCTACTGAATTCCAAATTTCTAATCTCAAATTTCAAATAATTAAATTGCCTGAATGATTACAATTAAAAAATATGCAGCAATAGACATTGGTTCCAACGCCATGCGATTGCTTATTGCCAATATCGTGGAACAACCCGGAAAGGAAACACAGTTTAACAAGAGTGCGTTAATCCGTGTGCCGATTCGTTTGGGACAGGATGCTTTTACCGTTGGCGAAATTACCGAGGAGAATATCGACAGAATGATCGACGCCATGAAAGCCTTCAAACTGTTGATGAAAGTATATAAAGTAGAACGTTACATGGCCTGTGCTACATCCGCTATGCGTGAGGCATATAACGGAAAAGAAGTAACCGAAATCATCAAGAAAAAAGCCGATGTAAAAATTGAAATCATCGACGGTAAAAAAGAGGCTGCCATTATCGCATCTTCCGATTTGCATCATTTCATAAAAACCGACGCCACTTATTTATATGTAGATGTTGGTGGCGGAAGTACCGAATTTTCATTATTCTCAGAAGGCAAAATGGTCGCTTCCAAATCCTTCAAAAACGGAACCGTTCGTTTGCTGAACAACATGGTAAACGACGTAGTTTGGGTGGAAATCGAAAAATGGATCAAAACACAAACCGAACCTTATGATAACATTACGTTAATCGGTTCGGGAGGTAACATCAATAAAATCTTCAAATTATCCGGAAAAGCTCAGGATAAACCGCTTTCCTATATTTACCTGAATTCCCAATACCAATATCTGAGTTCTTTAAGTTACGAACAGCGCATCGCAGAATTAGCTTTAAATACAGACCGTGCCGACGTAATCATCCCGGCCATGCGAATTTATCTGAACGCAATGAAATGGAGCGGCGCACGTAATATCTATGTGCCAAAAATCGGTCTTTCCGATGGTGTGGTGAAAGCGATGTATTATGGGAAAATATGATTTTTTAGAGCCTCAGGCCTTCTTCTAAACATCTAAATCAAAAGTCTTCTTCAACAACTCCAAGGCGGGATTAATAGATTTTAATTTCTCGAATTTTTCCTGTGGGGTAAAAGCGTACCTGGATTCCACAATCTCATTTACCTGGACTTCAATTGATACGTCGTGATTGTGCAGATGACCTCGTAAATATCCTAATAAATCATTTTTATTGTTGTCAAAATCAACTTTTGAACTTTCGTTGGGTAACTGAAGTTTGATTGTTGTTCCCTCTAAAACCGGATCATCCATCAGCATATAGGTTGCCATGATGTGTTGTCCTTTGGCTTTTAACCTTTCGGCAAAATTGGTCCAATGCAACAACATGTCCGTTTCGTTGAACGGTTCTTTCGGTAACTCATCGTGATGTTTTACGGCATTTTTCTGACTGGCTTCCAATTCGCGCTTTGCTTTGATGCTGGCTAACGACAACGCAGAAACTTTTGTACCGCCGTTAAGCGCAACAGGCGATTCAATGGCAACTTTTGGCGCTTGGGAAACAACTTTTGTTTCCGCAACAGGAATTGTCGCTGTTTGAACCGGTGCTTCTGTACGGGTTTCAGTTGCAGCAACTGTTTCAGAATTTGAAATTACCGGTTGTTCTGTTGAAACTTGCGAACCTGGCTGTGAAATTTCCGTTTTAGGCTTTACTTCCGTGATGGAATAACCGGAATTTCGGTAATAAGTAGGCGGAATTATAAATTTGTCAGCTTTTTTTTTTCTCCATCAAAAGTGATAGAGGCAAGCTGCATAAGACATAATTCAACTAATAATCGCTGATTTTGGGAGGTTTTGAATTTTAAATCGCAATCGTTGGCAATCTCAATGCCCTGTAAAAGAAATTCCTGAGAGGCTTTTTGTGCCTGTTCGCCGTAAAGACGTTGCGCATGTTCGCCGGCCTCCAGTAAAATCAGGGTAGCAGGATTTTTGCAAACCAACAAATCGCGGAAATGCGACGCCAAACCGGCCACAAAATGATGTCCGTCAAAACCTTTGGCTAAAATATCGTTGTAAGCCAATAACAATTCCGGGATTTTGTTCTCTAGAATCAAATCGGTTACTCTGATATAGTATTCAAAATCAAGGACATTCAGATTTTCGGTTACGGCCTGACGGGTTAAGTTGGTTCCGCAATACGAAACCACGCGGTCAAAAATAGACAGAGCATCACGCATCGCACCATCTGCCTTTTGGGCAATGATATGCAAAGCATCGTCTTCAAACGTAATGTTTTGGCTGCGGGCAACTTCTGCTAAATGTTCTTTTGCATCTTTAACCGTAATTCGTTTAAAATCAAAGATTTGACAACGGGATAAAATCGTCGGTAAGATTTTGTGTTTCTCGGTGGTCGCTAAAATGAATATGGCATGACGCGGCGGTTCTTCTAATGTTTTCAGAAAAGCATTGAAAGCCGATGTCGACAACATGTGTACCTCGTCAATAATGTAAACCTTATATTTTCCGGTTTGCGGCGGGATTCGAACCTGATCGATCAGATTTCGGATGTCGTCTACCGAGTTGTTGGAAGCGGCATCCAGTTCGAAAACGTTAAACGCAAAATCCTCATACGGATCGTCATAACCTTCCTGATTGATTTTACGGGCCAAAATTCGGGCACAGGTGGTTTTTCCAACCCCGCGAGGTCCTGTAAACAACAAGGCTTGCGCTAAGTGATTGTTTTCTATGGCATTCAGTAACGTATTGGTAATAGCCTGCTGCCCCACAACGTCTTTAAACGTCTGAGGTCTGTATTTACGGGCTGATACGATAAATTGTTCCATAGAAAAGTATTCGGACACAAATATAGAAGTTTTGTTGGTTTTTTTATTTGTGGATTTGAGGATTTGAGTAAAAGTTATTCACAAAAAGGATTGTTAGATTTTTAGATTAAAGATTTAATAAAAACCCTACGACTCCGCTCAGTGTGACAGTAGAATTTATAATTTTGTTACTCACTACTCACTTAAAGTCCTTTTCGTCCTTTGATGGTAAGTCCGATCAGAAATCTGGCGGCATCACTGTGGGAATTAGCGTTATATCCGGAAACAAAGACTCCTTTTTTACCACTTTTGGATTTGATGGCGTACACTGTGGCTTCGTCATCGGCACTGGAATCGCCTTCATAACGATAGATATGAACAATTTCAAAATCGTGCGGATTGGTTTTGAATTCGGCTTCATTTTGATTGAAATCGTAATCAAATCCTAATGCTTTCAATTCTTCTAAGGCTTCAGCAACACTGGCATAATTATAAGTATGTGACATAACTCAAAAAATAAAATAGTTCATCAGAATAAAATTACGACTTTTTAAGCAGTCCTTTCCTCAAACAAGTGTTAAAGTCCCGTTAGAAATATTCGCTCTTACCGGTTATTTGTTGTAAGTTTGCACCGCAGACCGCCTTATCGCTCCAATTCGTTGGGGAGGAAAGTCCGGACACCACAGAGCAGCATAGCGGGTAACGCCCGTCACCTTGAGCAATCAGGGGAGGACAAGTGCAACAGAAAGGATGTACAGGTAATGCTGTAGTGAAATCAGGTAAACTCTATGCGGTGAAATGCCATGTATATCAGCAGTTAAGGGCGGCTCGTCCGTTGCTGAGGGGTAGGCAGATAGAACCTGTGAGCAATTGCAGGTCCAGATAAATGATAAGGGCTGACTTCGGTTGGTACAGAATCCGGCTTACAGGTCTGCATTTTTTTTAAAAGATTCTAAGGTGCTAAGGTTTTTTGAGGTTTAAAGTTTTCTAATTTCTAACTTCTAACTTCTAAATTACTACTTTTAGCTCTCAAACTCATCATCTTCTGCTTCTTCGTCAATATCCTCTTCATTGCCTTCAAATTCGAAGAATGAAAATACGGAACCGCCGTAATTTCTGCTGAAGGAGAAGTTCTCCATATGTTCCAGTTTGGTGTGTTTGGAGTGTTCGATGATCATCATACCATCTTCTTCCAGTAATTCGTTTTCAAAAACCAGCTGAATGATTCTTTCAAAATCCTTTTGCTCCATCCCGTATGGCGGATCGGCGAAAATGATGTCGTAACTCGCTTTGTTTTTCTCCAGGAATTTGAAAACATCACTTTTTATCGGCGTGATGTCGAAGTCGAATTCTTTGGCGGTTTTTTTGATGAAACTCACACAACCGAAATCACCATCCACAGCGACAACCGGTTCGGCACCACGGGAGGCAAATTCGTAACTGATATTCCCGGTTCCGGCGAATAAATCCAAAATGCGCAATTCGCTGAAATTGAAATAGTTGTTAAGGATATTGAACAAAGCTTCCTTAGACATGTCTGTCGTCGGGCGAACGGGAAGGTTACCCGGAGGCGTAATTCTTCTTCCTTTATATTTACCGGAAATTATTCTCATGAATGTAAAAGCGTGAAATAGTGAAGTGCCTCTTCATTTTTAACGGATAATCTGAAAGCGGCATCGGAAACATCTAACAAAGAAATATGTCTGATGTAGCGGTAGGCAATGGCAAAACAAGCATCATTTTCCGAAACTTTTCCGAGTAAATTTACCTGAATCGTTTCCGGGTTTAACTGCAACTGTTCTAAGGTAAACAACAGATAATACACAAAATCTTCCGGCGTTTTATACTCAAAAGAGTTGTATAACAACAGTTTAGACTGATTGGTTATGACGATTTCAAAATGCGTTTCCTGCAAATGAACGTAAACCTGTTTATCGATTTTGTTTTTCGACAAATCCAGTAATTTAGTTACCAAAACCGAGTTTACGTTTTTGTAATCAAAACTGCCGAACTGATCCACCAAAAAGTTGTTCACATTCACATAAGGCACGTGAACATTGTTCATTTCGTAGGTTTCCATTTCGTCGTAAGAAAAGAAATCCGTTTCGAAAACTTTGGTGTTGTATTGCAGATAACTTCCCATTGCGTCCTCTTCAAAAAGCGATTTCGGGACAAACGTGTTTAAGTTGTTGTCGTGCAGTACGGTTATTTCATCATACGTTCTGGTAAGTTGCGGATAATCCACGAAAGTGCGCCACAACTGATCTTCCAGCGATTGAGTGTGATTGAATTTTACTTCCTGAATGTCCCTTACGCTGTTGTTCAACGTATCGAAAACACAAAACGAAAGCCCGTTCAAAGCAATCTGAAGGGACAGTTTTTTGTAATTTTTGGAAACAATGGAAGTGTCTGACATGAAAGCTGTAAAATGATTAAGCGCAACAAATTTACATTTTTTTTCCAACCGTAACCGAATATGCTCAATTTTCATCATTATCTTTGGATTCCATTTCATTACTGACTGCCGATGATTTCCGCAAAATTTTACAACACACTCCGAAATAGTTTTCCTTTTCAGCCCACGCTTAAACAGGATATTTTTTTTCAGAAAGTCGCTGATTTTGTGAGTAATGAGAATCCGGACGAAATTTTTCTGCTGAAAGGGTACGCCGGAACCGGGAAAACAACCGTGATTTCTACGATAGTCGAACATCTGAAAGACATCAACAAAAAATACGTTTTACTGGCGCCAACCGGTCGTGCGGCTAAAGTGATGGCAAATTATTCCGAAAAACCGGCGCATACCATTCACAAACGCATTTATTTTCCGAAAAAGAGCAGTGGCGGCGTAAGTTTCACGATGCAGACCAACAAGTTCAAGAATACGATTTTTATCGTCGATGAAGCGTCTATGATTTCGGATTCGCCCACAGAATCAAGCATGTACGAAAACGGTTCGCTGTTGGACGATTTAATCATGTACATCTATTCTGGTCACAATTGCAAAATGATTTTGGTAGGCGACACGGCTCAGTTACCGCCCGTTGGAATGGATGTGAGTCCGGCGTTGGATATGGACAAACTTTCCATGAATTACAATATGGAAGTACCTCATATTGAGTTGGATGAAGTAATGCGTCAGGAAGAAAAATCGGGAATTCTGTTCAATGCTACGGAATTGCGCGAGATTCTGAAATCGCATTTTATCGACACGTTTCAGTTTCAGCTTAGAGGTTTTAAAGATATTGTCCGATTGACTGACGGTTACGATATTCAGGACGCGATTCATGCGGCCTATTCCAATTATTCGATTGAAGATACGGCGTTTATCGTGCGTTCCAATAAACGGGCGAATCAGTACAATCAGCAAATTCGCCTCAAAATTTTGGATAAGGAAAGCGAACTTTCTCCCGGAGATTTCATGATGGTGGTTAAAAACAACTATTTCTGGCTGAAAGACAGTGACGAAGCCGGTTTTATTGCCAACGGCGACATCATCGAAATTCTTGAAATCTTCAGAATTGTGGAACTTTATGGTTTCAAATTCGCCAAAGTAAAAATCCGGATGGTCGATTATCCGAACCAGATTCCTCTGGAAACGATTTTAATTCTCGACACGGTTATGAGTGAAGCCCCTTCGTTAACCTACGAACAGAACAATCAACTGTATCAGGAAGTTATGAAGGATTATGAAGACGAAACCAGCCAATACCGTCGTTTGCAGAAAGTGAAAAACAACGAATATTTTAATGCTTTACAAGTAAAATTCTCGTATGCAATAACGTGTCATAAATCACAGGGTGGGCAGTGGAATACGGTTTTTATCGAACAACCGTATTTACCGGAAGGAATCGACAGAGACTATATCCGTTGGTTGTACACAGCCATGACCCGCGCCAAAGATAAATTGTATCTGATTGGTTTTCAGGATGAATATTTTGACAATTAGAAAATAAAAACTCCGTAATTTAGCTATTTTACAACACATTAAAAATGAAAATAATCGCCGTAATTCCCGCACGCTATGCTTCCACACGATTTCCTGCCAAACTGATGCAGGATTTGGTTGGGAAAACCGTAATCCTGAGAACGTATGAAGCCGCCATCAATACAAAACTGTTTGACGATGTTTTTGTGGTAACCGATTCCGATTTGATTTACAACGAAATCATTTCTAACGGAGGAAAAGCGATCATGAGCATCAAAGAACACGAATCCGGCAGCGACCGAATTGCGGAAGCCGTTGAAAATATGGACGTTGACGTAGTAATCAATGTGCAGGGAGACGAGCCGTTCATCAATAAAAAACCGTTGGAACAGGTAATCGAAATCTTCAGAAATGATACTGAAAAGAAAGTCGATTTAGCTTCTTTAATGTTTGAAATCAAGGAGAAATCGGAAATAGAGAACCCTAATAATGTGAAAGTTATCGTAGATCAAAAAGGATTTGCGCTGTATTTTTCCCGTTCGGTAATTCCGTATCCGAGAGAAGAAAATGTTGGTGTTCGATATATGAAACACATTGGAATTTATGCCTTCCGTAAAGAAGCCTTAATGGATTTTTACCGTTTGCCGATGTTGTCGCTCGAAGCCTCGGAAAAACTGGAACAATTACGTTATTTAGAATACGGAAAACGCATCCGAATGGTGGAAACCGATCACGGCAGCATCGGAATTGATACACCCGAAGATTTGGAAAAAGCCCGTAAAATGCTGTAAAAATGAATACTACCGAATTCACAATCCGAAATGCCAAACCAGAAGAATATCAGAACATTGGAGCACTTATGGTTAAGGTGTACAGCGCATTAGACGGTTTCCCGAAGCCGCATCAGCATCCTAAATATTACGAAATGCTCGCCAATGTTGGAGAACTGACCAACAAGCCCGGAACAGAAATTTTAGTGGCCGTTTCCTCTGAAGGAAATATCGCAGGAGTTGTGGTTTATTTCGGCGATATGCAATATTATGGTTCAGGCGGCACAGCGACTCAGGAGAAAAATGCTGCAGGTTTCAGACTTTTGGCGGTAGACGACAGCCAGAGAGGAAAAGGGATTGGCAAGTTACTAACCATGTTCTGTCTGGAAAAAGCAAAGCAGCAGCAGTTGCCGCAAATGATTATTCATACTACCAATGCGATGAAACCGGCCTGGAGAATGTATGAAAACATTGGTTTTAAAAGGTCTGAAGATCTGGATTTCAAACAAGGCGAACTGGAAGTTTTCGGGTTCCGGTTTCTGTTGTAATTATCCTAGTTTTTTAATGGTAAAAAGTTCGTTATGATCTTCCACCTTCGGATACATTCTGACGGAATAATTGTCATCAAAACGGGAACGGTAATTTAGATTTCTTTCTTTATCTTTTTTATTTAAAGTCATGGTATTAAATAGAATAAAACCATTTACTTTAAGTAAAAAGTTAATTCTATTGATAAAGAAATCCTCAAACAAAAAATTAGGCATTGTCGTGTCCTGAAAGATGTCGATGATGATTAAATCGTACTTCTCTTTGGTTTTCAAAATGTATTCAAAAGCATCGCCGATTACGATTTCAAGGTTCGGAATCTGATTTAATCCGAAATACTTATTGGCGATTTCGATTACGTTAGCATCCAGTTCGACACCGGTTATTTTTCCGCTGAATTTTATTTCATCGACTAACGTTTTAATCACGCTTCCGCCGGCAACTCCAAGAACCAAAACGTTTTCAAAACCTCTGATGCGTTCAAATCCTATATAATGCAACCCTTTGCGAAGAATCCGCTGTAAGCTCCCGTAGGAGTAATTCGTATTCTTGGAATCGAGCACCAATTGCCCGTTAGCCCAGGTAACTTCAAGGCTTTTATTGATTTCGGAGTTCTTTCGGTAAATGTTTATGGGGATGAAATAACTCAGGATTTTCTTAATCATCAACGTTGCATTTTCTATTCGTAAATATAATGCTATTTTTGAACCAAACTTTTCGTCATGAAACAAATTCTGTACAAGTTTATATTTTTCAGGTTAATGGGATGGAAGATTGAGGGAACCATTCCGCCGGAAATTAGAAAATGTGTAATGATAGTGGTGCCGCACACCAGCTGGCACGATTTCTATATTGGTCTGTTTACCAGAGGAATAATAGGTTTAGATATGAACTTTGTGGCGAAAAAAGAACTGTTCCGGTTTCCGTTTGGAGCCTATTTTCGTTGGATGGGCGGCGCGCCTTTAGACCGACAGAAAAATGAAAACAAAGTGGATGCGATTGCTAAAGTTTTTGAAAGCCATGACGTTTTTCGTTTAGCGATTGCGCCGGAAGGAACCCGAAAAAAAGTGACCGAATGGAAGACCGGTTTTTATTACATCGCCCTAAAAGCCAACGTTCCGATTATTCCCGTAGCCTTCGATTGGGGCAGAAAGACTGTTAAAATTTCGGAACCGTTTTGGCCGACGGCAAACAAAGAAGCTGATTTTAAAATATTAGCACAAAATTTCAAAGGAGCCATCGGGAAAGTTCCGGAATACAGTTTTGAACCAAAAGACTGATTATTCGGGAATGTAATTTTTAAACGTTCCGTTTTTGTAGAATACGACAATTCGGTCGATATCTGAGTTGTTTTTTAAAGTTTCGAAATTTCGCGTATTTGAAAATTTTTCTTCGGAGTTTTCATTTACGCGATTTTTTTCGACGCTTGGTTTGGTAAATAAATCAGGCTGCTCATTTTGATCTTTTGAAACCTCATTTCGGTTTTCGGAAAAAAGAGTAGAAACCGTTTCCGGTTTTTGAATTACGGGTTCGTTATTTTCACTTTTCGGAAAATTTCCTTTACCGTTTAAAATCCAATACAAATCCACTTCTGGAAAAACTTCTGTAATTTTCATCACGAAATCTAAACTTGGTTTATTTCTTCCGGAGAGTAGGTGCGATAAACTGGAACGCTGAACGCCAATTCTATCTGCAAAACCAGAAGCAGATAAACCGTAATATTCGAAGATAATTTCCAGTCTTTTTACAAAATCGTCGATGTTTACCATTGTAAATTGTATTGCGAAAATTAAATAATTACAAATGTAAACAAACAATCTGAAATAACCAAATCCACACTTGTGAACGGGTTATTTTAGCCATTTTTATTGAAAGTATACGTTCATGTATTTAATTATAAATAACTGATTTGCAATTATATAAATTTTATAAAAAACAATGATAGTAATGATTGATATGTTTAGCTGTTTATTGTGGATATTCGACAAACGAGCTGTTTACATTACTAAACTAATTGATTAATTTATTAGTTTACATTTGTAAAAAATAAGATGTTTACTTTTGTAAATAGAAATCCAACCTCATGAATTATCAGCTTTTGTTTGAAAAGTATAGAGAGCAAAATCTCTTTGGCCGTTACATTACGAACCGTCATATAGAACCCCTTTTAGAAACACTAAAGGAACATTTTGAAATCTCAGTTATTGGTGAATCGGTAAAAATGAAACCGATCTATCAGGTAAAAATCGGTTCCGGAAAAACCAAAATTTACATGTGGTCGCAAATGCACGGAAATGAAAGCACGTGTACTAAAGCGTTATTTGATTTGTTTAATTTCCTTAAAAGCGATAATCCGTTAGCTAATCAACTAAAAAAGGAATGCACCTTATTATGTATTCCGATTGTAAATCCTGACGGCGCCGAAGCTTACACACGTGTAAATACCAATGAAGTAGACTTAAATCGCGATTCGGTAAACTTGTCGCAGCCGGAAAGTAGGCTATTGCGAAAGGTTTTTGACGACTTTCAGCCTGATTTTTGTTTTAATCTGCACGATCAGCGTACCATTTTTGCTGCGGGTTTCGAGGCTAACCCTGCAACAGTCTCGTTTTTAGCGCCTTCGTATAATGAAGCCTGTCAAATTAATGAAGTCCGTTTAAAAGCTATCAATATTATTGTTGCGATGTATTCGGAATTGCAAAATCTGATTCCCGGACAAGTAGGACAGTTTGATGATGCTTTTAATATTAATTGTATTGGCGATCGTTTTCAGTCTTTAAATGTTCCGACTATATTATTTGAGGCCGGGCATTTTCAAAACGATTACGATAGGGAAGTGACTCGTAAGTTTATATTTGTTTCGTATCTCTCGGCACTAAGTTGTATTATGAATAATGAATTTATTGACGATAAAAGCATTGAATATTTTAAAATTCCTCAAAATAACGCCGTGTTTTTTGATTTTATTTATAAAAATGTCAAAATAATAGTTGATGGTGTGGAAAAAATAACTAATTTTGCAGCCCATTACAAGGAGGTTTTGGCTAACGGTAAAATCGAGTTTGAAGCCAAAATCGTTGAAATAGGAGCGTTGACCGGAAATTTTGGCCATGTTGAGTATGATTTTCAGGGAGAATTATTTGAAAATCAGAAAGGTAAATTTCCGCAATTGGATCAGAATGCCGATTTTTTAATAGGAACGCATAATAAAATTGTTAATGGATTGCTAAAAAAATAATAATTTTTGTATTTTATTGATAAAATATTATAAAAATATTCTTAATTTTAAACTTTTAAAATAAATAACTGATAAATTCATAGTATGAGTAAGTTTCGTTTGGATGAAGTAGATCATCAGATTTTAGATATGCTGATTGATAACACTAGAGTTCCTTTTACCGATATTGCTAAAAAATTATTAATATCTGCCGGTACGGTGCACGTTCGTGTGAAAAAAATGGAAGATGCGGGAATTATCCAAGGTTCTTCATTAACATTAGACTACGAGAAATTAGGCTATTCATTTATTGCTTATGTAGGGGTTTTTCTTCACAATACATCACAGACGAAATTTGTATTGGAAAGAATCAACGAAATTCCGTTTGTAACTGTGGCTCACGTTACTACCGGTAAATTCAATATCTTCTGTAAAATCAGAGCTAAAGATACCAAACACGCAAAAGAGGTAATTTTCATGATTGATGATATTGAAGGTGTTTACAGAACAGAAACCATGATTTCCTTAGAAGAAAGTATCAACGACAAAAAACGTTTGATGCACACCATCTTCAAGGACATGTAATTTCTTAAAAATATCAAAACCCGGAGTTAACGCTTCGGGTTTTTTGTTTACATTTATTTCGAACAATCAAAAACCAATTATGAAACCTACGGTACTTCAAAAAAACGAATATGCATCTTTTTATCAGCCGTATCTGGATGCTTTAGAGGAAAATATCAACCTGATTGACGAACTTGAAATCAGTTTGTACAATACCATTCATTTCATACAGGATATTCCGATGGATAAATTTGATTATCGCTATGCGGAAGGAAAATGGACCATCAAGGAAATCATCCAGCACATTATTGATGCCGAACGCGTTTTTAGTTACAGAGCCTTACGGTTTTCAAGAAACGACAAAACAGAACTTCCGGGTTACGATGAAAATCTGTTTGCCGACACAGTTAATCCGATGGCCAATCAAAGGCATCTGAAAGATTTGCTGACAGAGCTTTCGGCTGTTCGTCATTCGACAATCTGTCTATTTAAAAGTTTTACACCGGAAGATTTTCTAAAAATAGGAGTGGCGTCTGAAAGGGAAATGTCGGTTCGCGCCATAGGTTTTATCATTATCGGGCATCAGAATCACCACATGAGGGTATTTAAGCAACGTTATTTAGATTAAAAAGCATAAAAAAAGGAACTCAATTGAGTTCCTTTTTTGTTAATCTTCGTCTGAATCCTCTTCGTCATCAACCGGTTCGTCTTTAGGCTCATCTTCTTCATCGTCGGAACTGTCTTCAATGTCCAGTTCTTTTAATGCATCTAATGAATCTTCACCGCCGTCGATGTCTTCATCGTCTTCGTCGTAATTTTCAATTCTGTCTGCCAGTTTTGTACTTACTTTTACCAAATAGATAGTGTCTTCTGTGCGAACTTCTACAGCTTCAACTGTTTCATTCTTAGCGTTTTTAAAACGGATTACATCAGAATCATCATATCCGTCCGGAAACTTCTCAACCAAAAGGGTTAAGATCTCATTCGTCAATTTAGCGTAATCTACAATTACTCTTTTCATTCGTTGTGCTTTAATCTTTTGTATGTGGTCAAATGTAATATCCTAATTCTTATTTTCAAATAAAATTTATTTTTTTTTTGAAAAATTTTACCAGCCTAAAACATAAGCAAAAATAAGGGGTGCAACGATAGTAGCATCAGATTCCACAATAAATTTCGGAGTTGTGATATCTAACTTACCCCAAGTAATTTTTTCGTTCGGAACCGCTCCCGAATAAGAACCGTAACTAGTTGTCGAATCTGAAATCTGACAGAAATAACTCCAGAACGGCACATCGTGCATTTCCATATCCTGATACAACATCGGCACCACACAAATAGGGAAGTCTCCGGCAATACCACCGCCAATCTGGAAGAAACCAATTCCTTTGCCTTCGCAGTTTTTAGTGTACCAGTCTGCTAACCACATCATATATTCCACACCGCTTTTCATTGTTGTGGCGTTAAATTCACCTTTAATGCAGTAAGAAGCAAAAATGTTTCCCATGGTACTGTCTTCCCATCCCGGAACTACGATTGGTAAGTTTTTCTCCGCTGCTGCAACCATCCAGGAATCTTTAGGGTCGATTTCGTAGTATTGTTGTAACACTCCGGAATTGATCATCTGGTACATAAATTCGTGAGGAAAATAGCGTTCTCCCTTAGAATTGGCATTGTTCCAGATATCGTATAAATGTTGTTGTAAACGACGGAAAGCTTCTTCTTCCGGAATACAGGTATCGGTTACGCGGTTGTAATGGTTTTCCAGTAAATCCCATTCTTCCTGCGGGCTTAAATCGCGGTAATTTGGAACTCGTTTATAGGAATTATGAGCTACAAGGTTCATGATATCTTCTTCAAGATTAGCACCAGTACATGAAATGATGTGAACTTTATCCTGACGAATCATTTCGGCCAATGATTTTCCTAACTCAGCAGTACTCATGGCACCGGCAAGTGTAATCATCATTTTTCCGTTGTCTAACAAGTGCTCTTCGTATCCTTTAGCGGCATCAACAAGAGCTGCTGAATTAAAGTGAAGATAATGTTTCTCAATAAACTGACTGATAGGGCCTTTACTCATTTTTATCTCTTTTATGTAATTGAATTATTGTTTTTTCTTGTTATAGCCTAAGATTTCCAAGACATCTTCTGCTTTTTGTTGTTCGGAAAATACTTCTGTGGCGAAGATTCCGTTTTTGTCTTTATCGATCAGGATGTGTTTCGGATGCGGTAAAATACAGTGGTGTAAGCCGCCAAAACCTCCAATGGTTTCCTGATAAGCCCCGGTGTTGAAGAAGCCGATATATAAAGGCTTTTCCTTGTTGTATTTCGGTAAATAAACCGCATTCATGTGTTGTTCGGAGTTGTAATAATCATCTCCGTCACAGGTTAAACCGCCCAAAAGTACGCGCTCATAAGTGTCATTCCAACGGTTTACGGCCATCATAACAAAGCGCTTGTTGATTGCCCAAGTGTCCGGAAGGGTAGTGATGAAAGACGAATCAATCATGTTCCAGTTTTCACGGTCGTTTTGTTTTTTCTGATATAAAACCTGATAAATGGCACCACCGGATTCTCCAACGGTAAACGATCCGAATTCCGTAAAAATGTGAGGCACAGGAACTTCAGCTTCGTCACAGGCAATTTTAATCTGATTTAAAATCTCATCAACCATATATTGGTAGTCGTACTCAAAGGCCAATGAATTTTTAATCGGGAAACCGCCGCCGATATTCAGACTGTCTAAAGTCGGACACTCTTTTTTCAGGGCGATGTACACTTTCATACATTTTAAAAGCTCGTTCCAGTAATAAGCCGTATCGCGAATACCGGCGTTAATAAAGAAGTGAAGCATTTTCAGCTCTACCTTTTTATTGTCCTGGATTTGTTTGCGGTAAAACGGTACAATATCCTTGTAACCAATTCCCAGACGGGAAGTATAAAACTCGAATTTAGGTTCTTCCTCCGCGGCAATACGGATACCGATTTTGAATTTTCCTTCAATTTGTTCCTGAAGCAAATCCAGTTCTTCGAAATTGTCGATTACCGGAAGCGTGTTTTTATGGCCGTTGTTGATTAAACGGGCAATATTTGTGATGTACTGATCGCGTTTAAAACCGTTACAGACCACAAAGGTGTTTTTGTTGATTTTACCTTCTTCCATAAGACGTTCCACGATATCGATGTCGAATGCGGAAGAGGTTTCAATATGAATATTGTTTTTTAACGCTTCGTTCAGAATGAATTCGAAATGAGAGCTTTTGGTGCAATAGCAATAGAAATATTTTGCCTCATAACCATGTCTTTCCATCGAATTCCGGAACCACATCTTTGCTTTGTTGATATTTTCGGAAATTTTAGGTAAGTAGGTGAATTTTAACGGCGTTCCGTATTGTTCTACTAATTTCATCAGGTCAATACCGTGAAATTGCAGGTTGTCTTTATTTAACGTAAACTCTTCCTGAGGAAAATAAAAAGTCTGATTGATTAAGTCGTAATATTTGGTGTTCATTTGAATCGTTGTTGTATAAGATTATAAATTTATAAAATATTTCCTAAAACAACTGATTTTCAAACCCTTAGATTAGCGTAAATAATCTGCAGTTCGTCGTGAAGCGGATTGGTAAAATGAAAAATATCAAAATTCCGGAAGCTTTTAATAGAAAAAACGATTTGTTGCGGTTTAAACAACAATTTGTTCATTCGGCTGTTAGCGCTGTATACGTGCTGTACTTGCAGAGTTTTTTTCATCACCGCAAATGTAAAAAATATTAAAACGTATTTAAAAAGATTTTTTACAAAAAATATCAGTTTTTATAATCTTCAAAAGCACTGTTAATCAGATCGTTGGTAACAAATTGATTGATTTTTATTTTTCCTATTCCGTCGAGTAGCGCAAATTGTACTTTTCCGAATTCGTTTTTTTTGTCGTGAATCAGTAATTCGGTGATTTTTTCAATATCCGTTTTGTCGAAATCCACCGGCTCGAAAATATCAGAAATAATGTATTTAATTTCCTGGTACTCTTCTTTGGACAGCAGATTCTTTTCCATCGAAAGATAACTTTCCAGAATCATTCCCACAGCAATGGCTTCTCCGTGCAGCAATGATTTTTTGTCATCATTTTCCAGAAAATAACTTTCAATGGCGTGCCCTAAAGTGTGGCCGAAATTGAGCGCTTTCCGGATTCCGTTTTCCGTAGGATCCTGTAAAACGACATTGTTTTTTATTTCAACAGATTGATGAATTAAAATGTCTAAATCTTCTGTATTTAAACTGCTTAGCATTTTAAATTTGTCCCAGTAATCTTTATCCTGAATCAAACCGTGCTTTAACATTTCGGCCAAACCCGAACGCATTTCGTTTTGTGGTAATGTAGTTAAAAAATGTGTGTCAATTAAAACAGCTTTCGGTGTGGTAATGGTTCCGATCTGATTTTTAAGATTTCCCAAATCGACTCCGTTTTTCCCGCCAATGGAAGCGTCAACCATAGCCAAAAGCGTTGTCGGGATGTTTATGTATTCGATTCCTCGTTTAAATGTAGAGGCTACGAATCCGCCCAAATCCGTTACAACACCGCCTCCGAGGTTTAGGATAATACTTTTCCGGTCGGCGCCAAGTTCTGTAAGTGCAGACCAGATTTCGTAACAGGTTTCGATATTTTTGAACTGTTCACCGGCTTCAAATTCAATAATTTCTATGGGGGTTTCGGTTGCTAAATTGGCTATGAAATCCGGCAGGCAAAGTTCGCTGGTGCTGCTGTCTGCCAGTATAAAAACCTTGGAATAATGCTCCGGCAGCAGTGTTTCATTTAAATAGTTATAGATCGTTTCATTAAAATAAACAGAATATCCGTTGGCGTTTATTGTCTGCATTTTGAAGTATTGATAATGGAACAGCAAAATAAGGCAAATTTTATTAATTATTCTCAAACACTACGTATATTTGTAAGCCGATTTATTAATAAACAATGGAAAAAATATTTAACAATACCCAAGTCGCATTCTCCTTAAAAAATAACAGAGAATTAAACCGAGCTCATTTTCTTTTCAGGCTAATTGCAAGCCCATCATTAGTTAAAATAGGAACAGCATTAACCAATTTTTCTTTAAAATTTCATTTACCGGTAGAAGGAATCATCAGAAGTACTGTTTTTGATCATTTTTGCGGTGGCGTAAGTGAGGAAGATTGTCTGAAAGTTGTCGATAAAATGTACACCAAGCGTGTTTCTTCCGTTCTGGATTATTCTGTGGAAGGAAAAGAAGAAGAAGCGCAATTTGATGCTGCTTTGCAAATGACCCTGAAAACCATTGAATTTGCCAAAGCAAAGGAAGCCATTCCGTTCGCGGTTTTTAAACCAACAGGTGTAGGTCGTTTAGGATTGTATGAAAAAGTAGGAGAGAAGAAAGAATTAACCGAAAGTGAAAAAGCAGAGTGGGACAGGGTTGTAAACCGCTTTGAAGTGATCTGTAAAACCGCTTTCGATAAAGAGGTAATGCTGCTGATTGATGCCGAAGAAAGCTGGATGCAGGATGCCGCAGATGATTTGACCCTGGAAATGATGCGCAAATACAACAAACAAAAAGCCTTGATTTTCAATACACTGCAAATGTACCGTTGGGACCGTTTGGATTATCTGAAAAAAGTACACGAACTGGCAAAAGCGGAAGGTTTCTATATCGGAATGAAAGTAGTTCGCGGTGCCTACATGGAAAAAGAAGCGAAACGCGCGGAAGAAAAAGGGTATAAAAACCCGATTTGCCCGTCTAAACAGGCTACAGATGATAATTACGATGCTTGTATAGATTATATGATGCAAAATATTGATACTATGGCTGTTTTTGCCGGAACCCACAACGAACAAAGTTCTTATAAGCTGATGGAGTTAATGGCACAGAAAGGAATTTCCAAAAATGATAACCGTGTTTGGTTCGGACAATTGTACGGAATGAGCGACAATATCAGTTATAATTTAGCTGAAAACGGATATAATGTTGCCAAATATTTACCTTTCGGACCGGTTCGTGATGTGATGCCGTATTTGATACGAAGAGCTGAAGAAAATACTTCAGTTGCAGGACAAACCGGAAGAGAACTGATGCTTCTGGAAACCGAAAAGAAAAGAAGAAAATTATAATTAACAAAAACTCCGGATTGTTCCGGAGTTTTTATTTAAAAACAACGGTTAATCAGGATAAGAATTACCGGAAAAACAAGCAGATTGATAAGTATCTGGTAAAACCTGCTTACGTTAATTTTTTCCAGTCCCAAATTAATCAGCAGTAACATGCCAAACAGCACAATGAAATAAACTGTGAAAACAATTCAGTTTCCGATATCTTTCATCCATCGGAAATCGTAGAAACCTTCATCAATAAAGAAAAGAAACTGCGTTACAAGAAAGCTGTTAAGCGCCGAAAACAAAGTAAGATTAAGTTTCATGTTACTTTTTTAGTCATAACGAAACTTTTAACGGAATAGTATAAAAATAAAAAAACTCCTTAATTGCTTAAGAAGTTTTTTGTGGGCGATGAGGGGTTCGAACCCCCGACCCCCTCGGTGTAAACGAGGTGCTCTGAACCAGCTGAGCTAATCGCCCTTTTGTGTTGCAAATATACATTCAATATTTAATTACACAAGGCTTTCCCGAATATTTTTACGGTCTTTTTATGTCTTTCAAAATTACTTTTTCAGTATAATTTATCATTTCCACAGTAATTTCTTCATTTTTAGCACTTAATCCTTCTATTACGTATAGTTTTCCGTTTTCTGCCGGTTGGTTGCTTTTTGAAAAATCTACATCGCCGTTTTGAAGACAGGCTTTAATATCTTCCAGGGTTACCCATTTTTCATTTAATTTTTGCTGGGCTTCCGGGGAAACGCTTAACTGTTTGCTTCTCAGATCTTTCAAAACTCTGCAATTGGGTAAATAACAAAATTCTGTTTTCTTCTTCTGAAAGAAAAACACAAGAAACATTCCGCCTAAAAGCAGTCCGAAAAGATAATACGCTAAACGATGTACAAATTTCATGGTATTTAATTTGCTGCAAAAATAAGCAAACAATTTGCGATGGCCTAAAATACAATCAAATTAATATCGCGGTACGGAATGTTAAACCAATCGGCTATGGATTTGTTGGTCAGTAAGCCGTGATACATATAAACCCCGTTTTTCAAACCTCTATTGCAACGGATGGCGCTTTCAATTCCGCCGTCATCGGCAATCTGAATCAGGAAAGGTGTAATGATGTTACTGATGGACATTGATGCCGTCTTAGAATAGCGGGAAGGAATATTAGGTACGCAATAATGAATCACGTTGTGTTTTATAAAGATTGGTTTTTCATGCGTGGTGATTTCCGAAGTTTCGAAACAACCGCCGGTATCAATACTTACGTCTACAATTACGGCTCCTTTTTTCATGTGTTCTACCATGGTTTCGGTAACCACGACCGGAGTTCTGTTATTACCACGCATGGCTCCGATGGCTACATCACAACGCATCAGCGATTTTAAAAGAGATTTTTCCTGAATGGTGGAAGTAAAAATCGGCTGATTCAAAGAATTTTGTAACCTGCGGAGTTTTGTAATGGAATTATCGAAAACTTTTACGCTTGCTCCTAAACCTAAGGCCGTTCTGGCCGCATATTCCGCAACCGTTCCGGAACCCAAAATGACAATTTCCGTAGGACGCACTCCGGTAATATTTCCGAAAAGCAGCCCTTTTCCGATGGATTGGTTAATCATTAATTCGGCGGCAATCAGTACCGAGGCCGTTCCTGCAATTTCGGAAAGGGACCGGACAGCAGGGTAGGAACCGTCTTCGTCTTTTATAAATTCAAAGGCTAATGAAGTAATGCGTTTGGTTGCTAAAGCTTCAAAATAGGCTTTTTTCTGTGTTTTTATCTGAAGCGCCGAAATTACAATCGTTTGCGGGTTAATCATCTCGATTTCTTCCAAAGTAGGCGGTTCTACTTTTAAAATCATCGGACAACTGAAAACTTTTTTGGTATCGCTGGTGATTTCCGCACCGGCATCGCTGTACTCTTTGTCTGAATAACTGGAACTTAGACCGGCTCCGGCTTCCAGTAAAACCCTGTGACCGTGATAGGTAAGTGAATTCACAGCATCGGGAGTTAAACAAATTCTACGTTCCTGATAACAAGTTTCTTTAGGAATACCAATAAAAAGCTGGCTTTTGTGTTTCATTATTTCCAGCTTTTCTTCCTGCGGAATTAACTGTTGCGAAGTAAAAGGTGTTATCGGCATGATGGTGTTGTGATTGTTTTGGACAAGTTACAAAAAATTAACAAACGAATATTTTATTTAAGCGTCAAAATTCGATTACCGTTTGGCAACTGTTTTATATGGATTGCCGCATGATCCAAAGGAATCAGGTTGGGTGTTTTTTCCGGCCATTCGATGAAGCACCAGTTTCCGGAATAAAAATATTCGTCAATTCCCATGTCGTAGGCTTCTTCTTCCGAATTTAACCGATACAAATCAAAGTGATACACGATTTCTCCGTCTGCAGTTTCATATTCGTTTACTAATGAAAAAGTAGGACTCGAAGTCATATCCTGAACGCCCAATTGTTCTGCAAGTGCCTTGATAAGCGTTGTTTTTCCGACACCCATTTCGGCATGAAACGTAATTACTTTTTTTAGCGGCTGTGATAAAATTTTACGGGCCACATCCTTAATTTCGTCTAAGGAAAAGGTAATTTGGAATTGGTCAGTCATATATAAAAAAGAGGAATTAATCTTCGCTTTCAAATGTAGTAAAAACTACCTAAATTCAAAGACTAATTCCTACAATTCTAAAAATCAGTTACAAAGCCCTGATTTATCTCGGTTCGAACACCAAAAACGGGATGATCATTTCTTCTAACGAAATACCACCGTGCTGATAAGTGTTGCGGTAATAACTCACATAATGGTTGAAGTTGTTCACATACGCCAGGAACAAATCATTCTTGGCAAAAATGAAAGAACTGCTCATGTTGATGGCCGGTAAGCCGATTTTTTTAGGATCTTTTACCGCATAAACGTCCTTGTCTTCGTAGGTTAGGCTTCGGCCGGTTTTGTAACGGAGATTTAAACTAGTGTTTTTGTCGCCGATCACTTTGGACGGGTTTTTACAGTTTATCGTTCCGTGATCGGTTGTTAAAATTAGTCTAAAACCTTGTTGCTGTGCCAATTGTATGATTTCCAGCAATGGTGAATTTCTAAACCAGCTTAACGTTAACGAACGGTACGCTTTATCATTGGAAGCCAACTCTTTAACAACATCCATTTCTGTCTTAGCATGGGAAAGCATGTCTACAAAATTGTAAACTACGGTTGTTAAATCGTTGCCTTTCAAGCCTTTGAAGTTGTCCACTAACTTTTTACCGTCTTTGAAATTGGTAATTTTATAATATTCCTGTTTGATGTCAATGCGCAAACGTTTTAATTGTTCGGTAAGAAATTCACCTTCAAAAAGGTTTTTTCCGCCATCGTCCACATCATTTTTCCAGTATTGCGGATAATTTTTCTCCATTTCCAAAGGTGTTAACCCTGAAAATATAGCGTTTCTGGCGTATTGCGTGGCAGTCGGAAGGATGGAGAAGTAACTCGTCTCTTTTTCCAGTTTGTAATGGTTGTTCACCACGTTTTCAAAGGCTTTCCATTGGTCGTAACGCAAATTATCAATGACCACAAAAAGAATCGGTTTGTCTTTTTTGCGGATTTCCGGAACCACTAATTTTCTAAAAATTTCATGCGATAAATACGGACGGTTATCTTCGGAAGTAAACCATTTTTCGTAATTTTTCTCAATAAACTTACCAAATTGAGAATTAGCCTCAAGTTTCTGGCTTTCAAGAATTTCCACCATACTCTGGTCTTCGATGTTTTCCAGTTCGATCTCCCAGAACAACAGTTTTTTGTACAATTCAACCCAGTCTTCATAGGAATTCACCATAGCCATATCCATAGCTATTTTGCGGAATTCTTTCTGGTAATCTAAAGTCGTTTTTTCGGAAACCAATCGTGAATGGTCCAGATTCTTCTTCAAACTCAGTAGAATCTGATTCGGATTTACCGGTTTTATAAGATAATCTGCAATCTTAGAACCGATTGCTTCTTCCATGATATATTCCTCTTCACTCTTGGTAATCATAATTACCGGTGTGGCCGATTTTTTTTCTTTGATTTCGGAAAGCGTTTCTAAACCACTTAATCCGGGCATGTTTTCATCAAGAAAAACAATATCGAAATTATCCGTATCGAACAATTCAATGGCGTCCTGACCGTTATTACAAGTGGTTACGTGGTATCCTTTCTTTTCAAGGAATAATATATGTGGTTTCAGCAAGTCGATTTCATCGTCTACCCAAAGTATTTTTATTTGGCTCATAGTGTGCGGATTCAAATTAATGTGCAATTTATACTTTTATGAACGGATAGTGGTTAAAATTATTGTAAAAATTATTGGATTGCTTCCGTATTTTATCCGTACTTTCATAAAAGCTAAAAATAATTATATTTGTAGTAAATACATTATTAAGTGAGCCAGATTAACAAGCTTAAAATTCTCAACGATCCAATTTATGGTTTCATAACCATTCCGAATACTTTAGTTTACGATTTAATTCAGCATCCTTATTTTCAGCGTCTGCGGAGAATATCGCAGATGGGAATGTCGTATTTGGTATATCCGGGCGCCCATCATACCCGTTTTCATCATGCTTTGGGCTGTATGCATTTGATGCAGAAAGCGGTTCAGACTTTACGTTTTAAAGGAGTGGAAATATCCTCCGATGAAGAAACCGCTCTTTACATTGCCATTTTGCTGCACGACATCGGTCACGGGCCTTTTTCACACGCTATGGAACACAGTATTGTGGAAGACGTGCATCATGAAGAGATTTCGCAATTGTTTATGAATCAACTGAATGAAGATTTTGACGGAAAATTGTCGTTAGCCATTAAAATATTCAGAGGCGATTATCACAGAAAGTTTATGCTGCAACTGATATCAAGTCAATTGGATATGGACCGGATGGATTATTTAAAGCGCGACAGTTTTTACAGCGGCGTGGCTGAGGGAAACATTAATTCCGAACGTCTGATTCAGATGATGAATGTTGAAAATGATGTCTTGGTAATTGAAGAAAAAGGCATTTATTCCGTAGAAAAGTTTCTGGTTGCCAGACGCTTAATGTATTGGCAGGCTTATCTTCACAAAACAAGCGTTGTCGCCGAACTGATTCTTACCAAAATTCTCAAGCGCGCCAAAGAACTTACACAAAAAGGAGTGGTGCTTCCTTGCAGCGAGCCTTTACAATATTTCATGCAAAACCGCGTCACTTTAGACGATTTCAATGCCGATATTTTAAAACGATTCGCCTTATTGGACGATTTTGACATCGTCAGCGCTATAAAATCGTGGCAGTTTCATGACGATTATGTACTGTCAAATCTGAGCAGCATGATTATCAACCGTGATTTACTGAAGATTCAGATAGCGGAAGACAAAATAGGCAAAGTACAATTAAATGAATTGAAAACCCGTTATATGCACAAGTATCAGCTTTCGGAAAAAGAAGCGGAATACTTCGTTTTTAAAGGAAAACTGAAAAATCAGGCCTATAACAAATCCAGTGAGCCGATTCATATTTTAAAGAAGGACAGAACCATTGAAGATGTGGTGGAAGCGTCAGATCAGTTGCATCTGAAAGCACTGTCAAAACCCGTTACCAAATATTTTATTTGCTTCCCAAAAGTGCTTTTGGAAAGTTAAAATTTAATTAAATTTTATATTTTTGCAAAGATGAAGTTTACAGCAGAACAAATAGCAGGTATTTTAGGCGGGGAAGTCGTGGGAAACCCTTCGGCAGAAGTCTACAAACTGGCAAAAATAGAAGAAGGAACAGAAGGTTCACTTACTTTTTTGGCGAATCCTAAATACCTGAATTTCATATATACAACTCAGGCAACCGTTACCATCGTTAACAATACCTTTGAACCTACACAGGAACTTTTTACCACTTTAATAAAAGTAGAAGATGCCTATAAAGCGTTTTCTAAGCTTTTAGAGTATTACAATCAGGTAAAGTTAATGAAATCGGGTATTGAGCAGCCTTCCGTTATTTCCGAAAACGTTACTTACGGTGAAAACCTGTATTTAGGGAGTTTTTGCTATATCGGAAAAAATGTTACGATTGGTAACGATGTAAAAATTTATCCGAACAGTTTTATTGGCGACAATGTAACCATCGGAGACGGAACGGTTTTATTTGCCGGTGTGCGGATTTATTCCGAATCGGAAATCGGTAAAAACTGTACCATTCATTCCGGAACAATTATCGGGTCAGACGGATTTGGTTTTGCTCCTCAGGAAGACGGAACCTATTCCAAAGTACCGCAAATCGGAAATGTAATCATTGAAGACAATGTGGAAATCGGCTCCTGTTCGACAGTCGACAGAGCTACATTGGGTTCAACAATCATCCGAAAAGGCGTGAAATTAGACAATCAGATTCAGATAGCCCACAATGTGGAAATAGGTGAGAATACCGTAATTGCTTCCCAAACCGGAGTGGCGGGTTCTACCAAAATCGGAAAAAATTGTATCATCGGCGGGCAGGTTGGAATTGTCGGCCATATCACAATCGGTAATAACGTGCGGATTCAGGCGCAATCCGGAGTAGGAAGAAATGTAAAAGACGGAGAAGCGATTCAGGGAAGTCCGGCTCTGGGTTACAGCGATTTTAACAAATCGTATGTACATTTCAAAAATTTACCGAAAATCGTTGATGAATTGCATCAGCTGAAAAAAAACAAAAAAGAAACAAACTAAAACTTAAATAACAAAAACCATGGTTAAGCAAAAAACCATTAAAAGCGAAATTACATTAGAAGGAGTAGGACTGCACACAGGTCAGAATGTAAAAATGACTTTTAAACCTGCATCGGTAAACAACGGATTCACTTTTGTACGTGTAGATTTGGAAGGCCAGCCGGTAATTGAAGCCGATGCCAATTATGTGGTAACGACTCAACGCGGGACAAACCTTGAAAAATTAGGGGTTAAGATTCAAACCTCAGAACACGTTTTAGCAGCTTTAGTGGGTTGTGATCTTGATAATGTTATTATCGAATTAAACGCATCAGAACCGCCAATTATGGATGGTTCTGCGAAATATTTCGTTGAAGCCATTGAAAAAGCAGGAGTGGTAGAGCAGGAAGCCGATCGTTCCGTATATGTTGTGAAAGAAGTTATTTCTTTTACCGATGAGGCAACCGGAAGCGAAATCACCGTAATTCCGGCTGATGATTATCAGGTAACTGCCATGGTGGATTTCGGAACCAAAGTTTTAGGAACGCAGAATGCGACCATGAAATCGATTTCGGAATTTAAGGATGAAATCGCGGATTGTCGTACTTTCAGTTTCTTACACGAACTGGAAGGCTTGTTGGAGCACGGGTTAATTAAAGGCGGAGACTTAAACAACGCGATTGTTTACGTTGACAAAGAAATTTCACCGGAAACCATGGAGCGCTTGAAAGTGGCTTTCGGCAAAGATTCCATCAGTGTAAAACCAAACGGAATTTTAGATAACCTTACCCTGCATTATCCTAACGAAGCAGCACGTCACAAATTGTTAGATGTTGTCGGGGATCTGGCTTTAATCGGTACACGCATTAAAGGAAAAGTAATTGCTAACAAACCTGGGCATTTTGTAAACACGATGTTCGCTAAAAAAATGTCGAAGATTATCAAAAACGAGCAAAAAAATCACGTTCCGGTGTACGATTTACACAAGGAGCCGTTAATGGATGTAACAAAGATTCAGTCGATGTTACCGCACCGTTATCCGTTTATTTTGGTGGATAAAATTCTTGAAATGTCTGATTCTCATGTGGTGGGACTGAAAAATGTTACCATGAACGAGCAGTTTTTCGTAGGGCACTTTCCTGGAGCGCCGGTTATGCCAGGTGTTCTGATTATTGAAGCCATGGCGCAAACCGGAGGAATCTTAATTTTAAGTACGGTTCCGGATCCGGAGAATTACTTGACGTATTTCATGAAAATCGACAATGTTAAATTCAAACATAAAGTGTTACCGGGCGATACTTTAATTTTTAAATTAGAGTTATTATCGCCAATCCGTCGCGGAATCTGTCACATGCAGGCCAGTGCGTACGCGAACGGTAAATTAGTTACAGAAGCCGAATTAATGGCGCAAATTGTAAAAAAGAACTAAAAAAAGAATTATGAATCAACCTTTAGCATACGTTCATCCGGGTGCAAAAATTGCCAAAAATGTGGTGATTGAGCCTTTCACAACCATTCATAACAATGTGGAGATTGGCGAAGGAACCTGGATCGGTTCAAACGTAACCATTATGGAGGGCGCAAGAATCGGTAAGAACTGTAATATATTTCCGGGAGCTGTTATTTCAGCAATTCCTCAGGATTTGAAATTCGGTGGTGAAGAATCACTTGCAATAATTGGTGATAATACCACTGTAAGAGAATGTGTTACCATCAATAGAGGAACAATTGCGTCAGGACAAACCAAGATCGGAAAGAACTGTCTGATTATGGCAACCGCTCACATTGCACACGACTGTCATATCGGGGATAATGCCATCATCGTAAATGGTGTAGCATTGGCCGGGCACGTTATTGTTGGAGATTTTGCTGTCATCGGAGGATTGGCTGCGATTCATCAGTTCATTCATATTGGTGATCACGCTATGATTTCCGGTGGTTCGCTTGTCCGTAAAGATGTACCGCCGTTTACGAAAGCTGCAAAAGAACCGCTTTCTTATGTGGGAATCAACTCGGTAGGTTTGAGAAGAAGAGGATTTTCTCCGGAAAAAATCAGGGAAATTCAGGATATTTACCGAATTTTGTATCAGAAAAACTATAATACCACACAGGCTTTAAGTATCATTGAAGCCGAAATGGAAGCAACACCGGAGCGCGATGAAATCATTATGTTCATCCGTAATTCTTCAAGAGGAATTATGAAAGGTTATACCGGAGGCGGATTTTAATCGAAAACGAAAACAAATAATAAATTCAAATAATTAAATACATAAATGGCAACTACAGCAGATATCAGAAACGGATTGTGCATTAAATTTAACCACGATATTTACAAAATCGTTGAGTTCTTACACGTAAAACCAGGAAAAGGACCGGCTTTCGTAAGAACCAAACTTAAAAGTTTAACCAACGGAAAAGTGTTGGATAACACGTTTTCGGCAGGACATAAAATTGATGTAGTTCGTGTAGAGACACATACATTCCAGTATTTATATGCCGAAGGAAATGACTTCCATTTCATGAATACTGAAACTTTCGAACAAATTTCCTTAAACAAAGATATTTTGGACGCTCCGGAATTGTTAAAAGAAGGCACAAACGTTATGGTTCAGATTAATGCGGAAACCGAAGCGCCTTTATCGGTAGATATGCCGGCATCCGTTGTTTTGGAAGTAACGTACACAGAACCGGGAGTTAAAGGAAATACCGCTACCAACGCGACAAAACCTGCAACAGTAGAAACCGGAGCGCAAATCAATGTGCCTTTGTTTATCAATGAAGGAGATAAAATCAAAATTGACACAGCTACAGGTTCTTACATGGAGCGTGTTAAAGAATAATTAAGCTCAGAAACCTTGAAGTTTCCCAAAATACATACCTTAAAAGAAATCGCCGACATTATCCAAAGTGATTTTGTTGGCGATGCTTTGTTTCCGGTACACGGAATGAATGAAATTCACGTAGTGGAACCGGGTGATATCGTTTTTGTCGATCATCCGAAATATTACGACAAAGCATTGGAATCTGCCGCAACCATTGTTTTAATCAATAAGAAAGTAGATTGTCCGGAAGGCAAAGCTTTGCTGATTTCCGACGATCCGTTTCGCGATTTCAATAAATTAACCCGACATTTCAAACCGTTTACCGCTGCCGGTGTTTCGGTTTCCGATTCTGCAGTAGTAGGCGAGGGCACTGTGATTCAGCCTAATTGCTTCATCGGACATAATGTTTTCATTGGTAAAAACTGTATTATTCATTCCAATGTTTCGGTTTATGACAATACGGTAATTGGCGATAATGTAATCATTCACGCCGGGTCCATAATCGGAGCAGACGCTTTCTATTATAAAAAACGTCCCGAAGGTTTCGATCAGTTATTGTCCGGAGGTCGTGTGATTATCGAAGACAATGTCGGAATCGGAGCATTGTGTACTATAGACAAAGGTGTTACCGGCGATACAACCATTGGCGAAGGAACCAAAATGGACAATCAGGTGCATGTGGGGCACGATACCGTAATCGGAAAAAAATGTTTGATTGCAGCCCAAACCGGTATTGCAGGTTGTGTAATCATTGAAAATGAAGTTACCCTTTGGGGACAGGTAGGAACTACCAGCGGAATCACCATTGGTGAAAAAGCCGTGATTTTAGGGCAAACCGGAGTGACCAAATCTGTTGAAGGCGGAAAGATTTATTTCGGTACACCAATTGAAGAATCCCGCGAAAAGCTGAAACAACTTGCCAACGTTAAAAAAATTCCTGAAATATTAAACAAACTCAACAAGAATGATGGCTAAAGAACTCGTTACGGAGTTTTATCAATCGGATGCGTTACGAAACAGCGACGCGATAAAACGTTTTCTTCACGATGAAATGGAATTCGACTGGCACAGCTCCAAAGGATTTCTCAAAATGACTAAAAGCGATTTAGTGGAGCTTGCGAATGAAATGAAACGTTCGTACAGTTCGTCCCGTATCAGTATTTCTCATATTTTGGAAGAAAACGGCAGCGTTATGGCGCGCTATACTTATTTTGTCACGCCAATAGAAAATCCGAATGAGGAAGAAGTTTTAGCACATTTTGTAACGCTTTGGGAAGTGAAAGACGGTAAATTATTCCGTGGCTACCAAATGAGTCAGTTGGGTTAAATTTCCATAAAAATCTTCAAAAGTTTATTGTAAAATACTTTAGATATTTCTTTCAAAAGTCTATTTTTGCAATGCAATTTTAAAAACAACATTAAAAACTATATCATGAGTGTTTTAGTTAATAAGAATTCTAAAATAATTGTTCAGGGATTTACAGGAAGTGAAGGAACATTCCACGCTTCCCAAATGATTGAATACGGAACAAACGTTGTTGGTGGTGTAACTCCTGGAAAAGGTGGTACAATGCACTTAGACCGTCCGGTTTTCAACACCGTTAAAGATGCTGTAGATCAGGCTGGTGCAGATACTTCTATCATTTTCGTTCCGCCTGCTTTTGCTGCCGATGCGATTATGGAAGCTGCAGACGCTGGAATCAAAGTAATCATTTGTATTACAGAGGGAATTCCTGTTGCAGATATGATTAAAGCATACGATTACATCAAAACAAGAGACTGTCGTTTAGTTGGTCCTAACTGTCCGGGTGTAATTACACCTGAAGAAGCTAAAGTTGGTATCATGCCAGGTTTCGTTTTCAAAAAAGGAAAAGTTGGTATCGTTTCTAAATCAGGAACTTTAACGTATGAAGCTGCTGATCAGGTGGTTCGTCAAGGTTTTGGTATCACAACAGCTATCGGAATCGGTGGAGATCCAATCATCGGAACTACTACAAAAGAAGCCGTTGAGTTGTTAATGAACGATCCTGAAACGGAATTAATCATCATGATTGGTGAAATCGGTGGACAATTAGAAGCAGATGCTGCACGTTGGGTTAAAGCTGACGGAAACAGAAAACCGGTTGTAGGTTTCATCGCCGGTGAAACAGCTCCAAAAGGACGTACAATGGGTCACGCAGGAGCCATCGTTGGTGGTGCAGATGATACAGCGGAAGCTAAAAAACGCATCATGAGAGAGAATGGAATCCACGTGGTTGATTCTCCGGCTGAAATTGGTAAAAAAGTGAAAGAAGTTTTGGGATAATCTCAAGTTTTAAACTATATAAGAATAAGCCCTGCATAATGTAGGGCTTATTTTTTTTCTTCTTTTTTAAGTCTTTCCTTCCTGATTTTTTTAATCATGTCATCAATGGAAAGATTGTATTTTGTAACCAAAACGATGCGGTCTTCTTTTCGGGGATTTGTTTTGTCGTCGTAGAAGATGCCAATGCCGACGGTATTTCCGTATTTGAATTTGTTATCGATTCCGAAAGATGAACGGATACGGTTCAGTTCCCATTCTTTTGTTGTGTTATCCTGTTTGATAAAAAATTCGGTTCCCACAGACAAAGAGAGTTTTGTTTGCGGAATGGTGTATTCAAAACTTAAATCTTCTCTGAGAACATGGTTTGGTCTGTCGTAAATGGCCATATATTCTTTATCAAAACTGCCGGTTGAAAATTGGTATTTTGTCGCAAGGAAAATTTTCAGACCGGTTATGATTTCCTGATCGTAACGCAATCCTCCATAAATCCGATGCTGGTCTTCGGTATAAGAGGTCCGGAAGCGATATCCGGTTTCCAAACGAAACTTTTTCGAAAGATCGTAACGAATTTCCCCCTGAAACATACTCGATTTAAATTCCTGCAAATCTTTATAAATATCGTAACGATACGCGACGGCAACGCCCCATTTTTTAGTAAACTTATAACTTACGGAAGGCACCATGCGCAACTGCAGATCTGTGTTTTCCTGACCCAAAACCACAAGAGGACACATTAACAGCCATATTACAAAGAACTTCTTAGTCATTGTCTTCCGAATTAGGCAAGTTGTTTTCACTTTCTTTGGCGTAATAAAAGGCTCGTAACAAAGCGGTATCTTTCAGATAATCAATGGAAATAATTTCAACACGGTGTATTTTTAAACCGGTTCTTTCGGTTAAATCTTCCAAAAGCTGATCGTTATAATCGGGTTTGATATAATCAATTCTGTCGTAAACGATTTCCTTAGCGTTTTCATTTTTAAGAAAATCCAATCGCTCTAACACAAAAGTTAAAAACAGTACAAGAACATTACAGGCAATCAGCAGCTGATAATTATCTACCGCAGCCAATGAATTCAGCATGGCCATGGCAACACAAACGAAGAAATAGCCCATATCTTTAATGGAAATGGCAATCGTTCTGTAACGGATAATGGAAAACATGGCAAACAGCCCAAAAGCAAACGCAATTTTAATTTTTGCCGCAGCTAACAAACTGCATATCAGAAAATTGACAATGTTAAATAAGAAGAAAGTAAAAATAAAATCTTTGTTTTTATGCTTTGGATAATAAATACATACCAACAACAAAATTGACACAGCATCAATGATTGCCCGGCAGATAAAATCGGAGGCGTTAAGGCCAGCCATTAGAGTATTATCGTCCATTAGTTCCATAATGCTGAAGTTTGTTTATTTTTTTAATCATGGGCATGAAGTTGTTTTTCTTCACGGAATCGTTCAGAGAAATCACGCCGTAAATGTATTTGCTGATATTTTGTTTCCGGATGGTGTTCTGTTTCAAAAATCTGGTTAAAGGCGAGCCTTGGGAGTTTTTATCCTGTTTGATTTCCACTATGGCAATTCTTCCAAAGTCTACCTCTTTTTTATCGTCCATAAAATGCAAATCCATATCAATAGTAACTCTTTCCGTAAAGGAATTGTTAACCAGCGTTACGCGATGAAAGTTATTCTTCAGCACCAAATGGACTTCCTTGATATTTTTATTGGAATAATACTGTATTATGTTAATGCGTTCCTGGTCGATATCCGAAAACATTTCCGGGACAGATTCCCTGTGCTTGTTGGTACGTTCCACTTTTTCTTTCTTCTTGATTTCGAAAAAGCACATATCCGTTTCCACATATTTTCGGGTACGAACCTTTATGCGGTTAACATATCCGTTATGATGATCACGGAAAAACTGTAAATCCGGAGTATCGAAATAATTATTTTCATAGGAAAAAATCCGTATATCGTTAATTTCCAGTATGTAATAATTGTCGACAAGGCAAGGAATAATACTTTCCAGTTCGTCTTCGGTAAGGACGAATTTGCGGTCAACCCGGTTTAACAATGCGACATTTTCTATTTTATCAATTGAAACCGGTTTAAGTGAAGCAAGTCTGGAAGTAAAATTTTCTAGCATGGTTTTTAAATTGAAATCACAAAATCTTCTACAACAACATCTTCTTTTTTGGAGGTTACTTCAATGGTTTTCAGCACATAAACCTGATCCCAAGGACAATAATCACAATCCCCGATTACCCAAACATCATAAGTGCCTTTATGGAGAAAGTCAAATTTGAACGAGCCGTCCGGATACGTGTCTACATCATCATAAAAGGAATTCCCGTCATGAGAACTGATGTACACTTTCATTCCGGCCAGATAGCCTTCTGAAACCAATGTACCGCTGGAATTATAATCTTTAGCGTATACTTTGCCGCTAATCGAGGCTAATCCTCCGTATCCTTCTTCTTTAGAGCACGATGTTAACGCCATAAGGGCAATTAACAAAACCAATAACTTTTTCATATCGACTAAACTTTATCAAATACTTAATAAACAATAGCTTCAGGTGTAAATCGTCTGGAAGTCTAGTAAAACACTGTCACAGAAGTGGATAATGACAGATAAATTAAATTGTGGTATCAATTCAACCATAAATTTAAAACTATAGTTTATATCTGACAAGGAACTCTTTTAAAGTGAAGAAAAAAACGTTAAAGAGCATAAACAAGGTAAAATTCTGTTACACAATTTGTTATTGGTTATCAGGATGGTTTATCAAGATGAAATGTGGATAAAATCTTGCAGCAAATAGTTTTATCTTCGCTTGTAAAATAATATATTTGTTTCCTTGTAAAACCGAACAAACTAAACAAAATATGAAATTATTAGAAGGAAAAACCGCCATCATAACCGGAGCGAGCAGAGGAATCGGAAGAGGAATTGCCGAGGTATTTGCCAAAAACGGAGCTAATGTTGCTTTTACATACAGTTCATCCGCTGCTGCGGCCCAGGAATTGGAAAATGAATTGACAGCTTTAGGTGTAAAAGCCAAAGGATACCAGTCCAACGCTGCTGATTTTAACGAAGCTCAAAAACTGGTAGACGACGTTATCGCAGAATTCGGAAACGTAGACATATTAATCAACAACGCCGGAATTACCAAAGATAATTTGTTGATGCGTATCTCAGAAGAAGATTTTGATTCGGTTATCGACGTAAACCTGAAATCTGTTTTCAACATGACCAAAGCGGTTCAGAAAATTATGCTGAAAAACCGTGCGGGTTCCATTATCAACATGAGTTCGGTAGTTGGTGTGAAAGGAAATGCCGGGCAAACGAATTACGCGGCGTCTAAAGCGGGTGTAATTGGTTTCTCGAAATCCGTAGCCTTGGAATTAGGTTCCAGAAATATCCGTTGTAACGTAATTGCACCAGGTTTTATTGAAACGGAAATGACTGCAAAATTAAACGAAGACGTAGTAAAAGGCTGGAGAGAAAACATTCCTTTAAAACGTGGCGGAACTCCGGAAGACGTAGCAAACGCCTGTGTATTCCTGTCTTGTGACATGAGTGCTTATATTACCGGTCAGGTAATCAACGTAGACGGCGGAATGTTAACATAATCTGCGTTATCCGTTTTTCGGAACGAATGACCTAAAAAAACAATCAAAAATGACAACAAGCACAATTTTACTGTTAGTAGTATCCGTATTGATTGCTGCCGGTTTGTCGTTTTACCAATATTTATACAAAGCCAAAAGCGAATCGAAAGTAAATCGCTTTTTGGCTTTTTTGCGTTTTATTTCGCTGTTTTCGGTTTTTGTGTTGTTAATCAATCCGATTATTTCCCGAAAGACATACGAAGTAATCAAAACGCCATTGCCAATTGTGGTGGATAATTCCCAATCTGTCAAGGAGTTAGGGCAGGAGACTTTAGCCAAAGAACTTGCTGAGAAATTATCGAAAAGCAATTCCCTGAAAGATAAATACGAAGTACAATTGTACCGTTTTGATGCTGATTTTCACACCGGTAACGAATTGGATTTTAAAGGAAAGCAAACCCATATCGATCAGGTTGCGCAAAATCTGAAGCAGTTTTACAGAAATCAGCATTATCCGGTGGTGCTTTTAACCGATGGAAATCAGACGATTGGGAATGATTACGTGTACAGCTTTCAACAGAATACAACGGTTTATCCGCTGGTTTTGGGTGACACTACTACGTTCTTAGATCTGAAAATCAATCAGTTGAATGTAAACAAATACGCTTTTCTGAAAAACAAATTCCCTGTAGAAGTATTTCTGCAATACAGCGGAACCAAACCGGTAAACGCAACCTTCAGCATACAACAGGGAAATGCAACCCTTCACAAACAGAATATTTCATTTTCACCGGCCAAAAAAGCGCAGGCGGTTTCGGTTTTACTCAATGCGGATAAGGTAGGCGTACAGTCTTTTAAAGCTGTTATTTCGTCTTCGGAAAAAGAGAAAAATCAATACAATAACGTTAAGAATTTTGCCGTTGAAATCATCGATCAGCGTTCTGAAATCGCTTTAATTTCATCGGTTAATCATCCGGATTTAAGCGCTTTAAAACGCTCTATTGAAGCTAATCAACAGCGCAAAGTAACCATTGTTAAACCAAACGAAATCAAATCGTTACAAGATTACAATGTTTTGATTTTATATCAGCCCGATGCACAGTTCAGAACCGTTTTGGAACAGAATCAGAAACTCCAGCTTAACAGTTTTGTAATTACCGGAATGAACACGGATTTTAACCTGCTGAATCAATATCAGAATCAGGTGCAGTGTAAGGTTTCCGGTCTTAAAGAAGATTACACGGCGGAGTTTAACCCGCAGTTCAATTCGTTTGCTTTAGATGATATTGGGTTTGAGCAATTTCCGCCTTTAGAGCATCCGTTCGGAACGATTTCGCTGAAAGGAAACGCCAATACGCTTTTAAAATCGAAAGTCCGAAATCTTGCTACTGAAAATCCGCTGCTTGCTTTTTCGGAAAATGGGTTGCACAGAAATGCTTTTCTTTTTGGCGAGAACATCTGGAAATGGCGTATGGAAAGCCACCTCAAAACCAAATCCTTTGAAAATTTCGACATTTTTACGGATAAAATCATTCAGTATCTGGCCTCTAATGCAGCCAAAAAATCTCTGGTGGTTACCCACGACAGTTTTTACAATTCCGGTGAAACCATCGAAATTTCAGCGCAGTATTTCAATAAAAACTATGAATTTGACGAAAATGCACGATTAACTATTCAACTGAAGAACAATCAGACCAAAGCTGTAAAATCATACGATTTCTTAAAAGGCAATAATGAATACAAAGTAAATCTGGACGGTCTGGAACACGGTGTTTACAGTTTTACCGTTAAAGAAAACAATTCCAAAACGCAATATTCCGGAAGTTTCCAGGTGCTTGATTTTGAAATCGAAAAACAGTTCATCAATCCGGATGTAAGCCGTCTGAACCAGTTGGCTTCCAATACAGAAGGAAAAGCGTATTATCCAAACCAGATTGACCAACTGATTGATATTCTGTCTAAAAATGAAACGTATAAACCTGTTGAAAAAGCTATAATCAGACAAACACCATTGATAGACTGGGTTTGGCTGCTGGTAATCCTCGCTGCTTCTTTAGCTGCAGAATGGTTTATCAGAAAGTATAACGGATTGCTTTAATTGTTAAAACGCTGATATTTTTTACTTTTTAGCATTTCGAAAGCCGTTTCATAATACGCAACGGTTTTAATCACCAAATCTTTTCTTATTTTTCGGATTGGTTTTTCATCGTACCGAACCGCTATGTCCCAATCTGATTTTTGCGGCACCAATTCAAACTGTCTGATCTTTTTAACAGGTGAAATAACCGTCAGAACATTATCTTTTATCAGTCCTAAATCCTGATACGTTGCAATAAAGGCTCTGGGACTGTAATCCGGTTTAAAAACATCCTGACCGTAAAATTTACTGTTATAAGTAAAGTTGAGCAATCCGAAAACTGTCGGCATGATGTCAATTTGCGACATCAGCTCTGTGTATTTTTTAGGTTTGACAAACCCCGGCGCATAAATCATCGCCGGAATTCTGTATTTTTCCAGAGGCAATTCTGTTTTTCCGGAACTGGAAGCGCAATGATCAGCAACAATGACAAAAACGGTTTTCTTAAACCAGGGCTGTTTTGCTGCTTCTGTAAAAAATTGACGCAGGGCATAATCGGTGTATTTTACGCCGCCTTCACGCGATTTGAAATCGGACGGAATGTCGATTTTATTTTCGGGATAGGTGAAAGGACGGTGGTTGCTTACGGTCATCCAATGGTTAAAAAACGGTTTCCCACTTTTGGCTTCGTCATTCATCACCCGAATGGCTTTATGTGCCATGTCTTCATCGCAAACGCCCCAAACGTTGGAAAAAGTAATTTCTTCTTTCGAAAATGATTTTTTATCCACAACCGTATAACCGTTGCCGGTAAAAAAATCATGCATATTATCGAAAAATGCATCGCCGCCATAAAGGTATTTTACCTGATATCCCTTGCTTTTAAATACTGAAGCCGTTGAAAATTTGTTTTTATTGTCAAGCCTTTTCACAACGCTTTCGCCCGCTGTCGGAGGAATGCACAGTGTTAATGCCTCCAAGCCTCTGACGGTTCTGTTACCAGTAGCGTATAAATTCGAAAACAGCAGGCTTTCCGAAGCAAGCTCATCCAGAAAAGGGGTTATGTTCTTTTCGTTGCCGTAGGTTTTCATAAAATCGGCACTTAAACTTTCCACCGTAATCAGTACCACATTTTTATGAATTTCCGGCTGCTTATTGATTACAGGACGAAAAGTGGAATTATTCGAATGACTGTGAATATCATGCCTAAGCAGCGTATACGCTTCATTTTCAGGAATGGTATGGTAAAATTTCAGGTAATCCAATTCGCTGCTGTTAAAGGCTGTATAGAATTTATAAAGCCCGTTAGCCTGCAACTCGTTATTAAAAACGTTCTGCGAATTTTCATATTTTGCGAAAAACGGAACAGCGTACAGCGCTGCAACAAACATTACGGCGTAAGCAAAGGTTGTTTTCAGTTTTTCTTCAAAGGTAGGAAGATGGTCAAGAAAACTTTTAGACTTTCTGACGATTATAAAAGTGGAAACCAAAGCAATTACGCCAATTCCTGCAAAAAGCGGTAAAACCGGATACGATTCCATAATGTTACCGATTACGGTGTTGGTGTAAATCAGATAATCCACGGCAATAAAATTGTAGCGTACCCCGAATTCATTCCAAAAGAAAAATTCGCTTACCGCATTCTGAATAATTACAAGAACAAAAAGAAAAACGGCAATTGAGTACAAGGCCAACCGAATTGATTTTCGGTATTTTGGAAGAAAAAGCAGCATTCCGAACAAAAAGGTTTTCAGGCCAATCAGACTTATGCCGATTTCCGGAATAACACCGCCATATTCATTCAGAATTGTGTTAAAAAATGAAACGTATACCAACAGGCACAGCAACATTCCGAAAATGAGATATCCCCAAGGTTTGATAAATTTACTGTCCGATATAAAAAGCAGGTATAAAACCAATACCGAACCGGCAATCAGGTAGATAAAGAAATCAGAAACTGCTCCAAGCAGTAAAATCCTGATAACAAACGTTAGCTTATAATTTGCCTGAGTTAACGGGTGGAATAGCAATACAATTCTCAGCACAAGGTTTACCATCAGGTAAAAAACTCCGATAAGGTAAAACGGATATGTGTTTTTTAAAAATTTCATAGGGCAATTATTCTGGTGTAAACCTATAAAACACTGAATAATAGATGCTTAAATTTCGCTTAAGATTCGTTTCCCAATTCGTCATTAATCGTTATATTGTAGTACATTTCAAACGTTAATTATGCACATTCTCATTATTGAAGACGAAACCGGTATTTCCGGTTTTTTGAAACAAGGTTTAGAGGAAGAAAATTATAAAGTTACAGTGGCCAACAACGGCGATTCAGGGTTAAAAGCTTTTAATGCTAACAAGCCGGATCTGGTGCTTTTAGACTGGCTTATGCCTAAAATGTCCGGATTGGAAGTGTGTAAAAAAATACGGGAGAAAAACAGGAAAGTGCCCATTTTGTTTTTAACCGCCAAAGATACGGTTCAGGAAACGGTTGAAGGTTTGAAGGCCGGTGCGAACGATTACATCAAAAAACCGTTCAGTTTTGAAGAATTGCTGGAACGGATTAAAATTCACTTCCGGGATAACAGTAAAGAAGAAGTTGTAAAGTTAGGCCCTGTTACTTTGGATGTATTGCGAAGAAAAGTTTTGGTAGAAGAAAGAGAAATCGCATTTACACAGCGGGAATATGAATTATTAAAGTATCTCATTGAAAATAAAGGCCGTGTTTGTACCCGAAATAATATTATTGAAGATGTCTGGGGAATATATTTTGAATACGACACCGGAGTTATAGATGTATTTATCAATGCGATCCGCAAAAAAATGAATTTAAAAAAAGAAGACGATTTTATCAAAACCATACGTGGTGTTGGTTACATGATTGATGACGCAAACCCTAAATAATGCAGCTTTCCTTTAAAAACAGAATTGCTTTATACTATATAATTTCCACGGCCTTATTAGTGTTTGTGGTGTTTTTTGCTGTTTATTCGACTGTGAAACATCTTGTTTTTCAAAGTGTTACAGAAGATATTGAAAAAGAAATCAAAATGCATCAGGCTGAGATGAAGTTTAACGGAAAACAGATTGTCTGGATAAACAAAGAAGAGTGGGAGGAAAAGGAACATAACGTAGTAAACCTGAATCCGGTTTTCGTTCAGATCACGGATTTACAAGGGCGCACAATTGAAAAGTCTCCTAACCTTAAAAAAGAACATCTGGAATTTCAGGAAAACATTTCTTCCAAAACCTATAAAAATTCAACGATTAACCATCAGGACATTAAGCTTTCCCAAACACCGATTTTTGACAAAGAAAAAAAGGTCGGTTACTTATTGATAGCCATGTCGATTGAACATCCTCTACAGCTTCTGGAAAGCCTCAAAACGATTCTTTTTATTCTGTATCCGATTGTTCTGATTGTCCTTTTTCTGGTTGCTAGAATTATTGCCGGAAGAAGTATTCAGCCCGTAAACGAAATTATCAGGACTTCCGGCTTAATAACCAAAGACAATCTGGGTTACAGGATGGAACTTCCCAAAAATAAAGACGAAATTTACTCGCTTTCCGAAAACATCAACAAGCTTTTGGACCGGATCGAAAGTGCGGTGGAAAGGGAAAAACAATTCACTTCGGATGCTTCCCACGAGCTGAGAACGCCGTTAGCTGTAATTAAAGGAACACTTGAAGTATTAATACGCAAACCTCGTGAAAAAGAAGAATATGAAAAGAAAATTATTTTTTGCATTTCAGAAGTAGACCGCCTCAATAATCTCGTAGACGAACTGTTGCTGCTTGCCCGGTTTGAAAATCAAAAAGCCAATATCAGGAATACAGCCTTTTCTTTAAACACCATGACATTCGAAACCCTTGCCCGGTTTTCCGATAAGATTACCAACGATAAAATCAACATAAAAACGAATTTTGAGAAAGATTTTCAGATTCATACAGACCCCGATAAATTTCAGATTATCCTGTCAAATCTGGTTTCCAATGCTCTTAAATACTGTAACAAAGAAGGAGAAGTGATGCTGAGTGCCGCTGAAAATGAACATCAGCTTGAATTTCAGATCACCAACACCGGGACAGGAATTCCCACAGAAGATATTGATAAGGTGTTCCGTCCTTTTTTCAGATCCCATTCGTCGGATATCACGGCCGTAAAAGGCGTTGGTTTGGGTTTGTCTATAGTAAAAAAACTTTGTGATTTACTGCAAATCAACATACAGATTGAAAGCAATACCAATCAGAAAACCACTTTTAAACTCATTTTTAAAAAATAAATATTATGAACGACGCACATTTACACATGATTTTCAACCATTTCCCGATTATCGGAAGTATTTTCGGGTTTGGTATTTTACTTGCCGGAATAATCCTGAAAAACAAATCAGTACAGCATACCGCTTTTGTTTTGCTGATCATTACAGCAATTTTGGGTTTAGTAGCCATGCGAACCGGAGAAGGAGCAGAGGATATTGCCGAAGATTTAGGAATCGCTCACAACCTTATTCATGAGCACGAAGAAATTGCAGAGAAATTAGCAATTCTGCTTTATCTGACGGGCGCTGTCTCCCTTTTAGCGTTAATTACTTCCATCCGAAATCACGGAAAAGCGAAAGTTTTTGCCTTTGTAACCTTGGTTTTGGCGCTTGGTTCTTCCGTGTTGTCGAAACCGGTTGGGACTTCTGGTGGTGAAATCCGTCACACGGAAATTCGGGAAAATGTTACGGTTTCAGGGGAAGAAAATCACCACAACAACGATGATGCTGTTGAACATAAAAATGAGACCGAGCAATAGTACTGCCTGAATTTTTAATGAAGAATTATTATCTTTAAAAGAAAAAAATGGTTTCAAAAGCAACTTTAGAGTTCCTTACCAAACTCAGAAACAACAACAACCGCGAGTGGTTTGCCGATAATAAGACAGAATTTCAGCAACTTGAAAAAGAGTTCAAAAGTTTTACAATGGAAATTGTAACCGATTTATCCAAAACCGACAGTATCGATAAAATCCAAATGTTCAGAATCTATCGCGATGTTCGTTTTTCTAAAGACAAATCGCCTTATAAAACCAATTTCGGAGTGGCTTTGGGAAGAACCAAACCGATGTTGCGCGGCGGTTATTATCTGCATATTGAACCAGGCGGAAGTTTTGTAGGCGGCGGTTTTTGGGAACCCAATGCCGAAGATTTAAACCGTATCCGAAAAGAATTTGAAATGGACGACAGTGAGATAAGAGCAATCATTTCCGATGAAAATTTCGTAAAAACTTTCGGCAAACTGGAAGGCGAGGAGTTAAAAACAGCTCCCAAAGGGTTTGACAAAGAGCATCCGGCCATCGACTTAATCCGAAAAAAACAGTATCTGATTTCCAGAAAATTCACCGACAAAGAAGTAACGGACAAAAATTTTAAAGCGGAAGTTGTAAATACCTTTTTGGCCATGCGACCTTTTTTTGATTATATGAGTGAAGTTTTGGGAACCAACTTAAACGGAGAAAGTATTTACTAACCTGAAAATCAGGCATAAATGAAAAAGCTGTCCTTGTACGACAGCTTTTTCGGTTAGTGGTATTTGTTTTTGGTTGTGGTTACTCGTCTGTAAGAATCTGAACCTGGCTTTTTAAACGTTCAATCAGCATGTTCATCATTCTTTTGTTGATGTTTGAGGAGTTTTGGATGTATTCTTTGTATTCCTCCACCGTAAAAAGTCCGATAATGATTCCTTTTAATGAATTTCTGAATTTGATGTCGCGCTGAATCACGTTTTCGATGTAAGCCATTTTCTTTTCCGGTGACAGGGAAAAGAAGACGTTTTTCTGTTTGATGGCATAATTCAGAAAAACTTCAATAAAAAGTTCGTTCTGTAAAACCAGTATAGGTCGTAAAGTCCTGTTCTGAAAAACTTCTTCAGAGGTAGACTGAGCCGAAATCGTTCCAAGAGGTTCACCTCTCAAATCAATAAGAAATGTGTCGCGATTTTCCATGGTTCCTATCCTTTGAATTAAAATTACTAAATAAGAAATGCCGATTGTCGATGCATTTAAAAAGTTATTAGTAGTTTAGTGTTGAAAACTTTTAGTATGAGAACCTCCAAAATATTTGTAACCGTAGATGCGGTTATCCTAAGAAAATCAAGCGATTACGAACTGCTTTTAATAAAGCGTAAGAACGAGCCTTTTAAAGACTGTTGGGCGCTTCCGGGCGGTTTTGTGGATGAAAACGAAGATTTAAAAGCCGCAGCCATTCGCGAACTGGAAGAAGAAACCCAAATAAGAGTAACTGATCTAGAACAGGTTGGCGCTTTCGGAAAACCGTTTCGCGATCCGAGAAGTCATGTGGTTTCGGTTGCTTATTTCGGAATTGTTCCTGACAATACTATTGCGGTTGCTGCCGACGATGCCAAAGAAACGGGTTGGTTTGCTGTAAAAGATTTGCCGAAAATGGCTTTCGATCACGAAGAAATTGTAACTTTGTCCTTACAGAAATTTGCGTTATGAACTACCAAACTAGAAAATGGGTAAGACCCGAAGATTTAAACGCCAACGGAACGTTATTCGGAGGAAAATTATTATCCTGGATTGATGACGAAGCTGCATTGTATTCGATTATCATCCTGAAAAACAACCGAATTGTGACCAAATTCATGTCGGAAATCAATTTTATGAGTTCGGCACGACAAGGTGATATTATTGAAATCGGACTGGATATCGTTAAATTCGGAAAAACTTCCATAACCATGCGTTGCGAAGTGCGAAATGTGATGACCAAAGCCGTGATTATTACCGTTGATGCCATTACGATGGTGAATCTGGACAGTTTCGGACAACCGGCTATTCACGGGAAAACGTCGCTGGAATCTGGAGAATAAATTATTAGATTTTTTTTTTGCCACAAATGCACTGATTTTAAGGCTTTCAATAATAAAACCGGATTGATAAAATTATTTGTTTTTACGTCTAATTCGTGAATTCGTGGTTTATTATTCTTTAAATGAAATCAATTAATATTCAATCTTAATCGCACCGGTTTCATTAATTTCCATATCAAAATAGCGAACAGAAGCCAATATGTGGTCGAAAATGTCAGACATGATGTGTTCGTACTGCACAAGACGCTTGTCGTTTACAAACGCATAAATCTCTAACGGCATTCCGTTTTGGGTAGGCTGTAACTGGCGACACATAAAAAGCATGTCTTTGTTGATGCCCGGATGATTGGCAATGTACTGGTCGATATACTTTCTGAAGATTCCGAAATTGGTCAGATTACGGCCGTTGATTAAAACCGATTTATCAATTCCTTTTTCGAGGTTGTATTTATTGATATCCGCCTGACGGTGATTCAGATACGGAGCAATTAACTGGATTTTCTTCAGGTTTTCAATTTCACTATCCGTTAAAAAACGAATACTGCTGGATTTCAGCAAAATGGAACGTTTCATGCGTCTTCCGTCGGAATTCAGCATACCGCGCCAGTTCTTAAACGAATCCGAAATCAGGAAATAGGTTGGAATTGTGGTAATCGTATTGTCGAAATTCTGCACTTTTACCGTTGCCAGGTTGATTTCGATTACGTCTCCGTCGGCTCCGTATTTTTCCATCGTAATCCAGTCGCCGATGCGTACCATATCGTTTACCGTTACCTGAATACTCGCTACAAATCCTAAAATCGTATCGCGGAAAATTAATAAAACTAAAGCTGAAACGGCTCCTAAAGTAGTAAGCAGCTGACCAATACTGGTATTGAAAAGCGTCAATATAAAATAGATGATTCCGTAAACCCACAAACAAATCATGATTACCTGAATGTAGCTGTCAATGGGCTTGTCTTTGTATTTTTCTTTTCCTTTTAAATAATCCTTAAGGGAATTAAGAATACTTCGGATAATCCAAAGCGATAAAATAATGATGTAGAATTTAACGCCTTTTGTAAAAATCCCTTCCCAATACACAAAATCCTTCATGATAATCGGAACGGTTTTGTAAATGAAGAAAAGCGTAAACAAATGCGCTACATACTTGGCTGTTTTATTGGCAACCAGAAAATCGTCAAAGGTTGATTTTGTTCTTGCTGCCACAATGGCCATTACAATGATAAGTATCTTTTTAAAGATATAATCGATAACATAAGCGGTGATTATCAGGATGATAATATTGATGACGAGATTGGAATAATCAGCCCAAAGTTCGCTGAATCCCAATTCTTTAAATATTTTGTACGCCCAGTTAAAGATCTTCATGTCTTAAAATTACAATATTTTTTTCTCTACGTAAAAAGTTCCGAACGGTAAAACCGATGCCACACATACGATTCCGTATTTTTTCCACGGCCAGTTGTCTTCGATTTTGAACATAGTGGCAAAAATAATGTAAGCGATAAACAACAAACCATGCGCCATGCCAACCGGAAACAGTAAGGTTTTGTACAACTCTAAATTTGTGGGCTTAATGAATAACATGTTACTAAACAAAACCAACAATGAAACTCCTTCCAGTAACGCCGTAATTTTAAAAATACGATTCATGATAGTGTAAAATAATGAAAATTAAACGAATGCATTTTCTTGGTAAATCTTCAGAAAAGCAGTCAAATGTAGTACAGAAACCGATAGAATTCGCAGTATTTAACTAAAACTTATAAAAAAACTACGCTGTTCGGCGTAGTTTATGATTCTTGAGATTCAAAACATTAATAAGCCTGAAATGCTTTATTGTATTCTCTTAAATCTGAAATATTGTTTTTGTTCTTCAAATCCGTAAAAAGGTTTAGCAGGTATTCTAAACTTTCAAGATTGTTTTCGCTTGAAACGTTAACTTCGGCATTTTCAGTTTCACCTTCCAAAGGCTCATCATCAGGAATTCCGATTAAAAACGCGCCGTTTTCTTCAATATGTTCGTAAGCCAGACGAATAGCTTTTACCAGAACAGGATTTTGTTCTTCAAGAGCATATTCGCGTAATTTTTTCAAATCAGCTACTAATGTTTCGGCTACAAATCCATTTTTAAATAAATCTAATTGGATTTTGTGAATTAATTTTTGTGCAGTTGGATTTTCCACGATAATAAGTTGATTGGTTTAAAAACTCGAATTGGTTTGCAAAAATAAGATTTATTCTCTTTTTTAAAATAAAATTCTTGCTTTATTTTTCAGTTTTCTGTCATTAGTTGTCCATTCATACAGTAATGCTGATAAAACCTTAAAATATGCTGTATTTCGTCGATGTTTTTTTTGGATTTAACTAATAACAAAGCTTATGTTTTTCTCCAAAAACAGAATATAGTATCTTTATGATTCGTTAGGCAAAATCTGCCTTTATCAGTTACCACAAACTGACTTTATTTTCAAAAACAGCCCAAAATTATTCAACAGAGTGCTCAGGCTCTTACTTGGAAAGCCTTACTAATTGATAATTGTTTTTGAATATGAAGAATAAATATGATGTCCTTTTAATTCTCGAAGGTACGTATCCTTTTAATGGCGGAGGAGTTTCCACATGGGCACACATGCTTTGCAATGAAGTAAAAAATGCGGAGTTTATACTGTATTCGATTAATGCACAGTATGAAAGCCGGCCAAAATATGAATTGAGTCCGAATGTTAAAGAGGTTGTACAAGTTCCCTTATGGTCGCCGTTAGAACCTCAGGAAATGATTAACTACGGCAAAAATTTCCATACCATAGTAGACGAAAAGGAGAAACTCAACGAAGGAAATATCAATGAAGATTTTATACCGATTTTCAGGCGGCTTATAGCCAATATTTATTCCGATACCCGAAAAGCGGAAGATTTCGATGATATCATCTATAAAATGTGGCTGTTTTTTCAGGAGAACGACTACAAGAAAACGATGCAGAGCATGGCGGTTTGGCGGGCCTTTTGCGACTTGGTTCTCGAACTGAGCCAAAATACCAAAGAAACCGCAACGCTTAACGATTTAACTTTCGGAATGCGCTGGATTTACCGTTTTCTGATTCCGCTTTCCATAGACGTTCCTAAAGCGGATATTTCACATTTAACAATATCCGGTTTTCCGGTAATTCCGGCTTTGGTACTGAAATACAAATACGGAACGCCAATCATTGCAACAGAACACGGTGTTTTTATTCGGGAACGGCTTTTGGCGATTAACTCTTCGGAATATTCCTTTTTCCTTAAAAAACTGCTAATTAAGTTTTCAGAAAGCATCACAGAATTAGTGTACTATAAAGCCGATTTAATCTTATCCGTAAACCGGTTCAACAAAATATGGGAAAAAATGTACGGCGCAAATCCGGAGATTCTGGAGGTTATTTACAACGGCATCGACCACAACGTTTTCGTTCCCGCACCAAAACCCGAAGCCACTAAAGATGTTCCAACGGTGGTGGCGGCGGCCAGAATTTTCGACCTGAAAGACATTATTACCATGATAAAATCCTGTAAGGTTGTAAAAGAACAAATACCGAATGTACAATACTTGGTTTACGGCGATAAAACCGCTGTACCGGAGTATACCAAAGAATGCGAAGACCTGATTGCGGCACTTGAGCTTCAGGATAATTTCAAACTGGCAGGATTTCACAGCAAACCGCATCAATTGTTCTGTGAGGGCGATATTTCCATACTAACCTCTATTTCGGAAGGATTTCCGTATACCGTTTTGGAATCCATGAGTTGCGGCGTTCCGGTAGTTGCCACCGATGTGGGCGGAGTAACCGAAGCGCTGGATGAAAATTGCGGGTTTATCTGCAAACCGAAAGATTATGAAGATATCGGACGAAAAGTCATTCAACTGCTTCAGGATAAGGAATTAAGAGAGCGAATGGGCAGCTACTCCCGAAGAAAAGTAATCGAAAATTTCACTATCGGCAAATTTATAAAGGAATATGAAGAAGCTTATGAAAGAGTTATGGCTCCTAAAGGACACAAAGAATCTATATTAATTGATTTGGCAGCCAGAAGTGCTATTGCAGCATCATAATACAATTAAAATGACCAGTCACGCTTTAAATATTGACAATCTGATCCTTACGGTGCGCGATAAAATCGGAAAACCGGTAAGCAGCCGTGTAGTTGCCGCAACCATAGAATCGTTGGGAATCAGGGATAAAGATACTCTTAACGATTTTGGTGTTCCGTCCATAAAATCGCTGGCGGATTTGATTTATCAGAAAATTTTAACGGCTCCGGACTATATCAGCATCAGGAATAAAAAAGAACGGGAATTAGAAGCCGGAGAAAAAAGTAAAACCCTGCAACTGTCCGATTATCTGATTGTTAAACTGAAAATCTTCGCAAGATATTATCCCACCGGGATTTTGCATTTATTGCCTGTTTTTGTACAGATTCTGGCTATTATCCTGTTCGGATATTCTCTCTGGACTTTTGTGGGTTTCAATCACATGCAGTCTACCGCAGTGGTTTTAGGAGTGATTATCGGCCTGATTACCACCGGAGGTTTTGTTCAGGTTATCGGGCGTCAGGCCTCATTTTACTGGAATTATGAAGATTATACCATGACGCGGAAAACCATAAATTTTCTCGTAAAAATGGGAGCGAAGTCAATTTCAATCGTACTGATTGGGATTTATGCGCTCAATTTTTTCTTTCACATTTTCCCAGTAAAACTATTGCTGATTTTGTTCATTTATGCGTTTTTGATAGGCTTGTTGCTTTTAATGATAGCGCCTTTGCATACGATAAAACAGCGCTGGTTTATTTCGGTGGCCATTTTCACCGCTACAACTGTTGCTGTTTTGCTCAGTAAATATTCCGTTGTTCCGATTTATATGACGCACTGGATTGGTATTTTGATTGCCATTCTGCTGTCGAAAGGCTTTCTCTATTTTTTCTTCAGAAATAAAATCGATAAACGTCAGGTAGACTGCAACATGGAAGTTAAAACCCCGGTAATGCTGTACCAGAATTATCACTACTTCTTTTACGGACTTTTGGTATATGTTTTCATTTTCATAGACCGCATACTGGCCTGGTCTGCCGATATCAGCGGGACAATTCCGTATATAATTTATTTCGAAAAAAATTACGAATTGGGAATGGATGTGGCCATTTTGGTTTTTTTGTTGCTTTCAGGAGTAATGGAATACAGTCTGGCGGCTTTTTCAAAATTCATCGATATCGGACAGAAAAACACACCGTTTGAGCATCCGGAACATTATAACCAAAGCTTGTTCAGAATGTACTGGCAACACATTTCGCTGATGTTTGTTACAAGTCTGTTCATTTTTATCATCATTTATTTCATTATTACGTCTTCCTGGGGATATCAGGCACATTTTAAAGAAGTTTTTGAAGAATTGAGCATAAGAGTCTGTATAATAGGCGGTTTAGGCTACTTCTTTTTTGCCTGGGGAATTCTGAATACACTTTACCTGTTTACGTTAGGACAACCCGCAAAACCTTTAAGAGCGTTGGTAATGGCCTGTATCGTAAATGTAATTACCGGATTTTTGCTAAGTCGTTTTATTTCCTACGAATACAGTGTTGGCGGATTGTTTTGCGGATCACTGCTGTTTATGCTCTTGACTTTAAGGGAAAACATTCATTTTTTCAGAAACTTAGATTATTATTACTATGCGGCATATTAGACTGTTTTTTTTAGTGTTTCCTTCGATTATAGGATTTGGAATGGCCAATAATAATGTTGTTCAGTCTGACATTTTTTTTTGTTACGGCAAACTAAATCCTCTTGATGTAAAAGGATATAGTTATGTAGTTATTGAATCAAAAAACTACACCATTCCGGATGTTAAAAAGTTCAAAAAGCTGAATGGCAAAGTTTTAGCATACATTAGTTTAGGTGAAGTAAACAGTCAGGCAAAGCATTATAATTCCCTAAAAAACAACACTATAGGTAAAAATGAAAACTGGGACAGTTATTACCTTGATTTGAAAGCTTCCGGAACTTCCCAAATACTTTTCACCATCATCGATCAGATTTTAGCCGATGGATACGACGGGCTTTTTCTGGACAATATCGACAATTTCTGCTCTTTTGGTTTTCAGAAAGACCAGAAAGAAGAAGTCCTGCAATTCATGGCCGATTTAGATGCCAGATATCCAAATCACACTTTTATACAAAATGCAGGACTGGAGCTTTTGGAAAAAACGTTCCGGCTTGTAGACGCGATAGTCGTAGAATCGGTAGCCACCGATTTCACCTTTGATGACAATGTTTACAAACTGCGCAGCCAGGCCGAATACGATAAGTATATCCGACAACTGCAGCAAATCAGGAGAAAATATAAATTACCCGTAATCCTTGTAGAATATGCCGATACGCGTGCGCTGTACGATCAGATAATCAGACGAATTGACCGAACGGGTTTTCTGTATTTTATCGGTTCGATAGACTTACAGGGAATACCAAAATTTTCAGAATAACGCATGATCATTTCAGGCTCCATATTAACCGGTTTTGCCAGACTATGTCTGATGATACTCTTTTTGTTTTATCTCAACAGAAAGTTTGTATCCTATTCACGTTCTGTAAATTACTTCGATTTCATAGCCAAACAATGGTTTAAATACGGAAGTCTTATCATGTTGCTGGTCTTTACGTTGGTTCAATTGGGAATTTACAACCTCATAAACATGATAATCATTTTACTGACCGTTATTTATGTGGATTATTTTGGAATAAAGCAATTACCGCAATCCGTGAACATCATTGCTCATAAGGTAAAGAAAAACATCTTTGAGCTTATTAAAAACCTCGAACTGAAAAAACCGGTCGGATTCTTCCTTTTAACCCGTTCCGATCCCAAAGAAAGGAAAAACCGCCTCTGGTATTTGTTTATCCTTTCTGTTTTGGGAGCTGTGGCGGTTTACAGTCGTTATATTTTTTATCCTTTCGATTTGTTTTCCATGTCCGGTTCCTGGCTAACCGATTTAGAAAGCGTAGTCGACTTCGATTCACAGCGTTGGTTTACAAACGGTGTAGCCACAATAGGCGAGTTGGCTATGGTCAATTTTTACGGCAAACTGGTGAGTATCAGCCCGGAAGTAGCGCTGCAATCTATGGGAATACTCGAATCGGTATTAATCAGTATTCTGTTGTTTTGGGTTGTTAATAAAATCAGTTATTCGAAAATTGTCGCGCCATTGGCCGCATCGTTGTTTTACAGCGTTAGTTATACCATTATGCCGGTCAATATTACTTATATTTTGCAGCATCAGGCGTTGTTGCTGGCTATTTGTTTTGCTTTACCGGCCATGGTTATTTACATGAAACCCGGATTTATGCACAGCAGTAACCGCAATGGTTTTATCAATTACATCCTTGCTTTTACTGCTATTGGTCTTATCGATATTTTCACCCTTGTAGTTTTGGTGCTGCCTTTTATGGTGATCGGACTGTTTACTTCAGGCCTCAAACATAAATTGGAAAACCTTATCGATTTGGGCGCTTATTTTATCTCCATTGCAATTCTTCTGATGATTTACGGTATAGCCTGTAACCATTTTGGAGACGATTTACGCCTGCTGATTCACTCAGGATTAATGAATGTAAGTTCCTATACCTATTTTTCCCACCTGATTGTATCGTATGAAGAGCTCATGATTTATTATCAGTATGTAAGTTACGGCTGTATACTGATTTGCCTGCTGCTGATGTTCTGGAAAAACGAAAAATGGAATGCCGCACTGTGTTTTCTGATTTACTTCAACTTTTTGGTTATTATTTCAGAAATAGATAACAATTGGATTGATACTGATATGATTAAATTGTCCTTAGGCGTTTTCATTCCGGTACTTCTGGGAATTTCTGTTTCCATTGTTATCCGATTTGCTTATTTCATAACAACTAAAACAGAAGTTGTTAAGCCGGCCTTTGCCGTTTTGATGATTGTCGGAGTATTGTTTTCGGCTTATTTCTATCAGGAAAAAGAGTATGAAAAACTACAGCGTACTGATAATATTCCGAAAGAAATCATAAGCGTTTACGAAAGAATCACCGCAACCTATTTTCCTTATTCTTACGCGGTAGTAAACGATTACACGACGCAGACGATGAGCATTAACAAGCATTTTTTCATTCATTATACGGAGTTTATGAGCGATTATTTAAAACGGGATTCCATTTATTTTAAGAATCAGAAGAACAAAAAATTTCTGCTCAAACATCCGGAATATGTTGTCCCCAAAAGCATTCTGGTATTCATTTATAAAAAACCGGACGATAAAACGAACCGCATTGCCACCAACTGCAAAATGGTTCCGGATATCCTTCAAAAAATAGGAATTCTTCAGAAAAGAGGACGAAAAGTAGCTGTTTTCTACGAAAGTGATTTAATAAAAGTATATGAAATCGAGAATGTTCCAAATGAAAGTAAAATTGATGATTTAATTTTTTAACAATTAGAATTATGCGTAAAAATACCACAATACAATTTCGTTGTTTATTGGTGCTGTCTGCGTTGTTTATGGTGTTTGGCTGTGCAAAAATTGACGAATTAACAGGCGTAAATAATATGAACAGGAGGGAAGGAAGTCTCAAACTGAGAAAATATTCCAATATTCCGTTAAACCTACCGCCTTTGGTACAATACATTTTAGACAAGAAAGAAGTTGAAAGTTTAACCCTGAACAGCAATCTGAGAAAAGTATGTGATTACACTAAAATCCCGATACAAACCGTAACCGTGGAAGACTGGAACAAAGAGCCGAAAATAGCAGACAACGTCCGGGTACTGTGTTTGTTAGACACCCGAAAACTCAACAATAAAAGCATCGAAGTAATTACCGAATTTGTAGCCAAAGGCGGAACGCTTTTTATGCCCTTCGGGAGTGAAGACAAACGCTTTTCATTTTTGGTTGGCTGTAAACCTGAGAATGATTTTGAAACCGATGTTAATGCTTCAGGATTTCATTTCAACACTTCGATATTTCCGGGTTTTGACCATCACGTATATAAAAAGGACCTTAAATTTTTCGGATTGAAAAGCAAAGCTTTTTCAGACAGGATAAGGGTTCTGGCCACCGCGGAAAACGACAAAAATTATCCGTTAATTATCGAAAATGAAGTAGGGAAGGGAAGGGTTATTTACTACAATTCCACCTATTTCCTGATTAAGGACGACAGAGGCTTGCTGCTCTCCGGCATTATTAAAGGACTGGAAGGAATTCCGTATCCTGTGGTGAATGCCGGCGTAATCTTTTTGGATGATTTTCCTTCACCACTATACGACATTAAACAGGAGCCGGTTAATTCGGAAATGAATTTAACCATAACAGACTTTGTTCATAATGTCTGGTGGCCGGATTTAGTCAAGATTTCGAAAAAGTTCGACATACAGTATTCTGCCATGACTACTTTCGATTATAATGTTAATGTTAAACCGCCTTTTTTGTTTCGCGAATGGGATGCTAAAAAAGTGAAAATCGGAGACAAAGAAGTTGGATTGAGTAATTGGCTGATGGAAGATGTTGCCAAACGCGGTCACGAACTTGCCTTTCACGGTTACAACCACGTTTCCCTGTTGGTTCCGGACTGGAAAAACCCGGATTTTATGATTACCTCGTTAAAAGCAGCCGAAAAAAAATGGGAAGTGAACAATTTCGGAGATTTGCCCGTAACCTATGTACCGCCTTCAAATTATATTGACAGAATAGGGCTGAAGCAACTAAAAAAAGGAATGCCTTCCGTTAATTTTATGTGCAGCATTTATGTAGGTGAAAAAGCTCAGGGCGGAAACAGAGAGTTCGACTTTGACCCCTATGAACCGGAATTGTTTGATTTTCCGAGAATTTCCAGCGGATTTTATGTAGACGACGATTTAAAATTCACCATGTATTCGATGTATATGTTTACCGGAATCTGGACCCATTTTCTGCATCCGGACGACATATACGATATTAAAGGGAAAAACCATGTTCTTTTGGACAATAGTTACGGCTTCAGAAATTACGATAATCTGGGCTGGTATAAAACCCCAAACAGCAATCGGGCAATGCTTCCGGAATTTGGCAAACTGCTGACCACTTTGCGAGGCGATTTTCCGTACATCCGTTTTATGAACGCACGGGAAAGCGGAATGATTACCAACGACTGGAGAGCTTCACAATTCAGTCACAGATCTGAAAAAGGCCTGTACAGAGTTGAAAAGCTCAACCCCGAAGAATCCGATTACAGCGAGCAATATTGGTTTATGTACGGAAGCAACGCCAACGCCTCACGAATTGAAAATCACTTTAAAAGCACCAATACTTCGTATAAAAAAAGACCATATCTGGACGGTTATCTTTATTCGGTTAAAACCAGTAAACCGTATCTGACCGTTCCGGATTTTAATATTAAAACAACCGAAAGCAACAGTAATCTTGAAGCTGTTTCCCGAAAAGTTAAAAGTGATTTCCGCGCTTTTTTAGCTGAAGCCGCAAGAATTGCCAAACAAGATTTATGGTACGACAATTACGATGAAAACCTGAAACTGGAAATTGAATCATTGCGCAAACAAATCGTGAACAGCCCGAAAATCGATCCGAAAGTATGGGAAAAATATGCCGAATATTTGTCATGGAATGACAATGCTGATGAAATATGGCAATTACTGGAAGAACATTGCATAAAATATCCGACAGCAGAAAATGTCATGTTTTCCAAACGATTGGCGGAGATTGTTTACTATCCGAACGATTTAATTTATGAAAAATGGATTAATGCCCAAATATTGGTAACTCCGAATGATAAAGACTTACTGAACAGTTACGTGGCTAATTTTTATACTCCTGAAAATCAAGCAAAAATCAAGGATGCGCTTCTTAAACTTTTGAGGGTGGATACTTCCCATGAAAGTTTTATGAAATACATCGACTTTTTATTGGGTTACGAACCTCAAAACGCCATTCCGGAATTAGATAAAATCCAGCCATCTGCGGAGTTTTCCGAATATGCCACAACAATTGCCTGGACGTATGCTGACAACAACCAGTTTCAGAAAGCTTATGATTGGGCGGCGTTTAGCAGTGAAATCGATTTTTATTCCAAAATGCAATGGTTAATTGAACTAAAAGACAATGCTAAACTCATCCAGGAATACGACGAATACATAGCCAAAAATCCGGATGATTTCAGAGTAAAAGCGCAAATGAGCATGGCCTACCACGAAATGGGAAAATTCAAAGAAGCCTGGATTCTGGCCAATGAGTTACCAGAAGAATCCGCAGACAAGGAAGCGATTCAGAAAATGCTGAATACCGATGTAATCTATGAAGAACGGGATGTTCAGTTGTATCTTGCCGAAAACCAGACCGCATTGTTTTACCCGGATGTGCTTGAAAAAATCCTGAAAAACGAACGGCGGGAAAACGGGAATTTTTTGAATTACGATACTTCATTCGAAAGTAACAAAGAGAATTTGTCTTCCTTTCAAAATGTCTGGTCTTATAATATGTATGACAAAAAACTCAGACTTCACGGTTTTGGATTAACCTACAGTTCGATGTACCGCATTGAAAATGATCTGGATTGGGACGATAATAAAACGCACGATGTTTTCGGAATTCAGTATCAGTTTAACAATCCGAAATCGTATGACAAACTTCAGTATTACTCACGACTTCGTCTGGAATACAGCGATTTGAAAAAAGGATTTATCCAGTTTGGTGCCGGCGCGAATTTTTCAAAAAATAAAAGTTATTCGTCTGCAGAATTCAATGTGGCTCCGGTGGAAAACGGACCGAGTCACAGCAAAAGCATTTACCGTTATCAGTTAAATATTTATCAGAACAATTATTTCTTTAAATACTGGAATACGGCTTTATCGCTGGAAGGCAATTATTATAACAGGAGCGAAATTCTCAACAAGGAATATTATACTCACGAATCATACGAAGGCAGTGCAACCGGTAAAATTATTTTCGATCGCTGGATGGACAACAAGTACCGCTTACAGCCTTTTGTTGAAGCATCAAGATCGCAGGCTTCTTTGGGAAAATCGACAATTCCGCTGTCTACCGGTTATCCGTATTGGATGATTGATGACCGTTTTTTCATTGGCGGCGGTTTGGGTTTTTCCATCGGAAAGAGTGAAGATGATTTTAACATGAAAGTAGAAGGAGCGTGGTTCAACGATGATTATGCTAACGAATTCACCCGTTTTATCGGAAACCTGAACTATCAGATTTTCGATTATACCTACATTACCACGACTTTTGAATTTTACCTGCAATCTAAATTTTATTCCAATGCGTTGCAATTCGGCATCAAACACAATCTGAAACGGAAACAAAAAAAATAGGAACCAGTTAAAAACCGATTCCCATTTCATTCAAAAATCAAATTATTAAAAAACAGTATTTTAGTGCTTAACGATTACTCTTCTGGAATCTTTAGTAGTTCCGTTTGAAAACTGCAGATAGTAAACGCCGTCGCTTAAGCTTTCTGTATTGATAACCATGTTAGTTGCTGTAACAGTGGTGTTAACTTTAACCATTTGTCCAAGTGAATTGTACATGGCCAAAGTATATTGCTGAATGTTAGTCATTTCTACAGTAATCTGGTTGTTTGCAGGAATCGGGAAGATGGTTGCATTAGCCACATTATTGTCCTGAGTACCAAGTGTTGAACTTGCCACATTCATTGTAAAGTTCAGGTTGTTGTAACCTGTAGTGGATTCCCAGGTATTGGTGTTAGCCATTCTTACGGAATATTCAGGACGCGGTCTTAGGTTTGCATCGGAATCCGGTAAGCTTAAATACAATTTGTAACTTCCCGGAACAATGTTCGCCGGCAATGTAACATTCTCATTAATAGTAGTTTCTGCCTGGCTGGTCCATAATCTAGGATCGGAAGCCAACTGAATTGCATATTCCTGATTTGTTCCGGTGTTTCTTAAAATTAAGTACGCTTTTCTTTCGTTGAAAGGCGTTGCCCAACCTGAGTTGTTAATTTTCAGCACCAACGGAAAACTAGATCCTGCATTTGCAGACTGTGTGAATGTTCCGTTCACCAATTCAAAACGGTATCCCAATTTGTTTTTAATTTCGTTCATACATCCGTTGGAAATAAATCCGTTTAAAACAGAAGCATGATAATCAGTATTTAAATAAGACCAGTGGAATTTTTTCATTTCCTGTAATGCAGTGCTACAATCGGTACGTGGTGCATTAGGCGCACAAGTTTCACCACCCATTGCTAAATATTTAGTTTCGCTTTCCAAAAATGGGTATTCCGACGAAATATTTGAATAAGTTCCAAAATCGGTAGAACTTGCCAAGAAACAGTCGTTATGGTGTGCTAATCTGGAATTGTTTGAACCGTTATAAGCTTGCGAAGCAGCAATCGGCGTTGTAGTTCCCGCCATTTTTTGTTTTAAAACCGGAGTTCTCATGTGTACCATTCTGGATGCCGGCAAGGCAGCTAACAGAGCATTTATTACATCTTTTCTGTTTGCATAATCTGTTGCGGTAGGAGAAATACCAAAGTAGTCTGTATAATACCATTCTCCCCAAGAACCGATGAAACCCGCCTGCACAGAAGCAATTACATCAACATTGTTTTGTAATAAAGGCTGTAATTGACTGATATGGCTTAAAATCTGAGCCTTAGAAGCATCGCGTTGTCCGGCCACATCAGAATCTGAATAAGCAAAACGAGGTATAATTTTAATACCGGCATTACGAACAGCGTTGAAATCTGCCTGTATTTTGTTTAGATAATCCTGAGAGATCGGAGCGTTTCTGAAATTTTCCAGATAGAAAACACGTACGATAAGCGTGATTTTTTCGTTAACTCTGTAATTCGTTAAGGTAGATTGACTTAAACTTGAATACCCGGTTGAGTGGGTTTCAGTATGGTGATACATTCCGCGTTCCGGATTTGAAAAATTCTCACTTGTTGTAGTGTAACTAACATTAGTAGTTTGAGCAAAAACATTTAGTGTAGCTAGGAGCAAAAAAATAAAAAATCTGTTCTTCATAATTCAATTCGTTTTTTTAATTTTTGAGTTGTACTGTTTTGAGTTTCAAATCATTTTTGGTTTGTAACTCGTTGCAAATCTATAAGTTAGCTTCAAAATAAAAAATTAAATTATCGTTAAAATGCGTTTTTTATCGCCAAAATGCATAAAAAGACAGATTCTGTAATATTAATCATTCAAAAACATTGTTTTCATGTAAGAATACACGTAATTATTATATGCGACAATTCAAAAATATTTCATGTAACTATCTAATTTTCAATTTTTTAAGTAAGAAATATTTTTATTTTAAATGTTCAAAACGTCAAATTTCGGTAAAGTGCAAAAAATCATCGATGAAATGCATCTTTTTTAGCTCTTTTTACTATTACATATTTTGAACTATAATATACATTATGTAAAATAGAATATTTGTTTGCTTCCATACACTTTATATAGTTTCTTTGCATCAAAGTTTCACGGATGTTATATATAGTACTCAGTGTGTTGTGCAGCGTATCTGTTGCTGCCCTTCTTAAGCTCACAAAGAAATTTCAAATTCCGGTAGAACCGATTGTAACGCTCAATTATATTACAGCGCTGTTGCTGAGTTATTATTTGTTTGCGCCGGATATTCAAAAATTCTCAGCTTCTGAAATTCCCTGGCATATTTACATTCCGTTGGTTGTATTATTGCCGACGGTATTTATATTCCTGGGAATGTCCGTAAAAAATATCGGAATTGTAAAAACGGATATTGCCCAACGTTTGTCCTTGTTTATTTCAATATTAGCCGCGTATTTTATTTTTAATGAAAATATCGGAGTTTTAAAGCTATCCGGATTAGCTGTCGGATTTTCAGCCATATTTTTAACACTTCATAAAAAAAATAAAAACACTTCAAAATCAAACAATTGGCTGTATCCATGCATCGTTTTTATCGGATTTGGCGTAATTGATGTTTTCTTCAAAAAAGTGGCACAACAGCAACAGATTCCTTTTACAACCTCTTTATTTTATATTTTCTCAGGCGCTTTGTCCATATCGCTGCTGATAAGTCTATTTTACATAATTAAGAAGTCATATAAATTGAATCGTAAAACGCTTTACGCCGGTATTTTATTAGGATTGCTGAATTTCGGCAACATTTATTTTTATCTGCAGGCGCATAAATCCTTGTCACAGAATCCGTCTACTGTTTTTGCGTCCATGAATTTCGGTGTTATTGTTTTGGGCAGTTTAGTCGGTGTTGTCCTATTTAAGGAAAAGCTCAGTAAAATAAACTATATTGGAATTTCGTTAGCATTGATAGCGGTTGCTCTGATAACCTTATCCCAACTTTACGTTTGAGAGGCAGGGCTTCCCTCCTTTTTATATTCAATAAAAATTATTATTTTTAAGAACTAATGTTGTTTTTGATAAGCCTGCGCTGTTCAGAAACTTAAAGAACCGAAATGCCATGAAAAACCCAATTGCCGAACGTATAGCTGATTTTTTAAAGCATTACCCGCCTTTTTCCAGTTTGCAATACACCGAATTAGTGGCTATTGCCGAACATATTAAAGTGGTCTATCTGGAGAAAAACCAGATTCTTTTTAAAATTGGTGATCCTACACACGATTCCTTTTATGTTGTGGCTTCCGGTGCTATTGGTTTATCGGTCATTTCCGATGCGGAAGAAACCTTAATCGACAAATGTGACGAAGGTGATATCTTAGGATTACGTCCGTTTTTCGCCAAGAACAACTATCTGATGACGGCAAAATCCCGCGAGGATTCAATTGTTTACGCCATTCCTATTGAAACTTTCCGACCTTATGTTGCCGGTAACACTCATGTTTTGAGCTTTTTGCTCGAAAGTTTTGCTTCCAACACCCGAAATCCTTACGACAAAGACAATCGCGGTAAGTTAATTTCCGAAAACATCATTTTCAACGAACAGAGCGCTACGGATATCCAATATTTTCAGCCGATTAAATATACCAAAAATCCAATTACGGCAAGTACCCACGATGTGATCCGCCATATTGCGCAGACTATGGCGAGCCGTCAGATCGGAAGTGTAATCATTCAGGAAAACCAGATGCCGATTGGTATTGTTACCGATTTTGAACTGACATCAAAAATAGCTACCGGACAATTTTCCATAGACACTACGGCAGAAAAAATCATGACAACTCCGGTGGTAACCGTTCCGGAGGATATTTCCATTGCCGAGGCGCAAATGATGATGCTGAAACACAACGTCGGCTATTTGTGTGTAACGCGCGACGGTACTGAAAAAGGAATCATTACGGGAATTATTTCCGAGCATGATGTTGTGGCTGCTCAAGCGAACAATCCGGGCGTTTTGCTGAAACAGGCCAAAAGAGCCAACCGTTCCAAAGAGTTAAAAGTTGTTCGCGATAAATTAACCGATCTGATTCAGAATTCGATTGATAAAAACATCCCGATTTCCCATATTACAAGCGTTGCAAGCGAAATTAATAATGCCATCAGCAGAAGAGCGATTGAACTGGGTATTGAAAAAACAGGAACGCCACCCGTTCGTTTTGCCTGGTTTAGTTTAGGCAGTCAAGGCCGCAGGGAGCAATTGCTGATGACTGACATTAACAATTCCCTTGTTTTTGAAGACGTTCCTGCCGAAAAATACGATGAAGTAAAAAACTATTTTTTACAACTATCCGAAAGAGTTCTGGAAACCTTTGAAAAAATTGGATTTGAAAAAAGTCCGCAAGGTTCCAATTCTAATAATGAACTTTGGTGTAAATCATTGACAGACTGGATAAAACAATACAATACCTGGATTAATACTCCAGGTGAAAAAGGCATTCATTTAAGTACTATTTTCTTCGATTACGATTTTGTCTACGGCGATCCGTTTATTGAAAAAGCGTTAACTGACGAGATTTTTGCAAGTGCCAACAACAATCATTTGTTTTATGCATTTTTGGGAACTGATGCGATTAAAAAACCGGCGCCGCTTGGGTTTTTCCGTCAGTTTTTACTGGAACAGGACGAAGAACACAAGGATACTTTCGACATTAAAAGCCGTGCGATTACACCTTTGGTAGATGCTGCAAGGGTTTTTGCCATCAGCCGGGATATTCGCGGTATAACCAACACCTATCAGCGCTATAAAAAATTAGCCGATCTGGAACCGCAAAATGCCGATTTGTATTTAGAATGTGCCGAAGCCTTTCACACCTTACACTGGTTCAGAACCGAAGAAGGTCTGAAAACCGACTCCGGCGGACAATACATCAATCTGGAAGAATTGACAAAAGTAGACAAAGTAAAACTTAAAAATTGCTTCCAGCCGATAAATGACATACAGGATTTAATTAAAAACCGATTCCAATTAACTTATTTCACATAATTTATGCTAGACTGGCTAACAGGTAAAGGCGATCCCGATTTCTGGAAAAAGTATTCCGAAAGTTTCGATAAAGCTGATGCAAACGCACCGGTTCGCTATATCGTGTTCGATTGCGAAAAAACAGGACAAGACTGGAAAGAAGATCATATTTTATCCATTGGCTGCGTCGGTGTTGAAAATGATGCTATTAAAGTAGGCGATTTTTTTGAAGTATTCATAGCCGACCACAAAGAAAAACATGAAAACGAAGCCGTGGAAAAACTGTTTAAGGTAAACACCGATGCTATTCCTGAAACTGAAGCCATGATAAAATTCATTGGTTTTATTAAAAATGCAACGCTGGTTGGCCACAGTACCAATCTCGATATTGAAATGATCAATCAGGCGCTTAAACGAATGAATCTCGGAAAACTGAAAAACGAAGCCATCGACATTAACGTCATGCACCAGCGTTTAAAAAACCTTTCTGAAGATCAGTATCATACACTCGATCAGCTTTGTGACATCTATAAAGTCAAGAAAAACAGTCGAAGTACAGCGTCCGGCGATGCTTATTCATCCGCTTTGGTTTTCCTGAAGCTGCGGAAAAAGCTGAAAATGAAATAAAAAAGCCCTGTAATTCAGGGCTTTTTCTTTATACTCGGTTGCTTTTAATTTCATCTACAATTTCAGGATTCAGCAAGGTGGTGGTATCGCCGAAATTTGAGAAATCGCCTTCCGCAATCTTACGGAGAATACGGCGCATGATTTTACCCGAACGCGTTTTCGGCAATCCGCTTACGAACTGAATTTTATCTAATTTCGCAATTGGCCCGATATGACTGGAAATATGCTCATTGATTTCTCTGGTCAGATTATCACGGTCGCGGTATTCACCGGTTTCCTTCAAAATAATAAAGCCGTAAAGTGCGTTTCCTTTAATGTCGTGAGGGAAACCAACAATAGCCGATTCGGCTACAGCCGGATGTTCGTTAATCGCATCTTCAATAGGTGCGGTTCCTAAATTGTGTCCGGAAACAATGACCACATCGTCTACCCTTCCGGTGATTCGGTAATAGCCTACTTCATCGCGTAAAGCCCCGTCACCGGTGAAATATTTACCCGGGAAAGCGGAAAAATACGTTTCTTTATAACGCTCATGATCGCCCCAAATTGTTCGCGCCATCGACGGCCAAGGAAATTTGATACACAAACTTCCAACCACCTGATTACCTTCAATTTCATTGCGCTTTTCGTCCATTAAAACCGGCTGAATTCCCGGTAATGGCAACGTGGCATAAGTTGGTTTTGTGGGCGTTACAAACGGAATTGGTGAAATCATGATGCTTCCAGTTTCGGTTTGCCACCAGGTATCCACAACCGGACATTTTTTCTTTCCGACGTGATCGTTGTACCAGTGCCAGGCTTCCTCATTGATGGGTTCTCCTACCGAACCGATAACTTTCAGGGTTGACAAATCGTATTTATCCACCCATTCATCATTCTCTTTGGCCAAAGAACGGATAGCGGTTGGCGCTGTATAAAACTGTGTTACTTTGTGCTTGTCGATTACTTCCCAGAAACGACCGAAGTCAGGATAAGACGGAATACCTTCGAAAATTACGGTGGTTGCACCGTTTAAAAGCGGTCCGTATAAAATATAAGAATGCCCGGTAATCCAGCCGATATCCGCCGTACACCAGAAAATATCGTTCTCTTCGTAATTGAAAATGTTTTTAAAAGAATACGCGGTTTGTACCATGTATCCTGCCGTTGTATGCAACATTCCTTTCGGTTTACCTGTTGAACCTGAAGTATATAAGATGAATAACGGATCTTCCGCATCCATGATTTCAGCCACACAGTTCGGAACAGCCGCATCTACAAGCGGTTGTAACCATTGGTCGCGACCTTCTTTCATGTTTACCGCTGTATTGGTTCTTTTTGCTACTAATACTTTTGTTACCGAAGGACATTTTTCCAGTGCTTCGTCTATAATTCCTTTTAAATCAATCGATTTGTTTCCGCGGAATGCACCGTCTGAAGTAATGACCATTTTACATTCACAGTCAATAATTCTGGAAGCTACAGCCGAAGCCGAAAAACCGGCAAAAACCACCGAATGAATCGCACCAATTCGCGCACAAGCCAAAACCGAAACCGCTAATTCCGGAATCATTGGAAGATAAATACAAACCCGGTCACCTTTTTTGATACCTTGTTCACGTAGCACGTTTGCCATTTTGGATACGCGGTCGTAAAGGTCATTGTACGAAATATGCTGAGCGGCTTCTTCCGGATTATTCGGTTCAAAAATGATGGCCGTTTTGTCGCCTCGCTTGGCTAAATGTCTGTCAATACAATTTTTAACGATGTTAACTTTCGCATCTGTGAACCATTTTACCTGAGCTTCTCCCATGTCGAAATCCAGTACTTTATCCCAACCCTGATACCACACGAAGTTTTCTTCGGCAATTTTTCCCCAGAATTTACGGGGTTCGCGTATGGATTTGTTGTAATGCTTAAAATATTGCTCAAGGTTGTTTATCTTATAGTAGCTCATAACTGTAATTTTAAGTTGACAATTTACAGAAATCCTTTCAAAACATAAAACTTTTTGAACATCGATTTCCCTATGGTTTATTGCTTATTTATGCCCTTTATTTTTTTAACAAAAAGGCTTTGTTATTTACTATTACTATTTGGATATTTTTCCTTAATTTGTAAAAAAAGTATAAAACTATTATGGACTTTGATCCCCAGCTAATTGATCAAAAAGCAACGTATAAATTATTAACCGGTGCAGTTATCCCGAGGCCAATCGGCTGGATTTCCACCATCAGTAAAGACGGCATACCAAATCTTGCCCCTTTTTCCTTTTTTAATGCAGTTGGAGAAGATCCGCCGCACGTAATGTTTTCAACTGTCCGGCCAAATAACAGCAACAAAGATACTTTAAACAACGTCCTGGAAACGGGTCAGTTTGTGGTTAATATGGTGGTGGAAGAAATTGTGGAAAAAATGAATACAACTTCTCAGGCTGTCAGCCCGGATATTAATGAATTTGAATTGGCAGGACTTACTCCCACTCCATCAGTTAAGGTGAAAGCCCCGAGAGTATTGGAAAGCCCTGTCAACATGGAATGTGAATTAGTACACCATTATACTTTAGAAGACAGCAAACACGGTGGCGCAACCATTATTGTCGGAAGAATTGTTATGTTTCATGTAGACGAAAGCGTTTTACTGGACGATTTCAAAATCAACATGGAAACTTATAAACCTGTGGCCCGTTTAGCCGGCTCGAATTATTCAAAATTAGGCGAAATTTTCTCCATCAAAAGAACATAAAATGACACCGAAAAAATTAGCAATAAACGTCGCTATGCAAATTCAAAAACCTGTGAACGAGGTATTTGAAGCAATTGTCAACCCTGAAAAAATGACTAATTATTTCATTTCCGAAAGCACCGGAAGAATGGAAGAAGGCAAAAACCTGATCTGGAAATTCCCCGAATTCGATTTCGAATGCCCGGTTCGTGTAGGTAAGATAGAACAAAACAACTACATCTCCTACTATTGGGAAAACTCCGGTAATGAATTGTTGGTGGAAATTACGTTATCCGAAAGTCTTAATGGCTCCACATTGGTATCGATTTCCGAAAAAGAAATGGAAAACAACGAAGCCGGTTTAAAATGGCTGTCCGGCAATTCCTTCGGCTGGTCCAATTTCTTAGCTTGCTTAAAAGCCTATTTAGAATACGGAATCAATCTCAGAAAAGGTTCCTTTGATTTTATGAACAAATAATTATGAAAATAACCGTAATTGGTGGCGGCCCGGGTGGTCTCTACTTTTCCATATTAACCAAAAAAGCCCTTCCCGATTGTCAGATTGATGTTTACGAACGCAACAAAGCCGACGACAGTTTCGGTTTCGGTGTTGTGTTTTCCGATGAAACCTTGGGCGAATTCCTTACACGCGACACAAAATCGTATGAATTAATCCGAAGTAAATTTGCCTATTGGGACGACATCGTAGTAGCGCGTAACGGAGAAAAAGTAAGCATTTCCGGAAACGGATTCTGCGGCTGTTCCAGAAAAACGTTATTACAGCTTTTGCAACAACGATGTACTGAAGAAGGTGTAAATCTTCATTTTGAAACCGATGTTACGGATTTGTCTCAATTCAAAGACAGCGACATTATTGTAGCAGCAGACGGCATCGGAAGCGCGATTCGAACTCAATTCGCAGAAGATTTTGGTACATCAGTCAAACTTCAGAAAAACCGATTCGTTTGGTTAGGTTCCACAAAACCTTTAGACGCTTTTACTTATTTCTTCAGGACTACGGAATTCGGAACTTTCGTGGCACACACTTATCAATATGAAGCCGGCATGAGTACCTGGATTTTCGAATGTTCCAACGAAACCTGGGAAAAAGCCGGATTTGAAGTAACCAACGAGCAAGACACCATCGATAAAATCGCAAATATCTTCAAAGAAGAATTAGACGGTCATCCGTTGATTACCAACAAATCGCATTGGCGTCAGTTTCCACATGTTGCCAATGAAAAATGGCACAAAGACAATATTGTTTTGCTGGGTGACGCAAAAGCCACAGCACATTTTTCCATTGGTTCGGGAACCAAATTAGCAATGGAATGTGCGATTGCTTTGTCTGATGCTGTGGTTGCCAATCAAAACAATGTTTCAGCCGCTTTTGAACACTACGAAAAAGCCCGAAAAAACCGCGTGGAAATGATACAACACGCCGCAAACGTTTCTTTGGATTGGTTTGAACACATGGATCGTCATATACAGCATGATTTTCAGCAGTTTGCCTTTGGGGTAATGACACGTTCCAAAAAAGTTACCTTTGAAAACTTAGCCATTCGCGATGCTTCTTATCCTGAAAAAGTACTGTCAGAATTCAATGCTAAAATCGGTACAGAAACCAATACTCCTGCAGCTTTCACACCTTTTAAATTAAGGGAAATGACATTACAAAACCGCATCGTAATGTCACCGATGGGGCAATATTCAGCAGAAAATGGTGTACCAAATGATTGGCATTTCCAACATTATACCAGTCGTGCAATTGGCGGTGTCGGATTGATTATCGCCGAAATGACCGCTGTTTCAAAAACCGGAAGAATCACTCCAGGTTGTACAGGCTTATATTCACAAGAACAAATAGTTAACTGGAAACGAATCACAGATTTTATCCACCAAAACACACAAACAAAAATAGGAATCCAGTTAGGTCATTCCGGACGAAAAGGAGCGATTAAAAAACCTTGGGAAGGTGCTTCGGAACCAATTAGCAATGCCTGGGAATTACTTTCGGCCTCTCCTATTCCGTTTAACGAAAAACTTACAATTCCAAAAGAAATGACTTTGGCCGATATGAATCAGGTAATTTCGGAATTCGTTCAGGCAACCAAAAATGCCGACGCATCCGGTTTCGATATGATTGAGTTACAGGCACATCACGGTTTTTTGCTGGCTTCTTTTCTGTCGCCTTTAACCAACATCCGAACCGATGAATTTGGTGGAAGCATCGAAAACCGTTTAAAATTCCCGCTTCGTGTTTTTACCGAAATGCGTAAAGTGTTTCCGCAAAACAAACCGATGTCCGTAAGAATCTCGGCTTGTGACTGGGCAGAAAACGGAATTTCGGAAGATGATGTGATTACAATTTCCGAAGCTTTTAAAAATTCCGGAGCCGATATTATCAGTGTTTCAACCGGAAATACGGTAGCACATCAGAAACCACAAATAGGAAGAATGTGGCAAACGCCTTTTTCGGACATGGTTCGCAACACCGTTCATATTCCGACGATTACAGCCGGTTATATTCAGGATATCGATCAGATCAATACGATTTTATTAAACGGTCGGGCGGATTTGGTTTCATTGGGAAGACCATTGCTTTTAGATCCGTATTTTGTGAGAAATGCACAGGCTTACGAGAATTTCAGACCGATGGATATTCCGCAGCAATACATGGCCGGAACCACACATTTATATCCGCTGAAAGCCTCGGAACGAAAAATGGTCGAAGGCATGAAAAAAGCGTTAAAACCGGAAAGTCATAAAATAATTACGAATTAGAAATTGCGAATTACGAATGAAACATTACGAAGATAATTTCGCTCACAATAGTTTACCGGCATTGGAATTGCAACCGGATTATACATTCCTGGATTTACCACAGTTCAATCGTCCGGATATACTAAACTGTGTCGAGCGTTTGTTGGATTATCACATTCATAACGGTCACGGCAATGCAGTTTGTATCCAGACATTTGAAGAACGCTGGACTTACAATGATTTATACGAAAAAGCAAATCAGATTGCTTACGTTTTAGTGGAAGATTTGGGTTTAAAATCGGGTAATCGCGTTTTGATCCGTTCGGCTAACAACCCGATGATGGTCGCTTGCTGGTATGCGATTTTAAAAGCCGGCGGAATTGTGGTGGCAACCATGCCGCTGCTCCGATCCAAAGAATTAACGACTATTATTGATTGTGCGGAAATTTCACATGTGCTTTGCGACAGTTCCTTAGCGGAAGAGATGGAATTGGTACAATCGCCATTTTTGAAAAGAACCTGCTATTACAGAGCTTCTGAATTGGAAGATTTGATGCAGCACAAACAAAAAACATTCTCCAATTACCACACAAAATCAGACAGTGTGGCTTTAATCGGATTTACTTCCGGAACAACGGGATTACCGAAAATGACTGCGCATTATCATAAAGACGTACTGAACATCTGTGAAGCTTTCCCGAATTATTCTTTGCAACCTACTCCAAATGATGTATTTACGGGAAGTCCGCCAATTGGATTTACTTTCGGTTTGGGAGGTTTGGTGTTATTTCCGATGTATTTTGGAGCCTCGACTTTTCTGATTGAAAAACCAACGCCGGATTTACTGCTACAGGCCATTCAGGATTATAAAATATCTGTTTGTTTCACGGCTCCGACTGCCTGGCGCGTATTGACTGCAAAAGTTAATGAATTTGACATTTCGAGTTTACGCAAATGTGTGTCTGCCGGAGAAACGTTGCCGTTAAAAGTTTGGGAAGACTGGTACAACACCACAGGATTGAAAATCATCGACGGAATTGGCGCTACAGAAATGCTGCATATTTTCATTTCGTCCCATGAAGCAAACATGAAACCCGGAGCCACGGGTGTTGCAATCACCGGTTACGAAGCAAAAATCATTGACAATCAGGGAAATGAAGTCCCAAGAAATGAGCCCGGAAGATTGGCTGTTCGCGGGATTACAGGCTGTAAATATTTAAACCGCGAAGACAAACAGCGTGAATATATGGAAAACGGCTGGAATCTGACCGGCGATATTTTTCGTCAGGACGAGGAAGGTTATTTCTGGTTTGTGGCGCGTGGCGACGACATGATTATTTCTTCCGGTTATAATATTGCAGCCATTGAAGTGGAAAGCGTACTTTTAACTCACGAAGAAATTCTGGAATGCGCCGTTGTGGGGTTACCGGATGAGGAACGAGGCATGTTGGTTTGTGCCCACATCGTTTTAAAAGAAAAACATAAAGCAACAGATGAGTTTGCAAAGGCTATCCAACAGTGGTTCAAGGAAGTAGCTGCACCATATAAATATCCGAGAATCATTAATTTTATTGATGTTTTACCGAAAACGGAAACCGGAAAAATTCAACGATTCAAACTAAAACAGTAAAACTATGAGAAAGGCTTTTATCGTTTTCAGTATCACAGTACTTTCAGTCACTGCAATGCTGATTTATGTAAATTGGAAGTTCAGTTTGCTCTTACTGATTTTTATTCCGCTGATACTGATGGGATTTTACGACATGTATCAGTCCAAACAAACTATTAAACGCAATTTCCCGCTTTTAGGGAGAATGCGTTATTTGCTGGAATCTATCGGACCGGAAATGCGCCAGTACTTTATCGAAACTGATACCGAAGGAAAACCTTTCAACCGTTTGCAGCGCAGTTTGGTGTACCAGCGCAGTAAAAAAGAAATTGACACCATGCCTTTCGGAACACAACTTAACGTTTACGAAACGGGCTACAAATGGATTAACCACAGTGTTAAAGCCATCCCGTTTGCGGAAGTGGATGCCAATCCTAAAATTAAAATCGGTTCTTCGCAATGTGAAAAACCTTATATGGCGAGCTTGTTCAACATCAGCGCGATGAGTTACGGTTCGCTTAGTAAAAACGCCATAATTGCGTTAAATAACGGAGCCAAACAAGGCGGATTTTACCATAATACAGGCGAAGGCGGTCTGTCTCCTTATCACCTGCAGGGTGGCGATGTAGTTTGGAATATCGGAACAGGTTATTTCAGCTGTCGTGATAAAGACGGCAATTTCTCTTACGAGGAATATGTTAAGCGTGCGACGCTCGACAACGTTAAAATGATTGAAATTAAGTTCTCGCAAGGTGCCAAACCCGGTCACGGCGGAATCCTTCCCAAACAAAAAGTAACCGATGAAATTGCTGCCATCCGATTGGTGGAAAAAGGCAACGACATCATTTCGCCGCCAAGACATTCCGCGTTTTCAACACCTTTGGAACTGATGGATTTCATCAAATTGCTACGCAAAGGTTCCGGCGGAAAGCCAATCGGTATGAAAATCTGTATCGGAAACAAATCGGAGTTTTTAGCCATTTGTAAAGCGATGGTGCAAACCCAAACTTATTTCGATTTCATCACGGTTGACGGTGGTGAAGGCGGAACCGGAGCAGCACCACAGGAATATTCCGATCATGTCGGGATGCCTTTACGCGAAGCTTTGGCTTTTGTGTACGACAGTTTAAACGGTTTCGGCATTAAAGACGAAATCAAAATCATAGCCAGCGGAAAAGTCGTTACCGGTTTCGATATCATCAAATGCCTTTCCATTGGTGCGGATGTGTGTAATTCGGCACGTGGGATGATGTTTGCTTTGGGCTGTATTCAGGCTTTGGAATGTCATAAAAACACCTGTCCTACCGGGGTTGCCACACAAGATCCGAAACTTACCAAAGGCTTGGTTCCGGAAGAAAAAAGCATTCGCGTGGCGCGTTTTCAGCACGAAACCGTTAAAAGTGCAATGGAACTTATGGCTTCTGCAGGATTACGTCATCCGGATGAAGTAGACCGAACCGTTATCAGTGCCCGAACCGGAAGCACGAAAATCGAAACCTATTACGAAATGTTTCCGGAACTAGAACCGGGTTGTTTGCTAAACGAAAGCTCAGTTCCCAAAGAATATTCGTATTTTTGGAAAAAGGCAACTGCCGAACAATTTTAAAGATTAAAACCTATGAACTATTTTATCAAACAAGAAAAAATCCGTTTTCACCATATAGATTTTGCAGGCATTGTTTTTTATCCGCGGTATTTAGAAATGCTCAACGCTTTGGTAGAAGACTGGTTTGAAGAAGCTTTACACCGCCCTTTCCATAAAATGCATGAATCCAACGGAATACCGACTGTCGATTTAAAAGTCCAGTTTAAAAAGGCTGCCCGTTTGGGAGAAACATTAACTAAAGAATTGTGGGTTAAAGAGTTGCGTTCCTCTTCCCTGCTTTGTGGCTTTCTGTTTAAAAATCAGGACAATGAAACCATTCTGGAAGGCGAAGTCACTTTAGTAAACGTAACCATTGAAGCCGACAGAAAAGCCATTAAATCGGAACCTTTTAACGAGGAAATCCGAAGCAAAATTGCTTTTTATTTACAATCCTAATCAATAACAAATGGAATTTAAAAGATTTAAAGCCGCAACCGTTCAGACCGCACCGGTTTTCCTAAATGTCGAAAAAACAATCGATAAGGCCATTTCGTTTGTTGGGGAAGCTGCGTCTAACGGCGCGAAATTAATTGCTTTCCCGGAAGTATTCGTAGCCGGTTATCCGTACTGGAACTGGGTCATGACGCCGGTTCAGGGCAGCAAATGGTACGAAGAACTGTATAAATGTTCCGTAACGACTGAAGATGCCGATATGTTACGTTTGTATCAAGCCGCCAAAGACAACAACATCCATATTGTCATCGGAATTAACGAGCGCGGTAACAGCTACGGTGAAATTTACAACACAAATTTAATCATTGACAATAAAGGAAACTTAATCGGAAGACATAGAAAATTAGTACCAACCTGGGCTGAAAAACTCACCTGGACTTCCGGTGACGGTTCGTCTTTAAAGGTTTATGATACAGAAGTTGGTCCCATCGGAACGTTAGCTTGCGGTGAAAACACGAATACGTTAGCACGTTTTACGTTATTGTCTCAAGGCGAACTGATTCACATTGCGAATTACATTTCCCTGCCGGTTGCCCCACCCGATTACAATATGGCGGAAGCAATTAAAATCCGTGCAGCAGCGCATTCGTTTGAAGGGAAATTGTTTACAATCGTTTCGTGTTCAACGATTTCCAAGGAGATTATGGAGGCTTTGAAAGATGATATTCCGAATATTGAAGAATTGCTGACCCGTAAAAATTCGGCGTTTTCCGGTTTTATCGGACCGAATGGTGCGGTAATCGGAGAACCTTTAATTGATGACGAGGGAATTGTGTATGCTGATATTGATTTGGCAAAATGCATTCAACCGAAACAAATGCACGACATTTTAGGACATTACAACCGTTTTGATATTTTCGATTTGCGGGTGAATGTAGCGCCTACGCGGAAGATTACGTTTATTGATACACACGAGGAATTCAATAAACGATAAATAGGGACACAGATGACACAGATTTTAAACTTTGTGAACCTTGCGATTTTCTTTGTGTGCTTTGCGGTTTAATAAAAAACAATAACAAACAAGCGGATAGTTTCCTCACCCAGCCCTGATTGCAGCGGTTGCCGCGCAAAAGCGGAAAGCAGGAACAGGGACGGCAAAAATGCCCGAACCATTCGCTCCAAAAAATAAAACAATGGAAGATAAATTTTCAGACGACGTAATCGGTCGTGCACGGGTTAAAGACACGCCGGAGCTGGAAGCCTACTACAAAGAACTGGAAGGTTTAGGCGCCGGTGCTTTATGGACGGTAGCTAATGATATTGAGCCTTGGGAACCGAGAACTTCTTCTGTTCCAATGCTTTGGAAATATGACGATTTAAGGGAATTGGTTTTAAAATCCTCCGAATTGGTTACGCCAGAACAAGCCGGACGTCGCGTGGTATATTTGGTAAACGATAAACGTAAAGATGTTTCGGCGGCTGTGGGCTGGCTGTATACCGGAATTCAGGTAACGCGTCCGGGTGAAAGTACTTCGGCGCACCGTCATAAGGCTTCTGCCCTGCGTTTTATTATGGAAGGTGAAGGCGGTTATACCGTTGTCGACGGAAACAAAGTAACTTTTGAAGTAAACGATTTTGTAATTACACCGAATTCCGCATGGCATGAGCATGGTGTTGCTGAAGGCGGAAAAACCTGTATTTGGCAGGACGGTTTGGATATTCCGTTGGTAAATGCTTTGGAAGCCAACGATTATGCGGTTTTTGACGGTAAACAACCGTTAGAAGTTCCACTGAATTACTCGCCGTTAACCTATGGCGGCGCCGGAATTATTCCTGCGGATAAAGTTTGGGATAAACCCTATTCACCACTTTTCAAATATTCGTGGAAGCAAGTCTATCCCGCACTTTTAGAAGCTGCCAAAGTAAACGAAGGCTCACCTTTTGACGGGATTATCATGCAGTATTCCAATCCTTTAACAGGCGGTCATGTGATGCAGACGATGGGCGCTTCGATGCAGTTGTTACCGGCCGGATTCAAAGGAAAAGCGCATAAGCATACCGGTTCGTTTGTATATCAGTGTGCCAAAGGAAGCGGCTATTCCATCATCAACGGCCAACGATTTGACTGGAAAGAACGGGATATTTTCTGTGTTCCTTCCTGGGCTTGGCACGAACATCACAATGCTTCCGATACTGAAGACGCTTGTCTGTTCTCTTTCAACGATTTACCGGTGATTGAAGGATTGGGCTTGTATCAGGAAAGAGTGTATTCGGAAAATAATGGAAATCAAAAAACAGAGTAACAATTTGAAATTTAAGAGTTGAGATTCACAAAACCTCAGAACCTTAGCAATTTAGAACCTTAGCACCTCAAAATAAAGATGAAACTAGCAACGTACCAGATAAACCACGCTGCCCCAAGATTAGGGGTTGTACAGAACAACCACATGATTGATTTGGAAGATGTGGCGCAAATCACGAAAGAACATTTACCGAAAACCATGTTGGATTTAATCGATATGGGATTGTTTGAAGTAAAACGGATTCAGGGCATTATTGACAGTCTGACTTCAGAGCAATTAAGCAATTGTTCGTATCCGTTATCCAATGTAACTTTCCTCGCTCCTATTCCGAAGCCGAGAAAAAACATTATTGGTATTGGGTTAAACTATACCGAACACGTGGCTGAAAGTGCCAGAACGCTGGACACCACGGGAAAACTGCCTCAAAAGCCAATCATTTTCTCGAAACCGCCAACAACGGTAACAGCAACCAATACAAACATTTTACTGAACCCTAAATTGACACAGCAATTGGATTGGGAAGTGGAATTGGCAGTTATTATTGGCAAAGGCGGCAAATACATCCCGAAAGAGGAAGCGTTAAACCACGTTTTCGGTTATACAGTGATTAACGATATTTCTGCGAGAGATTGTCGTCGTGAAGGCCAATGGATTGTGTCTAAAGGACAAGATACGTTTGCTCCGATGGGACCGGTTTTGGTAACGGCGGATGAAATTGAGAATCCTCATAACCTGAATTTGTCTTTAAAACTCAACGGTATAGAAAAACAGAATTCCAATACCAAATTCATGTTGTTCAACATCAACGATTTAATTGAAGATTTGAGTACGGTTTTCACGCTGGAACCGGGCGATATTATTGCTACGGGAACACCTGCAGGAGTTGGTGCCGGAAGGAATCCTCAGGAATGGATGTGGGACGGTGACGTGGTGGAAGCTACTGTGGAAGGCATAGGAACGATCATTAATACCGTAAAGGAAATTAAATAAGTTTTAAAGTGGACAAAACGCAAAAAGCGGTCGAAGCATTCAATAAATATGCAAATCTGTACCAGGATCGGTTCATGGATTTTGATTTGTACAACGATACCTTCGAATTGTTTTGCGAAGCCATTGAAAAGAAAAATGCTGAAGTTTTAGAATTAGCATGTGGTCCGGGTAACATCACGAAATATCTGTTACAGCAACGTCCTGATTTTCAGATTTTAGGAACCGATTTAGCGCCAAACATGATTGAACTGGCTCGAAAGAACAATCCAATGGCTAAGTTCCAATTGTTGGACTGTCGTGATTTTCTCAAATTAAAAAGGAATTTTGACGGAATCATGTGTGGTTTCGGATTGCCTTATCTTTCTAAGGAAGAAGCAGTTCAACTGATAAAAGATGCTTCAACTTGCCTCAATCCGCAAGGTGTTTTGTATTTGAGTACGATGGAAGACGATTACGGCAAATCAGGATTTAAAAAAGGAAGCACCGGTGATGAGATATTCATGCATTATCATCAGGCCGATTATTTGTCGGAAGCGCTTGAACAAAACGGTTTCAGAATCATAGCTTTACAGCGCAAAAAATTTCCGGAACAAGACGGATCATACACAACAGATTTAATACTAATTGCAAAAAAAATAAAATGAAAAAATACAGAATTGGGCAGATTGTACCTTCCTCAAACGTAACTATGGAAACAGAGATTCCGGCAGTTTTCCGTTCCCGTGAGACGATTTTACCGGAGCGCTTTACCTTTCATTCCAGCCGTATGCGCATGAAAAAGGTAACCAAAGAAGAACTGGAAGCCATGGACGCCATGAGTTTAAAATGCGCCACCGAATTATCCGATGCGCACGTTGACGTTATGGGCTATGCCTGTTTGGTGGCGATTATGAGTATGGGGCGCGGGTATCACTGTGTTTCGGAGGTAAACCTGCATCAGGAAACTATAAAAAACGACTTCCCTACTCCTATTGTCACTTCAGCCGGAGCTTTGATTAACGGATTGAAAGTTTTGGGGGCTAAGAAAGTAGCTGTAATTACTCCGTATATGCGTCCGTTAACGGATTTAGTGGTGGATTACATTGAACACCAAGGGTTTGAAGTGGTAGATTCCATTGCTTTGGAGATTCCTGATAATCTGGAAGTTGCGGCTCAGGATCCTATGAATTTATTGGAGATTTACAAGCGTTTGGATTTAACCGGCGTGGATGTATTAGTGGCTTCAGCATGTGTACAAATGCCTTCACTGGAAGCTATCGACCTGATTCAGAAGGAAGTTGGTATTCCGGTGACTTCAGCAGCCGTTTGTACGACATACGAAATGATGAAGAAATTAGGTATCGAAGCAAAAGCTCCGATTGGTGGGGAATTATTAAGCGGAAAATATTAATCATGAAAACGATTCAGGGATTACGCACTACCATTTACAAAGTAAGCGATATTGCAAAAGCGAAAGAATGGTATACAAAAGTCTTTCAGACCGAACCTTATTTTGACGAACCTTTTTATGTGGGTTTCAATATCGGCGGTTATGAATTAGGACTGCAACCGGAAGAACAACTGCTTTCCAAATCGGATAATGTGGTAAGTTACTGGGGTGTGGATGACGTTCAAACAGAATTTAACCGTATGTCGGAACTTGGTGCAGTATCGCACGAAGCCCCTCAGGAAGTGGGTGGCGGCATTGTGGTGGCGACGTTAAAAGACCCGTGGAATAATGTTATCGGATTGATTTATAATCCGCATTTTAAAGTGTAAGGAAGCCTCATATTTGGGGCTTTTTTGTTTTTATTGATAACCAGTTCGCTACATTTTCGTAAATTAGATGTCCTTAATTACTAAAAAAAACAACACATGAAAAGAAGAGCAACCGCCGTTTGGAACGGCACCGGAAAGGACGGTAAAGGGCATTTAACCACACAAAGTACCGTTTTGAATAAAACACAATATTCTTTTTCTTCCCGTTTTGAAGAAGGTATCGGAACGAATCCCGAGGAATTGATTGGAGCGGCGCATTCGGGCTGTTTTACCATGAAACTGGCTTTCAATTTACAGGCTGCGGGTTTTACCCCGGAGGAGCTGAAAACCGATTGTGAAATTGTGTTTGAAGACGGTAGTATTGTAGCGTCTAACCTGAATCTTACGGCTTCTGTGCCCGGTATTGACGCTGCTAAATTCGAAGAATTGGTTAGAGATGCCGAAGTCAACTGCCCTATCTCGAAGTTGCTGAATACCAAGATTAATGTATCGTTTACTTTGAATTCTTAATACCCTCAAAAAAACTATTGCTAATGAATGTCAAAACATTAAGGGTTGAAAATCAGACAGAACTTCTAAAGATTCTGAAAGACCGCTTTGAAAAAAACAAAGACCGTCATAAAGGTTTGGATTGGACTAAAGCAGAAAAAAAACTTCTCTCCAATCCCGATAAGCTTTGGTCATTGAACTTTATGGAGGAAACCGGAGGCGAACCCGATGTCATCGGCTATGATAAAAATACAGACGAATACATCTTCTGTGATTGTTCTGCCGAAAGTCCGAAAGGCCGCAGAAGCATTTGCTACGACCCGGAAGCCTTAGCCGCCCGAAAACAGCACAAACCGGCAGACAGCGCCCTGAATATGGCATCCGCTATGGGGATTACAATTTTAAACGAAGAACAATATCGTGCTTTACAAGAACTTGGCGCATTCGATTTAAAGACTTCCAGCTGGATTGAAACGCCTGCCAAAATCCGAAAATTAGGCGGCGCTTTGTTTGGTGACCGCAGGTATGATACCGTTTTTGTGTACCATAACGGTGCGGATTCGTATTATGCGGCGAGAGGGTTTCGTGGGTTGTTACGGGTTTAATTCCTTTATTTCTTATTGATATTCAATATGTTATTTGCCTGCCTTTCATATCTCAAGCCCTGTAGGATTACCCAGACTGAAAAACATCTACCGTAAACTGAAAACTGCGATTAATCCATCACACAAACCGCACTCTGAAAACTAACATGCGTAACCATTTTTTAAGTCACTTTGTTCTGCTTTCTTTAAAATCTTGGTTGCTGAAAGATTGGTTGTCAGGGATTTTAACAACATTGAATTCAAAGTCGGTGGCACGATGGCAACTGTTACAGGTATTAGTCAGCTCGGTATAACTGTGCCTGAATAAGGATAGATTCTGAAATTTTATAGTCTTTTCGATGCTGTCTAACGCAGGGTATATCATTTCTATCTTTTGGCTTTCCTTCCGTTCGGTTTGGAATTTCTGAATGGCTTCAATGGTTTCTCTTATTTCGTGCACTTCAAAGTCTGCAAGTTTCCAGTTTTCGTTTTGACCTGCGAACCAAAGTTTGGCATGATGCGTTTGAATGTTACTCATAAACGCTCCAAAACCAGGTTTGTAGGTGTTGGCCAGTTTTTGTTCCAAACTGTCAATCCGGTTTTGCAACTGCTGTGTTTGGTCAGCCTGCCGATTGCAGGCAAAAAGTGCAAAGGTCAGTATGAGGATAAAAAACTGCTTCATTGTTGTCTGTTTTTGTTGCACAGTTGTTATTGAATCAAAATAATCAATTGAATATCAGTATTGTATGTCTTTGTAAATTTACTAAAACAACTTTAATTTTCAGCTATTTGAATGCCGTCTGAAAAAACAATAAATCAGGAATTGTGTGTATGCCTTGTTAGCGGCTGGATTTGTCATCTAATTGGGTTAGCATTTTGACGGGTTTTAAAAACCTATCAGGCATTGTTATGAATTGTTATGAAAAGAAACATCGAAACCACCACTATGAAAAAAGAGATCCTCAGTCACCAAACTAAAAAACCATCAGCATCCAAAATCAATAAAAACACATTACTCCTATTCCCCTAAAAAAGTAAAAGAGAAACGCTTAGTTTAAAAAAAACAATATCTTTACAAAATTGCAAGAGGTTGAAAAATGCAATTCTTTAGGCCTGAACGAATTAAAAAGCCCTAAATTACAGATTATGAAAAAAGTATTTTTATTGATTACCACTACTTTGTTTTTGATGTCGTGTACAGATGAGAACGACAGTCAAAATATAGCCAATACACAAAACAGTGTTTTATTGCAAAGCACTATTGAAACTGTTGGTGATGATGTATCGACAAGACTTTATGACTATGATGGTAATAAGATTGTCAGTGAAACCTGGGAAGCCGCTTCGTTTACCTACGAATATACGGGAGATTTAATTACCAAGATTACCTTTCAGGTAGCGGATGAACCCAACCCTAGATATGAGCAACTGTTTACTTATGACGGGAGCAACAGGCTTTCGCAGGCGGTGCAGTTGTATTATTATAATACTACCGCGGTAAAATTTGTCTTTACTCACAATGCCGACAATACCGTTTCTTTTGACCGTTATTCCGGGGATTTTAGCAGTCAGGACACTTTTGAGCGTTCGGGAAAATATTTTTTTAACAACAATAATGAGGTGTCTAAAATTGAGGAATATGTAGGTGAATCTCCTATTAAAATAGAATATATATATGACACACAGAATTCACCATATAAAAATGTTACTGGCTATGATAAGCTATTCTTTTTGAATGTAGGCAAGAAAAATAATGTTGTGCTTACGAAATTATCCAATCCTTATCAAAATGATTTAGGGGACTGGGACTATGAGGTGGTTGAAATTCCGAGTGAATTCCAATATGACGGCAACAATTTCCCTACCGATGCACTGGTTACCTATCCGGAAAATTCAGGGTCTTCGGTGGATTCTAAAACGGTTCAGTATTTTTATGAATAGAATTGTGAAAAGTGAAAAGGGAGAAGGGAAAAGAGAGTCTACTTCCCTACTCCCCGCATCATTTCCCTAATCCGTTCCGCTTCGCTGAATTCGAAATTCTGTAACGCTGTGTCTTTTAGTTTGGCGTATTCTTCTAATAATTTTGCATATTCCTCTTTCTTTATTTTTTGAAAGATGTCGTAGTACGTTTCTTCAAACTGGAGCAGAAACATGAAAAGGCTTTTTTCTTCGGAATCGTTTAAATCACCGCTTCTCAGGATTGTTTTTAGTTGTTCGACAGCTTCTTCAATGGCTGCTTTCTTCTGGCGGATAGCCGTGTTAAATGGAGTCGCTTGATCAAATTTTTGTGCTTTTAACAAAGGTTCTTTTTGTGCTTCCAACCCAATGATTTCCAATTGCAGGCTGAGCACAGTTTTTTTTATTTCTAAAAAGGGATGCATAGATCTTTACTTTTAGGTGGTCCGTTGCAGTTGTTAATCTATATAAATTCTAGAGGTGTAATAAGTACCTTCTTTGGATAAAACCCAAATGGAATAATAGTTTTCACCTTTATCGTAGATGCCGTAATTGTATTCTTCCCCTTTTACACTTAAATTTTTCCGCATTTCATTATTACTCTCTATGAATTTTAAAGTAAACGTTGCCTTTGAGGTTTGCTTTAATTCTAATTTAGAGAAGGTTCCGTCTTCAAATTTTTCTGTCCAAAGGTTGGAAGCATGCGTTACCAGTACTTTTTTTCCGTCATATTCTTTGTAATGCAGGTTTTTTAAGGAAAAGAATTTTTTTAAATCGCGATCACTTATGTTTGTCTTTGGCTTTTGATTGGCTATTTCCCAATCACTTTTATTTTCTTCTAATTGATTCAGCAATGTTACGAAGGTGTCGCAATTTTTTTGAAGCCGGAAATAAATCAAGTCTAATAATGAATCCGATTTTACCTGGGTGTCAATTTTATGTTTGGTGTAAAAATCAGGCATATGCTGCACTAAGATTCCCTCAAAGACCGCTTCGTTAAGAGAATTTAGTTTTTTTAGCGATATGCAAATCTGATTATTCAGAGAATCAATTTGTTGTATGGTTTGTGATTTCGCTGCAAAAGCAATTAATAAAATCAGTATTGAGATAGTTTTTTTCATTTGTTTTTTTTAAAGTTTATTGTTACTATATGAAAAGTATTTAAAAGCAATTCCAAATAAAAAACTTCTCAATGCCTATCAGCAAACCTATGAATAAAAAAACAACTGTACAATCATTAAATTTAGTGATTTTTAAAGGTTTTGCGTGCAAAAACACCATCGTTCATGTTTCCTTTAGTATATGAACGGATTCTGCTCAGATTCGGAAATAAACTGGAAGTACTTTGTCCGAATAACGAAGATATTGAAGGATGCTGTTTCTCTTTATGAAGAAGAAAATTAGTCTTCCAATGAAGCGAAAAGTGAACTATCGCCTATATTTGTATCAACAGATTACTTTATCATGGCTAAAACAAAAACAGTTTATACGGATGAAGATGTTTTAAAATTCATCCACGCCTTCGCCAATTCAGAACAAAAAAAGCAAGACAGTTATGCTTTGATTGAACTCATGAAGGAAATGTCCGGTCACGAACCTAAAATGTGGGGTCCAACTATTATAGGCTTTGGCTGTTATCATTACAAATACGAAAGCGGTCATGAAGGCGATGCGCCAATGTTAGGATTTTCACCAAGAAAAGCATCCATTTCCTTATACGTTTTCACCGGATTGCCGGAACACGAACATCTTTTGGAAGGCTTGGGCAAATTCAAAATGGGGAAAGCCTGTATTTATGTTAACAAATTATCCGACATTAATATCGATGTTTTAAAAAGACTGATGTCGGCTTCTATGGCTTATTTGAAGGAAAAGTACAGCCACTGTTAAATTTAAATATTGATATTATTAATGGGAAATTCAACCGACTACTCCAGAGTTTTTAAAATGTCCTTCGCCGGCGTTTATCCGCACTACATTGCAAAAGCAGAGAAAAAAGGCCGAACCAGAGAAGAAGTGCATCAAATTATTTTCTGGCTGACCGGCTATAACGAACAAAGCCTTCAAAAAATCCTTGAGGGCAAAACCAATTTTGAAGATTTCTTTACCAACGCACCGCAAATCAACCCGAATGCTTCGAAAATTACCGGTGTAATCTGTGGTTACCGTGTGGAAGACATTGAAGACAAACTCATGCAGCAAATCCGCTATTTAGACAAGCTGATTGATGAATTGGCTAAGGGGAAAGCGATGGAGAAGATTTTAAGATCGTAATTCTCTTTTATGAAATAAAAAAGCCGTAACTCACATTACGGCTTTTTCTATACAAACTAAAGTCTTAGTATTTCAAAAGTTCCAACAACTCGGTTTCAAAACGCTGTTTTGGTAAATATTGGTCTTCCAGCGATTTCATGAACGGAATGGCCGATTCCAAACTTCCGACACGTTTAACCGGAGCGTCTAAGTATTCGAAACAGTTTTCCATAATCATGGAGGAAATATCACTGGCCACACCACCGAACAACGTATCTTCCTGAAGGATGATGACGCGGCTGGTTTTCTTAACTGAGGCATAAATAGCGTCCCAATCCAGTGGCTGTAAAGTTCTTAAGTCTAACAAATCGGCTGAAATATCGGAGTGTTTGGCTAAAGTTTCCAACGCCCAGTGTACCCCGGCACCGAAAGAGATGATGGTTACATCCTTACCCTCTTTCAGCAAAGAAGCTTTTCCGAAAGGCAAAGTGTAGTAATCTTTAGGCACATCCTGATAAATGCTTCGGTACAACAATTTGTGCTCGAAAAACATCACCGGGTTCGGGTCGTTAATTGCAGTGGCCAACAATCCTTTTGCATCATAAGGGAAAGCAGGATAAACTACTTTTAATCCCGGAGTTTTGGTAAACCAGGCCTCGTTGGTTTGCGAGTGGAAAGGTCCTGCCTGAGTACCGCCTCCGCAAGGCATACGCACAACCACATCGGATTTCTCCTGCCAGCGATAGTGCTGTTTTGCTAATAAGTTTACAATCGGGTTGAATCCTGTGGATACGAAATCAGCGAACTGCATTTCAACAACCGCTTTGTGTCCGTTGATGGACAATCCGTTAGCGGCTGAAACGATGATGCTTTCGCAGATTGGCGTGTTGCGCACTCTGTCTTTTCCGAACTGGTTTACAAAACCATCGGTAATTTTGAACGCACCGCCGTATTCCGCGATGTCTTGTCCCATCACTACCAGATTTTCATGACGTTCCATAGACTGACGCAACCCTTGTGAAATAGCGTCAATCACGCGGATGTTTTCCGTTTCGCCTTTTGGCGCAATATCTTCAAACGTGTACGGAGCGTAAACGTCGTTTAATTCTTCGTCTAAATCGGCTACAATAGCCGGTTCTTCCTGAACTTTGGCCCAGTCGGTATCAATTTCTTTCTTGATTTCGGCACGGACGGCTTCATCGGCAGCATCGTCTAAAACGGCTGTGGCTTTTAAATAACTTCTGTAGTTTTCCACCGGGTCTTTAACCGCCCACATGTCCATCAATTCCTGCGGAACGTATTTGGTACCACTCGCCTCTTCGTGACCTCGCATGCGGAACGTCATGAACTCCAATAACACCGGACGCGGATTCTCAATCATGGAGGCTTTCAGCTCTGAAATTAAATGGTATACTTCCAGAATATTGTTTCCGTCTACCACATGGCTTTCCATTCCGTAACCTACACCTCTGTCTGCTAATTGCTTACAACGGTATTGCTCGTTAGTTGGTGTGGATAATCCGTAACCGTTGTTTTCAATGACGAATAAAACCGGTAAATCCCATACGGAAGCAACGTTTAAGGCTTCGTGGAAATCTCCTTCGGAAGTAGCGCCTTCTCCGGTGAATACGGCTGTTACTTTTCCGTTTTTCTTTAATTTATTGGCTAAGGCAATTCCGTCTGCAATTCCCATCTGAGGACCCAAATGCGAAATCATCCCGATAATGTTATATTCCTGGGTTCCGAAGTGGAACGAACGGTCGCGGCCTTTGGTGAATCCGTTTCGTTTTCCCTGCCATTGCGAGAATAAACGGTGTAACGGAATTTCTCTTGTAGTGAACACCCCTAAGTTTCGGTGCATCGGTAAGATGTATTCGTCTTTGTCCAAAACGGAAGTAATTCCCACGGAAATCGCTTCCTGCCCGATTCCGGAGAACCATTTAGACACTTTACCCTGACGGATCAGGATCAGCATTTTTTCCTCGATTAAGCGAGGCTTTAAAATCTTTTTATATAAATCTAATAATTGCTCGTTGGTTAGATTTTTTCTGTCGAAGTTCATTATTATAGTGGTTTATAAAACGCTGTCAAAATTAATAATAAAAACAACGTCAATTCGTTAAATTATAACAAAATAGTAAGTAACTTTAAAAGGTTGTAACATCCCTTTTATAATACGTTTAAAATGAATCGTTTAAATAAAAATAAGTCGGTAAAAAACAAAGCATCACTGCAGGAGAATACTTCCCCGGTGTGTTATCTGGAAAGCGATGAGCTCCGACCGGAATATCGCAGTAATCCGGAAAGTGAGGAAAATAAAAAAAAGGAGCCAAAACCGGAAAAATGATTTTTTACCATTGTTTATAACTTAATTATTTTTTTCCGGAAATTATTCTCTACATTTGTTTTTATAATGGTTTCAAACCGAAAAAGTTATTAACAAAAACTAAGTACAATGCAAAACATTCCTAGTGTTGACTTACGTGATTTCCTGTCGGATGATCCGGCACGTAAACAAAAATTTGTAAATGAAATCGGAAAAGCCTACGAAGAAATTGGCTTCGTAGCATTAAAAGGTCATTTTTTAGATGACCGGTTAGTGGATGAACTTTATAGTGAAGTCCGCAATTTCTTCAACCTTCCTTTAGAAGTAAAAGAGAAGTACGAAATTCCCGGAATCGGTGGCCAGAGAGGTTATGTTTCTTTCGGAAAAGAGCATGCCAAAGGACGTTCTGCCGGAGATTTAAAAGAGTTCTGGCATTTTGGACAATATTTAAGTGAAGGTTCAAAATACGCTTCGGAATATCCTGAAAACGTAACTGTTACAGAATTACCAAAATTCAATACCGTTGGAAAAGAAGCGTATCAGATGCTTGAAAAAACAGGTATCTATGTATTAAGAGCTTTGGCAATTTACATCGGTTTGGACGAGTTCTACTTCGATAAATTCATCAAAGACGGGAACAGCATCCTACGCCCAATTCACTACCCTCCTATTACAGATGAACCAAAAGACGGTGCCGTTCGTGCGGCCGCTCACGGAGACATCAACCTGATAACTTTATTAATGGGGGCTCAGGGTAAAGGCTTACAGGTACAAAACCATGACGGTCAGTGGATTGACGCTATTGCAGAACCAGACGAATTAGTAATTAATGTTGGTGATATGTTATCGCGTCATACTAACAATAAATTGAAATCAACTATTCACCAGGTAGTTAATCCGCCTAGAGAATTGTGGGGAACTTCCCGTTACTCTATCCCGTTCTTTATGCACCCAATCAGCGAGATGCCGTTGAATTGTTTAGAGAACTGTATTGATGCAGATCATCCGAAATTGTACGATGACATCACAGCCGGTGAATTCTTATACGAACGTTTAGTAGATTTAGGATTAATTAAAAAATAATCTTTAATTTTATACTCTTATGAAAAGACATTGAGTTTATTCTTGATGTCTTTTTAATTTTTAAGAATATTTACAATGGATTTAAGAGATCAGTTAAAAAACCTGTTTCCCGAGCACAAAGAATCGAATGAACCGGAAGAAGTTCAGCAGGAAAACCACGAGCTTTTCATTCAGAAAGAACCGTTAATCTGCAAATTCGAAAAGCGTAAGGGAAAAATAAACACTGTTATAGAAGGTTACGAAGGCGATGCGGAAGATTTTAAACTTTTAGCCAAAGAAATCAAAACGAAACTGAGTGTTGGTGGTAGTTTTAAAGATGATTCCATAATCATTCAGGGCGATTACCGTGACAAAATCATGGAAATTCTAAAAGCCAAAGGATTTAAAGTAAAACGCGTTGGAGGCTAATTAATCATTTTCAGTCGCAGTCGCAGTCGCAGTCGCAGTCGCAGCCGAGTTGAGCTACTATAAAAACACACAACCAAACAATTAAGTAACTCAAAAACTAAAATTATGGCAGAAATAAAATCATCAGAATTAATCTTAAATCCGGACGGCAGTGTTTATCACTTAAACCTGAAACCGGAACATATCGCACACGATATCATTTTTGTAGGCGACCAGAACCGTGTGGAAAAAATCACCAAACATTTTGATTCGGTGGAATTCAGCACGCAAAAACGAGAATTTAAAACCCAAACCGGAACGTATAAAGGCAAACGCATAACCGTAATGTCTACCGGAATTGGTCCGGACAATATCGACATCGTGATGAACGAACTGGACGCGTTGGTTAACATTGATTTGGCAACCAAAACGCCTAAAGCAAATTTAACTTCGCTGAACATCGTCCGCATCGGAACTTCGGGCTCTTTACAGGCTGATATTCCTGTGGATGGTATTGTTATGTCGGATTCCGCAATTGGCCTGGACAACATGCTTCGCTCCTATTTAATTGACAGCGTAACCGATAAAAACATTGAGGAAGCTTTTATCAATCATACCAATTGGGATTTACGAAAAGGACGCCCTTACGTTATAAAAGGCAGTGAAAAACTGGCCAAACTGATTGAAAGTGATTCCATTCATAAAGGATTTACAGGAACAGCCGGAGGTTTTTACGGACCACAAGGTCGTGTATTACGTTTGAACATTCAGGATGAAAAACTAAACCAAAAAATGGACAGTTTCAATTACAACGGTATCCGAATGACGAATCTTGAAATGGAAACGGCTGCAATTTACGGATTAGGTAAACTGCTTGGTCACGAAACACTTTCAATGAACGCGATCATTGCCAACAGAGCCAACGGTACGTTCAGTGAAGATCCGTACAAAGCTGTGGATGAACTGATTGTATACGTTTTAAACAAATTAGTGAACTAATCCATGAAAATCATCATAGAAACCGAGCGCCTGCTCATCCGTGAATTACTTCCTTCCGATAAAGAAGGAATTTTTCATTTGGATTCGGATATGGATGTGCATGAATATTTGGGCAAAAACCCGATAAAAACCATTGAAGAAGCACAGAACATCATCGATTTTGTCCGTTTGCAATATCAGGAAAACGGTATCGGGCGCTGGGCGGTTTTGCTGAAAGAAACTCATGAATTCATTGGCTGGGCCGGATTAAAACTGGTGAAAGAAGAAATTAACGGCCACCGGAATTTCTATGATTTGGGCTATCGTTTTATTAAAAGTTTCTGGCAAAAAGGCTACGGTTATGAAGCCGCAAAAGCATGCCTTGATTACGCTTTCAACGAAATGCATCTGAAAAATGTTTACGCACATGCCATGATTGGCAACGAAGGCTCTAAACGTATCTTGGAGAAAATCGGCATGAAAAATACCGGAACGTTTTTTCACGATAAGGAAGAATGCGTCTGGTTTGAACTTAGCAAAGAAGATTATCTGCTTCAAAATCAATAAATCACACTATTTTTTAAGAATCTCCTGTCCTTTAAGATAATCCGAAGGACGCTGCCCGAGCAATTTAAAAAACGTATTACTGAAAGTAGGCACACTGTTATAGCCTACCGCAAGCGCCACTTCATTGACCGGCGCTTTTTTTTCTATCAGAAGTTCCAAAGCTTTAAGGATTCTTTTGATGGTGAAGTACTGAATAAACGATATGCCCATGTCTTTCAGGAACAACCGGTGCAGTGATCGCTCGCTAAAACCAAATCGGTCTGCTAATTCTGAATATTTGATGTTTTCAGCCAGATTTGCATCTAGAAAAGCCGCAAGTTTCACCAAACGGGGATCCTTCGGAAACGGTAACGCCAGGGAAAGATTGTTTTTGCAGATTTCGGGCAACATCGCTTTTATAGCGCTTGCAATCGTATAATTAGGACTTCCCTTTTCTAAATTTCCGTTCCATCGGTTGGTAAATAGCAGCATTTGCAGCAGCACTTCGTTTACCGGATAAATACCTTCTTTTAATAATAAATCAGGTTCGTTTTTATCGGTCGGAAAATATAAATTCCGCATCATTACATCTTCGGAACTGGGATGAATGCTGTGTGAAATGCCTGCCGGAATCCACATGAAATGTCTCGCCGGAAGAAAATACGTTTTGTTTTCGGTTTCCACATAAACGATACCGCCTTCCGTATAAAGCATTTGCGATTTTTTATGCTGATGGGCCGGAATGAGCAATTCACCCATTAAATCATGATGACAGTAGATGCTATCTTGCTCTGTATCAACGTTTTTAATATAGTATTTATCTGAATCCATAAGTCAGAGTGTCCGAAACGGATAAATATATGTCTTTTTCAAATAATTTACAACTGTTTAATATTCCTAACATTGTAAAAGCAATTGTAAAGGATCTTAAAAAAATAGATAGTCGTTAATTATTAGGCACTTTTTTTAAACAATATTCAGAAATATGACAGAAAACAGAATTTTATTTCAAGGCTACCATTCGAAAATTATTTCTGCAAAAGAAGCAGCAAATCTGATTACAGATAAAATGACCGTTGGCTCGAGCGGTTTTACCAAAGCCGGAGACAGCAAGGCCGTGCTACCTGCCTTTGCCAAAAGAGCTGAAACCGAATCCATTGGCATTACTTTAATTACCGGTGCTTCGCTGGGTTTTACTACGGACAACGATCTCGCTAAAAACAATGCTTTATACAGACGAATGCCATTTCAGGCAGATGCCGGTTTACGAGGCAAAATTAACGAAGGAGACATTTATTTTACCGACCAGCATTTAAGTGAAACTTCCGAATTACTGGAAAACAAACACCTGCCGCAATTGGATTTGGCCATTATTGAAGCCGCTTATATTGATGAAAACGGTAACATTATCCCGACAACTTCGGTTGGAAATTCGGCATCTTTTGCCAAAATAGCTTCTAAAATAATTATTGAAATAAACGAATCTATACCCTTAAATTTCAAAGGAATACATGATATAATTTTACACGAATCTTACCCTAACCGCCAACCTGTAAACATTACCAAACCGGACGCCAGAACCGGACAGGATTTCATCACAATTGATCCTGAAAAAGTAATCGGAATTGTGTACACCAACCTGTCAGACAGCGCCGCAATGGTAACCGCTCCGGACGCAAAAACTTCCGCAATAGGTAAACATCTCGTTGATTTCTTTGAAAGTGAAATCGAAGCCGGAAGAATGACGCCGTCGCTCATGCCGCTTCAGGTAGGCATCGGAAAAGTGGCCAATGCGGTAATGTCCGGCCTTGCAAAAGGAAATTTTGAAAATCTGACGATGTATTCCGAAGTACTTCAGGACAGCACCTTTGAATTGATTGACAGCGGAAAAATGACGTTTGCATCCGCCTCGTCGATTACGGTTTCCGAAGCATATTACAAGCATCTGTTAGCTAATTTTGAGCAATACAAAGACAAAATCATCCTGCGGCCGCAAAATATCAGCAATTCGCCGGAAGTTATCAGACGATTGGGCATCATCGCCATTAACACTGCTATCGAATTTGATATTTACGGGAACGTGAATTCCACGCATATATCCGGTACCAAAATGATGAACGGCATTGGCGGCTCGGGAGATTTTGCGAGAAATGCTTACCTGAGCATCTTTGTAACCCAATCAGCCTCAAAAGAATTTAACGCGATTTCCCACGTTTTACCGATGGTTTCGCACGTAGACCATACGGAACACGATGTCGATATTTTGGTAACCGAGCAAGGTTTAGCCGATTTACGCGGATTAGCTCCAAGAGAACGGGCCAAATTAATTATTGAAAAATGCGCTCATCCCGAATACAAAGAGGCTTTAATAGACTATTTCAACCGGGCCTGTATTCGCGGCGGTCATACCCCGCATATTCTTGAAGAGGCGTTTTCTTTTCACACGTCTTACAATGAAACCGGCACTATGAAGCAAAATTGTTTAGTGAACTTGTTGTAAACATCTTTTTGGTTTAATTGGTTTAGTTTGTTAGTTTTTTTGACTTTCCCCGGTATTGTTATCGGGGAAAGTTTATTTTTTTTACCAACTTTACCCCATTTCTTTTCCTGTAATAAAATTGCAATCCCTATCTTAGCAATTAATTTTTTCCACAATGAAAACAGTACGTATTGCAGGGGTTCCCGAACATTTTAACTTACCTTGGCATTTATGCATCGAAAACGGTGAATTTGACGAAGTTGACATCGATTTGCAATGGACGGATGTACCGGAAGGCACCGGAAAAATGTGCCAAATGTTACGCGATGGCGACACGGATATAGCGGTAATTCTTTCGGAAGGTATTGTAAAGGATATTGTGAGCGGAAACGATTCTTCCATCGTTCAGGTTTATGTGCAATCACCTTTAATCTGGGGCATTCATGTGGACGCCAAATCCGGTTTTCAGCAATTATCCGACCTGGAAAACAAAAAAGTGGCCATTAGCCGAATGGGTTCCGGTTCGCATCTGATGGCGGTAGTGAATGCCAAAAACCAAAACTGGAACACGCAAAACCTGCAATTTGAAATTGTAAATACTATTGATGGTGCTGTGGAGGCGCTGTCTTCCGGTCAAGCCGATTATTTCATGTGGGAACGTTTCATGACCAAACCTCTGGTGGATAACGGAACCTTCCGCAGAATTGCCGACTGTCCTACTCCCTGGCCGTGTTTTGTGATTGCGGTTCGCAACGAATTCCTGAAAACCAACAAGCATGTGATTAATCAGATTCTGGAAATCATCAACAATACCACTATTGAGTTTAAAGAGATTCCTAGTATCGACCGAACACTGGCTACCCGTTACAATCAAAAACTGGAAGACATTCAGGAATGGCTGAAACTGACGCGTTGGTCTCAGAAGAAACTGGACAAAGCTACCTTTGAAAAAATACAAAATCAATTATTTGATTTACATTTGATTACTGAAAAAAGAAGCTACGAAACTGTGGTACAATAAAACAGCTTCAAAAGGATGCTCCCGACAATGCCAACAAAACTCCAGGTAATTAAAGAACGGTTTTCTTTGCCAAAGCCTTGGGACACTGTTGTCATTTTTTTGCTGAACATCCTGATTGCTATTCCGACTTTTATTATTGCGCATCAGGTTTTAATCGATCCGGAATGGCCGGGACATCTCGACCGAATTCTGCTTTTTATTCTCATTTTAACGGTAATCCAGTTGGTTTTAAGACTGTTGAAAACGATTATCATCATCTGTATTTTTCTGTATTTAATTGCTCTAGTCTGGGGGACACTTTTTGGCGGTTATGGCTTCCGTTCCGTTTTTGAAGATTATCAGGCGATGATTTATACGATGAATGAAAATCCTAACCCACAAGACATTATCATTTCAAAACTCCTGCCTTTTCCGAATAAATCCCAGATTATTGACGCTGTGGATTACAACAATCCAAAAGTGCGCAATTTTGCCCTAAAAGCAACTACGCTGCATTTTCAGGATGTTAAAGGGCATCGCGAATACAGGCAAATCATTCAGTGTTTTGCCATTTTTAAGGAAATACGCAACCGCTGGAATTATGTGAATGATCCGAAAGGCCGTGAATATATAGCCTACGCCAGCGAATCGTTAGAGCATTTTTCGGGTGATTGCGACGACCATGCTATTTTCACTTCTGCCTTAATCCGTGCTATTGGCGGAACTCCGAGAATCATCCACACGGGCGGACATTTGTATCCGGAAATGTTAATCGGAACAAGAGCGGATTTTGAAAACATCAACTTCCTTATTAAAGAAGTGTTGTTTAAAGAAGAATCCAAAGGGAAAGAAGTGCATTACCATATTGACGAACGCGGTCAGGTCTGGCTGAATCTCGATTATACAGCCAAATATCCGGGCGGGCCGTTTATGAGTGAAGAAATTCTGGGAGCACTTACACTTAATTAAACAACCTTTTCTTATATTTACCGCTATTAAATAAATTTTGATTTATGAAAAAACTGGCATTAGTGGCTGTATTCTTTTTTCAGTTTGCACATGCACAACAACAGGATTCCACCGAAGTGGTAAGCCCTATCTCGTTGAAAAAAAATGAAGTCCGTCTGGATGTTGTTTCGCTTATTACCAAAATGCGGATTCATGCGAGCTACGAACGTTTCCTAAACAAGGATTTTTCCGTAGGATTGAGTGCAAGCATATCTGAAAGCAACAAAGAGAAAAAAGATTTTGATGAGAATTTCGATCGTACTTTGCCGCAATATGAAGTTATTCCTTATTTGCGTTATTCGCTTTCCAAAAGTCAGGTAAGTTATTATTATGTTGAAGCTTTTGCATCGGCCAACGGTGGAAAATACAAAACAAAAGAACGCTTTGTTGAAGGCGGAAACGGTTATTACCAAGCTGTTGAAAACACTTATTTTGATGTAGCGCTTGGCGGTGCCGTAGGTTATAAATTATATTTCAAAGATAAATTTGCCGTAGATTTATTTGTGGGAATGGGAAAAAATCTTTTCAACACCGATAAAAGTCCGGAGATTGTACAAAGAGTTGGTGCAAGTTTCGGTTACAGATTTTAAATTACAGCATTATGAAAACACTACGATTATATATTTTAGGACTAATCAGTTCTTTAGCATTGATTTCCTGTAACGATGACGACGAATTTTACAATGCCGTATATGTTGATTCGCCTGATTTAATTAAAATTAATGTTCCGGCTGGCGGCTATACTGCAGGTGACAATCTTGAATTTTCAATTGATTTTTCAAGATATATTATGGAACCCGGATACACAACCCCGTTGGATGTTTACAAAACATCAGGAGCAACTTCTTTTGGTTTTGCCTATTATCTGGAACGAAATGACGGCGGAACCTGGAAGACTGTTTTCCCTAACGAAGACGAATTCCGTATTGGCGATGTTTTGTATGTTCCGGCAACCGAAACCTATGAATTTGATGAGGCCTACCCTTTAGATGAACCGGGAGAATACCGTTTCCGTTTGGAATACAATGACGGCAATATATTAAAAACCAATCTGGTTTCAAGAAATCAGGAAAACAAAACCATGGTTTCAATAATCACTAATGCCGATCATATCGACAGTCAGGGCTATTATTACTTTACAGTAGAATGATAAAAAAATTCACCAAATTGGTGGATTTTTTATTACCAGACTATTTCCGTCCTATTATTCGCTTTCAGCAGCTGATTGCATTTGCTGAAATGTTTATTTCCAAACCACAATCCGCGGTTCGCACTCAAAGGTGACGGATGCCCGGTTTCGAGCACAAAATGTTTGCTGCGGTCAATTTTGGCGCCTTTCTTTTTGGCAAAACCGCCCCAAAGCAGGAAAACCACCTTTTCTTTTTCCTCGGATATCTTCTGAATTACCACATCTGTAAAAGTCTCCCAACCTTGATTCTGGTGGCTTCCCGCCTGGCTTTCCCGAACCGTTAAGGTCGCGTTTAAAAGTAAAATGCCTTGGTCTGCCCAGCGCTCTAAATTTCCGGATTTTGGAATCGGAATACCTAAATCCGTTTCAATTTCCTTAAAAATATTAATCAGTGAGGGCGGAAAAGCAATGCCGTCGTTAACCGAAAAACACAAACCGTTTGCCTGACCTGTACCGTGATACGGGTCCTGACCGATGATTACTACTTTTACGTTATCGAAAGGACAACGGTCAAAAGCGGCAAAAATCTGGCTTCCCTTCGGAAAACATTTGTGTTTGGAATATTCTTCTTTAACGAAGGCAATCAGTTTTTCAAAATACGGTTTTTCAAATTCGGAAGCTAAAACTTTGCTCCACGACGGGTGAATATCAACTTGCATCGGCTAAAATTTTGCCAAAAATATGAAATTCTGTTGCAAGGTGACTGGCATCCTTTGTAACTTTGAAGTTTTCTATACAGCCAATGATTGCAATTAACGATAAAACATTACAGGATTTAGAATTTAACACCGTGCTGGAAACCATTTCCGATTTGTGTACCACCGAATTGGGAAAACAAAAAGCACTTGCCATAAAACCTTTCAGAGACAAAGAAATGCTGATGGATGTTTTACTGCAGACATCCGAGTACGTTTCCTCCTACACCAATAATAATGCGATTCCCAATCATTATTTCGATGAGATTTCGGGCGATTTGAAGATGTTGGCCATCGAAGACAGTTTTCTGGAAGCCGGCAGTTTTAAAAAAATTGCGACCTTATCGGAAACCACAAACACCTTATTGTTGTTTCTCAGAAAATTTGAGGATTATTATCCTAAACTGAACGAAAAAGCTTCCGGGATTGAACTGACAAAATTCATCATTCAGAAAATTGACGAAGTACTTGATAAATATGGCGAAATCAAAGATACCGCTTCGCCTGCCTTAGCCGAAATCCGCAGAAATATGAATCTGGTTCGCGGAAAAATCAACCAGAGTTTTGGGATGGCGTTATCGAGTTATAACAGCTTAGGTTATTTGGACGACATCCGTGAAACTATAGTGGATAACAGACGGGTTTTGGCTGTTTTGGCCATGTACCGAAAAAAAGTAAAAGGCTCAATTTTAGGCAGTTCCAAAACCGGAAGCATCGCTTATATTGAACCGGAAGCTACCTTGCGCTATTCCAGAGAATTGGGAAATCTGGAGTATGAAGAACGGGAAGAAATCACCCGAATTTTAAAACAACTTACCAATACGATTCGTCCTTATACCGAACTTTTGCATCAGTATCAGGACTTTTTGAGCGATGTGGATGTTATTGCAGGAAAAGCGCGTTATGCCAATAAAATCAACGGAATTCTGCCGCATATTACCACAGAAAAGCATTTGTTTTTCCGTGAAGCCTTCCATCCTATTTTGTTGCTGAACAATAAGGCAAAAAACAAACCAACATTTCCGCAAACCATTGAATTGCAAAACGACAGTAGGATTATCGTGATTTCAGGACCGAATGCCGGCGGAAAGAGTATCACGCTGAAAACCATAGGATTGCTTCAGTTAATGCTGCAGTGCGGCATGCTGATTCCGGTGCACGAGCGAAGCGAAACCTTCCTGTTTGACCGGATTCTGACGGATATCGGCGACAACCAATCCATTGAAAATCATTTGAGTACCTACAGCTACCGACTGAAGAACATGAATTATTTTCTTAAAAAGTGTAATGCCAAAACTTTGTTCTTAATCGACGAATTCGGTACGGGATCTGATCCGGAATTGGGCGGCGCTTTGGCAGAAGTTTTTCTGGAAGAATTCTACGAACGGGAAGCCTTCGGAATCATCACCACGCATTACACCAATCTGAAAATATTAGCGAACGAGTTGCCTTATGCCACCAATGCGAACATGCTTTTCGACGAAAAATCGCTGGAACCGATGTACAAGCTGCATCTGGGACAGGCCGGAAGTTCGTTTACGTTTGAAGTGGCGCAGAAAAACGGCATCCCGTACGGGTTGATTAATCGGGCGAAAAAGAAAGTGGAAGGCGAAAAAGTGCGCTTCGACAAAACAATTGCCAATCTTCAGAAAGAACGCTCGAAACTGGAAAAAACGTCTCAAAACCTGAAGGAAGAAGAAATCCGGGCGCGCGAAGAAAGCAAGAAAATGGAAAACATCAACACCAAAATTCAGCAGAAACTGGAAAGTTATCAGGAGTTGTTCGATGCGAACCAGCGCTTGATTTACATGGGACAGAAAATTGATGATATTTCCGAGAAATACTTCAACAACAAGAACAAGAAAGAACTGATTGGCGAATTTTTAAAAATGGTGGAGATTGAAAATTCCAAACGCAAAAAAATCACAGCCAAAGAGAAAAAAGCCAAGGAAGTTGTTCAGAAACAGGTTATTGAAGAAGTGAAAGAAAAAGTCGAAGAAATCCGCAAGGAAAAGAAAGAGAAGAAAATCAAAGCCCAGAAAGAGGAAGCCAACAAACCAAAAATTCCTTTAAAAGTGGGCGACCGCGTGCGAATGATTGACGGAAAAGCGGTCGGAAGCATCGATTTAATTGAAAAAAACAAAGCCACGGTAAACTACGGCATTTTCACTTCAAAAGTTGATTTAGACAGTTTGGAATTGGTAGAACGAATGAAATAATATGGAAAAACTGCCAAAAGATAAAAAGATTATTCTGTTTGACGGGGTTTGCAATTTGTGTGATGCAACCGTTCAGAAAGTTATTAAAGCGGATAAAAACGATACGTTTCGTTTTGTTGCTTTACAATCTGATTTGGGCAAGGAAATCCTGAATTATATTGGGGTTGATCCTGAAAAAACAGACAGCATCATTTTATATGAACCCGGAATCGCCTATCATATCAAGGCTGGAGCGGCCATTGAAATTGCCAGAACCATTGGAGGAATTTATTCGCTTTTAGTTTTGTTTTCCGTATTTCCGGATTGGCTGAAAGATATCGGATATGATTTTGTAGCCCGAAACCGCTACAAATGGTTTGGCAAAAAAGAAAGCTGCATGATTCCGTCACCGGAAATTAAAGCAAAGTTTTTGGAATAAAAAAAGTCCCGCATTAACGGGACTTTTACTTTTATGTTAAATGCTAAAAAAATTAGTTTTTAACTATTTTCTTAACTGCTGTTCCTTCGTTTGTTTCAATATTCATGAAGTAAACACCAGCGTTTAAGTCTGAAACGTTGATTTGAGAAACATTTCCACTTACTGTTTTAACAGTTCTTCCATTTATATCTGTTACAAATGTTTTGGTAATATCAATATTGTTTGTATTCGCAATATTAATAATTGAATTTACAGGGTTAGGATAAACTGAAAATTTAGAAGAAATAAAATCAGTAGTAGCGGTTGTTACTTCCGTAACACCTGTTAAAGTTAAAGTAATATTAGCCCAAGTACCAGAAGTACCTGCACCACTATAACCATTGCCAAGCCAAACCGAATAAGTTGAACCGGTAAAATTAAGTGGTGTATCTAAAGTAACTGTACCCGAAACTACAGTACCCGGAGCATCTGAATCACAAGCTGCTCCACAAGGCCAGGATTGAAGTTCAGTAGCTCCAGTATCGGAAAATCCTCCAATCTGCAATAAACCATTTGCTGCAAGTGTGGCTGTTGGTGTAACATATAAGGTTAAGTCATTTGCGTAAGTTTCCGAAACGCTTGCGGTTAATGTAGCGTTAATCTGTACTGATGTAAGAGTACCCTGTAACTCATTAGTTGAATACAATTCATTAAAAGTAAAACCATTAAATGTAACCGGTCCAGGAATATTAACGGTAACCTGCGAGTAACTTAACTTAAAAGCCGTTAAAAAAATAAGTAAAAGTAATTTTTTCTTCATAATTATTATTTTTAATTGATTGCCAATAAAATTAGACAATTTTTCCGACAAACAAAATTTTTTATATGAAATTAACAATTACCAACGCTGTCATAGCTTCTACAATTGGCACCGCTCTCGGTACAACACAAGGATCATGACGTCCTTTACCCTGCTGTTCAACAATATTACCTTTATTATCCAGAACTTCCTGTTGCTGCATTAATGTTGCAACCGGTTTAAAAGCCACTCTGAAATAGATATCCATTCCGTTGGAAATACCGCCTTGTATCCCCCCGGACAGATTAGATTTTGTAGTTCCGTCCGGATTAAACAAATCGTTATGCTCACTTCCTTTCATCTTTGCGCCGCAAAAACCGCTTCCGTATTCAAACCCTTTTACGGCATTTATGGAGAGCATGGCTTTGCCTAATTCGGCATGCAGTTTATCGAAAACGGGCTCTCCCAAACCAACAGGAACATTTTGAATTACACAGGTAATGGTACCGCCTACCGTATCACCTTCTTTCCGGATTTGTTTGATGTAATTTTCCATTTTTTCAGCCGTTGCTAAATCCGGACAGCGTACGGCATTGGTTTCGGTTAAGGAAAAATCCAAGGCCTGATAGGGTTTATCGATAAAAATATCACCAACCGAAGAGACAAAGGCGTTTATTTTAATTTCAGGGATTATTTGCCTGGCTACAGCTCCGGCTACTACCCAATTGGCCGTTTCTCTGGCCGAACTTCTTCCGCCGCCGCGATAATCCCGTATTCCGTATTTTTTTTCATACACATAATCGGCATGACTGGGACGATATTTGTCTTTTAAATGCTCATAATCGCCGGATTTCTGGTTTTCATTCGGAATGATAAACCCGATTGGAGTTCCCGTGGTTTTGCCTTCAAAAATTCCGGACAGAAACTGAACCGTGTCCGATTCTTTTCTTTGGCTTACTATGGCAGACTGTCCCGGTTTTCTGCGGTCTAGTTCCCGCTGAATGGCCTCGAAATCGAGTGTTATCCCCGGAGGACAACCATCAATAACACCACCGATTGCTTCTCCGTGTGATTCTCCAAAAGTCATCAATTGAAATTTTCTTCCAAAGGTATTTCCTGCCATAACTTGATATTTTAAACAAATGTAAGTTTTTTCAATTTTATGCTACAGGTTTTTTACAACTAATCCGGGAATTTCTCAAACCTTTTAGTTTTATCAGAATTCAATAAAACAATCGAAAAATATTACAAAAAACAGTTCAAAAATTAATTATCTGTGAAATTTTAACACTTAAATGATTAGTGTATCATTTTTAGTATCTTAGCGGAAATTACTAACCTAAACTAACTATGAAATCAAAATTATTGCTTGCAGCCGCACTGTGCGGTATCCTGTTTTCGTGTTCTTCTGACGATTCTAGCAGCGACAACCCAACACCGGACACCAACTTCACAATTTCTCTTATAACCGGCAAGTATTGGACTTATGACGTCGAGGACAGTAATGCAAACCAATTCCGAGATTCCCTTTATATCTCCGGCGACACTCTTATCAATGGGATCACACATAAAAAATTCAAAGTAAAAGATGATGTGGCTGCAGGGTTTTATTCATCGTCACTCAGAAACAATGGTGTAAGAGAATCCGATAACAAATTGCTTTTATCAGGAGATTTATCCTTAGGAATGGGAGAACAATTGCCGATTGCTTTGGATTTAACGCTTTCTAATTTTGTTATTTTCAAAAAAAATGCAGCGGTTAACGAACAATTATCTTCCAAAACCGGTGTTATCGAACAAGAATTCAGTGGTTACCCAATCAAAATTAATTATACCTTAAAATCATTTGGAGGAGAAACAATCTCTAATTTTACCTCTCCTAATAACGATGTTTATACTAATGTAAGAACATCCAAAATTGTTTTAAGAGCCTCCATCACCACGGAACAGTCTGTTGGAGGCTTTCCGATTACAGTAACCATAATGCCGGAACAGGACGTCCTAATTTCAAGACAATATATTGCAGATGAAATTGGTGTAGCTTACGTAAAAACAGAAATGCAATACCAGCTAGCCTCTTTACCGCCAACTATCCCTATACCTTTTCCGGATTCAGGCAGTCAAACACAAGAGGAGTTTTTAGACACTTACAATTAAACGATTTCACATCAAATGTAAATTATGTAAGAAATTAAATTAATGATATAAGCAATCGTTTCCTCAGTATCTCTAAATTTGTAAAGTAATTGTAACAATAATCAATATGAAAAAGTTATTTTATTTATCTGTAATGCTATTTGGATTAGCGTTGAGCACCCAAGCACAGGATCGTAAGAATGCAATTGGTTTGCGTTTAGGTGATAACGATGGTTTTGGCGGTGAAGTATCCTACCAAAGATGGATTTCAAACAAAAACAGACTTGAGTTTGACTTGGGATGGAGAGACACAAAACATTACGATGCTGCAAAATTAATAGGGATTTACCAATGGGTTTGGAATATCGACAACGGTTTTAAATGGTATGCTGGTCCAGGAGCCGGTTTAGGTACGTGGAGAGCAGAATATTGGAATCCTGGCCATGACATTCATTACGATGAATCTGGTGCGTTCTTTGTAGCAACCGGAGATATAGGTATCGAATATAACTTTGATATCCCATTACAAATCTCTTTAGACTTTAGACCTGAAATTTATGTAAGTAGTGATTACAATGATGTTAGAGATGATAGTTTTGGAGCCGACTTTGGTTTGAGTATCCGATACAAATTCTAAACTGAATAAAAAAACCCCGACTTTTAAGTCGGGTTTTTTTATTATTTATTTCACCATGTTTTTATCTTCATATTTCTGCAAAGCCTTTTCATAAAGCTTTTCATAAATCGGCATAATTTTCAGAATATCAAATTCTTTAGCCAGTTCGAGTGCATTTCTCTTGAATTTCAGAAGGGTTTCGTCGTCGGATAAAATTGTAATGGCATTTTTGGCCATGTCTTCCACATCTCCAACATTACTCAGATAACCTGAAAAACCTTGTTTGTTTACCTCAGGTAATCCTCCTGAATTACTTGAAATCACCGGAACTCCGGATGCCATTGCTTCCAAAGCGGCCAACCCGAAACTTTCCGTTTCCGACGGAAGTAAAAACAAATCAGAATAGCTCAGAATCTTGTCGATTTCGTTACTGTTTCCGAAGAAAATTACCTTGTCGTTGATTTTCAGGTCATCGCACATTTTCTCTGCAATTTCTTTTTCAGGGCCTTCCCCTACCATCATTAATTTGGAGGGAATCGTCTTTTGGATTTCGTAAAAGGTTTTGATTACGTCCGGAATACGTTTTACTTTTCTGAAATTACTGATATGCGTGATAATCTTCTGATCCTGAGTTGCCATCAAAGAACGATGACAGGCCGAATTCACATCGGTTCTTTCCTTGTCTATTTCTATAAAATTCGGAATTACTTCAATCTCTTTTTTGATGTCGAACAGTTTGTACGTATCCTCTTTTAAACTCTGGGAAACCGAAGTAACATAATCCGATTTATTAATGCTGAAAGAAACCGCCGGTTTATAAAACGGATGATTTCCCACAAGTGTTATATCCGTACCATGCAGGGTTGTAATCATCGGAATCCGGATGCCTTCACTCTTAAGCATTTGCTTTGCCATATAACCGGCGTATGCATGGGGAATGGCATAATGCACATGCAAAATTTCGATTTTGTGCAATTTTACCATATCCACCAGCTTACTGGAAAGCGCCAGTTCATAAGGCTGATAATGAAACAGCGGATATTCCGGAACATTAACTTCGTGATAATGAATGTTCGGATTTAAAAGCGCCAGACGAACCGGCTGACTGTACGTAATAAAATGGATTTCGTGTCCGCGACGGGCCAGTTCAAGACCCAATTCTGTTGCTACAACACCACTACCACCAAAAGTAGGATAACAAACAATAGCGATTTTCATTTTTTTGTTTCTAAGTGGACACTAATTTACAGCAAAAAAGTAAGGTTTTGCCTTACTTTTAGATAATATTAACTTTGTCTGAACCCTTTGTTTAAAGCCTCTTCGTATTTTAAAATCCAATCGGCCGGTGACATTTTCTGTACCAGTTCGCCAATCAGTTCGAAAGGAATCAGGTCCGGCTTTTTAAAGCGGATACAGCTTTTGCCCATATCCAATTTGGTTTTCACATGTTTAGGATATTCTGAAGTAAACCAGTTTAAAAGATTGGAATCGGAATAAATCCCCATGTGATAGACGGCAATGAAATTTTTCTGGGAAGCAATGCTTAAAAAAGGCAACGGCAGTTTAGGATCGCAATGATAGCCTTTGGGATACATCGAATGCGGAACCACCCAGCCCAACATACCGTAACTCATGGTTTCTTCAAATCCTTTGGGAAGGTTTTTTACAATGGTATTTCTCAGTTTTTCCATGGCCGGTTTTCTGTCGTCCGGCAAAGAATCTAAATAGTCTTCCGTTGATTTTGCTGATGACTGCATTTTATAATTTTTCCTTCTAAAATAAACTATTTAATTAATCTGTCAAAGCTTCGTAAATCACTTTTTGAATGTCTTCTCGGATATTGTTTTTAGACAGCTTATTATCCGCTGAATCCGGGAATGTACGGTTGGATAAAAACACGTAAATTAGGTCTTTTTCAGGATCGGCCCAGGCTATTGTACCTGTAAAACCGGTATGTCCGAAGCTGGTCATGGAAGCACATCCGCAAGTTGGCCCTTCTCCTTGTAATTGTGGTTTGTCGAAGCCCATTCCTCTTCGGTTGCCTACGTTACAATACGCACAATCGTTGAACGCATCAAAGGTTTTTTCGGAGAAATACTGATGTCCGCCGTAATTTCCTTTCTGAAGGAACAATTGCATCATTTTCGCTACATCCACCGCATTGGCAAATAAACCGGCATGTCCTCCTACACCGTCTTGCATAGCCGCGCCCATATCGTGCACATACCCCTGAACCGTCGTATAGCGGAAGTATTTGTCTTTTTCCGTTGGCGGAATTACACTCATATCCATTCTGTGCAACGGATTGTACATCATGTAATTCATGCCCATTGGTTTGTAAAAGTTGTGATAACTTAAAAAATCCAAGCTTCTGTGCTGTGTTTTTTCCAGATATTCTTTGAGAATGATGAACGTAAAATCGCTGTATTTGTACTGTTTTTTTGGCAGTAATTTACTGTCTGCGATGCGTTTCATAATGGTGTCCTGATAGTCTTTTCTCAGGAATAAATTTTCGGAAACCTGCAACGAAAATTCCGGGGAATAGGTTTTACGGTAATACTTTTTAGACGGATGGTTTGTACTGTCTAAAGTAGCCTGATAAAACGGAATCCAGGCCTGAAGTCCTGCCTGATGGGTCAACATTTCTTTCAGCGTGATGTCTTTCTTATCGGTATTTTGAAACAGCGGCAGCATTTGCCCCAGCTTGGTGTCAAATTTGATTTTCCCTTTATCATACAACTGCATCACATTCGGCAACGTAGACAGGATTTTCGTTAAGGAAGCCAAATCGTAAACATCTGAATTACTTACTTTCGTGTCTTTTCTGTAATCGTGATAGCCAAAAGCTTTCTGGTACACAATTTTCCCTTTTCGAGCAACCAGAATCTGCATGCCCGGTGTCATGTTCCCGTCAATTGCTTTTTTGGCCAAAACATCAATTTTCGATAAAACAGAAGGGTCCATCCCTACACTTTTGGGTGTAGAGTACGATAAAATATTGGTTTTAGACGTTTTTAAGCCATCATCAACTTTAACGAAATTGTTTATCGAAACCGGAATTTTCCCTTTAGCACCAATGGCGCCGAAAATAACTTCCGCCGCAACGGTTTGGGCAATAGCGTTGTTCTGATACGCCAAAACCACATTCGTTATTTTGCTGAAATCTTTAACCGATAAAAGCGTATACGGTTTAGCGAAAACCGCTAACGTAACGTTCTTTCGTTTAGCTATTGAATCTAAAATGGCCAATTCATTTGCTTTGAAATCGTGTTTTTTCCAGGCACCATCGGCTTTGTGAAAACCAACAATTACCTTAGAATATTTTTCAAGGTTTTCCAGCATCAGAGGAATGCTGTCGGTTTCAATTTCGTCAATTCTTGAATAGGTTTTCAGGCCGTTCAGAAACGTATCGTTGCTGTCATCTCCCAACTTTACATAAGCGATATTTTCTTCGGCTAAGTTGGTAATCGGGAAATTATGTTCTTCTTTCTTTAAAACGGTAACGGCATTTTCATACAACTGATAGTTCAAATCCTCATATTCGGAAGCATTTAAATCTTCATACAGATTTTTTAAATCTATCGGTTTGTATTTGTTAAGCCCTACTTTGTACTTGTATTTTAAAATTTTCTTTACGGAATGTTCCAAACGCGCGTCATCAAACAACGAATCGTTATACGCCTGACAGAATTTCTCCAGCGCCACCGGAACATTTTCGGCAAATAACAGAATATCATTACCGGCTAAGAACGCTTCTAAATCAATATCGCCAGGCTGTTTAAAATTGCTGGCGCCTTTCATGTTTAAAGCGTCGGTAAATATTAAACCTTTGAAATTCAGTTCTTTTTTTAGAATATTGGTTACCACATTATACGAAATGGAAGTAGGAAACCCGTCTCTGGGTTCAAGACTCGGAACGTTTAAATGAGCCACCATTACACTGGCAAGTCCTTCGCGGAACAGTTTTTTATACGGATGAAATTCAACTTCTTCAAAACGTTCTTTTGAAAAATTCACGAACGGCAACGTATGGTGCGAATCGGTGGAAGTATCGCCATGTCCGGGGAAATGTTTTCCGGTGGCTAAAACACCTTCACTCTGAATTCCCTTCATTAGGGCAAGTGCTCTTTCGGTTACATTGTTCTTGTCTTCCCCAAAAGAACGGTTTCCGATAATTGGGTTTAGAGGATTAGTGTTGATGTCGAGAACCGGTGCAAAATTAAAGTGAAGTCCTAATCGTTTGGCCTGTTTTCCCATCTGTTTTCCCATTTTTTCAATGAGTTTCATATCCTGAACAGCGCCCAAAGTCATGTTCCAAGGGTAGCGGTACGTGGAATCCAAACGCATGCTCAGTCCCCATTCCCCATCAATTCCCACGAACAAAGGCACTTTCGATTTGGACTGATAGCGATTGGTTAGTTTCGCCTGACGAACCGGTCCGCCCTGGAAAAAAATCAATCCTCCGATTTTGTATTCTTCTATTAATTTATCGATGGACTTTACATGTTCAGCGTCTTTATTGGAATACGCGGCCACCATGAACAACTGTCCTACTTTTTCTTCAAAAGTAAGCTGGTTGTAGATGCTGTCTACCCATACTTTTTCACGGACATCGTCATATTTCAGAATAGGATCGACATCTGCCTGCGACCAGACAAATTGAGCAAAAAAAAGAAAAAGTAAAGAAAGATAACGCATTATAAAGAATCGGAATTAAAATTACAGTTGATTAAAAAAAGCGGCTGTGCCAACTTTCTTTAGCAGGAACCTCCCAAAAATCCTGCCATTCTCCTACGGTATTCACCAAATTATTAAAAACAATGGTGTTTTCGGAAACTGCTTTTTCCTTGACCATTTTTTTAAAATCAATAAGCGGTTTGTAGGCAATGAATTCTCCTAAACGGAAAGTTACATTCATACGGTCCAGTAAATCTACGTTGTATTTTTTCTCCAGACTCTGAATAAAACTTACAGAAGCATCAATCGAACAGCCCGAAGTTGCCTGAATGCCCTGATTTACAGCTATAATAATAAAACGATTGTATTTCGTTAAAAAGGAAGCTTCCAAACCTGAGCCATGAGCCGACCATTGGCTCACAAATTCTGCCAAGGCCGATTCGATTTCCTGAATTTCATCATCGGTGAATTTACGGTCGGACTGGTATACCCAAATTCTGGAATCTTCCGGTAATGTATTAAAATCTACTAACATATAAAATGGTTAAAGCACAAAAGTAAGCTATTAAATGAACTTTCTGAAAACTTATCAGCATAAAAAAACCTTAAGAAAGTGCTTAAGGTTTTAAATTTTGCTTTACTTCAGTTCTAAAAAATCAAGAACTTTGAAATATTTATAATCCTTAGTTTTGGGATCGTAAAACTCTTGTTCGAAATATCTGGCTTCTACAGATTGGCTTTTCTTCAGCTTGTTTTCGATAAGCAAGTTGGCACCTTCAAACGGCATTAATAATAAAAGGGAATGTTTTCTGCCGGATGCATCAGCAATGACTAATGTGATAAAATCACCCGTTTTAACTTCTACAACTTTACCTGAAACAGAAGGTGTGAAAACTTCTGATGCTTTTTCATCAGCTGCTGCTTCTTCTGTCATAAAGGTTTCCACCAAAGTCTTAAAAGTATCAGGACAAACCGTAATCATTTTCATGGCTACTTCTTCCCCTAATTTTTCAGCCTTTTTGGTGTCTTCAAATATAGGTCCGAAAACCGTTTTAGCTTCTTCGGAATGCTTGGTGTAACTGGCAATGATACAAAAACCTGTTTCCGCTTTTAACTTGTTTTCATCAACAATTTTTTCCTTTTTGGATTGTAAGCACTCACAGGTTTCTTTTGCCATAAGGCTGAGTAGTGCTTCTTTGTCTAATTGTTGTCCGGAAACGGTAACAGTGCCCGAAAAAATTAATGCTGTTAAAAGAATTTTCTTCATTATAAGTCCTGGGCATTTGCGATTAATTCGGCTACGTCCATTACTTTGATTGAACCTTCTTTTTCTTTGAATTTCACACCGTCGGTTAACATGGTGTTACAGAAAGGACAACCTGCCGCGATAATTTCCGGTCGGGTTTCCAGAGCATCTTCGGTTCTTTCCACGTTGATGTCTTTGTTCCCTTTTTCAGGTTCTTTAAACATCTGAGCTCCTCCGGCACCACAGCATAAACCGTTCTTTTTGGAACGCTTCATCTCTACCAGTTCGGCATCTAATTTTTTGATTAAATCACGAGGTGCTTCGTAAACATTGTTGGCACGTCCTAAATAACACGGGTCGTGGAAGGTGATTCGCTTTCCTTTAAACTGACCGCCTTCAATAGACAAACGGCCGCTGTCTAAAAGCGACTTCAAAAATTCCGTATGGTGTACAACTTCGTATTTTCCGCCCAATTCCGGATACTCGTTTTTAATCGTGTTGAAGCAGTGTGGGCAAGCCGTTACGATTTTCTTAATTTCGTAAGCGTTCATGACTTCGATATTGGTCATGGCCTGCATCTGAAACAAAAATTCGTTTCCGGCGCGTTTTGCAGGATCTCCGGTACAGCTCTCTTCCGTACCTAAAACCGCAAAAGAAACATTTGCCTGATTTAATAATTTTACAAATGCTTTCGTAATTTTCTTTGCTCTATCATCAAAACTACCTGAACAACCTACCCAGAATAATACTTCCGGCTGTTTGCCCTGTGCCATCATTTCGGCCATCGTAGGTACTGTTAAATTTGCTGACATATCTCTTTATTGTTGAAATCGTTAATAATTAAGCTTCGTCTTTCCAGTTTAGACGATCCATTTGGTTGTACTGCCATGGCGCACCGTTGTTTTCGATATTGGTCATCATGTTGTTCAACTCTACCGGAGCGGCACTTTGTTCCATTACCAAATATCTTCGCATATCCATAATGATAGAAAGCGGACTGATGTTTACCGGACATTCTTCCACACAGGCATTACATGAAGTACAAGCCCAAAGTTCTTCCGGTGTGATGTAATCGTTTAATAATGATTTTCCGTCCGGAACGAAAACGCCTTTGTTGGCATCTATATTTCTACCAACTTCCTCCAAACGGTCGCGGGTATCCATCATGATTTTACGAGGTGACAGTTTCTTACCGGTCTGATTAGCCGGACAGGAAGAGGTACAACGACCACATTCCGTACAAGTGTAGGCATTCAGTAACTGAACCCAGTTTAAATCCTGAACATCGCTTGCTCCGAATTTTGCCGGTGTTGCATCAGCGTCTGGAGCCGGTGCTGCAAACGGGTCTGCATTGGGATCCATCATCAGTTTTACCTCATTGGTAACTGACTGAAGATTATCGAATTGCCCCTGCGGATTTAAATTTGCAAAATAAGTATTCGGGAAAGCAAAAATGATGTGTAAATGCTTTGAGAAATACAAATAATTAAGGAAAGCCATTACCATTATAAAGTGTCCCCACCATCCTGCTCGCTCTAAAACATGTAAAGTTCCTTCGCTTAAATTTCCGAAAAGTGCCGGTCCTAAATGTTGTGAAACCGTGAATCCGAAAGAACCCTGACCTTCAAAATGAGATTTCCCAATATTATACAAAACTTCGTCCGTTCCGTTCATGGTGAAGATGCAACAAACCAAAATGATTTCCATGATAAGGATTAAGTTGGCGTCTTTCATAGGCCAACCCATAAGTTCTTTCATGTTTAATCGCGGAAGTTTCAGTAAATTTCTTCGGGATAAAAACAACACGGTAGCTGTTAAAGCCAATACCGATAACAGTTCAATAAAACTTATTAAAAAAGTATAAAAACCTCCTAAAGACGGTTTGAAAAAACGGTGTGTTCCAAAAAGCCCGTCAATCAAAATTTCCAATAACTCGATTTGAGTGATTACGAACGCTGTATAAAGCGCAAAATGCAGAATTGCCGGAACAGGTCTGGCAAACATTTTCTTCTGACCGAATGCCACAAGCGCCATGTTTTTCCAACGGGCCGAAGGGTTATCGGAACGGTTTACATCTTGTCCTAACTTAATATTTCGGATAATCTTTTTAAGGTTCATCGCAAAATATCCGCCTCCTGCAATAAGAATAACGGCAAACATTATATTAGGCAATATACTCATAGGGTTGGTTTAAAGTTGGTGTTATTTCTTTGGTTGTTCTGTTGCGGTTGTTGGCGCTACATAAGGTTTTTCTTTTTTCCCGAAAAGCGAAACGTTTACGTAACGGGTTGGATGTAATCGTAAATCCTGTAAAAGTAATTCGATTTCTTTCGATGCTTTGGTAAGGTTGTTATACATCGCTTCATCTTTCATCAGTTTACCCATAGTTCCTTTTCCGGATTCCATATCGGCCATTAATTTGTTTACATTAGCTAATGTTTTTTCAAGATTTTCAACCGTTGCTCCTAACTTGGCTTTTTCTAAATCTTCAGAAATTTTAGCAAAATTACCCGTAGTTTTATCCAGATTGGCCACCATTGAGCCTAATTTCTCTTTGTTTTCAGAAGTGATTTTCTTTAAATCGCCTGAAACTGCGCTGAAATTCGTCATGGTAGTATTCAGTTCGGCAATGGTTTTTTTAAGGTTAGCCTGTGTATTAGCATCCAATACATTGTTAATGTTAGTAATCATGGCATCGGCATTCAGTAAAAGTTTGTCTAATTTTTCCTGAATCGGTGCTAAATTTTTCTCCAAGGAAGCGGTTAATCCTAATTTTACTTCCGGCTGAAGATAATCTCCGGATTCTGCATAGTTTTTGTCTTCAAAGTTTGGAGTAATGGCGATTTGTTTCCCTCCGATAAAACCAGGTTCGTAAATACTTGCCGTACTTGATTTTGCAATTGGAAAATCGTTATTCATCTGAATTTCAACCAACAATTTCCCAGTATTTTCCTGAATGGTAATAGTGTTGATTTTCCCAACTGTCAATCCGTTTATCGTAACGGCTGCTGAAGGTGCTAATCCTTCCACATTATCGTATACTACATAGAACTTTCTTGAGTTATCAAATAAGTTTTTGCCTTTTAGAAATGTATATCCCCAAAAACATAATAAAATAGAACTTATAACTAAGATTGCTGTCTTTACTTCTCTGGTAATTTTCAAAATCAATATATTTTTAAAACAAAATTAAAACAAAATAATTTAGAATGGTTTTATATTATTGCAAAGCTTCCTTCAGTGAAATCTTCTTTCCGTTCTTATAGGCAACGATAAAAGCCGATGTATACCCTTTGGATTTTGCAACTTCCAGATCCTTTTTGGCTTCTTCATAATCATTGGTATTACCATGGAAATATTTGTTGACAGTTCCTTCTTCCATAGAAATATTGTCAAGACCGTTAAAATTATTGGCCCGTAACTCTAACTTCTTAGAACTGGCCGAAATCTGAACCTTAAAAACAATTCCCTTGGTATTGACTGCTTTCGGAGTATTCACTTTGGGTGTATCAACTTTTCTGGGTTCGGGAGCCACATATTCTTCGGTACCCGGAACGAAATATTCTTTTTTGTAATCTAAAATCGCATTGGCAATCGCTTCGGCAATTTTTTCCTGACCTTCATCCGAACTTAAAAAGGCACCTTCTTCTTTGTTGGACACAAATCCCATCTCGATAAGGATTCTCGGCATGTAGATTTTTCTAAGCACAAGGAAACCTGCTTGTTTTACACCGCGGTTTTTTCTTCCTACTTTGCCGTCAAATTGGTCCTGAACACCTGCTGCCAGTTCTATGCTCTGGTCTAAATACTCTTCCTGAATTAATGTCATCCCGATTACAGACTCCGGCGATTTCGGATCGTAACCGTCGTACTTTACCTTATAGTCTTTCTCCAGAGTAACTACCTCATTCTCTTTTTTCGCTACTTCAAGGTTAGCGGCATTTCGGGTTACCCCCATTACATAAGTTTCCGAACCACTTGCGGCCGTATTCTTATTGGCATTACAGTGAATGGAAACAAAAATGTCTGCTTTAGACTTATTGGCGATGTCCGCACGCTCATCCAACGGAATGAAAACATCTGTTTTCCTGGTGTAAATAACCTGAGTTCCGGCATCTTTTTCAAGAATCCGGCCTACTTTCAGGACTACGTTTAGGGCGTTGTTTTTTTCCACATAGCCGTGATAAGTGGCGCCAAAATCGTTTCCTCCGTGTCCAGCATCCAAAACCACGCGGAATTTTGCGTTATTCTGAGCCGATACAATATATCCTGACAGGATCAAAAATCCTGTAATCAATAGCTTTTTTCCGATAATCCCTGTCATATTCTTTTTATTTAATCTGGATAGGTTATAATTTTACTAAATGCTTAATTTTGATGAAAAATATTATGTAAGTTTGAACCGTCAAAAATTAAGCCAGATTTTTACAAAAATAGTATTAAAAGCGTTGCGTACAAACTTATTTCATATCGTTTTATTATCATTTTTCCTAACATTGGGGAATTTGAAAATTTACTCTCAGGAAAATCCAACAAAATCTGTATCTATACCTGTTGATAAACAGAAAGATAGCGTAAATTTAGGCATCTCCGACGTGCTTAAGGTAAAAGACACCGTGAAAAACGATTCCATCAAAAAAAAGAAACCCCTTTTAGAAGGAATTGTAAAACGAAAAGCTGTTGACTACGAAAAAATAGACCAAAAGAAAAAACAGCTTACTTTATACAATCAGGCCGAATTATACTATAAAGACTTCGAACTGAAATCCGGAATTATCGTTTTCGATTATGAAAAAAACGAAGTGTACGCCGGACGCATAAAAGACAGTGTGGGAAATTTAAGTCAGAGACCGGTTTTTAAGCAAGGAACCAATGTGATTGAACCCGATTCGATTCGATTTAATACTAAAACCAAGAAAGCATTAGTTTGGAATTCCAGAACAGAACAAGGCGAATTTCGCGTAAAAGCTGAAATCAGCAAGCGGGAAAACGATTCAGTTTATTTCATGAAGAACGCCCGTTTCACAACTTCTGAAAACATTGAAGACCCTGAATATTATTTTTTAGCACGGAAAATTAAATTTGTGCCGGGAAAAAAAGTAGTATCAGGATTAACCAATATGGTTATTGCTGATGTCCCTACGCCGCTTGGCTTACCGTTTGCTTATTTTCCGATGAGTGAAAAAGCTGTTTCAGGGTTTATCATCCCAACCTTTGGAGACACAAGACAGCGTGGGTATTTCCTTCAGAACGGCGGTTATTATTTTGCCTTGAGTGATTATTATGACTTGGCGGTTTTGGGTGATTATTACACTAATGGAAGTTATGCCTTGCGATTTGAAAGCAGTTATGCCCAACGCTATAGATTTAACGGACGGGTAAATATTCGTTTTGAGAATCAGATTTTCAGTGAAAAAGGGTTTCCTGATTATTCAAAATCAAGACAGTACAACATCCAATGGTCGCATTCGCAGGACCCGAAAGCCAGTCCGAATTCTAGATTTTCTGCTTCTGTAAATATGGGGAGCAGTCAATATTTCCGTCAGTCATTAAATCAGATGAATATCGGTTCATCCATGAACAATAATTTAAGTTCGTCGGTTTCCTATTCCAGAACTTTTCAGACGGTTCCTCAAGTGAATATGTCGATTACGGCCACACATTCCCAAAACACAAACTCCGAACAGATTGACATGACCTTACCTACTTTTCAGGCAAGTGTCGATCGTATTTACCCTTTTGCACCAAAAAACGGGACTAAAAAAGGAATTCTTAAAAACATCAACTTTCAGTATAATATCAGAGGGGAAAACCGAATACGGACAACGGATTCCCTGTTTTTCAAATCGGAAATGTTTCGTGACTCTAAAAACGGGTTTCAGCACAGTATTCCAATCAGTACAAACTTCAAGGTATTTAAATACTTTAGTGTAACTACCAGTACAAATTATAATGAAGTCTGGTATTTTAAAACGATTGAGAAAGCTTATAATCCTTTAACAAATAATGTTGAAACCAAAGATGTGAACGGCTTTGATGCTTTCAGAACTTACAATTTCAACGCAAGTATCGGTACTACCATTTACGGTACTTTTAATTTTGGTGAGGATAAAAAAATTCAGGCCATCCGTCACGTAATGCGCCCAGGGGTTTCTTATGGGTATACTCCTAGTTTTGAAAGGTATTATGACACTTATGCCTTAGACGCAACAGGAACAACCTACGCAGATTACACAAGATTTGAAAACGGAATCTTCGGAGCTCCGGGCAAAAGTTATTCGAACAACATCGGTATGTCGTTAAGCAACACTTTTGAAGCTAAAGTTCGCGATAAAGACGAAACCAAAACGGAGCCTAAAAAAGTAATGCTTTTGAACAACCTGAATTTTTCGACAAGTTATAATATTGCTGCGGATTCTTTACCTTGGTCACCTATGAGAATTACCGGTGGAACTAACTTATTTAACGATAAGCTAAACCTGAATTTCGGAACCACATTAGATCCTTATGCTATTGACAATTCCGGAAGAAGAATTCAAAAATACAATATCGACAATGGAGGAAGTCTTTTCCGAATGACCAGTGCTAATGTCACTGTTAATTATGCTTTAGCAAGTTCTGAACTTTCCAATACTTCTTCCACCGTCAACCAAACGGAGATGAACGGAGGGCGTCCGGACGATTTGTTTGGCCGCGGTGTCGATTTAAGCGATCAGCGTCAAAGTATGTTTGACAAAGACAAAAAAGAAGAAAAAGACAAAAAAGAAACGGAATTCTACTCATTAACCATTCCTTGGGATTTGCGCCTGGCCTACTCCTTAACCTTTTCTAATAACAACCGTGAAAATAAAATAGTCGGGAATTCCTTAATGCTCTCCGGAAATATAGATGTTACCCCCCGATGGAAAATGGGATTCTCTTCGGGATATGACTTTGTTAACAAAGGGGTTACATTTACACAATTGCGTTTTGAACGCGATTTATTGAGTTGGCGCATGGACTTTAACTGGATGCCTATCGGAATTTATTCTTCCTGGGGCTTTTTTATCGGAATCAAATCGTCTGTACTTAGCGATATTAAGTGGGATAAGCGTAGTTTACCAGACAGACGTTTGAGATAGTTTTGGAGGTAAAAAACAAGAAACAAGAGACAAGAAATTTAAGAATAGACTACTGACCTATTTTAGAGATATGAAAAAAATCATTTTTACAGAAAAGGCTCCGGCTCCTATTGGACCTTACAATCAGGCTGTTTTAGTCGGGAATACGCTTTATACTTCGGGACAGATTGCTATTAATCCTGAAAACGGCGAATTGGTTTTAGACAACATTGAAGCGGAAACCAAACAGGTTATGGAAAACATGAAAGCCGTTCTGGAAGCTGCCAGCATGACTTTTGAAAACGTTTTCAAAACCACTATTTTCATCAGTGATATGAACGATTTTGCAAAAATTAACGCAGTTTACGGCAGCTATTTTAACGAAAAAACCGCTCCGGCACGAGAAACGGTTCAGGTGGCCTGTTTGCCTAAAAACGTAAATGTTGAAATTTCAATGATGGCAATCAGATAGCAATTGCTTTCAATAATAATTTTGCCGTAGCTTCATTGGTGGCCAACGGCACATTATGCACATCACACACCCTTATGAGCATGTTAATATCCGGCTCGTGAGGGTGTTTTGCTAACGGATCTTTGAAGAACAGCACCATGTTGCATTTTCCTTCCGCCACACGGGCCGCAATCTGAGCATCGCCTCCCATTGGTCCGGACAGCATTTTGGTTACTTTAAATCCGGCGTGTTCTGCTTTGCTTCCGGTGGTTCCGGTGGCAATCAGACTGATGTTTTCCGAGCGTAAAAACGCTTTGTGTTCGTTTAAAAACTGAACCATGTCGGCTTTCATACCGTCGTGGGCGATTATTGCAATTTCCATAGTTATGCGGTTACGGAATGATAATGAATTAAACCGTCGATTGGTTTTCGGAAAACGTTCCCCAATTTCAATCCGTTTTGAGTTAAAACCTTATCCAGTTCATCTTTCAGATAATACGCGATGGAACCGATAAAATGCACCGGAACTTCTTTGCAGTTGTCGAATTGTTTTATGTATAAATCGACAAAATTCTGCATATCGTTCAAAACGATTTTCTGAATGAATTCGTGGTCTTTATGCTGAATCAGAAACTTGGCAAACGTTGCTAAATACGCGTTCGGATTCGGAACTTTGTAGAGATTGTGTTTGATGGCATCGGCATCGAGATCGTACTCTTTTTCAAAAATTTCCGCCAGTTCTTTCGGCATGGTATTAAAATAATACGCCCGGATTAAATGACGGCCAAACTGATTGCCGCTACAGTCATCCATAGCCAGATAACCCAGCGACTGTACTTTCTGATGCAAAACTTCCCCGTCAAAATAACTGCAATTCGAACCTGTTCCCAAGATGGAAACAATCGCCTTCTCGCCTCTGGGTGTTGTCGCAAAAACTGCGGCATACGTATCTTCTTTCACTTCGATACGGGCATTCACAAACAATTCGTGCAGAATTTCGGCCAGATGGTTTTTCATGCGGTCGGTTCCGCAACCGGCGCCGTAGAAATACAACGCTTTTACAATGTCTTTATTCTGAATGATATCAAACCGTTCGTTAATCCGCGAAATGACTTCCTCTTTGGTTAAAACTTCGGGATTCAATCCTAAGGTGCTTGCCGTAAACTGGATGTTTCCGTTATCGTCTAAAGCAATCCAATCGGCTTTTGTGGAACCGCTGTCTACTACTAATTTCATGCGTGTTTTTTATAAAAAAATCCCGCTTTAAACGGGATTCAGTAAAAATAACATTTTTTTATAAATTGGCAACATGCACCGCCAAATCAATCAGTTTGGATGAATAACCGTATTCGTTATCATACCAGGCCACAATTTTATAGAATGTTGCATTCAGCCCAATTCCTGCCTTAGCATCAACAATACAAGTGCGGGTATCGGAAACAAAGTCTTGTGAAACAACGTCATCTTCCGTAAAGCCCATGATTCCTTTCATCGAGGTTTCGGAAGCATTTTTAAGTACGTTCATGATTTCGTCATACGAAGTGGCTTTCTTCAGTTTTACGGTTAAATCAACCACGGAAACATCGGCTACCGGTACGCGCATGGACATTCCGGTTAATTTGCCTTCCAGTGCCGGAATTACTTTGGTAACGGCTTTCGCTGCTCCTGTTGAAGCCGGAATAATGTTTAGCAAAGCCGCTCTTCCGCCGCGGAAATCTCTTTTTGAAGGTCCGTCAACGGTTAATTGGGTGGCAGTTGTGGCGTGAATCGTGGTCATTAATCCTTCCACAATCTCAAAATTGTCATGCAGTACTTTTGCCAATGGCGCTAAACAGTTTGTGGTACAGGAAGCGTTCGACACAATAACATCGCTAGGTTTCACTTTGTCGTGATTTACGCCCATTACAAACGTTGGAGCATCGTTGGAAGGTGCTGATATCACAACTTTTTTAGCGCCTCCTTTGATGTGATTGTACGCCGTTTCCACGGTAGTGAAAATTCCGGTACATTCCGCAACCACGTCTACGCCTACTTCGTCCCATTTTAAAACGGACGGATCTTTTTCGGCTGTAACGCGAATGTGTCTGTCGTTTACAAATAACTGGCCGTCTTTCACTTCCACTTTTCCGTCGAAACGTCCGTGAACGGAGTCATATCTTAACAAATAAGCCAAGTGGTCTACGGTTAATAAGTCGTTAATCGCTACCACTTCTACATTATTTCTGTTGATGGTTTCTCTGAAAACAATTCTTCCGATTCTTCCGAATCCGTTAATTCCTAATTTTACTTTCGTCATAATCTTTCTTCTGGTTAATACATTTTATGTAGACATAATGTCTGATACTCTTAATAATTCTTCGTCTATTTTGGATTGTCCCTTAACTGCTTGTTCTAAAGGCGTTAAAACGATTTTGTCGCTTATGAGTCCTACCATATAATTGCTTTTTCCTTCCAATAAGGATTCTACAGCTTTTACGCCCAATCTTGAAGCCAAAACCCTGTCAAAACAACTCGGTGAACCGCCTCGCTGCATGTGGCCCAGCACCGAAACCCGAACGTCATACTCAGGCATGTTTTCTTCCACATAATCCTTTAATTCGAAAACGTTTTTTCCGATTTTATCGCCTTCGGAAACTACTACTATACTGGAAGATTTTCCGGAAAGTTTACTTCGGCGCAACGATTCTAAAAGGCGGTCTAATCCTAAATCTTCTTCAGGAATCAGAATTTCTTCGGCTCCTGCTCCAATGCCGGCATTTAGTGCAATATGACCTGCATCTCTACCCATAACTTCCACAAAAAATAAGCGGTTGTGCGAATTGGCAGTATCGCGGATTTTATCGATAGCTTCCACTACGGTATTTAATGCCGTATCATAGCCTAAGGTGAAGCTAGTGCCAAAGATATCATTATCAATTGTTCCGGGAATTCCCATAATCGGGAAACCGAATTCTTTATTAAACACCATTCCACCGGTGAAACTTCCGTCGCCTCCTATAATCACCAATGCATCAATGCCGTTGGCTTTCAGGTTTTCATAGGCTTTTTTTCTGCCCTCGGCCGTCATGAATTCTTTGGAACGCGCTGATTTTAATATCGTTCCGCCTTTGTTTACGATGTTTTTTACAAATCGGGGGCCCATTTCGGAAATATCGCCTTCAATCATTCCTTCAAAACCTCTGTAAATACCCATACATTTGATGTTATGGTAAGCACAGGTTCTGACTACAGCCCGGATTGCGGCATTCATACCCGGGGCATCACCGCCGGAGGTAAGCACACCAATCTTACTAATCTTTTCAGACATAGGTTACATTTTAATCCTTTAAATTTAACAATAATGTTGCGAAAAACCTTATATCATGCTGCGGATTTAGCATAATAATAACGTTTGCCGAAAAAGAAGTGTTGTTGTTTGTGTGCTGCGCAGTTAGTCGATTTCAGGAACTCTTTGTACGTCCTTTTTTGGGGATTCCGTTTTGCGTTCTCTTTTATCGTTGATAAATTTAATAAATTCCGGCGACAAATCCGAATCCGGAAGCTGATCTGTCGGATTATTATTTTTTTCTTCCTGGGCTTTGTTCAGGATTTTTCGGATTAGTTCTTTAAAATCATCAAAATCAACCTGATACGTAATACCCACTCCTTGTGTATAGCCGATACCTTCCCCGATATAGTTGATATCATTTTCGCGATTGAAAACCCGTGCTTTTAGGGTTCCGTCTTCGTTTAAACGCAACTGAAGCTCAACATCACCCACGATTACAGATTCTTCGGTACCGCCAACCGGAACTCCTAATTTTCCATTAATGGTAATCTTCTCGTTGATTTGCGTGGATAAGGTAACCCCAACCCTTCCTTCGGTTTCCAAAAGCGGGTTTCGGTCTGCCTGAACATAATTCAGCCCTACCTGAAATTTATCGTCATCACCGGAAAAAATATCATTAAACAAACTTCCGGCACGCTCAAACAAGGTTCCGTAAACAGTGTTGGATGCGTTTTCCGGTGTAAGGAAACCTCCTCCCGAAAGCAATGCAATGGCCTGAGTCTGACGAACATCCTTGTCACTTAATTTATAATCGATTTCCGATTTTAAAACAGAACTTACGGTTGGAAACTCAATTCTGAAATCCGGCTCCGGATTGCTTAAATTACCGTTTATGGCAATAACTACTTCGGTTGGAACTTTTTTATTGAAGGAAGGATTATCCAGAATAATCGCCGGATTCGACTCGGTTTTGTATACGGCTTCCAGGTCTAATGCCGCATTAAGCGGTTCGCCTTCCCAACGAATGGTTCCGAATTTTTTTACCTGGAATTTTTTATCGATCAATCCGTAGTTTTTAAAGTTGTATTCGCCTTCCCAAACCTGAAAATCGCCCCACATGTTAAACTTACCCAACGTGTTGATTTCCATAGTAATGGTACCTACTCCTTTTCCTTTCATGGCATGACCGGTATTTCGGTCTAAAATGATTTCAATTTCGGCATCCGGTGTAATTTCGAAGTCGAAATCGAGTTCAATTCCGCTGTATTTCTTGAAATCTTTGACTAATCCTTTTTCTTTTTTGAGTTTTTCTTCCTTAGTAATAAAGTTAATGTACGAGTTGTTGCCAATTCCTTCAGCATCATTAAGCGGGATTTTAATGGCTGTACCTTTATTTGAACTGGCTTTCATCTTAACCAAAAGCGCATTAATAGGACCGGAAATACGGGCATTTCCGTTAATAAAGGCTGTACCGTAATAAAGTGCATCATCATTATCTTTGGTATCCAATGCCAGCATATTATCGGATCTTACCGATAAATCTAATTGCCAATCCGCCAGCTTGTTATGACGCACACTACCGTTTAAAAATCCTTTTGTTTTATACTTCGTATCTGTAATTTCGATGTTTCGGAATAAAAACTGATGTTCTGTAACGTCTACGATGGCATTTGGCTCCATTACAAAATCAACACCCAAATACGGCACAAGCATACCGGCATCGTTTAAATACAATCTGCCATCTATTTCAGGGTCACTTACGGTTCCTAAAATAGATGCCTGACCGGTTGCAAAACCACGAACATTTTTAAACACACTGCCCAAAAGCGGTCCGAAAGCACCAATATTGAATTTCGAAAATCCGGTTTCCAACGACAGCAAGCTCTGTTGGTTTACGACTTCGATATTTCCTTTCAGATAAAAACTCTCTGCATTTTCGTTTTCGATGGTCGAATACACATTGAACTTGCGGAACGAATTATCACCCGTAACTTTCAAATCCATATTCCCTAGCTTGTATTCGTTAATCTCAAGGGAATCGATTGTTATAGAAGATGTTGGCTGATACACGTCACCATTCTGCTTCAGATTGACTTCCCCGTTCAGATTCCCGGCAAATGCCATATTGTTGAGGGACGGAGTTACTTTTGCCAAATCGACACCATCAAAAGTGAGCTGAATGTCTTTGTAGTTCTTACCTTTCAGAATGCCGGAAAGCTCCATTTTTTGTCCGTTGTGGGTAAGCGCTACTTTTTCTATTTCAAAATCGGTTAGTTTTTTATTGAAAACCACTTTGTTGTCTTTCGTGTCATTCTCATTTAAAAACCAGAGGTAATTTTTAAAGTTCACTTCCGATTTTTTCAAACCTACCACCGAACGATTCTGCTCATCAATCGTATGGTATAAATTCAGATTATAAAAATCCTGATTCTTTTCACCGCCTTTAAACTCCGAACGTACAAAAAGTGTATCGTTCATGGTTACGTTGATTAAACTGAAATCGGAAATCTTGTAGTTCTTGTTTTTAATGCTGTCCAGCTCGATAAACGCATTGTACAAAGGATTTTTGTTGTCTATCTGAACATTTATTCTGTCAAATGTATTGTTGTAGGCCGTAACTTTTGGTGAGGTAAAATTCATCTTAAAATCCCCTTCATCCGCATTGATTCTTCCTTTTAAAACAGTATTCTCCGCAACGGAAACATTCGGATTGAACACCTCGATAATCTTATTGTAAATCGCAAAATCAAAATCGAGAAACTGTCCGGGTTTCAGCTTATTGGGCGAATAATTGGCATACAGACTTCCGAGCGCGTTTTCAACGATATCGCTTACTTGTTTCATCTGGAATTTCCCCACCACTTTCCCCTGAATAATGTCCGGCGAGTTAATGGTAATGGTTCTTATTCTTTGTTCATCGAAAGTCGATTCTACCTGAAAATCTTCAAAATAATAATTATCACGGCTGTTCTGGAACGCCGCATTGGCCACTTCCAGTTTTCCGTCTATATCATCAACCGTGTTTCCTTTTGCCTTAAACTTCAGATTTCCTTTGAAAATTGCAATGGAATCTTTTTTCATGAAGTTTAACAGATGCAAATCGGCGTAATCGATATTGGCTTCGAAATCGTAATTTTTAACTTTGGAGCTTAAATCGACCAAACCGTCGAAATCCATTCGTAAATTCGGATCGTTACTGTTGAAATATCCTTTAAAATAAGGCATTTTCAGTTTTCCGTCTACGGTAATGTTCTGATACGTGTAGCCGTTGTAACGGAAATCCTGAATCTTTCCTTTCACGGAAGTATCGAGGAATTTCTTGTTGAATCCTTTTCCGTCAACTTCTAAATCGAGTGTGGTGTTGCCGATGCTTTTCTGGTCGGTCAGCACACCAATATTAAAATCGTGCAGCGAAATCGTTCCTTTGTACGAAGCGTTGTTGATGTTGTTGATATTCGTCATCGAAAGTTTCGACTCCAATTCTCCTAACTGCGACATCAGGTAAACGTCTGCATTGATGTAGGTTTTGGTTAACTCCACATCGCCTACTAAATCTACTCTGCCCAGTTTTTTTAAGGTTTGCGGCAGTTTTTCACCCAAAACTCTCGGCAAAATGGCACTTAAATTATCGTAGTTAGACGTAACTCGGTCAAAATTTCCGTTCATGTAAAACTCTCCTTTTTTGTTGAAGAGATTTTTGAAATTTACCTTACCGATAATTTCCGACTGATTCCTGTCTACGAGTTTCAAATCGTGCAATACGAAATTATTAAGCGTTCCTTTTGCATGGGTTTTCAGGAAAAAGCGCTGATTTTTACCAAATTCATTGTAGAAAAAGTTCAGCTCGTTAGAAGATACTGATGCCTTTTCCATGTTCACATCAAAAACCACTTTGTTGTTAAAATCCGTAAAATCCTTAGGATTATACTTTAAGATTACATCACCAAATAATGTTGATTCCGCAGTATTTAACTCCATCTTTCTCAGGATGATGTTTTTCTTCGTATAAGTGAAATCCGAAGCAAGATTTTCAACAATAAGCCCGCGATGATCGTGTAACGCAAGTTTTTTGATTTGCGTGGTAACATTTGGCCCTTTAATGAAAAAATCCTCTAATTCTCCGTTAAGCTTTGTAAAATCGAGCGCTTTAGGAGTTTTCAGGTTTTCATCGATTAACCGGAATCTGCTGTTGGTTACATATAAATTATCGGCTTTCAGACGAAATTTCCCTGAACCGGGTTTGCCGTCATCAAAAGCGGCCACAAACAAGTCTAAATTCGTTTTGGTTTCGCCTTTGTATTTTTTCAGTTTAAAATTCAGGCCATCCATTCGGGCTTCTCCAAAAAACAAATGGGACGCTTTGATTTCTTTAAAACTAAGAAGATTAGACTGAAGGCGGTTCACATAAAATAAGGTGTCGTTATGATGGTCTTCAACATAAATACCTTTCAGCTTCACACCGCCAAAAACAGAAATAGCAACTTTGTCTATATAAATTTTTGTCCCGAAATCTTTGTTGATTTTTTCCGTTGCGTATTTTCCGATTTCCGTTTGTACTACAGGCAACGAAAGTGCAATCCCGAGAAGCAGGAGCAACAGGAGCAATACCAGTATGGTTCGGAGCAGTATTTTTCTAAATTTTTTGATACCCGTAGTATTTATATTAATTTTGTCGGAGCAACGATGAAATTATCAGTGTTAACAAGCAAAAGTAAAACATTTTGCGTGTTGTTTTTTAACAAATCAAAGATAATACAGTCGTTTTTAATATTCACTCAAATTTCGTGCCTTTTTTATGACAAAATCGCCAATTTATATCCTTGCCATCGAAAGTTCCTGTGACGACACGGCCGCCGCTGTATTACAAGACGCAAAAGTTTTGTCAAACGTTGTAGCAAGACAGGCAATTCACGAAGAATATGGCGGTGTGGTTCCGGAATTGGCTTCCAGAGCGCACCAGCAGAATATTGTTCCGGTTATCGATGTGGCTTTAAAGAAGGCGAATATTGACAAATCACAGCTTTCCGGTATCGCGTTCACGCAAGGTCCTGGTTTGATGGGTTCGCTTTTGGTTGGAAGTTCGTTTGCAAAATCTATGGCGATGTCTTTGAATATACCGATGATGGCCGTACATCATATGCACGCTCACGTGTTGGCGCATTTTATTGAGGAAGAAGGATTTGACAAACCGGAATTTCCGTTTTTGGCGATGACGATTTCAGGTGGTCATACGCAAATCATCAAGGTGAACAGTTTTTTTGATATGTATGTGATTGGCGAAACTACCGATGATGCCGTAGGCGAAGCGTTCGACAAAAGCGCAAAAATACTGGGTCTTCCCTATCCCGGCGGCCCGTTAATCGACAAATATGCGCAATTAGGGAATCCGAAAGCTTTTCCGTTTACCAAACCAAAAGTGGACGGTTTAGACTTCAGTTTCAGCGGACTGAAAACACAGATTTTGTATTTCGTTCAGAAGAAAGTCGCGGAAAACCCCAACTTTATTCAGGAGAATATGAACGATATTTGTGCGTCGATTCAGCATACCATCATCGAAATTCTGATGGATAAACTGAAAATGGCCGTTGCGGAAACCGGAATCAAGCAAGTTGCAATTGGCGGCGGTGTTTCGGCAAACTCAGGCATCCGGAATACGTTAAAAGAAGCCGAAACAAAATACGGATGGAAAACTTTTATTCCTAAATTTGAATACACGACCGATAATGCCGCGATGATTGGCATAGTGGGTTATCATAAATTTCTGGAAAAACAGTTTGAAAATGCTTCGGTAGTCTCTAAAGCAAGAATTGAATTTTAATATGCAGTTATTCTACAATCCCGATATCAATGCCGCTTCAGAAACGTTTTCTTTTGACAAAGAAGAAAGCAAACACATCGTTAAAGTTTTACGTAAAACAGAAGGAGATATTTTACATGTAACCAATGGTTTAGGAAGTTTGTTTCACACGGAAATTATTCTGGCATCCGATAAAAAATGTACTGTAAAAATCAACAAAACAGAGACTGTTAAACCTACGGATTTTTATCTGCATTTGGCCGTTGCTCCCACCAAAATGAACGACCGTTTCGAATGGTTTCTGGAAAAAGCGACCGAAATCGGCATACATGAAATCACGCCCATTATCTGCGATCATTCCGAACGGAAAGTGATTAAAAGCGAACGCTTTGATAAAATCATTCAATCGGCCATGAAACAATCGCTGCAGTTTTTTTTACCGAAACTGAACGAACCGATTTCTTTTAAGGAGTTCATCAGCCAAAAGCATGACGGCAATTTATTTATCGCTCATTGTGAAGAAACCGATAAAAAACTGTTGAAAGAAGCCATACAGCCAAAGGAAAAATACACCGTTTTAATTGGGCCTGAAGGCGATTTTTCCGAAAAAGAAATCGAAACCGCTTTAAAAAACAACTACATTCCCGTATCTTTGGGAAATACCCGCTTACGAACAGAAACAGCGGCCGTAGTAGCCTGTCACAGCATTGTTTTCAGCAACGAATAATATGAAAAAACTTCTTTTAGCCGGAATTTTCTTTTTATGGAATCTGGGATTTTCCCAGGAAATTGCGCTGTTGAAATATGCAGGCGGCGGGGACTGGTATGCCAATCCTACTTCGTTACCGAATCTGGTGAAGTTCTGCAATCAGAATATCAATACCAAACTCAGCACTAAAATTCCAACGGTTGAAGTGGGAAGCCCTGATTTGTTTTCCTACCCATTTGTGCACATGACTGGTCACGGAAACGTAGTTTTCAGCGACAATGATATAATTAATCTAAGAAACTATCTAACTTCCGGAGGATTTCTTCATATTGACGACAATTATGGCATGGACCAATACATCCGCAAAGAAATCAAACGGGTTTTTCCTGATATGGAACTGGTTGAACTTCCCGCTAATCATGTCTTGTTTCAAAAACCCTTCCTGTTTCCGGGCGGAATTCCGAAGATTCACGAACATGACAACAAACCCCCAAAAGCTTTCGGAATTTTTATTGAAAACCGTTTAGTCCTTTTATATACTCACGAAACCGATTTAGGTGATGGATGGGAAAATCAGGAAGTTCATAACGATCCTTTAGAAGTTCGTACTAAAGCTTTGAAGATGGGTGCGAATATTATCAATTACGTCTTTAACTATTAAGGAAATTCCACTTATTAAAAATCATTTAAACCGTTTTAAACTGTCATTTTTTGACGGTTTTTTATTTTTTTTCAAAAACACAATAATATTACCAACAAATCGTTGTTTGTATTATTGTCAAAAATCTTTCTTGCTGTAAAGTTTTTTTTACATTATCTTCATCTGTTTTTATGATTTATTATAAATTTTCCACAAAATAATTGTGCGATTTTTTTTATACATTTTATTTTGAAATTTATTTTTTTGTTATATAATTGCATTGTTCTAATTAATTAACAAACTATTTAACAAAAAACTAAAAAAATTATGAAAAAAATCATTTTATCAACAGCTTTGCTGGCTATGTTGTTTTCATGTAACACGGAAGATTCTAACACCGAGGTAACCCATACTTCCGCTGAGGCGCACAGAGGCTGTGCATCAACCGAAGTACTGGAAAGACAATTACAGGAAGATCCTAAAATGGCCATCCGAATGAACGAAATCGAGTCATTCACCGAAAGAGCCATTAAAGAAGGACGATTAGTAAACGGTAAAATTCAGATTCCGGTTGTCGTAAACGTTTTATACAGAACTTCAGCTGAAAATATTTCTCTGGCTCAGATTCAATCGCAAATCGATGTTTTAAACAAGGATTTTAATGCTCAAAACTCCGATTATAATACCGCCAACAACCCGTATTCTTCCGTAAGAGCGAATGTTGGAATTTCATTTGTTTTAGATGCTGTTTACAGAAAATCTACAACAAAAACTTCCTGGGGAACTAATGATGCCTGTAAAAAAACAGCTTCTGGCGGTATGGCACCAACTTCTCCAACGACTAAATTAAACCTGTGGGTTGCTACTATTGGTGGTGGAATTTTAGGTTACGCTCAATTCCCGGGAGGTTCCTCTTCCACTGATGGTGTCGTTATCGATTCTAAATATTTCGGAACAACCGGTACGGCAACTTATCCGTTTAATCTGGGAAGAACTGCAACTCACGAAATTGGTCACTGGATGAACTTACGTCATATCTGGGGTGATGCAACCTGTGGCAATGACCTAGTTTCCGATACGCCGTCACACAATGCTCCTAACTATGGTGTTCCTGCTGTAGGTCACAGAAGTACTTGTTCCGGCACTCCGCTTGAAATGTACATGAACTACATGGATTATACCGATGACAGAGGAATGTACATGTTCTCTAACGGTCAGAAATCAAGAATGTTAGCCATTTTTGCTGCCGGTGGAGCCAGAAATTCATTTGCTCAACCATAACAGATTGATAAAATTAATTAAGAAAACCCGTTCATAGTAGCGGGTTTTTTTATACATTTAAATCTGATTCACAACAAAAACAGGAATGACTTCAAAAGATATTTCAAACGGAATAGTCCGATCTGTGCTAACTCTGGCCGGTATTGCATTACTCTTGTTTACGCTTTATAAAATAAGCCCGGTAATTGTTTATGTCCTTATATCCATTGTAATTTCCCTGATTGGCGAACCTGTTGTTAATTTCTTAAAACGCCGTTTAAAATTCAGAAATACATTGGCCGTTATCACAACGCTTGTCATCTTCATTGGTCTTATCGTTGGTTTTGTGATGATGTTTGTTCCGCTGATTCTCACACAAAGTAAAAATCTTTCCCTGCTGGATACCAACAGCATACAAAACAATTTTAACGGAATCCTGCAACAGATTAACACCTATTTATCGGAACACAATATTGATATTTTGTCTTTGATGGAACAATCGAATTTCACCTCAAAACTGAATTTCAATTTTTTACCGGCCATACTTAACTCTCTAATCGGAATCATCAGTAATTTTGGAATGGGAGTTGCCTCCGTTGCTTTTATTTCCTTCTTTTTACTGAAAGACAAACTGATGTTTCAGCTACTGTTCAGAAAAGCCATTCCGGACAATCATGAAGACAAAATTTTAGCTTCAATTGGAAAAATAAACTATTTATTATCCCGATATTTCTCCGGTATTTTGCTGCAGCTTTTTATTGTTTTCTTACTCTATTTTATTGTGCTGCTTATTTTTGGAGTGAAAAGCGCGTTCACCATAGCCTTTATTTGTGCCATTTTAAACATTATCCCTTACGTAGGTCCGTTAATCGGAACAATACTTGCCGTAGTATTAACCATGATGGGAAGCATCGGCGCCGATTTTAAAACCGAAATCCTGCCGACTGCGTTTTATGTTTTAATCGGATTTACTATTGTTCAGGTGATTGACAACAACATCAGTCAGCCCATTATTTTCTCCAACAGCATTAAATCACATCCTTTGGAAATTTTTATAATTACTTTAATTAGCGGTTTTCTTTTCGGAATCACCGGGATGATTTTAGCCATTCCGACATACACCGTGATTAAAGTGGTGGCCAAAGAATTTTGTCCGGAGAATAAAATAGTAAGTATGTTAACCAAAGATATTTAGTTTTGGATACACCTCTTTTAAGAACTGATATTCAGGAATTTATCAACACATCCATGCAAGGGAATTTCACCAAAATTGCCCTGATGAAGAATCCGTTTCCGGATGTAAAATGGAATGATATTTTAAATCAAATCGCTTCAAAAGCTAAAGCTAAAGACAAATTGCCTACATGGTATGCGCATAAGTGCATCATTTATCCCTCAAAAATATCCATCGAACAGACTTCTTCCGAAATTGCGGCAAAATACAAAGCTTCTTTAATCAGCGGAGTGACACTGATTGACTTAACCGGAGGCTTTGGCATTGACGATTACTTTTTCGCTCAGCATTTTAACAAAGTGGTTCATTGTGAAATCAATGAAGGATTATCGGCGATTGTAAATCATAATTTCCACATTTTAAACCAACGCAACATTGAATGTTATGAAGGTGACAGTCTGGATATTCTGAAAAAAATCGATCAAAAATGGAGCTGGATTTATATTGATCCTTCCCGCAGAAGCGACGTGAAAGGAAAAGTTTTCATGCTCAAAGACTGTTTGCCAAATGTCCCGAATCTTTTAGACATCTATTTTGAATATTCGGATAATATCCTTATAAAAACGGCTCCGATTTTAGATATAACTTCCGGTTTAACAGAATTAAAGCATGTTAAAAACATTCACATCGTTGCCATTGATAACGAAGTAAAAGAATTACTCTGGGAAATTGAAAACGGTTTTTCCGATACGACCACACTAAATGCGGTATCGATTTCTAAAAACGAAACCACCGTTTTCTCTGTAAAACATTCAGACGTTTATGCCGATGAAAAATCCGAATATGCAATGCCTTCCGAATTTCTTTATGAACCTAATGCTGCCATGATGAAAACCGGCGCTTTTGAAAGTATCGGCATTCATTACGGCATTTGCAAATTGCATCAGCATTCCCATTTATATACTTCTGATGAAAAAATCAGCTTTCCCGGCAGGAAATTTGCTATAAAAAACATACTCCATTTCGATAAAACAGAAATGAAAAAGCATTTAGAAGGCAAAAAATGCAATATTTCCGTTAGAAATTTCCCGGTAACCGTGGAAGAATTGCGAAAAAAATGGAAACTTAAAGACGGCGGCGATTTATATTGTTTCTTTACAACCAATTTAAATAACGAGAAAATAGTTTTACTTTGCGAAAAAATTTAAGAATGAAAAAAATACTGACGTTGCTTTTATGCTTTGGAGCCTTGTATACGAATGCGCAGCAAATTAAATGTGAGTACGACATGGAGGAAAAAACCGATTCTACCTACCTAAAAAAAACTCATGATTATCTGATACACGAAAAAGACCTGGGAAACAATAAAGATTTTATACAATTTGCCTTAATTAATTCTGACGGTACTCTTTACCTTAATTTTCAGTTGCTGCAAAGAAGTAAGGATTTCATAAAATCCAACTGCTTTGATACAACTTCGAAAATTTCATTACAGCTTACTAACGGTAAAATTGTAACACTTATTAGTGCAGGTGAAACTTGCAGCCAACTTATTTTTGATGAAAAAGAGAAGAATAATATTCGTATACTAAATAATTACTTTCTCTTCAGTAAAGATGGTTATGAGGACCTGAAAAAATATCCAATTAGCCTGATGAAAGTAAAATACCTTACAGAAACAACCGATTACGTTTTTAAAAAAGAATTGAAATCTGATAATATTAAAGGAGATTACTCACCTGAAAATTACTTTATCAATTATCTGAAGTGTGTGGAATAATTTAACCACAGAAAACAAAAAAGCCTGGTAAGTTACCAGGCTTTTTTGTGATCCCGTCAGGATTCGAACCTGAGACCTACTGCTTAGAAGGCAGTTGCTCTATCCAGCTGAGCTACGGGACCTTAAGTCTTGTTTCAGTTGAATTGGGAATACTGAAAGCTATCGTCGGGGTGGCAGGATTCGAACCTGCGACCTCCTGGTCCCAAACCAGGCGCGATAACCGGGCTACGCTACACCCCGAAAGCAAAAAAAGCGGAGAGACAGGGACTCGAACCCTGGCGACGGTTACCCGTCGACAGATTAGCAATCTGCTCCGTTACCACTCCGGCACCTCTCCTTTTTGCAAAGAACTTATCCTTTTTTGCGGTTGCAAATGTATACTAACGATATGGTTTCTGCAACTATTTTTTACGTTTTTTTTTATTTTTTATAAAGATATTTTAAAACCCTTTCATTGTCAACACAATAGAAAACGTGAAAATTTGAATTAATTTAACGTCTCTTCTTAATAAAATCACAAAACAAAAAAATCAGCTTAATAATCTCGTCGATAATTAAAATATCTTCACAATTTTGGTTAAATTCGCACTTTCACAAACTAACAACATAATATCATGAATAAGAAAGTAGTTATTGTATCGGCTGTAAGAACTCCAATTGGAAGCTTCATGGGAAGTTTATCAACCGTTACAGCTCCACAATTGGGTGCTACAGCAATTAAAGGTGCCTTAAATAAAATCAATTTAGACCCGAATTTAGTAGACGAAGTAATTATGGGTAACGTAGTTCAGGCGGGTGTCGGACAAGCTCCTGCACGTCAGGCTGCCATTTATGCCGGTTTGCCAAACACTGTTGCCTGTACTACCGTAAACAAAGTTTGTGCTTCCGGAATGAAAGCAATCATGCAGGGTACTCAGGCTATCATGGCCGGTGACGCTGAAATTGTTGTAGCCGGTGGTATGGAAAACATGAGTCTGATTCCTCACTATGTTCACATGAGAAACGGAGCTAAATTTGGCCCGGCAACGCTATTGGACGGTATGCAGAAGGACGGTTTAACCGACGCCTACGACAACACTGCCATGGGAGTTTCCGCAGATTTATGTGCTGCCGAATATAAAATTACCCGTGAAGAACAAGATGCTTTCGCTATTCAATCTTATGAACGTTCTGCTAAAGCCTGGGAAGCTGGAAAATTCGATAACGAAGTTGTTCCGGTTTCTATTCCGCAGCGAAAAGGAGATCCTGTCGTTTTTGCTAAAGACGAAGAATACACTAATGTGAAATTAGACAAAATTCCTACTTTAAACGCAGTATTCACAAAAGACGGAACAGTAACCGCTGCAAATGCTTCCACTATCAATGATGGCGCGGCAGCTGTAGTTTTAATGAGCGAAGAGAAAGCCAACGCTTTAGGATTAAAACCATTAGCTTATGTTAAATCTTACGCTGATGCAGCTCAGGAACCAAAATGGTTTACTACATCACCTGCAAAAGCGTTACCAAAAGCATTAGATAAAGCAGGTTTATCCGTTTCTGATGTTGATTTCTTCGAATTTAACGAAGCGTTTTCGGTGGTAGGCTTAGCCAATGCTAAAATTTTAGGCTTAGACAACAATAAAATAAACGTTAATGGCGGTGCTGTTTCTTTAGGTCACCCGCTGGGATGTTCCGGAGCAAGAATTGTGGTTACTTTAATTAATGTGTTAGAACAAAACAATGCCAAGATTGGTGCAGCTGCTATCTGTAACGGTGGTGGTGGTGCTTCTGCCATTGTTATTGAAAGAGCTTAAACTATAATTCAGAAGTTAGAAGCAGGAAGTTAGTTCTCAGCCGAGTTCTTATCTTCTGCTTTTTCCAACTTCTGAATTCTAATTTCTAAATTCAAACTTCTGAAATGTTTGCAATCTGTAATCTGGCAATTGTCCCCTTACGTTTTGAACCAAGCGACCGAAGCGAATTAGTTTCACAGGTTTTGTTTGGTGAACATTTTAAAATCCTGGAGCAAACCGAAAAATGGTCCAGAATTCAATTGGCGTTTGACGGATACGAAGGCTGGATAGACAACAAACAGTTTCAAATTATATCGGAAGTCAATTACAACCTGCTTTCATCATCACCTATAATTATGAATGCAGATTTAGTGGAATACATTACCACTCCCAACAATTATCTGATGCCTATCCCTATTGGAAGTTCGTTGGCGTTTTTAGACAATCCCGATATCAATACAACACAATATTCTTTTGAAGGTTTAAAAGTATGTGGTGTTAAACCAAAATCTGAGCTGCTTAGAACAGCTTTCATGTATTTGAATGCTCCGTACTTATGGGGCGGAAAAACGCCTTTCGGAATTGACTGTTCCGGTTTTACACAAATGGTTTACAAACTTAACGGCTACTCCATTCTCAGGGATGCTTCCCAACAAGCTACCATGGGAGAAGCTTTAAGTTTTATTGAAGAAAGCGAGCCCGGAGATTTGGCATTTTTTGACAACGAAGAAGGCCGGATTATTCATGTCGGAATGATTATGGAAAACAACTACATCATTCACGCACACGGAAAAGTACGTATCGACCGTTTAGATCATTTGGGCATATGCAATGTGGATACCGGAAGACACACACACAAATTAAGAGTTATTAAAAAAGTTATTTAAATAAAAAAACCACGTTTGTTAAACGTGGTTTTTTTATTGCTCACAAGAAATTGTCCTATTTTTTTGCTTTTAAGGCTTTATATTTTGCATCCATTTCTAAAAACTGATAAACCCCTAACAACATAGATTTAATACCTTCATCATTAGGTTTTAATTCCAAAGCTTTTTCATAATACGGAAGAGCAGATTTGAACATTGTCTGTCTTTTAGATTTCAATTCATCGTAACGTTTGATTTCCTTTGCAGACATTCCTAATGAATTCATTTCTTTAACTATTTTGTCATCATCCATCAAATACAACGCTCCTAAATTATTATAGGCATTAAAATAGTTGGGATTAATCGAAATTGCACGTTCGTAATACTTCTTAGCACCATCAATATCCCCAGAGGTTGTTGAAACAACGCCTAAATTAAATAGCAAATCCACATCATTTGGCTTCTTCTGTATAGCTTCGCTGATCAATCTTTTATAAGATTCCATATCTTTTGTTTGATAGTAAAGATTGGCCTCACTAACAATTAAGTCACTATCATCCGGATTTAATAATCGTGCCTCCGATATTGCTTTTTTAGCATCATCAATTCTGCCTTTTTCAATTAAAATTGAGGCGTAGTTTTTATAAATTTCACCTCTTTTGGAAGGAATCTTTTCGTCACGAGGTTTTTCATGGGTCCCCATTTTGATTGCTTTTTTTCTTTCATCATCAGATGCAAAAGTATCATCCTGTCCGTTTGCTTTACTTACAGCAATATGATTTACTCCTTCTCCTGTATAATGAATTGATATTAATTCTTCATAATATTTAAGAGTATTGTCATAATCTTTTGCTTGTAGCGATAAAACAGAAGCATTATATAAATTATTAGGATCTGATTTGTCAAGATTATACACGGCTTCAAAAATTTTAGCTGCGTCTTTATAATTTGACGCTGCCAGAGTATAAGCATACTGTAACATCATCGGTTTAAAACTGGCAATCGTTTCTTTGATATCTGACGTATATATAGCTTTACCCGATTTTTTTTCAAAATCCAACACATTGTTTAAACCTGTAGCCAACGTATTAATGTTTGCCGGAGTAAGACTTTTGGCAAAAGCAGAAATATCGTTAGGATTTTTCATCATTGCTTCATTCAACTCCAAAATCGGCAACATTGATTTGTAGAAATTCGTATATATCAAATCTGATTCTGCCAATCCTGACATTGCAGTTAACTTGTTAACATTAGCTTTATAAGAAGAAATATCATCAGCCGACAACTGATCTTTTCCATAAAGTTTTTTTAATGTTTTCAGCTCGTCTTTCTGTGCAAATGAAGCTGCCGATAGCATCAATGAAGATGCCAGTACTAAATATTTAACTTTCATTGTTATCAAAATTTAATTATTCCTGAGTATCGTTTGTTTCTTCAGAAGTTGTGTTTTCGTTTTCACCTTCAAAATCCTCTCCGTTTTCCTCACTTTCTTCTTCCCGCATTACTTTAGCAACTGCGGCAATGGCATCGTTTCCTTTGATGTTGATTAAACGAACCCCTTGCGTTGCACGTCCCATCACACGTAAATCGGAAACTCTCATGCGAATGGTTAAACCAGATTTGTTGATAATCATCAAATCATCTTCATCGGTTACACTGTTAATCGCAATAAGTGAGCCAGTTTTTTCGGTGATATTTAAAGTCTTAACTCCTTTTCCTCCACGGTTGGTGATGCGGTACACATCTTCGCCGTCTTCGTCTACCAATCGGGTACGTTTTCCGTAACCATTTTCGGTAACCACTAAAATCTGAGAATCGTTTACATGATCCCTGTCGATGGAAACCATTCCGATTACTTCGTCATTTTCATCGGCTAAAGTAACTCCGCGAACTCCGGAAGCCGTTCTTCCCATCGGACGGGTTTTTTCTTCCTCGAAACGCACCAACTTACCGGATTTTACAGCAATTAAGATCTGACTGTTTCCGGTGGTTAGTTTTGCTTCTAACAATTCATCGTCTTCTTTGATGGTAATGGCTGCAACTCCGTTAACACGCGGTCTTGAATACGATTCCAAAGCCGTTTTCTTCACCTGACCTTGTTTGGTTACCATGATTACATAATGGTTGTTGATGTATTCCTGGTCTTTTAAGTCCTGTGTACATATGAATGCTTTTACCTTATCGTCGTTTTCAATGTTGATAAGGTTCTGAATCGCGCGGCCTTTGCTGGTTTTGCTTCCTTCCGGAATTTCGTAAACACGCATCCAGAAACATTTTCCTTTCTGAGTAAAGAACAGCATATACTGGTGGTTGGTCGCCACATACATGTGCTCAAGGAAATCCGCATCACGGGTTCCGGCAGATTTTTGACCAACTCCGCCTCTGTTCTGCGTTTTGTATTCCGAAAGCGGTGTACGTTTGATATAACCGGCATGGGAAATGGTAATTACCACTTGTTCGTCGGCAATCAAATCTTCGATACTTACATCGCCACCTGCGTACTCAATTTGTGAACGACGTGCATCTCCGTATTTGTCTTTGATTTCAGCCAATTCGTCTTTAATTACCTGCATTCTCATTTCTTTGCTTGCCAATAATTCTTTCAAATAAGCAATCAATTTCATGATTTCTTCGTACTCGGCACGCAATTTATCCTGTTCCAGACCGGTTAACTGACGTAAGCGCATTTCAACAATTGCTCTTGCCTGAATTTCAGATAAATTGAAACGCTCGATTAATTTCGCTCTCGCTTCGTCTCCGTCTTTAGACGCTCTGATCAATTGAATTACTTCGTCAATGTTGTCGGAAGCAATGATTAAACCTTCTAAAATGTGCGCTCTTTCTTCTGCTTTTCTTAAATCGAACTGCGCACGGCGGGTTACCACATCGTGACGGTGTTCCACAAAATAGTGAATCAGGTCTTTCAGGTTTAACAACTGCGGACGTCCGTTTACCAGAGCGATATTGTTCACACTGAAAGACGACTGCAATTGCGTATACTTATATAAGGTGTTCAATACCACATTCGGAACCGCTTCACGTTTCAACACGTAAACGATACGCATACCGTTTCTGTCGGATTCGTCACGGATAGTGGAAATTCCTTCGATTTTCTTCTCATTAACCAAATCAGCCGTATGTTTAATCATGGCCGCTTTGTTCACCTGATACGGAATTTCGGTAACTACGATAGATTCGCGTCCGTCAACTTCTTCAAAACTTACCTTAGCGCGCATTACCACACGTCCGCGGCCGGTTTTGAATGCCTCGCGCACACCGTCCATACCGTAAATGATTCCACCTGTAGGGAAATCCGGTGCTTTAATGTGTGTAATTAACTCGTCAATTTCAATATCATTGTTGTCGATATAAGCTAAAGTTCCGTCGATAACTTCGGTTAAGTTGTGTGGCGCCATATTCGTAGCCATACCTACTGCAATACCCGAAGCTCCGTTCACCAAAAGGTTTGGTACTTTCGTCGGCATTACTTTCGGTTCTTCTAACGTATCGTCGAAGTTTAACTGGAAGTCTACGGTTTCTTTGTCGATGTCGGCCAGCATTTCTTCCGAGAATTTTTTCATTCTTGCCTCGGTATAACGCATCGCTGCCGGACTGTCACCATCTACGGAACCAAAGTTCCCCTGACCGTCTACCATCAGATAACGCAAACTCCATTCCTGTGCCATACGAACCATGGCATCGTATACTGAACTGTCACCGTGCGGGTGGTACTTACCAAGAACCTCCCCTACAATTCTCGCTGACTTTTTATGTGCTCTGTTTGATAATACTCCTAATTCATACATCCCGAACAATACTCTTCGGTGTACAGGTTTTAAGCCATCTCTAACATCAGGAAGCGCTCTGGATACAATTACCGACATCGAATAATCGATGTACGCTGATTTCATTTCATCCTCAATGTTAATAGGAATTAACTTTTCTCCTTCAGACATAAGTATTTACAATTAAAATTATATTATTTTCTAAACGTGCCAATATACATATTTTTGAGGTAACACAACAGTAATTTATCCACAATTTTAAGGGATTTATTAACATTCACAGCCGTTCAAAAAGTTGATAAAACCTGCTATTTTGTCTTTTTTTTCTCGATTTTTTTTTGTCAATTAGCAAATATCGAAGACTAACTCTGTCAGGTACGGTTTTTGCACAACCGTTATAGAATTAGTAAATTTACAGTATAAAGATTTTTGTGATGGACGATAATTTTTCACCAAGAGTAAAAGACGTGATCACCTACAGTAAAGAAGAAGCTTTACGACTGGGGCACGACTTCATTGGTACAGAACATTTAATGCTCGGGATTTTAAGAGACGGCAATGGAACCGCAATCAATATATTGAACAATTTATCGGTAGATTTAGAACATTTACGCCGAAAAATCGAAATTGTTAGTCCTCCAAATCCTAGCGCAGACAGAAGTACCGAAAAGAAAAACCTGCATTTAACAAGGCAGGCCGAACGCGCTTTGCGTACCACTTTTCTGGAAGCTAAAGTATTTCAGAGCACTTCCATAAGTACAGGGCATTTGCTGTTGTGTATTCTCCGCAACGAGAACGATCCGACAACAAAGCTCTTAAATAAATTAAAAATCGACTACGAACTCGCTAAAGAACAATTTATAGCTATGACATCAAACGAAGAAGATTACATCGATAACTTGCCGAAAAACGAGTCCTTTAACGACGATTCCGGACAAGATGACAGTATGCGTGACGGTGGCTTCAACAACCCGAACGCACCCGGCAAGGCCAATAAAAAATCAAAAACGCCGGTTTTGGATAACTTCGGACGCGATTTAACCGAATTAGCCGAAGAAGGAAAACTCGATCCGGTAGTAGGACGCGAAAAAGAAATTGAACGCGTTTCCCAGATTTTAAGCCGAAGAAAGAAAAACAACCCGCTTTTAATTGGTGAACCGGGCGTTGGTAAATCTGCCATTGCGGAAGGTTTAGCTTTACGCATCATCCAGAAAAAAGTATCCCGCATTCTGTTCAACAAACGTGTGGTAACACTGGATTTGGCGAGTTTGGTAGCCGGAACCAAATACCGCGGTCAGTTTGAAGAGCGCATGAAAGCCGTGATGAACGAGTTAGAAAAAAACGACGACATCATCCTTTTCATTGACGAGATTCACACCATCGTAGGCGCTGGAGGCGCAACAGGCTCTTTGGATGCTTCCAACATGTTTAAACCAGCGTTAGCCCGTGGAGAAATTCAGTGTATCGGTGCTACAACGCTTGACGAATACCGTCAGTATATCGAGAAAGACGGCGCGTTGGAAAGACGTTTCCAGAAAGTAATTGTGGAGCCTACTTCCGTGGAAGAAACCATTACCATTCTGAACAACATTAAAAACAAATACGAAGACCATCATAACGTAATTTACACACCGGAAGCCATCGAAGCCTGTGTGAAGTTAACCAACCGTTACATGACGGATCGTTTCTTACCGGATAAAGCCATTGACGCCTTAGATGAAGCAGGTTCCCGCGTTCATATTACCAACATTGATGTTCCGAAACAAATTCTGGAACTTGAAAAACAATTGGAAGAAGTTCGCGAACTAAAAAATTCCGTAGTTAAAAAGCAGAAATACGAAGAAGCAGCCAAACTTCGCGATGATGAAAAACGCATCGAAAAAGACTTGGCTATTGCACAGGAACAATGGGAAGAAGATTCTAAAAACAACAGAATCACCGTTACTGAAGACAACGTTGCTGACGTCGTTTCCATGATGACTGGAATTCCTGTAAATCGTATTGCTCAGACTGAAAGTAATAAATTAGCTCATTTACCAGAACTTATTAAAGGTAAGGTAATTGGACAAGACGAAGCAGTTTTGAAAATTGCCAAATCGATTCAAAGAAACCGTGCCGGATTGAAGGACCCAAACAAACCAATTGGTTCGTTCATTTTCTTAGGTCAGACTGGTGTGGGTAAAACGCAATTGGCTAAAGTTATCGCCAAAGAATTATTTGATTCGGAAGACGCATTGGTTCGTATCGACATGAGCGAATACATGGAAAAATTTGCGATTTCAAGATTAGTCGGAGCGCCTCCGGGATATGTAGGTTACGAAGAAGGCGGTCAGTTAACCGAAAAAGTCCGCAGAAAACCGTATTGTGTGGTATTGCTGGATGAGATCGAAAAAGCGCATCCGGACGTATTCAACATGATGTTACAGGTTTTGGACGACGGCCATTTAACCGACAGCTTAGGACGCAAAATCGATTTCCGAAACACCATTATCATCATGACTTCCAATGTGGGAGCGCGTCAGTTGAAAGATTTCGGAACCGGAGTTGGTTTCGGAACCGCTGCAAAACAGGCACAGGCAGATGATATCGCAAAAGGTGTAATCGAAAACGCGCTGAAAAAAGCCTTCGCTCCTGAATTCCTGAACCGTATCGACGACGTAATCGTGTTCAATGCTTTGGAAAAAGAAGATATCGACAAAATCATCGACATCGAAATGGACAAATTGTATGCCCGAGTTGCTGATTTAGGATACAAACTGACTTTATCGGAAAAAGCAAAAGACTATATCGCCGAGAAAGGTTTCGACAAACAATTCGGAGCCAGACCTTTAAAACGTGCGATTCAGAAATATGTTGAGGACGAATTGGCCGAAGAAATCATCACTTCCAAAATAAACGCCGGTGATGAAATTTTCATGGATTTGGACGACGAAAAACAAGAACTGAAAGTCACCATAAAAAAAGCAGAAAAGCCTACTAATTAAGTAGGCTTTTTCTTTTCCGGATTCTAATTACACCGCAGATTCGCAGATTTTATCAAAAGAAGTAACCTGCGAGTCTGGGGTTATTTATTATCATAAACCACAAACCTGCTAATTGAAATTGCAATTTGTCATTCCTTCATTATTCATAAATCCTAAATTTTAATTTTTTGTTTGGCATGTCAAAAAAAATAGTACATTAGTTTACTAATTTATACAAAATGCTGGACAAAGTAATCGTAGGGAGCGAAGAATGGTGCTCCTTCCCTTCTCTTGGAATTCCTGTAATTAAAGCCCGCGTGGATTCCGGTGCAAAAACTTCGGCACTTCATGCCACCAACATCACTCCTTTTGAGAAAAACGGGGAAAATTGGGTAAAATTCGACATCAATCCGATTCAAAACAACTTAAAAGCAGTCATCCACTGTGAAGCGCTCCTTATTGACAAACGCGTTGTAAAAAGTTCCAGCGGTTATCGCGAACAGCGTTATGTAGTTAAAACCCTGTTGGAAATCGGAGGAAGCACTTGGGAAGTCGAACTTACGCTGACCAATCGCGATTCCATGGGATTCCGCATGCTGTTGGGACGTGAAGCTATGTCCGGAAGAATTTTAGTCGATCCGGAACAAAAATACCTGTTAGGACAACCCACCAACGAAAAAATAAAAGAATACTATTACGCTGAAGACGCCACTAAAAAAGGATTACGCATCGGTTTGTTAGCCAGTAATCCGGAACTGTACAGCAACAAACGCATTATGGAAGCCGGGGAAATGCGCGGTCATGAAATGCATTTCTTAAATCTGAAATACTGCTACATGAAACTCGATGCCGATACGCCGGAAATTCATTACCGGGGCGGTCGTGTTTTAAACGATTTTGATGCGGTAATTCCGCGTATTCGTCCGAGTATGACCTATTACGGCTGTGCTTTAACCCGTCAATTCGAAGCTTTAAAAGTGTATGCGTTAAACAGTTCTGCGGCCATCAGTCAGTCGAGAGACAAATTATTTTCCCTGCAATTGCTACTGAACAACGGTGTTGACATTCCCACAACAGGTTTTGCCAATTCCCCTTTAGACACCAACGACTTAATCAAAATGGTTGGCGGTTCTCCCCTAATCGTAAAATTACTGGAAGGAACACAAGGAAAAGGCGTTGTTTTAGCCGAAACCAAAAAAGCCGCCGAATCGGTTATCAATGCTTTCAAAAGTCTGAATGCCAACATTTTGGTTCAGGAATTCATCAAAGAAGCCAACGGTAAAGATTTGCGTTTGTTTGTAGTGGACGGAAAAGTAGTAGCCGCCATGCAACGGGAAGCACTTCCGGGAGAATTCCGGGCAAACATCCATTTAGGCGGAACGGCGTCAGTGGTAAAAGTAACAGCTGAAGAAAAACGCATCGCCATTAAAGCTGCAAAAGCCATGAATTTAAAAGTGGCCGGAGTAGATATTATTCGTTCTTCCAAAGGTCCTTTGCTGTTAGAAGTGAACTCATCACCTGGTTTAGAAGGGATTGAAGGTGCCACACAAAAAGACATAGCCGGCGAAATGATTAAAGCGATTGAGAAGAATTTTAAGTGGAAATAATCGTAATTGACAATTGATAATTTGAAATTAGGAATAAAAAATTATTATTAATTGTAAATCTTTAATCTTTTAATCTTTTAATCTTTTAATCTTTTAATCTTTTAATCTTAAAAAATGAACATCTATCTTGACATCATTCTGCGAAGTGTAGCCGTCTATTTTTTTATGGTTATCGCTTTGCGGATTTTTGGCAAGAAAGAACTTTCCCAACTCAACACTTCCGATGTTATTCTAATTTTACTGATTAGCAACTCGGTACAAAATGCTATGGTTGGAGATAATACTACTCTTTTGGGTGGTCTAACCGCCGCTTTTGTATTGTTTCTGATTAACTTTCTGCTGAAAAGGCTGATGTTCAAATCCAAGACCTTCAGTGAACTGATTCATGACAAACCTCAGATTCTGATTCACAACGGAAAAGCAGATTTTGAAATCTTGGCAAAACTCGGAATCACAGCCGACGAACTTCAGGAAGCCATGCGCGAACACGGTGTGGAACATTACAAAGACGTCAAATTAGCGATGCTCGAAATTGACGGTAACATCAGTATTATTTCCGGTGATACCGAATTACGGCAAACCCATCATAAAAAAAGAACCCATAAATCCTTAAGCTGACGTTATGAACAAAAACAGACTGGAAGCCTTTAGTGACGGCGTTTTAGCCATAATTATCACCATCATGGTATTGGAACTGAAAGTACCGGATGAAATTGATTTCGTCGCACTCAAACCTTTGTTTCCCAAACTCCTGAGTTATCTCCTGAGTTTCATTTACATTGGAATATATTGGAACAACCACCATCATATGATGCATACGGTCAAACAGGTTTCGGGTTCCATTTTATGGGCCAATCTTCATTTGTTATTCTGGCTCTCCCTGGTTCCGTTCGTTACAGCATGGATTGGAGAATCTCATTTTGCACCAACGCCAATGATGTGTTACGGCCTTATATTGTTACTGGCCGCTATCGCCTATTTCCTGCTGCAGTCCAGAATTCTGCAAAAACACGGTCCCAATTCCGTATTGTCGAAAGCTATTGGCAACGACTTAAAAGGAAAAATTTCTCCCGTTTTATATCTTCTTGGAATTATTAGTGCTAACTTTAATACTTTAATTTCAGGCGCAATATATATTCTGGTAGCATTGATATGGCTGATTCCTGACAAACGCATTGAGAAAATCATTGATGCCGAATAAATAAGACACGGGTTATGCCGACGATTTACCACGATTTCACCATCAGAGTTTCAAAAGAAAAAGTGTTTGAAACAATAAGTTTACCTGATGGCTTAAACAACTGGTGGACATTGCGTTGTTCCGGAAAACCTGCTCTGCACGAAGCATATAATTTTTATTTCGGAGAGGAATATAACTGGTTTGCAGAAGTTTCGAATTGTGTTCCGAATGACGAAATCGAATTTAAGATGACACAAGCCATGCCGGAATGGATGCCAACCCGTTTTGGCTTCAAATTGTCTGAAGTAAAGCCTAATGTAACTTATGTGCAATTTTATCATGAAAACTGGTCAGAAATAAGTCAGGAATTCCGAATTGCCAGTTATTGTTGGGCCAATCTTTTACGGCAAATGAAACAATATCTGGAAGAAGGCATCATCACACCATTTGAACAACGAAATTAAAATGATTATGAAACGTATCCGCACATTCTTCATCTTAGGCTGCCTGATTGCGTCATTTGGCTTTTTATTCAAAATATTGCATTGGCCATATGCTAAATTTTTATTGATTGCAGGCATGTTTTTCTTAGCAATCGCCGGAATAAAACTTATTATCAAGATTTATAACGACCAGAATCCTAACGGTTTCTTTAAAAAATAAAACTTATGACGTTACTTTCTAAAATTCTCATTGGTTTTGTAGCCTTTATTCATCTTTACATTGTTTGGCTGGAAATGTTTGCCTGGACCACCCGAGCAAAAAAAGTATTCCGGAAAGTTCCGGAAGAAATGTTTGAAAAAACAAAACAGCTTGCTGCAAATCAAGGCTTATACAACGGTTTTTTGGCCGCCGGATTAATCTGGTCACTAATTATCTGTGATGTTTATTGGAGTTTTTATGTGGCTTTATTTTTCCTGAGCTGTGTTTTTGTTGCCGGAATTTTTGGAGCCTTAACAGTACAGAAAACTATTTTTTATGTGCAATCTGTTCCGGCTGCTCTTGCCATCATCAGTATTCATTTTATGAAATAAAAAAAGCCTCTTATCGAGGCTTTTTTCTTATTCTAACACTTCACTGTCCAACTGCAAACTGTTCAGGAATGCAATGGATTTTTCGATGTCGTAATGTAAAATTCGGTCTTCTTCTACCAACGGCACTTCTTCTCGGTAGGATTTTAAAAACGTTTCAAGGAATTCACTTGATTTTAAAGGTCTTCTGAATTCAATCGCCTGAGAAGCGTTCATGAGCTCAATCGCTAAAATGCGCTCCAGGTTTTCCATGATTTTCAGACATTTCGTTGCTGCATTAGCTCCCATTGACACATGATCTTCCTGCCCGTTTGAAGAAACAATGCTGTCAATACTTGCCGGAGTAGCCAGTTGTTTGTTCTGACTTACAATACTAGCCGCAGTATATTGCGGAATCATGAATCCGGAATTCAAACCGGGATTGCTTACCAAAAACGCTGGTAACTCACGTAGCCCAGAAATTAACTGATAGGTTCTTCTTTCAGAAATGTTTCCTAATTCCGCTAAAGCAATTCCAAGAAAATCCAGAGCAAGAGCTAATGGCTGACCGTGGAAATTTCCTCCGGAAACAATTAAATCTTCACCAACGAAAATATTAGGATTATCCGTTACCGAATTAATTTCAGTCTTAAATACTTTTTTTACATAATCAATCGTATCTTTCGAAGCACCATGTACTTGCGGAATACAACGGAAGGAATACGGATCCTGAACATGTACTTTCGGACGCGCAATAATTTCGCTGCCTTCTAACAATTCGTTGAAACGTCTTGCGGTATTGATTTGTCCTTTATGCGGACGAACGATGTGAATCAATTCATGAAACGGATCAATTCTTCCGTCGAAACCTTCTAAGGAAATCGCGCCGATAACATCGGCTAAATAGGAATATTTACAAGCTTTCAGTAAAATATAACAGCCGTAAGAACTCATGAACTGCGTTCCGTTCAACAGCGCCAAGCCTTCTTTTGATTGTAGGGTAATTGGCTTCCAGCCGTTTTTCTCCAGCACTTTCATAGCCGGTTGGCGGAATCCGTCAGCGTACACTTCTCCTTCACCGATTAATGGCAAACACAAATGTGCTAAAGGGGCCAAATCTCCGGACGCGCCTAATGAGCCTTGCGTGTAGACAACCGGAAGAATATCATTGTTGTAGAAATCGATCAGACGCTCAACGGTAGCTAACTGCACCCCGGAATTTCCGTAGCTTAATGATTTGATTTTCAGTAACAACATGATTTTTACAATCTCATGCGGCACTTCGTCCCCGGTTCCGCAAGCGTGCGATTTCATCAGATTTTCCTGAAGTTGCGAAAGGTTTTCGTTAGAGATTTTCACATTACACAACGATCCGAAACCGGTGTTTATTCCGTAGATGGGTTCGCTGTGGGTTTCCATTTTTTTATCCAGATAATGGCGGCATTTTTCAATATTGATACGCGCTTCTTCGGATAATTCTAAGGTAAAGTTTTGCGAAATAATTTCATGAAGCAGTTCTAAGGTAAAAACATCAGAACTTATATAATGTACTGTTTCCATTTGGTTGTTAGTTTGCGGTTCAAAATTCCGTAAAAACGCCGTAAAATGCAAGCTTATTTATTAGTATTTCATTATGAAATTTTGTCGGACATTTTTGCTACATTTGGACAACTAAAAAACTATTAAACATGAAAAACACACTGTATTCATTCCTGGTTGTCTTGCTGGCTTCCTTTTCCACGCCTAAAGAAACCGTAACGCTTTCCGGTAAAATCAGCAATACGGATGACGGGAAACTGAGAATTAAAGGCGAATCTTTTGAAAAGGAAATTACCTTAAAACCAGACGGTTCGTTCTCCGAAACCTTTCAGATTGACTATTCCGGAACTTACAATTTTGCTACAAAAGGCAACCGTTCTTCGCTATATCTTGGAAAAGGCACGAAATTAACCATCAATGCTGATGACAAGAATTTTGCGTCAACGTTGAAATTTTCGGGAAACGGAAGTGCTGAAAATCAGTATTTTTTCGACAAATCCAATGCGGTTAACAAGTTAATGGGAAGCGCCCAGACGTTTTATGCCTTGGAAGAAACCGCTTTTCTGGAAAAACTTAAGGAAGTGAAAACAGCCATGACAAATTTGCTGAACACGTCAAAAGTTACCAATGCCGATTTCAAGAAAAACGAATTACGAAGCATTGATTTTTTTGAACAACTACAACTTCTAAACTATCCGGCCTATCATAAGCATTACGCTAAAAAAGAGGCATACACGCCAAGCGAGTCGTTTCCGAAGTTTAATGACAAAGCTAATTTTGACAGTGACGAGGATTTTCTTTTTTCTTCTTCATACAAGCAATTGGTGGCTACAAAATTCAACAACGATTTGTATGCTAAAATGGGAGAGAACGAAGAATACACATATAAGTTAGCGTTACCGGAAATCAAAAAAGTAAAAAGTACCGCCATCCGCAATGCGCATATTCAGAATCTTGCGTATGAAGTTGGTGCCGGAAATCCTGAAGCTACAATGCTTTACAACGAAATCATGAATTTGTCTACCGATGCTAAATTCAAAGAGGGCTTAACTACTAAATTCAACAAAATCAAAACGTTAACTCCCGGAAATATTTCTCCTAAATTCGATTATGAAAACTTCAAAGGCGGAAAAACCTCTATGGAAAGCTTAAAAGGCAAATATGTTTACATTGATGTGTGGGCTACCTGGTGCGGACCTTGCCGTCGTGAAATTCCAAGTCTACAAAAAGTGGAAGAGCAATACCACGGAAAAAACATCGAATTCGTAAGCTTGTCGATTGACGAGAAAAAAGACTACGAAAAATGGAGAAAATTCGTGGAAGAGAAAAATTTAGGCGGCATTCAGTTATTTGCCGATAACGACTGGAATTCAAAATTCGTAACCGATTATGCCATTGAAGGTATTCCAAGATTTATTTTAGTGGATCCTAACGGAAATATCGTTTCTGCAGATGCTCCTCGCCCTTCCGATCCTAAATTAATTGCAAAATTTGAGGAATTGGGAATCAAATAATTGAAAAAAATGATAAAAAAAAGGCTGTCTTCTATAGGCGGCCTTTTTATTGCTCTAAGGTCAGGAAAGCTTTCCCTAAATAATGGATGATATCCGAAGCAATAAAAGCATGATGCCCTGTTTCGGGTACGGCTAAATCGGCTGTTAATCCGTGTACATAAACACCCAGAATGGCCGCGTCTGCCGGTGCATAATGTTGCGCTGAAAGTCCGGTAATGATTCCGGTTAACACATCGCCGCTGCCTGCAGTTGCCAAAGCCTGGTTTCCGGTGGTGTTTTCATAGATTACGTTTTTAGACACAATTAGCGTCGGAGCGCCTTTAACCACTACGATAACATCATATTTAGCTGCAAATGTTTTTACATTTTCCAGCATTTCAAGTTTCGAATCCCAGTGTCCGATTAAGCGTTCAAGTTCTTTAACATGTGGTGTCAGTATGGTCTGCTTGGGAAGTATTTCCAGCCATTCTTTGTTTTCGGAAAGAATATTCAGTCCGTCAGCATCAATTACCAGTGGAACGGAATTCATCTTCAGAAAATGAAACATCGCCTGATGCGTGTCCAAATCCTGCCCCATTCCCATTCCAAAGCCTATGGCCTGCAACGATAATTTATGATTAACCGAAGTGATGTGTTCGTTGTAATCATCCGTTAAAACCATTGCTTCCGGAACGACAGACTGCACCACATCATAGCCGCATTTCGGTATATAAGCCGTTACCAAACCTGCTCCGGATTTCAGACAAGCTTTTGCCGATAGACAAACGGAACCCATTTTACCGTAACTCCCGCCAACAATCAGGGCATGTCCCTGCAACCCTTTGTGAGAATCTTTAGCAATGGGTCTGAATCGTTTAACAGCTTCACTTCTGTCGATTAAAATATGTTTTTCCATAACATAAATTTACGAAATATAGCCGTTCCAACGCTTTGATACAAGGCAAAAAATCGATACATTAGCATCCGAAAAATAACAAACAACATCAAATGAAAAATACAGCATTAACGCACGTTCACGAAAGTTTAGGAGCTAAAATGGTTCCGTTTGCAGGATTCAATATGCCTGTTCAGTATGAAGGAGTTAACATCGAGCACGAAACGGTTCGTAACGGCGTAGGTGTTTTTGACGTTTCCCACATGGGCGAATTCTTTCTGAAAGGGGAAAATGCTTTGGCTTTAATCCAGAAAGTAACTTCTAATGACGCTTCAAAATTGGTGGACGGAAAAGCACAATATTCTTGTTTACCAAATAACGAAGGCGGAATTGTAGACGATTTAATCGTTTACAAAGTTGCCGACAATCATTATATGTTAGTGGTTAATGCTTCAAACATAGAGAAAGACTGGAACTGGATTTCGTCTCACAATGATTTGGGTGTGGAAATGATTAACAATTCTGATGACTATTCTTTATTGGCGATTCAGGGACCGAAAGCTGCGGAAGCCATGCAGTCTTTAACTTCAATCGACTTAATCAACATGCCTTATTATTCGTTCCAAATTGGTGAATTTGCCGGCGTGAAAGATGTAATCGTTTCAGCTACAGGTTATACCGGCTCCGGAGGATTTGAGATTTATTTCAAAAATGAAGATGCCGAATTAATCTGGAACAAAGTTTTTGAAGCCGGAGCATCATTCGGAATCAAACCTATCGGATTGGCTGCCCGTGATACGTTACGTTTAGAGATGGGCTTCTGCTTGTACGGAAACGACATCAACGACACCACTTCTCCGTTAGAAGCCGGTTTGGGATGGATTACGAAATTCGACAAAGAATTCACCAATTCCGCGAATCTGAAAAAACAAAAAGAAGAAGGCGTAAATCGTAAATTAGTAGGTTTTGAATTGCTGGAAAGAGGTATTCCGCGTCATGACTACGAAATCGTGGATGCTAATGGTAATGTAATCGGTATTGTAACTTCCGGAACACAATCGCCATCTTTAGGAAAAGCAATCGGTTTGGGATATGTTCCGACGGCATTGTCAACACCGGATTCTGAAATTTACATCCGAATCAGAAATAAAGATTTGAAAGCTAAAGTGGTAAAATTACCGTTTTATAAAAAATAAAAAGAGTTGCTGAGTTGCTAAGTAACTAAGTCGCTAAGTTTTTTTCAAAATTCAAGGGAAAAATTTAATTTTGCGGCGATTTAATAAAAAACTCCGTCACTTAGCAACTCAGTGACTAAGTAACTTAAAAAGATTCTTAGAAATGGGAAGAGCGTTTGAATTCAGAAAAGCACGTAAAATGAAACGTTGGTCGGCAATGGCCAAAACGTTTACGAAAATTGGTAAAGACATTGTAATGGCAGTTAAAGAAGGAGGTCCAAATCCTGAAACGAACTCCCGTTTACGCGCGGTTATCCAAAATGCGAAAGCGGCCAACATGCCGAAAGACAACGTTGAGCGTGCCATCAAAAAAGCTACCGATAAAGATACGGCTAACTTCAAAGAAGTTTTGTTTGAGGGTTATGCACCACACGGCATCGCGATTCTTATCGAAACTGCTACCGATAACAACAACAGAACCGTAGCCAACATCAGAAGTTATTTCAACAAATGTAACGGAACTTTAGGGACACAGGGTTCGGTAGAATTTATGTTCGACCACACTTGTAATTTCCGCATTCCGGCTGAAGGTCAGGATGTTGAAGAATTAGAATTGGAAATGATTGATTTCGGTGTGGAAGAAATTTTTGCCGATGAAGACGGAATTGTTATGTATGCACCATTTGAAAGTTTTGGCGCCATTCAGAAAGAGTTGGAAAACAGAGGATTGGAAATCCTGTCTTCCGGTTTTGAAAGAATTCCGCAAATCACCAAAGAATTAACCCCGGAACAAGTTGCTGACGTTGAAAAACTGTTAGAAAAAATCGAGGAAGACGATGACGTGATGAACGTTTTCCACACAATGCAGGAATAATTGATACCAATAAATAAAGATTTAAAACTTCCGAATTAATTTCGGAGTTTTTTTTATACTGGATTAAATTAACAAATAAAAAAATCTGCTTAAAAGCAGATTTTTTTATGTTTAGGTACCATATAATTTATTTTATGAACTCAATCTTCTGAGCTTCTTCTGCATTGATACTGTCGAAGAATCCTTGTTCGTTCATCCATTCATCGCTGAATACTTTACTCATGTAACGGGAACCGTGATCCGGGAAGATAACCACTACATTACTGTTTTCGTCAAATTCTCCTTCTTCTGCAAATTGTTTGATGGCCTGCATCGCTGCTCCTGAAGTATATCCTACGAATAAACCTTCTTTTTTAGCAATTTCTCTAGCTGTGTGAGCGCTTTCTTCGTCGGTTACTTTTGTGAATTTATCAATAGCATCAAAGTCTGTAGCGGTTGGAATTAAATTTTTTCCTAATCCCTCAATTCGGTACGGATAGATTTCATCGTTGTCAAATTCTCTCGTTTCGTGGTATTTTTTCAGCACCGAACCAAAAGCATCTACTCCTAAAACCCGAACGTTCGGATTTTGCTCTTTTAAGAAACGAGCCGTTCCTGAAATCGTTCCTCCTGTTCCGCTGCAGGCGATAAAATGGGTGATTTTACCATTGGTCTGTTCCCAAATTTCAGGACCTGTTGTTTTGTAATGCGCATCCACATTCAAATCATTAAAGTACTGGTTGATGTAAACCGAACCTTTGGTTTCTTCGTGTAAACGTTTGGCAACATTGTAATACGAACGCGGATCGTCTGCAGAAACGTGAGCCGGACAAACGTAAACCTTTGCGCCCATCGCTCTCAACATATCAATCTTATCTTTGGATGATTTTGAACTTACAGCCAGTACACAATCGTAACCTTTAATAATGCTTACCATTGCTAAGCTGAAGCCCGTGTTACCGGAAGTGGTTTCAATAATAGTATCGCCTGGTTTTAAAATTCCTCTTTTTTCAGCTTCCTCTATAATATACAGAGCAATTCTGTCTTTGGTGGAATGTCCCGGATTAAAAGCTTCTACTTTAGCGTAAAAATTACCTTTTAGTCCTTCGGTTATCGTATTCAGTTTTATTAGGGGCGTATTTCCTATTAATTCCAATACGTTATTATAGGCTTTTATTTCTTCTTTCATAAAAAATAAATTACTCAAGATGTGAATATAAACATTTTTTGACATATTCACAACCTTGCAAATGTATAAAAAATTCTTTATCTACCTTTTAATTCCTTCTAAATCTAACAAAAAAGTATATTCTTTTGTTACTTCCTTAATGGCTTCAAATCGTCCGGAAGCCCCGCCATGCCCGGTATCCATATTGGTATCGAGAAACAATTGACTGTCTCCGATTTTCATGGTTCGCAATTTGGCCACCCACTTGGCCGGTTCCCAATACTGCACCTGAGAATCATGCAATCCGGTAGTTACTAACAAGTTAGGATATTTTTGTTTTTTTACGTTATCGTATGGCGAATAGGACAACATATACTCGTAATACTCTTTTTCGTTCGGATTTCCCCATTCGTCATACTCTCCGGTAGTTAACGGAATCGAATCGTCTAACATGGTTGTCACCACATCCACAAACGGAACCTGAGCGATTACGCCATTGTACAATTCCGGCGCCATATTGATGATGGCTCCCATTAACAGACCGCCGGCAGAACCGCCTTCCGCATATAAATGTTTCGGTGAAGTGTATTTTTGGTCAATTACATATTTGGAACAATCAATAAAATCGGTAAAAGTGTTCATTTTTTTGAGCAGCTTCCCGTTTTCGTACCATTCGCGTCCTAAATCTTCGCCGCCGCGTATATGAGCGATACCGTAAACAAAGCCTCTGTCCAGCAAACTCAAACGAATAGAAGAAAAATAAGGATCCATGGAAGAACCGTAGGAACCGTAAGCATATAGCAAGAAAGGATTGTTTCCGTCTTTTTTGATTCCTTTGCGATAAACGATTGAAATCGGCACTTTGGTTCCGTCCTGAGCCGTTGCCCAAATACGTTCTTCGGTATAATTATTTTTGTCGAATTTACCGCCAAGCACCTCCTGCTCTTTCATGATGGTTTTTTCCTTCGTCTTCATATTAAAATCGATAACCGAAGGCGGTGTAGCCATGGACTGATAGCTGTATCGCAGAATATCCGTATCAAAATCTACGTTTGTAGTTGTGTAAGCCGTGTACGTTTCGATTTCGAAAGGCAGATAATACTCTCCTTTTCCGTTCCAAGGCATGATGCGGATTTTGTTCAGACCGTTGTTGCGCTCTTCCACAACCAGATAATCTTTGAAAATTTCGATACCTTCCACCAACGTTTCTTTCCGGTGCGGAATCAAATCCACCCAATTCTCTTTGGCAGTGGCTTTTTCAGGCGTTTTCATCACTTTGAAATTGGTCGCCTTGTCTTTATTGGTTACCACATAAAAACTGTCGCCGAAGTGTGAAATGTTGTACTCCAAACCTCTGGTTCGCTTCTGAAACACGCGGAACTGACCGTCAGGATTATTGGCTTCCAAAATCTGATACTCCGTAGTCATGGTACTGTTGGAGCCAATCACCAAGTATTTTTTGGATTTTTCTTTGTAGATGTAAACGGAAAACGTGTCGTCTTTTTCATGGTAAACCAAAACATCCTCTTTAGCTTCCGTACCTAATTTATGTTTGTAGATTTTCTCCGAACGCAACGTTACCAAGTCTTTTCGCGTGTAAAACAAGGTTTTATTGTCTGAAGCCCAAGTGGAACCACCTGTTGTTTTTTCCAATTTCACCGGTAAGATTTCACCGGTTTCAAGGTTTTTAATCTGAATGGTGTATTCTCTTCGGGAAACCGTATCCACTCCAAAAGCACACCATTTATTGTCTTCACTTACATTTAAACCGCCTAACTGAAAATAAGCATGTCCTTTTGCCATTTCGTTGCAGTCGAACATGATTTCCTCTTTAGCCTCCAGACTCCTTTTTTTTCGGGCATAAATCGGGTAATCTTTTCCTTTCTCGTAACGGGTAATATAGTAGTAACCGTTGTACAGATAAGGAACCGAACTGTCATCTTCCTTGATTCTCGACTTCATTTCCTCAAACAAATCAGCCTGAAATTGTTTGGTATGCGCCGTCATGGCATTGTAGTACTCGTTTTCTTTGTTCAGATAGTCAATTACTTCCGGGTTTTCTCTTTCGTTTAACCAATAGTAATTATCGGTTCGGACATGACCGTGTTTTTCAAGCTTTTTGGGTTTTACAGCCGCTACAGGCGGAGCAATTGTCTTTGTCATTTTTGGTGTTTTGTTTTGTGCATTCGAGCCTGCAAAAATAAGGCAAACGCAACTTAAAAGAAATTGTTTTTTCATTTTATAATACTGCCGCTATCTCTCAGCAATTTACTAATTTTGCGTTTCAGTAATTTTAAATTTTATCAACATGTTTGGAGATATCATGGGCATGATGGGTAAGCTGAAAGAAACCCAGCAGAAAATTGAAGACACCAAAAAAAGATTAGATACGGTATTAATCGACGAACAGAGCAACGACGGGCTTTTAAAAGTAACGATGACCGCCAACAGAAAGATTAAATCCATCCTTATCGACGACAGTTTGCTGGAAGATAAAGAACAACTGGAAGACTATTTGGTTTTAGTTATGAACAAAGCCATCGAGAAAGCAAGCAACGTAAATGAAGCCGAATTAGGAGCCGTAGCCAAAGAAGGCATGCCAAATATTCCCGGCTTGGATATGTTTAAATAATTCACTGAAAATGAATCACTCCCAAAATGCCGAATCCGCTTGCTTCATCCCTTTTAAAGGAGCAACAGACACTCTGCCGCTGCCGGAGCGATTCACTTTTCCGTTTTACTATGAACCGCATCCGCTGGCGATATTAGCCTCCGAAGAATTACAGGAACATCTTGAAAATCAAACCGAATGGGAACATAATTTTGGTTTGGAAGCAAATCAGGAAGGCTTGGTTATCGGAAAAATGTTCGGAGTTCTTGTAGTTCGCAATCCGCAAAATGAAATTGGGTATTTAGCGGCTTTTTCGGGAAAATTGGCTGGTGAGAATCATCATTCTTTATTTGTTCCACCGGTTTTTGATATGCTGACGGAAGAAGGTTTTTTCAAAAAGGAAGAAGCCGTTCTCAATCAAATCAATGCGGAAATTGAAGCACTGGAAAATAATCCGGAATTTCTTTCGCTGGAGGAGTTTTTAAAAACTGAAACAACAAAATTTGATGCGGAATCAGATGATTACAAAAAACGTATCAAAGCTTCTAAAAAAGAACGAAAAGCCCAACGCGAAAAAGCAGTAGCAGAAGGAATCAGCACATCCGATTTAGAAATTTTACTGGAAGAACTTCGGAAAGAAAGTTTAAAACAGGCCTATTTTCTCAAAGATTTTATCCGTCAGGGAGAAGCCCGTCTGGAGGAAATTCAGCAGAAAGTAAATGTGTTCCGAAACCGGATCACTTTTCTGAAAGAAGAACGCAAAAACAAATCCAATGCTTTACAGCAGCAGCTTTTCGAACAATACAGTTTTTTAAACGCAAAGGGTGAAACGAAAAGCCTTTTTGACATTTTCAAAAATACCGTTCAGGGAAAACCACCGGCTGCTGCTGGAGAATGTGCCGCTCCGAAATTATTGCATTATGCCTATCAGCATCAGTTAGAACCGATTTGCATGGCCGAATTCTGGTGGGGGCAATCACCGAAATCCGAAATTCGAAAACACAAGCACTTCTACCCTGCCTGTCGCGGTAAATGCGAACCTATTTTAGGACATATGCTGGAAGGTTTGAAAGTGGATGACAATCCGATGCTTGTAAATCCGGCAGATGGCGTGACGCTTGAAACCATTTACGAAGACGATTACATCGCCATTGTCAACAAACCGGCCGAGTTTTTATCCGTTCCCGGCATCACGATTCAGGATTCGGTGTATGAGCGGATGCGACTGAAATATCCCAACGCCACCGGGCCGTTAATTGTACACCGGTTAGACATGTCAACCTCCGGACTCATGCTGATTGCCAAAGACAAAGGCATTCATAAATCGCTTCAGAGTCAATTCATAAAACGCACGGTAAAAAAACGTTATACCGCTTTGCTTAACGGATTAGTTTCTGCAAATGAAGGTGAAATTGATTTGCCGTTACGCGTGGATTTAGAAGACCGTCCGCGCCAATTAGTGTGTTATGAATACGGAAAACCTGCAAAAACAAAATGGAAAGTCGTTTCACAAAATGACAATAAAACCAAAATTCATTTCTGGCCGATTACAGGACGTACGCATCAACTACGCGTTCATGCTTCGCATTCGTTAGGGCTGAATTGCCCGATTTTTGGGGATGATTTGTACGGAACCAAAGCAGACCGTCTTCACCTTCATGCCGAATGGATTGAATTCAGACACCCGATTACGAGAGAAGTCGTGACTTTTGAAGTTGCAGCGGAATTTTAAAAAATAATACCGTAAATTCGCAGAGTATTATTCTGTAATTTTGCGGTTATACTTTTCACAGTATTAGAAAATATAATTTTAAAACCTCTATATTTTTTTGATAAAAATCTGTGAATCTGCGGTTTAAAAACTTAAAGCTCTATTTTCTGTAACGCTTCCATCACGTAATCGTGCATTACCTGTTTGTAATCCAGATGTGTAACAATACGCAGTTTTCCTCTTCCCATCGAACTGATGTAGATATTTTTCTGTTTCAGTTTTTCCATTAAAAGATTCTCGTCGAATTGCGGTTTTACGGAAAAAATCAGGATATTGGTTTCCACCGGTTCCACTTTATCCACCCAGTACATTTGCTGCAACAAAGTACCTAATTCTTTGGCCCTGCGGTGGTCTTCTTCCAATCGACCCACATTGTGCTGCAAAGCATATAATCCGGCCGCAGCCAAATAACCAATCTGACGCATGCCTCCGCCTAAAACTTTGCGGATTCTTAAAGCCCGGTGAATCGTTTCTTTATCGCCCAACAACAAAGAACCTACCGGAGCACCCATTCCTTTGGAAAGACAAACCGAAATTGTATCAAACAATTCACCATATTGCTTCGGATGCTGACGTTTGGCTACTAAAGCATTCCACAAACGCGCACCGTCCAAATGGTATTTCAGGTTATTATCGGTACAAACCTGTTTGATTCGTTTTAATTCTTCGATATCGTAACAAGCGCCTCCTCCTTTGTTGGTCGTGTTTTCGATACAAACCAAAGACGTTTTCGGGTTGTGATAAAATTCCGGATCGGTTAGATGTTCTTCCACTTGCATCGAGGTAATCATTCCTCTGTTTCCATCAACAAGCGAACACGAAACGCCACTGTTGAATGAGGCGCCACCCGCTTCATACAAATAAACATGAGACCATTTATCACAAATTAATTGATCACCAGGCTGCGTATGCAACTTAATTGCTGTTTGATTGGCCATAGTTCCCGAAGGAAAAAACAGAGCCGCTTCCTTTCCGAATAAATCAGCCACGGTTTCCTCCAGTTCCACAGCAGTTGGGTCTTGTCGGTATACATCATCCCCAACTTTGGCACGAAACATATGCTGCAACATTTCCGGAGTTGGCTTGGTAACCGTATCGCTAACTAAATTTATTTCCATACATTAAAAAGGAATGTCTATTTTTGGGCTATAAAATTATACTTTTTATGATAAATACCGAACAGATTAAGGATATTATTGAGCGCCTTGGTGCGTTAAGGAGGTATCTTTGACATCGATAAGAAGCTTATCGAAATAACCAACGAGGAAGAAAAAACCTTTGCTCCCGACTTTTGGAACAACGCCAAAGAAGCCGAAATTATTGTCAGAAACCTTCGATCCAAGAAAAAATGGGTGGAAGATTATGAAAAAGCCAACACGATGGCAGAAGAACTTCAGATTCTTTACGACTTTTTCAAAGAGGGCGACGCGACCGAAGAAGAACTCGACAATCAGTACCGAGATACTGTTTTACACATCGAAAATCTGGAATTCAAAAACATGCTTTCCGACGAAGGTGACAGCATGAGCGCTGTATTGCAGATTACCGCCGGAGCCGGAGGAACCGAAAGCTGCGACTGGGCTTCGATGCTGATGCGTATGTACCTGATGTGGGGAGAAAAACAAGGCTACAAAATCAAAGAACTGAACTTTCAGGAAGGCGATGTGGCCGGAATCAAAACCGTTACTTTAGAATTTGAAGGCGATTACGCTTTCGGATATTTAAAAGGGGAAAACGGTGTACATCGATTGGTGCGCATTTCTCCGTTTGACAGTAATGCAAAACGACATACTTCGTTTGCTTCAGTGTACGTGTATCCTTTGGTGGATGATACGATTGAAATCGAAATTAATCCCGCCGATATTGAAATCACAACTTCCCGTTCCAGCGGTGCCGGTGGTCAGAACGTGAATAAGGTGGAAACCAAAGTGCAGTTATTTCACAAACCGACCGGAATTCAGATTCAGTGTTCCGAAACACGTTCGCAACAGGACAACCGAACCAGAGCCATGCAAATGCTTCGTTCCCAATTATACGAAATCGAACTGAAGAAACGAATGGAACAACGTGCCGATATCGAAGCCGGAAAAATGAAAATCGAATGGGGATCGCAAATCCGTAACTATGTGATGCATCCTTATAAACTGATTAAAGATGTCCGAACCGGTTACGAAACCAGCGACGTAGACGGCGTAATGAACGGAAATCTTGATGAATTTTTAAAAGCCTATCTGATGATGATGGGACAGAAAGAAGACGAATAATAATTAAATTTAAATACAATGAAGAAAAACCTATTTTGCTTTTTAATGCTTTTTTCACTAGCTGCTTTTTCACAAATAAAGTTTGAAAATGCTTATTATGTGAATAACGATGGTGAAAAAATTTCAGGCTTAATTAAAAATTATGATTGGAAGAACAATCCAACTTCTTTTGAATTTAAAACTTCTGAAGATTCTGAAGTTGAAATCATCAATATTGATTTTGCAAAAGAATTCAACATCAACAACAACTTACGTTATTTAAGAGCAGAAGTTGATATTGAAAAATCCAGTTTAAAAACCGCTCATATCGGAACTAAAAAAGAACCTGATTTCGTAAAACAAACATTGTTTTTGAAACAACTTGCTAGCGGAAGCAATAATCTTTACAAATATGAAGAAAATGGAATTGAAAAATTTTTCTATTCTACTGAAAACTCCAAAATAAAGCAGCTTATTTATATTAAATATATGCCAAGTGAGGAGGAAGTAAGAAACAACCCTGAAATTAACAGAACTTCCATTTTATCAAACGAACAATATAAAAGACAGTTGTGGTATGACGTGAAGTGCGAGACTACTAGTCAAAAAGAACTAAACTCACTTGATTATAACGAACCCAGTCTTATCAAGTATTTTAATCAGGTGAACAATTGCGATGGAAATGTAAGTGATGAAATAAAAAGCGAAAATAAAGGCAAAGCTAATTTTAACTTCAAAGTTTCTGCAGCATATAACATTAGTAACATGGAAGTTCATGACTATTTCGCAGAAGACCCTATTGTATTTAAAGGCTCAAATTTTGGAATTGGCTTTGAATCTGAAATAATCTTACCTTACAACAACAATAAGTGGTCTGTAATAATAGAGCCTTCTTATAATGTTTTTAAAGAAACTTCAAATTCTTCAAAATCAATTTTTACGACATCGCAATCAAAACTTGATCTGAAATATTTACAAATCCCTTTTGGTATCCGCCATTATTTCTTCATTGATTCAAAGTCTCGTATATTCTTAAATGCATTGGGAAATTTACGAGTAATTGGCAAAAAGTCGTATGTTAACTATAGTAATCACGAATACAATATTTTTGGACAGACCACTTTTGCTTTTGCCGGAGGTATTGGATATAATTATGATAAATTTTCTCTTGAAGCAAGATATATTACTCCAACGAACCTTTCTAATTCAAATGATGCATCTATTGACTTTAATAATATTTCATTCATTTTGAGATATGAGGTGTTTTAGAAATAAAAAATCCCGATGCAAAACATCGGGATTTTTTATTTATGGAAATAGCTACACAAATAATTTCAGTAAATAATATACTATTCCCGCTAATACAGCCGAAACCGGAATCGTTAAAATCCAGGCCCAAAGAAGGCTGATGGTAACTCCCCAACGCACGGCCGAAACACGTTTTGTTACTCCAACCCCGATAATCGAACCGGTAATGGTGTGCGTGGTAGAAACCGGAACTCCTAAATGTTCGGTTAAATATAAGGTTACTGCTCCTGCAGTTTCTGCCGCTACTCCTTCAAGCGGGGTTACTTTGGTGATTTTAGACCCCATGGTTTTTACGATTTTCCAACCACCGCTCAAAGTTCCTAATCCGATGAATACGAACGATACCAGAGGAACCCAGGCCCAATCGTCCACGAAGTGTGCAAAACGGTCAGCACTTTCTAAATTTGCATACGCCGGATCTCCGATATTCATGTGATAACAGATTACCGCGGCTCCGATAATACCCATAACTTTCTGGGCATCATTTCCTCCGTGTCCCAAACTGAACATGGCGGAAGAAAGCAACTGCAGTTTCTTAAACCATTTGTCTGCTTTATGCGGGTTGGCTTTCCGGCAGATATTCAGAATCAGAATGGTAATCAGATACGCCACAACCATCCCGACTAAAGGCGCCATAAAGATGAATAAAAATGTAGGCACTACTTTTGAGTAGTTAATTACATCAATCGTTTCTCCGTTAATTACAGCAGAAAAAGCGCCTGCATTAGCCAAAGCTGCTCCCATAAATCCACCTAATAACGTGTGGGAAGACGACGACGGAATCCCTAACTTCCAGGTAGCAAGATTCCAGATGATGGCTGCAATTAATCCGGCGAGAATTACTTCCAGAGTGATAAAACTTTCATCGACTGATTTTGCAATCGTATTACCAATTTTAAACTCACCAATCCAGTATCTGGAAATAAAATAAGCGGCGAAGTTAAACGCTGCTGCCCAAAGCACGGCCTGAAACGGTGTTAACACCTTTGTAGCCACAATGGTAGCAATAGAGTTGGCCGCATCGTGAAAACCATTGATATAGTCAAAAAGTAAGGCTAACGCAATGATTATAATTAGTATTGTAAAATCCATAAGATTACTTTCAGAATGAAAAGATGATTAAGAATGTTTAACTATAATCGACTCTAAAACATTCGCTACGCCTTTACATTTGTCTGAAGCTGTTTCCAAGGACGATAATACTTCTTTATATTTGATGATATTCTTCGCATCCGTTTCATTTTCGAAGATATCCGCAACGGCTTTATCGAATACGTTATCGGCTTTGCTTTCTAATTTATTGATACGTTTACAGGCGTCGGCAATCGATTTAAGATTCTTCATGTCTTTCAAATCCTGAATAGCTCTCGAAATTAACTGACAGGCCTCTAAATTGATTTCCGTTAATTTACGGATGGATTTTGTAATTTTCTCCACCTGATACAAACGCATTCTGCTGGCACCACCGTGCATATAATCCGCCACATCGTCCATAGCTTTGATTAACGCGTGAATATCTTCGCGGTCGAATGGTGTAATGAAATTTCGGCTTAACTCAAGGTGTGTCTTATGAGTGATTTCCTCGATATTCGCCTCTAATTCTTCTATTTTTTTGTAGTAGTCTTCTCTTTCGTTTTTTGGAGCATTTACTGCTTCATGCAAGGTTTCTGCCAATAACGTTAAATTTGAAGCAGCCTGTTCGAATAAGGGAAAGAACTTCTTGTCTTTCGGAACCAAAAATTGGAAAATACTGTTTAATGACATAAGTGTGTTAATTTGTTGCTGCAAAAGTAACAGCGCAATGTTAAGTTAATGTTAAGTTAACGACAATTCATTTTTATCAAACGCCGCCTGGAAAACCTCATGAACTTGTTTCAAAGAACAAAAAGGTTTTGTATTTTAGCCAACCAAAATTACAGTTTTACAGTAAAAAACAACTACATAATGGACATTAACTTCAACAAAAACGAAGATCACAACAAACTTTTACTTTCCGATTTAAAACAACGTCTTGCCAAAGTAAAATTAGGCGGTGGCGAAAAACGAATTGCCAAACTACATTCCGAAGGAAAAATGACCGCACGGGAGCGAATCGATTATTTATTGGACAAAGGTTCAAAAAACATCGAAATCGGGGCATTCGTTGGCGACGGCATGTATAAGGAGCACGGTGGTTGTCCGTCCGGTGGTGTAGTGGTGAAAATCGGTTACATCAACGGGAAACAATGTGTGGTTGTGGCAAACGACGCTACGGTTAAAGCCGGAGCCTGGTTTCCGATTACGGCGAAAAAGAACCTTCGCGCGCAGGAAATCGCCATGGAAAACCGATTACCAATCATTTATCTGGTGGATTCCGCCGGAGTTTACCTTCCGATGCAGGACGAAATTTTCCCGGATAAAGAACATTTCGGCCGTATTTTCCGCAACAACGCCATCATGAGCAGCATGGGAATCACTCAAATTGCTGCTGTTATGGGAAGCTGTGTTGCCGGTGGTGCTTATTTACCGATTATGAGTGATGAAGCGCTTATTGTAGATAAAACCGGAAGTATTTTCCTTGCCGGAAGTTATTTAGTAAAAGCCGCCATTGGTGAAACCATTGACAATGAAACACTTGGCGGCGCCACAACACATTGCGAAATTTCAGGTGTTACCGATTATAAAGCCAAAGACGATAAAGACGCTTTAGACCGAATCCGAAGCATCGTAGGCAAAATCGGTGATTACGAAAAAGCCGGTTTCAACCGCATCAAAGCTGAAAAACCTGCTTTGGACGAAAACGAAATCTTCGGCATCTTACCAAAATCAAGAGCCGAACAATATGACATGATGGAAATCATCAAACGTTTGGTGGATAATTCTGAAGTGGATGAATACAAAGCCGGTTACGGGCAATCCATCATCACAGCCTATGCCAGAATTGACGGTTGGGCCGTTGGTATTGTAGCCAATCAGCGAAAAATCGTTAAAACGACCGGCGCTAAAACCAAACCGAGTGAAATGCAGTTCGGCGGTGTAATTTATTCCGATTCAGCCGATAAAGCCACCCGTTTCATCGCAAATTGCAATCAGAAGAAAATTCCTTTGGTATTCGTACACGACGTTACCGGATTTATGGTAGGTTCCAAATCCGAACACGGCGGAATTATCAAAGATGGGGCGAAAATGGTCAATGCGGTTGCCAATTCTGTCGTTCCGAAATTTACGGTAGTGGTTGGAAACTCATACGGTGCCGGAAATTATGCGATGTGCGGTAAAGCTTATGATCCGCGCTTAATCTTTGCCTGGCCTTCCGCAGAATTGGCCGTAATGGGCGGTGCTCAGGCGGCAAAAGTATTACTACAGATTGAAGAATCCGCCATGAAAGCCCGCGGGGAAGAAATTACTCCGGAAAAAGAGGAAGAATTGTTCAATAAAATCAAATCGCGTTACGACGAACAGGTTTCGCCTTATTATGCTGCATCACGGTTATGGACCGATGCCATCATCGATCCGTTAGACACAAGAAAATGGATTTCCATGGGAATTGAAGCAGCCAACCACGCTCCTATTGAAAAGCCTTTTAATTTGGGCGTGATTCAGGTCTGAAAAAAACATCAATTTACTAAAGGTTAGTTCTTAAAGAATTAACCTTTTTTTATAAAATAATCTTTTCTAAACTAATTTGTTGAAAAACAATATAATTACAAATTTATTCACAAAAATGTAACATATTTTAACATTTCTTAAAAACAACCTACTGATTATCAGAATAATTATATATTTTTAAGAAAAAAAAAGTATGAAAAGAAAAATTACCCTTCTTATTTTATCATTATTTGTATTCAGTTTTATCGGCTGTAAGGATGATTCTACAGAGGAATCATATACCGTACCAACACCAACCGGTAACGTTCAAGGTAAAGTAATCGCGTCTAACGGAAGTAAACCTATTGGTGGCGCTCTTGTTTTTGTTTTGGATGAAAATCACCAAATTCATTACACTTATTCCGATGCAAACGGAAATTTTAATCTTAATGCACCTTCAGGGGAACGAACACTTCACATTCAGACCGGTGACGGTTCAAATTTCAGAACCGAGCTTGTTGTAAACATCCCAAACAACCAAACCGTAAATCTGGACGCTTCTGCTGCGAAACTTAATCAAGTGGCTAATATCGCATATGTTGCAGGAGCTTATGATAACATACAAGAGATTGTTACAAATCTCGGCTACAATGCAGACATGATTACGTTCGATAATTTATCGGATATATCAGTCATTTCACAATATGACATTATTTTCCTGAATTGCGGATCAAGACCCTCATCAGCCACAGGCCTGGAAGCTGCTATTGATGCAAATCTGGCAACCTTCGTTTCAAATGGTGGTAGTTTATATGTATCGGATTGGGATGTAGCCTATCTGACAGGAGGTCAAAGAAATTCACCATCTTGCGGACTTGCCGGAGGATTTATTGAGGACAGTAAACTATGCTCTGTAAACAGCGGCTCCAGTTCTACTATTCCAGGTGCCGAAATAAGCAATCCTGCTTTAGCAGCGGCAATGGGTTTTAACAGCCTGAATATTGAATACGATTTAGGAGCCTGGCAAAGAATTGTCAATTATGATACTGCTTTTTGGGATGTATTGGTAAAAAACCCGGCAAACAATGAAGCCTTAATGCTAAAAACCCAAAATTACAATAATCAGGATGCACCACATGTTCAAATAGGTAATGCAGCGAACAATGGTTGGGTAACTATTTGTCATCTTCCGCCAGGAAACAACGAAAATCCGATCACTATCACTATAAATGAAAGTGCCTTAAACGCCCATCTGGCCCATGGCGACAATCTTGGATCATGTAACGGCATAAGCAACAACGGAACAATTTATTTTACAACTTTCCATAACCATGCTTCCGGCAATATCGGCAATGCTTCATTAATCTTAGAATATGTAATATTGAATCTGTAAGATTGGGTGTTGAATTAATCCCGGAAAAACAATCGGACAATATCTACAGAAGTTTACTTATCAATTAAGTAACAAAAACTTAAAATCTGCTACATATCTTTATATAGCAGATTTTTTTTTATTCAGCAGCTTATGAAAAACGTACTGTATTCAGTTCTACTCTTTGTTGGTATTCAATCCGTTTTGGCACAGCAATTTACGCGTAAAGATTCCCTGCAAGGCGGATTACGTCCTGAGCGCACCAGTTTTGATGTACAGCGCTACGATCTGAACATCAAAATTAGTCCCGATGAGAAATCTATTGTGGGTTATAACGATATTGCTTTTAAAATTGCAGTTCCGACTCAAAGAATTCAAATCGATTTGTTCGATAACATGAAGGTGGACAGTATTGTTTTCAACAAAAAACAGTTGCAATACAAAAGAGAGCATCACGCTGTTTTCATCGATTTCCCTTTAATGATGCAAACCGGCGAAGAAGGCAAAATCCGTTTTTATTATTCCGGAAAACCCATAATTGCCAAAAATGCACCCTGGGACGGTGGTTTCGTTTTCGCAGAAGATACCCAGAATAAGCCTTGGATTGGTGTGGCCGTACAGGGAACCGGCGCAAGTTTATGGTATCCGGTAAAAGACACTCAAAGCGATGAACCTGATTTTGGAGCATCTGTAAAAGTAGCCGTTCCTAATGGTTTAATGAATGTTTCCAACGGACGCTTTTTGGGCAGTGAAGATTTAAAAAACGGATACACCCGTTGGGATTGGGAAGTTAAAAGCCCCATCAACACCTACGATATCACGGTTAATATTGCCGATTATGTTCACATTCACGACAACCACAAAGGTTTGGATCTGGATTATTACGTTTTGAGAGCCAACGAAGCCAAAGCCCGCAAACATTTCGAAGAAGTAAAACCGATGATGGACTGCTTCCAGTCGAAATTCGGAACCTATCCCTTTAAAGAAGACGGTTATAAATTGGTGGAAACGCCTTATTTGGGTATGGAACACCAAAGTGCCGTGGCTTACGGAAACAAATACCTTAAAGGCTATTTAGGCATGGACAGAAGTTATACCGGAATCGGCTTAACATTCGACTACATCACGATTCATGAAACCGGGCACGAATGGTTCGGCAACAGCGTAACGTCCAAAGACATTGCCGATATGTGGATTCACGAAAGTTTTACCACTTACTCCGAAGCGGTTTTTGTGGAATGTACTTTAGGCTATGATAAAGCCATCCAATACGTCAACGGTCAGAAAATGAATGTGTCGAATGACAAACCAATAATAGGTCATTATGGCGTTAATCACGAAGGCTCCGGCGATATGTACGATAAGGGTTCCCTAATGCTGAATACCATACGACACATAATCAATGACGATGCAAAATGGTGGGCGTTGATTTTAAAATATTCGGAAACATATCGTCATAAGATTATCGAAACCCAAACCGTAGTGGATTTCTTCAATAAAGAATCCGGTCTGAACCTTACGCCTGTTTTTGATCAATATCTTCGTTATAAGAATGTCCCGGTTCTGGAGTACCGTCAACACAAGAAAAATGTGGAAGTTCGCTGGAAAACCGATGTAAAAAACTTCGCCATGCCAGTGGAATATACTGCTAACGGTAAAATTTCGCGCATCAACGTAACGAACAACTGGCAGAAACTTCCGGTGAAAACCACTGCAGATAAAATCGATTTTAACACGAAAAAAATGTACTTTAAAACCTCAAAATTGCATTAATTTTCATTTGGTCGATATTCTAAATCGCTTCAACGAAAAAACTACCTTAGTTTATTGTTCTTCAGTATCTTAGCATATATCAAATCGACTATGCTATGGACACTGTAAAAAATTTAAACAAATGGGCTAACGCACACACCAGTTATCCTTTGGATATTTTAAGGATAGCATTAGGCGTTTTTTTAATCGTAAAAGGGATTTCATTTATTACCAACCGACAGTACCTGCATGAAATTATGAGTCAGGCCGGAAATTTAGGTGGAGAAATGCTAATCATACATTATATTGCTGCTGCGCATATGATGGGCGGACTAATGATTGCTTTTGGGTTACTCACCAGATGGTCTATTGTGGCACAATTACCGATACTCATAGGTGCAGTAGCAGTAAATTTTATGGGAAGTTTTAATACTCAGAATTTCATTTTGGCTTCCCTGACACTTATTGTTTGTGTGTTTTTTCTTTTCTACGGAAGCGGTAAACACTCTGCAGATTACTATTTTAAAATGCAGCAATAAAGAAAACAACTTTTTTTAATATTCTCTAACCACAAAGATTGCAAACCTTCGTCATTGGGGCGATGTGAACTGTAAAAGCGACTTTGTGGTTTTTTATTGAATGGTTTCAAGCCTTTTAATCTTTCCGGTTTCCGTTTCTCTGAATTTCGGCACAAACAAAATTTCTTTTGGTTTTTCAAATTTGTCCAAAACATCAAAAACCAAAGTTTGAATGTCATATGGTTCTGCTTCTATCACCAGCAGAAGTTTTTCGCCAAGCCTTGCATCGGGTTTTCCGATCACAAAAAAACGATATGGAATTTTCCCGGACAGCTTCTCCTCTATTTTCTCGGGAAACAGTTTCACACCGCCGCTGTTAATCACGTTGTCGTACCTTCCCAGCCATTTAAACTGATTGCTGTTTACAATTTCCACCACATCATTCGTAACGATTTTTTCATCTGAAACTCTTGGTGCTTCAATAACCAGACAATTTCTTTCATCGGTACCAATGGTGATTCCCGGTAAAACCGAAAAAGCCTGTTCCTGAACTTTCTTCGCGGCGATATGCGTTATGGTTTCCGTCATTCCGTAAGTTTCATATACCGAAACGGGTAGAGTTTTTAACTTTCCTGCCAGCATCGGATTTAATTTGGCACCACCAATGATTGTCTTTTTTACACGATACAACTCAGCAATGGAATTTTCAACCTGAAGTGGTACCATTGCGGCAAAATCATATGCTGCATCATTTCCGTCAAGCGGATGAGCATCCGGCTTAACCAAGTCGAGTTGCCAGCCACAGACAATGGCGCGAACCAACATCATTTTTCCGGCAATATATTGTGTGGGAAGACAATGCAACGCTTTACAACCTTCTTCTAAATTGAAAAACTCAGCCGTAGCGAATGCGGAATTGACCATCGCTTCTTTTTTCAGGTGAATTTCTTTGGGTTTTCCTGTGGTGCCGGATGTTGTTAAAGTTATAAAATCGTTAGCATCAAACCATTCCAGAACAAAACGCCCGAATTGTTTTTTGTATTCTTCCGCTGAATTTAAAAACGATTGTGCCAACAAACACAAAGCCTCTTTATCGTAAGCAACCGAATTTAATGTAAACGATGCATGAACCGTATCGCATAACTTTTTCATGATTACAGAATTTCCTCGGTTACTTCGGTTGGCTGTAATTTTCCGAATAATTTCTGATTCCAGTTGGTCCACTTATACTTTCTGGCGAAGATGAAAATCAGGATTGGGAACACTATGAAAACCGGTAAAACTACATCGAAACCGGCACTAGGTTCGGAAATGTCCTTAAAAACAGAATTCGTCTGAAAAGCTGTCCAGTCTGCGGTGACCAACAAAGCACCCACTAAATTATTTGCGGCGTGAAACCCTAACGCCAATTCCAAACCGTCGTCCATCAAAGTGATTAATCCTAAGAAAAAACCCGTTCCGATGTAGTAAATCATAATTGTCATTCCCATTTTTCCGACTTCCGGATTGGCGATGTGCATCAACCCAAACAATACTGATGTTATTACAAACGGAATAATCCTGCTATTAGAAAAAATACCTATTCCCTGCATCAGATAGCCTCTGAAAAGAAATTCTTCAAAACTTGTCTGCAACGGAATTAATATAATCGCCAAAATTAAAAACGAAAAGAAAGCACCGGGTTCAAAATTAACGACAAAGTTCTCCGGCGATGCGTAATAGGCTGCAACCGTTAATATGGCGGTTACCGAACCCCAAAGGGTAAAGGCAAAGAAAATTCTGCTCCAGTCAACTTTTTGTCTTGCAGTGGTAAGGCTTCTGAGACTTTGTCCGTGCAGGAATTTTACCCAAAACAACAGTCCTAAACAGAAAAGCGATAAAGGCAAAACCATCATCACAAAAGTAACATTGGAACCGAATTGTTCAATCATCTGATGGATTACGTCTTCTGTATTCATGTCTTGTGTTGTCAGGTAATTCAGCAACATCAAAAGTGTAAAACCAACAACTACAAGAAGGTATAAGATTAAATGAGTCGTGTAATTATAATTTTTAGTTTTAAGTTGTTCGATATACATAACAGGTAAGTTTAACCAATTAAATTTTGTTATGCCGAAAATACGTCATTTTTAAAAGTATACCTTTACTTTTGCAAAAAAATTATCCATGATTACCATTTACCACAACCCAAAATGCAGCAAATCCAGAGAAGGTGTTTGTTTGCTGGAAGAAAAAGGAATAGAATTCAAAACCTTCAAATATCTGGATGAAAAAATCACCAAACGCGAACTGACTTCCATCATCAGAAAACTGAAAATCAAACCCATAGAACTAATCCGAACCAAAGAAGAACTTTGGAAAGAAAACTACGCCGGTAAAGAATTTACAGATGAGGAACTGATTGTTATCATGCAGAAAAATCCGATTTTAATCGAACGGCCGATTATCATTAACGGTAATAAAGCGGTTATCGGCCGGCCTATCGAAAAAATCCTGGAGATTATTTAGAACAATTATACTTTTGTTTTAACAAAGATTTGTGAATTTACCCTTAAACCACGGAGTAATTTTGCAGTCTTAAATGGAAACAAACCAGTCATTCATGAAAAGCATTCAAAAAATACTAGTCGCATTACTACTAGTATCGTCTGTTTTGACTTTCGCTCAAGGACCTCAGAAAGTTAAAATTACAGGAAAAGTTATTGAAAAAGCAACGAGCCAACCGCTTGAATATGCTAGTATTTATGCGCAAAACACCAAAAATCCGAGTATTGTTAACGGCGCCATGACCGATGCTAAAGGAGAATTTTCCTTTGAAGTTCCTTCGGGTACTTACTATCTGAAAGTAGAATTTCTTGGATTTAAAACCGTAGAATTTAAAGATAAAGCCATCACTGCAGACACTAATTTAGGAACTGTCGCCGTAAGTGAAGAAGCCAAACAGTTGGATGAAGTTGTGGTTATTGCCGAACGTTCTACCGTAGAAATCAAACTGGACAAAAAAGTGTACAACGTTGGTCAGGACATGATGGTAAAAGGTGGTACTGCCAGCGACGTTTTAGACAACGTTCCCTCCGTTTCGGTTGATAACGACGGAAATGTAAGCTTACGCGGAAATGAAAACGTTCGTGTTTTAATTGACGGAAAACCGTCCGGCATGGCAGGTAACATCGCCGATGCTTTAAGAACATTACCGGCAGACGCTGTTGAAAAAGTTGAAGTAATCACCAATCCGTCAGCCCGTTATGAAGCAGAAGGTGGTGGTGGTATTGTAAACATCATTTTAAGAAAAGGAAAAGCACAAGGGGTTAACGGCAGTATTACCGGAACAATCGGAGATCCGCAGAATTATGGTTTAAACGGAAACATCAACTTAAGAAGTGAGCATTTCAATTTGTTTACAACAACCGGTTATACCAACAGTAAAAGTCCCGGAAACTCCTTAACCGATACCGAATATCTAAACCGAACTACTGGCGAAACAACGAATTACATCAACGAAAGACGCAATAACGAAAGAGCTCGTGAAGGGTACAATACCAATTTCGGATTAGAATGGTTTTTAGACAAAACCACCACTTGGACCAATGCCATTTCCATCCGTAAAAACAGCAGCAGTAATCCGGACAATGTTTTGTATTATAATTTTGATGCCGATTACACACCTACTTTCATCCGAAACCGTTTTAACGATCAGTACGGTAAGAGTGTTGATTTTGAATACACTACCAATCTGACTAAAAAGTTCAAAAAAGACGGTCATAAACTGACATTCGATATTGCAATATCAGCAGACCGGGACAACAGCAAATCTACCATTACCGATTATGTTTTTGGTGACGAAGCCAATAAACTGATTGAAAGAACCACAAATAACGAAAAACAGCAAAGAAACCTTTTCCAGGCCGATTACGTGCTGCCAATTGGAGAAAAAACCCAGTTTGAAGCCGGTTATCGCGGAAGTTTCACCAACCTTACCACTCCGTTTGCCATCGATTATTTAGACAACGACGGAAACTGGGTAAACAATGCGCAATACACCAATACCTTAGAATACCTTGAAAAGGTTAACGCTTTTTATACGCAATACGGATCAAAAATCAATAAGTTTTCCTATTTGCTTGGGTTGCGATTTGAAGACACACACATCAACGTAAACCAATTAACCACAAACGATTACAATACAAAATCGTACAATAACTTTTTCCCAAGTGTGTTTTTAACGTATGAGTTTTCGGAATCTTCAAGCGCAAGTATCAGTTACAGTAAGCGTATTAACCGTCCGAGAGGCCGTTTCTTAAATCCGTTCTCTAATTATTCAAGTAACATTAACTTGTTCCAGGGAAATCCGGACATTAACCCGGCAAAAACCGATGCTTTCGATTTAGGCTACATGAAACGCTGGCCGAAACTAACGTTAAATACTTCGACTTACCTGAACAGAACAACCGATGTTTACCAGTTTATCCGCAAGGAATCCGGTGATTTTGTAAATGGTGTACCTGTAATTGTAAGTACTCCAGTCAATTTAGCCACAGAATACCGTTTCGGATTTGAATTTACGTTAAATTATAATCCATACAAATGGTGGCGTATAAACGGTAATTTTAACTTCTTCCGCAATGAAACACAAGGTGATTATCAGTATATCAATTTTGAAGGTGATGAAATAACACAAAATTTAGACAATACGGCTTATTCCTGGTTTTCAAGAATTAATTCCAAAATCACATTACCATACGGAATCGACTGGCAAACTAACGCCACTTACAATGCACCTCAGAAAAATGCCCAGGGAACCAGTAAAGGTGTGATATCTGCCAATGCTTCTTTAAGCAAGGATCTGTTTAAAGAAAAAGCTACGCTGGCTTTGAATGTAAGTGATATTTTCAACTCCAGAAAAAGAATCACCGAAACGAATTTAGCTAACGTACTAAACTCCTACAGCGAAATGCAATGGAGAGTAAGACAAATCAATCTTTCGTTCACCTATCGTTTCAACAAAAAGAAAACAGACAAAGAAAAACAGCCGAAACGTGAAGAAAACGGCGGTGATGAATTCTTTGGCGGTTAATGATTAATTCATAATCATAAAAAAAGTCCCGAAATTTCGGGACTTTTTTATTTTAAAAACTTACATAAATTTATGCTTGTTTTGCAGCTTTTTCTGCTCTTCTCTCTTTGAATCTTTCCCAAAGAGCCCCGCCTACCCAGTAAAACACGAAGTTAACCAGAAAAAGCATCAGCCAGAATCCTGTTAAAAAGATTCCTAAGAAAAGTAAAAAGCCTAAATACTGTTGAAAATCAAACATGTTTTCCGGAATTTTTATGATTTCAGGCCAAATATACGCGATATTATCTGCTTCAGCAATACTTCTCTTAAATTTATTTTAACAGCCTTTCATAACCGTTGGATTATGCTTAATTTTAAGCAACATAATCTGAATAATATGGAATTCCGCATCGAAAAAGATACCATGGGCGAGGTAAAAGTGCCCGCCGATAAGTATTGGGGCGCTCAAACCGAACGTTCCCGAAACAACTTTAAAATAGGCGAACCGGCCTCAATGCCGAAAGAGATTATTGAAGCTTTTGCCTATCTCAAAAAAGCCGCAGCCTACACCAACGCAGACTTGAAAGTTTTACCTGCTGAAAAACGGGATGCCATTGCGGCCGTATGTGACGAAATCCTTGCCGGAAAACTAAACGACGAATTTCCGTTGGTTATCTGGCAAACTGGTTCGGGAACGCAGAGCAATATGAATGTGAACGAAGTAATTGCCAAACGCGCACAGGTTTTGGCCGGCAGAAAAATTGGAGAAGAACCGTTTATCAAAGCGAATGACGATGTGAACAAATCGCAATCGTCCAACGATACCTTCCCTACTGCGATGCATATTGCGGCTTATAAAATGATAATCGAAACTACTATTCCGGGCATTGAACAACTGCGGGATACCCTTCAAATCAAATCGGAAGCTTTTACTAATGTGGTGAAAATCGGAAGAACGCATCTGATGGACGCTACGCCGCTTACGCTAGGTCAGGAAATTTCAGGCTACGTCGCACAATTGAATCACGGACTGAAAGCCTTGAAAAACACCTTACCGCATTTGTCTGAGCTGGCATTAGGCGGAACGGCCGTAGGAACTGGTTTAAACACACCAAAAGGTTACGATGTAAAAGTGGCGGAATACATTACAAAATTCACCAATCTCCCTTTTAAAACAGCTCACAATAAGTTTGAAGCCCTGGCTGCGCATGATACCATGGTGGAAACTCACGGCGCTTTAAAACAATTAGCCGTTTCCTTAAACAAAATTGCCAATGATATTAGGATGATGGCATCCGGACCACGAAGCGGCATTGGTGAAATCTTTATTCCGGAAAATGAACCGGGTTCGTCGATTATGCCGGGAAAAGTAAATCCTACGCAATGTGAAGCCTTGACGATGGTTTGCGCTCAGGTGATGGGCAATGATGTTGCTATTACCGTCGGTGCCACACAAGGTCATTACGAACTGAATGTTTTCAAACCGCTGATTGCTGCTAACTTTTTACAATCCGCAAGATTATTGGGTGATGCCTGTGTTTCGTTTGATGAGCATTGTGCCCAAGGAATTGAGCCGAATTACAAGAGAATCAAAGAATTAGTGGATAATTCCCTGATGCTGGTTACCGCTTTAAACACCAAAATCGGGTATTATAAAGCAGCTGAAATTGCACAAACCGCCCATAGAAACGGTACGACCTTAAAAGAAGAAGCCGTTCGTTTAGGTTATGTTTCTGCAGAAGATTTCGATGCCTGGGTAAAACCGGAAGACATGGTTTAGCCTTTCTTTTCGATTTTGCTGATGATGTCGTTCATCATATCAATCTGTACTTTCTGCAATTCGATTAACGACTGTTCCTGATGCATAATCAAATGGTCGATTTTCTCGTGCAACATTCTGATTTCCAGTTCTGATTTCAAATTCACCATGTAATCGTTTTTGGAACGTTTGCGGTCTTTTTCTTCCTGACGGTTCTGACTCATCATGATTACCGGAGCCTGTAAAGCCGCAATGCAGGATAGAATCAGATTCAGAAGAATAAAAGGATACGGATCAAAACCTTTGTTGAGCAATACAAAAACATTTACCAAAATCCATAATGCCAGGAAAATGACAAAGGAGATGATAAACGTCCAGCTTCCGCCGAATTCGGCCACTTTATCGGCAATTTTCTGACCGAAGGTATAATCCGCGGTCTCATCTTCCAACTGTGTGAGAACGGACTGCTTGTCTTTTAACGATTTGATGACGGTTTTCTCCAGTTCATTCAGTTCCCGGGTTTCTTTCAGTAAAAATGTTGAAATATATTTTTCCCGGAAGTAATTCAGTTCACTGATAGACAAAACGCTGTCTAAATTAAAATCCGGATATTCGCCTTTAATACAGTCAAAAATCGCTTTTCGGATCATTTTGGCGTATACACAATCGGCCATCGGGAATTCCTGTCCTGAAATATCACTAACAAATGTCTTCATTGTACCGTCGGTTTAAAACCATTTTTTCATTTTAAAATAGCCCAGCATGCCCAAAACGAGTACGAACATCAGGCCTAAAATCAGGAAATATCCGTTTTCCCATCGAAGTTCCGGCATATTGTCGAAATTCATACCATAAACGCCAACAATAAACGTTAACGGAATAAACAATACCGATACCACCGTAAGCGTTTTCATAATTTCGTTCATCCGCTGGCTTTGTGCCGAGAAGTGAAAATGGGAAGCGCTGTCAAGGGAATTCAAATCATAATCAATTTGTTCCAAAAGCTCTAAACATTTCTGATGCAAACGGGCGAAAAAGGTATAATTTGATGTTTCGATACCGTCATATTCATTATCGTCCTGGAAGCTTTTCAGACTGAATAAAGCATCCCGTAACGGAATAATCGCCCGCTTCAGATAATTCAGATTTTCACGATTATTCTCAATCCGGATTAAAACGTCCTGACGATGATTGGTCTTGGCTTCCACCATTAACGCTTCTATCCTGTCTTCATAATTTTCGATAGTAATGTAGAAGTTTTCCATGACGGCATCCAGCATCAGATACAACAGATAATCGTTTTTCTTTTTGCAGACAATGCCGCTGTTCGTTCGGATACGCTCCCGGATATGACTGAAAAAATCACTCTTTTTCTCCTGAAACGACACCAGCAAATTATCCTTAAGAATAAAACTAATCTGTTCCACCCGTATATTGTTCAGGTCTTCTCCCGGCAGAATCGACTTGATATTAAAGAACAGCATATCGTGCAGTTCTTCCATTTTGGTACGGCGGGTGGTGTTTAAAATATCACCAATGATATACGGTTCAACTTCGAGTAAATCACCTACATTTTTAACAAGTTCGACATCGTGCAAACCGTGAACATTTAACCACTTAACATCATTTACCTGACTTTTGTCTTTAAGTTCGCTTTCTATTTTATTTAACGAAACATTTTTGTATTCTTCAAAGTGGGTTTCATTGTAAACGAACAGTTGCATTTCTACCGCTTCGGTTTTATGGATGCCGGTATACTCGTAAAAATTAGGGTTGACTTTGCGTCCTTTTTTGTATTTAATCTTTCTCAAAACCGAATAATTTGTCATAAAGATAGGAGTTTTTGAAATTCCATTTTACTTTTACGGAAAATTTCAGCTGATGAAAATTCTAATCAAAAACATAAAAGAACTATTACAGGTTCGCGAAGAAAATATCGATAAAGTTTCCGGTGCCGAAATGGCTGTTTTACCCAAAATTGACAATGCTTTTTTAATTCTTGAAAATAATGTCATTGCCGATTTCGGAACAATGAGCAACTGCCCGGACGGGAACTTTGATAAAATAATCGATGCTACAGGAAGAGCCGTTTTGCCAACATGGGTTGACAGTCATACGCATATCGTCTACGCCGGAAACCGCGTTCAGGAGTTTGTAGACCGCATTAACGGATTGAGCTATGAAGAAATTGCCAATCGCGGCGGCGGCATCCTGAATTCGGCCAAAAAACTGAATGAAACCTCTGAAGAGGAAATCTACAACCAGTCGAAAGCGCGTTTAAAGGAAGTCATGACGCAAGGAACCGGTGCCGTGGAGATTAAATCCGGTTATGGTTTAACGGTGGAAGGCGAATTGAAGATGTTGCGCGTAATCAGAAAACTGGCGGAAAATTATCCGGTAAAAATTAAGGCTACTTTTTTAGGAGCTCACGCATTTCCGACGGAATACAAAGAAGACCATTCCGCTTATATTGATTTGATTATCAACGAAATGTTACCAAAAATCGCTGCGGAAAATTTAGCCGACTATGTGGATGCTTTTCTCGAAACCGGTTATTTCTCCGTAGAAGAAACCGAACGCATTATGGAATCCGGGAAGCAATACGGCTTGACGCCGAAAATCCACGTCAATCAGTTTACGGCTATCAATGGGATTGAAGCCTGTGTGAAACACGGTGCGCTTTCGGTAGATCATCTGGAAATTGTAACCGATGAGGATATCGAAGTTTTAAAAGGAAGCGTAACCATGCCGGTTGCTTTACCGAGTTGTTCGTATTTCATCAGCATTCCTTATACGCCGGCCCGTAAAATGATTTCGGCTGGATTACCTTTAGCCTTAGCTACTGATTTTAACCCGGGAACGACGCCGTCGGGAAATATGAATTTTGTAGTGGCAACAGCCTGCATCAAAATGAAAATGACTCCGGAAGAAGCTATCAATGCGGCTACGATTAACGGTGCTTATGCCATGGGAATTTCGGATACTCACGGCAGTATTACCAGAGGAAAATCAGCTAGTGTGATCATTACCAAACCACTTACCTCCTATTATCAGTTGCCGTATGCTTTCGGAAGTAATCTGATTGAACAGGTTATTGTTAACGGAAAATTGATTTAAAAATAATTAACCGCAGATTCGCAGATTGTTACAATTAGTAATCTGTTACTATAAATCAATAAAAAAGGCTGTCATTTCTGGCAGCCTTTACTTTTATATTAAGAGTAGATTATCTTAAAGTGAATGACGTTTTGGAAACCAATTCGCCTTTATCGAAGATGTTTACGAAGTATGAACCGCCTTCAATGTCTTTAACCGGTAAATCCTGCTCTACTTTAACCGTTTTGTTTTCGTATTTCACGGTTTTAGTAAAACTGTAGGTTAACGATTTATCGCCGAAAATTTCGGTTTTCTTGTCGCCTAACACATTGTTTTTGGAATCGATTACCTGAACGTAATAGGTTTTATCACCGGATTTTGCAATTTGGTTTTCCGCAATCATGAAACTGATTTTCAACACATCGGCACGTGAAGCTTTGTCAGTGTCAATTTGTTTTCCGGAACTTCTTTGTTTAACGGCTGTGGTTTGTAAGTTTAGTACAGAAAGTTTAGAACCTTTTTCAACTGTTTTCGCTAATTCATCGTTTTTAGCTACTAATGTATCTCTCACTTTTCGAGTATCTTCTAACACTACCTGTGTACTGTCACGCTGATTGGTTAACACCACGTTTTGTTTTTTCAGCGCGTCATTTTCTTTCATTAAATTATCCATTTCGCGTTTTAAACGCAGGTAATCGTTTTTGAATTTTGCCATTGCTGCAGCATCGCCTTTAGATTTTTCCAACTCAGCCTGAAGTTGTACTAATTTCTCTCTTTCTACAGAAAGTTCATCCGATAACGACGTATTTTCGGCAATTGCTTCATCATATTTTGCAATTGAGGCTTGTAATTCTTCGCTCAGCTTTTCTTTGTCTGACATCAATTTATTTTCAGAGGTTTGATTATCAGTACTCATTTTGTACATATATCCCAAACTCCCTAATAACAATAATGCGAGAACAACAACAACAGCTTTTAAACTTGAATTACTTTTTTGGTTTTCCATAATAATAGTTTTTTTCAAATATAATTTTTTTTCATTTAAACCTAAAATAGTAAACGAAGATTTTACGAAAAATAGTATTTTTGAGAGTCTATTTTTTTGACTTTTTATGGAGAAACTTATTCGCTTTACCTTAAGTGATTTAGCAAAAATAACCAGTCACCGCAGCGGTGAAATTAAATTTGGGGAACGCATACAAACCGTGCCGAAAGAGATGGATACGCTCGAGTTTCTGGAAGCCAGTGATGCCGAATTTGTTCTTTTAGGCATTCCGGAAGACATTGGTGTACGGGCCAATCTGGGAAGACCCGGTACCGCCTCTGCCTGGGAAAGCACACTGAAAAGCATTGTAAACATTCAGCACAATCGTTTCTGTAAAGGCGGAAAACTTATCATTTTGGGGCAAATTGATGTGACCGAAGAAATGGAGTTCCTGCAGGAACTAAACCCCAACGACAAAAACGACCGAAAGGTGTTCTATAAACAGGTAGAAAAGATTGACAAAGAAGTATCGCATATTGTCTGCCAGATTATTAAAAAGGGTAAAACGCCTATTGTAATTGGCGGCGGACATAATAATGCTTACGGTAATATTAAAGGTTTGGCCTTAGCAAAAGGAAAACCGGTAAACGCCATTAACTTTGATGCCCATACGGATTTTCGTCCACTGGAAGGCCGTCACAGCGGCAACGGATTTTCGTATGCCTACGAAGAGGGCTTTCTGAAGAAGTATTTTATTTTTGGTTTGCATGAAAACTATACTTCCAAAAGTATACTGGAAACCATCAAAAAGACAGAGGATAAAGTAAAATTCAATACCTACGAGCAAATCGCCGTTCGCGGGGAAAAAGATTTTAAGGAGGAAATGGTACAGGCCGAAAAACACATTACCACCGATGCTTTCGGAATAGAAATCGATTTGGATGCCATACCGAACATTCCAAGCAGTGCGATGACTTACAGCGGATTCTCTGCCGAACAACTGCGTCAGTTCCTGCACTATTTCGGGAAACATAAAAACGCTTCTTATCTTCATATTTGTGAAGGTGCTCCCGATTTGGCTTTCGAAAAAAACAATCATTTAATCGGGAAATTTATTGCTTATCTGATTACGGATTTCATCAAAGCTAAAACGGCGTAAAACCCATATCAATATTTTAAACTACTTTTGCAAACGATAGCAACTAACCGCTGTCGTTTTTTTATGACTTTTGCAGATTTAAATTTACACCGAAATATACAGGAAGCCATCAAAGAGGAAGGCTACACTAACCCCACTCCTATTCAGGAACAAGCCATCCCAGCCGTTTTGGAGGGTTATGATCTGGTGGGATGCGCACAGACCGGAACCGGAAAAACCGCGGCTTTTGCTATTCCGATTTTACATTACCTACATCGTATTGTTGGCTCTCCGAAAAAAATGAAGCACATTCGTACGCTGGTGATTACGCCAACGCGCGAGTTAGCCATTCAGGTTTGCGAAAGCTTTGAGACGTACGGAAAATATACTTCCGTAAAACCTTTAGTGATTTTCGGAGGGGTTAACCAAGTGCCACAAGTGAACGAATTGAAACAAGGCGTTGATGTCCTGATTGCCACGCCCGGACGTTTGTTAGACCTTCACAAACAAGGTTTTATCGATTTAAACCATTTGCATCACCTGGTTTTGGATGAAGCGGATTTGATGCTCGACATGGGCTTTATCAACGATGTGCGCAAAATCATTAAACTAACTCCGGATAACCGACAAACCTTGCTTTTCTCGGCTACTATGCCGTTGGAAATCCGTGAGTTGGCAGATACTTTTTTGACCAGACCCAAATACATTTCAGTTACGCCGATTTCCAGTACAGCTGAAAAAGTGAACCAGAAGGTGTATTTTGTGGATAAAGAAGACAAACGAAAACTTTTGTACCATATCATTCAGGAAGACAAACTGGAGAATGTATTGGTCTTTGTACGTACCAAACACGGTGCCGATAATGTGGTGAAAGCGCTTAAGAAACAGAACATCAGTGCAGAAGCGATTCACGGGGACAAATCGCAATCGGCAAGACAGCGGGTATTGGAAAGTTTTAAAAACAAGGAAACTTCTGTGCTGGTGGCTACCGATATTGCCGCCAGAGGTATTGATATTGAACAACTTCCGTATGTGATTAACTTTGACTTGCCTAACATTCCGGAAACCTATGTACACCGTATTGGCCGTACCGGACGCGCCGGAAACTCGGGATTGGCGATTTCGTTCTGCGGAAAAGATGAGAAAACGTATTGGCAGGATATTGAAAAATTGATCCGTCAGCAGGTTAAGGTGGTTACCGACAATCCGTTTCCGTGGAAAGAGGAAGTGAAGAATCCGGACGCTAAACCGGATTTCAGAAACAAGAAAAAACCCAACACGGCTAAGCCTAAATCGGGTTCCGATGCTAACAAATCCAGAAAATCGGACGGTTCCAAGAAAAATAAGAAACGCTGGTATTAGCAACCTAAACAACTGAAAACCTGATATTTATCATTTTATAAAAGTTAGATAATAGCTAAATTTGTGCTGTGTTTAATCTTTTAAATTTTAGTATCATGGGATCTTTAGTTAACAAAAACAGCCTTTTCCCATCAATGAATTCGTTCTTTGATGATGTTTTCTCCAAAGATTTTTTTGACTGGAATGACAAAAACTATTCCAGCCTGGGCAGTACTTTACCTTCGGTAAATTTGATGGAAAACGACAGCCAGATTACGATTGATTTGGCCGCTCCCGGTATGAAAAAAGAAGATTTTAAAATTGAACTGAACAACAACATGCTTTCCATTTCTTCGGAAAAGCAAGAGAAGAAAGAAGAAAAAAACAAGAAAGAGAATTATATGCGTAAGGAATTCAGTTATCAGTCGTTCTGCCGTTCTTTTTATTTACCGGACAATGTGAAAAAGGATACCATCGATGCCACTTATAAAGACGGTATACTTCATGTTGAGATTCAGAAACAGACGAACGGTAAACAGTCTTCTGCTAAACGAATTGAGATTCATTAATACCGAAAGGGCTGTTCAATACATTTTGAACAGCCCTTTTTGTTTTTAAGTGCTTTCTTTTACGTCTTCTGTTTTGCTTTTGCTGAGTGCGATAATCTTTTTATACAACTGATTGGGTTCAAAAGGTTTTACCACTACTTCGTTCATTTTGTACTGCATGGCTTTTTCGAGGATATCGCCGCGGTCGAAGGCGGTTAACGCAATAATCGGGGTTTCAATACCTTTATCCCGGATTAGTTTCGTGGTTTCAAAACCGTCTATTTTGGGCATGTTGATGTCCATCAGAATGACGTCGAAGGTTTCTTTTTCGAGGATTTCCACGGCTTCGTATCCGTCGTTGGCAATGGTGCTTTCAAAATGGCGTACATCGAGGATTTTCTTGGTGACAATCTGATTGATTTTGTTGTCTTCGACTACTAAGATTTTATAGGTGCGCTCTTCGTAGAAGTCTACTTCCAGGTTTTGGAGCATTTCGTTGCGGTGCTGCTCGTCTGTGTCGAAGGCAAGGGTAAAGGTCATGGTGGTGCCTACGTTTTCTTCGCTTTCTATCTCGATGGTACCGCCGAAAATTTCCACTAATTGTTTTACGATGGGCAAGCCTAATCCCGTTCCCTGATAATCGTCGGCGCGGCGTTCGAGCTGGACGAATTTTTCGAATACCTTTTGCTGGTTTTCTTTTTTGATTCCGATACCGTTATCGATGACTTTAAACTCGATGAAACTGAAGGCATCTTCCAAGCGGAGCTGTTTGGCTACTACTTTTACGGTGCCGTTGTCTGTGAACTTCAGGGAATTGGTAATCAGGTTCATGAAAATTTGGGACAGGCGTACTTTATCCCCTATTAAGAACTCCGGTATGTTCGGATCGAGGTCTAATTTCAGTTTGTTGTTGTTCTTAACGGCTAAAAACTGTACGCTCTCCACAATGGAATTCAGCTCGTCGGATAAATTGAATACGGAATTTTCGAGTGTAATTTTTTTCTCTTCAATTTTATACACCTGAAGGATATCATTCACCAACGACAACAGGTATTTGGCGGAAAAACGCAACGAATTGATGTATTTACTGTCTTTGAGTTCTTTGTGCTCGTCGGTAAGCAAATCGGTAATGCCGACTACGCCGTAGAGCGGTGTGCGCAGTTCGTGGGTTACGGTTGAGATGAATTGCTCTTTTAGGCGCGAGGCTTCTTCGGCTTGTATTTTAGCTACAAAAAGAGCTTCGTTGGCCGCCTTTAATTCACTGTTAATCTTGATTCTTCGTTTATAGCTTTTAAAGAGTGTGTACACATACAGCAACAGTATGGCTAAGATGGCGATAAATAAGAATACAATAACCTTAGACTGCTTTAAAGAACGCTGAAATTTGAAGTTTTCGGACTCGATTTTATCGATTTGCCGTTTGGACTCGTCTAATTCTATCTGAAGGCCGGCAAACTTGGTGGTATTGGTACGTTCGTCGTTATAGATTTTATCTTTCTGGGTATTGTATTTGTCTAAGTACAGGTAGGCGTTTTTGTAATCGCCTCGTTTGAAATAATGTGTGGCGAAATCGTCGTACACCTCAACGGCATGGGTTTCTACCAGCTCGGGTTTGTCCTGATTGCAGTAGTACAGCGACTGTTTAAAGGATTTTTCGGCTTTGTCGTATTCTTTGGTATAGGTGTAGTACGAACCCAAAAGGGAATACATGCTAATCTTGGCTTCTACTTCATCGCTTTCCAAAACGGTTTTTTCGGCCCGCTTGAGGTACGGATAACCGGCCTTATACTGCTCATCGGAAAAATAAGCGCTGGCGATGTTTAAATCGAGGTAGGCTTTTTCTATGGGAGTGTCTATCCTGTTGGAATAAATTAAGGACTTTTTATAGTATTCTATGGCTTTTTTGGAATCCCTCTTGCGGAAAGCATAGACGTTGCCCAGATTATTGTGCAGCCAGTCTTTGATAGTGTCGTTATCCGTTTTCATGGCGTACGCCAGCCCTTTGTTGTAAAAGTCGATGGCTTTCTCGTAGTCTGAGAATTCCTCGAAGTTAAGCGCGATGACGTTATAGGATTTGGCTATCAGCAGGTCGTCTTCCGCCTTTAAGGCTTCGGCCAGAGCCCGTTTGGCAATCATTAAGGATTGTTCGGATTCGAGGTTCATTAAATGGCGGCCGGCCTGCTTAATAAGCGCTGCAATCTCTTTATCGGTGCGTACACTGTCTTGTGTGTAGCCCCAAAAAGAAATCAGCGTAACAAGCAAATAAAGGATTTTGTTAAATTTCAACACCATTTAATTTTAAAGATGACTAATTTAACAAAGTAGATTCAAAACAGACTGAATTTTTATAAGATTTTTCAAGAAAATTGTTATAATAAAAAAGCGCCCCGGTTGGAGCGCTTTGCTATTAGCTGCGGATTAGCTTTTTGTATTTTAATCGGGTTGGTGCAACATCGCCCATACGCTTCTTACGGTTTTCTTCATAATCGGAGAAACCGCCTTCGAAGAAGTACACCTGAGAATCACCTTCAAAGGCTAAAATGTGGGTACAGATTCTGTCTAAGAACCAACGGTCGTGGGAAATCACTACAGCACATCCTGCGAAATTCTCCAAACCTTCCTCTAATGCACGAAGCGTGTTGATATCCAAGTCGTTCGTTGGCTCATCCAATAGTAACACGTTACCTTCTTCTTTTAAGGTCATGGCCAAGTGCAGGCGGTTGCGCTCTCCTCCGGATAAGGTGGCTACCTTTTTGTTCTGGTCGCTTCCTCCGAAATTAAAACGGGACAGATACGCTCTGGAGTTTACCTGACGGCCTCCCATCATAATCAATTCCTGACCGTCACAGAAGTTTTCCCAGATGGTTTTGTTCGGATCGATATTGGAGTGCGTTTGGTCTACGTAGGCAATTTTTACGGTATCTCCGGTAGTGAATTCGCCGCTGTCCGGCTGTAATTCCTTCATAATCATTTTGAAGATGGTGGTTTTACCGGCACCGTTTGGTCCGATGATGCCCACGATACCCGCCTGTGGTAAGCTGAAGTTCAAATCATCGTATAAAATCTTATCGCCGTAGGCTTTGGCTACGTGTTTGGCATCGATTACATTGGTTCCCAAACGCGGTCCGTTAGGGATGTACAACTCTAATTTCTCGTCAAGCTCTTTCTGATCTTCGTTTAACAAACGGTCGTAGTTTTGCAGACGGGCTTTCTGTTTGGTCTGACGGCCTTTTGCGCCCTGTCTCACCCACTCTAACTCGCGTTCTAAGGTTTTGCGGCGTTTGGAAGCGGTTTTCTCTTCCTGTTCCATACGTTTGGATTTCTGGTCTAACCAAGAGGAGTAATTTCCTTTCCACGGAATCCCTTCGCCACGGTCTAACTCTAAAATCCAGCCGGCTACGTTATCTAAGAAATAACGGTCGTGCGTTACAGCGATAATCGTTCCCTGGTATTGCTGTAAGTGCTGTTCTAACCAATGCACGGATTCGGCATCCAAGTGGTTGGTAGGCTCGTCTAATAACAAAACGTCCGGCTGTTGCAACAACAAGCGGCATAAGGCCACGCGGCGGCGTTCTCCTCCGGATAATACTTTTATTGGCGTATCGGCATCCGGACAACGTAACGCGTCCATTGCGATTTCTAATTTGGTATCGATTTCCCAGGCGCCGGCGGCATCGATTTTATCCTGTAAATCCGCCTGACGGTCCATCAGTTTCTGCATCTTATCGGCATCTTCGTATACTTCCGGATCGCCGAACATGTCGTTGATTTTGTTGAACTCGTCCAGAATTGCCATCGTTTCGGCCACACCTTCGCGGACTACTTCGATAACGGTTTTGTTTTCGTCTAACTGAGGTTCCTGCTCTAAATAACCTACGGTGTAGCCCGGTGCAAAGACCACATCGCCCTGATAGTTTTTATCTACTCCGGCAATGATTTTTAGCAGGGACGATTTACCCGAACCGTTTAAACCCAGAATCCCGATTTTGGCTCCGTAGAAGAAACTCAGGTAGATGTCTTTTAAGACCTGTTTGTTGGTGGATGAGTAGGTTTTACTCACGCGTGACATGGAAAATATCACTTTCTTATCATCAGACATAGTGTACTGTTTTATGTTTGTATTTGCTGTTTTTTACAAAAGTTTACAAATATACGGATTATGACAGATTTACGGAATGTTCGCCTGACATTTAAAAACGGTATGGTTTTTGTCTGAATTTTCAGTATTTTTGACATGATATATACACGACATATACACGACATATACACGACATATACACGACATATACACGACATATACACGACATATACACGACATATACACGACATATATACGACATATATCGGTTTTATGTTGGGAGTAAAAAAACTATGACAAGACTATTGTAAGCAGATTTTAGAATGGCAAAGCAAAAAGGAATACTCCCGTTATCGGGTACTTTGGAAGGGATAAACTTTTATTACCGTAAAGGCGTTCCGGTGGCGCGCAAAGCGGGTGGCGGGTTTACCGGCAAGGCAATTAAAAATAAGCCTTCGATGGTAAGAATACGGGAAAACAATACGGAGTTTGGCGATTGCGCCAAAGTTAAGAAGCAGCTGCGGCTGGCCCTCTACCCTTTTTTAAAAGACTATAAAGAAACGACGCTGCACGGCAGGCTGATGCGGATGCTGCAGGAGGTGAAAAACTGCGACCCGGTTTCGGAACGCGGGCAACGCAAGGTTGGTTTGGGCTTGCAGACCCCGGAAGGCCAAAAACTGTTTCAGGATTTTGCGTTTACCGCTCCGCACTCGGCGGCGGATTTGTTAGGTGGTGTGTTGGCGTATGATTCTGCCACATTTACTTTAACGGTTAGTGATTGGACGGTACAGACAGTAGCTTTTCCCGCCGGCGCTACGCATGTAGAAATCCTGTTTGGCGTTTTGGATTTTGATTTCGACAGGTTAACGGCTTCCCTGCAACTGAGCGCTCCTTTGGTACTCGCTAAAACCACAACCGCTACCTTCTTTACCCTAAGCCCGGAAACCGCTCCTGAATTGTCCGGTACTCCTATTGCTTTTGTAGGGGTTCGGTTTTATGAGGAGGTGAATGGGCGGTTGTTTGGGTTGAAGGGCGTTGCGGGGATTGGGTTGGATTGTTTGTGGGTTGGGTAGTTTATATGAGTTTTTTGTATGATTTTTTTTAGGAAAATGTTTGTTTTTGTTAGGGGGAATTTTATATTTGGTGGGGAAATGAGGAGACTATAGATTATTTACGGTTTGGTTTTTTCATGCATGTAGGCAAGTTAGTGGCAAGCATATTACACTCTCCAAAAAAATTTACTTATGAAAATAAAAACAATTAAGATTAAAAACTTTAGAAGTTATAAAGATGAAGTTGAAATTGAATTCGGAGACTTAACCGCTTTTGTTGGAAAAAATGACATTGGAAAGTCAACAGTTTTAGAAGCACTGGACATATTTTTCAATGATGGTAAAGGAATAATAAAACTAGACAAAGAAGATATTAATAAACAAGCACTTGCCGCTGGTGACACAGAAACTGTTATCACTGTTTGCTTCGAAGAATTGCCAACAAAGATTGTCATTGACAGTACAAATGAAACGACATTAGAAAATGAATATCTTTTAAACTCGAATGGTCAGCTTGAAATAATTAAAAAATATACAAACGCAGGGAAAGAAAAAGTGTTTGTCAAAGCTAACCATCCAACAGGCAATAATTGTGCTGACTTACTGCAAAAGAAGAATACAGAACTTCAAAAAATCATTAAAGAGAACTCCATTACTTGCAGCAACCAAACAATTAACGCTGTAATGCGAACAGCAATTTGGCAGCATTTTACTATCGAACTTGATTTGTCTGAGATAGAAATTGATGTTACTAAAGGTGATACAAAATCAATTTGGGATAAACTTCAAACGTATTTACCCCTTTATACTTTATTTCAATCAGATAGAAAAAATAGTGATGGAGATAGTGAAGTTCAAGACCCATTAAAAGAAGCTGTAAAACAAATTTTAAATGACCCTGCATTAAAAACTAAATTTGATGAAATTGCTGACGAAGTAAAAACCAAATTACAAGATGTTGCGACGAGAACATTAGCAAAGGTTCAGGAAATGAATCCTGAAATTGCAAGTAGTTTGAATCCAGTAATTCCAGAAACAAACAGTTTAAAATGGAATGATGTTTTCAAAAGTGTTTCAATCACAGGAGACGAAGACATTCCAATTAACAAAAGAGGAAGCGGCGTAAAGCGTCTTATACTTTTAAACTTCTTCCGTGCTGAAGCAGAAAGAAGAAAAATTGAAGAAAATATTCCGAGTATCATATACGCAATTGAAGAACCAGAAACATCTCAACACACGGAGCACCAAAAAAAACTAATCAAAGCTTTTTTGGAACTTTCTAAAATTGCAAACACACAAGTAATAATAACTACTCATAGTGGGACGTTGGTTAAAGAGTTAGAGTTTCAACATTTAAGACTCGTAAAACTTGACAATACAACCAAAACTATTGAGAAAGTTTTACCAAATTGCCTTCCCAATCCATCTTTAAATGAAGTAAATTTTTTAGCGTTTACCGAAGTTACAGAAGAGTACCATAACGAATTATATGGCTATATTGAATTGGAAAGTGAAATGACAAATTTTAGAAATGGAAAAGCGACTATGGCATACAACAAACAAAGGAGAGACGGGTCAATTGTTGTTGAAAATGTGGTTTTGACTGATTATATAAGACATCAAATCCATCATTCAGAAAATACACATAACACACGATTCACATTTCAACAGTTGTCTGATTCTGTAAATTTGATGAGAACTTTTATACAGACATTAATAACTTAACATGCCAGCCACTAACAGCTGTTTCGCGCAATTGCTGGTTTTTATTTTTAAGTGTTCACGAAAAACGTTTATATTTAACAGAAAATAATCCGTTCGCTGGCTTCACAACTGTCGCGAAGCCGCGGAACGTTGGCGGTTATTTTAAGAAAAATACGTGAATAAATTATGAGAATAGCTTTTGGTTGGTATAGTTTTAAGGTAAAATCTTATTCTGCTAAAGATTTAGAATTAGATATAGAACAGTGGAAGGATTCAAGTTTTGAAGTTCGACAAAAAGTATTTCATTTATTTTGGATTCCTGTTTTCAGCTTAGGTAAATTATACGCTTTAAAAAAACAAGGTAAATTATATGATTTACAAGAAAATATTGTTGTAAAAATTAGAAATAAAGGCAGAATTAGAACCCCTTGGTATTCTTTTTTACTTCCAATTTTGCTGATTGCAATACCAATAATTACTGGAATTTATATTTACATTGCAGAATCAATAATGAAAAATAATCATTATAGGGAAGATAAAAAACAATACGAAATTGCAATTACTGATGTTCAAAATAAACTACAAAAATTATCCAAAAATGCGTATTTAAGAATTATAAATACTGAAAAACCAGATAACGAAAAAACCTTACTTAAACTTATTGATTTTAACAACAATAACTATAGATTTATAATTAAAAAAGTCCGTTTTCCAAAAAATTCAAATGAAAAGTATTATTTTGAAGATTTCGGTATTGACACTCTGACTTTCACAAAAAACGAACTTCAAAAAGCAATTTGTACAGATTATGATATTGTAAAAGAATACAAACCCTATGGTGTTCGATTTTTTGGCAAAGAAAAATACAGAATTGAAAGCATTGAATATTTTGATAAACCTGTGATTGATGGCAATATTGATTGGGATTTTTGGAATGTAATTAGAAAACAAAAATTTCAATATTATAATAGTAGATTTACTGGATATAAAAATGAACGTTCTTGGACGTTTAAGTTAACTTTTCAAAATTTTGGTATACCTGTAAATTTAATCAAAATACAAAATATTGAAAATAAAATACAATGGACAGATAATTTACCCATAGAATTTAAATCATATGAATATTTAAGTGATATTTATGTTCAAGCAAGTACAACGTCCGATCCAGATACTCTGAAATTTAAATCAAAATTTATATTTGAAGATTCATTTAAAAATAAATATGAATATATCGTAAAAGGAGATGGAGCTTGGTATGAAATAATTAGAAATTAAAAACAACCGCTAACAGCGGTTTTAAGAAATTGGAGGTTTGGCTCATAATAGGACGAGACTGCTTAATAAACAATAAAAAACACTTTGTGAATATTATGGAAAATACAATAAGAATACAAAATCCGTGTAACGAAAACTGGAAGGCAATGTTACCAAATGAAAAAGGAAGATTTTGTAATTCCTGCAGTAAAACAGTAGTTGATTTTAGAAAAATGAAGAATACTGAAATTCAAAAGTATTTCGATGAAAATTCACATCATGAGGCCGGTATTTGTGGGTATTATAAATTTAATCAGGTAGAAAATGAGAATAATACCAATTATATCCGTTTAAGAAATCGGTTTAACCGCATACGAATTAAGCCTGTTAAAATGATTGCCTTATTTTCATTAACTTTTCTTTTTACGTTTACAAGTTGCATTATGGGGAAACGAGCAACACAAGAAGAAGTAATTGAAAATGACACAATCAATCAGAGTGAAATTAACGATAAAGAAGAAAGCTTAGCACAGAAAAATGATTCCATAAAAACTGAACAGCATCAAAAAACAAAAGAAAATTAAACCTTAAATCACAAAATGTTCATCGTCTCCCTAACCTACAAAAAAGACCTGACCGAGGTAGAAAAATACATCACACAACACCTTGCATTTCTGGACCAATACTACGCGGAGAAGAAATTCATTTTTTCGGGCAGGAAAAACCCAAGAACCGGCGGTGTTATTTTAGTTCGTAATGTAAACCGACCCGCCTTGCTGGACATCCTTAAACAAGACCCGTTTTATCAGAACGAAATAGCCGACTACGACATTACCGAAGTTATCCCAACTAAATATGACAAGGACTTTGCCTGTTTTGCTGAGGAGTTACTGAATGGTGCATGAGAAATTTTAGGGACTAAATTGGAAAACTGTTTGAAGGCAATGAGTTTGTGATTTATTACCAGATAAGTCATATAAAAAGGTTTTCCACACCTGTTAGGTGTTAAGTCGTTTTTGCTGTTTTTAACCAAAACTTTATCAATTATTTCCGGCTACTACAATTCATAACACTCCTGCTTATCCCTTTCCACTCCTCACGCCTCACGCCTCACGCCTCACTCTCTTCAAAACAAGAAAACGAATATGTTGAAATTCCCTACGTTTTTGTGCCAATTTGTTGCGTTTATTCATTTTACCTAAAAAAATAAATTTAGTTATGTTTTTTTGCACTAATTAAACGATTAAAAATGAAGAAATTTTACTTTTTATTATTACTACATTCGGCAATTTCCATTGCCCAAACACAAATAGGATCTGATATTAACGGAGAAGCTGCAAATGACTGGAGCGGTTATAGTGTTGCCTGCTCTTCTGACGGCAGTATTATCGCTATTGGTGGCCGAAATAATGACGGAAACGGTGCCGATTCTGGCCATGTGCGGGTGTATCAGAATATATCCGGCGTTTGGACGCAGATAGGTGCTGATATTGATGGAGAAGCGGCTGGAGACTTTAGCGGCGGTAGTGTTGCCTTATCTGCAGACGGCAGTATTGTAGCCATTGGGGCACATCGTAACGGTGGCGTTGGTAATGCTTCCGGTCATGTACGGGTGTATCAGAATATATCAGGCGTTTGGACACAGATAGGCGCTGATATTGTTGGAGAAGCCTTCTATGATGAAAGCGGCTGTAGTGTTTCGCTATCTTCCGATGGCAGTATTGTAGCGGTTGGAGCTTCCTATAATGCCGGTAGTAATGGTATCAGTTCCGGCCATGTGCGGGTGTTTCGGAATATATCAGGGGTTTGGACACAGATAGGGGCTGATATTGATGGTGAAGCTGCCGGAGACCGAAGTGGTTTAGCGGTTGCTTTATCGTCAGACGGTACTATTGTGGCTATTGGTTCTCCGTATAGTGACGTAAACGGTACTGATTCCGGACAGATACGCGTGTTTCAAAATGTAGCCGGTGTCTGGACCAAAATAGGTGCTAACATTAACGGCGAAACAGATATTCATCTCGGTTTCAGTATTGATTTATCTGCAGATGGGGGTATTCTGGCTTCGGGTGCGCCTTTCAGTAATGAATACGGCAATAATACCGGTCATGTTCGGGTGTATCAAAATATATCGGGCGTTTGGACACAAATAGGTGCTAATATTGTAGGAGAAGCGGCCTTAGACCGAAGCGGTGATTCTGTTGCTTTATCTGATGACGGCAGTATTCTGGCTATTGGGGCTTATCAGAATGACGGCAATGGTTCTAATTCCGGACAGGTGCGTATCTACAGAAATCTGTCGGGCGTTTGGACACAAACCGTACCGGATATTGACGGAGAAGCTGCCGATGATTACAGTAGCTATAATAGTGTTGCCCTGTCATCCGATGGGAATATTGTAGTTATTGGCGGCTATCTAAATGACGGCAATGGTTCTAATTCCGGCCATGTGCGGGTGTTTGACTTAACTGCTGTTCTGGCTTCCGATACTTTTGTGCAGTCTAACTTTTCTGTATATCCGAACCCTTCAAACGGAATTGTAACTATTGCTTTAGACAACCCTTTACAATTAGAAAAAGTAAATATTTACAACCAATTGGGCCAATTGGTAAAAACAGCAGCAACATCTGTAATAAATACCACAGCCTTAGCAAAAGGAATTTATTATGTAGAAGTTGTTACCAACCAAGGAAAGGCAACAAAGAAAATTATAGTGGAGTAATTTTAAAGTTAACCAAGAGCGTATTGAGTTTGTATACATAAACGGATATAACAGTCCTGACAGGTTAAGCAAATAAAAAAGTACAATACGAGAAAACCACTTACAACAAGGGTTTTGCAAAATTGCAGGTACATTTTGTATCTGCAATTTTTATTTTCAAAACAAACTTTAGTATACATTTGTAATGGAGTTGCCAAAATTCTGCAACTTAGCAAAGCCCTGAAAAGTAAAAAGACATTCCGAAAAAAAATACCAATACCAAAAAACAAAGAAGAATTACTTACAGCAATAGTTACCCACTACAAAAAAACTTACTGCTGAGCTTTCTACTATTCCGCTTGCCCTAACCGACCAAAAAGAACTAGACGGACGCGCAAAAAACAGCATGATGAATGCCCGCACCGGGAAGGGTTTAGCATTGTTAAACAATACTCTCAATTATCAATTCGCCTAATTTCCTCCCGATACTTCCCAGGCAACAACACTCCCCGAATCAGCCCATCCAATCCTACCCTTCTGCTGTATTTATACAACGGCACCATTGGCGCAAGCAGGGAAAAACCTGAAAAACCGAGCAGCTCCTTTACCCTGTTAGGCACCACTAATTTCTGGCCTTCCACTAATACCTTATAGCGCAAGCTGCCTAAGTGTTTTTTGTACTGCTGGAATAAATCTTCGGTATAGTGGCTTTTTTTGAGATTTTCGATGAGATGCTGATGGCGTACCGGTAACCATTCCGAATAAGTTGGCGGCAAGGCTTTTAGCTCCATTCGGAGGCCTACTCTGTAGAAAACGTTGTAGACTTCTTCTTTTTCCGGATCGGATAACTTTCGTTCCAGTAGCTCGTAGGCGGCTATGGAATAATGGATTAGCATAAATAATACGTCGCGGTAGGCCCAGTCGGGTATGGTGGTGCCTCGGTTTTTCTCTACGGCCTGGTGGATTTGGCTCATCATATCGATGGCTTTATTGGCCTCGGCTGCGGGAGCGAAAACGATTTTTTTGGCATAGCCGACGGTTGAGAACAGTCTTCCTAACGGATCGGAAGGCAGTTTCCCGGTAAAATACAGCCAGTCTACGGCTTTGTTGAGCGCGAATTCTGCGGAAGCACCGGCAAAAATGAATAAGACCGTATCGCTTTTGCCCCATATTTCGCGGACTATTGAGTTTTGATTTACAAAGAATTCCATACTGTAGGATGTTTTTGCTAAGGTACAAATAAATATAATTTAAAAGTACTTTGTATTTCAAAGTTTTTTATATCTTTGCTGAAGAAAGTAAAAATCAATCTTAAAAAATCATCATTATGAAAAACGAAAGACTTATCGGAATTCTGATTACAGTAGCGGTTTTATTACTGATTCCTTTTATTGCCATGCGTTTTACCGACGAGGTGGACTGGTCTGCAATTGATTTTATTGTAGCCGGCGTACTATTGCTTGGCACCGGCCTGTTGCTTGAGTTTGTGCTGCGAACCGTAAAAAGCAAACAGTCCCGCATTCTGTTGTGTATAGCTATATTGGCCGCTTTACTGCTGATTTGGGCGGAGCTTGCGGTGGGTATTTTTGGTTCGCCTTTGGCCGGGTCGTAAAAGACATATAACCAAAAACTGACAATGGATTACAGCAATCGGAATCTGGTATTAAAATTGTTAACAAAAGTTAAATATTGTAACTTCACTAAGTGATTTTAGCCTAATCTTAATTTTTTTGACAATGAGAACACTTTTTACTTTGGGTTTTGCTTTAATGGCTTTCAGTGTTTTTGGACAAGACTGTGACTGTAAATCCCAATTGTCGTATGTGATTAAATATTACGAAGAAAACAACCCTGCTTTTCAGAAGCTAGAAAACGATGCTGAAGAAGCTAAAAAGTATAATTCTGAAAAGGCAAAATTACTTGAGAAAGCCAGACTTGAAAAAGATGATGATGCCTGCATTATACATCTGGATCGCTATGTTTCGCTTTTAAAGGACCATCACAGCGACATCGGGTTTCAGCTCAAGCGTATTGATTTAAGCAGTCCGGAATTAATAGCTGCTTTTAAAACTTCTGAGCGTTACCGCCAATTCCCAAAAAAAAATATTGACACATTACAGCTTATTCCTTATTTAAAAGCGAAGGAATTTGCCAATATCGAAGGCATTTACAGTGATGGCGGAAAAATAGTTTTCGGAATCGTAAAAAAGAAAAAAAGTAAAAATACCTATGAAGGCATTGTACTGAAATCAAACAAGTTGTTAGACGTAGGCCACATATTGATGGAACTCACCCAAAAAGATAAAAACCTGTTTGACGTAAGTTACAATGTTGGTTTGCTTGGCTTTAATTTCAACCGGGTTTTAAAAAGTATGAAAATTGAAAACGGCCAGCTCGCCAGTTTTGGTTTTTCAAAAGTACAGACCGGTTCGGAATCCAGCGATAAGCCTTATGAGTTCAAAGCCCTGACCGATTCTGTAAATTATCTGCGTTTGAGTGATTTTGATGCCAGACTTACGGATAAACTGGATGCTTTTTACAATGAAATCGACCAAGCCATTCAATCGAAACCTTATCTGATTGTCGATTTAAGAAACAATGGCGGCGGAAGTGAACGCTCGTATCTGAATTTACTTCCTTATGCTTACACCAGACCGCTAAAAATCGATCCGTCGAGTGTTTGGGTTTCTCCAGAAAACATTAAACGCTATGAAGAAACTTCCGAAGAAAGCAACAAGGAACTTATCGATCGGATGAAAAAAGCAACACCGTTTACTTTCATCCCTCAATCAGAAAAAGGCCAAGATACTTATACAATAGAAAACCCTACTGCCTATCCAAAAAAAATTGTGCTGTTGTTTAACAAAGGAACTGCAAGCGCCGCCGAAGGATTGATAACCTATTTCCAGCAAAGTGATAAAGTAATAACCGTTGGTGAGAATTCGGGAGGCTATATCGGTTACGGAAATGTAATGACAGCAGAAATACCTTGCGGAAAATTCAAAATAAGATCGACTACAACCCGATATGAAGAAAAATCGAAATATGAATTTGTCGGAATACCGCCGATGCATAAAATAGCCAAAGAAAAAGACTGGGTTAAGTACGCCTTATCTTTATTTGCGGCAAAGTAACCGTATTGAAATCCAAAATCTTCTCATGCTGACGCTTAACAAAAACTATTTAGCACTCACCGTTTTGCTTTTTATACTCGAAACGGTGATTGCTTTATATGTGCATGACCAGTTTATCCGGCCTTATTTGGGCGATGTACTTGTTGTTATACTGATTTACTGTTTTGTGAAATCGTTTTTAAAGGTTCCGGCAGTTCCGGCGGCCTTTGGAGTTTTGCTTTTTGCCTGTGGGATTGAAATGCTGCAGTATTTCAATTTTGTAACGGTATTGGGACTGGAAAATCACAAAGTGGCAAGAATTGTTTTGGGAAGTTCGTTTGACTGGCAGGATTTGCTGGCGTATTTGGGCGGGTTTGGACTGTTGCTCTTCTTTGAAAATCGCTCTGTTCTGAAAAAGCCGCTTTCCTTTTAAAGAAATTTCTGAAAAAAAATAACATAGCTTTATGTTTATTTCCTGTGCAATTTTATATGTTTGCATGAAAATGTAAGAATTATATCATTTTTAACGTAAGTAATAACGGCCCACATTTAAACAACACATGAAAATTAAATTCTTTTTTTCATTACTGCTGCTTGCTGTAAACCTTCCGCTTCTGGCTCAGAACCTGACGGCAAAAATTTCGGATTCCAATACCGGCGAACCTCTTCCTTACGCGACTATTAAAATTGACGGTTCGACCGATTTAATTTCCAACAACGAAGGGTATTTTAATTTCAGCGAAAACGGATTGGATGTCTCCAGTATTTTAAAAGTTTCTTTTATCGGATATGTCGGTCAGCAAATTACCCTGGCGGAATTAAAAAAACAGAACCTGATTGTTAAACTTGTTCCGGCCAATTTTGAACTTGACAACATCACCATCAGCAATAAAAAACCAGATCCGTATCAGATTATCGCCGAAGTAAACAAGCGGCTTAAAGAAAATTACAAACACTCCGGAAAAAACACTAAAAGTAAACTGTTCTTTCGGGAATCATCCTTTTTTAAACCTTCTGTACTTGATCTTGACATTACGAAATCTACCGGTTTTACAAAAGAGCAACTGAAAGAAGCCAACGCGGATTTAAAGAAGTTTTCCGACAGGCTTGTCAGTAAACCTGTTCAGGCCTTTAAAGATATTCTTTGTGACTATTACTACGGTAAAGCAACCGGAAAGGATAACAAAACCTATTTTCTTTCAAAACTGGACGTGGTTAAAGCCACAAATATTACAGGAGACCAAAGTGCGACTTCCTTAGACGCCATGGAAGAAAACGGGGCTAAACTGCTGTTAAAACATCTTGACAGCACAAAATTTTACCGGGTTAAAAGCGGGCTTTTCGGCTCCCGTGATACGATTACTTTAAACAAAAGCTACAACAACAAAAAGAAAAATAAAAAGCCGGTATCTAAACTTAACAATACCAAAAACAGTATTTTTTCTTTTTTGTCCCAACAGCACTTTAACGGCAATAAGCTGGACTTTGTTAAAGAATCCAAATTGTATTCGTATAGTTTTGAAGGCTCTATTTATAATGAAGCGGATAATGAAATTATTTATATCCTGAAATTTTCTCCCAAAAAGAGTAAGGGCATTTATACCGGAACGCTCTACATAAGCGAATCGGATTATGCCGTGGTAAAATGCAATTATGAATTGGCCGAGGGCAAAAAAGTAAGCGGTTTGAACCTGAAATTCTTATTGGGCGTTAAAACTTCAGAAAACGTAAGCAAAGGAACCCTGATTTTCAGGAAGGATCCTGAAGACAAAATTTACAAATTGCATTATGCGTATGAAGAAAGCGGACAGTACTTTTATATCAACAGGCCTTTAAAATTCATTGAGCTGACCAAAGAAGAAAAAGACGTGGTGGCTTTGGATTTTAAAATTGAAGGCAGTACTGTAGAACGTACCGAGTTGTTAAACATTTCCCGTTCCGAGATCTCCGAAAACACTTTTGAGGCTTTTAAAGAAACGGATTTCAATTACATACAGCTCAAACGTTACGATCCTGCCATCTGGCAAAATCAAGTTTCCATTGAGCCCTTGGAAGCCATGAAACAATATCGGGTTTCGGATGATTTTTAAGAATAAGAGCTGAATTTAGATTCAGCTTTTTTTATGGCCGTTTGTCTGCTTAATAGGTTTGTGTCAATACTTAATTTATTATATATTAGTATTTATTTATCGTTTTTCAATAAATATTTATTTATATTTGCTTAATCATTTTTAAATTTTAAATCATGACGAAAGCAAATAACTTCGTATTCTGGGGCCTGTACATTGTGGCTTGGCTCATTTTTATCGGTTTATCCATTGAAGCTGGCGGCCTACTGGTAAACTTCATTTTCAGTGTATTCAAACCGGAAGTGATCCATAATCTGTATCAAAAACTGGATCTGTCGGCTATGTACACTAATAGTAAAATGGCTTTTTTCGGCATCTATAGTTTTATTCTGTTCCTCTCGATTTTAAAAGCGGTTCTTTTCTACACGGTCATCAGACTGATGCACAAAATGGACAGGCAGAAACCGTTTAACAGCTTTGTTTCCGATCAGATTTTACAAATCAGTTATTATACCATTACCATTGGACTGTTTAGTTATATTGCCAGACAGTTTACTAAAAATTTAATGCATCACGGTTTTGTTCCAGAAGGAATAAATCAGTTTTGGGCAGACAGTCAGGCTTTTATTATAATGGGAGCGGTAATTTACATTATTGCCACTATTTTCAAAAAAGGCGTGGATCTTCAAAACGAAAATGATTTAACAGTATAAGTCATGCCCATAGTAGTTAATTTAGATGTAATGATGGCCAAACGGAAGATGTCGCTAAACGAACTTTCGGAAAAGGTGGATTTGACGCTGTCGAATCTTTCCATCTTAAAAACGGGGAAAGCCAAGGCGATACGGTTTAGTACTCTGGAGGCTATTTGCAAGGCTTTGGATTGTCAGCCGGGGGATATTTTGGAGTATGTCGATGGTTAGATTGTTGGATAATAAAAAAGCCGAATCGTAGGATTCGGCTTTTTTTATTGATGAGTTTTTACTTATACTCTTCCTTTTAGGGCGTTGAATACCCAGGCTATGGCGAAGAAACCGATGCCTACGGCGCCGAAGCCCCAACCGGCTACGTCGTCATAGCGATAAACGGCTAAGCTTATAATCAAAATCCCCATGATGATCATGATTAATGTTGCCCACCCTAATACTGTGTTTTTATTCATCATTTTGACTGCTGTTTTTTATTTGAGGTGTGCAAATGTCGGGATTTTAATTCTTTTTCAAAAGTTTCTTAACATTAAGCCACTGAATTCTTTACGGCTCCTACAGCGAGTTTACCGCCTAAGTAAGCCATTGGGATATAAGCAACGAGAACATCCAATGCCATAAACCAAACAGGAGCAGGCATTAAAAAGCACATGTAAATTCCTGCGATAAGGAAATACACTCCTATTCCTAAAGCAATTCTCATTTTACTGGTAGCAGCAAGCTTGGCCGCTGCAAAGGCTCCCGCTAAGGTTCCAAGAGCGTGTGCTATAAACGGAAAAATAAACTGTTCGGAACCGAAAAGATGCACGGACTCTTTCATCTTCTCAATTGTTGATACATCAGCTCCTTCCGGTAAAGGAATAATTGCATGGCCTAATGAAATTAATGCCATATTAACGACCGAACCTACAATAATTCCGGTTATAACAGCTAAAATGTTTCTCACGATTGGATTCATAAATAATTTGTTTTTGGTTAGTTATCACTAATTTAATTAAAAATTTTAACCAACATCTCTTTTAATAAATCCGCTTCATTTAAGTTGTTCGCGCCCACTCCTTTGCTTTTTACATCGATATCCCGCAACGCGCCCACAATGGCACTTACTTTTTTCATCGGATAGTTTTTAAGCGCTACGTCGTAATCCTTTAAAAAGAACGGATTTACTTTCAGCACTTTAGCCGCATTCGCAGGACTTTTATCTTTTAAACCATGATATTGCAGCAATTGCGAAAAGAAACCGAATACCAGTCCTATGGTAAGCACAATCGGGTTGTCTTTCGGATTTTTGGCGAAGTGATCAGCAATCTGGTAGGCTTTTAACTGGTTGCGTTCTCCGATGGCTTTGCGCAGTTCAAACGGGTTAAAATCTTTGCTGAAACCTATGTTTTCTTCGATAATGGCGGGTGTTATGGTGTCGCCCGGTTTTAAAATGATGGCTAATTTGTCTATTTCGTTAGCGATTCGGCTTAAATCGGTCCCGAGGAAATCGACGAACATGGCCGTGGCTTTGGGCTCTATGTTTAATTTTTTTCCGGCCAGCACTCTGGTTAACCACTCGCCTACTTTGTTTTCATAGAGCTTTTTGCTTTCGAAAACCAAGCCGTTTTTCTCTAATACTTTGGTTACTTTTTTGCGCTTGTCGAGGGTTTTGTATTTGTAGCAGATAACCAGAACCGTTGTAGGTTGCGGATTTTCGGCATACGATTCCAGTTTGTCGATGGTTCGGGACAATTCCTGGGCTTCTTTCACAATCACCACCTGACGATCGGCCATCATGGGGAAACGTTTGGCATTGCCGATGACTTCTTCTATCGACACATCGCGCCCGTACAACACCGTTTGGTTGAAGTCCCGCTCGTGTTCCTGCAGTATATTATCTTCGATGTATTCCGCCAGTTTGTCAATGTAATAGGGTTCTTCGCCCATTAAAAAGTAAATCGGCTTGATATTCCCGGCTTGTATGTCTTTGATGATTTTCAGTACTTCGTCCATTGTAAGTATTCAGTTGGTAGTCGCAGTTGGCAGTTTGATTGAAATACGTATTTTTGTTCCATGCAAAAACTGAATTTCCCTGCGTATTCGTTTCGGTTCAAAAATAGCGAAAATAAAGTCTTTATTTTTGACGAAATCCGTAAAAAGTTTGTGGTACTTACTCCGGAAGAATGGGTGCGCCAACATGTGATTCAGTTTCTGCTTGTTGAAAAAAGATATTCGAAATCGTATATAAACGTTGAAAAGTCTATTAAAATTAACGGATTAACCAAACGATACGATGTAGTTGTATTTCAACCGGATGGAAAATTATTTCTTTTAGTAGAATGTAAAGCTCCGGAAGTAAACATTTCCCAACATACTTTCGACCAGATTGCCCGGTACAACATGGTTTTGGAATCGGAATATTTAATGGTAACCAACGGACTAAATCATTATTTTTGCCAAATGGATTTTGAAAAGGAACACTATCAGTTTCTTCGCGAATTGCCGGATTTCATAAATCAATAAGTACCAAACAAATTGAACCAAATTGCTGTTGTCATATTGAACTGGAACGGTGTAAAACTATTAGAACAGTTTTTACCTTCTGTTATCCGATATTCCGGAGAGGCTGTAATTTACGTTGCCGACAATGCTTCTACTGATGCATCCGTAAGCTTTGTAAAAGAGCATTTCCCTACCGTTAAAATTATCGAAAACAAAGGGAATTTCGGTTACGCCAAAGGTTATAACGAGGCTTTGCAGTTTGTGGAAGAACCCATTTATGCTTTAGTAAATTCGGATATTGAAGTGACGGAAAACTGGCTGCAGCCCATACTTGCTTTATTTGAAAAGGAGCCGGAAACGGCTATCATTCAACCTAAACTGTTAGATTTCAAAAACAAAGACTATTTTGAATACGCCGGAGCTGCCGGTGGTTTTATCGACAAACACGGTTTTCCGTTCTGTCGCGGGCGCATTTTTGAAACGCTTGAAAAAGACAACGGACAATACAACGACATCTTCCCTATTTTCTGGGCTTCGGGTGCGTGTTTTTTTATTCGAAAAGAAGTTTTTCACGATTTAAAAGGCTTTGACGCCGATTTTTTTGCGCATCAGGAAGAAATTGATTTGTGCTGGCGGGCGTTTAACAAAGGCTATGTGGCCAAATATTGCGGAACCTCAACGGTGTATCATGTAGGCGGCGCTACTTTGGAAGCCGGAAATCCCCAAAAAACATACCTGAATTTCAGAAATTCGCTTTGGATGTTGCTGAAAAACCTTCCGAAAGGGCAACTTTTTCCGGTGATTTTTATCCGGTTGGTATTCGACGGTATTGCCGGAATCCGCTTTTTAACACAGGGGAAACCCAAACATTTATGGGCGGTTTTACAGTCACACTTTTCTTTTTATCGTCACATTTTCAAGTTTTTAGGTAAAAGAGAGGCGGTTCAAAGCCAAAACTACTACAAAATAAATTCGATTGTATACCGTTATTTCGTAAAAAACGGTAAGATTTTTGATGTTAATTTTTAACAATAGTTTATCGTTTCAAACTGTGTAACCCTTACAGAACTTACTAACTTTGTAATTCATTATTAAAATCATTAATCATGAGAAGATTATTTATCGCTCTTTCCGTTGTGGCGTTAACCTTAACGTCGTGCGGTACTAAAAAGAAAATCGCAGAATTAGAAGCCAAAAACAAGGAGATTCAGGATTTACTGAACACCTGTACCGTTAAACTGAATACGTGTTTAACCGAAAAAGAAGCGCTTCACAATCAGAATGAATACCTGAAAAAGACCAATTCCGACTTGATTAACAGTTCTAAAGAAATGACTGTTTTAACCACAAAAGGAGCGGAAAATCTAGAGAAATCACTGGAAAGTTTACGCGAAAAGGATTTGAAAATTTCCCGTTTACAGGATGCTTTAACCAAAAAAGACAGTGTGACATTGGCTTTGGTTACCAGCTTAAAACGTGAAGTAGGCATTGATGATCCGGACATCAACATCAATGTGGAAAAAGGTGTGGTGATGATTTCCATTGCGGATAACCTGTTGTTCAAATCCGGCAGTTATGAAGTGAGTGACAAAGCCAAAGGAGTTTTAGGAAAAGTGGCGAAAGTAATCAACAGCAAGCCTGATTTTGAATGTATGGTGGAAGGTCATACCGATAACGTGCCGATTAAAAACGCGGTATTGTTAGACAACTGGGATTTATCCGTGAAACGCGCGACTTCTATTGTTCGTGTTTTACAGAAAGATTTGGGTGTAAATCCGAAACAGTTAATTCCTGCGGGAAGAAGTTTCTACATTCCGTTAGCGGACAACGATACGCCTGCTAACCGCGCTAAAAACAGAAGAACGAGAATCATTATCATGCCGAAAATTGATCAGTTCTACGATATGTTGGAGAAAGAGATGAAAAATTTGAGCAAGTAATTGAATTATTCGATTATTAGATATGAAAAACGCCTTGAGTTATCAAGGCGTTTTTTTATACAACTTACTAATCACTTTTCACTATTTACTATAAAATATCCAAACTTCCTTTTCCTTCACGGACTACAACAGGTTCGCCTTGTGATAAATCAATAATTGTGGAGGCTTCGTTATCTCCGTAGCCGCCGTCGATAACCAAATCGACCAGGTTTTGCCATTTTTCGAAGATTAGTTCCGGATCGGTGGTGTATTCGATAACCTCATCGTCATCATGAATGGAAGTGGAAACTATCGGATTGCCTAACTGACGGACAATTTCCAGAGCGATGTTGTTATCCGGTACACGGATACCTACAGTAGTTTTCTTCTTAAACTCTTTCGGAAGGTTGTTGTTTCCCGGCAGAATAAATGTATACGGCCCCGGTAAGGCTCTTTTCAGGATTTTAAACGTTGACGTGTCAATCTGTTTCACATAATCGGAAAGATTGCTTAAATCGTGGCAAACAAAGGAAAAATTGGCTTTCTCCAATTTCACACCTTTGATTTTAGCGATGCGTTCCAAAGCTTTTGTATTGGTGATATCACAGCCCAAACCGTAAACTGTATCGGTCGGATAAATGATTAAACCACCGTCGCGAAGTACTCTGATTACCTTTGCGATTTCTTTCTCGCTGGGATTTTCCGGATATATTTTGATGAACTGTGCCATATTTTTCAGATAAATAGAGACCAGAAGCAAGAAACAAGAGCTAAAAGTCTATAATAAACAAATTTACAATATTAATTGTTTCAGATTATTACTATAAGTTGATAATTCTTAGAGCTTCTCCCTTTTCCCTTATCACTTTTCTTATCACTACCCAATCACTTCCAACTTCGCAAAACGCAGCAAAAGCTTCTTAATACCGCCCACATCAAACTTGATTTCGGCTTTTTTATCCGCTCCGGCGCCTTCTAAATTAAGGATTTGCCCTTTTCCGAAACGTTCGTGCATGACGATGTTTCCGACTGCTAAATTGCCGTCAAACAAATTGGCTTTGGTACTTGACGATGCTCCCGATACCGGTTTTAACCTGCGGATGTTCGCATTGGGGCTTGGTGCATTGTCTGTAATATATTTAGGCGGTGTTCCGGCAACAGGCTTTGCCAAACGCAGTTTCGATTTGTCCACATCACCGAAAATATCCGTGTTAATCATCGGTTTGTAACGGTAATTCGTTTCCACCGGTGTTAAATATTCGAGATACTGATCGTCTATTTCTTCAATAAATCGGGAGGGCTCGCTGTCTACCAGTTTTCCCCAACGGTAACGCGACTGTGCATAGGTTAAATATGCCTGATGTTCCGCTCGGGTTAACGCTACGTAAAACAATCGGCGCTCTTCTTCGAGTTCGCTTCGGGTGTTCAGACTCATCGCGCTTGGGAATAAATCTTCTTCCATTCCCACGATGAATACGGTTGGAAATTCCAGTCCTTTGGCCAAGTGGATGGTCATTAACGCTACACGGTCGTCGTCTCCGGTATCGTTATCCAAATCGGTCGCTAAGGCTACGTCTTCAAGGAATTCGGCCAAAGAACCTCTGGCACCGTCTACTTCTTTCTGGCCTTCGGTGAAATCTTTGATACCGTTTAAAAGTTCTTCGATGTTTTCGATTCGGGCAATTCCTTCCGGTGTACCGTCTTTTTTCAGTTCCTGAATTAAACCGGTTTTCTTGGTAACGTGATCGGTTAAAAAGAACGCATCCTGATTTTCATTGATAATCTGGAAACTCTTAATCATGGTCACGAAATCCTGCAACTTGTTTTTGGTTCCGGAATTGAGTTTTAAGTCGATTTTATCTATGTGTTCCATCACTTCAAAAATGGAACGCTTGTAATGATTCGCCGCTACGGTTAGTTTTTCTACCGTGGTATCGCCAATTCCTCGGGCCGGATAATTGATAACGCGCACCAATGCTTCTTCGTCTTTCGGATTAATTACCAGTCGTAAATAACACAAAACATCTTTAATTTCCTTGCGCTGGTAAAACGACAAACCACCATAAATACGATACGGAATATCCCGTTTGCGCAACGCGTCTTCCATGGCACGGGATTGCGCATTGGTTCGGTACAAAATGGCAAACTGGCCGTTGTGCATTTGGTTTCGCATCTTCTCCTCGAAAATAGTGGACGCTACAAAACGGCCTTCTTCCCCATCGGTTAAACTGCGGTGAATTTTTATTTTTGGTCCGAAATCGTTGGCCGTCCAAACTACTTTTTCGAGTTTGACTTTGTTCTTGTCGATGATTGTATTTGCCGCTTCCACAATGTTTTTGGTGGATCGGTAATTCTGCTCCAGACGATAGGTTTGTACGTTATCGTAGTCTTTCTGGAAGTTCAGAATGTTGTTGATGTTCGCGCCGCGGAAGGCATAAATACTCTGCGCGTCGTCACCAACAACACAAATGTTCTGAAAACGGTCGGAAAGTGCACGAACAATCAGATATTGGGAATGGTTCGTATCCTGATACTCATCTACCAGTATGTAGCGGAAACGATCCTGGTACTTGGCCAATACATCCGGAAAACGATTCAATAATTCGTTAGTTTTCAACAATAAATCATCAAAATCCATCGCACCGGATTTGAAACAACGCTCTACATAATTCTGATAAATTTCACCCATTCGAGGCTTTTTGCTCATCGCATCGGCTTCCATTAATTCCGGATTATTAAAATACGCTTTGACAGTAATCAGACTGTTTTTATACGAGGAAATGCGTCCGAAAACCTGTTTGGGTTTGTAAATATCCTTGTCCAACTGCATTTCCTTGATAATCTGTCCAATAAGGCGTACGGAATCCTGGGAATCGTAAATGGTGAAATTACTCGGATAGCCTAATTTATCGGCTTCAATCCGCAAGATTTTTGCGAATACTGAGTGGAAAGTTCCCATCCAGAGGTTTTTGGCTTCGGCTCCCACGATATCGGTAATCCGTTTTTTCATCTCACGGGCGGCCTTATTGGTAAAGGTTAACGCCAGGATGTTAAACGCATCGACTCCTAAATGAATTAAATTGGCAATCCGCACGGTAAGTACACGGGTTTTTCCGGAACCGGCACCCGCAATTACAATCATCGGACCGTCTTTCTGTAAAACCGGTGCGCGTTGTGCCTCGTTAAGCTGGTTGATTATCTGCTGCATCTGATCTTTTGTCGCCACTCGTAAAAATATCTGATTAACGTATTGTTCTGAATTCGGAGGAACAAAAATAACATAAAAAAAAGACATTCAGGCTGTGAATGTCTTTATGTGTGTATTTGTTGATAACTATAGTTTGCTCTTAAGATTAATCGGTAACGGTCTGTTCTTTTTGGGCTGGCGTTAGACCGGAATTCAATGCTAATACTTGCCTAACCCATCGCCTTTGTACAAAGATTAACAATGCACCTTTTAGGCAATATCCTGCAAACGGATTTAGAATTTTTCGGCCAGACTTTCGATAATTTTCTTTTCTTCTTCGGTTGGGGTTAATCCGGAATCGAATTCCCAATAGTTGGTGAGGATGCTGTTGCGCTTGTTAAACAACGATTTCTCTTTGTAAACGTCTTCTTTGTCGTACGGTACCGGTTTGTTGTTGTGGTTGGTGGTTACCAGATAATTTTTTACTTCAATGCGTTCCTCAACCTTCTTTTTATTGGTGGTAATAAAGCCGATTTCTTCTTTGGATTTGGCCAGATAATAGTCATCTCCGTCGTATTTGTAAGCAGCGTTAAATTCGGAATTGAACACTTTTCCTTTAACTACAAGAAAATCTGTTACGCCTTTAAATTCATATCGCTCGGTAAGCACGGAAGAATTGATTTCGATGATAATGTTTTTCTTGTAATCATACACTACAAAATAATCCGGCAAATATTCGTCTATTGTAGGTATCGGTCGGATATTCATCAGATAATAATCCGGATTGGCCGCATAAGTTTTGATTTCGTATTCGTATTTTTTCTTACTGTAGGCCTCTATTACTTTTTTTAGGTATTTGAATTCGTAATAATTGGAGATGATGTCATTCAGATTATACCCTAAGGTACTTTCCTCAACCACCTCGTTAATTAATCCGTAAAAACGGTTTTGTTCTACTAAAATGTCTGCCTTTATATTTCCGGGTTTTCCCTGAATATAAAAATTGAGAAGCCCGTCGTTAAAGGAGGTATATTTATCATTGCTCTTAAAAAACTCGCGAACGTAAATTTTAAGATTGATGGGAATTGTTAGTTTTTTAGACGAATTCTCTACGAGGTTTTTCAGGATTTCCTGCGGGTGTTTTTTGGTAACGATAATCTCTTCAAGTGTTTTGTTGTTGCTCTCCAGATAAATGATGTTTTCTTTGAGTTTTAAGGATGAAGAATTAACGGTTAGTGTTTTATACGATGTATGCGAAATTTCAATCTTCGACGGCTTTTCCAGTGAAAGTTTAAAGACCCCTTCTTCGTTACTTACAAGACCTTGTTTGGTGGAAAGTACCGTAATGGTGGCATCACTAACCGGTAAATTGGTTTCATAATCTTTCAGGATAACCACAATTTCTTTATTCTGGGCCCAAAGCCCAATTTGAAAGAGAAGCAAAAAGGCGAGTAAAGTTCTTTTCATTACTACGGAATAGGTTTAAACAAATTTAGTTAAAAAACGTGAGCTGCTATATTATCCTGATTGCAATATTATTTTATTTTTGCATAAACAATTTTAGCAATGGATTATACAAAACTTATTGATATCGCAGCCTATACAATTCCTTCGTTAGTTACAGGAGGCGTGGCTTACTACTTTTTTGACGGCTTTGTGAAAAACGAAAAAAGCAGACGCCGTTTTTTATTGCACAAAGATGCTCAGAAAAACGTTTTACCCATCCGGTTACAGGCATACGAGCGTATGACTTTGTTTTTGGAACGCATCAGTCCTGCCAAACTGGTCATCCGAGTAGCACCGGGTTCGTCGAACGACAAAAACGATTATGAAAATTTACTGATTTATCATATCGATCAGGAGTTTGAACACAACCTTACGCAACAGGTTTACCTTTCTGATGAAGCCTGGGGTGCCATTTCGACGGCAAAAAACACCACGATTCAAATGATCCGTAAAGCCGCCATGAAAGCTGAAAACGCAGACAAGCTAAGAGAAATTCTCCTAAGTGAATTACTGGATCGCGAAGCTCCAAGCACTATAGCTTTAGCCTATATAAAGAACGAAGTAAGCGAATTGTTTTGATAACAAACGTAAGCCCTGATTTTTCAGGGCTTTTTCATTATAGTCACTACACTATACAGATGTAAGAAAATTAGTTTGGTTGCGTAAAGAAAACCGTTAAAAAAGCCTTTCTAACTGAACCTTCTCATTATCAGGTAATTTCGGAAGCAGTTCCTTAAAATAATTTTTAAAAATCTCCTGTTTCATCAACTCCCGGATTTTATCCCTTCCGAATTTTGAAAACTGCCATTTGTGGTGCACCAGCGAACTGACCAGATTCGGCAAAACATTCTGATCCGTTTTATTCAGATACAACAAGTTCACTATGGCATACTGACGCGTGTTCGCTTCATATTTTGGTGACGAATAGTCCAGTAATTCATCGTAGTAGTTTACTTTTTCTTCGTTTTTGTAGTCTTTTGTAGCCAGCGCTAACGTCAACCAGGTAACTCTCAGATTTTTGTCGTTAAAACCCATCCAGGTATTGGTTTTGTTCAGCAATTCGAAACGGTCTTCCGGAAACTGCTGCCACAAACTTTTTAAAGCAATTTCTCTGGTAATGTAAGAAGCATCGCTTAAAAGCGACTGATACTGTTCTTTAAAATCGGACGGAATTTCCTTTAAAGTGGCAGCCACAGCTTGTCTGGCTTTTAAATTACCCGACTGCATGGCTAAAAACAGTATGTCCTTTTTTTCCTCGAACGGAACATTCTGCAACTGATACACCACTTCTTCTTTCAACGGATAAAAGTTTTCCGATTTCAGGATGGCTTCAAATTGGTTTTTCTTCTCCGATAACGGGGTTTCGTATAGTTCCGAAAGGGAAAGATATTCGTTGATAAACTTGTTTTTCTTTAGAATGGTTAAGGCTTCCTGAATTTCAAAACCGGATTTTTCAAGCCATGTTTTCTTAAATTTTCCGGTGTCGAATTTGGAAACTTTCTTCACCTCATCAAGGAAATTATCCGTATTGACGTTTTGAAAACCGTATTTTTTCAGATACGATTTAACGGCCGTTCTGAAATTTTCGGCTCCGATGCTTTCCCGCAGATAATGCAACGCCCAGGCGCCTTTCTGATAAAACGTTAACGAACTTGCTTTTTCGTTCATCAAAGGAATAGTATCTGTTTTAGAAGCTCGTTGAAGGGTTTCCGCCGTCTGATACAATTCGTAGTTGAAATGGTCTTCGCCGAATAACTCTTTTTCGGCCAACAACGCATAATACGTGGCAAAACCTTCCTGCAGCCAATGATGCTTTCCGGATTGCGCCGTAACCATATCGCCAAACCACTGATGTGCCAGTTCGTGCGCATTTACATTAGTATAAGTTCTGTCGTTAAAACCGATGGTATCCACCACAAAATCCTGTGCAAAGATTGTTGAAGTGGTATTTTCCATTCCGGCGTACAAAAAGTCCATCACCGGAACCTGACGATAGATTTCCCAAGGATAGTTCACGCCTATTTCCCGCTCAAAAAAATCGAATATTTCTTTGGAATATTTATACGTGGACGCGAATTTGTCCTGATCTCCTTCTTTCAAATAAAATTCTAAAGGTGTCCCGGAATTGGTGGTTTCGGTTTGCTTTGTATATTTTCCGATGGCAAGCATTACTAAATAAGAAGACATCGGTTTTTGCATGTTGTAATTCCAGGTTTTTAAATTTCCTTTGGAATTAAACGCAACGTCTTTTAAAATACCATTTGAAAGTACCGTAAAGTCATTTCTGTATTCCACCGAAAGATTAAAAACCACTTTCTCTTTTACATCGTCAAAACTCGGCAGCCAATGTGACGTATATTTTCCTTGTCCTTGTGTCCAAATTTGTCCGGTCGAAAGATCTCCAACAAAATACATTGTCTGTTTTGGCTTGGCTAAATAGGTAAACTCAAGCTTGTTCTTCCCTTTCTTAAACCCTTTATACAGATTAAGCGACTTTCCGGAGTTTTTATAAGCAACTGTTTTTCCGTTAAGTTTTACTTCTGAAAATTCCATTCGGATCGCGTCGATTTTTATGGTATCGATTTTCGATTTGACCACAAAATCATACACCACTTTCCCGCTGATGCTTTTTTCGGCTGCATTGGGCGTAAGATGGGCGTGCATCGTTGTAAAATCAACTTTTTTGGTTTGCTGGGCAAAAACAAATGCGGATATAAAGAGGAAAATATATTTCATGTTTCAAAAATCAGGAATCCAAAAATACAAAGGAATTTCAGACTTTTCAGTAAGTTTACGCTCAAATTAACGTCTGTGAAAACAAAAGCCATTTTCAACTGGAGCAGCGGCAAAGATTCAGCTCTGGCTCTTTATAAAACCCTGCAAAATCCTGGAATCGAAATTGTTTCACTCCTAACCAGTGTGAACAAACAATTCAATCGTATTTCCATGCATGGCGTTCGTACCGAATTACTGGAACAGCAAGCCCAAAGCATCGGTTTACCGCTTTACAAAATGGAAATCCCCGAAATGCCCACGATGGAAGTTTATGAAGAAGTGATGCGTGAAACGCTGAAACATTTTACCGATAAAGGCGTGACCCATTCCGTATTCGGCGATATTTTTCTGGAAGATTTGCGGAAATACCGCGAAGACAAATTAGCCGAAATGCAACTTGAAGGCCTCTTTCCACTCTGGAAAACCAATACTAAAGAACTGATTCGGGAGTTTTTGGATTTAGGATTCAAAACGATTGTTACCTGCGTGAACGAGCGCAATCTCGATAAAAGTTTTGTGGGTCGGATTATTGACGAACAGTTTCTGGCTGATTTACCCGAAGATGTGGATGTGTGTGGGGAAAACGGCGAATTTCACACGTTTACTTTTGATGGCCCGATTTTCGCTGAACCCATAAATTTTAAAGTTGGGGAAATCGTGTACCGTAAATACGAAAAACCGAAAACTGATGCTTCCAGCACAGCCTGCGATACTGATGATGCTTTTGATTATGGCTTTTGGTATTGTGATTTGATTCCGAAATAAAATGTTTTTTTTGCCACAAATTAGCACTAATAAATTCGTAGAAATTGGTGCAATTCGTGGCCGATTTAAAATTTAGTTTTATATTCGCTATACGATTTATAAGCCAAAATGAACAACCTTCTCGACACTCCCATAGAATACCTCAAAGGCGTTGGCCCGCAGCGTGGAGATTTGTTGCGTAAGGAACTGAACATTCACCGCTACGGCGATTTAATCAACTTATACCCAAACCGTTATATCGACCGTACGCGGTATTATAAAATCAACGAACTTCAGAACAGCAATTCAGAGGTTCAGATTGTCGGGAAAATCATTCACATCAAAACCGTTGAGCAGAAAAAAGGAAAACGGCTTGTTGCCACTTTTGTAGATGATACCGGACAAATGGAGCTCGTTTGGTTTCAGGGCATTAAATGGATTCGGGAAGCGGTAAAAATCAATGTGCCTTATGTGATTTTCGGAAAAACCTCTTCCTTCAACGGCGTTTTCAATATGGCACATCCGGAAATGGAACTGCTCGAAGAACACAAAGCCAGTTTGCGCAGTGCGATGCAACCCGTTTATCCGAGCACGGAAAAGCTTGCCAACAAAGGGATTTCCAACAAAGTCATCAATAAAATGATGCAGCAGTTGTTTCTTGAAACCCAGTCTTTGTTCACTGAAACTTTACCGGGGTATTTGATGGAAGAATTAAAACTGATACCTAAAAATGCGGCGTTATTCAACATTCATTTTCCTAAAAATCAGGAACTTTTGGCTAAGGCGCAATTCCGGCTGAAGTTTGAAGAATTGTTCTTCATTCAGCTGCAGCTGATAACCAAAAACCTTATCCGCAAACACAAAATAAAAGGCCATCCGTTTGAAAAAGTAGGCGATTATTTCACGACATTTTACAATAATCATCTGCCGTTCGATTTGACCAACGCCCAAAAAAAGGTGCTGAAAGAAATCCGCAACGATTTAGGCAGCAATGCCCAAATGAACCGTTTGCTTCAGGGCGATGTGGGTTCGGGAAAAACCATCGTCGGCTTAATGAGCATGCTTCTGGCTTTGGATAACGGTTTTCAGGCCTGTCTGATGGCACCGACTGAAATTCTAGCCACACAACATTTTAACGGTATTACAGAATTAGCTAAAGACTTAAACCTCAACATAAAACTGCTGACCGGTTCCACTAAAACGGCAGACCGAAAAGTGATTCACGAGGAACTCGAAAACGGCAGTCTGCATATCATTATCGGAACGCATGCTTTGCTGGAAGATAAAGTGCAGTTCAAAAATTTAGGACTCGCTATTATTGACGAACAACATCGTTTCGGGGTGGAACAGCGCAGCAAATTGTGGAAGAAAAACGAAGTGCCGCCACATGTTTTGGTGATGACCGCCACACCTATTCCGAGAACTTTAGCGATGAGTTTATACGGCGATTTGGACATTTCCGTGATTGATGAACTGCCGCCGGGACGAAAACCGATTCAAACCGTGCATCGTTACGATAACAACCGCTTAAAAGTGTGGAAATTCATTCGGGACGAAATTGAAAAAGGCAGACAAATCTATATAGTTTATCCGCTGATTCAGGAATCTGAGAAAATGGATTATAAAGATTTAATGGATGGCTATAATGGTATTACGCGTGATTTTCCACTACCTAAATATTCCGTTTCAATTGTTCACGGACAGATGAAACCCGCGGAAAAAGATGCCGAAATGAAACGCTTCGCCGAAGGGAAAACCAATATCATGGTGGCCACAACCGTTATCGAAGTAGGCGTCAATGTGCCGAATGCCAGTGTGATGATTATTGAAAGTGCCGAGCGCTTCGGATTGTCGCAATTGCATCAGTTAAGAGGCCGTGTAGGTCGTGGCGCCGAACAGAGTTACTGTATTCTGATGACCGGTCATAAATTAAGCAACGATACCAAAACCCGAATCGAAACCATGTGCGCCACCAACGACGGTTTTGAAATAGCCGAAGTCGATTTAAAACTCCGCGGCCCGGGCGACATCATGGGAACCCAGCAAAGCGGTGTGCTTAACTTACAGATAGCCGATTTGGTAAAAGACCGGGAAATTCTGCAATTCGCGCGCCATCACGCCATCCGGCTTTTAAAGGACGATGCTGCCATGGAAAAACCGGAACACCAGACTTTACGACGGGTTTTTATCGAACTCGGAAAAAAGAAGAGCATCTGGAATTATATTAGTTAGAAGGGAAAAGGGAACAACTTATAATTTACAACTCATAACTTAGCAACTTTATAAAAAATGGTTCAATACAACCCAAAAGACTGGATTACTTTTATTTTCCGATTTCATAAATCCGATACGTTTCGGCAACTGATTCCGATGATGATTTTAATTGGTTTGTACTCGTACGGCGTGGGTTATCTGGAAATGGAATACTGGAAACTGTCTGAGAACAGCCATGTAAAAAACATTACCATCATGCATGGGATGTTGGGTTTTGTAATTTCTCTTTTGCTTGTGTTCCGCACGAATACTGCCTATGACCGCTGGTGGGAAGGCCGGAAATTATGGGGAAGCCTGGTTAACAACAGTAGGAATCTCGCCATCAAACTGTCTGCTATTTTAAACGACGAGCAGGATAAAACATACTTCCGCAATTTGATTTCCAGTTATGCTTCCATTTTGAACAAACACCTGAAAAATGAAGAAACGGGTTTGATGCTTTTTGACGGGCTGGATTTAAAAATCGACCACGAGAAACACCGTCCGAATCAGGTTGCGAAAATGTTGTTTCAGAAAGTAAACGATTTGTACACTTCAGGGAAAATAACCGGCGATCAGTTGATTATTCTCAACGCGGAAATTCAGTCGTTTACCGACATTTGCGGTGCCTGTGAGCGCATCAAAAACACGCCCATTCCCTACTCGTACAGTGCTTTCATCAAAAAATTCATTTTCTTTTACGTGATGACGTTGCCTTTTGGCTATGTTTTCAGTCTGGGTTATTATGTGGTTCCGGTAGTAGTTTTCATCTTCTACGTGCTGGCCAGTCTGGAATTAATTGCCGAAGAAATTGAAGATCCGTTCGGGAATGATGAAAATGATTTGCCTACGAAAAAAATAGCTGAGAACATTGAAAAACACGTTACCGAAATCCTGTAAATAATCTGCTTTTTTTGACGGGTTGGAAAGCACAAAACAATGAAAAATAACTATCTTTGCACACTTATAAAACGATACAGAAATGCGCATATCCTACAATTGGTTAAAACAATTCATTAAAACAGATTGGAGTTCGGAAGAAACAGCCGCCCTGCTTACAGATTTAGGTCTTGAGGTTGAAGGTGTGGATAAATTTGAAAGTTTAAAAGGCGGATTGGAAGGCGTTGTGGTAGGTCATGTACTTACTTGTGTTCAACATTCTAACGCCGACAAACTAAAAGTTACTACCGTGGATATCGGTGCGGGAACACCGGTTCAGATTGTATGCGGAGCGCCAAATGTTGCCGTGGGGCAGAAAGTACCGGTAGCCACAATCGGAACAAAATTGTACGACAAAGAAGGAAATGCATTTGAAATCAAAAAAGGAAAAATCCGCGGGGAAGAAAGCCACGGAATGATTTGTGCCGAAGACGAATTGGGGTTGGGCGAAAGTCATGACGGGATTATGGTTCTGGATGAAAAACTGACTCCGGGTACACCGGCCTCGAAAGTATTCAACATTGAAACCGATGAAGTGTTTGAAATCGGTTTAACGCCTAACCGTGCTGATGCAATGAGCCATTGGGGTGTTGCTAGAGATTTGCGTGCCGGACTGATTCAGAAAGGCATCAACCATTCCGAACTGATGACGCCTTCGGTAAGCAAGTTCAAAGTGGAAAAACGAACCTTAAAAATCGACGTTAAAGTTGAAGACTCAAAATTAGCGCCGAGATATTGCGGGGTTACCATTTCCGGCATCACGGTAAAGCCATCGCCAAGCTGGTTGCAGAACCGTCTGAAAGCCATCGGATTAACGCCAAAAAACAACATAGTCGATGTAACCAATTATGTGTTACACGAATTAGGACAGCCGTTACACGCTTTTGACGCAGCCAAAATAAAAGGCAACAAAGTGATTGTTAAAACCCTTCCCGGAGGCACAAAATTCACTACACTGGACGACGTGGAGCGCATTTTGCACGAAGAAGATTTAATGATTTGTGATGAAATCGGCCCACTGTGCATTGCGGGTGTGTTTGGCGGAAAAAATTCGGGGGTAACGGAAAGTACTTCTACGATTTTCCTTGAAAGTGCTTATTTCAATCCGGTTTCCGTGCGAAAAACTGCCAAACGACACAGTTTAAGTACCGATGCTTCGTTCCGTTTTGAAAGAGGAATCGATCCGAACATTACCGAATATGCGTTAAAACGTGCGGCCTTGTTAATTCAGGAGGTTGCAGGCGGGGAAATTACTTCCGATCCAATTGATTTGTATCCGAAAAAAATTGAGGATTTTTCCGTGCTGTTGAATTTCAACAACGTAAACAAAATCATCGGACAGGAAATTCCGAAAGAAACAATCAAGAAAATTTTGGTTTCCTTAGATATTAAAGTAAACAGTGTTTCCGATGCCGGTTTAGGATTGGTCATTCCGTCCTACCGTGTGGATGTACAGCGCGAAATCGATGTAATTGAGGAAATTTTGCGCGTTTACGGTTACAACAACATCAATTTTACCACCAAACTGAACGCTTCGATTTCCAATTCCTCGCGAACGGAAGATTACAAGATTCAGAATATTGTGGCTAATCAGCTGACTTCGTTGGGATTCCATGAAATGATGGCCAACTCGTTAACCTCACCGGAATACGTTTCGCTGTCGGAAAAACTGAAAGAAGAGCACAATGTTCTGATGCTGAATCCGTTGAGCAGTGATTTGTCGGCCATGCGCCAATCGTTGTTGTTCAGTGCTTTGGAAGCGGTGTCGTATAACATCAACCGAAGAAATTCCGATTTAAAATTATTTGAATTCGGGAAATCTTACCATAAACCGATTTCAGGCTATGAAGAACACAAACATTTGACGTTAACCGTAACCGGAAACCGTTTGATGGAATCCTGGACGACGCCTGAAAAAGCATCGGATTTCTTCCTTTTCAAAGGATACATCAACGCCATTTTATCCCGATTGGGAATTGCCAAAACCATCACCAAGCCTTTGGAAAGCGATGTTTTTGCCGAAGGTGTTCGCCTGAATGTCGGAACAGATACTTTGGTGGAGTTCGGTACCGTTAAAAAATCGGTTTTGAAGCATTTCGATATCAAACAGGAAGTTTTATTTGCTGATTTCAACTGGGAAACCGTTTTAAAAGCGATAAGCACAAAGATTAAATTTACAGACATTCCAAAATATCCGGAAGTTCGCAGAGATTTAGCCTTATTGCTTGATGCTTCGGTTGGTTTCGAACAGATTTACGAAATCGCGAAACAAACGGAGAAATCGTTGCTTAAAGAAGTAAACCTGTTTGACGTATATCGGGGTAAAAACCTTCCGGAAGGCAAAAAATCGTATGCGGTGAGTTTTACGCTGCAAGACAGCTCCAAAACGCTTACCGATGCTCAGATTGACAAAATTATGAGTAAGCTGCAACAAAATTTCGAGAAAGAAGTTGGTGCTACCTTGCGATAAAAAAAGAAACCATACATACAAAATCCTGCAGACCCGTTTTGCAGGATTTTTTTATTGCAAATAACAAAGTTAAAAACTTGATTTTCAGCCACTAAATCACTAAATTAGAGCTGATTACAAATACAGCTCTTATGCTTCTAAAACCAACGGATATTCGCGAGAAACTGATTCTTAAGCGGCAAAAAACCGGAATCATTTCAGAGCAGTTAGCGTCTGTTGAGAAGATATTGGCTGAAAATGAAGCCAAACGCTCCGCAATCCGGAAAAAACTGAGTTCTAAAAATCAAAATACTGAGAATGCTTTTGTTTTCGATTTGCTGGAAACTGAGAATATTTTCCATATCGATCAGATAAAAGCCATTTGTATTGATTATCGTCTGCGTTTTCTGGACAGTCATTTGTACAAAGTTCCTTTTCCGGAGGAAGTTATCACGAAAATCAGTCATCTTGAAAAACGGCATCACACCACATTGAGCGGCTTTAAACTCATGGCGCCGTCTAAAGTATTCCAACTGAAAAAATACAACGACCCGATTCTGTTTGCGCCCATCGGCAACGATTATTACTATCTGATTCACAAATGGGGCAATGATTTGCATCCGCTGCGAAAATGGCTGGTACTGCCTTTCCGGAATTTAGGCTGGCTGTTACTAACCCTTGTCCTTATCAGTGTGCTGTGCAGTATGGCACTACCCGATAATTTCTATGGCAAAGCCGAACCGACAACTTTCCGGTTGATTTCCTTTCTTTTTCTGTTCAAATACTGGTGCGCCATTGCGATTTACTTTTTTGTTTCGAAAGGAAAAAACTTCAACGTGAACATCTGGAACAGTAATTTTGGCGGATAAAAAAATCCCGACCACAAACTGCAATCGGGATTATTTCAGACTATTTTCTGATTTTATCTCTTGATAAACTTAGCGTTAGAAGTTCCTTTATCCGAATTGATTTTGATAAAATAATTCCCGGAAGCCAAACTCGAAACATCAACCGTTTTCACATTTTGCGCACTTGGAACCACAACAACTAACTGTCCTAATTGGTTGTAAATGCTGATAGAGCTTACTTCGATAGTTTGTTTAGTGTCAATATTCAGAACAGTATTTACCGGATTCGGATATACATTGAAATATTGTCCAAACTCAAAATCCTGAGTGCTTAACGCCTGAATTGTTGTGGTAGCTGTGTTGGTTACAATCGGGAAGTTGTAATCGAAATAAATGTTTGCTGAATTACTGAAAGTATCGCCGTTTACCAAAGTTGGCTTGGTTTTGATTTTGAAGGCTACGTAACCGTCGTTGTTGGCATCGTCGAAAGGTAAGTTGATGTTTTCGAAGATGAATTCTACTTTGTTGCCGTTGATTCTGGTATAAAAATCGTGACTGCCTTTGATTGGAACAATTGAGTTCACATCAAATTTTGTGGTATCAATCATGTCTTTTACTACGATATTTTCAGCAGGATAAGTTCCGGTGTTTTCAAAACGGATTACGTAGTGCACGTACTTCCCTACTTCACTTGGCGAAATTACAGCTCCTTCCAAACAAGTTTTATCGTTGGGATCGTAAGAACCCACAACAATTTGTTTGATAGCAGAAATATTATCATAAGGCACTTCATCACCAACCATTGATGTTATTGTGGTGGTAAAATTCAACTGGTCTCCAATATTAACTGAAGGTATGTCAGTTGGAGCATTAATATTCATTGTGAAGTAAATAACTCTGCTTTCTAATGGTTGCAAATTGGTAAAATCCCAACTCAAATTATCAACAGATTGACTATTAGGCATTGGAGAAGCTGATAATAAGTCCATTTTTGAATCTTCAAAACTCAAAGAAATAGCCCCTGATTGTATTTGATTTCCCTTGTTTTTATATATTAAGGCATAATAACTATCAAAACCAGGTCTTGCAGGGTTTGTAGGGAATAATACAACTTCCAAATCTTGATGTACTCCATTGGCTGTTAAGCAGAAGTTTTGAGTGAATGGAGATGGTTGTGTTGGAAAATCTACAACAACATTAGCGGGTGAAACAGAGAAATAGGATGGATTTTCCAAGACCGGAGTTATAGTATGTGTTCCTGCCTGCACAGTAATAGAATAATTTCCTGAAGTATCTGAAATGAAAGTTCCGCTATTTATTCCCTCAGAAATACTGAATTTTAAGTTTTGAAATGTTGAATCCAAAACATCACAACCGTTATTATTATCATCAAATTTAGAATTACCTTGTATAGTGTAAAATCTACCTCCAGGAACAAAAGAACAATATGAATTTACAACACAATTTGAATACCCATTTACGCTTACCATTGCTTGTATATCATCTAATTCCGCCTCATCAACACATATATACTCAAGCGTTGGGTTTCCAGAAAAATTAAAATTATTATACTGTCCGTTTTTCACAAAAAGACTTCTTAGCTGATTGTTGTCACAACTAAAGCCAAAAGACCCGTATGTTACATGACTAAAATCTAACGTTTGAATATAATTATTAAAACAGTCAACAATGTTAAGCATTTCAGAATCAGAAACATTTAAAGCTGTAAGTTGGTTGTTTACACAATATAACTCTGTAAGACTATGCAAATTAGTAAGATTTAAATCTTGAATAAAATTATTCGAACATTCAACATAAGTCAAACCAGTAAATATACTTAAATCTAAATCTGTTAGCGAATTAAAACTGCAATCCAATGTGTTTAAATTAACATTTGGAGATAAATTTAAATCTAATAAAGAGGTAATCTGATTTGTCGAACAATGAAGCTTCTCCAAATTTACCAATGCGCTTAAATCAGTGTTTGAAACCTGATTAAAATTAAAGTCTAAAGAAGTTAGGTTTACAAAATAACCTATCCCTTCTAATGAAACAATACTCCTGTTCTCAAGATATAACTCTTTAATCAATAAAGCTTCACTCAGTTCAATCAATCCATTTTCATTAACATCAACTGCAACAAAATTATTATTAAAATCTTTAGCTGTATTATTACTCGGACTCGACAATAAAATTGCTGATTCTAAATTTGTATCCGAAAAGGTAATAACCTGTGCCTTCGAAACTGATATAATGCTAAAAAGAATTAATAAAAAGTAAAATTTCTTCATTTAAGTAGATTTAGTGGTGTAAATATATCGTATCTAGATTTTTCTTACAAAAAAATCCCAACCGGTAACGGTTGGGATTTTCAATATTTAAGAATAAAAAGATTACTCTCCTTTATCCATTCTAGCTTTTAGTTCAGCTAATGCATCGATATCACCTAAAGTTGATTTTTCAGCATTGTTTGAAGAGGAAGCAACATTGTTAGACTCAGCAGCTTTCACGTTTTTCTCTTCTTCTTCACGGAAGATAGCCGTGTGAGAAGCCACTACTCTTTTGAATTCTTTGTTGAACTCAATTACTTTGAAGTCTGCCGTTTCTCCTTTTTTCAATTTCTTACCGTCTTCTTTTTCTAAGTGACGAGTAGGAATGAAAGCCACGATATCATCACCAAATTCTACAGTAGCACCTTTGTCTACGATTTCAGCGATAGTTCCGTTGTGGATTGTTCCAACCGCGAAAGCCTCTTCGTATTTATCCCAAGGGTTAGCTGTAGTTTGTTTGTGACCTAAAGACAATTTACGTCCTTCTACGTCTAATTCTAATACCACAACATCTAATTTGTCACCTACGTTAACGAATTCAGATGGGTGTTTGATTTTCTTAGTCCAAGAAAGGTCAGAGATGTATACTAAACCGTCGATTCCTTCTTCTAACTCTACGAAAATACCGAAGTTAGTAAAGTTTCTAACGATACCTGTGTGTTTAGAACCTACAGGATATTTAGCCGTGATATCAGTCCAAGGATCTTGTGTTAATTGTTTGATACCTAAAGACATTTTTCTTTCTTCTCTGTCTAAAGTTAAGATAACTGCCTCAACAACATCCCCAACTTTTACGAAATCCTGAGCACTTCTTAAGTGTGTAGACCAAGACATTTCAGAAACGTGGATTAAACCTTCAACACCTTCAGCCACTTCGATGAAAGCACCGTAATCCGCAAGAACTACAACTTTACCTTTCACTTTGTCACCCACTTTTAAGTTAGCATCTAAAGCATCCCACGGGTGAGGGTGTAATTGTTTTAAACCTAATTGGATTCTTGTTTTCTCATCATCGAAATCAAGGATTACCACGTTCAGTTTTTGATCTAATTCAAGAACTTCAGATGGGTGGTTGATTCTAGACCAAGATAAGTCAGTGATGTGGATTAATCCGTCTACACCTCCTAAGTCGATGAATACACCGTAAGAAGTAATGTTTTTAACAACACCTTCTAATACCTGTCCTTTTTCTAATTGACCGATAATTTCTTTTTTCTGTACTTCAATATCAGCTTCGATAAGCGCTTTGTGAGAAACAACAACGTTTTTGAATTCGTGGTTGATTTTCACCACTTTGAATTCCATAGTTTTGTTTACATATTGATCGTAATCACGGATAGGTTTCACGTCAATTTGAGAACCTGGCAAGAACGCCTCGATTCCGAATACGTCAACGATCATACCACCTTTAGTTCTGCATTTCACGAAACCGTTAACGATTTCTCCAGACTCATTAGCAGCGATAACTCTATCCCAAGCTTTGATTGTACGTGCTTTTCTGTGTGATAATACTAACTGACCTGATTTGTCCTCACGAACGTCGATTAATACTTCCACTTTGTCACCCACTTTTAAGTTCGGATTGTAACGGAACTCATTTAAAGAGATAACACCTTCAGATTTAGCGTTGATGTCAACGATAGCGTCTCTTTCAGTAATTCTAACCACTACACCTTCCACTACTTCTTCAGCATCGGTAGAGATGAATGTTTTAGCTACTAAATCTTCGAATTCTTTAAGGTTTTGAGCGTCTACTGCATCGATACCTTCTTCGAAGTTGTGCCAGTTAAAATTTGCTAAAAACTCTTCTTGTGTTTTTTGTAATTCAGACATGTCTGATAAAAAATTTGTATTCTGTTCCTCTCGTGTTTCGTAATGCGTTAGAAAAAACAGAAGCGTTTTACATATAAATGATTGATACCTAAAGGAAACACTTCGCGCCAAAAGGTGTGCAAAAGTACAAATAAATCTTTAATTACCAAAGTTTTGAGCAAGAGAATAGAACCAAAAACAAAGAAAAAAGAGTTTTGAATATTCTGGAGCGAATGGTTCCGGCATTTCTGGAAAACGAAATTCCCGCTTTCCGGCGCGCATGGCGCTTTCTTCAATCGGGGCTATTAGAAAAACTGTATTGAATACCAGCCAACAAAAAACCCGATGAAACATCGGGTCTTGTATATTACGCAGTTTCTCGCAAATGCTTTTTCAGTTTTTTAGCTGTTTTTTTATAGGCCCATTCCTGTTTAAAATCGACCCATTTTTGCTTGAAAAGTTTACGCATCAGCTTATCGGTATAGCGCATCACAAAAACATGGTACAGCATATTGGTAAACTGTATCGGACGGTTAGGCAAAGCCCTTAACGAAAGGGAGAAACCCGCATCCAAATAACGGTTAAAATGCCAAAACGCACCGGGAATGTAAAGCGCATCGCCGTGTTCCATAAAAATCTCATAGCCTTCGGCATACTTCAAAGCCGGGAATTTTTCGTAATCGGGGTTTTCATAATCCACTTCATAAATCGTATGTACGGAAAGTGGTACTTTGTACAAAAACGCCGATTGCTTCTGATCAAACAACAAAATACGTTTCTTCCCTTCAAAATGTACATGAATGAAATCCCCTAAATCCACATCGTAATGCATTAAAACGCGGGCTTCGCTCCCACCGAAAAACAAAGTAGGCAAACGTTTGAAGAACTTCATTCCCAAATCCGGATAGGCGAAATTTTTCAACAACTCGGGCATTCTGTCTGTGATGATGTAAAAGAAAATACGCAAATCGGAAGGTTCTTTTTTGATTTTGCTGATATAATCCCTAAACTTCATATGAGTAACCGGCGCATCGGAACTTTTAGAAGCACTGGCCGGTTTATTATCGTAAAGCGGCACTACCTGTTCCCCTGCCTTTTCATAAATATAATCCAGATTCCATTTTTCAAAGGCTTCCCATTGCTTGGCAAAACCTTTTATAAGTAACGGCTTTTGAGGCTTAAAGTAATTTTTAATAAAATCTTCTTTGGAGATACTTTCTACTACGGTTACTTTTTCTAATCTCATAGATAACAATCATTTAGGCAAAATCATTATTAATATCAGGTTCGAGCGATTAACAAACCTAAAAATACTAACATTTTTTGGATTGTTTTAGTACATCGTGGAAATAAAAAAACCTTTCTGAAAATTCAAAAAGGCTTCTTTATAAGTCATTATTTGTATTTAATGTGCAATATTCTCCACATCCTTCGGATTGTGCTTGTGCTTAAACAACACCGCAAAGGCAATCGCAATTACCAAAGCGTAAACCGAAAACGCCAGCCAGATGTTATGCCAGTCTCTTTGACCATTAACCGTAAAATAGGTATCAATCACATATCCGCTGATTAATCCGCCGAAAAACGCTCCGAAACCGTTGGACATCATCATAAACAATCCCTGAGCCGAAGAACGAATTTTAGAATCGGTAGTCGTCTCCACAAAAAGAGAACCTGAAATATTAAAGAAATCGAATGCCATTCCGTAAACCACACACGACAGGATAATCATCCACAAACCGCCTTCCGGATCGCCGTAAGCAAACAAACCGAAACGTAACACCCAAGCCAGCATCGAAATCAGCATTACCTGCTTAATTCCGAAACGCTTCAGGAAAAACGGAATCGCCAAAATAAACAAAGTCTCCGAAATCTGCGAAATCGACATAATAATAGTTGAATAGCGCACCACAAAAGAATCTGCATATTGTGGAATCTTTTCAAACTCAGACAAATAGGTATCGCCATACATATTCGTTAACTGCAAAGCGCCTCCTAAAAACATCGAAAAGATGAAAAACAAAGCCATCTTATAATCGGCAAAAAGCTTGAAAGCATTTAAACCCAATGATTGTATCAATGAAGCATCTTTTGATGTTTTGTTCTGCGGCGGACAAGCCGGCAACGTAAACGAATAAAGCCCCAGAATTACAGCCGCTATAGCTGAAATGTAAAACATATTAGCGGAAGCTTTATTTCCGGTTAAATTCGTTATCCACATCGCTACAATGAAACCTACGGTTCCCCAAACACGAATGGGCGGAAACACTTTTACCACATCAAAATTATTGCTCTTTAAAATGGTATAACCAATCGAATTGGACAGCGAAATCGTCGGCATATAACACAACATCGACGCAAAAATCACCCAAAAGAACGTAGTCGGGTTGTCCACCTGCGGAATATACGCTAAAGCCAAACCTCCCAAGATATGCAAAACACCGTACAAACGCTCTGCATTAATCCAACGGTCTGCCACGATTCCGGTCAGCGCCGGCATAATGATGGAAGAAATTCCCAAAGTGGAAAAAATCGCTCCAAACTCGGCACCACTCCATTGTTTTGTTCCGAACCAATAATTACCAACGGTTATAAGCCAGGCTCCCCAAACAAAGAATTGCAGGAAGCTCATTAAAGTTAATCTGATTTTAATATTCATGTGGTTTTGGTAAATTTAAAAAAGCCGGTAAATCTAACACTAAAAACAAAAAATCCAAAATAAATTCCGGTTTTGTTGCGGAACTTACTCTGGATTTAAGAGTATGATGAATAATTTACAGATTTTCGGAGAATTCTGTTTTTTAAACTTCCTTTTTAAAGCTGTTTTTTTATGGAAATGACGGTTAGATTTACTTCAATTTGTCTTTTACAATATTCAGTACTAATTCAAACTGTTCGGTGCGGTCCATGGCGGAATTGTCTACCACTATGGCGTCGTCTGCCTTTACCAAAGGAGAATCCTCTCGGTTGGTATCGATATAATCGCGTTCTTTTACATTTTGCAAAACATCTGCAAAACTTACAGACTGACCTTTTTCCAAAAGCTCATCATAACGGCGTTGCGCTCTGGTTTCCGGGCTTGCGGTCATGAATATTTTCAGTTCGGCATCCGGAAAAACCACGGTTCCGATGTCGCGGCCGTCCATCACAATGGCTTTGTTTTTGCCCATCTCCTGCTGCTGTTCCACTAATTTAGCGCGAACTTCCGAGATTTCGGCCACTTTACTCACCAATCTTGAAACATCTAAGGTTCGGATTTCGGTTTCCACATTGATTCCGTTCAGGTACATTTCGGCAAAACCCAAATCCGGATTGAATTCAAAATGCAGCTTTACATTGGGCAGGCTTTGTATCAAAGCTTCTTTGTTTAAATGCGACTCGGAAACAAAACCATTTTGCATGGCATACAGCGTTACGGCCCGGTACATGGCGCCGGTATCCACATAAACATACCCTAATTGCTTGGCTAACTGTTTCGCAAGTGTACTTTTCCCGGTGGAGGAAAATCCGTCGATGGCAATGGTTATTTTTTTCAAAATGCTATTGTAAATTAAGCGTTAAGCCGAAGAGACTCATGTTAGCCGCTACGGTATAACGCGAATAAGAATAATCAAATTTTATTTTATTGAAGCGAAGTCCGAAACCGGCAGAAATTCCCGAAAAGTTACGCTGCTCCACAATTCGGAGCTCCTCGCCTCTTCTGAAATTATAACTCAACCTAACGTTAAACGCTTTTTTCGGAAACAGTTCGGCACCTATAATTACGTGGCGCAATGCGTTGTTTACAAAACCCACTTTTTCTTCCTTAGCCGGACCGTCAATGGTTTGCTCAGACCGGTTTGGATTGCTGAAACCAATATTCCATTCCTGCAGATTTTCCAGCGTTAAATGCCAACGCAACGGCACATTTTCGAGTTCCTGCGAAATTCCGGCCATCACTTCCAAAGGCAGTTTTTCGCGTTCACCGGCATAAGTCGTAAGCTGTGTTCCGACATTACGAACTGCTATGGCAATGTTAATGTCGTTTTTTTCATCAATATACAAAGCTCCGAAATCGGCGGCGGCTCCAAAGGAATTATAGGATTCCAAAGTGGAAGAAATCAGTTTCACATTGGCGCCAACATAAATGGGTGTCCAGGGAATGTTGTAGGCATAGCCGAAAGAAAGTGCCATTTCGCTTCCGGTAAAATCGGAGGTTTTCAGTCCCATTTCGTCATACCCTTCAAAACTACCGTAGTTGACATAGTTTACCCCGACATGCAGGGTTTGCACGTGTCTGTCCCAAGTGTAGGCATAAGCACCCGTACCGTAACTTACTTCTCCGAAATAACTGCCGTAATTTAACGCCAAGTGGTTGTCCATCTCTGCGTTTATCGTAGCCGGATTGTAAATGCCCTGATTCACATCCTGATCGTAAATGGTAAGGGTTTTTCCGCCCAACGCAGCCTGACGCGGCGAGGTTACCAGATTCAGAAACTGATAGGTGTATTTTCCTCCAATCTGACTGTAACTTAACGTGCAGACAAGTAAAATGGTCAGACTGGCTATTTTTTTTAACATTATTCTGTATTTCTGAATGTATAACGCAATTGCGAAGATAAAATTATATACGAGATTTCACAAAAAAAGAGATTCCAACTTAAAAGCTAAATTGGAATCTCTTGGTAATACTTGATATTATTAAGCTATATTCTTGGCATTCTTAACTTTCTGATCGGTGATGGCGATATCGAGTACTTCACTCATCTTATCTACATAATGAAAGGTTAAACCTTCTAAATATTCTGCTTTAATTTCATCAATGTCACGTTTGTTTTCATAACATAAAATGATTTCTTTGATGTTTGCTCTTTTAGCCGCCAGAATCTTCTCTTTGATACCGCCCACCGGCAACACTTTTCCGCGTAAGGTGATTTCACCGGTCATGGCCAGACTTTTCTTCACGCGTTTTTGGGTAAAACTTGATACCAAAGACGTTAACATCGCCACACCGGCACTTGGTCCGTCTTTTGGCGTAGCGCCTTCCGGAACGTGAATGTGTACGTTGTAATTCGCCAAAACATCCGGGCTGATGCCTAATTTTTCGGCATTGGCTTTGATGTATTCCAAGGCAATGGTTACCGATTCTTTCATCACCGTTCCTAAATTTCCGGTCATGGTCATGTTGCCTTTTCCTTTGGAAATAATCGATTCGATAAACAAAATATCACCGCCAACACTGGTCCAGGCTAACCCTGTTACGACTCCGGCCGTTTCGTTGTTTTCGTATTTGTCGCGCTCCATTCTCGGCACACCCAATACTTTAACGATATCTTCATCAGTTACTTTTTTGTTGTATTCTTCTTCCAAAGCGATGGATTTGGCCGCATTTCGAACCATAGACGCAATTTGTTTTTCCAAACCGCGCACTCCGGATTCACGGGTATAACCTACAATAATTTTTTCAAGCTGTTTTTTACCAATTTGCAGATCTTTCGCTGTTAAACCGTGATCTTTCAACTGTTTTGGCAACAAATGCTGTTTCGCGATTTCGATTTTTTCTTCAATGGTATAACCGCTCACGTTGATCACTTCCATACGGTCGCGCAACGCCGGCTGAATGCTGGACAAACTGTTTGAAGTGGCGATAAACATCACTTTTGACAAGTCGTAACCCATCTCAAGGAAATTATCGTAAAAATCCGAATTTTGTTCCGGATCTAAAACTTCCAGTAAGGCCGAAGACGGATCTCCACTGTTGCTTGAGGACAATTTATCGATTTCATCCAACACAAAAACCGGATTGGAAGTGCCCGCTTTTTTGATGTTCTGAATGATTCTTCCCGGAAGGGCTCCAATGTAGGTTTTTCGGTGTCCGCGGATTTCGGCTTCGTCGCGCAAACCGCCTAAGGACATGCGAACATATTGTCGTCCCAAAGCTTCGGCAATCGACTTTCCGATGGATGTTTTTCCTACGCCCGGAGGTCCGTACAGACAAATGATTGGCGATTTCATGTCGTTGCGCAGCTTTAAAACCGCTAAATGTTCGATGATTCGTTTTTTCACATCTTCCAAACCGAAATGATCGCGGTCTAAAATCTTCTGGGCGTTTTTTAAATCGAATTTATCGGTCGAATATTCATTCCAGGGCAGTTCCAGAAACAGTTCCAGATAATTGCGCTGAATACTGAAATCCGGCGATTGCGGATTCATACGCTGTAATTTGGCAATCTCTTTATCGAAATGTTGCGCTACTTTTTCATTCCACTTTTTGGATTTGGATTTTACGCGCATGTCTTCAATTTCCTGATCGTGTGAAACGCCACCCAATTCTTCCTGAATGGTTTTCATTTGCTGTTGCAGGAAATATTCACGCTGTTGCTGATCCAGATCAAAACGCACTTTCGACTGAATATCGTTTTTCAGCTCCAGTTTCTGCTGCTCGATATTCATGTAACGCAAGGTTTCCAACGCTCTTTCTTTCAGATTGTTAACCGAAAGCAATCCTTGTTTTTCCTCTACGTTTAAATTCATATTGGACGAAACAAAATTGATCAGGAAAGGATTACTTTCAATATTACGGATCGCAAAAGTAGCCTCAGTTGGAATATTCGGACTTTCCTTTATGATTTGAATAGCCAGTTCTTTTATCGATTCGATAATCGCCAGAAATTCCTTGTCTCTTACGGTTGGTCTTGCCTCCGGAACTTCTTTGATTATAGCCTTTAAGTAAGGTTCTTCCGTGGTTACACTATCGATTTCGAAACGCTTTTTTCCTTGTAAGATTACGGTTGTATTGCCGTCAGGAAGTCGCAAGACACGAAGAATTCGGGCAACAGTTCCGATTTTATGGATATCCTGCTCTCCCGGATCTTCAACATTTTCATCTTTCTGAGCGACAACTCCGATGATTTTATTACCGTTGTTGGCATCGTTAATTAACTTAATCGATTTATCTCTTCCGGCTGTAATCGGAATTACAACGCCCGGAAACAGCACCGTATTGCGCAACGGCAGTATGGAAATATCCTGAGGCAGTGCTTCATTGGTCATTTCTTCTTCATCTTCCGGAGTTAATAACGGAATTAATTCGGCATCCGTATCGATTTCCTGAAGTGACAAGTTGTCAAGTGTAAGTAATTTGTGGTTTGACATAGTATTTTTAGGACTTTTTGTCATTAAACAATAAAAAACAGATAACTGCGTGGTTTACAAAAAACAGCTATCCTGTTGAATATCAATACAAATTTACGTTTTATTGCTATTCTTTATTAGTATTAGTCAATCTTTATGCCATAAAAAAACCCGAAAGTAATTCCGGGCTTTTACATTCTGTTATTTTATTTCTTAATGTAGAACATAGTCTACTAAAATACTCTCGTAAGTTCCACTACCGCTATAAGTTACAGATTTGATCGGCCCTACGTTTTTAGCATACCAGTAATCTGTATTTACAATTGACATTGAGGTTTCAGACTCTGTATGCTGATAAATATGTGCTTTGATAACATCTGTGTATTCAACACCATCGACGGTTAAAGTAATTCCTTTTTCTTCGATGGTTCCTGTATAAGTTGTTGATTGTACAATAGCAGGGATACCTGTATAAGTTGTTGATTGTTGATAAGTTCCACTCCAGGTTTGTCCTACGGCTAAATCTTTTAGAATAACCATCTCGTAACCTGTTTGTGTTCCGGTAATTCCGCCCATATTAAGATTCAAATCACCCACTTTAAGCGTATAAACGCCATTTGCTTTATGTAACCATGTTGTTGCGCTGGTAACACCTCCGCTGGATTGGGATGAAAATTTGTAATAGGTTGCACCGTTAAAGGTATCTGTTCCTATCATTTTCATCGGCGTTTGTTCTACACCGTTCATCTCCATAGTCCATTCATTATTCACTGCTGCCGGCCAATAATCTCCGGATGGTGTTCCTCCACCTCCTCCATCACCTGGATTTAAAGCCGGATCTAACGGTTCAACATCTCCGTCACAGGAAGTAAAAGACAAAGCAGACAAAAACAATGCAAAAAAAGCAAGTGATTTTAGTTTTTTCATATTTATCAGGTTAAGTTTTTTTTATAAAATTTTCCAAATATACTATTATTTTTCTTTCAGCATTATTTTTTTGGCACCCGTGTTAATAATATCACACCTGAGATAAAAAACAACGCTAAAAACACAATCGAATTGCGCATGCTTCCGGTAATCTGGTCTATAAAACCATATAGCATCATGCCTATTACAATCCCGATTTTCTCGGCCACATCGTAAAAACTGAAGAACGAAGCGGTATCCAGCGTGTCTTCCGGAAGAAATTTTGAATAGGTGGAACGGGAAAGTGCCTGAATTCCTCCCATAACCAAACCTACAAATCCTGCGGTAAGGTAAAAATGAATCGGCAGGGTTACAAAAAAAGCCGTGATACAAATAACCACCCAAATACAATTGATGACAATTAGTGTTTTGATATTTCCAAATTTTTCGGAGGCTCTGGACGTCAGTATTGCTCCCAACACCGCGACCAGTTGAATCACCAGAATACTGATAATTAAACCCATTGTTTTCTCGTCATCGTTTTTCCAGGCGATTTCCTGTTCTCCGAAATAGGTAGCGACCAACATTACGGTTTGCACCGCCATGCTGTACACAAAAAAACTTGCCAGATAACGCTTCAGTCTTAAATTGTCTTCCAACTGATGCCAGACTTTCCGCAACTCTTTAAAACCGTTGAAAAGGACTCCGGAATGTATTTTACCACTGTTCGCATTTCCGATCGGCAAATAATAAAAGGCATACTGACTGAATACAATCCACCAAACTCCTACCGAAACAAAGGAATATTTCATGGCAACTATGGAGGCGTTTTCCCCGTGAATTCCAAAAGCATCGGGGTTCATAACCATGGCCAGATTAATGATCAAAAGCACTACACTTCCGATATACCCCATGGAATAGCCTCTGGCGCTGATTCTGTCCTGCTGCTCCGGAAAAGCGACATCCGGTAAATAGGAATTATAAAAAACCAAGCTTCCCCAGAAACCAATCAATCCCAAGAAATAACAGGCCAAACCCACATAAATATTGTCCAAATCAAACCAATACAATCCAATACAGGAGAACGCTCCTAAATAGCAGAAAAAGCGCATGAAGTTTTTCTTATTTCCCACATAATCTGCAATTCCCGATAATAAAGGAGAAAAAAAAGCCACTACCAAAAAGGCAAAAGCAGTTATGAAACTAATTAACGCCGTGTTTTTTAAAACGGTTCCGAAAACCTCGATTTCCTGAGTTCCTTTGTCCTTAAAAAGCTGACCGTAATATATGGGGAAAACTGCCGAAGCAATAACAAGACTGTATACAGAATTAGCCCAATCGTAAGAAGCCCAGGCATTTAAAAGTTTACCGCTTCCCTTTTCAAGTTGTTTCATAATGGTATTTGGTATAAAAAAATCCCGATTTGCACCGGGATTCGAATATACATATTTTTTTTCAGTTAAAACTTCACACCAAATTTGGCTGCTTCTGCTTTTGCCTGCGGAATCAACTCTTTAATCTTTTTGATTCGCGTTTCATCAGAAGGGTGCGTACTCATAAATTCCGGCGGTTTTTGTCCTCCCGAATTAGCCGACATTCTTACCCAGAAATCCGCAGCGCTATCAGGGTTGTACCCAGCAATAGCCATTAAGGTAAGACCAATCATATCCGCTTCACTTTCGTGTGAGCGGCTAAAAGGCAGCATCCCGCCCAATTCTGTAGTGGCTCCATAAGCCGTCATGGCAATTTGTTGGGTTTCTGCACTTTTTCCGCCTGTTGCCACACCAACACCTACAGCTCCTAACTGCTGTAACATTCCGGCGCTCATACGCTGTTGCCCGTGATTGGCTAAGGCGTGTGCAACCTCATGGCCCATAACGGTGGCCATTCCGGCATCGTCTTTACAGATTGGTAAAATTCCGGTGTAAAACACGATTTTTCCTCCCGGCATACACCAAGCGTTAACTTCTTTACTGTCCACCAAATTGTATTCCCATTTATAATCTTTCAGGTAACCTTCATAACCGTTGGCATTCAGCCATTTTTCGGCAGCTACTTTTATTTTCATCCCCACATTTTCCACTCTCTGGGCATCCTTTGTGCCTTTAATCACTTTATTTTCACCAAGAAACTGGTTGTATTGCTGGAAAGAAGACGGAAATATTTCGCTGTTAGATACTAAAGCCATTGTGCTTTTTCCCGTAAACGGATTCTTGGCACAAGACATTACTAATGCTAAAGAACCTGCTGCTATTAAACCGGATTTTAAATTCATAACGTAAGATTTTTAAGAAACAAAATTAATAAATTGTCTTATTATGATGGTTAATAAAGGTACAAAATATTATCATTTTTTTAAGTTACAAATAAAATGCCAAAACAGATTTAAGAATTATTTATCATTCCTTTTTTGAAGAATGAAGTAACTTGCAGTATATTTTTACAGAAGATGAAAAAGCCCAAACATCAGCAAACCATTAAAATCCCAAAAGGCATTCTTTATACTGCTAAAGCTCTGGAAACCGTATCTCCGAGACTTGCCACGCTATTTGCCATAAAACTTTTTACCACACCAATGCGCCATAAACTTCCCAAAAGGGAAATTGAAATGGACGCCAATTCCAAACAACAACTTCTTAAAATAGAAAGCATTAACAAAGAAGTAATGGTGTACCAATACGGAACTTCTGCAAAAAAAGTCCTGTTAGTTCACGGTTGGTCCGGAAGAGGAACACAACTGGTAAAAATTGCAGATGAGCTGTTAAAACAAGGCTATTCCACTGTTAGTTTCGATGCGCCGGCACACGGAAAAGCACCCGGAAAAACCAGCAATATGAAGGAATTTATTGCTTCTGCCTTACAAATCGAAAAAGAATTTGGTCCTTTCGAATATGCCATCGGACATTCTTTGGGAGGCATGACTGTTTTAAACTCCATTAAACGAGGATTAAACATCAAAAAAGCCGTTATCATTGGAAGCGGTGATGTGGTGGAAGACATTTTAAACGATTTCGTCCTGAAGCTAAAACTCAAACTCGATATCGCTCAGCGTATGAAATCGGATTTCGAAAACAGACTGGGCGAAACCATGAACAGTTATTCTGCGTATATAGCAGCAAAGGACGTTTCGATTCCTGTTTTGGTAATTCATGATGAGAATGATGACGATGTACCGGTTTCGGCTGCGCATCACATTCATCAGCATTTAACCAACGGACAAATCATGATTACCAAAGAATTAGGGCATCGGAAAATCTTGGGTGACCACAAAGTCATCAAAAAGATTGTTGAATTTATTCAGTAGAACTCATGAAAAGAATTGTTTTATTATTTGTTTTAGGTCTTTTCATATCCTGCAATGCACAGGAAAAGAAAAAGGCCACACAACCTGCAACGACTAATGCAATGCCAAAGACAGAAAACGAATGGAAAGCCAGATTAACACCGGAACAGTACGAAGTTCTAAGAGAAAAAGGTACCGAACGCCCCTTTACCGGTGAATATTGGAAACATTTTGAAAAAGGCATGTATGTTTGTGCGGCCTGTGGAAATCCATTATTCACTTCCGATGCTAAATTCGATTCCGAATGCGGCTGGCCTTCGTTTGACCAGGCTATAAAAGGTTCGGTTAACTATCACAACGATTCCAGTTTTGGCATGGAACGCATTGAAGTTACCTGTGCCAAATGCGGCGGTCATTTAGGTCATGTTTTTGATGACGGACCGGTTCAGACTACCGGAAAACGTTTCTGTACCAATTCCGTATCCATAAAATTTATTCCGGCAAAAAAATGAGTTATTCCGTAGAAAAATCCGAAGAACAGTGGAAAGCAGAATTAGGAGAAGAAAAATACCGTATCCTGCGTCAGAAAGGCACCGAATATCCGCACACAGGTAAGTATAACCTGCATTTCGAAAACGGAACCTACTGCTGTGGAGCCTGCGGTGAACCTTTATTTGAAAGCAATTCCAAATTCGAATCCCATTGTGGCTGGCCGTCCTTTGACGAATCGCTACCGGGGAAAATCGAATATGTAAAAGACACCTCACACGGCATGCTTCGCGTGGAAATTCTCTGTGCCAAATGCGGCGGCCACTTAGGACATGTTTTTAACGACGGACCAACACCAACCGGCATACGATATTGTGTAAATTCCTTATCTTTAGATTTCCGTAAAAAATAAAGCATGAGTTTATTCGATAATCCGACCGATTGGGCTGCTAATTTAGAGCCGCTTCTTAAGAAATATAAAGGCAGAAAGCATCCTTTGGAGTATGAGAATCTCTATCAGTTAATGGTGATGGTGATTTTATCCGCGCAGGATTCCGATGCCAATATCAATAAAATTGCCCCTGTCCTTTTTGAAGCCTATCCAAATCTGGAAAGTTTAGCGGTTTCTAATGTTGATGCTCTGATTCCGCATATTTCAAAAGTTAGAAATTTCGGCACTAAAGCCAGTTGGTTACTTGAAATAGCGCAACAACTGAAAGAAAACAAAAATATTCCGTTAACCATGGAAAAACTTGTTGCTTTAAAAGGTATCGGCAGAAAATCCGCAAACGTAATCATGCGCGAAATGCAGGCCCCGGCAGAAGGCATAATTGCTGATTTACACGTAATTAGAGTCGCGCCAAGAATCGGCCTAATAGCAGAATCCAAAGATGGAAACAAAGTGGAAAAACAATTAATGCAGGTTTTACCGAAACACATTTGGGGTGAAATCGGCATGTCCATTTCATTCTTAGGAAGGGAAATCTGCCGGCCTACCAATCCGAAATGCGAATCATGTCCTGTAAATAATTGTTGTGATTACTACCGGAATTTGAAAAACTAATCAATAAAAAGAGTAGTTCACTAAAAATCAATTCATTATGAGTTGATTTTTTTTTTTGGACGTGACCACAAGGGTCGGGCTATCCGCTAAATCTTTTATTCCGCGAGCTCCATAAAAGGATACCGCTGCTATCCCTCACGCAGGCATTGATTTTCAAAACAAGAATACATCAAAAACAAAAAATCCCCATCAAATTAAGGAGGAATTTGATCTCAAGAGGAGGAAGTCCGGTGGACTTCCTTTTCAATTTATTGAAAAACAAAAAAGCCCTTCATTTTCATGAAGGGCTTTTCAAAAGAAAGGCGGCAGATCGAGGGCTTTGCCTGACACGCCGTACCTATAAAAAAATAAAGCCCTGCTTTTTCAAGCAGGGCTTCACTAAAGAAAGGCGGCGACATACTCTCCCACAGGATTGCAGTACCATCTGCGCAGGCGGGCTTAACTTCTCTGTTCGGAATGGGAAGAGGTGAGCCCCGCCGCAATAACCACCTTAAGTCGTTATGCAAGGGTAATCAGCTTTACTGATCAACATTACAAAATATCTTAACATACTGAGATAAAGAAAGACAATTAAAAAGTTAAGCTCCTGCGCCTTGCGGCGCAGGAATCGATACATAAGCTTACGGG